>CAVZKI010000011.1:0-288126 GCA_963775905.1 Nitrospirota bacterium | reverse complement strand
TTTTCCATGTTTGATCTTCACACGACTCAACAGTGATGCGGGATAGACACGAAAGCCTGACTGACTATCTGCAATTGAATGGCCCGCGGCCCAGGAGATCCAGAAATCAGCCACACGGTTCGCGACATAGCGCCAGAAGGCCGCGCGTCGCTGATCTCCGACGGCGGGCTCCGATGATCACATGATCCGGATAGAAGGCAGCTTCAGCGAGCAATCTGTGGAATGTCTTCCGGCGCATGCTGGCCATCGCCGTCCAGAGTCACGACGCCGGAGGCTCCAGCAGCCAATGCCTGCTGAAAGCCACGCCACAGGCTGGCGGCCTTCCCGCAGTTCGTGGAATTTCGCAACAATGCGACGGGCAATCCAACCAGGGCTTCTGCCGTGCCATCGGTAGACCCATCGTCCACGACGATCACATGCTCGATCTGTCGGATCGCCCGTGATGCCACGTCCCGAATCGTGGAGGCTTCGTTATAGGCGGGGATCACAACCCAGTACCCGGCCAGGACGTTGACCTCCCGAATGTGAATGGGCGTTCACGCCATCCCCCCATTGAGACCGATCACTTGGCCGGAGATATAGTCGGCCTTCTCGGAGGCCAGGAATCCAACCAGGTACGCGACCTCTTGAGGCGTGCCGGCTCGCTTCATCGGCACAAGGGCTTCGATCTTTTCCGGTTTGCAACTCTGCTCGACCATCCGCGATTCGATAAAGCCCAGCGCAACCACATTGACGGTCACGCCTCGGGAGGCGACCTCCCGGGCAAGCGATTTGGAGGCGCCGTGGAGCCCAGCTTTGGCCGCGGCGTAATTCGTCTGGCCTCGATTGCCGAGCAGGGCCGAGACCGACGAAATCGTGATGATCCGTCCCCACCGCGTGCCGATCATCGGAAGGAGCAACGGCTGAGTCACGTTGAAAAATCCGCCCAGCGAGACCGCGATCACGTGGCTCCATTGGTCCGCCCGCATGCCGGCCATCGGGGCATCGTCGTAGACGCCGGCATTGTTCACGAGCACCTGGATCGGACCGGCTTCCAGAATCTGCGCCAGGGCACGTTGGGTGGCCTGGGCATCGCTGACATCGAAGCAGGCTACGCTGGCCGACCCGCCTGCTCCGATGATCTGATTGGCTACCTCCTCAGCCGAAGCGCGATTGCGATGCGCATGGACGATGACGTGCAGGTGCTCCTGCGCCAGTTGTCGGCTGATCGCGGCGCCGATTTGACCGCTGCCTCCTGTGACCAAGGCTCGCTTCATGATTGGCTGGTCGAGGTACTTGAGGAATATGGATGCGCGCCCATCCAGCAACTCTTGTCGCTCAGCCGACACTCGAAAGGCATAGATGAAGCTGCCTCGCCTCACCGACTAAACGGGTCGCCTGAACCGTCAAGTCTCCCTTCACGTCGTCCAGACGAGCGGCCCGAAGCATCAGATTCTTTACGGCTCCCAGGTATCCCACGGCGAGTCGACGCTCCTTCCCCTGCTCCAGAAGCCCGACATGCACCGCCATCGCCTGTGCCGCATACTCCAGTCCGCAGATCGCCTCCAATTGGTTGTCTCGCCGGAGAGGATTCGTCGTGTCACGATGCGACGCAGTCGTACACATAATGCTGGTGTCATCCCACCGCTCGACCGTATCCAACAGGCACATCGCGCCCTGATGCGGAATCAATCGGCAAAGAGTCGGCTTTGCTGATGCTCAGCATGGCATGACCCGGATCAACAAGCTGTTGGTCCTCTAGATACTCAAGACGGACCAGTGTGCCGCGCCGCCTCGCGATGGCGGCCAGAAGCGGTAACGACCGCGCGGCTTGATTCCCACTCCGAAGAGCTTCCAGTCGTGCATCGTCCATGCTCGTCGCTTCCTCAGAGAGGTCATTGGAAAGAGTGAGATCGAGCTGGGCGAGGTTGTGCGGCGCGGGAGTTCGTGTCAACAACAAAGCGGCTGCGAATCCTCCTCGCAGGGGTCGCGCAGCATAGAGAGGAGGGGGAGGCGGAAGATCATAAGCCACCAGGAGTACAGGCCTCTCCTCGACGTGCGCATAGGCGGCCGCCTCCAGCAAGCGCGGCACAGAAGGAAGAATCATAACAAGCCAGCACGGTTGACGATTGCTGTGAGCCCGTGGCGATGCCCCAGTAGCCGGACGCGGCATTATGGACGGAGTGGTGGAACAGCGTGGGCGAAATCGTCCGTTGCGGCGTGGCGAGCGCCGTGCAGAGACGATCCAGGACACCGGTCTCGCCGTCGGAAGACGCGAAGACGGACGCCACCTCGCGCGGATCGGCCTCGGCCTGCTGCATAGCCTCCTGAGCCACATGCACGGCCCAGCGCACACTCTCGCTGCTGCGCCTCCGTTCGTTCGGCGGAAGCACGCTTGCGCTCGGCTCCGGCGGGGCGGCTTCACACGAAGGGCTCTCGCCTGCCAGCACGGCCCGGCTTTCCGCCCAACCTGCGAGCCCCGGCCCCAACGTGCCGATCCCGTTTACATACAATGTCATCAGACTGTCCCGAAAATCAGGCTGCAGTTATTGCCGCCAAACCCGAAGCTATTGCTCAACACCCGCCGAACCGGCTGCTCCTGATTTCTCCAGCAGCACGTGACTTCTCAAGCTGGGATCGATTCGAGTCGTATTCAGTGTCCCGGGAACAAAACCGCGCGTGAGGCACATCGCGGCAATCACCGCTCCCGTGACTCCCGCTGCCCCCAATGTATGTCCCGTCCACCCTTTGGTCGAGCTGCAGGGGGTCGAGGGACCAAACACCGAGTGGACGGCTTTATCTTCAATGCTGTCGTTCGCCCTGGTCGCGGTGCCGTGCAGATTAATGTAGTCGATGTCCCCGGAGGTGAGCCCACTCCGCAGCAAGGCCGCTTGCATCGCTCTGATCGCTCCGGCCCCTTCCGGATGGGGATGCGACATATGATACCCGTCGCAACTCTCCCCGTAGCCCAATAACGCCACCGCCCCGGGCCGACCCGCATGCTCGGATTTTTCCAGTAACGCAAAGCCGGCCGATTCGCCTAACGTCAGTCCGTCGCGATCCTCGTCGCATGGACGGCAGGGACCGCTCGACATCAGCCCCAACGAAGCGAATCCATACAGAATCGTCAGACAGAGGCTATCCACGCCGCCGACCACCGCCGCATCGCAGAATCCGGCCTCGATGAATCGTGCCGCCGTGGCAAACGCCTTTGCGCTGGAGGAGCAGGCCGTGGAGATGACCATCGCCGGTCCCCGCAGCCCCAGGTATGTGCGCACGAAATGCGCGGACGAAAACATGTTATGGGTATATCGATGGGACGTCAGGTACGACGACGGCAAGGCGCCGGTTGCCGGGTCACGGTGGCGATACGCATGTTCCGTCTCCAGGATGCCCGATGTGCTCGAACCGAGGATCACCGCCACGCGGTGGGCGCCATAGCGCTCCCGGGCCTCTATTGCGGCTTGGATGAACCCATCCTGCTGGAGCCCGAGGAGCGCGAGCCGATTATTCCGGCAGTCGAACTGCTCCAATTCCGTTGACGCTGAACCGCCGCCGACCGACACGTCCTCCACATCATCGACCCGGCCGATGTAGGTGGTGATCCCCACATCTTCGAAGTCGCAAGGCCGCAACCCGGAACGCCGATTCCGCAATGCCCGATAGGTCTCATCGAGGCCTTTCCCCAGCGCTGAGACGACGGTATAGCGGGTGAGAATGAGCGGGGCCATCACTCTTGCCCCAACTTGTCGATGTTGTGGAACTGCGTGCCGGCGGTCCTCAGCATCGTACGGGACAGCGTCGATTCGGTCTGACCTCAAGCGGTGTTCATGCAATCAGACCCTTGTGGCCATTGCAGGCGCTCCTCCACGTTGGGCGATCAAGCCCGCCCGCAAGAAAATTAGCAGGTTGCGGAGAGACCATCTGTTCAATATTGCTCAGTCGGGGGAAGTCGCGGCGAGAAGAGGGTGGTTTCGTCAGGCGACTCAGCTAGGAGCGCGGCAAAGACCAGACAGGCCAGCGATCCCAAAGCCGTGGTCAATCCGATGGCTCGGAGCACGGGAATCTGCGAGAGGGCCAGCACTCCGAATACCAAGATCGTGGTCGTGCTGCATACGACCAGGCCATAGACGGTGCGTCCTCGCTCCGCCAGGGTCCCATGTCTCCGGTTGAAGAACAAAGCATAGTCCAACCCAAGGCCGATGACCAGAAGGAAGGACGCTAGGTGGAACAGCGAAAACCGTTCGCCTAACGCGTGCAGCACGGCAGCCACCACCACAATGGCGCTCCCGATTGGAAGCATCACTCGCAGGACGGTGACGGGAGCGCGGAGCCCGACCAGCAGCACGAGACCGATAGACAGGACCCCCCATCCCAAGAGTCGCAGCGTCTCATCCCGGTACACGCTGACCATTCGGTTCGATTCTTCCTTCAGATCCAAATAGCGTAACCTCCTGTTCACGCCATGGCGTCAGAAGTTCGCGGAACTTCTGTCTGTCGGTGACGCCACGCAACGGCACGACCGCAACCCAGCGTCCCTCATGCATGAACAGCAGCGAGTTCAGTTTGAGACCCAACGCCGTCCCACGGAAAGTCTGGAGGTCGACCGGCTCCTGCGTCTTGGCTTTCCCTGTTGCATCCAGGAACGGCTGAAACAGGCCGGGCTTGAATGGCAAGCCCTTCCCGGCTGAAGTGAGATTCCGCTCCAAGGTCTCGCGATCAGGCAACGATGCCTGGCGCGCCTGTTGCGTCTTGCGACTGGGCAGATAGCGAGCAGCGAGGTCGTATCCTGCCAGTTCCCCTTTTCCCACGAGTGAGTCCAACGCCAGCGCCAACGTTTCACTCCGTTGGAGGGCCTCTTCTTCGCTTGAGCCCTCCACCACGATGAGGTCCCCGACATCCGGTCCCCCGATTTCATTGCGAAGGGCTTGATCCCGCTCTTTCTGTCTCAGTCGAGATCGGGTTCAGATTGGCAATGTCCTGTTCCCACAGTGGCGTATCTGACCAGATGAAGGAGCCGATGGCAAGGACCACCACCAGCGGGACCACGAGTCGTGCCCTTGCCAGCGTATCGACCCACTGTGCGACATGCAGCCCTTCGCGTCTCGTGTGAAATCCTATGGGTACGATGTGGGGAAGGACCCAACGGGTCACGCTTGCGGCCGTGAACAAGCCGACCATCGCGAACAGCCCCAGTTGCGACAGGCCAGGGAACCCGCTCAGGAGTAATGCAGAGAACCCAAGAGCCGTCGCCACGACTCCGAGGCGCATCGTCGGCCAGATCTCTTTCATCACGGTCGGCGCCCGGCTCTCCTTGGTGAGATGGCTGAACAGATGGATGGGATAATCGTCCACGACGCCTAGCAACGTAATTCCAAACGCCAAGGTCATGCCGTGAATGAATCCGAACACAAGACCCACGGCTACGATCCCGGCCAGGATCGCGCTCGTCAAGGGAAGGAGGCTGAGAGCAAGAACGGAGATGGATCCATAGCTGACGAAGAGACACGTTGTGACCAGCAATGTCGCGAACAAGGACAACCGCCACACATCATCTTGGATGGTCTGCCGCATCTCAACGGCAATGACGCTGGGTCCCGTCATCACCAACTGAACGGGAGCTGCACCAGTGGAAGTTCCGGCGACCGGTCTGAAGGCCTCTCTAATTTTCCCTTGCAGTTGTTCCTGGGATTCCATATCAAAACCTGCCGCTTGCGTCTCCGCCACGAGCAACGCGCGCCGCAGGTCCGACGAGAACCACACTCCTTGGTGTCTCGCCGGAGCTGTCCAGGTCATCCAGGTTATGAAGGATCTTCATGAACTCGCCGGTGGGATCGCCCGGGATCAGTTCCTTGACCATGGGCGACAGTGGAGAGGTGAGGTCGCTCAGCCGCAGCTCAAGGGAGTCGCGGAGATGATCTCGGCTGAACGTGGACTCCTGCACGCCTGGACTGAGCACGTACCGATTCTGAAAGAGGCGTTCCCGCTCCTCCTTTGTCCAGGCTTGCTCCCCATTACCGACATAGTGGAACGAACCACTTTTGCGCATCCAGGTCGCCAACTGTTTGCTGGCTCCTGCCAGCAGATCGGCATCCTCTCCCTCCAGAGCTATAAGGATGAGCCGCCCAGCCGCGCCTGTTCGCAGTTCCGTGAGTAAGCAGGCGTTCTGTTGGTGTGGCACCCTCCGGCAATAAGCGGGAGAGTTCGGTCTCCACGTGTGCACGCGTGGCCACGAACCACGCTGCGAACCCCAGCACCATGCACCAGATCAAAAGTGTGACCCAGGATCTTCTGGTCACTGCGCGCCCGTTGTGATGACCATGACAGACCGATCTCCGTCTGGGGCTAGGATCTCAATGCTACTGACGTGTTCCCTTTCTCCGGAGAACCGAATGGACTCCACCAGTTCCTGCACGGCTTTGTCCAGTGGACGCAGAATCAAGACCCATCGTCGCGGCTCACCCTGCAGCGTCACGCTATAGAAACGTTTCAGGGTGATGACATCATTGGCGAGCGTTGACCGAAAGGCCTCTATAAATGCCCGCAGCGCAGGGTAGTCGTGCAATGAAAGGGTCCTGTTCGTACCCTTTGTCTTGCTCTCGAAGAGGACCGTATCGCCCTCAACGAGGTAGCGTTCGTCATGAGGAGCGGTGATATGTTTCTCGAGCCCCGTCGGAGGAGTGAAACGCAAGATGCCTTGGGTCTTCAACGGTTGGGTGAGCAGGTTCGAAAATGCGGTCTCTTCAAACCGTACTTCCGCTTGCCGGTTCTTGGCCAGGCTCTCAATGAGCTGTTCCACATTCCAGCCAGTTGATCCTGCCGCTCGCTCAGACTGTGGCGACGTCTGGGCCAGGGACATCGGCGCAGGACCCGGCAAGAACAACCAGATGAGGAACAGGGCCGGCAGTCTCAACGACCAGCTACCGTTGCTCTTCCCAAAAGTCATAAAAGTTGAACCAGTTGTCGGCCGCCAGGCGGCAGTGGTGTTCCAGGCGGTCGGCGTAGCGCTGGGTCCATTGCTGAACCTCCTGGTCTCGATGCTGTCGGTCGATCGTGATCTCCTCGGCGAACAACTCGAAATGGACCTTGTAGCGGTTGCCTCCGCGGTAGAGCCCGAAGAAGAGAATGACCGGCACCTTTAAGATGCTCGCGAGCCACATGGTTCCGGCAGGGAATCGTGCAAGCTTGCCGAAAAACTTGCAGGGCGTGGCCTGATCCTGCTTCAGGAGACGATCCGCGAGAATGCCCACCACCCCTCCGCGGTCCAGACATTCCTTGACTCGCAGCATCGTGTTCGGCGAGCCAGTCTGTATCACCGCGTCGGCGACCGCAGGATTCAAGTCACGGAAGAGGTCACGGATCATCGGTGTATTCTGCTCGTACATCAGGACCTTGATTTCGACATCCCGCTGGGTCAGCCCGATGGCACGCACGATCTCAAAGCTCCCCAGATGCGAACCGAGCAGGATACATCCTTGGCCACGAGCCAAGCGGTCCTTGAGCAAGTCGAGTCCCCGTATATCGATGTCGAAGTGGCTGCATTGTCCGGCTAGAAGATAGACACGATCAAGGAGCGTCGACGCGAAACAATGATACTGCCTATACAGGTCACGCCGGCTGATCGGGCGTCCCAGCGCTCGAATCAAGTAGGGTCGGATGGCACGACATGCGTGCCTCGAAAATATTAGGTAATAGACGCAGATCGGATAGAGCAAGGCGCGCGCGGCCGGACGTCCGACGGATAACGCCATCCAAATCATGAATCGCCCCGCGATTCGACTGCCGCGTTCGCGTTGTCGCAACCACCCTCCACTCACGAATCACCCGTGGAATCATCGGCGACGATGCGGTATCGCAGGCAGCCACTCGCAATGAGTCGAGACCCGGTGGTGCAGGTGAACTCCGTTGCGCCATCGCCCTGCTGGTCCAACCTGATCGTAAGAGGCTCTCCAGGGTTCAGAGGCGACATGAACTTCGCCGACGGCATGCCCACAAACTCGATGTTCTCTTTGGCCATCTCGCGAATGGCGTTCATGATTTCTCCCAGCATCACGACGCCAGGGACCACAGGATGGCCGGGAAAATGCCCGGCCAACGATGGATGGTCCGCACCGATTGTGACAATGCGCTCAGGTCCCATGCCGCTCCTCTTTGTGAAGCTCTTGCAGCAGTCCGAGCAAGGCCTCTCTCGTGAGCTTGCCGGTCTCGTTACGGGGAAGGTGGGGAACCAGGTGAAGCGGTCGGGGGAGAAACACAGGATCAATGACTGTTCGAAGCGCCGACAGAATGTGCTCGGCAGCCTTTCCAGGCGCAACAGCGAAAGCGATCAGACGTGTCACTGAGGTTCCCGTTTCATCCGGGAGGAAGAACGCTCCATCCTGCACACCCTCGATCTCGTTCAGTTTCTGGTTCAGGTCGCTTAACGAACCCCGGTGCCCACCGATGTTCACCAGATCCGTGCCACGTCCATGCAACACGAACCGATGCGGCCCTTGCAGCGACACCAGATCGGGAAAGGGGATCGGCTCACGCAAGTAAGGCGCTTGCAGGGAACACCCGGCTGATTCCTGATGCAGCGTGATACCATCCAACACGTGCCAGGTGTTCTCGGCGACAGTCCGCCTTGTCGCGAGACTCCCGGCCTCCGTGAACCCGTACACCTCGTAGACACTGGTTTGGAATAGGGTCTCGGCTTGTTTCGCCAACGAGCTGGGAAGAGGCGCGGTCGCAGAGAGAATGCACTCCACGGGAGGCAGCCGCGAGCGAGCGGTGACACAAGCCCGGATGTGCAAGGGCGTGGTGACAAGCATGCGCGGTGATGGAACATCCGCCAACGCTAACCGCACATCTTCAGGGAACAGCGGCCGTCCCACATGGAACGCCATCCCATGTTGAATGGGGAGCATCATGGAGGCTTCGAGCCCGTACATGTGCTGGTGAGGAACTGTCGCCACCACGGTCATATGATCGGAAGTCTTGAGCCCCAGCCGGGTTCCCGTACTCCGAGCGACTGCGACTAAGGAGCCCCAGGTTTTGGAATGTGGATGAGGGCGTCCCGTGCTGCCTGACGTAAAGGCCACCAAGGCTGGGTGGTCAATGGGGATCTGGGGAACCTTCGCCGTGTCGGTCGGACTCCCTGTACCCTTTGGGATCTGATAGGAGGGAAGTTGTTCAACTTGTTCAGTGCCATCTACCAGGCAATAGCTGTTGCCATATTCTCGAGCTAACTGGGCCAAGGCGCCCGGCGCGCGACTAGGAGGAAGCAGCGTGGTCTGTCCTCGGACCAAGGCAGCGGCGAACCCGACCAGAAACCGATAGCGGTCATCAGCCAGGTTAATGACCGTAGGTTTTTCAGGAAGCAGGTCAGCGAGGGCTCCCACATCTGAAAGAAAGTGGCCATAGGTAATCGGGTGGCCGTTCTCCCAAGCCAACACTCTGTCAGTGTGGTAGAGGCCGAGCAACGCGGCGGTGTTCATAGAGCCACATGCTGCTATTTCGTGCGATGTTTCTCGATCGACTGACAGAGGGAACGGAGTGAGGCGAAGGTGGCGACAGTGTCTGGATCATCTGAACGTATCTGATGCCCATAGGATTGAGAGATCGCGAGAGACAGTTCGAGCGCGTCAATCGAATCAAGGCCCAGGCCGTCACCGAAGAGAGGTTCCTCCGGCTGAATCTGTGCAGGGTCAACTTTTAGAGTGAGCGTCCGCACAATGAGTTTCGCCACTTCCGCTTCCAGAGGTGATACATCAGACACGGATCGGTTCCTCCCGTGCGGGCCGGACCCGCTCGCACCCTTGCCCGAGTCCTTCTACCAACTCCTTCTGTGTCCTGTCAAGAAAAGGTCAAAGAGCCTTGCCAAGGGACAGCCATGGTTCGGCACCTTATGAAAACCGGTTTGTAGTCGTCCAGGAAACTGCTGAATTGCTGGCCGCCACAATAGTTTTTCTACAGTCTATTCGTGCTGTTGAGTTGATCGTGGAAGCCGGGAGATCCTCGCGGAGCGTCGCTTCATGGCCTCAGAAAGTGATATTGACGCGCGCCGGTGCGCACCTGTAGGCTATCACCATGAATCTACATTTTTCCGCACTCACTGCTATGTCTCAACGCGAAGCTTTGCCCGGAATTCTCAGGAGAGTCCGGCCTTGATGGGGAAACAAATCGCACCGTTTAATCCCCAGACGTTCCTCAACCAGGTCGGCAGCGGCAAAACGACTCTGACGTCCCCTAAGAAGCAGATTCTCTTTTCGCAAGGGGATGCGGCGGATGCCGTGTTCTATATCCAGACCGGCAAGGTCAAGCTCTCAGTCGTGTCGCAACAAGGCAAAGCAGCCGTCATCGCAATACTGGAGAAGGGCAGTTTTTTCGGGGAAGGGTGTCTTGCCGGGCAGCTGGTGTGCATGGCCACGGCGACCACCGCGGAAGACGCCACGCTCGTGCGCATTGAAAAAACCGCAATGATCCGTGTGCTCCACGACGATCCCGCCTTCTCCGAGCTGTTCCTCGCGTATCTCCTGGCTCGCAACATTCGCATCCAAGAGGACTTGGTGGATCAACTCTTCAATTCCAGCGAGAAGCGGCTGGCGCGGGTGCTGCTGTTAATGGCCCATTTTGGGAAAGAAGGCAAGCCGGAGCTGGTGGTTCCGAAGATCAGTCAGGAAACGCTCGCCGAGATGATCGGTACCACGCGCTCCCGCGTCAGTTTCTTCATGAATAAGTTCCGCAAACTGGGCTTCGTTCACTACAACGGCGGGTTGCACGTGCACAGTTCCCTCCTCAATATCGTCCTCCACGACTAGGTTCCCCTTCCTGAGGCTTCGTTGATTTCGACCAGGGCGAGCGCGAAGTCGCCTGCCGTCTGGATCCTTCAAACTGAGCAATTTTGACCAGACTGCCTTCCGTCTAGTTGGATAGAGTTGACCGAAGATTTTGCGCGACCGGACTGATATAGTTTCGCGGTGTATCACACCTCCGATAAGTCAGGTACACTGTTACGACTTCCCTTCATACCGGGCCACGGCGAACGAGAAATTCTTGGCTTCTGACGGTCTGGTGTGAATCTGCCGCTGAGCACGTTTCGCCAGGATCAACTGTCCAAGGGAGCGGTGCAGTCGCTGCTCATTCCAGTCTACTCGCCGGCGCTCGATCTTCTGTGTCGCATCGGACGTCGACACACACGTTGGCCTTGAGACCTTCGTCTCGAACCGACCGTTGCGCTAAGCAAGAAACGCCGAAGAGAGGCAATCCGAGCCGCCAGCCTGGTTGCAAACTGGTTCGCGAGATTTCGCTTCTAAGAAAGAGACCTCACACGTGAAGGTAAGCAGCAAGATCAATCTCGGAAGCTTGCTCCATTTCAGGGCAAGCTTCCCCGAAAACGACTTGGCGGAAAAGTACGCCGGTGGCGAGCCACCGCTGCGTTCGGAACTATTCAGCGCCGATCAGATGGAGCAGCATGGCAAGACCCTGGCTGGTCTGCACCAGCTGAGCCTCGGACAGGCTCCGGACCAGCTTCTGAGCAGGCTGGCTGAGAATGAAGGCGTCCTGATCGGAGTCCGCGATCTGTTGGCAGAGGCGGTGAAGGCGAACCGCCGGATTACGCCGGCCGGGGAATGGCTGCTCGATAACTTCTATCTCATCGAAGAACAGATTCGCACGGCCAAGAGACACTTGCCCAAGGGGTACAGCCGGGAGCTGCCTCGCTTGCTGAATGGCTCATCGGCTGGGCTTCCGCGCGTGTATGACATCGCGCTCGAAACGATCTCGCACGGCGATGGACGAGTCGATCCGGAAAGCCTCAGCAGTTTCGTTGCCGCCTACCAGACGATCACCGGCCTCACGTTAGGCGAATTGTGGGCCATCCCGATCATGCTCCGCCTGGCGCTGATCGAGAATCTCCGGCGCGCTGCGACGCGGATCGCCGCCCACAGGATCGACCGCAATCGCGCCGACTACTGGGCGGATCAGATGATGGAAATCGCCGAGAAGGATCCGAAGAGTCTGATTCTGGTGATCGCGGACATGGCGCGGTCGAGCCCGCCGATGGCGAGTGCGTTTGTGGCGGAGTTCGCGCGCCGGTTGCAGGGACAGAGCCCCGCCTTGGCATTGCCGCTCACCTGGATCGAGCAGCGGCTCTCCGAGTCCGGCCTGACGATTGAGCAGTCGGTGCAGTCGGAAAACCAACAGCAGGCCGTCGACCAGGTCTCCATCAGCAACAGCATCGGCAGTCTCCGATTTCTGGGGGCGATGGACTGGCGCGAGTTCGTTGAGACGATGAGCGTGGTCGAGCAGACGCTGCGTGAGGATCCCGCGGCAGCCTACGGCAAGATGGATTTTGCCACTCGCGATCGCTACCGTCACGTGGTGGAGAAGATGGCGAGGAGCAGCCGGCTCTCGGAACGCGAAGTGGCGCGCCACGCGATTCATCTGGCGCAGCAGGGTGCGGGCAGGAAGCGGCGGCGACGATCGGGAAGCCCATGTTGGTTTCTACCTGATCGACAAAGGATTGCCGCAGCTCGAACGAACGGCGGAGGTGCGCCTCTCCACGTCTGAAGCGCTTCAGCGAACGAGCGGCCGGTTTCCGTTGCTCCTCTATCTCGGCACGATCGTCTTGATGACGGCGGTCTTCACCGGCGGCTTACTGGCACAGGCGTATGCCGAGGATGTGGAAGGCTGGTTACTCGCGCTGGTCGGTCTCCTGTCACTACTCTGTACAAGTCAACTGGCGGTCGCGCTGGTGAACTGGCTTGCGACAGTGTTGGTGACGCCGCATGCGCTGCCGCGAATGGACTTCTCCAAGGGCATTCCGCCGGAATCGCGCACGCTGGTCGTGGTCCCGACGATGCTGAGCAGCGCTGAAAACATCGAGGAGCTGATCGAGGCGCTCGAAGTCCGGTTCCTGGCCAATCGGGACGACCATCTGCACTTCGGCCTGTTGACCGATTTTCGAGACGCGCACGAGGAAACACTTCCGGAAGACGAGCCCCTGTTGCGGCTGGCCCAGAAGAGGATCGAAGAGCTGAATGAAAAGTACAGAGAGGCGACACGCGATGCGTTCTTTTTGTTTCATCGCCCGCGCCGGTGGAATCCTCGGGAGCGGATCTGGATGGGATACGAGCGGAAACGAGGGAAGCTTGCGGATTTGAATGCGTTTCTGCGCGGCGGGCATCACAGCGGATCGCTTCTCACTCGTCGTCGGTGAGACTGCGGTGCTGTCGAACGTGCAAGTATGTGATCACCCTCGACACGGATACACAACTGCCGCGCGATGCGGCGCGGCAGTTCGTGGGAGCGATGGCGCACCCGCTGAATCGTGCGCGGTACGACGAAGACAAGCAGCGGGTCTGCGAAGGATACGGCATCCTGCAGCCACGCGTGGCCGTGAGCCTGCCAGGCACGAACCGGTCGCACTATGCGCGACTCAACGGGAGCGAGCCGGGCATCGATCCCTATACGCGCGCCGTCTCCGATGTATACCAGGACCTGTTCGGTGAAGGCTCGTTCATCGGCAAGGGGATCTATGAGGTGGATGCGTTCGAGCGCGCACTCGCGGGTCGCTTTCCCGAGAACCGGATTCTCAGCCACGATCTTCTGGAAGGGTGCTACGCGCGGGCGGGGCTGTTGAGCGATGTGCAGTTGTACGAGGAGATATCCCTCTTCGCTACAGCGCGGATGTGAGCCGGCGGCACCGCTGGATTCGTGGGGATTGGCAGCTTGCAGGATGGCTGCTGCCGCGCGTTCCCGGTCCCGGAGCGCGGCGTCAAAAGAATCCGCTCTCCGGACTGTCTCGATGGAAGCTCTTCGACAACCTTCGGCGTAGTCTTGTGCCGTCGGCGTTGACCCTCCTGTTGCTGCTCGGCTGGACGGTCTTGTCACCGTTCTGGTTGTGGACCTTGTCGGTGATCGGAATCATCCTGATTCCTCCGTTGCTTGGCCTCTATTCTGGATCTGTTTCGGAAGCCGGAGGATGTGTTGCCGGAGCAGCATTTCGCCGCCGCGCATACGCTCGGCCGGCCGGCACGTCGTTCAGGCGGTGTTGACGCTCGTGTGCCTTCCCTACGAGGCGTTCTTCAGTCTGGATGCGATCGTGCGCACGATCTGGCGGATGTTGGTCACACAGACACGACTTCTCGAATGGAGTCCGTCGAGCAATCAGGATCGCAATCGCCGCACAGACCTCGTCGCCTTCTGTCGGACGATGTGGATCGGGCCGGTTCTTGCCGTTGCCGCGGTGATCTATCTGACGCTGTCGGAGCCGGGCGCGTTGGATGTGGCGGTGCCCATTCTGGGCCTCTGGTTCGCTTCCCCCGCTATCGCGTGGTGGATCAGCCAGCCGCTCGCTCGGCGCGCAGCGCAATCTGACGGCCGACCAGACCATCTTTCTCCGGAAGCTTGCCCGAAAGACCTGGGCGTTCTTCGAGACATTCGTCGGTCCGGAAGATCATTGGCTGCCGCCTGATAACTATCAGGAGCATCCCGTTGCCGTGGTCGCGCATCGCACGTCGCCGACCAATATGGGACTCGCGCTGCTCGCAAACTTGTCCGCGTACGACTTCGGCTACATTTCGGCCGGACAACTCATCGAACGCACGACGAATGCGCTCCACACGATGGAAGGGTTGGAACGGCACCGAGGCCACTTCTACAACTGGTACGACACGCAATCTCTGAAACCGTTGCTGCCGACCTATGTGTCGACGGTGGACAGCGGGAACCTTGCGGGCCATCTGCTGACATTGCGGCCGGGTCTGCTCGCGCTCCCCGATCAGAAGATCCTGGGGTCGCGATTCTTTGACGGGCTCAGCGACACACTCAGGGTCTTCGAGGATGCTGTAGGGGAAGCCACTCCGGCCCAGCTCGCTCAACTTCAGAAGCATCTGGAGTCTGCCTACGATTCCCGGCCGACCACGCTCACGGCAGCGCGGCTCTGCCTTGACCGGCTGGCGACAACCGCCGAGGAGGTGCTCGCGAGCCTGAAGGCTGCCCCCGAGAGCCAAGCGACCTGGTGGGCGCGCGCACTTGCCCGGCAATGCCAGGACGCCCTCGATGACCTGATGTTTCTCGCTCCGTGGGCATTGCTGTCGGCCTCACAGAATAGGCTCAGCGAATGTGGCGACATCGATAAGATCCCCACGCTGCGCGAATTGGCACGCCTTGACGTGGCGCTGTCTGCCGGCAATCGAACATCGGTTGGGCTCAGAGGCGACGCACGAGGAGAGACATGTGGATCGGCGACCTGCGACGACTTATTGCGAAAGCCAGCCAGCGCGCCAGAGAACGAATCGCGGCCGTCGAAGGACTGGCACATCAAGCCAGTCGAATTTGCCAGCATGGAATATGATTTCCTGTTCGACAAGGGCTGTCATCTGCTGGCTATCGGCTACAACGTCGGCGAGCGCCGGCGGGACTCGAGTTACTACGATCTGCTGGCTTCGGAAGCGAGATTGTGCAGTTTCGTGGCGATTGCGCAGGGACAACTGCCACAGGAGAGCTGGTTTGCTCTGGGGCGTCTGCTCACGACCGCCGGTGGAGGGCCGGTGCTCATTTCCTGGAGCGGGTCGATGTTCGAGTACCTCATGCCGCTGCTGGTGATGCCGACATACGAACACACGCTGCTCGACCAGACCTGCAAGGCGGCGGTGGAGAGACAGATCGCAGTATGGAAGGCAGCGCGGCGTCCCGTGGGGCATTTCGGAATCCGGCTACAACACGATCGACGTTCATCTCAACTACCAATACCGCGCATTTGGCGTGCCCGGCCTGGGACTCAAACGCGGACTTGCCGAGGATCTGGTCATTGCGCCGTATGCCTCGGCGCTTGCGCTGATGGTGGCGCCCGAGGAGGCGTGCCTGAATCTGCAGCGACTCGCCGCGGAGGGGCTCGAAGGACAATTCGGTTTCTATGAAGCGATCGACTATACGCCGTCCCGTCTCCCGCGCGGGCAATCGAGCGCGGTGGTTCGGTCCTTCATGGCGCATCACCAGGGCATGAGCTTGCTCTCTCTGGCCTATCTGCTCCTGGACCGTCCGATGCAGAAACGATTCGAGTCGGATCCGTTGTTCCAGGCGACCATGCTGTTGCTTCAGGAGCGGATTCCAAAGGCGACGGCATTCTATTCGCACACCGCCGAGCTCTCCGACTTACGTACGACCTCCGGTGATGCAGAGATGCCGGTGCGCCGGCTTCAACAGCCCGCACACGCCGATACCGGAGGTGCAGTTGTTGTCGAACGGCCGATACCACGTGATGATCACGAACGCGGGAGGCGGGTACAGTCGTTGGAAGGACCTCGCCGTCACACGCTGGCGCGAAGACAGTACCTGCGACAACTGGGGCACGTTCTGTTACATCCGCGACGTGGAGAGCGGGGAGTTCTGGTCAACGGCCTATCAGCCGACGCTGAAGCCACCGCAGAACTACGAAGTCATTTTTTCTGAGGGACGGGCTGAGTTTCGCCGCCGCGACCACGATATCGAGACGCATACCGAGATCGTGGTGTCGCCGGAAGATGACATCGAACTGCGTCGAATCCGCATCACCAACGGCTCGCGGACCAGCCGAACGATCGAGATCACGAGTTACGCGGAAGTCGTGCTCGCATCCTCTGCCGCGGACGCGCTGCATCCGGCGTTCAGCAATCTCTTTGTTCAGACCGAGATCATTCGCGAGCGGCAAGCGATCCTCTGCACGCGCCGGCCCCGCTCCCTCGACGAGCAGTCGCCATGGATGTGTCACCTCATGGCCGTGCATGGAGCGGACATCGGAGACGATGTCCTACGAGACGGACCGCATGCAGTTCATCGGCCGTGGACGCACTGCCGCCGACCCACAAGCCATGAGCGGCTCCGGTGCGCACAAGGGACGCACGATGCTGCGGCGCTCTCGGGCAGCGAGGGCTCGGTGCTCGATCCGATTGTCGCCATCCGGTGTCGGATCACGCTCGATCCGGAAGAATCGGCAACGATCGATATGGTGTCCGGCATCGGCGACACCCGCGACGTCTGCCTGGGCCTGGTCGAGAAATACCAGGATCGGCGTCTCGCCGATCGTGTCTTCGATCTGGCCTGGACCCATAGCCAGGTGGTCCTGCGGCAGCTCAATGCCACCGAGGCCGACGCGCAACTCTATGGCCGTCTGGCCAGCTCTGTCCTCTATGCCAATTCCTCCCTGCGCGCTGATCCGAGCGATCTGATCAAGAACCGCCGCGGGCAATCCGGGCTTTGGGGCTACGCCATTTCAGGCGATTTGCCGATCGTGCTCCTGCAGATCGGAGATCCGGCCAATATCGATCTGGTGCGCCAGCTCGTACAGGCCCACGCATACTGGCGCTCCAAGGGGCTGGCCGTGGACCTGGTGATCTGGAACGAAGATCACGCCGGTTACCGGCAACTACTCCACGAACAAATCATGGGGTTGATTGCCGCGGGTCGTCGAAGCACACGTGATGGATCGACCGGGCGGCATCTTCGTCCGTCCTGCGGACCAGATATCGAACGAGGACCGCATTCTGCTGCAATCGGTCGCCCGTGCCATCATCATCGACAATCGGGGATCGCTGGCGGACCAGATCACTCGTCGCGGCCATGTGGAAGTCACCATACCGCGCCTGACGCCGACCCGGACCCGCCGCGCCGAACCCTTGCCATCCGCTGCGTTACCGCGCACCGATCTCACCTTCTTCAACGGGCTGGGAGGATTCACGCCTGATGGGCGCGAGTATGTCATCACGACCGCGCACGGGCATGTGACGCCGGCGCCGTGGGTGAATGTCCTGGCGAATCCGCACTTTGGCACCGTCATCTCGGAGAACGGCCAGGCCTACACCTGGAGCGAGAACGCCCACGAATTCCGCCTCACTCCGTGGCACAACGACCCGGTGAGCGATGCGAGCGGAGAAGCCTTATACCTCCGTGACGAAGAGAGCGGCCACTTCTGGTCCCCCACGCCGCTGCCTAGCCGCGGGGCGACACCGTACGTCAGCCGGCACGGATTCGGCTATAGCGTCTTCGAGCATACAGAGCGCGGCATCCGCTCAGAGCTGTGGGTGTACGTGGCGCTGGATGCACCGATCAAGTTCATGGTGCTCAAGGTGCGGAACGAGTCGGGCCGATCGCGCAAGCTGTCCGCGACGGGTTACGTGGAATGGGTGCTGGGAGATCTGCGGCCAAAATCGGCGATGCATATCGTGACCGAATTGGACCCCAAGAGCGGCGCGGTCTTCGCGCGAAATCCCTATAACACGGAGTTCGCCGGACGGATTGCCTTCTTTGACGTGGACGAGACGACTCGGACCATCAGCGGCGACCGGACTGAGTTTATTGGGCGCAACGGCACGCTTCGCAATCCGGCTGCGATGACCCGGTTGCGGCTTGTCGGGCAAAGTGGGGGCCGGGCTCGATCCCTGCGCCGCAATCCATGTTCCATTCGAGTTGGCCGACGGGCAAGAGCGTGAGATCATCTTCAGGCTCGGCGTCGGGCGAGACGCCGAAGATGCCCGGAACCTGGTGCGCCGCTTCCGGGGATCTGCCGCCGCGCGTAGCGCGCTCGAAGCGGTGTGGCAGTACTGGAAACACACGCTCGGCGCTGTACATGTGGAAACACCCGACCAGTCACTCAATGTGCTGACCAACGGCTGGCTCTTGTACCAAACGCTGGCGTGCCGTCTGTGGGCGCGGAGCGGATACTATCAATCGGGAGGGGCCTTCGGTTTCCGCGATCAACTTCAAGATTCGATGGCGCTCATCCACGCCGAGCCGCATCTTGTGCGCGAGCATCTTCTGCTCTCCGCAGCCCGACAGTTTCCGGAAGGCGATGTCCAGCACTGGTGGCATCCCCCTTCAGGCCGGGGCGTGCGTACACGCTGTTCGGATGATTACCTCTGGCTGCCCCTGGCGACATGCCGCTACGTACTGAGCACAGGGGACAGCGGGGTCTTGGATGAACCCATCCACTTCGTCGAAGGCCGTCCGGTCAACCAGGAGGAGGACTCGTATTATGATCTGCCCGGCCGGTCCGAAAAAGCGGCCAGTTTGTACGAACACTGTGTGCGAGCCATTCTGAAAGGCCTCACACGTGGGGAGCACGGCCTGCCACTCATCGGCTCCGGTGACTGGAACGACGGCATGAACATGGTCGGCGAACAAGGCAAAGGCGAAAGCGTCTGGTTGGGATTTTTCCTGTATGACGTGCTCATGCGGTTCACTGAGGTGGCACGCCTGCGTGGTGACCTGTCCTTCGCTCGAACGTTGCCAGAGGGAAGCGGCGCAAATGCGCCAGAATATCGAGCAGCATGGCTGGGATGGAGAGTGGTATCGCCGTGCCTACTTTGACGATGGCTCGCCGCTTGGGTCGGCGAGCAATCCTGAATGCCAGATCGATTCGATTGCGCAAAGCTGGTCGGTTCTCTCCGGTGCGGGGGATGCCACGCGCTCACGCATGGGCATGGATGCGGTGGATCGGCGCCTCGTTCGCCGGGACCATGCGCTGATCCAACTGTTGGATCCGCCGTTCGACAAGTCAAATTTGAATCCTGGCTATATCAAAGGGTACGTCCCGGGCGTGAGAGAGAACGGGGGGCAGTATACGCATGCGGCGATCTGGGCGGCGATGGCGTTCGCCGCATTGGGCGACAGACGGCGCGCGTGGGAACTGTTGGCCATGATCAACCCGGTAAACCATGCGAGATCTCCGGAGGGAATTGCGACCTACAAAGTAGAACCGTACGTCGTCGCAGCCGATGTCTACGCGCTCTCGCCGCACACCGGCCGCGGTGGATGGACGTGGTACACGGGTTCGGCAGGCTGGATGTATCGGCTTATCGTGGAATCACTCCTTGGGCTGAGGCTTGAAGTAGACAAGCTACGGGTTGCTCCGTGCCTCCCCGCGGATTGGAAGGGGTTCACGTTGCACTACCGATACCGGGAAACCGTCTACCATATTACCGTCCTGCAAACGCGCGAGGGGAACGGCGAGATGAGCGTGACTGTCGATGGCGTCGAGCGACAGGATAAGGTTATTCCTCTTGTGGACGACCGTCAGGAGCACTCGGTTGAGGTAAAAATACAGGCCGCCGCAACTAAGTTAGCGTAACAGCGTTCGCCAAAATCAGAAAGCGTTGTGCAGTGGACTCGAGTATCTATTTGAATGAGAACCCGTAGAATCATTGAAGTATCTCGGCCGCGCGTAATACCGCTTGACCAGGCCCTCCATGGCGTCTAGCATAGGGAGGTGCTGTATTGAGCCTCGCTGACTGTCCCATCCCTCGCGCCTCTTGCTTCCTTCCTGCGCGTTTGATTCCCCAGTCTCCGCCGCTCCTATGCCAGAGTGTTTCTGAAGTGCTGCGATCATTGGGCGTGACCACCAGGACGGAAGCGGATCGGTTCCTTGAGGACATACGAGTCCGCGGACATGCAGCGGACTTCTCGGTATCAGACCCCCAACCTATAAAGGAGAGACGCGATGACACTTGAAGAACAAATCACGAAGATGAAGAAAGCGATCACTCAGGCCGTGAAGGTGATGGGAGACCGGTTTGGATCGACGGAAGCAGACGTTGAGAGGGCTATTGATGAGCTGAAGGCGTCCATGCAGACGGCGCCAGCCGCAGCGGCCCAGCCTCCTCAGGGCACGGCAGCCGTGACCGCAGTGGCGTAGTGGCCGAAAGCACAGATTGAACAACAGGATCATGGCCTTGAGTGAGGGGCTCGCTGGCTTTCGCGCAATCTGAGAAGGGGCGGGCGAGTCTGTGGTGCATTCGTCGAGGAGCTTCCACACCATGGGTAACCAGCATCAGGGGGGATAGTATGAAGAACACCACGCAAGTCTATGTGTTAACGCTGAATGCACCGTCAAGAAAAACCGTTCGACTCTGGACGGGAGCGAGCATCCATTCGCTGCGGCACTGCTCCAGCAAGCAAATTGATCGGACACTGGCGGAGATGCAGCAGCATGTGGATGATTTGCAGCGCACCATCAGGGTGCTGGCGACGGGCGGATCGTATTCCCTCAATCGTGCTCGATAATGTGACGCTGCCGGCGGAACACACTCACTGAGAAAGAAAACAGCCAACATGCCGGACGATGCAAAAAATAAGAAGGTTCATGCCGCAGCCAAGCCGGCCGAAGCACCGTCACAGCTACCAGCCGACGGCAATCTCACGTGCAGCGAATCCCAGATTGAGGACATTCTCTCTGAGGGCGAGTCCAGCAGTCCGATGAGCAAGAGCGACAAGGGCCTGCATCCAAAACGCCAGCCTAAGTCTTCGCAGTAAGCAGCCTGCTGTAATGTGCGTGCGTTCCTGACCTGCAGAATCTGCGGTGACTGCATCCCCTCTGCGGCCCACAGAAGAATCATGCGAAGAGTGCCTGTCTGGCTCGTCTTGTTGCCCTCCATGGTCACCATCGATGTTTCGTGAAATGGCTGGTGCTCTTTGGCAGGGCGTCGGAGTATTCTATGCCGACAGCACGACAGGGGAACAGCCACATGACCGAACGCACGACTGATGTGAGGCTTCGGTGGCCTCTTCCGACCCATGACTACTGGTCCACCCCCTTCGCCGAATCGTTGCTGCAGCATCTGGATCTTTGCCCTGGAGCCTTCATCCTCGATATTGCCTCCGGCCATGGGATTCCGGCCTTCTACCTGGCAGAGCAGGTGGGGCCCACCGGGCAGGTCCTGGCCATCGATCTCAGTGGGCGTCAGGTCGAGAATGCGCGAGTGATCCAAGGAGCGCAACTCCCGTGGCTACGGTTCGAATGCCTGGATATGCGCGCTCTGCCTCCGCACCTGCCCTGTTTCGACCGCATCACCGGCAATCTCTCCGTCATGTTTTTCCGTCCCAACCGTTTCCAAGCCGTCCAGGGATTGGTGGAACATCTCAAGCCAGGCGGCCAACTGGTGCTGACCTTTCCTTCGCTCGGTACGTTCGATTCACTCTGGCGTCGGATCGATCAGGAAATGGAGGTCCGTGGTCTCCTGGCGGAACGCCGTCGGTTAGCAGCCTATCTCGCCGAACGGCCGTCGGCAGAAGACGTTCGAGGATGGCTGGATCGGCTTGATCTCGCGCGCATTGCCGTGACCGAGTATCCGTTGGACGTGGCGACTGGTGCCGGTCCGGCGTTTCTCTACCATCCGCTGCTCCGGGGCGGTTTTCTCGATGATGTCTACGAATGTTTTGAGGATCAGGGACTGGCGGATGAGGTCATGACAAGGGTTTCGGAAGATGTGGGGAGCTTCACGCCGCTGATTGCGCAGCGGTGCGTGTTGTCAGGGTGGAAGCTTTAGCAGAATGCTGAAAAAGCCCTCCAACGTCGTTCTCGGTTCGTCAAAATCCTCAACGTACCCCAGAGGGTACGCTTCTGGTTTTGACTTGCCTGCGGCCTAGTTGGATGACTGTTTTGAGCATCCTGCGGGAGTATTCTGCTGTGCCAAAAGGGTCTTTCTCGCAGCCTGCTAGGGCGCTGGGGTCGTGCCTGTTTGTTCGCGTCAGAATGGATCGCCGATCCGGCGACGTCGGGTTAGAACCGGTATCCAAGTTCTACGATATACAGGTCCACTCCGAGACTGGACGATTCGTATAGGCCGGCATCGGAGAAGTGTTGGACGCGAAAGCCGGTATAGGCGTGAGAAAATGGATTGACGCGAACCCCCATGGTCGCGAGAAATTGAACCGGACCCCCGAAGTCTTGTGCGCCGAACTTGTAGTCGCTGAAGAATCCTGCCCCCACTCCGGCGTCGAAGGTGACAAGTCCCTTCCATCCGCTCAGCGCAAGATCCGGCACAACAGTCATCATCAGACCGCTGTCGCCTGCCGCTTCCAGTAGCCCAGCGCTTGCGGTCAACCTCGTATTCAGACTCCACGCGCTGCCACCGAGCGGCCAGGACCAGGGGAGCGTGAAGACCGCCGCGACGTCAACCATGCGGAAGGATTCTGTTTGCCTTTTCCCCAATAGGGGAGTTCCTCCACTGAAGCCAACGCGAGGGCCGATGCTCAGGAGGGCCATGTCCCCTGCAAGGCTGGGCGTCCAGATCACGGTGGAAAACCAGAGGGTGAAGATTAGATGCAGGAGGCGTAGACGTTGATGGTAGCGCATATGCGGTCTCTCAGTGACCAGGATTAGCGTGACTCGGTTCGATAATTCCTCCAACTAGTCACGTCTATTCACACTGCGTGCTTGCTGCGTGTGAGGCCCCAAAGTGGCCTACATCAAGGCTGGCCTATCTTTGCTCGCACTAGCCAGCAACAGCGCTCCGGCGAGATAACTGCCGCACCCGAGAGGCATGAGGGGGGTAATCGGTCTGAGGTCGCGACTCAGTAGTGGTCGTAACAGACGGAGTGTCGTTCGCTACGACGCATTGAATGTGAGGTACAAGGAACGGGGCAGGACGTGAAGGGGCGCTTCAACCGAAGCGCCCCTTCCGCAACTGCAGCTTGTTGGCGCTTTGTTAGAAGCGACCGCGCCCGCCACGATCGCCACCGCCGCCACCACTGCCGAAACGACCACCACCACCACCGCCGGTGCGGGGTTCTTGTGGCTTGGCTTCATTGACAGTCAGAGGACGTCCGTCCATCTGTGAGCCGTTCAACGCGGTAATCGCGGCTTTGGCTTCTTCCTGTGTGGCCATCTCGACGAAGCCGAAGCCTCGTGATTGCCCGGTGAACTTGTCCGTGATCACACGCGCAGACTCGACGGTGCCGTGCGCGGCGAAGAGGGTGGTGAGCTGTGATTCAGTTGCCGCATAGGGCAACCCGCCGACATATAGTTTTGAACCCATGGGGGTTCCTCCTTCTGAAATTGATATTGTATGAGACTCGAGAACGAGCACACGAGGGGAAGGAACGGGCCGAAGACGCGAACAGTGTAGCGGCTTGGGTCGAGCTTCCGGTCAAGATTCTCGGTAACCACAATATCGGTGATGGGCCGTTCCATTTGCTGTTTCATGCGAGGCCCGCCGCGTGAAACACCAACACCCTAACAGAAGCGAACGTGAAAAGCTATAGGTCCTGGTTTCCTAGATTTTATGGCGCCTGCACGCATACCCTATGGGGCGCACTGTGCGACGAATAAGGAGCACCAAGTCTGTGCGCGCCGCCGAGTTAGTGAGGCGGCCGGGTGAAGTAGCTGCCGGACAGGCCCCTGTAGGAAGGGGGAAAATGTATATTGACAGGGCCCTCCTTGAAGCTTACAGTGCGCCCGCTCGTTAACAGCGAGGAACAGGAAATGGTGGTATTTCTGAGGCGGAAGAGCGTTCTCCTGACACCTTTCTCTGACGCAGGATGCTCAAAAAGACCGGACTTCTCACCCTCCCAACCCTGGCGGTTATTTCACCCGCCCGCCCTGAGTCTGCCACGACAACCTCTTCGCCCAGGGACGCGCCTTTTCCCAAACAAGGCCGCAGCTCCGCAGTTGACCCTCGTTTCACGCCTCACGTTTCACGGTTCCTGGGAGCGATGCGAGAACGAAGCTGGCGGATTTTCTCAGCATCCTGCTAGAAAGGGGCACGAATGAGAAATCTGCGATGGCAAGGTCTGACCTTGGTTCCTGGACCCTATCGATGGATAGGAGGGCTGGTGGGGGGCCTCCTGGGCTGTGGGTGGCTATGGGCAGCACTGGTACTCGCCGCACCAGCCGATGGGGCAATCCCCATCGGCTCGATTACCATTAATCCGATGGCGAACAACCGCCGTGCTGTGATCCTCCAAGGCAAGACGAAAGATGTGACCGCCTATCAAGGGCAGGACAGCTACGGGCGATCGCTCTGTGGCCAAGGGTTTATTCTGGCAGATGAAACCGGTTCGCTCGACGTACTCTACCTGATCCGGTGTCAGGCCAACGAAACTCCTGTGTTGGTCGGCGAAGGAGAACGAGTGGTCGTCCACGCGACCATCGATGTCTCATCCGACAACGTCAAGAATAAGGAAGGAAAAGAATTGGTATTTAAAGCGATGGCCACCAAGATCATCCGGGAAAGATAACTAAGGCAGCGGAGTATGGTGCAGGGACTCACCATTGTGACCAAAGACGCCGACTTCCACCAGCGCAGTTTCCTGTTTGGTCATCCGCCCAAGGTCGTCTCGGTTCGTTGCGGCAATGCCTCAACCTCGATGATTGAACGGCTCTTGCGCGACCGTCATATCGATTTCATCCAATTTTCTACAACCGCCGAAGGCGCTGTCCTCATCATCGAATAGCCACAATCCCTTAAGCTCATAAACAAATGCCTTTGACCACCCAGCACCGCCCCCCGACTCAGGGACCTTGACTGCCTTCGTCAGCAGCTGCCTGGCGGGACTCGAACGGTGTCTCGACAGAGGCGACGACAATGCGGGTACTGCGGCGACGAAGCTTTATTCAGGAGAGCTTTCAGAGTGGCGAGCAAGGCGGTGGTAGCTCAAGCAAGAGCGACCCAATCTGAAAGGTTCATTCAGGCAATGCCTGTAGCAACATTAAGGGTGATCCTGTTTACCTCAGCCGTCACGCGCTGCGCATCCGGGGAGCACTTACTCGCCTTCACTTTAGAAAGATTTGTTCAAAAGCTCCCGACTTCCAGACTTTCCCTTTCCGCAGTTGCGCCATACTTTTTCTTTCTAACGGGCAGCCATTCTGTTACGCCCTTTTTTCATGGCGTGACTCCGTAATGCTCATTTGCTCAACGGCGGCGATGGTAAGGAACGCAGAAGAGGTCGGAGCAGTGGGCCACCTTGAGGTCGCCGCTGGTAGCGTCGTAGTAACTGATGAGGCCCATGCCGTCGGTCCCGATGGTCACTGAGCTGTACTGGCCGACATCGCCTCCGTGGTCCACGGTGGTGAGGGTCGCCGCGGCACAGGCCAAGTTGGAGCAGTGGGCTACCTTGAGGTCGCCGTTGGTCTCGTCATAGTAGCTGATGAGGGGCAGGCCGTCGGTCCCGATGGTCACTGAGCTGTACTGGCCGACATCGCCTCCGTGGTCCACGGTGGTGAGGGTCGCCGCGGCACAGGCCAAGTTGGAGCAGTGGGCCACCTTGAGGTCGCCGCTGGTAGCGTCGTAGTAACTGATGAGGCCTAGGCCGTCGGTCCCGATGGTCACTGAGCTGTACTGGCCGACATCGCCTCCGTGGTCCACGGTGGTGAGGGTCGCCGCGGCACAGGCCAAGTTGGAACAGTGGGCCACCTTGAGGTCGCCGCTGGTAGCGTCGTAGTAACTGATGAGGCCTAGGCCGTCGGTCCCGATGGTCACTGAGCTGTACTGGCCGATATTGTCCTCGCTTTGGAGGGTTGTGCAGGTCGCGGCGGTACAGGCCAAGTCGGAGCAGTGCGCCACCTTGAGGTCGCCGTTGGTGGCGTCGTAGTAACTGATGAGGCCTAGGCCGTCGGTCCCAATGGTCACTGAGCTGTACTGGCCGACATTGCCTCCGCGGTCCACTGTGGCGAGGGTCGCGGCGGTACAGGTCGAGTTGGAGCAGTGCGCCACCCTGAGGTCGCCGTTGGTGGCGTCGTAGTAACTGATGAGGCCTAGGCCGTCGGTCCCAATGGTCACTGAGCTGTACTGGCCGACATTGTCCTCGCTTTGGAGGGTTATGCGGGTCGCGGCGGTACAGGCCGAGTTGGAGCAGTGGGCCACCTTGAGGTCGCCGTCGGTAGTGTCGTAGTAACTGATGAGGCCTCGGCCGTCGGCTCCCATAATCATCGAAGACGGCGCGCCTACGTTATTGGCTGCTCCGTCCAGGGGCGTGAGGGTGGCGGAGGTGCAGGCCAAGTCGGAGCAGTGGGCTACCTTGAGGTCGCCGTTGGTGGCGTCATAGTAACTGATGAGGCCCAAGCCGTCGGTCCCGATGGTTACTGAGCTGTACTGGCCGACATCGCCTGCGCGGTCCACGGTGGCGAGGGTCGCGGCGGTACAGGTCGAGTCGGAGCAGTGCGCCACCTTGAGGTCGCTGTTGGTCTCGTCGTAGTAGCTGATGAGGGGCAGGCCGTCGGTCCCGATGGTCACTGAGCTGTACTGGCCGACATTGTCCTCGCTTTGGAGGGTTGTGCGGGTCGCGGCGGTACAGGCCGAGTCGGAGCAGTGCGCCACCTTGAGGTCACCGTTGGTCCCGTCATAGTAGCTGATGAGGGGCAGGCCGTCGGTTCCGATGGTCACTGAGCTGTACTGGCCGACGTTGCCTGCGCGGTCCAGGGTGGCCGTGAGGGTGGGAGAGGTGCAGGCTAAGTCCGGGCATAGGGCCAACTTGAGGTCTTGGTCGGTGCTGTCATAATAGCTGATGAGGCCTCGGCCGCCCGTAGAGTTTACTGAGGTGAACCGACCGTCATTGTTCTCGCTTTGGAGAAATGTGAGGGTGGTGAGGGTGGCGGAGGCGCAGGCCAAGTCGGAGCAGTGGGCTACCTTGAGGTCGGCGTTGGTGGCGTCGAAGTAGCTGATGAGGCCCAGGCCATCGGCTCCAATGGTTACTGAGCTGTATTGGCCGACATCGCCTGCACGGTCCACGGTGGTGAGGGTCGCGGTGGTACAGGCCAAGTCGGAGCAGTGGGCCACCTTGAGGTCGCCGCTGGTAGCGTCATAATAACTGATGAGGCCCAGGCCGTCGGTGCCGATGGTCACTGAGCTGTGCTGGCCGACATTGCCTGCGCGGTCCACGGTGGTGAGGGTGGCGGAGGTGCAGGCCGAGTCGGAGCAGTGGGCCACCTTGAGGTCGCCGTTGGTAGCGTCGTAGTAACTGATGAGGCTTAGGCCGTCGGTCCCGATGGTCACTGAGCTGTACTGGCCGACGGTGCCTGAGCCGTCCAGGGTAGTGAGCGCGTATCCAGGACGCTCAAGGGCGGTATCGTCCGCTCCGACACTGAGGGTCAGCCCAAAGCCTAAGAGAAGCCCGACCCCCAAGGCGAGAAAAGTCTTTCTGGACATCCTAATCGTCCAAGGGTGAGGCCAAGGCCAATGATTGATTCTAATTCGACGAAATCCCCCTTCACTTCAACTCCTATTCTTGAGAAGCCTAATTGCTTCTAAGAATAAAGGCGGGAATTAGGAAGTCTCAAATCTTCTTTTACCGTCAAGAAGGGCATAAGAAAATAGAAAAGCCCTCTCTCGGTCGTTCCGCTGCGGGCCGACCAGGTACGCCAACGTCCCTAGCCCCCAGCCGGGCCTCCCCTTAGAACCCCGCACAATTTCCAATGGTGAGGGCAAAGAGTATAGGCGAACCTAAGCACATTTTCCAGCGGGTCCCGATAACCTGGGCTGGATACTTCTAGTTCTCCTCATTGGCGTGGTGCTCTACTATGCCGTCACCAGGCTGACACCTCCCCCCAAAGACGATCTGCGCATACACTAAATTCTCCTTCAGCTCGTGAGTTGCCCCCCCTCGTTCGCGCTCGCTACGCCTTACTCCACATCTGTTTCCGTGCTACTCCCGTTTTATGACCGAGTACAGTGTTTGTCCACATGAGGACGGCTTATCCGGGAAAGAAAAGGGAAGAAAGGGGGACAGGCTACTTATTCGGAGTTTTCCTGGGCCGGCCACGCGGGCGAAGCGTCCTGTCGAGACCGGCAACCCCTGTGAACTGCGCGAGCCAGTCAGAGGAGCCAAAGGGAGCCTGGCGATTCAGACAGGTACGGAGCGTGGTGAGTTCGTGGTCAAACAACGGGTGCTCGACCCAGTCCAGCCACTCAGCGGGGAGTGGAAGCGGGAGGGGATCGACCAAGGAGGGATGCTGCAGACTCGACCACGGCCACTGGGTCACCGACTCCACGAGCTGCGCCCGAACAGGGTTGCGCACGACATAGCGCAGCACGGTGAGCAAGTGAGCATCCTGTTGAATGGGAAAACTTTTGAAGCGACCTTGCCAGACATGGCCATGACTCCGGTAATGCCGATGATAGCGGCGCACATGGCTCGTCATCCACCATTGCATGAGCGGACTGAGAGCGTCCGCAGTTGCGGGTTGCAGCACGAGATGAAAATGATTCGGCATGAGACAGAAGCCCAAGACGCGGACAGGATACTTCGACTTGGCCATCTGCAGCAGCGCGAGAAATGCCGCGTAGTCGGCATCTTTGTGAAACACGATCGCGCCGCCGTTCCCGCGATTGAGTACATGGTAAGCGTGTCCGGCAACTTGGCCGCGAGGAATGCGAGGCATCGGGCCTCACGGTACTGAAGAGTGGTGCCGAGATGCAACGGAAAAGTAGCCTGTCCCCCTATTTTTCTCCGGCTTATGAAAGATTATGACCCCACCTTTACCACGATTCAGAACATGGTAGGCATAGCCAGCGACTTGGCCGCGAGGAATGCGAGGCAGGGGGCCTTACGGTACTGAAGAGCGAAGCCGAGATGCAACGGAAAAGTAGTCCGTCCCTCTATTTCTCTCATGCATAAATTTCAAGATAGTTGCTGACACCTTTCTCTTTCATGGCGCATTGAAATCGGTCTTGACATGATCAGGAAACGCGCGGTATCGTCCGCTGCTTTTTCAACTATGGATACCGAAATACTTCTATTTCATGAGCGGCGACCCACCAAGGAGACAGACTGACATGAGAGCAACAGGTTGGACGCGTCGGCTGCTGGTGCTGGGCTTAGGCGGAGTATTGATTGCCGGGTGTGCGGCGGGCCTGTCAGCAAAGAACGAAACCCCGGGCCAGCGGTTTGATCGGGAGATGAAGGTGTTTGAGGAAACTGTGCCAAGGCGAAGCTGAAACCGAATGACACGGCCTGCGACATTTTGATGCTCAAGCCCGCCGATCCCCTGGCGACGGAAGAAGGCCGCTTCGCTCACTCGATCAAGATTCCCGATCCGGTACCTGAGGACAGCGGGTACAAGCCGGGTATGACCCCCGAACAATACTTCGATCGTCTCTGCAAGACTGAGGCGGGCGAATTGATCTACAAGACCGTCGAGAATGTCGAAGGCCTCTATATGATGCGGCCGTGGGAACGAGCTACCGACTATATGCAAGAGCATCTGTATGCAATGGAAGACCCTTATGGCTATACAGATGCGGAAGCTGTATCACCCGAATTTGCATTCGTCCACCCGAATGCATACCGCTTCTTCGAGACATCCGCCCACTTTGAGCCGAAACCAATCAGAGGAAAGCAGTTTCGACATCCTTCTATTGAGACAAAAGCGGATGCGCGGGCGAAGTATGTACGCTTCCACGAGTATGACGGACATCGAGAGGTAACGATGAAGAAGGAATACGCCGTGGCTCGAAGCCACTATGGCTATGTCTGGCGTGGTATTGCCAGGCCGCATGATCGCGAACTTGGTATTGCAGGTGGAGAACTGATCGTGCTGGATTTGGAAAAAAACGAAGTGCTAGGGGTCAAACGCGGATTCATCCGAAGCGGGGGTAGCGGGGTACAAAATTTAACGGGCATCTGGTGGCCCAGAGGACAACTCTGCTCGAACGATAAGGATAGGGTTAAACTCTTCCCAAGCTTGGAGTTTATCAAGAAGGTTCCAAACCGAAGAATGTTTCTTTAGCGGGAGCTGACGATGCCACAAACTAACGTTTCAATTTGGCTCGATTTTTTAATCCAGCAAATTGCCGCAGAAAGTTATTTCGACGGTGTGGATATTACGAATGAAGCGGCTATTCGTCTGGCTTTGATTCGAGGAAACAACAGGCCTGGGTTTGATCCACCAAGCGGTCCACTTCCGGGGAAAACGCAGTTAACTGATGGTTTGGCGGACCGGTTTCTCGCTCGCTATGAAATCAGGGACCATCACGCAGACGATTCGACAGGGTTTAAGCGCCACCCTCCTCTACGATACCCAGACGAACTCCTATACACTGTCCTTTCGCAGCACCGAGTTTCGCACGCAAGTCAACGGCGGAGACCGCGAGCGGGACGGTGTGTTTGCCGCGCCGCTCACCTTCGCGGCCGATGGAGAAATTGGGGCAGACCGGTTTTGCGTTCGCGCAATTGGCCGCCATGGAGAATTACTATCTTCAGCTGACGACCAGCGGGGTACTCACCACGGGTGCCACATTGAACGTCACAGGGTATTCGCTGGGTAATCATCTTGCCACCATCTTCACCGAACTGCACGCCAATGATCCCGATATCATCTTTGGGCATACCTATACGTTCAACGGGGCCGGGCGCGGCCATATCAATGGACCTGGGGCGACCGAAACCGCACGGATTGACGGCATGCTGGACCTCCTTAGAGAGGTCTTGTTCAATCCCGATGCAGGCGTGTCCATGTGGTCGATGGACTCCAATCCGCGTTGATCTTGCCGGCGGCAGAGCTCGCTGGGCAGCCCTTCTCGCCGTTTACCAGTGAGACCACCCTGGGGGAAGCGGGGAACATCTACGCCGATGCCCGCTATCGCTGGGCCGTGGAGGTGGCGACCACGGTTTATGATACGGACGGGACACAAAGCTCTCCGGGAGAAGTGGGAACCACTCCAGCCTTTGCGAAGATCACGCAACTATATGGCCTCGCGACAACCGGTGACTAAAACGTCGTGGCGAATTCCGGGGTACATGCGCCGGCTACTCCGGTGTTCATTGAGGGCCAACCTCTAATCGAAGGCGTGCCCCTGTTCCAGGATCGAGCCGACTTTGGCAACACACATGCGATTACACTGCTCGTCGATTCTCTGGCGACACAGGAACTCATCCAGACCATTGATCCGCGCTATGGCCAAGCCAGCGCCGAACTTCTGATCAAAGCGGCGTCCAATTCGAATGCAGATACGGTTGCGTCACTGAATACCCCGGATGTGGTCGAAAGCGATTCGCTGGAGAAGACAGTAGATGTGTTTCGCAAACTATTTCTGGGCGCCACGCTCCCAGCGCCCAATCCGTTGCCAGTAGACTCTCGTGTAGGCGGATTTGGAAATTTGACGAATCGAAATGACTTCTATACCGCCCTTGCGGCGGTCGAGGAGGACGTGGCCGCCTGGCAAGCCCTCGGTGTCACCTTTACATCGGACGATTTAACCGACCCCTTGCTCGACCCGACGACCATGGCGAGCACCGCAGGCACGGAGACGGCGCAAGGGCTCGCGTACCGGTATGCGCTCAAGGAACTGAATCCGTTCGCCCCCAGAGCGGACACCGACCTGGTGACGGAAACACGTACGATGCTCATAACATGGCAGGGGAACTCGATCCTTTTAACGACACCGACGGCACCGGCACGCTGACGACTCAATATCTGCAGGACCGCGCACAGTTTTTATCGGATAAAAATACGATCAATCAGCGTGATCTCGATGCGACTGGGGGTTCAATCCATTTCAGGGACGTGGCGTCTGGCTATGAGATTACCGCTGCGAGTGATAGTCAGAAATTTCTCTTCGGCAGCGACGAGGATGATCCGCCCTTAGTGGGAGACAGCGCCGAGGATCACCTCTATGGCGGCGGCGGGAACGATCTCCTCGACGGTCAAGGAGCGCGGGACTATCTCGAAGGCAATGCGGGCAATGATGTGCTGCTTGGCGGGGAGGAGCGGGATATTTTGCTGGGCCAGCAGGACAACGACATACTGGAGGGCGGCGATAACGAGGATCGCCTCACCGGCGGCTTCAATACGGATGAGCTGCGAGGGGGCACCGGCCGCGATGTCTATTACTCCAGCAGTGGCGATGGGTGGGACACGATTAGCGATAGTGACGGGATGGGGCTGAGTCAGGTCGATCAGCGGCTTTTAGTCGGTGGGGTGCGGAAACCGACGGATGCCGCCCAGACGTACATGAGCCCGGATGGACAGTTTCGCTATGTGCTGTCGGGCTCAGGGTTGACGATCACCAATCTGCAGAGTCCCGAGGACAGCATCGTGGTCCAGAATTACGCTCCAGGACAACTCGGCATTCGGCTCGTCGAGGTGCCGGCTGAGCCGAATTTCGACAACGGTTTGCCGACGAAAACGAATGCCGACTTTCTCCCGACCGATTTCGATAACACCGCCAATAGCGTCGTGCTTGAGGGGGGCTACAACTACGACCTCCAAGTGTTCGGTGGGAATGACAATGTGGTGAGTAGTTCTGGGAATGACCATCTGTTTGGCGGGACCGGGAGCGACGAGCTCTATGGCATGGAAGGGCATGATCGCCTCGATGGTGGAGATGAGTATGACATCTTAGCTGGCGGTATCGGCGACGATTGGCTGTTGGGCGGCGAGGGGGACGACGATCTCGATGGTGGTCCAGGTTGCGACTATCTCGATGCGGAAGGTGGGACGGGGAGTCAGCTCCTCTCCGGTGGAACGGGTGGTGACATTCTGATTGGCGGGGTTGGACGCGATTTGATATATGGGGATACGCGTGACGATTCCCAGATCTCTGACGGCGGAGACGATTTCCTCGACGGCGGGGATGGCGATGATGGAGGCGATTTCGCGCATGGACTGCAAGGCGGCGCGGGCTCGGACACCTTGTTCGGTGGTGCAGGGACCGATTGGCTCTTTGGTGACGGTCCGAACAACGTGGGTATCGCCTGGGATACGTCCTACGATGGTCAAGATTATCTCGATGGCGGAACTGGAGATGATGCACTCGTGGGCGGGGGAAATAACGATATCTTAGTTGGCGGGGTTGGAAATGATCATCTCACAGGGGATTATAACAACGTCCTCTTCGACATCGGGGGCGACGATCTTTTGGATGGCGGCGATGGCATCGATACGTTGATCGGCGGAGTGGGCAACGACACGCTCTATGCAGGAATTGGTAACGATATTCTCTACGGCGATAACAATCCCAATCTTAGACCTGCGTTGACCGGTGGAGAAGACTTTCTCGATGGAGAAGCCGGAGACGATCAGTTATTCGGTGGCATGGGCAATGACATGCTGATTGGTGGGTTTGGCAATGATCGATTGCGGGGCGAGGCCGGTAATGATTTTCTCGATGGTGGGGCTGGGATCGATGATCTGGACGGGGGGGCTGGATTCGATACGATGCATGGCGGTGCGGGAAATGACCGTCTTGTGGCCGGATTTCGGACGACCGGGAGTTCGAGTGGCCTGGCAATGTTCTCGGCTGCTACATTCAGCAGTGAGCCGGTCAGCGAAGGGACGGATGTGTTCTCGGCCGGAGACACCACCGGCATGGACCAATTATTCGGCGATGCGGGGAATGATCATTTGGACAGCGGCCATGAATCGTTCGATACGGACGATAGCTTGTTGGCGGGTGGGTCCGGCGATGACATCTATGAGATAGATAGTCTCGGCGATGTGGTGGTGGAAGCTACGGAGGAGGGCATCGATAAGGTGATCAGCGATGTCAGTTACACGCTCTCCGATAACGTTGAAAACCTCACTCTTCAAGGCAACGCGATGATTGGAGTGGGGAATGGCCTCAATAATGTCATGACGGGTGGTCTCTCGCTCGAAGGACTGGAAGGCAATGATACGTTGAACGGGGTCGGGCGTCTTGACGGCGGACTCGGCGACGACCTGTTGCAGGGACAGTCTGGCGTGGCCTTCTTCAACGAAGCCACGGGCCAGTTAGGGTATCTGGCGAACACCTATGTGTTCCGAGCCGGCGACGGCCACGACACGATTAAGGAGAACGATGCCGCTCTCAATTCAGCGCCGAACCAAAATGAAGACACGCTGTTGTTTGAGGCCGGGGTGGCGCCTGCTGATATGACGTGGGCGCGGACCGGGAACGATCTTGTGCTGACGCTCAATGGCGGGACGGATCAGATAACCATCTCGTCGTTTTATGATCTGCAGTTAGACCGTGGCGGGTATCTCCTCACGGGAGCGACCGTTCCTCCTGGAACGCTCGTCACCACGTCTGGTGGCGGGTTGTCCGCCTATGTCGCGCCTTCGCGCGTGGAGATCGTGCAGTTTGCCGGTGGGACGGTCTGGAATGCCGATCATTTCGGCGCCCCGCTCCTCGGGGATTTTCGGGCAGATACGTACAACTTTGGGCGCGGGTCCGGCGAAGTTACGGTGTTGGATCTCGACGTGACCCAATCGAACATCGATCGAGAGCAGGATCGGATTGTGATCGGGGCGGAGGTCTTGCCGAGCGATGTGATCCTGGCTCGCACGAATGGAGACGATTTGGTGCTCTCCATCAATGGGACCAGCGACCGTCTCACGGTCCAGTCCTTCTTTAAGAGCATCACGGCTATTCCGCCTTTCTCATCCGGATACTCGGTGGCCGCCTATCGCATTGAGCGGGTGGAATTTACCGATGGCACACTCTGGACAGTCAGCGATTTGTTCAATCGTCTCTCGACCTTTGTGGGCACATCCGGCCCCGATACGCTGTTCGGCAATCAAAACGACAATCTCATCCAAGGGTTGGAAGGCGACGATTATCTCTCAGGCCAAGGCGGCGATGATGTGCTCGATGGCGGGGCCGGGAACGATCGTTTGTTTGGCGATGCGGGGAACGACACCTATTCGTTCGGTCGAGGTGGCGGGCAGGACATTCTGGTCAGTTACGACGCGTCGGGGGCTGAAACAGAAGTGGTCCGTTTGGGGGCCGATGTGCTGCCGTCCGATGTGACGATTCAGGTGGTGGGAACCAGCAATGATCTTGTGTTGCGGATCAACGGCACGAGCGATCAGCTCTTATTCGACGAGTTTCTCTGGAGGTCCGACTACCAGATCGATCAGCTCGTCTTCGGGGATGGCACGATCTGGGATTCTGCCATGATCCTCGATCGGGCTCTGGGACTCACGCTCACCGGAACCGATGCCGATAACACGTTACGCGGCTCGGTGCTCGGTGATGTGTTGACGGGTCTGGGAGGCAACGACACGCTGATCGGAAACGCGGGCGACGATCAGTTGGTTGGCGGGCCTGGGGAGGACATTCTTTCGGGGGATGAGGGCGACGACACCTATGTCTTCAACCTGGGAGACGAGATCGATACGATCTACGACGAGGTTGTGCCAGGCGAAGCGAATCGGATCCTCTTTGGAGCCGATATTACCATCGAAAGCCTGACCGTTGCGCAGAGCGGGACCACGCTCACGATCACAGTCGGCGGCCATGGAGACAGAATCTTGCTCGAAGATTTTGACCCATTAAATCAAGACGGCTCGCTTGTCGTCTCGACCTTGGCATTTGCCGATGGGAGTTCCGTGAATCTGGCCGATCTGTTTCCCTCGAACCATGCACCGACGATTACGGCGCCTCTTGCGGATCAGACCGTGCCAGAAGATGCGCCGTTCAGCCTTGTTGTGCCAGCGAACACCTTTGCCGATGAGGATGCGGGGGATCTGCTGACGCTAAGCGCGAGTCTGACTGACGGCACCGCATTGCCTTCCTGGTTGACGTTCGATGAGGCCACTCGGACATTGAGCGGCACGCCCGACGATGCGCAGGTGGGCGTGCTCGATCTGCGTGTGACAGCGACAGATACGGGTAACTTGAGCGTGTCGGATAACTTTACGCTCACCGTGAACAATGTAAATGAGGCACCGACCGTGGCAGCTCCGTTAGCCAACCAAACGGTATTGGAAGATACTGCGTTCACCTTCACTGTTCCGGGATCGACCTTTGCGGATGTGGATCAGGTGCATAGGGACACATTGACCTACAGCGCCACGCTCGCCGATGGAACCAGCTTACCGGCCTGGCTGAGTTTCGATCCAATCACCCGTACATTTGGTGGCACGCCTAGCAATAGCGACGTGGGGACACTTGCCATCACCGTGACAGCGACAGATCAGGGCAACCTGAATGCATCGACCAGCTTTACACTGGCCATCCAGAACGTGAACGATGCGCCCGCGATCGCGGTACCGATAGCCGATCAGACCGCGGCGGAGGATTCGGTCTTCACGCTGACACTCCCCAGCACAACCTTCACCGATGCGGATCGCATTCATGGCGACATCCTGACCTACCATGCCACGCTCGCCGATGGAAGCCCGCTGCCTGCGTGGCTGAGTTTCAATCCGAACTCGGGCACATTCAGCGGTACCCCAGCCGCGGGTGATGCCGGCAGCCTCCAGATTGCCATGACCGCCACCGATACCGGGAATCTCAGTGCAACCGATCTCTTCATGCTCGCCGTCTCAGGCCCGCTCCCACAGACCGTGATCGGCACCACCGGCAACGATGTGCTGACCGGGGGACGGGGCGACGATATCCTCATGGGTCTGGCCGGCAACGATACGCTGAATGGCGGACCAGGCCACGACCTGCTCGACGGCGGGACCGGCACCGATACGATGCAGGGCGGGACCGGCAACGACACCTATATCGTCGCTGTAGCCGGTGATGTCGTGACGGAACTCGCCAATGAAGGAACCGATACAGTCCAAGCCTCGATCACCTATACCCTTGGCGCCAATGTCGAGAAGCTGACTCTCACGGGAACATCCGCGATCAATGGCACGGGGAACTCGCTGGATAATATTCTCACTGGCAACAGTGCCGCCAACGTATTAACCGGCGGCGTCGGGAACGACACCTATCTCGTCGGGGCGGGTGATACGGTCGTGGAGAATCTGAATGGCGGAACCGACACCGTGCAGAGTTCGGTCACCTGGACGTTGGGAAGCAACGTCGAGAATCTGACGCTCACGGGGACGGCGAACATCAACGGCACCGGCAACGGCCTGAAAAATGCGCTTGTGGGTAACAGTGGCAACAACACCCTCGATGGCGGCTCCGGAGACGACACGGTGGATGGGGGTGAGGGCAATGATTCACTCCTTGGCGGGAGTGGGAACGATACGCTGCTCGGCGGTCTCGGCAACGACCAGCTCAATGCCGGCAGCGGGAACGATGTCCTGAACGGCAGCGACGGCACCGATACGCTTGACGGTGGATCGGGCGATGACCAGCTACTCGGCGGGGCGGGGAACGATACGCTCACAGGCGGGAGCGGCGCTGATCAGTTTACCGGCGGCACCGGCAATGATGCCCTGACGGGTGGCTCTGGCAACGATCTCTACAATTTCTCACGAGGCGATGGCCAAGATACGATCAGTGATGCAGATCCATTCCCAGGGAACCAAGACCGCGCGCTCTTCGGCGCGACAATCAATCCCTTGGATCTGGTGGTCAGCCGCCAGGCTAACGATCTGCGACTGACGATTCACGGCTCATCCGATCAGATCACCGTGCAGAACTGGTATGTCGGCACGACCAATCGGATCGAGACGATTCAGGCCGGTAACGGCCAAACCTTGCTCAGCACGCAAGTTGATCAGTTGATTCAGGCGATGGCTGGGTTCACTCAACAGACTGGCCTCACGTGGGATCAGGGGATCGATCAACAGCCGCAGGAGGTGCAGGCCGTCTTGGCCGCGAGCTGGCAGTAGGAAGACGTGAAGCGTCAAACGTGAAACGTGAGAGGTACGGGAAGACAACGACGGATTGAAGGAGGTGTGAAGCGTATCTTGTCGTAAGAGCGAATAGCAGAGGGCATATGGGACAGCGGTGGGGCCTCAACGTCTCCGCCGTCGCCAGTCTGGACGAAGGTCTCGAGGAGACGTTGACCTTCAACTGTGAAGCAAAAGATAGGAACAGTGGTTCCATCGCTATGAATCACCGTTCATAAAAAACTGCTCTTCCCCTTCGCAACTCTGAGTGCCACCGCCGTCGTGCACCGCACCTTATCTCCGACAGCTGCACGACTTCCGCCTGTTTGGAAACACCAGCTTCTTCTACGAAAGCTCTGGTACGAATCTTGGTCATGTGACGAGAGAGCTGAGGCATGACGCCATACAGTCTGAGCATTCCGATCAGGTCATTCCGAGGAGAGGGGCATGAAACATCGCTATGTATGGGCCGATACCCCTCTTCTGAGGGGGGGCATCCACATTGCCGTTATTTCAATGCAAGGCCTCTCTCTCTTGACAATGAGACAAATAGGCGCGCATAGCATCACGCAATTACATAAGGGGGAGGAGGCTAGAGATTGAATGCCTCGTGATGGGGCTGTGTAGCTGTGTTATGGAGCTGTAGCTGTAACTAGTTCTAGCTGTTTCCCGATCATGACGTGAAGCAGTTTTCGGCTCCCGTTTCAGCAGAGATGGTTGCTGTTGTTAGGTAACAGGAAGTAAGTCAGGCGTAGCATCTTCATGGCGTGATACTCACGGGAGGTATGCGTTATGGCACAAATCACTGGCTCATCCACGATCGACTGGTCGGATATATCGGTAGCACAGGTTGATTTTGAGACCGATATCGTCACATTCGCCAATCGAGTCGATGAGATATTTACTGACCCCGACTTTATCGTTGTTTCCTTTAGTCCGACGCTCGTTGTCGTACTATTTAATTCCGCACGTTAATTGTCGTAAACCTTAATTCGGGGGGAATAATGAGTCTCGGGGGTTCGGGGTTCGACGGCAAATCCCTCAAATAATCAACTCGTTCAACTTTAAAAACCCTCCAGATGGCACTGGCGAGGTTTTAAGGTTCACCGGCACCCTCGATGGCATCGGCAATGATTTCTTTACCTCCGCCACCATCGGATCCACGGGCTTCTCAGAAACGATCAACGGCAACATCATTTTCCCCGCGACCTTCCCGGATGCCGGGAACATATACGGCCACGTTGACATCGCTGGTCGTGAAAATTGGCTCTGCCAAAGTAACATTCGGGGGCAACTTCAGCCTGACAGGCGACCTGACAGCGCGAGCCTGACGGGCACGGTGACCGGGATCTCGGTCGTTTCGGGAACCAATACGATCAAGATGACCGGCCTGTCGCTGTCGCTCGATGTGCTCGAAGCCGCGCTCGCGTCCGATGACCTGGCGACTGTCAATGACCTCTTCTCCGTCGTCGGCAACCAGCTTGCCGGCAACGACGTCATCACCTTACAACTCGACGCTCGGCATCGAACTCTTCGGCGGAGCGGGCAACGACACCATCACCGGCGGGACGGGACCGGACACGCTCCACGGCGGCACCGACAACGACATCCTCATTGGTGGCCTGGGTGAGGATACCGTCAACGGGGATGCGGGCGATGACCGGATCACCATGCTGGTCACCGCCGGCAACGGGGATACCATCGATGCCGGGGCGGACACCGACACACTAGTACTCAGTGGGGTAGTCCCAGGCGACCACGTAGTGGTGGTTGATCTGTCCTCGTCGACCGACCAGGTGGTCTCGATCGGCGGCACGCTTGACGACACGCTGGCGCAGATCAACTTCGAGAACCTCACTGCCTCGGGGATCGGCAGTTCAGTGACATGTCACCGGCAGCGATGGTGACAATATCATCATCGGCTCTAACGGCACCGACATCATCGATGGCGGGGCGGGCAATGACACAATCATTGGCGGGCTCGCCGCCGACACCATACTGGGGGGCACCGATAACGATCGCTTCCTGCTGGCTTCGACCGGAGAATATGCCGGAGGCGAAATCATTGACGGTGGATTGGGAGCGGACACGTTGCGCTATACCGGCAATGCTGCTGCTACGCTCACGCTAACGAATCTCGTCAGCAACATAGAGCAGGTGGAGATTGCCAATGCGGCGGGACTGACCACTGGGCTGGCGGCAATCAATGTGAACGCAGCTGCGGTCACAAGCAACGGCATGACGCTCGTAGGCAACAACGGCGCCAATGTGCTCACCGGCACCAGTCAAACCGACACTTTAACCGGCAACGGCGGCAACGATGTGTTCCTGATCGGGGATGCCGCCGACCATGATGTGGGTGAGGAGATCGACGGGGGGGCGGGCACGGACGTGATCCGCTTCACCAGCACCACTCCCGACCAGACCCTGATTTTAGCGCCGGGAGTCACCGCAGTGGAACGCGTAGTGATCGGCACCGCTGCGGGCCTGACCACCGGCACGACCGCGCTGAATGTGGACGCATCCAACGTCGTTACGGCTCTGACCATCACCGGCAACGCAGGCGCGAACGTGCTCACCGGCACCAGTGCCAACGATACCCTGAACGGGGGCGCGGGCGACGACACACTCGATGGGGGAGACGGCATCAATCTGCTGCGCGGGGGCATCGGGAACGACAGCTACGTCGTGGATGCCCTGACCGACGGGGTGAGCGAAGGGCTGGCCGCGGGCACCGACACAGTGGTTGCCTCCCTTAATTATACGCTGGGCGCTAACGTGGAGAACCTGGAGCTGACGGGGAGTGCTATCACCGGCACGGGCAACACGTTGGCCAACGTCCTGACCGGCAATAGACGGCAACAACGTGCTCACTGGCGGCGTGGGCAACGACACGCTCTTGGGAGGCCTGGGTGAGGACACGGTTAGCGGCGGCACCGAGAACGATCGCATTGTCATGCAGGTGACTGCTGGTGATGTGGACGTTGCGGACGGGGGTGCGGGCCTCGACACGCTGGCGCTCGTCGGCGCGGTCGATGGGGACGGCGTGGTGGTGGTGGATTTGTCCTCGCTGACCGACCAGGTGACTCGCATCGGCACGGTCAATCCCGAGGCCCTGGTGCAGAAGAACTTCGAGCATCTGGATGCCTCGGGGCTGGGCAGTTCGGTGACCGCAACCGGCAGCGGTGGCGCCAATATCATGATCGGCTCGGACGGCGCGGACCAGCTCACCGGCAATGCCGGCAACGACAGGCTTGAGGGGGGCGCGGACGACGATACCCTGAACGGGGGGACCGGCAGCGATGTGTTCCTGATCGGGGATGCCGCCGACCATGATGTGGGTGAGGAGATCGACGGGGGGGCGGGCACGGACGTGATCCGCTTCACCAGCACCACGGCAGGCCAGACCCTCAGCTTAGCGGCGGGCGTCACCGCAGTGGAACGCGTGGTGATCGGCACCGTCGTGGGCGTCACCACCGGCACGACCGCGCTGAACGTGGACGCATCCAACGTCGTTACGGCTCTGACCATCACCGGCAACGCGGGCGCGAACGTGCTCACCGGCACCAGTGCCAACGATACCCTGAACGGGGGCGCGGGCGACGATACACTCGATGGGGGAGACGGCACCAATCTGCTGCGCGGGGGCACCGGGAACGACAGCTACGTCGTGGATGCCCTGACCGACGGGGTGAGCGAAGGGCTGGCCGCGGGCACCGACACAGTGGTTGCCTCCCTTAATTATACGCTGGGCGCTAACGTGGAGAACCTGGAGCTGACGGGGAGTGCTATCACCGGCACGGGCAACACGTTGGCCAACGTGCTGACCGGCACCAGCGGCAACAACGTGCTCACTGGCGGCGTGGGCAACGACACACTCATCGGCGGCGACGGCATCGATACGGTTAGCGGCGGCACCAAGAACGATCGCATTGAAATGTTAGTTACCGCTGTTAATGTTGACATTGCTGACGGGGGTGCGGGCCTCGACACGCTGGCGCTCGTCGGCACGGTCGACGGGGACGGCGTGGTGGTGGTGGATTTGTCCTCGCTGACCGACCAGGTGACTCGCATCGGCACGGTCAATCCCGAGGCGCTGGTGCAGAAGAACTTCGAGCATCTGGATGCCTCGGGGCTGGGCAGTTCGGTGACCGCGACCGGCAGTGCTGGCGCCAATATCATGATCGGCTCGGACGGCGCGGACCAGCTCACCGGCAATGCCGGCAACGACAGGCTTGAGGGGGGCGCGGACGACGATACCCTGAGCGGGGGGACCGGCAGCGATGTGTTTCTGATCGGGGATGCCGCCGACCATGATGTGGGTGAGGAGATCGACGGGGGGGCGGGCACGGACGTGATCCGCTTCACCAGCACCACTCCCGACCAGACCCTGATTTTAGCGCCGGGAGTCACCGCAGTGGAACGCGTAGTGATCGGCACCGCTGCGGGCCTGACCACCGGCACGACCGCGCTGAATGTGGACGCATCCAACGTCGTTACGGCTCTGACCATCACCGGCAACGCAGGCGCGAACGTGCTCACCGGCACCAGTGCCAACGATACCCTGAACGGGGGCGCGGGCGCCGACACACTCGATGGGGGAGACGGCACCAATCTGCTGCGCGGGGGCACCGGGAACGACAGCTACGTCGTGGATGCCCTGACCGACGGGGTGAGCGAAGGGCTGGCCGCGGGCACCGACACAGTGGTTGCCTCCCTTAATTATACGCTGGGCGCTAACGTGGAGAACCTGGAGCTGACGGGGAGTGCTATCACCGGCACGGGCAACACGTTGGCCAACGTGCTGACCGGCACCAGCGGCAACAACGTGCTCACTGGCGGCGTGGGCAACGACACGCTCTTGGGAGGCCTGGGTGAGGACACGGTTAGCGGCGGCACCAAGAACGATCGCATTGAAATGTTAGTTACCGCTGTTAATGTGGACATTGCTGACGGGGGTGCGGGCCTCGACACGCTGGCGCTCGTCGGCGCGGTCGACGGGGACGGCGTGGTGGTGGTGGATTTGTCCTCGCTGACCGACCAGGTGACTCGCATCGGCACGGTCAATCCCGAGGCCCTGGTGCAGAAGAACTTCGAGCATCTGGATGCCTCGGGGCTGGGCAGTTCGGTGACCGCAACCGGCAGCGGTGGCGACAATATCATCATCGGCTCGAGACGGCGCGGACCAGCTCACCGGCAATGCCGGCAACGATACGCTTGAGGGCGGGCGCGGACGCTGACGATAGCGCTGATACCCGGGGGCGTCGGCAACGACACATTCCTCTTTGGCCTCGGCGATGGACAAGATCTAGTGCAGGATACAGCGGCTCTGCCGACAAGATGTTGTTCGACGGTGGTATCAATCCGCTGGATCTCGTCATCAGTCGGCAAGCCAACGATCTGCGGTTGGCGATTCATGGCTCGTCCGATCAGATCACTGTGCAGAACTGGTACGCGAGTTCGATCAATCGGACGGAGACGATTCAAGCCGGCAATGGACAAACGCTGCTGAGTACGCAAGTGGATCAATTGATCCAAGCGATGGCGGGGTTTACACAGCAATCAGGTCTCACATGGGATCAGGCGATCGATCAACAACCGCAGCAGGTCCAGACCATCCTGGCCGCGAACTGGCAGTAGAAAGACGTGCGCTCAAACGTGAAACATATCTCGTCGGAAGAGCGACAGACCCTTTGCCAAGGAGAGATAAGCGACGAATCCCATGTCTGATGGGGCGATTGATGGTCCCTGGGTGTGTCGACCCAGGATACACCTGCCCATGTACTTTCGGTGCCATCGTCAAAGACGTTTGTTCGCATGCTCAGAAAACATAAAGATGACGCCATGCCAGCCGATGGAGGGAGGGTCCCTCCTCCTCCCGATTCAGCACCACCATCTGTAACTGCCGTGGTTACGGACACGGGCCTGATCTGTCTGTTGATCTTGGCTCGCTTCTATGATCTACCGGCTGATGGGTCGCAGTTGCGCCATCAGTTTGCACAGTCCGGCCAAGTCCTTTCTGATACCGATCTTCTCCGTGCTGCCAAACATCTCGGACTCAAGGCCGGCGTTCTGACCGCCAACTGGAACAAGCTCGGTGGGATTCCGCTTCCTGCTCTGGCGAAGCGAACAGATGGGCGCTATGTCGTGCTCGCGAAGCTCGAAGGGGAGAAGGTCTCTCATTCAGGATCCTACCGAAGCGCGTCCGCTCGTGCTCTCGCGCGAGCAGTTCGAATCGGCCTGGAGCGGGCAGCTCTTGCTCTTTACCAAGCGGGCCAACCTGCGTCTCAAAGACCTGAAGTTCGATTTCACCTGGTTTATCCCTGCCATCGTCAAGTACCGCACGTTTCTGGGCGAGGTGCTGGTCGCGTCGTTCTTCTTGCAGCTCTTTGCCCTGCTGACGCCGCTGTTCACTCAAGTCGTCATCGACAAGGTGCTCGTCCATAAGGGGTTCACCACGCTCTATGTGTTGGCGGTCGGCATGATTGCCCTGGCTCTATTCGATGCGATCTTGGGAGGGCTACGGACCTATCTCTTTTCTCATACGACGAACCGGATCGATGTCGGGCTCGGCGCGCAGTTGTTCCGCCATGTCCTGGCGCTCCCACTGGCGTACTTTGAAGCGCGCCGGGTGGGGGACACGGTGGCCCGGGTTCGTGAACTGGAATATATCCGCCAGTTCTTGACGAGTCATTCGGTGACGGTGGTGCTCGACCTGCTGTTCACGGTGGTATTTCTCGCCGTCATGTGGCTGTACAGCCCCATCCTTACGCTCGTCGTGATGGGCTCGTTGCCGCTCTATGCCTTGTTGTCTGTTGTCATCACGCCGGCGATCCGAGCCAGGCTGCATGAGAAATTCAATCGTGGCGCGGAGAACCAGTCGTTCCTGGTGGAGGCGATCAGCGGGATTCAGACGGTGAAGGCTCTGGCGGTGGAGCCGCCCTTGTTACGGAAGTGGGAAGAACAGTTAGCGGGCTACGTGCGGGCCAGCTTTCGCGCCACGAGTGTGATGACGGTCGCCGGTCAGACGGCCACCTGCATTCAAAAGGTCACCACCGTGGCCGTGCTGTGGGTGGGGGCCTATCGGGTCATCGACGGGGATCTGACCGTCGGGCAATTGATTGCCTTCACTATGCTCTCGGCACAAGTGACGGGACCGTTGCTGCGTCTCGTTAATCTGTGGCAGGAGTTTCAGCAAGTCAGCATCTCTGTGCAGCGGTTGGGGGATATCCTGAATACGCAGCCGGAGCCTTCCTACAATCCGAATCGGACCACGCTTCCCCAAGTCAACGGACATATCGTGTTCGAGGACGTGACCTTTCGCTATCGCCCTGATGGCTCGGAGGTGCTCCGCAAGGTGTCGTTCACCGTGGCGCCAGGCCAGGTGATTGGGCTTGTCGGGCGGTCCGGATCCGGCAAGAGTACCATGGCCAAGTTAATTCAACGGCTCTATGTGCCGGAGCGCGGGCGTATTCTCGTGGACGGTGTGGACCTCGCGCAGGTCGATCCCGCCTGGTTGCGTCGGCAGGTCGGTGTCGTCTTACAAGAAAACTTTCTCTTCAATTGTTCCGTGCGCGACAACATTGCGCTGACCGATCCGGGGTTGGCGATGGAGCAGGTGATGCAGGCAGCCAAACTGGCTGGGGCGCACGAATTCATTCTGGAATTGCCGGAAGGCTACGACACGATGGTGGGCGAGCACGGCTGCTCGCTGTCTGGTGGGCAACGCCAGCGGATCGCGATTGCCAGAGCGTTGGTCGCGAACCCGCGCATACTCATCTTCGATGAAGCCACGAGCGCGTTGGACTATGAATCCGAGGCCATCATTCAGCAGAACATGGCGCAGATTAGTCGAGGTCGCACGGTCATCATCATCGCCCATCGGCTGAGTACGGTGCGGCCGGCGCATCAGATTTACGTAGTGGAAAAGGGTGAGATTGTCGAGCAAGGCTCACACGAGGAGTTGCTGCGCGTGAAGGGGTTCTATGCCAGGCTGCAGTCACATCAGGATGGCTACAAGGCGGTGAAGCGTGAGGGTTAAGGGGGTGAATGTTGAATGGTTAATGATGAATGGTGAAGGAGAGAAGGGAGTGAGAAAAAGATGACGAGCGGGGTAGAAGAAGACTATGGCATTTGGAATTATTTCACGACATTGGTCGGTTTGGCGGGCAGCCTGGCAGGCCGAGGCGAGTCACCCGCTCGGCAGTCACTGCCGACGGGACGGGCGACAGAATTCCTGCCTGCTGTCCTGGAAATTCAACAGGCCCCGCCTTCGCCAATCGGCCGCGCCATCTTATGGACTATTATGGCCGTGTTCGCGAGCGGCGTCCTGTGGGCGATGTTAGGATGGATCGACATTGTCGCCACGGCACAAGGCAAGATTATTCCCAGCGGCTACTCCAAGGTGATTCAGCCGTATGAGACGGGTGTGATCACCGCGATCCACGTACAGGACGGGCAGGTCGTCAAGCGGGGAGAGGTCCTGATTGAACTCGATCCGACCCAGAACCGAGCCGACCAGCACCGCGCCTCGAACGAATACCAAGCCGCGAAAATTGACGCGGTTCGCTTACGCGCGCTGATTGCCGGCCAATCGACGTTCGAAGCCCCTGCCGATGGCGATCCACAACATGTGCTGCTGCAACGCCAGCTCCTTCGCGATCAACTTGCAGAGTATCGGGCCAGAATCGGCACGGCGCAACATTTAATCGATCAGCGACAGGCCGCGCTCGACCAAACGAAAGAAAATATCCGACGACTTGAAGTGACGGTGCCCATGGGGGAAGAACTTGCGGAAACAATAAAGAAATTGCTTGATCAAAATGCGGCGACGAAACTGGAGTTCATTCAGGCGGAGGAACAACGGATCGATAGAACCCAAGAACTTGCCGGACAGCGCAAGAAGCTGCATCAAGATCATTCCGCCTTGTCGGAGGCGGAAAGCAACTACCGGGCGTTCGTTTCGGAGTTTCAGCAGACGAAACAGGCGGAGCTTTCCACGCTGGAAACCAAGGCCTCGTCTCTGGTTCAGGATGTCACGAAAGCCGGACAGAAAGCAGACCTCCAGCGGTTGACGACCCCTATTGACGGTGTCGTGCAGCAGTTGGCTGTTCACACGGTGGGAGGCGTCGTCACCCCGGCACAGGAACTCCTGATCGTCGTCCCACAGGACCATCCTGTCGAGGTGGCCGCCCAGGTTGAAAATAGAGATGTGGGGTTTGTAAAGAACGGGCAGGTTGTCGAAATCAAGGTCGAGACGTTTCCCTTCACCCTCTACGGCACGATTCCAGGCACAGTGTTGAGTGTGTCCGACGATGCTGCGCCAATTGAAAAAGTGGGGCTGGTGTATCCCACCCGTGTGAGCATGGATCGGGCCACCATCCAAGTAGAGGGGAAGCAGGTCAATCTGTCACCGGGCATGGCGGTCACGGTTGAGATCAAGACCGGCCAACGCCGCGTGATCGAATACCTTCTGAGTCCCTTACTTAAATCTGTCAAGGAAAGCCTCAGGGAACGATGAGCAAGACATTGATTTGCAAAGTATCTTGTGCGATTTACCACGCTGTTCTTGCTGTGGTATGGCTGGTATTTTCTTACCAAGCTGAAGGCGTCGTATGGGGAGGGGAGTGCAGCCTTGAATAACGCACTCACGTCCGTTTCAGATCATTTGAACACTGCGTGCGTGAATCTGTCTGGAGCTACCGGGACTCTGAAAGCTTTGCAGTAATCCTCGCCGGGATTCGAAATATCAATACCCACCAGTCCGTTGAAATCTTCGAGCCACGAGGGTAGTGTGGTATGGGATACCTGTGGCGGCTTGTCGCGCGAGTTAACATAATTGTTCTTATCAGACGTAAGAGATTTTTCATTTATGTCCCTCGAACTGCTCGGTCGTATCCAACAGGAACTGTCGATCACCGGCAGCGCGATCTACGAAACCATTCTTGCGCTTGCCGAACGTGCCAACCGCAAGGTCCAGGTCCTCCGTTTGCACAACCAGGCGTCAAGCTTGCTGAGCCAGATCGAACAGGCTCACGGCGAACTCGGACGTCAGATTGCCTCGCTCTGTGCCAAGCGCCCACCATTCAGCCATGAGGCAACCCTGCCATCTGATCAATTGGAACGTTTCCTCGGTCAGGCTGGCGACCGCGTTCAGCAGCTTAAACGGACACTGCTCAGCGTCGATAGCAATATTCGCGAGCTCAAGCTGGAAACGATCCATCACGATCTCCTGACCCTGCAGCAGGATCTGAGTCTTCGCGCGGCGGCCATCGAACGGTTCTCTGTCGTCCAGGGATCACAGGTCATTGGAAGGACGCTCGCTGGGGTGGCGCTGCCTGCGTCGGTTCGTCTTGTCACGGTCCTTCGCGGACCATTTCTGGTGCCGCCCGACGATGCCCTTGTGCTCCGCGCCGGCGATACCCTGGTTATGATCGGGCTGCAGGCAGATCTCGCGCAGGTTGCCTCAGAGTTCACCCAAGCTTGGAACGCCAAGCCGGCGTAAGTCAACTTACGCGTGAAGCGCAGCAGAGAGTGACGTGTATCTCGTGAAGCGCTGGAAGCAGGAGCGAAACCATACATCGTCCGACTCCGAAACGAAATACGCTTCACGAACGACGCTTCATGCAGAGCAGGCTTCTCCGCCTTCCACGAGGTACACCACTGTGAGGGGGTACAGGGTGATGCGCATGCTACAAGTTCTCATCTGCCTTGTGTTCTTGGCCTGGCTCGAGATCCACTCGGCCGCCGCCGCTGAGTCCGCCGCACCAAAATCCAGCGACTCGCCGGCCCTCCGCCTGCTGGAAGAGATGCAAACTGTCATCACCGATCTGGCCGAATCGGCAAAACCCTCCGTCGTGAATCTCATTCCCCTGTCAGGACCAGGACGAGGGCGTGAACTGTCTCAAGAGCGGGCCCCCAATGCCTCAGGATCAGGGTCCGGCGTCATCATCGATCCTGATGGACACATCATCACGAACAACCATGTCATTGGCGACGCGACGGAAATTGAGGTCCGCTTTTCCGATAAGTCCAAGCTGATTGCGCAGGTCGTCGGTAAGGATCTGGATACAGACTTAGCCGTCCTCAAGGTGACCGCGGATCATCCCCTCCCGAGCGCGAGATTCGGGGATTCATCGGCTGTCCGCGTCGGCCAATGGGTGCTCGCCGTGGGAAATCCTTTCGGACTCGATCGGACGGTCACGCTCGGCGTAGTCAGCGGGATCGGCCGGGAGAACATCAATCTCTCGCGCTACGAAAATTTCATTCAGACGGACGCGTCGATCAATCCCGGTAACTCGGGCGGCCCGCTCTTCAACCTGCGCGGCGAAATCATCGGCATCAATACCGCCATCATTAACTTCGCCCAAGGGATCGGTTTCGCGATTCCCTCCAACATGGCCAAGCAAGTGATTCAGCAATTGCTGACACAGGGACGGGTGACACGAGGTTGGCTGGGCATCGGCATCCAACCGCTCACGGTGGAGTTGGCACGCAAGTTCGGCGTCAACGAAGGCGAAGGGGTGCTGGTCAACGAAGTCTTCGAGAAGGACCCGGCTGCGGCAGCCGGCATCAAACCCGGCGATATCGTGACCCGTATCGACGGCACCGTGATCGACACACCGAACCGGCTCTCTCGCGTCGTGGCGGGATTGCTCCCGGGCTCGACGACAAAAGTTGAGATCGTCCGCGACCAGCAGCGCCTGGTGCTGGACGTCGCCCTCATTGAACGTCGAGACCAGGCCGTGATTACCTCGCTTCCCCAGGCACGCACTGAAGTCAAGCTAGGCCTCGATGTGCAAGATCTGACGCCGGGCCTCGCCGATAAATTCAAGCTGCGGGAAAGCCGGGGCGTGCTCATCAGCAAAGTGGAGCCCGGAAGCCTCGCCCAATCGGAAGGCCTTCACGAGGGCGATCTCATCAAGGAAGTGAACCGGGTCGATGTGGGATCGGTCGGTGAATTCAGCAGCGCGCTCTCCAAGGTCCGACGAGGTGAAACCCTTCTCCTCCGCGTGCTGAGAGAAAGCCGCGCCTTCTATGTGGTGCTCAAATCGACCGATCCCTAGCAGGATGCAGAACAACCATTTCGTTATAGCAGAACTTCGATGGCCTGCACGCTTGGGTCAAGTGAAGAACGTCCTCGCAGGATGCTCAAAAAGGCCGCCCAGCAAGGCCGCAGCGAGTGAAGAGCCGGAAGCGTACCCTCTGGGGTACGTTGAGGGTCTAAACGATGCGAGAACGCCGCTGGCGGGCTTTTTCAGCATCCTGCTAATCGATCAATGCGCCGCCGCGTGCGTCTCCACCTTGTGCGCTTCAATGATTCGAACCACAAGCTCACGCGGGACTTCGTCGTACCGCGTGAATTCCATCGCATAACTGCCACGTCCTGCCGTGAGCGAGTTCAGCGCCGTGGCATACGTGAGCAGCTCCGCCATTGGAACAAGGGCCGTGATCTGCTCCATCTGGTCTTTCGCCTCCACGTGGAGAATCCGCCCTCGGCGCGCATTCAAGTCCCCGATCACACCTCCGATGTGATCCGCCGGCGCGTCAACCTCCACCGTCATGATCGGCTCTAACAGGACGGCATGGGCCGCCTCCAATGCGTTCTTGAACCCCATCGACGCGGCGATCTTAAACGCCATCTCAGATGAATCGACCGCATGATACGACCCATCGTACACTGCAACCCGGCAATCGACGATAGGAAACCCCGCCAGGCTCCCGTGGTGCATGGCTTCGACCACTCCCTTCTCCACCGCCGGAATAAAGTTGCGTGGAATGGCCCCGCCGACCACCTTGTTCTCAAACTTGAATCCCTCCCCGCGCGGCAGAGGTGCGAGCTCCAGCCAGCAATCACCGTACTGGCCATGCCCCCCTGTTTGCTTCTTATATTTCCCCTGCGCCTGTGCCGTGGTGCGAATGGTTTCGCGGTACGGAATCTTCGGCATATGAAGCACCACTTCCGCACTGTATTTGCGGCGCAATTTTTCGAGCGCAAGATCGATGTGCAACTGGCCCATCCCGCTTAAAACTATTTCCTTCGTGTCGGCATGTCGCGAAAATTCGAGCGTCGGATCTTCTTCTATCAACTTATGCAGCCCGAGACTGATTTTCTCGATATCGGCGTTGGACTTCGGCTCGATTGCAAAGGACAGCACAGGTCGCGGAAGTACCGTCTTCGGATAACAGATGGGAGCATGTTCGTCACAGAGCGTGTCGCCGGTTTGCGTATCTTTGAGTTTTCCAATGGCCACGATCTCCCCTGCGCCGGCCGAAGACACGGCCGTATGTTTCTTTCCCAACAATGTATAGAGATGCCCGCTTTTCTCTTTGCTGCCCCGAGAACTGTTGAAGACCGTCGAGTCTGCGTGAAGGACCCCCGACAAGACCCGCAGATAAGACAGTCGTCCGACAAAGGGGTCTATCAGCGTCTTGAAGACGACTCCGGAAAATGGGTCTTCTTGAACGGCGCGGCGACTCACGGCCTCGCTTGTATCAGGACGCAGGCCTTCCAACGGAGTTCTCGATGCCCGGTCCATCGGCGATGGTAGGAAATCGACGATCGCATTGAGGAGCGGAGCGATCCCGATATTCTTGATAGCGGAACCGCTGTAGAGCGGGACAATCGTGCCGGCCTGGACGCCAAGGCGAAGTTCATTGATCAGGTCCTCCTGCGTCAATTCCCCGACAGTAAGATACTGTTCCAATAATCGGTCATCACGTTCGGCTACCCCCTCCTGAATGCGCTTCCGTGCGTCCCCCACCACCGCCCGCTCATTCTCAGGTATCGGCAACTGCTGAAACGTGGAGGTCTCCGTCCCCGAAGTGATGACGCGCTGTTGAAGGAGATCCAGCACCCCCCCAAGCTGGGTGCCACTGCCATAGGGCAACGACATCGGCAATGGCATGATCCCAAGATCGCGTTGGCACATCGCGACAACCCCGTCGAGGGAGGCAGCGTCTTTATCCAATTCGTTGAGGAACAGTAGACAGGGTAAGCCGAGCGCTGTGACGCGAGACCAGACTCTGACCAGTTCGCTCCGGATCCCCGACGAGGCACCCACCACCAGGATCACGGCATCCACCGCTCGCAATGCCATGACCGTCTCCCCGAGCAGGCTCAGTGCGCCGGGGGGATCGACGAGATTGATGGTCGTGTGATTCCAGGAACAACGGAGGAGGCTGGTACTGACGGAACTGCGCCGGTGCAACTCTTCCGGCTCGAAGTCCGAGACGGTCGTGCCTTGTGCGATCGACCCGAGGTGGGGAACAGCGCCGGCGGCAAAGAGCATGGCCTCTGCCAGCGAGGTCTTCCCGGCACCGGCACTGGAGATCATGGCCACATTTCTGAGTGACTCCCTCTGTAGCTGTAGCTCGCTCATGGGCCCTCCTCAAGATGACCGGAAGACGGTCTTGTCTTCCGGAGATGATATGGTTACATCGCTGCGACTCTCCCTTCGCTCATGCGTCGGCACCATGGTTTGTCAGCCAACCTTGATCGGCAAAGCTGACATAGCGTCCATCGCCGATGACGAGATGGTCAAGGACCCGAATGCCCAGTACTTCCCCTGCCGACACCAATCGCGCCGTCAGGACACGATCTTCCTGGCTCGGCGTAGGATCACCACTGGGATGGTTGTGCAGGAAGATCACTGCTGCCGCGGATTCTTTTACCGCGAATGTGAAGACTTCACGTGGATGGACAATACTGAGCGTCAAGCTGCCTTCCGATACGGTCGCGTCACGCATGATGGCATGCTTGGCATCCAGTAGAATGACTTTAAAGACTTCGTGACGCAGGTCACGCAAGGTCGGATGGTAATGGGTAAAGAGGTCACGACTGGATGTGATTTTGGTTCCCTTGGTCAGCGGACCAGCGAGGGCACGCTTCCCCAATTCAATGGCCGCCTTCAGTTGGGCCGCTTTGGCTTCCCCCACACCTGGGATAGCGCAGAGTTCTTCGATCCCGCATTGTGCAAGTCCGGCCACATCCCCGAGTCGATCCAGGATATCCATCCCGACTTGCACCGCCGAAGACCCGTGACGACCAACTCGAAGGAGAATGGCCAGGAGTTGGGCATTGGTGAGCGTCTGTGGGCCCTGAGTCAGCAGTCGTTCGCGTGGCCGTTCTGTTTCAGGCCATTGCGCAATGCCTTGCCCTCCTTTCTTGCTGGCCATTCATCCTCCCCGAACAAAAAAATGACACTCCGAACGTTTTTGTACTAGCGATAGACCCCTCGGTAGCCCCTTCCTAACAAATACGTACCCCCTAAACTGTTGAAATTACGTACAGCGACAAATTGGTGCAGTAATTGCTTTGGAACGCCTCAGCAGTTCATAGCAACCCTGGGAGGATTCGATGGAATGTCCGAAGTGTAAAGGCCTCATGATGCTCGAGCGGTTCTCCGACTTCTTCTTAATTTTCTACGCCTGGAAATGCATCAACTGCGGCGCGATCATCGATCGCACCATTTCAAATAATCGGCGGAAGAGCTTGGCCGCTCGCAAGCCCCAGACAGTGGCGACTCCCTAGCATAATTGCGATTCGTATTCATACCAGTCGGCCGTTTTGATCGCCACGGATGGTCGACATTCCCACACTGATGCGCCGCCTCTCGTGCCGTACGCTGCCAGATCACCGGACGGCATTATAGCCACAGACTCCAAGGTCGTCAAAATACTTCCATTGCTCTCGTTTCAACCTTCCTCGCTCCCACGCCATCGCCACTTCACAACTGGTGCATCTCGCTTCGGCAGCACTCAGCTTGACCCCTTCAAAAACGCTATGTTAGAGTCAGTCGCTCCTGAAAGGCCGCTCACCTTAACTCTATGCGTGTTATTGCCGGATCCCACCGAGGTCGCCGCTTAAGTGGGCCACAAGGGACTGCGCTTCGTCCCACATCCGACAAGGTTCGTGAGGCCCTTTTTTCCATTTTAGGGACTCAGGTGTCAGGAGGTCGCTTTCTTGATTTGTATGCAGGTACAGGAGCCGTCGGGATCGAAGCGCTGAGCCGCGGGGCCTCAGCCGTCACCTTTGTCGAGTCAGATCCCAAGGCCGTGCAGCTGTTACGGAAAAATCTACGGACCTGTCAGCTGCTCGACCGCGCTCAGGTTCGTATAGGACAGACCGCCGTCTTCCTCGATCAGAAGGACTGGTGGGGTGGCCCCTACGACGTACTGTTTGCAGATCCGCCATATGCCGCTTTGGATGAGTTAGAAATCGTGATCCATGCCTGGAGGCCTGGGTTGTTGTCGGAGCGTGCCACCGTGATTATCGAACAAGACTCACGCACCGAATTGCCTGCATCGATCGACCATGCCGCGCTTGTGCGGCGATACGTGTATGGCGATACGGCACTCTATCTGTACGGTGTGACCACCTCAGAATTGGCCGCATCATGAAAATTGGCATCTATCCAGGAACCTTTGATCCCATTACCCACGGCCACACCGACATCATCACCCGAAGCCTGCGAGTGTTTGATAAAGTGGTTGTGGCCCTCGCGCCGAATCCAGCCAAGCATCCGCTCTTCAGCCTGACCGAACGGCTGGAGATGATCCGGATCGTGATGAAGGAGATGAAACAGGTCGAAGTGACCCACTTCGACGGCTTACTCGTGGACTATGTTCAGCGATACGGTGCCCATGCGATTATCCGTGGCCTACGGGCGATCTCGGACTTCGAACATGAATTTCAGATGGCCCTCATCAATCGCAAAATCGCCAAACAGGTTGAGACCGTATTCCTGATGACCAGCGAAGAATATTCCTATCTATCGTCAACCATCATTAAAGATGTGGCTACCCATGGCGGAGCGCTCACGGAATTTTTGCACCCTGAGGTCGCGCGCCGACTGCAGGAACGGATCAGGAGTTTGAAAACATGAAGCTTGCTGCACGAGCGGGGCGAATTACCCCCTCCCCCACTTTGGCCATGGCCGCAACCGCAAAGGCGATGGCAGCACGCGGAATCGACGTCGCCGATTTCTCGTCTGGAGAACCGGACTTTGATACACCCGAACCAGTCAAAGCCGCCGCAGAAGCCGCAATTCGTGCAGGGTTCACAAAATACACGCCCTCATCCGGCATCGATGAACTGCGTCAAGCAATTATCGACAAGCTGCAGGCAGAGCAAGGGATCCGGTACGAGAAGTCTCAAGTGCTGGTCTCGTGCGGCGCCAAACATTCGCTCTACAACCTTGCCGAAGCGCTCCTTGAAGCGGGCGACGAAGTCATCATTCCCGTTCCCTATTGGGTCTCCTATGCCGACCAAACCCTGCTGAACGACGCCACGCCGATTTTCTTGCCGACGCGTGAAGCGGATGGGTACGCCGTTGATGCCCATGAATTAGAACGGCTCATCACCCCACGCACCAAGGCGATTATCGTCAATAGCCCCGGCAATCCAACGGGAGCGACCTACAATCGGATGACGCTCGAACGTCTTGCTGAGCTGGCACTCCGTCGGGATTTCCTTCTGATTTCAGACGAGATTTATGAAAAAATACTCTATGACGGGGCGACACACACGAGCATTGCCTCGTTAGGACCGGAGGTCGCAGCCCGTACTGTCGTGATCAACGGTGTCTCCAAATCCTATGCGATGACCGGCTGGCGAATCGGCTATGCGGCTGGGCCAAAAGACCTCTTGACCGCCATGGGGAACATTCAAAGCCAGAGTACGTCCAACCCCTGTTCCATTTCGCAAAAGGCTGCCGTCGTGGCCATGCGCGAAGGTGGTGCATTCACAGAAAAGATGGTGACAGAGTTCGATCGGCGGCGGCGCGTCATGGTCGAGCGCCTGAACGCGATGCCCGGCGTTCGCTGCCGAATGCCCACCGGAGCATTTTATGCGTTCCCGAATGTGAGTGGGCTGCTCGGAAGGCAAAGCCCAAGCGGAACAATCCTTACTCCGACCGATCTTGCAAACTACCTGTTGCAGGAATTCAAGGTCGCCGTAGTTCCCGGTGAGCCGTTTGGGAGCATCCAGCATATTCGACTGTCGTATGCGACCAGCATGGAGACGATAGTCCGGGGAATGGATCGCCTCGATGCAGCATTCAAGCAGCTCACCTAGCAGACTGCGGAAAGACTCGACTCTGTCTGAGGTCCATTCGGTCCATCTGATTTAAATGCTGGTTGTCCGAAAAGGCTCGTTCAGCCAAACACACGAGACAGACCGAATAGACCAGACAGACCGGGTTAGTAGGAGGAAACGAATCGTGCCAATCTACGAATACCAGTGTGAAGACTGCACGGATAGGTTTGAGATCAAGCAAAGTATGAAGGACGACCCCCTCACCATCTGCCCGCGATGCGGGAAGCGCGTACAGCGACTTATTTCATCGCCCGCCATCATGTTCAAAGGCAGCGGGTGGTACGTGACGGACTACTCCGAAAAAATGAAGCCCTCCTCAGGCAGTGAAGAACCTGCACCCAAGACTGAGGAAAAGAAAGAGACGGCGCCAGGCACGTCCGACCAGACGACTTCCACGGCTCCCTCTACTCCAGCTTCTCCCCCCGCGTCCGCGCCGGCAAGCACCCCGTCGAGCACGACCTCAAGCACCTCAAGCACATCGACGACCGCGCCGTCGTCTTCGAGCACCAAATAGACGGCGGAGACGAAGCAGCGCTAGTGCGTGCCTGTGGATTTGGCCGGTGCTTTCTTCTTGGCCGGAGCCTTCTGCGTGGCCTTTGCGGAAGGCTTGACAGCGCCGGCTTTCGGCGTTGCGACTTTCGCCGACTTCGCCAGCCGTTGCTGTGCTGCAGCCAGGCTATTTTGCAACCCTTCGATCATGATCGATTTATCGCGATTTGCCCGAGAGAGACTATCCACTTGTGCCTGCAAATCCTCTTTCACCTTCGTAAAGGAGGCGAATTGATTCTGTAGCTGAGTCTTTTCCGCTGTCACACTCTGCAGCTCGGAGCGGAGTTGTTCTATTTCTGTTTGGAGTGCCGGGGGCCAGTAATCGCACCCGGACAGACCCACCGAGACGATCGTTATGGCGGCCACCGCAACAAGGTTACGCACCATCACTGTTCGAGTCATCGGCATTCTCCTTTCAGTGTGAACGATACAATCGACTTCACCGACTATCTGCGTCGAGATGCAGGCCATGCGCGGCCAACTGTGCCGCAATGGCACCGCGTTCGATCGATCCATCGCGAATAATTCGGATCGGGCCTCGAACGTCGATGACGGTGGACGGCTGCCCGCCGGGAGTCGGTCCAGCATCAATGATCAGATCGAGCGCGTCTCCAAGGCTGTGCTGGACCTCTTCGACCGTCCTGGGCGGTGGTAGGCCTTCACGATTCGCACTGGTGCCGGTCACCGGCCCGACTCGACACAAGAGATCAACCAGTGGCTGCCAGGCACTGAAACGGATGCCGACAGAGCCAGTCCCCGCAGTCACCGCATCGGAGAGTCCAACCGCTGCGGGGAAGACGATTGTGAGAGGCCCGGGCCAGAAGGCGTTCATGAGTACGTGTGCTGCATGGGGAATGCTTCGAACGAACGGCCCCAGCTGAGACCCGTCTCCGATCATCACGAGAATCGGTTTTCCCGCCGACCGGCCTTTGACCTGCCACAATCTGGCGAGCGCCTGCTCGTCGAATGGCGCCACGGCAAGCCCGTAGAAACTTTCCGTCGGCAGGGCGATAAGCCCGTTCTCTTCGAGCACACGACGCACCCGATCAGCAAGCACCGGGACGGTGGAAGCAGCATAGCGCTCGATCCTAGCCATGGCAGAAACCATCAGCCCCCTTCTGCGCTACGCGTGACGTGAGAACGCACGATGCGCAATATCCGTCCGATAGTGAGCGCCTTCAAATGCAATCGACTTGGTTACGCGATAGGCTTCTACTTGCGCGTCTGCCAGGGTCTTTCCGCGTCCCGTAATTCCCAGCACCCGGCCCCCAGCCGTTACCAGCTCGGTACCTGTTCGTCTTGTGCCTGCATGAAACACCACGGTCTTCGCATCAGCAGTGGTCGGCAATCCATGAATCGGGCGGCCGGTCTGATAGGCCCCGGGATAACCTCCCGACGTCATGACGACACACACGGCGGTTTCATCATGCCAGTCCACGGTAAGTTGATCGAGCCGATGTTCGACCACAGCCTCGATCACCTCCAACAAATCGGTCTTGAGCAACGGGAGCACGACCTGCGTTTCCGGATCCCCCATGCGGGCGTTGAACTCCAGGACGTACGGCGTCCCTTTCACAACCATGAGGCCGGCATACAGGACGCCCTGAAACGGACAGCCCATACGTGACAGGGCCTCGACGGCGGGATAGAGGACCTGCCGGGTGACCTGCTCGCGCAGCGCCGTGGTGCCAAGCGGCGCAGGACAATAGGCGCCCATGCCCCCGGTGTTGGGCCCCGTATCGCCATCCCCGACTCGTTTGTGATCTTGCGCCGGCAGCATCGGCACCACCGTCCGGCCATCCGTGAAAGCCATGATCGTCAGTTCCTCACCATCTAAAAACTGCTCGATCAACACGCGCTGACCGGCCTGACCAAACACCGCATGCTCCATCGCATCACGGACAGCCTGTTTCGCCTCCTCACGCATGGTCGCGACCATCACACCCTTCCCCTGCGCCAGGCCGTCAGCCTTTACCACCACGGGAAGCTCATGTTGATTGAGATAGGTCAACGCCGAAGCAACTCTGTCGAAACTTTGTGCCCTTGCCGTGAGAATGTTCGCGCTGCTCATGATCTCTTTGGAGAAGACTTTGCTGGCTTCGATGCGTGCGGCACCCTTCGTCGGTCCAAATATTTTAAGCCCGGATTTACGAAATTCATCGACAATGCCCAACGCAAGCGGGGCTTCCGGTCCCACAACCGTCAGATCAATCTTCTCCGACTGTACGAATGTCTTCAGCCCGGCAATATCGTCGGCTTTGATCGGCACACAGGCCGCGAGGGATTCTATCCCCGCATTGCCCGGCGCGCAGTAGAGCGTGGGCATGCGGGAACTTTGTGCGAGCTTCCACACCATGGCGTGCTCGCGTCCCCCGCTCCCGACGACAAGAATTTTCACGGGATAGCCTTCAGCTTGAAGTCTTTCTTCGGAGGATGTTCAAACGGCTTTCCAGCAAGGCCGCAGGCGAAGGTAAAACCGGAGGCGTAGCCTCTTGGCTACGTTGAGGATTTTGCCGAGCCGAGAACGACGCTGGAGAGTCGTTTCAACATCCGATTAGTGGCGGAAGTGGCGCATGCCCGTGAGAATCATGGCAAGCCCCTGTTCATCTGCGGCTTTGATAATTTCGGCATCGCGAATCGAGCCGCCCGGCTGAATGACCGCCGTGATCCCCGCTTGCGCAGCGGCATCTAAGCCATCTCGGAAGGGAAAGAACGCATCCGATGCCATCACGCACCCCTTAATCGGCATCTGGGCTTTCATGACTGCGAGCTTCACCGAATCGACCCGACTCATCTGGCCGGCGCCGATCCCTACCGTCTGCCCCGGCTTGGCATAGACGATCGCGTTCGACTTCACGTGTTTGCAGACCTTCCAGGCAAACGCGCAAGCTGCATATTCCTCGTCCGTCGGTTTACGCAGGGTCGGTACGTTGAGCGCTTTCAGATCGGTCAAGACACCGAGATCCCGATCCTGCATGATCAAGCCCCCAACCAATTTCTTGAGATCGAAGCCCTCTTGCTTCACGTTCGTGAGCGGCCCGACGTCGAGCAAACGAAGATCCTTCTTGCGCTTTAATTCTGCGAGCGCATCGCCGGCAAATCCCGGCGCAATAACCACTTCCACAAACGTGGAGGTGATTTCCTTCGCTGCGGCCAGATCCACGGGGCGATTGAATGCAATCACGCCCCCGAACGCCGAGATGGGATCGGTCTCACGGGCTTTCACATAGGCCTCGACCGGCGTCGCACCCAGTGCCACGCCGCAGGGATTGTTGTGCTTGATAATGGCCACGGCGGTCTCGTCGAACTCTTTTGCCAGCTCGAGCGCCGAATTGGCATCGAGGAAATTGTTGTACGACATCGCCTTGCCATGCAGGATCTTTCCACGGGATACCGATGGCTCGGCCGAATGCAGCTCTCGATAGAAGACCCCTTGCTGATGCGGGTTTTCCCCATAGCGGAGCATCTCCGCCCGTTCGAACTGCAAGGACAATATTTTAGGGAACTTGACCTCGCTGCCTTGCACCTGCTTCTCAAGATACCCGGCGATCAGACTGTCGTAGCGCGCCGTGTGTTGAAACACCTTCAACGCCAACTCGCGCCGTAACTCGTGCGACACAGTCCCTGCCTTCGCCGCATCGAGCACGCGCTGGTAGTCGGTCGGGTCCACGACCACGAGGACATCTTCGTGATTCTTGGCTGCAGAACGCAGCATCGACGGCCCGCCGATATCGATATTTTCAATGGCTTCTTCAAAGGGACAGTGGGATTTCGCGATGGTCGCCTCGAACGGATAGAGGTTGACCACGACCACATCGATGGGTCCAATCCCATGCTGCTCCATCTGCTCGACATGGGCAGGCACCGAACGCCGTCCCAGTAAGCCGCCATGAATCTTGGGGTGTAGTGTCTTGACACGGCCGTCGAGAATTTCCGGTGAGCCTGTGTAGGCCGCCACGTCAGTCACCTTTACACCGGCCTCTCGCAAGGCTTTTGCAGTTCCTCCGGTCGAGAGAACCTCGGCCCCCAGCGCCGCGAGCCCTTTCGCCATTTCCACCACGCCGGTCTTGTCTGATACGCTGATTAATGCCCGCTTGATGCCGGCCATAGAGACTCCTTGCAGACGATCGATAGATGTTACGTGAATCGGAAGGCGCGGCGAAGAATAACAAATGAATGTGCACCTTACAAGAGGGGTGAAATCCTGTCTGGCATGAGCCCACTCAGTATGGTAGGGTCACAGGGGCCTATCAGCCATCTTCCGCCCGAGAGTTGATTCATGAGTCGTACAGCGATTCTAGGCGCAGGCGCTGTCGCACTTGTTCTTGTTGCCGTGGTCTGCATCCCGCACCATCTTCCGACGTTGCCCGCATCGATGCCCCTCACCCCTGCCACCTTTCATGCGCGTTTGGAGAACGGGACTCTGACCCTCCGTGGCTCGCTCCCCAGCGAGACCAGCAAAGCCGCAATCCTTCAGCGAGCCCAAGAACTCTATGGAGCAACGCCTGGCCGCGTCGTCGATGAGTTGGCGGTGGATCCGAGAGTGGGACCTGCAGCCTGGGCCGGCAATGTCCCCAAGGTCCTCCCCATCTTAGGGCACATGATGGAACGAGGCTCCATCATCATCGACGGGCACTCGGTTGTCCTCAGCGGCCGGGTCAACAGCGATCGTGCCAAAGCCACCATGCTGCGAGAGATTGCTCCTCTTACGCAGACGGGGCTCGAACTGGAAGATCATATTCTAGCGGCTCAGCTCGCGGCTCCCTCCCCCTCGCTCCAGAAGAAACTGAATGAGATCCTCTCGCACGACTCCATCGAGTTTGAATCGAATACCACGACGATGCTCCCCCGTGGTAGCGCCACGCTCGACCAGCTGATTACCCTATTACGTCGTGCCCCCCGCACGGCCATTGAGATTGGTGGTCATACGGACAAGTACGGCGAGCCGGACTATAACCTTGAACTCAGCCGCCGCCGCGCAGAAGCCGTGCGGCACTATTTCATCAGCCACGGCCTGACCAACCAGTTCACCGCCGTCGGCTATGGCGCCTCGCGACCGTTGTCGGTGGCGCAGACGCGGACCGGCCTCCAGCACAACCGTCGCATCGAATTGCGCGTGAAAGGAGTTGGTGACCTATGACCATCCTCATCGGCCAGATCGTGGGATGTCTCCTCGTCGCGGCAGGCATCGGCGGAATTATCGGCTGGCTCTTACGGCGCCTGTCGATCGACAAGCTGAATCAACACATTTACGACGTCACCACCACCCTGCATATCAAAGAACAGGCGCTGCACTCGGCCCAGGGCGAGCTCACGGCCAAGGCTTCGACGATCCAGATCAATGAAAGCGATCTCGCGGCGTCGGAAGCGCTCGTGCGATCGGCGCACCAGGAACTCGCCTCAAGCGCCGATCGGCTCCGTGCCGTTCAAGAAGAACTCAATTCAGCCACGCAACGCGTGGCATCATTGGAATCCGAACAGCAGGCCTCGCTGCAGCGGTATCACGACAGCGACGCGACGATCGCCGCCTATGTACAAGAAGCCCGACAGGCCAACGCTAGGCACACCGCAGCGCAAGAGGAACTCACCGTGAAGGAACAGGAACTTCTCGACCTGCAGAACCGACTGACAGAGGCCGAAGGAAGCCTTGCGCAACTCGAACGGCTCCGCGCCCAGGTGGTGGAGATGGAGCCAGCCCAGGGACGCGTGCATTGGCTGGAAGTGCAGCTCACCGAGAAAGACGTTGAGCATCGAGCCGCCCTGCACCAACTCGACAGCCAACTGGCCGAACGAGACCGGCGCATCGGTGAACTCGAACGGCTCCAGCCGCAGCTGAAGGAGCGAGAGGCATCACTGGTACAGTGGGAAACGAAATATGCCCACACCCTCACGCAACACGAAGCACAGCTCGCCAAGTTACAAAAACAGCTCGCGGCACAGGACCAACTCCGAGCCCAGCTCCTGCTCGATGAACAGCTCCTGCACGAGCGAGACGAACGGATCGACGGCCTGCAGCACCAGATTCAAGAACTTGAAGCGCAGCAGCAAGACCTGACCGGTCAGGTGAAGATGGTGGGAGAAAAGCAAGAGGAGATCACCCGCCTCCGGAAACGCCTGGTCGAAGTGCGGGCCGCACTCCGCATCAAGACCGATGGGGGGACCGTGGCTCCTCGCCAGGCCCGTCAGAATGGGAGTCAGCTGAATCTGCAGATGGAACAGGCGAAAGCGGCGAAAGATGGACAGAAAGACGATCTGAGTAAGATTCCCGGGATCGGTCCCGTCTTTGCACGGACCCTGAACAAGATGGGATTGCACACCTTTGTCCAGATTGCGCGCTGGAAGCCGGAGGATATCGCCAAGGTCGCGAAGAAGCTCTACACCGCCCCCGACCGGATCAAGCGGGACAATTGGGTTGCCTGCGCGAAGAGACATACACCGGGAGAAGTATGGAGAACGACTGTAAGGGAAAAGGTTCAGGTCGAGGCTTCGAGGAAGGCTAAGGTCTAGGTTAAGGTTCAGGCTGAAGGTATTGGTACATGTGGCTGGATGCTCCCCGCTTGGCTTCGGCCTTGACCTCAATATCAGCCTGCACCACCGCATCCTTCTTGGTCAAAACCTCAGCCATCTACGCAATAGGGCCCCGCTCAAGCCTAGCCTCCCCACAAGTAGGGGTAGACCGGTCCGAGATCATGGCTTATGATGGGGGACTTCAATGCCAATAATCATGCTGCCGACCATCATCATAATGTCCAGAACAGAGAAAGCCTGCTAATGCGCGATCTAAAGCCCGTCGGAAACATGTTGTGGGCTGTCCTGTTTGTTTTCGCAGCGACCTTCGGCTTCAACGGCTGCGGCGACGTCAACGATGTGGCTAGTACTACTCCCCCCCCTGCACAACCAGGACCATTGAAGATTACGTCGAACTCACTGCAAATAGGCGTGATAGGTCAACCCTATGCCGACGTAGTAGCTGGTTCGGGAGGGACGACGCCCTATGTGTGGTCGGTTTCACCGACGCTGCCCCCAAACCTCCAGATTAACAAATCAACAGGGACGATTTCAGGAACGCCGACAGGAACTAGCGAAGTTGACCACACTTTTACCCTGAAAGATTCATCGTCTCCTGCTGTGCAAGTTCAAAAGACCCTGCATTTGAGTGTGGTACCACCACCACCTGTTCTCACAATTCTGACGACGACACTTCCACCCGGGACAATAAACGAGCCGTATTCTGAAACATTGCAGGCTGCGGGGGGAAGCGGCACCTTAACTTGGGGTCTGATTGCTGGATCGCTACCACAGAACTTTAGTTTGAATCCTTCGACGGGAGTGATCTCTGGGACGCCGACAGGGACTACGTCTAGCACATCGAATTTTACGGTCCAAGTTGCCGATACAGGCGGTCAGTTGGATGCGCAATCTCTTTCGATTAGGATTAACTTGCCACCAGCACCAACTATCACGACGACTTCGCTTCCAGGCGGAACCGTAGGAACCGCTTACAGCCAGCAACTGCAAGCCACCGTTGGGACCGGCGCGCTCAGCTGGACAATTAGCGCCGGGACATTGCCACCGCCTTTGACGCTCAGTTCAGGGGGAGTAATTTCCGGGACCCCGAGCACGCCGGGAACATTTAACTTTACTGTTCAGGCCACCGACACTTTCCCGCAATCAGATACGCAAGCGCTATCGATTACGATTGCTGCTGCTCCCGTTCCACCAAACATTACAACGACGTCGCTGCCAGATGGAACCGTGGGAACTGCCTACAGTCGGCAAGTGCAGGCTACAGGCGGGACTGGTGCGCGTACCTGGTCGATTAGCGCTGGAAATCTACCGCCACCCTTGTCCATCAATCCAAGCACAGGGGTGATCTCAGGAACGCCCAATGCTCCAGCCACGTTCAACTTCACGGTCGAAGTCACCGACACTTTATTGCTCTCCGATACGCAAGCCCTTTCGATCACGGTTGTTAATCCTCCTCCACCAAACATTACGACGCAGTCACTTCCAGACGGAACGGTAGGAACTGCCTACAGCCAGACCATACAGGCTTCTGGTGGCACTGGCTCGCGTATTTGGAGTGTGATTTCAGGATCATTGCCATCGAATCTAAGTCTCGCCCCAACAACCGGTGTGATTTCGGGGACCCCTACGTCAACTGGAACTTCCAACTTCATGGTCCAAGTCACCGACGCTTTATCGCTAGATGATACGCAAGCGCTATCGATCACGATCGTCGCTGCGCCGCCCCCACTATTAATCACGACGCCTACACCGCTGCCAGCCGGAACAGAAAACCAGGTCTACAGCACGACCTTAGCGGCAACAGGTGGCACGCCACCATTGACATGGAGCCTCGCAAGCGGCTCACCGGCCCTTCCCGATGGGCTCACATTGAGTCCTGGCGGTCTCCTTAGCGGCACACCGACGACTGCGGGAACACTGTCTCCGATCTTTAGAGTTGAGGATTCAGCGTCATCACCGCAATCGAATCAAAAAACACTATCGATCACAATCAATCCTGTTCTGATGCCCTTGACGATCACGACTAGCTCATTGGCTAATGGTAAGGTTGGCGAAGCCTATGGCCCCGTCACCTTGACAGCTACAGGCGGCACACCTCCCTACAGCAATTGGGGAATCACTCCTACCCTCCCGACAGGGCTCACACTGGACTCCTCCACCGGCGAAATATCCGGCACGCCAGACGCAGGCATGGCAGGGACAACCACTCACACGTTATCCGTGGAGGATTCAACGAGTGCGTCGGCAAGTAAGCCGAACATCAGCCTGACGATCGATCCGTAACATCATCTCCTTGCACCTGCGGAACTGATTGCTTGCCGTCAAGCCTCTCTGGCTTGATGGCAAACAGTGATCTTCTCCCTTCCTTCTCCCCTCTCATTAGGCGGCTCGGCTTGGTCCCCAACTGCACGCGTCAAACGAGTGATTTCCCTGCCCCTTTTACCCGCATCCAGCGAGGCGGCTGGTGTGGTCTCCATTAGCGCGCATCGTGCGACACTCATCCTTCTAAATGATCCTTTCAAGCTCGCTCGCTCCTCATACTTGGAAGGGCACCCGTGTTGGTCCCACTGCGGCCGTCGAGCGAGCACATTCTGATCGTGCGCGCTCCGGGAGCAAGGGAGCACAGCACGGGTGTCATTCCATTCCTTTTATCGTGCGCGTTCCGCGAGCAAGGAGGGCGACCTGGCCGCTCCCCTTCATCCTTCTGAGGCCGCGCGTTATGCGAGCACCGGAGATCATCAGGCTCCATCCCCTCCTCATAGTTTCCCTTATCTTCTTCCCCTTTGACTCATCCCACACCACTCAAGGAAAAGCCCCCAACACATCATATATATATCATGTTTTATCAATGACTTATACTCTAATCATCGAGTGATAGAGTTCATATGGATCTGGACCACCCCAACCATGTGAACGATGCACACATTCTTGAAATTGCCCCTGGTGCTTTTGCTGGTTCTGCTTGCCCATCCGGCCTGGGGAGGCGACGAATCGGTTTCAGACTACGTTGCTCAACGCTGGGCGGGATTGTTCTCCGATCCGGCTCCCCTAACCGATTCGAAACAGGCCACCCCTCCCCTCTATCAGTTCAGCCTCACTCCAACCTTCTCTGCTACACCCCTGGCCTCGCCCCGCCTGCGCGATCTCGTCCCGGAGACCGATCAACCCCGCACGCAAGGCCTCCTGTCTTCGACCACATGGCTGAACGGAACCTTCGTCACTGAAACGGAAGTGGCCCGGAATCAGGGAGGAGACGACTGGCTTCAGAGCAGGATTCCCGGCGATACAGGTGGCGATGCGTCACAACGCATGGTCCGACTCAGTCTGACGGGCACAGCAGGGTCGGTCCGTTACGGGATGCTGTCCCGATCAGCAGGGCAGACGTTCTTGAATGGGCCGGACCAGGCGCGGCGTGAGGTGTGGGGAGAATGGAAGGCCGGCTGGGCCACTTTGCGGAGCGCGATCGGAGAACAGTGGAACAATGTGGCCGGAGACTCCAGCCGCTCTCGGCTGGAACAGACTTATGGACGAGTCGATCTCGCCTGGAAGCGTCCTACCTGGCCTGACATCACCTTGACCTACGCACAGAATTCCCTGAACAGCGCGCTTGAACCACTCGGCATCGCTCCCCAGCGGAGCCACAACCACACCCTGGAGAGCGCGGTCGTCTATAACGGCATGGGCTGGAATGCCCGTCTCGCATCGAGTTATATCATCGGGAGCGATCTCCTTCGTGGCGGAGCGGAGACCACGGTGAGGATGCAGATGCTCACGGCGGCCTTTAGCCCTCTGAACACCCTGACCATTTCTCCAACATTGGGGTATCGGGAGGAGGTACAGGGTTGGTCAGGCGTTCGAACCCATTCGCCCTCGGCATCAGTTGCCCTGCAGTACAGGCAAAGTCAGCAGGTACTGCTCAGTGCCATGGGCAACTACGCCGGCACACGCTCGAGCGATGGGCTGATTGACACGGAGCAAGTGGGCGGGAAAGGGAGACTCGCATGGGATTTTCATCGATCACAGACATGGACGACGTTGATCTCCCTCGAAGCCGGCTATAGCCGGATGACGAACCATATGACGCCCGTCGCCGGTAGAGAAGATATCTCCGGACTGTTACGTCTCGTCCTTGCCGCCCTCTGACCAGCCAGCATCAGCCCTCTGCTTCGCCTGGCATTGGCCTACGTATCCCGCCGCTTTCTGCAGCATACAAAGTAATACGCCCGCACGGAACAATGCACACTATGCGGTACTGGAATGTCGTGTCCTTGCTGTCCCGATTGCTCCCCTTCGTGCGTTTGACTTCCCCTTCCACGCACTCCTAGAATCCCGCGATGGCTTCGTCCTTCGTTCATCTCCACTTGCATGTACAGTTCAGTCTCCCGGGAGGGGCGCCAAGACCGTCTTTACCCTGTTGGTTGATCGGGTCTCCAACAAAAAAAGAATTGAGCCGGAACCGCCGCCACCGAGGCGCTTGGCGGCAACGTCCAGGAACTGTTCAACGTGCGGGCGCAAGGAGGTGAGGTCTTGGCTGAAGAGCCGAAATACAGAGGCAATGTTCCCCTGCATAACCAATATGGTCCGGAGGCGAAATACGCTGTCGAAGCGGAGGCTCTGCTACCGACCACGAAGCATGAGGAAGAAATAGCCCGCGGTCTTGAAATAGGCCTACCCGGTGCTGATTCCATTAAAGATCGCCGGATTCCCACGTTCAGTCGGGGAGAACTCCCCCACTTCGCCGGGATCAACACGTTTGTCAAAGCACCCTACATGGAAGACGTACGCAAGTGCGGCCAGTACGACGTGGCTATTCTTGGGGCGCCGTTCGATGGTGGCACGACGTATCGGTCCGGCACGCGGTTTGGCCCTCAGGGCATTCGCAAGATCTCGGCTCTGTATGGATCATATAGCTTCGAGCTCGGCGTGGATCTGCGGGAGTCCATTTCCATGTGTGATCTCGGCGACGTGTTTACCATTCCCGGCAACATCGAAAAGACGTTCGATCAGGTCAGTAAGGCTGTCTCGCACGTCTACGCCAGTGGGGCGTTTCCCGTGGTGCTCGGCGGCGATCATTCCCTTGGCTTCGCGACTGTGCGAGGCGTCGCCCAGCATCTCCATGGGGGCAAGCTCGGCATTATTCATTTCGACCGGCATGTAGACACGCAAGACACCGATCTCGACGAGCGCATGCATACCACACCGTGGTTTCACGCGACGAACATTCCCAACGTACCGGCAAAAAATCTCGTGCAGATCGGGATCGGCGGCTGGCAGTCGCCGCGGCCCGGTGTAAAAGTCGGGCGTGAACGCCAAACCACCATCATGACCGTCACCGATTGCGTGGAGATGGGGATTGAGAATGCCGCCAAGAGGGCTCTCGAGGTGGCGTGGGACGGCGTCGACGCGGTCTGGCTGAGCTTCGACGTGGATTGTTTGGACGCCGCCTTCGTCCCGGGAACTGGCTGGCCGGAACCAGGTGGGTTCTTGCCGCGCGAAGTACTGAAGTTCCTTCAGATCATCGCGGACAGCAAGCCCATAGCCGGAATTGAGATCGTGGAGTGCGCTCCTCCCTACGACGCAGCCGAGATCACCAGCCTGATTTCCACTCGCGTAATCTGCGACGTACTGGCTTGCCAGGTGCGCTCCGGCCATCTGCCGAGCCGAAAAAAGCCGTGAGAAGCGACGAATAGACGAGATACCGGGGTCGGGAGCTTTAAGCGCCGCTGAGCTGCAGAGAAAAGGTCAATTAATCTACCGAGCGGACAGCTTGCTACTGACTTTTCATTGGAATCTGAATACTGATCGCACCGGCAAGATCGCCTTCCTGGGCGCCCTCCCGTGGATAGCCTGAAATATCCAAGATGCCTCTGGGCTTGCCATGACAGGCCAGACAATCTTGCAAATAATATAGCGGAGTCAAGGCTCTCAGGGTCTTTCCATTGTCAATCCATTCTGTGATGGAGGTGTCTACGGCCGGTTGCGTAGCCAGCCGTTTCAACACGTTTTCTTCGTATGCATCAGGCGTGTTTTTCAAATTCCTTGGATTGAGTGCGGTTTGCTTTATTTTCACGTAAGAGCGATTGGAGAACTTTCGAGCGGCTTGGCTGCCGAAGGTGGCCGGAACGAAATTCTTATACCCAATGCCTCGTTGATTGATCACAAGTTGTGCATCAGCCACCACCTCCTTGCTCGACTGAAGCAACACCGGCAATAATTCTTTCGCAAGAGAGGAAAGATGCGAGGGGAGTTGCTTCAGATCAATGGTTGTCTGGCGGATAAACTCATCGACAACCTCATGTTCAAATACCTCTGGCGTAAATCCTTTATCGCCTATCCGGGGATCATTAATAAGTGTTTGATTGCGTTCGACGATGAGACGTCCGACATTGAGCAGCGTGGCTAAATGTTGGGCGGTTTTTTCGATTTCTTCACGAGGTGCCTGTGCCCAGCCAATACTTGACCACACAAGAAAGAACACAAGACTCAGTGATATGAACGAAACCACGCGAGATATCATGAGTAGTTCCTTCTTGCTCACCTTTCGGCTGCCAAACGACACTGTCCTTGGTCATAATGTTCCGGCACTTTTGAAACTTCAAACGGCAAGCCTTCTGTGGTTGCCCGTCGAGTCGGCGCATAATCTTCTTCTAACCAACGCCTCCGCATCTGCTCCAACCGCCCTGACTCTTCCAACCGATACAGCAGGTTGTTGAGGAACCACTGCAGACGCCTGTTTTCATCAACCGTGACAATGGAAAAAGATTCCTGCGTCAGGATCAAGGGCGTTCCATCATTCCGTGTGAGGAGGTGCCAGTCCGGCCACACGTGCTTCGTCACATAATCGAGGATGGAATGTTTGGATAAAATCACATCGATGGGTGGGTCCTTCGTCTCCACGGCGGCTGGAAGCGAATCGCATATGAGCAACCGGACATTTTTAAGATTGGCTTCTGCATAGAGGTAAGAGGTTCTCCCCTTCTGAGCGGCAACGGTCAAGCCCGAAAGCCCTGCTTGGATCGCCGCAAGCGTGTCGGATTTCCAGCTTGATGTTGAAACTGCGCCCGCACTCTCTCAGCCACTTCTGGATTTTGGATCATGGCTCCGATGCCGCCATTATGAAAATACGGAATTGAATACCACAAGCCTAGCAGGTCTTGCACCAGGAACATTCCCACCGATCGATGAGACAAACAGATCGAGGTGTCCCTTCATTCATCTCGATGAAGAGATCACGGAACCGGGTGAGGTGCAATGTAGGAACGATGGGTTTCTGTCCGCCACAATATGTGGTCAGCGCGTCGGCCACCTCACGGATCAGCTCCACATCGAGGCCGGTGACACGAACCCCTTCATCGGTGTACACCGCTGGAAATACAAAGGGACGAAAAGGTTCAACGGAAATTCCAACACGGACCTGTCCTTTCGAACAGATAGCGGACAATTCATGGCGTGCAAGAGGGTGCACCAGTTCCACAGCATCGAAGACGAGTCCGCAACCCTGTAGAAAGAATCCGAACGCGATCAGGAACGGGACGAGGCCTAGGAGCCTGACCGACATTGCCGTTCGTGACGAAGCGAAGGAGGTGCGGCCAGATGCGAGGCCGCAGGCCCGGAAAAACCGGAGGTGTATTCGCTGGAATACATTGAGGATTTTTTCGGGCCGAGCACGACGCAGATGGTCGCAGATCGTTCGCCGTAGTAGAACGGTCAATGTCGGACAGGCTCCTGATGAGCCGTATTCCTTCAGGCAGTATCGTAGTCTCCGCATAATCGATCGTATGCTTATGATGGATCTACCAACGATCATACTGTTTAGAATCGAACTCCGGTTGTAAAGAGCCATTGTTCTGACAAGTCAGATGTGCCCTGGAAATCAATTTCAAGTCGCATGTATTGGAGCCCCATTTCGACCGAAAATCCTCGAGCTATAGGGAATCGCACTCCCACCTGGCCTCCATAGAGATAGCCTGGGGAATTAGAATCTCGGCCCGGGATCGTTCCTCCAGCGAGTGCTCCAAGGTATGGCACCACCCTGTCTTCCAGCGGCCCAAAGAGAATATGTCGAATCATCCGATTTATCGGTTTGTCTTTTGGAAAATCCAAGATATCAATGAAATTATTCCAGCGGGGATTCAGATACAAAGAATTTTGGTCTGTAATAAATGTGGGGGTATGCTGACTATAGTATTGGTAGACTGTTCTCACCTCAAGATTGCCGTAGCGAAAGGCAGTGAGTCCAGCCTGGACAGCAATGACTCTGGTCTCTGGCGCAAATGATCGCTGATTAAACGAAACGTCAAAATTAAATGGACGAAGTGGGAAAAAAGTCTGGAATCGACTCTATAGCTACCGCGTTAGATAGAGGCGCCGTCGCCAATATGATACTGCCAAATACCAAAGCAGCTTGGGCTGGAAATCGCCGGATGCATGTTCGCAGCCAGCCCTCGCTCGTATCAGATACGCTCTTCATTGAATTCTTTTGAACAATATCTCACCGGGCACCCCATCAGCAAGGTGCGTTTCTGAGTGCACGCTACGGGGTATTTGGCGATGGAGAATAATTCCTTCAATTAAATCCTGCGGATTTTGTTGATCAGAACATTCAGGGTGGTGACACCTAAAATACTACCCAATACCAGCGGCACTGCCCAGAGCTGCCACCAAGGTGCATTGGGTGACACAGCGTAGGCGCGCGGCCAGGCGATGTTGACGAATTCAAACACTGACCAGAGGAAGGCCGCCACATTGATCGCCAACCCCCAGACACCCAGCCTCAGCTCACCCAGTGCCGGGTTCCAGCGGCCCGTGAGGCGGGTATAGAGCCCTACCCCGGTGGTCATGGCAAACATAGCGTACAAACCGCCTGTGCCGAAGGCCAGAACCGTAGCAACGGCCCCATCATTCAGCCCGAACAGCAACCCGAGCCCCGCCAGCAGCACGGTGCAGATCACTGCATTGCGCGGAGTCTTGGAAGCCGTCACCTGGCTTAACGCAACAGGCATGTTGCCCTCGCGGGCCATCGAGTAGACGATGCGCGATGCGTATTGCACCACAGATGCCCCGCAAGCAAGGAAAGCAATCATGACGATCGCCAGAAATGGTTTCTCAGCCCAGGCTCCGAAGCTACTGGCAATCACGGGTGTGATCGGGTCGGACGTGGCACTCGTATTCACCAGTGTGTCGCGGTCGAAGCTCAACGTCAGGGCGGCAGAGTTGAAGATCACCACGCTTCCCACCATGCAGAGGGAAAAAAAGATCGCGCGTGGAACCATCCGCTTGGGCTCATGGGTTTCTTCGGCGATGGTGGAGCAGGCATCAAAACCGATGAAAGCCCAGCCTGCAATGGCAATCGCCGCCAGAAAGGCGGCCGTCTGGCTGGGTGCCGTCCCCGTGCCCAGATGCTGAAACAATTCGGAAAATGCATGCTGCCGGAAAAAGATAAACAGCAACAGCGCCACGCCAACCGAGCCTATCATCTCGGCATACACACCTAGGGTAATGCCCAGCTTGAACACATTGACGTGAGCCAGGTTGAGCAGCGTACAGATCACCAAAAACACCGCGCCCCATATTACTAAGGTGGACCCTCCTCCACTCGTCAATCCAAAAAAAATGGACATCCAGACGCCCCCGGTGTAGGCGGTGGTGGTCAGCATGGCGATCGTAGAACTGACGTAGATGACCCCGGCGAACTGTCCGGTGACACTCCCTCCGAGTTGTCGCGCCCACTTGTACGCACCCCCCGCAATCGGAAACTGTGAAGTAAGCTCAGCGTAGACGGTGGCCACTAACAATTGCATCACCAGACAGATGGCCAGCGCGGCAAACCAGCCGCCCCCCGTCACCGCAGTCTGTACGCCCATAATGGCATAGAGCCCCACCACCGGCGAAACGACCGCGAAGCCAATGGTCAGGCTATTCCAGACACTCAGGCTGCGGTAAAGTGTATCGGGAGCAGTCGTGGCAGTTGTAGGGGAAAGAGCATCCAGACTCTTTGTGGTTGACATGACGTTCCGCCCTAACATGGCAACAAGTTAACCTGATCCGGTACGGAAAAGAAACGGCTTGACCGGTTCCGGGCTCTGGATTGGCTGATTCGCCCTCATGAAGCACTCGCCGGATCCGGATTTTCCAGCCGACAGTATGTTAGAATAGTAATCATACAAGGGGATGGATATCATGACGAAAGCGCAAGCTGCTGCGTTACGCGTGAAGTGGGCAGAGGGAGAGGATCGACCTTGTAAGCATCTGCACCTGGAATTGGAACACAGCAACGACGATTATTTGACGGACAACTATCACTGTACTGCCTGCGGTGAATTGGTTGCCGCTAACACCCGTAATCCCTTTCAAGTCATCTGACCCCGACCAATCCATCATCCCACGTCTTCCGGATCCGCGCCGGGACAGGCGATTCGGCCCTTCGTCGTCATGGCGAATCCGCTACTTCTGACGTCACCGATATCCCTGCGTGGTATTCTTAGGTTAACCTCGTTACAGCATGGGTTTGTGGGGCGCCTGCGGATTGAGCTTCGGGTGAGATTGAACTTCATCCGATGGTGTCGCTTTGAGCTTCAACGCTCGCGTAAGCCATGGAATAGCCGTCCCCTGCATGACGACGGACGTGAGCGCAATAAAGAACACCATGTGGAAGATCGTGTCGGCCTGCTTGATCCCGGCCAACATGGGGAATGTGGCCAGGATAATCGGCACGGACCCGCGGAGTCCCGCCCAGGCCACAAGAGTCTGTTCTCGATACGGCATCGGCGAAAAAGCCAGCGCCGTGTGGACGCTCACAGGGCGGGCGACGAAGATCAGGAAGAGGGAAATCAGCAGGCCCACCCAGGCGATTGGCACGAGCCTTGCCGGAAATACCTGTAACCCCAGCATCAAAAACATGGTGACCTGCATCAGCCAAGCCAGCCCATCGTGAAAGCGCAAGATACTCTGCTGGTGAGTAAACGGCTTTCGCTGCATGGTGAGCCCCGCCAGGTACACAGCAAGAAAGCCACTCCCCTCCAGATAGGAAGTCAGGCCATAGGTCAGCAGCGCCAGCGCCAGCGACAGCACCGGATAAATGCCTTCCAACTCCAAGTCGAGCCAATTGAAGGACCGTCTCATGATCTCTCCCATTGCAATGCCAATCACGGTTCCCAAGGTCATTTGCATCACAAAGAAGAAGACAAGCTCTCCGAAGGAGGTCGAGGGTTCCGTCAACAGTCGAATCAGCGCGATCGTCAGCACGACCGCCATCGGATCGTTGCTGCCGGATTCAAACTCGAGCAATTGGATCAATCGCCGGGGGAACTTGGCGTTCCGCGCCCGGAGCACCATGAAGACGGCCGCGGCATCGGTGGACGACACAATCGCGCCGAGCAAGAGGCCCTCCAGGATTGAGAACCCCTGGATCCAGGAGACAAACACCCCGACCAGCAGCGCCGTGAGCAGAACCCCGATCGTCGAGAGTGACAGCCCCTGCCACAGGATGGGACGCACCGCCGCCCAGTCCGTGTCCAATCCACCCGCAAACAGAATCAAGACGAGCGCACAGATACCCAGCGACCGCACCAGAGACGGATTGTCGAACATGATGCCGCCGAGACCTTCGGACCCTGCCAACATGCCGATGGCGAGGAACAAGACCAGTGCGGGGATGCCAAACCGATTCGAGAGTTTGATCGTCAAAATGCTCAGAATGACGAGGGTGGAAAAAACGATGAAGATCAACTCAATGGAAGTCGGCATCTTGCTACTGTTTTTTTGAGGTTGTACGACGCGACGCGACGCGACCCGACACGGTCTATAGCATAGACGACCGGATCACGCTAGCCAGGAAGCGGTGCAGGCATGTTGTGTTCTTGCGGCCTTATTGCTCCTCTTCGTGCGTTTGACTTCGCCTTCCCCGGCCTCCTAGAATCCTGCCATGGCTTCGTCCTTCGTGCATCTCCACCTCCATACCCAGTTCAGTCTCCTGGACGGCGCGAATCAAATCGAGCCGCTCGTCCAGCAGATTAAATCGTTTAATCAGCCGGCTGTGGCCATGACCGACCATGGCAACATGTTCGGGGCCATCGAGTTCTACCGCAAAGCCAAAGAATGCAGGCATCAAACCCATCATCGGCTGCGAGGCCTATATGGCCCCTGGCAGTCGCTTCGCTGCCAAAGACAGCGGCCTCGCCCACAACGACTACTATCACCTGATCCTCCTTGCGCGAAATCTGACCGGCTATCAGAACCTGATCAAATTAGTCAGTAAAGCGTATCTTGAAGGATTCTACTATAAGCCACGGATGGATAAAGAAATTCTGAAAGAACACCATGAGGGACTGATTGCCCTGTCCGGCTGCTTGAGCGGCGAGATCCCCTACCTCATTGGCCAGAAGGACATGGATGGCGCGATGGCTGTGGCGGGCGAGTTTCAGGAGATCTTCGGGAAGGAACATTTCTACCTTGAGGTGCAGGCGAACGGGTTGGACCACCAACGAGTCGCGAATAGCGGCCTGCTCGAGATCGCCAAGAAAATGGACATCCCTCTGGCCGGCACCAACGATTGCCACTACCTCAAGAAAGAAGATTTCCGCCCGCACGAGCTGATGCTCTGCCTGCAAACCGGCAAGACGATCAGCGACCCGAATCGCATGAAGTTCGATACGGATCAGCTCTATGTGAAATCGACAGAAGAAGTCTCGGCCGCCTTTATTGAGTTCCCCAATGCCGTCACCAATACCTGTCGGATTGCGGACAACTGCGACCTCGAACTGGCGCTGAACAAGACGCATCTCCCGCAATATAAAGTTCCCGAAGGTTTCACGCGGGAAACCTATCTGGAGCGCCTGGCGCTGGAAGGATTGGCGGCCAGACTACAAGAAAGGCCCAGCCAGATCCTGCCGGCCACCTATGAGCTTCGCCTGCGTGAAGAGCTGACGATCATCTGTTCGATGGGGTTCGCCGGCTATTTCCTCATCGTGTGGGACATCATCAAGTTTGCCCGCTCGCGCAGCATTCCGGTCGGACCGGGGCGAGGCTCCGCCGCCGGGAGTCTCGTCGCCTATGCGCTGCGCATCACGGACCTCGATCCCCTCGTCTACACGCTCTTGTTCGAACGGTTCCTGAATCCCGAGCGCGTGTCCCTCCCCGATATCGACATGGACTTCTGCATGGAACGCCGGGGCGAGGTCATCAACTATGTGGTCGACAAGTACGGCAAGGACCACGTAGCCCAGATCATTACGTTCGGGACGCTCGGGGCGAGAGCCGCGATCCGGGACGTGGGCCGTGTGCTGGAAATTCCCTATGCCGAAGTCGATCGCGTGGCCAAGCTCGTACCGAATCAGCTCAACATCACGCTCCAGCAGGCACTCGATCAAGAACCGAAACTGCGAGATCTCGTCGAGACCGATACGCGGGTGAAAGAGCTGATGGGCATCGCCCGCTCCCTCGAAGGACTGGCCCGGCACGCCTCGACTCATGCAGCCGGCGTGGTCATTTCGGAAGGGCCGCTCACGGACCACGTGCCGCTCTACAAAGGAGCCAACGACGAAATCGTCACGCAATATTCGATGGGAGACGTCGAAAAGATCGGGCTCGTCAAATTCGATTTCCTGGGCCTCAAAACCCTCACGATGATCAAACGCGCCGAGAATCTGATCAATGAGAGGCATCCCGGCGCTCCACCGTTGGTCATGGAGCAGGTGCCGTTCGATGATCCCAAGACCTTTGCCCTGCTCTCCTCAGGAAAGACGGTCGGCCTCTTCCAGTTGGAAAGCTCCGGGATGCGCGACCTCCTGACCGGCCTGAAACCGGACCGCTTCGAGGACATCATCGCCATCATTGCGCTCTATCGCCCTGGCCCGATGGATCTGATTCCCGACTTCATCAAACGAAAGCAGGGCAGGATTCCGATCGTGTACGAAGTCCCTGAACTCGAACCGATCCTGAAGGACACCTACGGGGTCATCGTCTATCAGGAACAGGTGATGGCAATTGCCAACAAGGTGGCGGGCTTCTCGCTCGGCCAAGCCGACATTCTCCGGCGCGCGATGGGCAAAAAGAAGCCGGAGGAGATGGAGAAGCTGCGCGCGCAGTTCCTGGCCGGCGCCAAGACGAACAAGATTCCCGACAGGAAAGCTGAAAAGCTCTACGAACTGATCCAGAAGTTTGCAGGCTACGGGTTCAACAAGTCGCACGCTGCGGCCTATGCCGTCGTCTGCTACCAGACCGGCTATTTGAAAGCGCACTACCCGACTGAGTTCATGGTCGCCCTGATGACCACCGACATGGGCAACGCCGACAAAATCGTCGGCTACTTCACGGAATGCCGCGACCTCAACATCAAGGTCCTGCCCCCCGACGTCAACGAAAGCCATAAGAACTTTACCGTGGTGGGTCACGCAATCCGGTTCGGCCTGGCGGCCATCAAGAATGTCGGCGAAGGTGCCGTCGAATCGATCATCGAGATTCGGAATGAAACCGGTCCCTTCAAGTCCTTCTTTGAGTTCTGTCGTCGCGTCGATCTCCACAAAGTTAACAAGCGCATGCTTGAAGGGCTGATCAAGACCGGTGCGTTTGACTCAACCGGCGCGAAACGTTCTCAACTGGCCGCGGTCCTGGATCAAGCCGTCGAGGACGGTGCGGCCGCGCAGCGCGAACGGGATCTGGGGCAGACCAATATTTTTGGCGACGAGATGAACGGACAAGACTCTGCCGAGCATCCGGCCATGCCGCCGCTGCCAAATATTCCGGAATGGGACCAAAGCGAGCGATTGAAACACGAACGGGAGCTGACCGGCTTCTATATTTCTTCCCATCCGCTGGCGCGCTATGAGGCCACCATCCAGTCGCTCGCCACGGCCTCGACCATCAGCCTGCCAGAATTGTCGGACGGTCGGGAAGTGAAACTCTGCGGAATCATCACGACCGTCAAAAACATGCTGACCAAGAAGGGAGACCGGATGGCCTATCTCACCCTGGAAGACCTTCAGGGCGTGGTCGAGATCATCGTCTTTCCGGATCTCTACAATAACGCCGCCGACCTCATGAGGCCGGAACGCCTTGTGCGCATCACGGGCACGGTGGACCGGGGAGAAAAAGGCACGAAGATTCGAGGGAGCAAGATCGAGCCGCTCGCCGAGGTGCAAGCGCAGACAATCAAGCGAGTCCGCATTCGACTGACGGATCACCCCGACGTGACGGAACAGTTACCGCGCCTCCGCGAAGTCTTTCTGCGCCACCCGGGAGGCACGACCGTCTCGCTCACTTTGCGGATGGATTCAGCGCTGGAAGCCGATACGGCCCCCCTCCCTCACCTGACCGTCACCCCCAGCGAACGCTTTGTGGCAGATGTTGAAGAAGTGCTAGGCAAAGGGGCCATTTTTCTGCTATCGTAGTTCCTAATTCAGGGTAGGGTGTCTGTATTCCCCCTCCCAGAGTTTTGATGTTCTAAGACGCCCTATGCGCGATTACCTCGAGTTTGAAAAGCCGATCCGCGAGATCGAAGAAAAGATCGAAAAACTCGCGGCCGCTCCTGCCGGGAAATCGACCCCCCAGGACGAGATCCGCAAGCTGCGGATGAAGCTGGCCCAGGTCGAACATGCGCTGTACAGCAAACTGACTCCCTGGCAGCGAACGCAACTTGCCCGGCATCCCCAACGGCCCAGCACCCTCGATTACATCAGTTATCTATTCAGAGACTTTCTTGAGTTCCATGGGGATCGCTCGTTTGGCGACGATCGTGCCATCGTCGGAGGCTTCGCTAGATTCAACGACCGGTCGATCATGGTCATTGGCCATCAAAAAGGGAAGACCCTCAAAGAGCGGATGCAACGGAACTTTGGAATGCCGAACCCCGAAGGCTATCGAAAAGCCCTGCGTCTCATGAGGATGGCCGAGAAGTTTGGACGCCCGATCGTGACCTTTATCGACACGCCGGGCGCCTACCCCGGCATCGGCGCGGAAGAGCGCGGCCAGGCTGAAGCCATTGCCCGCAATCTGTTTGTGATGTCCCGGCTCGCAGTCCCGATTATTTCCATCGTCATCGGTGAAGGCGGCAGCGGCGGGGCACTCGCATTAGGCGTTTCAGATCGCGTCCTCATGTTGGAGCATGGTGTCTATTCGGTGATTTCGCCGGAAGGCTGCGCCGCCATCCTGTGGGACGATCCAGCTAAAGTTCCCGATGCCGCTGCTGCCTTGAAGATGACAGCGAAAGACCTGGTCGACCTCCATATCGTCGATGAAATGATTCCGGAACCGCTCGGCGGCGCCCATCGGGACCTCAATGCCATCACCGATCGAGTCGCCAAAACCCTCAGCAACCAACTCTCCCAGCTCACCGACCTCTCTCTCCCTCAGTTGCTGACTCAACGTGACCAGAAATACCGATCTATCGGAGCCGTCAACGGGCTGGCCGTTTCTCCTTAATAAATTTCTCCTTGCATGTGAGGCGTCGTTCGTGAAGCGTTAAGCGCGGGACGGAATGAGTGTCTCTGACCGTCGCTCGCGAGATACGTCTTCTTGGCGCCTGTCCCCAGGGCCAACTGACTCCGTCACACTAGCCGTACGTTTCATGCCTCACCTTGTTGCCTATTCCCATTCCGACAATTCAACATTCAATATTTATCATTCAACATTCCCAATGCCGTCTCACGTCCTCCACCTTTTTTGAGCCATGCTGCCGCCCCAGCACCCGCCGCTTGCCCAGTGGCGAAGCAGGCGGTCAGCAGATAGCCTCCGGTCGGCGCCTCCCAATCCAACATTTCTCCCGCACAAAACAGGCCTGGCAGTGCGCGGATCATCAACCATTCGTCGAGCGCTTCGAATGGAACTCCACCAGCCGTGCTGATCGCTTCCTCCAGCGGCCGCGGTGCGACAAGTCGCAGCGGCAGCGCCTTGATCGCAGCGGCTAGCCGAGCGGGGTCCGCAAAGACCTCTTTCGAGACGACTTCACGAAGCAGTCCCGCCTTCACGCCTTCAATGTGTGCCTGCCGCTGAAGATGCGTCGCCATCGTACGTTTGCCGCGTGGCCTCGATAAGTCGTGAGTTAGGCGCGGCATATCTCGGTCAGGCGTCAGGTCGAGGCGCAAAGTCGCCACTCCCTTCGCCAGAATCTCGTCACGAAGAGAGGCGGACACCGCATACATCACACCGCCTTCCACACCAGTATCCGTGATCACGAATTCCCCAGGATGCCAGGACTCTGTACCGCTTTTACTCCGCACAACAATCGCCACCGACTTGACCGGATGCCCGGCAAACTTCGTCCGAAAATGCTCGCTCCAGCCCACGTCAAAGCCACAGTTCGCCGGCTGCAACGGCGCAATGTGAAGCCCGCGTCCTGCCAGCAGCGGCACCCACGAAGCATCAGAGCCGAGCTTCGGCCAGCTGCCGCCGCCGAGCGCAAGCACCACCGCATCGGCCCGGACAGAGCGGTTTCCCTCTGGCGTGGTAAAACGCAGAGTCCCCTGCTCGTCCCAGCCGGACCACCGATGACGCATATGGAATCGCACGCCGGCCTGGCGTAACCGTCGGAGCCACGCGCGCAACAACGGTGCGGCCTTGAAATCGGTGGGAAACACTCGCCCGGAAGAGCCCACAAATGTTTCGATGCCGAGTCCACGGGCCCAGGTCCTGAGCGAGTCAGGCCCGAACGACGCAAGCAGCGGCGCGATCTGCGCGCGCCGTGCCCCGTAGCGCGAGAGAAATTTCTCAGACGGTTCCGAGTGTGTGAGATTCAGGCCGCCTTTCCCGGCCAGGAGGAACTTGCGACCGACCGACGCCATGGCGTCATAGAGATCCACCTGTGCGCCGGCGGCACTCGCTACCTCCGCGGCCATGAGCCCAGCCGGTCCTCCGCCGATAATGGCAATGTTCATCTGTTTCCCACTGTTTAGCCCTGTGAAGCCTTTCACACCTAGCCCACATTATTCATGAACGCTTCTGCTGCAATCGCGAATCCACTACGCTTGCGCGTGAAGCGCAGGACGGAATGAGTGTGTCTGCATCGTCGCATGCGAGATACGAGATACGCTTCACGAGGAACGCACTTTCGGGCGAATTCGCGACGGCATTCATGAATAATTCTGGTTAAACAGTCTATACTCTCCTTTAACGATGGATGAGCAAGAGCCCGTACAGGTGGTTGAGCTTCGGATCAGCTACCGCTATGCCACCGCGCACCCCTGGGTGGTCCAGGCCATCGGAGGATTCTTATCTGCGTATTTTATGGAGCATCCAGGGTTTCGCGTTCAACGGCACATCGAAGAATTGGAGTCTGGCACGCATCTATGGATATGCGAAGTGCCTCCCAGCATGAAGGTCCTCAGACTCCTGAAGCGACTGAAGGAAGATATTCCCCCCTGCCAGGCCCAACAGATTGCCACCGATCTGCCCGCGCTACCTCGCTATCTTATCGATTGCCCTGAACAGCCAACGGAGTTATAGCATCTGGCTCAGCTGGTCTATCTGGTTTGTCTGGTAGTTTCGTCCAACCCAAAAACCAGACGAACAAGACAAACCAAGTAACGGTCTTCTTGCTAGGCTTGAGGCTTCTCTGATGCTGCAGGCGTGGATTCGCCGGAGAATTTCTTGTGGAGAAGTTTTCGTCCGAAGATCGTAATCCCCAATGCGAGACCGAGCGAGAGCGGAACGAACAATGCGGCGGCAATATCCGCATTGCGCAGCCACCCCATCTCATGAAGACCCTTGAAGATATAGGTCATGAGCCCGCTGAGATAGTAGGCAATCACGATAACCGACAAACCTTCGACCGTGTACTGGAGGATGGCCTGGCTCTTCGTCGTCTTGTCGACGCTGATCAAGAGCGTCAGGTTCTGGGATTGGAGCATGAGATCGACGCGGGCGCGAATAATGGAAATTGTCCCTTCAAATCCACTGCGAAGAGTGTCCATCCGCTTCAGGAGTTGTTGATTGCCCTCCGCCACCCCGGTGATCCCGGTGAGGACATACTCGGACATCGGACGATACAGGGGGAGCGTACGTTCGTCGAGTGAGGCCAGCGTCCGGTGCACGATCTTGTCGTAGGGAACAGAGGCGGACAGTTCGAAGTGCAACTTGCTGGACAGCCGAGTGGTTTTTAACCAGTCTTGCGTCAGCCCATTGAGCCAACGCTGTAGGGCCAGGGAGTCGGCGTGGCCGATATGCTCGCTGATGATTTCACGCTGCTTCAAGTGCACCTGCTCGAACTTGTAGGCCTGATCGATCGCAGCCGAAAACAACGGCTTTTGCATGAGTAACAAGTGGTAGTAGGTTTCGATCCGGACAATGGCGTCAACGATGTCTTTCAGATGAGACTTGCTGGACCTGCCAGACCCTACCGTGACCCAATAGCGCTCGCGCCCATGCTCGTCCGGTGTGAAGCTGGTGACCAGCGCGGTCTCCTCATCGAGAATCCGGCTGCCATACATGACGGGGCCGGGAAGCTGAGGACGCAACGTCTCATTTCCTGGCAACGGTTTGATCATCAGCAGGATATCCAGACGGCACACTTCCGCACCGAGCGGAGTGATCGGAGACCGGTACTGCGGGAAGGTCATCGGGCCAAAGGTCACTTCCCCAGCATGGTCGGAAGGAACATGCCAGGTTTGATAACTGTAGTACTCTGTGTGCGCTTGCCAGATCAGAATCAGCCGATCGCCGCTCGTTTCCACCTTCACGCCATAGCCAAACGTGTCATGGATGGCCATCGCGTCCGTGGAGATCTTGAAGGCCTCCAGAAGAGACCTGAACTCGTCACGACTCGCCGGCCGCTGCACCGGCGGGTCGATCATGCGAAACGCTTTGTAGTGCACGTGTGCAGGGGCTCGCAGCCACTCGGCCACAGGCATCTGTGGCCGCTCGTGCAGCTTCCTAATAAGCTCGTCGGCGTCCGGCTTAACAATGTCAGGCTCAGTCATGCGATGATCCTGCGAGGTGAAAAGTGGAACGGGAAACGGTGCCAGGCTACTGTCTTGCCGGTAACCCTGTCAACTGATCGTCAGTCGAATATGCAGTGAGAGGAGCATTGCGTGACATAACACTCGCGTAGGTGGGGTGGCGGAACCCTTCGCTCCAGCGCCTCCCGGAACGGCCCTTTCGGATGGTGGGGCGGCCTGATTACTCCCCTTGCTCGCGCAACGCGCGGCCTCAGAAGAATGGGATGGGCAGCCTGGTCGGCCTCCTGCTCGCGGAACGCGCACGCTCAGAATGTGCTCGTTCGATGCGCGCAATCGAGGATCAACCAGGCTACCCTTGAAAATGAAACGGGAAATTGGGATGACGCGCGCAGTTAGGGAGCAAACCAGGCCGCCCTGGAGGGAAGTCTAGAAGCACCTCCATGCCCAACCCTTCCAGACGCTGAGAAGAAAAAATGTGAAGGTGACAGGCCGCTTACAAGCCTGGCCCCTTAACGCGTCGCCTTGTTCAATATTTTATTATCTGACGACACGTCGTGAAAATGATCGATGTTTGGTGGGAGGAGAATGTAGCGACCAACTTCCCGGCACTTTTCCATTTCCGAGGTTTAACAGTGGTAGTGAGCAATATTGATCAGACCGGACATCTCCTAAGCCTGTTCTCCGTTAGTTCCCTCTAACTTCCAACCTTCTGCCCTCAAACCGCAGTCTGAGCCTCTCTTACTGCCCTGCCTCCAACCTCAACCTTAACCTTCCCCGCCTGCCTTAGCCTCTCTTCCCGCCCCCAATCTCAAACTTACCCCCTCGGTGGGGTTTCCCTTACATTAGTAGGGGTAGTTCGGTCCGAGATCATGGCTTAGGATGGGGCACTGCAATGCCAATAATCATGCTGCGCCATCATAATGTCCAGAACAGAGAAAGCCTGCTAATGCGCGACCGTAAGCCCGCCAGAAACATGTTGTGGGCTGCGCTGTTTTTTTTCGCAGCAACCTTCGGCTTCAACGGCTGCGGCAACGTCAACGATGTGGCTACTTCCAATGACGCACCAGTCGCCAATGCCGGCCCGGACCTAGGCAGCATCATCTCCGGCACCCGTCATCACGTTGAACGGCGGCGCCAGTACCGATGCCAACGGAGATCCGCTCACCTATAGCTGGACGTTGCTCAGCAAGCCGGCCGGCAGCGCCGCGGTCCTGGAGAATCCCACCAGCGTGACGCCGTCCTTTACCGTCGACCTCGCCGGCGATTATGTCGTGCGACTCATTGTCAATGATGGCACCGTGAACAGTGCACCCGACACCGCGATCTTCTCCACCACCAACGTTGCGCCGGTGGCCAACGCCGGCCCCGACCAAGGCGGCATCACCCCGGGATCGCTCGTCACTTTGGATGGTAGCGCCAGCTCCGATGGCGACGGTGATCCGCTCACCTATAGCTGGACGTTGCTCAGCAAGCCGGCCGGCAGCGCCGCGGTCCTGGCGAATCCCACCAGCGTGACGCCGTCCTTTACCGTCGACCTCGCCGGCGACTATACGGCCCAGCTCATCGTCAACGATGGCACCGTGGACAGTGCGCCCGACAGCGTGATCATCACCAGCGGCAATGTCGCGCCGGTGGCCAACGCCGGCCCCGACCAAGGCGGCAATGCCCTGGGATCGCTCGTCACTTTGGATGGTAGCGCTAGCTCCGATGCCAACGGAGATCCGCTCACGTATAGTTGGTCACTCACCGCAAGCCGGCCGGCAGCGCGGCGGTCCTGAAGAATCCCACCAGCGTGACGCCGACCTTTACCGTCGACCGCGCCGGCACCTATGTCGTGCAACTCATCGTCAACGATGGCACGCTGAACAGCACACCTAATACCGTGAACATCTTCACCGTCCCCTGTGAGGATCACGACGAAGGAGCTTCAAGAAGGCAGAAGGAACCAACCCTATGCCGACACGCTCGAGGCCTCGGGAGGCATCATCCCCTATACCTGGTCAGTGACCCCTGCCTTACCAGCCGGGCTCACGCTGGATCCCGTGACGGGGGTGATCAGTGGTACACCAACAGCGAAGAGTGATATTAACCACGATTTTACAGTTCGAGATTCAACCGATCAGACAACCACAAAGGAGCTCAAGCTTCGGATAAGAGATTCAGATGGCGATGACTAGTCTCTGTCGATTTGCCTTCCCTCTCACCACCGACTAACCAAGATTCTTCATCTGCTCAACTCTCGGTCCAGATTCCCATCAGCGCACGTTAAGAGAGTGCAACAAAGGCGGGTTGAAGCTTGTCTCCGCTGAAAGGCTACGAATCTTGACGCATACAGCACCCCTCTTTGGGGTGCTCGATCAAGTAGGAAACATAAACGCCCCTTCTTACCCCACCAAGCCCAGGACGTCGGACTCGCGGACGAGAACGAGTTCCTTACCGTCCAGATCGACTTCGGTCGTTCCGTATTTCTCGTAGAGGACTTGATCGCCCGGTTTGAGGACCGTGGGCTTGAAGACTTTTTCCTCTTTCTTTTTGGGTTTGCTACCCGACTTCTTTTCCGGTGTTTCCCAGCGCCCCTTCCCCACAGCCAAAACCTTTCCTTCTGCGGGTATTTCCTTGGCCGTGTCTGGGATGAACAACCCTCCGGTCGTCGTTTCCTTGGCCTCCGACGGTTCGATCAGTGCCCAATCCTGTAACGGTTGAAGTCCCATGGTGATTCCTCCTCCTGCGGTGCTGATTATAGAAGTTTTCGCTCTATTTTATAGTTGCCTTTTGGTTCAAGAGCCAACGACAGGCTACGTCGTTCTGCAGATGGCGTCAACTCCCCCAGAGAAGAACTCGGAGACGAAGCGGAGGGGGCGGCCTTATTACTCCCCTTGCTCGCGCAACGCGCGGCCTCAGAAGGGTGAGAGGGGAGCAGCCAGACCATCCTTCTTGCTCGCCGAGGCCGCACGATCAGAATGTGCTCCCTCGATGCGCGCAGTGAAGGACAGTCTGGCTACTCCCCCTAGAGCAAAGTGGGGAAAAATTGGAAGGCCCTCGCCCGGGCTGATGGCACGTCCTGGTGTGCCAGTGGGTGGGCGGGTGAGAAGCGCGCGCGCAGTTAGGGAGCAAACCAGGCCGCCCTCGTGAACCAGAAATAGACTTAAGTAGTGGCCTTATCCCTTAAAATCATTTTGCCACCAGCCCTTCTGGTCTACCCAAAAGCTTGAGCCATAGAAAACCAATAGTCCCTGCTATCAGAGACGCGAAAAGAATTGCTATTTTTGAGGCGTTTGTTGTCTCCGCATTTCCGACAAAAGCGAGATTGGCAATGAAAATTGACATCGTAAATCCGATACCGCCAAGAATCCCAGCGCCGGAAATATGCCGCCAATTCAAATCGGGCGGCAAGCGGCATAGGCCGCTTGCAACGGCGACAAAACACAGGAATGTCACCCCCAAAGGTTTGCCCAGAATCAAACCGGCGATGATGCCGACGCTGTTCGTGCTGGTCACGTTGTGCATCCAGTCCGCGCCCACAGAGATGCCTGTATTTGCCAGTGCGAAAATCGGCAAGATGATGAACGCAACGGGTTTATGTAAGAACAGTTCGAGTTTGTGTGAGGGCGATTTTTCGTCCTCGTCTGTGGCAGAGAATGGGATTGCAAAGGCAAGCGTCACGCCGGCAATCGTCGCGTGAACACCTGACTGAAGCATGAGAAACCACATCAACGCGCCGCCCAGCAAATACGGAACGAGGGACATGACCCGGAAGAGACGATTCAGCACATACAACAGGGTCCAAACTCCTACAGCACCGACAAGATACCAAACCGAAAGTTGCGTCGTGTAGAACGCAGCAATCACGACGATCGCGCCCAAATCGTCTATGATGGCAAAGGCCACCACAAACACTTTCAGCGACGCAGGAATACGATTTCCGAGAATGGCCAGAACACCAAGAGCAAACGCGATGTCAGTAGCCATCGGAATCCCGACTCCGGCTTGCGTCGATGTTCCCGCATTGACCGAAAAGTGAATCAGCGCAGGCACGACCATTCCGCCGATGGCCGCAAAAATCGGAAGAAGTGCGTTCTTAACTTGTGCCAGTTCACCGCTGTACAGTTCGCGTTCAAGTTCCAAGCCGATGAGCAGAAAGAAAATCGCCATCAGCCCGTCGTTTATCCAATGCTCAAGGCTAAGACCTCCGACATACCCCTGCCACACACTCAAATACGTTGCGCCGATTGAGGAATTTGCCAACAAGAGCGAGGCTACAGTGCAAAGAATCAGCAAGATCCCGCTCGACTTTTCCGAGGCGAAAAATTTATTGAACGTGTCTGATAAGTTTTGCTGGACAAAGCCCATAGTCGACATTCAGCTGAGGTGGCCCGCGATCAAAGGGGTACGCGACAATACCACAAATAGGGAAAGCCGCTCAGTCCGTAACGACACTCAGAATAGCGGATGAGGCAGGGTGGCAGAGCCCTCAGCTCCAGCGCCTCTCAGAACGGCCCTTGCCCCGCGTTAACTCAGATAATGGTGCTGACACTTTTTTCTTCTCCCTAAAGGGCAGCCACGCCTAGACCCTTGCGCCCTCGTTCGCCTCCCTCTAGAATACCCCTCCCTGCGAGGCCTCCTATGCCCTTCGTCTTACGTCCCTTCCGTCGCTTCCCCGTGCAATGCGCTGTCACCTACAACGCTGGGCCATTCCAAGGCCAAGGCACCGTGTGGAATCTCTCGTGCTCGGGCTGGCGTCTCTCCGGTGATCTGCCGATACGACCAGTGGAAACGCTCTCGTTGACCGTCACGCTCCCGAATGATCAACGTATCGAAGTGCCGGAGGCGGTGGTGCGATGGTCGAGAGGGCAAGAGTTTGCGGTAGAGAATACCTCGATAGAGCCGCACACCCACGCTCGACTGCCACTATGTGAAGCGATTGGTGCAGGAACCGATGGAGATTGTCCTATGAGTGACGATCGGCCCATGTCGCTTCGATTCACCATCACCCTTGTGTTGTCAATCGTGTGTCTCGTTGCCCCTGCATGGGCGAACTTCAAAGCAGGCATGGATGCCTATAACCGCGGCGACTACGCAATAGCCTTGCATGAGTGGCAACCGCTGGCCGAGCAGGGAGACGCAGACGCTCAGTTCAATCTCGGCCAGCTGTATGCCAACGGTCAGGGTGTCCCCCAGGACTATGTTCAAGCGCGGCAGTGGTATGAGAAGGCCGCCGCCCAGGGGGAGGCATTAGCGCAGCTCAACCTGGGAGTTATTCATGGAAATGGGAAAGGGGTTCCGGAAGATTATCAGCTGGCCTTGTACTGGTTTCGTCTGTCCGCACATCAAGGAAATGCAATGGCGCTAACAAAACTTGGCCTCATGTACGAGCGTGGGAACGGCGTGACGCAGGATTTTGTCCTGGCCCATAAGTGGTACATCCTGGGGGCATCGAACGGAGACAAATTAGGGGCCGAGCTTCGTGATGCGCTCGCCAAACGAATGACTCCTGCCCAGATCTTCCAAGCGCAACAGCGGGCGCTGGAGTGGAAGCCGAAAGGCAGTGGAAGCCGAAAGACAAATGTACGACCAACGCCCCGAACGCGAGAGCATGGCCATTGAAGAGGCGACGAGGTGCATTCAAGATCCTAGTGCAACAGGTGGTGAAACGCATGCAAAATAAGAAGGGGACAGGCTGCTTACAAGCCTGTCCCCTTAACACTTCGCCAAGTTTAGTCTGCTGGTACACGACGGCGCATTTAAGGTGATCGATGTTTGGTGGGAGCAGAATGTTTCGCTCGGCTTCCTGGCAGGCTCAACTCACACGGATTTCCAAAAACGGTTGCGGCACCTGCCCTGTTACGCGCATCTCAAAAAGCAACCATTCTCGTCTCGCTGGCGGAAATCTCCGTTGCATTTTTGAGTAGATCGGTCTATACAAACGACCCATGAACGCCGAGAAGATGGAAGAGATCAAACGTCATTTTGGCGTGGTTGCCGAAGCGCTTAGAAGTGACATTCGCCAGATCGCGGAAGGTCACGCCACTATTCGACATGAGTTGCAAGAACACCGTGGGGAGATTCGTGACGAGTTCAAAGAAATGCGGGCCCCTCCTGCGGCTCTCATTTTCCCAGCTCGACCAGCGCATCTAGACCTTGCAAACGGACATCTCCGCCTTGAAAATCCGCATGGACCGCCTCGAAACCAGCCGCACCTAATTCCCACCGACACCATTCAGTCAATCCCCCGCGCGCGACGCCGGCGAGATCGATCAGAAAAGTAGCCTGTCCCCTTTTCTTTCCCACCTGTAGTTTTCTCCCTTCCCAGGTGATAAAACATAGCTCCCATACCTCAGCAGGCTGCGGATAAGCTCGGTGTATACGGAGAATAAGGTTGCGCTTTCCGCATGGTGTTGGGAACTGAATCGCCTCAGGATGCTCAAAAAGGCCGTCCAGCAAGGCCGCAGCCGATGAAAGCACCGGAGGCGTAGCCTCTGGGCTACGTTGAGGATGCTTTCGAGGTGAGAACGCCGCTGGCGGACTTTTTCAGCATCCTGCTAGTGCCTTGAACAAGAGAAGGATGGTCTATGTCTTTGCCGATTGAGAAGTCGTCGTCCGATGAATTGGCGCGAGAGGTGGCCCGGCGGCGCACGTTTGCCATTATTTCGCACCCGGACGCGGGGAAAACCACGCTGACTGAGAAGCTCCTCTTATACGCCGGCGCAGTGCACCTGGCCGGGGCGGTGCAGGCCCGCGGTCGCATCAGCGTGCGGCAAAGTCGGACTGGATGGAGCTGGAACAGGCGCGCGGAATTTCCATCACCTCCACGGCGCTGCAGTTCGATTATGAAGGTGTGCGGGTGAACCTGCTCGACACGCCGGGCCACCAAGACTTCAGCGAAGACACCTACCGAACCCTGATGGCGGTAGATAGCGCGGTCATGGTGCTCGACTGCGCCAAAGGCATCGAGCCGCAGACCAAGAAACTCTTCGCCGTCTGTCGCAAGCGCAATATCCCGATCATGACCTTTATCAATAAAATGGATCTGCCGGGGCGCCATCCGTACGAACTGCTTGAGGAGATCGAGCAGACCCTGGGCATGACGGCGGTCCCGTTCAATTGGCCCATTGGGGAGGGGGCAGGGTTTCAGGGGCTCTACGACCTTCAGGAACCTCAAGTGCTGTTCTTTCAACGGACGCTGCATAACCAGCGCCGGGCGCCGATGAGGGTGGAGACGTTCCCCCATCCGAGCTTGGCTGAGACACTCGGAGAAGCCTATGGTCCGCTGCAAGAAGAAATCGCCCTGCTGACCGGCGCGGGCACCAAGTTCGATCGCGACCGTTTTCTCTCCGGCCAACTCACACCGGTTTTCTTCGGGAGCGCGCTCACGAACTTCGGCGTCGAGCCCTTCCTGAACGCCTTTCTCCAACTCGCCTCCCCGCCAGGCCCGCGCATAAGCTCGCAGGGGTTGGTGCAGCCGACGGACGACAAGTTCTCCGGCTTTGTGTTCAAGATTCAGGCGAACATGGACCCGCAACATCGCGATCGGATGGCGTTTTTGCGTATTGTGTCGGGCCGCTTCGAGAAGGACATGATGGTCTATCACGCGCGGCTGGACCGGAAGATCCGGATGACGCGACCGCACCGGCTCTTCGGCCGTGATCGGGAAACCATTGAAGAGGCCTACCCAGGCGACGTCGTCGGGCTGGTGAACCCCGGCCTCTTTGCCATCGGCGATACGCTCTGCTCCGGCACTCCCCTCGCCTTCGATGCGATTCCGCAATTTCCCCCTGAGTGCTTCGGCGTGCTTCGAAGCCAGGACCTCACGAAGCAGAAGCAGTTCCAGAAGGGACTCCAGCAGCTCGAAGAAGAAGGGGTCATGCAGGTGTTCTATTCACCCGATCATGTGCGCCGGGATCCGGTCTTGGCAGCCGTGGGAGAACTCCAATTCGATGTCGTCGCCTCGCGCCTCGAGACCGAGTATGGGGTCAAGACCCTCGTCGAGCGGATGCCCTTTGTATTGGCTCGCTGGGTAACTGGCGACCCCGACGTGATCGCCCGCATCTACTGGCCGCAGGACACACGCCGACTCGTGGACCGGGACGGCCGCATGGTGATGCTCTTCGGCTCCGAACGGCTGCTTGCCTACTGCATGAAAGAGTATGCCTCCCTCAAGTTTCAGTTGCGGGAAGAAGCCGAACAAACAGAAAGCTAACTGGCCAATAACCTTGTAGTGAGCGGATCGTTATTCAACAAGCCAAATGACGACCCAGCCAGCAGGCTAGCCGCACAAGGACCTTCCCATTCTCTCTACCACTATATAAAGGAGTGGCCAAGGCTGCCATTTACTGCGCGCATCGAAGGACCGCTACGCTTCTATGTTCTCCCTTGAGGGCGGGCTAGAGAATCTCCCCCTGCGCGTGTCATCCCAATCCTCTACGTCACTCCAAGGGTAGCCTGGTTGATCCTCGAGTGCGCGCATCGAACGAGCACCTTTCAATCTATAATTCTTCCAAGTTCGCTCGCTTTTCTTAAAAGGAGGTGGCTGATGGTCCCCCACTGCGCGTGTCATCCCAATCCCCTACTTCACTTCAAGGGTAGCTTGGTTGATCCTCGATTGCGCGCGTCGAACGAGCACATTCCTATCGTGCGCGTTCCGCGAGCAGGAGGACGACCAGGCTGCCCTTCCCATCCTTCTGAGACCGCGCGTTGCGCGAGCACAGGGGACCGTCAGCTACCTCCCTCCCCTTGGTTGCTCCAGAAACAATTTCACTGCCACCTTCTGTCCCTTGATCCTGGTTCGGCTGAGAGTCGCGATGATCTGACGGGCCAGCACTTCCGGCACTTCCACCAGCGAGAATCGATCCATCACTTCGACGGCGCCGATCACATTCGAATTGAGTCCGGCCTCGTTGGCAATTGCCCCGACGAGGTCGCCTGGCCGGACCCCAGCCTCCTTGCCCGCGCCGATATACACCTTGGCCATCCCCACCGTTCGTCCGCTACGACCAGGCGCGCTGAATGGTCTGCCCTGTCCCTCTCTCGGCGCCATGCCACCGGCCCGCCCTCGCGGATCTCCCATCGGGCGCCGCGCCATCGATGGCCGCTCCGGCGGCCTGCTAGACGCTGCAGGAATATCGTATTCCTTCCGCTCTCCACCCTGCATGCGAAAGACGAGTTTGATGGCTGCCGCCGCCACTTTCATTGGGTCTCCCTGTTCGGCGAGCGTCGCGAGCACAGTTCGGAACTGGTCCAGGTCATCGGCCGCGAGCACTTCTTCAATCGCGCTCTTGGTTCGCGCGAGCCGTTTCGTGCGAAGGTCGGCGACGGTCGGCACTGGCGTTACAACAATTTTGGCTTTCGTAAGCTGCTCGATGTTCCACAACAGCCGCTGCTCGCGTGGGTCGATGACGGTGATCGCCGCGCCTTCACGCCCGGCCCGCCCAGTCCGCCCGATCCGATGGACATAGCCCTCCGGAGACATGGGCAGATCGTAGTTCACCACATGCGACACGGATGGAATATCCAACCCCCGCGCCGCCACATCGGTGGCGACGAGGAGTTCGGTCTGCCCGGACCGGAACGAATTCATCACGCGATCACGCTGGGGCTGATTCATACCGCCATGGATCGCTTCGGCCTTGTGCCCACGTCCTATCAACATGGCCGTGAGTTCATCGACTTCAATACGCGTGCGGCAGAACACGAGGGCCGACTTAGGAGCCTCTATGTCCAGAATACGAGCCAGTGCCAATTCCTTATGTTGTCTGGCGACGATGTAGGCCGTTTGGTGGACACGCGGCGCGGCGCCCGCCTTAAGCGGTTCCTTGGCAATCTTGATTTCGACCGGATCCTTGAGATGGCGCTTGGCAATGGATGCGATCCGGAGCGGCATGGTGGCGGAGAACAGCGCGGTCTGCCGCTCTTTGGGTGTCTGTTCCAGAATGGCTTCCAGATCCTCGGCAAATCCCATGTCGAGCATCTCATCGGCCTCGTCCAGCACGACCATTTGGATCGTCTTGAGCTGCAGGGTCTTCCGACGGATATGGTCCAGCGCTCGCCCAGGCGTCGCCACGACGACATCGACACCGCGCCTGAGTGCATGGAGCTGCGGACCGATGGCCTGTCCTCCATAGACCGGAAGCACGGAGATCTTTAATTCTTTGCCATAGCGCGTGACTGCTTCGCCGACCTGTATGGCCAACTCTCTGGTCGGCACCAGGATGAGCGCGGAGGGACAGCGCCGCGCCGAATGGGCGATGCGCTGGAGCAGCGGCAGCGTGAACGCTGCCGTCTTGCCGGTCCCGGTTGCTGCTTGGCCCAAGAGATCGCGGCCTGCCAACAACGGGGGGATCGCCTCCCGTTGGATCGGCGTGGGTTCCTCATAGCCCAGCGTGTCGAGCGTGGTCAGCAAGGCCGCTTCAAGGCCCAGCGCCGCAAAGCCAGGAGAAAAGCCCTTCGCCGGCGTTTCCGCAGATGGGTGTGTGGTCTCGTGTTTCATAGAATGTATCGACTGCCTGTCGGCGATGTTATCCTTTGCCCCAGACGTGTAGTCTATTGAAACTCGTCATGCGTCCGATTTCTTTTCTCACCTCCCGCGAGTCTGATACAGTCTAGCTCTCGTGAGCGCCGAACCTATCATGTCCAGACTCCCAATAGAAGATGTGCTGCCGACCCTTCGTCGCACGCTGACGGAGGGCCGGAATGCGCTGCTGACCGCGGCGCCTGGCGCCGGAAAAACGACGCGGGTGCCGCTGGCCTTGCTCGATGCTCCCTGGCTCGACGGAAAGAGGCTGCTCATGTTGGAACCGCGGCGGCTCGCAGCACGTGCCGCGGCCCATCGCATGGCCACCACGCTGGGTGAATCAGTCGGCGGAACGGTCGGCTATCGCATGAAGCTCGACACGAAGGTGGGTCCCAAGACCAGAATTGAAGTGGTTACGGAAGGCATCCTCGGTCGCCTGCTCCAGCACGATCCTGCGCTCAGCGCTTACGCGATCGTCCTCTTCGATGAATTCCACGAACGGAGCCTGCAGGCCGATACGGGCCTGGCCCTCTGTCTCGAATCGCAACGGCTCTTTCGCCCGGATCTCCGCCTGCTCGTGATGTCGGCCACGTTGGATTGTGGGCCGGTGGCAGATCTCTTGGGCAACGCGCCTGTCATTGCCTGCGAAGGGCGGATGTTCCCGGTAGAGACCCGTTATCTTGATCAGCCGCTCTCAGGCCATCTCGATGTGGCAGTCGTACAATCAATCCGGCGCTCGCTCGCGCAGGACCAAGGCAGTCTCTTGGTCTTTCTGCCAGGCATGGCAGAGATTCGGCGTGTCGAACGGAAACTTCTCGAGCTGAATCTGGGCTCGAATATCCTCATCGCTCCGCTCCATGGGGACCTGCCACAAGAAGCGCAGGATCGCGCGATCGCTCCCGCTCAACCTGGCACGAGAAAGATCGTGCTGGCCACCTCGATTGCCGAGACCAGCTTGACGATCGACGGGGTACGCGTCGTGATCGATGCCGGCTTGTTGCGCGTGCCTCGCTTCGATCCGCGCTCGGGACTCACGAGACTGGAAACCATCCGTGTCACCCAGGATTCTGCCGAGCAACGTCGTGGTCGGGCCGGTCGTCTCGAATCGGGCGTCTGCGCTCGCCTCTGGACCGCTGCGGAGCATCAATCGCTCGCCCCGCGTCGCCCGCCGGAAATGCTCGACGCCGATCTGGCGCCGCTGTTGCTCGAATTGGCCCTCTGGGGAACGGCCAATCCAGCCGAGCTGTCCTGGCTCACTCCCCCACCGCCGGGAGCGGTGGCTCAAGCGAAAGAGTTGCTCATCGGCCTCAACGCACTCAATCCAGAAGGACAGATCACCACTCATGGAAAACAGATGGCCGACCTGCCGCTGCATCCACGTCTCGCACACATGCTGCTCAAGGCTGTCCCGTTGCATCTCGGCAATCTTGCCTGTGAGCTGGCCGCCCTGCTCAGCGAGCGTGATATTCTGCGAGGCCCCTCCGGCTGGCGCAACGCCGATCTGCGACTCCGCTTGGACGTTCTCCGTGGACAGCATGATCGCGCGGCCGGTGTGACCGTCGACCGCGCCGCCTGCCAGCGAGTGACACGCACCGCTGACCTGTGGCAACGACAACTTCCGCGATCTGCTCGTTCGGATCGGCAAGAGAGCCTCGATGAGGTCGGACTATTGCTCGCACTCGCCTATCCGGACCGCATCGCCCAACGCCAAAGTGGAAACGAGGCACGCTATCTCATGGCCAATGGCCGTGGCGCCCTCTTCGCCAACCCAGATCCGCTCGGCTCAGAAGACTATCTGGTCATTGCCGATCTGGATGGCGGCACGCAATGGGCCAGGATCGATCTGGCCGCACCGTTAACGCTCCGCGAGCTTGAGACCCTGTATACAGATCAGATTCAAGTAGTGGATGAGGTTTTGTGGGATGACACGGCACAGATTGTTCGTGCGACGAGGCAACGCCGATTGGGTTCGCTTGTCCTGTCTGTGCAGGGGCTTTCGAAGCCGGATCCTACGATGATTTCGTCTGCATTGTTAGAGGGCATTCGTCGGGCGGGACTCGCCCGGCTGGCCTGGACTCCGGAGCTTCGACAGTGGCGGGCGCGAGTGGCATTTCTACGCCGGGTCGAAGGACAAGAGTCACAATGGCCCGATCTGTCGGACGAGGCGCTGCTGCGGACACTCGACGACTGGCTTGGTCCCTATCTATCCGGGCTGACGACGCTCGATCGCGTCACACGACTCGATCTCACCCAACCGTTGCACGCGCTCCTCTCCTGGGAACAGTCGCGCCAACTTGAACGTTGGGCCCCCACCCATCTGACAGTCCCGAGCGGATCGAATGTTCGCGTGGAATACGAGACGCCTGATCTGCCCATCCTGGCTGTGCGGTTGCAAGAAATGTTCGGCTGCAAGGACACGCCCCGTCTTGTCGACGGGAAGATTCCGGTCATGCTATATCTACTGTCGCCAGCACGCCGGCCCGTCCAGGTTACGAAGGATCTGTCCAGCTTCTGGAAGTCGGCTTATCTTGAAGTGAAGAAAGAACTCCGTGGCCGCTATCCCAAACACTCCTGGCCCGACGATCCGCTCACGGCCCCGCCGACTGCCAAAGCCAAACGCCGGACTCGCTAAGCTGCGCGAAACGCGAGGGTTCGAAGGCTGAAGGCCGAGGTTTTCGGAACTTCAACCCCTGAACTTCGATGGTCCGCGCGTGTGGCACCTCAGAAAAACATTTCCGTAGGCTGCTCAAACAGTCTGTCCAGCAAGGCCGCAGCGAGTGAAGGCCCGAGGCGTACCCTCTGGGGTACGTTGAGGGTCTGAACGATGCGAGAACGCTGCTGGCGGACTGTTTCAGCAACCTGCTAGATGGGAATGTCTCTCGTCCCGTCATACGACACCCTCGACTGGTGGGATAACTTCACGATATCGCCGTCCTTGACCACCGTATCCTCGGCGCTCACTTTCTTGTTCACCGCAATCATGACTTCTCGATTCGTCAGGAACTGCACCAACGGGCCCATGCGATCCTGATTCGACTCCATGAGTTTCCTGACCGTGGTCGGCTCCGAAACCTCAAATTCAAATTCTGTTTCTCCGAGCGCATCGCGAAGCGTCAATCCAAAGACCAGCACTGTGACCATAGCTTCCTCGTTATTTGGTTTATATGGTTTGTCTAGTTTTTTGGTTGAACGAGGCTAACCAGATGAACCAAATCAACCAAATAAACAAAACAAACCAGATAGACCAGACAGACCTAGGACCGGTCTGCGGCATCGTAGGCGTCTTGAATGAGCTGGGCAACGTGTTTGACCTCCGCTGCGCCCTGCAATCCCGTGCGCAGTTGAATCATACAGGCAGGGCAACTCGTGGCCACAACCGCGGCGCCGCTCTGTTCGACGGCCCGCCGCTTGCGCTCGACAATGTGCTGCGACGTTTCGAAATCCTTCACGAGATAGGTCCCGGCTCCGCCTGCGCAGCGATCGGCGTCCGGCATTTCGACATACTCGACGCCTGGCAAGCCTGCCAGAATCGCACGAGGCTCCTTGGTCACTCCCGCGGCTCGCAGATGGCAGGAGGAATGATAGGCCACCCTGCACTTCGTGGCCTGCGAACTGGCCATGGCCGGTTTCACTGGCGATTGTGACACGAACTCCGAAATATGTGTGACCCGTTTGGCCAAGGCTTGGGCCGCCGCTTGCTCCGGCTCACCGGCAAACAAGGTGGGGTAGTCCTTCAGCATGAGGGTGCAGGAAGCACATCCGGTCACCACCTTGTCGTACCTTCCCATGGACGCGAGATTGACCCGCGCCCCTTCTTTGGCCAACGCGCGATGCCCGTAGGTTTCGATCGGCGTCCCGGAACAGCGTTGTGTCGGCAGATCCGGCTCGACCCCATGCTTTCGCAACACGGCAATCACGGCATCCCCTACCCCATCGTCGAAGTAGTTGGCCGCGCAGCCATGGAAATAGGCTACCGGGGAGCGAGAAGCTTGCCCAGCCTGGAGAATCAGTTCGGGATAGCGGTCACGGAGATGTCGCTGGGCGAGTCGAGGTAGCACAAGCTGAGGCGACAATCTTGCTGTCTCGGCTAGACGACGCAAAAACGGCTTCGTCAGATGATCGAGCAGACGCCGCATCAGAGGCCGATCCCATATCGGCTGATACCTCGCGATAAACTTTAAGAATCGTTCAAATAGCGCTGTTTGTGCATGGAAACGAAAGATGACACCGGCCATTTCATTCGGATGCTCGGCGCGCCGATCCAGAATGAGCTGAGACACATCGACGCCGGCCGGACAGGCCGTACGGCAGGATTTACAATTGAGACAGGCCTCCACGACTCGCTTCGAATTGAGATAGCTATAATCCTTATCGGTGACGATCTCGAACCAACCCCGCGAACTCATGTCTTCCGATTGAAAGACATCGTAGACCGGGCAGACGGCGTTGCACTTGGCGCATGTCGCGCAGGGTTTTGACAATCGCACATAATCGATATGGTCGGTGAAGGGCCGGTCGCTGATCTTGATGCCGGGGTTGAGCACCCCGGAGGGATCGAAGCTCTGCTTCACGCGCACAAACAGGTCATACAACTCCGGACCGAACATCGTCCGCACGTATCCGGCACGCACCCGGCCGTCCCCGTGCTCACCACAGATCGAGCCACCGAATCGACTCAAGACCGTTTGGTGAATCTCATGATAGCCCTGCACCATCTTTTGGAAATCGTCTTGGTCGTTCACGTCGAGCAAGGGAATGATGTGGGCGTTCCCATTACCGATATGACCGAAAATCGCGACTGGCACACGCTGCCCGGCGAAGAACTCTTCCAGATAACGGATGAGTTCGCTGATCCGTTCAGCCGGCACAACCACGTCGTCGACGAAGTTAATAGGCTTCTTTCGGGGATCGAATCGATAGAGCGTGGGATAAAGGGCCTTGCGGGCCTTCCACAATTGCTCCCGTTGCTCAGGATCGAAGGCGATCACGGGATCGGACGTGAGGCGATAGCGGCGACAGATCTCGGTCATGCGCTCGGCCTGCGCGCGGAGATCGGGCCCTGCGCCGTCAGCATCCAACTCCACCAACAGGGTAGCGGCCGCTTCTGCCGGGATGCCGTGCTTCGCCCGTCCGATCAAATTGAGCGTGTTGGCATCCATCACTTCCAACGCGCTCGGACTCAACTCCAGTAGCTTCGGCACCGCATCGCCCACATCTTCCAATCGGTGAAAATGGATCAGAGCCGTGAGAGTCGCGCGAGGTTTCTCGACCAGTCTAATCGTAGCTTCGCTGAACAGACCAAGCGTGCCCTCGCTGCCGACAAAAAGTTTTGGAAGATCGAAGCAGCCTCGTGCAAGCCCATCGGCGAGACCGAAGAGGTTGTAGCCACAACTGTTCTTGCTGACAGTCGGACGTCTCTGCGCGATCAGCGTGGCATTTTCCTGTAGCAGCAACTGCAGTTCACGAAGTGGCCTATGCGCCTTCAGCAGACCGGCGCAGTTCGGATCGCTGAGCCCATAGGCCTTGGCATCCAGCCACTCACCAGACTGCAGGCAGACACGGAGGGCCGCCACATTATCTTTGACGGCGCCGTAACGCAGCGTGTGGGGGCCGGATGAGTTGTTCGCCAACATCCCTCCGAGCTTGCACATGTCGCCGCTGGAGGGATCGGGCCCGAAGAGCAGCTCATCACGCGCCAGTTGTTTGTTGAGTTCCGCCAGTACGATTCCCGGCTGCACCCGAGCCCATCGCTCTTCTCGATTCAGCTCCAGAACCCGATTCAGGCGCGAGACGTCCAGAATGATCCCGGACCCGATCGCCGAGCCGGTCAGATTCGTCCCAGCAGCACGCGGCGTCAGCGGGATGCCTCGCTGTACGGCATAACGCACCGTGGCGACTATGTCCTCCTCGGACTCCACGAGCACGACCGCCTGAGGCGCCATCCGGTAGATGCTCGCATCAACCGCGTAGGCGGTGAGAGTCGAGTAGTCGTCTTTTACTTTCTCCGCGCCTACCGCCGTGCGGAGGTCGGAGGCCATGGTGTGGGAACGTTCGGGCAGAATGAGAGTTGGTGCGGTCATAGTTGAATGGGTCGCTCATTCTAGATGGACTCTTGAGACCAGCACAAGTCTGGTTGTTGCGCAGTACGCGACCGGCTAATATATGACTCGCAGATAGGAGCATGTGCCCATGGCCGATACACCTCCCACCCTCTACCTCTCACGCCTCCTCCCCGATCCCGTCATGGCCATCGTGCGGGAGCGGTTCCAGCTGGTGCAGGATCCTCACGATGCGTTGCCCGCTCCGTCGGTGCTTCGTGAGGGACTCTGCCAAGCCGACGCCGCGATCGTCACCCTGGGCGATTTCATTGATGCAGAAACGATCCGTCTCGCCACTCGGCTGAAAATTCTGGCAAACTATGCCGTCGGGTACAACAACATCGATCTTGCTGCCGCGCGAGCGCGTGGTCTGATCGTCACGAATACTCCGGACGTCTTGACTGATGCCACCGCGGATCTGACTTGGGCCTTGCTCCTGGCGACAGCACGCCGCGTCGTCGAAGGCGATGCCCTCGTTCGATCCGGTCGTTGGAATGGGTGGAGTCCCACACAACTCTTGGGAGCGGAAGTCTCGGGCAAGACACTGGGGATTATCGGTATGGGACGGATCGGGCAAGCGGTGGCCCATCGCGCCGTAGGGTTTCGCATGCCGGTGCGCTATCACACACGCCAAACTACAAGCCACCTCATCTCTTCCCCGCGAGTGGGAGCACCGATCACTTGCAAGATATCCTCGGGGAAGCCGATGTCGTGTCGATCCATGTGCCTCTCACGACAGCCACCCACCATCTGATCGGCGCGCGAGAATTGGCCTGGATGCGCCCCACCGCCTTCGTCATCAATACCGCTCGTGGTTCGATCGTCGATGAAGGAGCGTTGGTCGACGCCCTCAAAACAGGAATCATCGCCGGCGCGGGACTCGACGTCTATGAACAGGAACCGGCCCTCCACTCAGGGCTGACTCAGCTGAAGCAGGTGGTGCTGCTCCCTCATCTGGGCTCCGCCACACTTCACGCGAGGGTTCAGATGGGACTGGTGTGTTTGGAGAATATTCAAGCCGTCTTGGACGGACGTCCCGCACCAAACCAGCTTCACTAGCAGGATGCTGAAAACGATTGTGCCACAGTGGATGTAGAATGGTCTGCGCGTCTAGTGCAATGGGAGAATACCCGGCAGGATGCTCAAAAAGTTCGTCCAGCAAGGCCGCAGCCGAGGAAAGCACCGGAGGCGTAGCCTCTGGGCTACGTTGAGGATGCTTTCGAGGCGAGAACGCCGCTGGCGGACTTTTCAGCATCCTGCTTAGTTTCCGTAGCGGAACGCGGAGGTCGGCTCAGCTGTGGCCCTGTGTGCGCGAGCTGATTCAAGTCGTTGCGGTACGTCGTGGAAGGTCGGAATCGATTCGTACATTGCGGCAGCCTGACTCCACTGTTCTTGGGCTTCGTAGAGTAAGCCGAGTTCATAGCGAATGGCTTGCGCCTTGGCTCCTTGGCACTTCGGGTCCTTCAGCAGCAGCTCGAGTTGTGCACTCGCCGACTGGCATTCTCCCTTTTCTTTCAAACAGACCGCGATCATGAGACAGGAATCCGAGAAAAAGTCGTGGCTCTTCATCGAGAAGCAAAATTCTTCCTTCGCTTCGTCCAGCAACCCCATGTTCTTGTAGGCCACTCCCAGCGTGTAGTGGGTCTCCGGATCAATCTCGTTACCGGGCGAAGCAGAAACCGGCGTCTCCGCGGCAGGAACTGACGCCTGCGGCTTCGGCGAAAACGTCGAGGCCCATTTGGCGACCAACGGGCTGGCCGGGGCTAGTTCTTTGACTTTCGCATAGAGACTCGCCGGTTGAGTTGGATTCTCATCGTTTGGATGCGCCAGGAGCAATTCGAGGGCGCGGGAATATTGCAAGGCTGCGCCGGCGGTATCGCCCTTGGCCTCAAGCAGGGAGCCGAACAGTTCTCTCGCCTCTGCATGATCCGGCTGCGCTGTTACCAAGCGACTGAGCCATTCTTCCGCCTCAGCCTGCTGGCCGGCCTCCACATAGGCTTGGAACTGCTCGCTCGTCGAGAGGACTGGCGAGAGGGGAGCAACTGAGCCTGCCCCTTGCGACGACGGCCCCCATTGCTGGTCCGGCTCGGCATTCGACAACGAAAACCCGCTAGCCCGGCGTAACCGGTTCTGGTTCTGCAGACTGTGACGGCGCCGATTGGTCCGGTGCAGGTTTCGGCTCAGCGAGTGAGAAATGCCTATCTTGTAGCGAGGTGATCTTGGAGGTCACTTTCCAGGGATCGTCGGGCGCCGCTTCGGTCCATGAAAATGTCGGGCGCCTCTGCTGGCGTCGCTGGATCGCAGCTGCGGTGACAACAGAGTCTCGGATCGGCCGGCGGTCAGTCAGCGCATGAGACCTTCAGGAGAACGGCAGCCTTTTACCGGGGCTATCCGGCGCCAGCTGTGACCTTCTCGAACAGTTCCTCATGGAGAGTCGGCATCCCGGGTTCGGGATGTTGCAGCAACAGCTCAATCGCCTTCCCATACTGGAGTCACCGCGTTGGCGGCATCGCCCTTCTCTTCGTATAGCTCTCCATAGAGTTCGAGCATCGGTAACGGAGTTGTGGTTCGACGGCCAGAAATTCGGTAATCAACGTTTCGGCCTGCTCATAATGTTGTGCCCGCAAGGCCGCCCCAGCAAGGTAGCGATATTCGCCGAGCGCCACCTGAATATCTCCGCGTCGCAGATGCAACTTGGCGAGCAATTGACAGACCTCAGGATTGCCGGGCTCTTTGGTCAGCAATTGATTGAGAATGGCCTCAGCCCCGGCAAATTGTTTTTCTTCGATGCGGCGAGTGGCTTCCGACAGCAGATTGAGCGGCTCGGTACTCTTGGACGGGCCTCCTGCAGAGCCGGCTTCCGTCTTGGCGGTGCGGCTCGGATTCCCACCGGTCTTTTTGAAATGTTCGATGAACTGGGCGGCCTCACTATTGGCAGGATCGATTCGCAACACGGCTTGATACGCATCCTTAGCCTCAGCATAGCGTTGCTGTGCTGACCGCTCCCGCCCTAACTGCAAATAGACTTTCGTGGCTTCGTCCTGCATGTTTTCTTGCAGGCACAATTCCGCCACCCGCTGCTGGGCATCCAGATTCGAGGGATCCTGGCTGACGATCTTCTTATAGATGTCCAGCGCGGCTTTGCTTTTTCCCGCTTTGAGGTAGTGTTTCCCGAGGGTGAGATAATCTTGGACCGCGCTACTCAGCAGACCGCGTTCAGCATTGAGATCTCCCAGATGCTGGAACACATCGTACCGTGAAGGATCAAGCTTCAAGACCTTCTTGAACGTGGCGATTGCCTTGAGGGTGGCACCTTCGGCACGGAAGGCATTGGCCGCCTGCACAAAGGCCGCCACGGCATCGTTGGTGGCATTGCGTTTGAGGTGTAACTCCCCGATTGAATTGAAGATACTCCCATCGCCCGGCGACTCGGCGGAGAGCTTCTTCCATTCACTGATGGCAGCGTCGAATTGGCCCCGTGACGCAAAGAGCTGTGCGCTACGCAATACGCTACTGCGGTCGATCGCCAAGTCAAACCTCCACAACGTTCAAACGCTAACAGTGTCCATGGGCATTGTCAACGAAATGGGGCATTTGGATGAGGTATACTCAGCAGAAATACGAAGGCCTGCCCCGACATGAAAGGCAGGCCTCCCTGTGACACAATCCCGCAGAATGAAGACGTCAAGGCTCGGCGACGGCCATCTTCAAGACATTCGAAGCCTGAGGCCCCTTTGCGCCTTGCACGACCTCGAACTCGACGTTTTCTCCCTCTTTCAAGGTCTTGAATCCTTCTCCTTGCAGCGCGGAGTAATGTACGAAGACATCATCTCCGCTCTCAAGGCGAATGAACCCAAATCCCTTGCGATCGTTGAACCATTTGACCGTACCTTTTGTTTTCACAAAACACTCCTTTCCTCAACGACCACGCCTAGTTACGTGGCCGGCCTCGGAACCCAGTTGGCGACATACATGATGCGGAGAAAAGACAGGAAGAAAAGCAGGTTGGAATGACGGGTTCATTGGAGAGACAAAATCGATCACGAAACCCATCTCGGTTACAATTCGCGCAGCATGTACCACGGCGTTTCAAATCTTGTCAAGCCATTCTTTGGCCGCATGCTCGCCGGGCATGAGGTAGACAAGCCTCGCCCGCTCGCCTATAGTGTCGCATCGGGCTAGGAGCGTGATTTTTCGAATGTTTCTACGAACGCTGCTGGATCGCTACATCTTCACCGAACTCCTTTCCCCTTTTAGTGTCAGCCTCGGGGCACTATGTTTTGTGATGCTCACGCGGGAACTCCTGCGCTTAGTGGAACTACTGGTCTCCAAAGGCGTCGGGATCGTGGCGGTCCTGCAAGTCTTCGCCACTCTGATGCCGTCGTTCCTCGTGTTGACCCTCCCGATCGCCGGGATCATCGCCTCGATCACCGCCTTCGGACGGCTGTCCTTCGACAAAGAATTGGTGGCGATGCAGACTGCAGGCCTGAGCCTCATGCGATTGGCTCGCCCCGTGCTGCTCTTTGCCTTGCTCGTGTTCGGGCTGACCTTGTGGTTGGCGCAGTGGGGGCAACCCTGGGGTTCCACGAATCTGAAGAAAGTGGCGCTGGATCTCCTTCGGGATCAGCTGGTACTGGCGCTGGAGCGGGGAACATTTAACGAGCCCATCCCCAAGATGATGATCTATGTTCCGGATGGGAATCCCGAACAGGCCACGACCGGTATCTTTGTGTCCGACGAGCGGAATGCAGATGATCCCCGCATCATCGTGGCGCAACAGTACGAGGTCTTGATGGATCCCTCTACCAATCAAGTCGCCTTACGCCTGCAGCACGGAGTCATTCACAGCCGAAAGAATCAGGCCGATCAATACGAGCAAGCGTCCTTCGCCAGCTACGATCTGAAACTCTCGCTAAACCAAAGCGGCTACTCAGCCACGGAGGAACCTCCGTCGTACGACGCCATTATCGCCCAGCTCGCACAATCCCAATGGCGCGACCCGTATGCGCTCCGACAATTGATGGGGTATTATAAAGAACTGGCCTTTCCGACCGCCTCGCTGGTATTTTGCCTTTTAGGCGTCCCGGTCGGCATCGCCTCGAAACGATCCGGTCGAATCGGCGGATTTGCGGTCGGCGTGTTAGTCGTCATCGTCTACTACATGCTGAACGTCGCCTGCGAATTCCTGGTCATGACGGCAAACCTGCCGCCCTTTGCCGGGGCCTGGGTACCGAACGGCATTTTCTCTCTCACCACCGTCGTGTGGTTTTACATCATGAGTCGCCAGTAACCCCATGCCCATTCTCTTCCGCTATCTCCTTCGCGAGTACGGAAAAATCTTCACGATGTGCTTCAGCGGGCTGATGACGATTTATCTCGTCATCGACTTCTTCGAAAAAGTGCGCCGCTTCTTGCGCTCACGACGCCAACTGGCTTGACTTCTTGACGTATTTCCTTCTCAAGGCTCCCGCGATCTCCTTCCAAATCGCGCCGTTGGCCATCCTGATGGCCACAATGCTAACTTTTGGCTTGCTCTCCAGGGGCCACGAAATCACGGCCATGCGCAGTTGCGGCATCAGTTTATTCTGGATTATCTCCCCCTTTATCGCCTTCGCTGCAGGGATCGCCCTCGTGCTCTTGCTCTTCAGTTCCACCGTCATCCCGCTGGCCGCGGGCAAGTCCGAAGAGGTTCGGGCCACGCGCATCGAGAAAAAGCCCCCCGCCGCAGCCGTGAAACTTATGCAACCCTGGACGAGAGTGGGCGCCGATCGTCTCATGCATGTCACGAGCGTCTCCGTCGGCGGGGAACTCTTGGGCGGCGTGCGTCTCTTTCAGTTCGATCGCAACTTCCAACTGGTCGACATGACTGAAGCAGAAGAAGGCCGCTATAGCGACTCCACGTGGACGCTGTACCAGGGGCGGCACCGACGATTTCCCCCCGATGGAACCGTGTCAACCACCGTATTCGACCGCCAAGCCATCGTGCTGCCTCTCATTCCCGATGACTTCACCATTTGGCTCGCCGGCGATTCCGAGTTGATGACGTTCCATGATATCCGGGCCTACACCAGACGTCGGCAGCAGCAGGGCTCTCAGGCCGCACGGCTTACGGTAGACTATTACAGCCGAATCGCGTTCCCATTCGTCACCGTGATCATGGTCCTGGTTGGCATTGCGCTGAGTCTGCGCCGGAGTGGCACCAGAGGAGGCGGCATGGCGATGGGCATTGGGCAGGCGCTCGCCGTCGGCTTCTGCTATTGGACGACACACTCCATCGCGATCGCACTCGGCCGCGGTGGGGCCTTGACGCCTCTGATCGCCGGCTGGATGGCAAACGTTCTCTTCATGAGTTATGGCCTCTATCTGATGTTCAAAGTACGCTACTAACAAGATGCTGCACAAGTTCGCGAGACCGGTCTGTTCATTGGCTGATCTGGTCGAATCTTGTTCAACTCAAACAGACCGGAGATTAACCACTAAACCAGACCAACTCAGCCTTGTGCCCGCCTCGCGTGGCCGCTGGTTGACTGATCCCGGCGCTTCCGGTAAGTAGAGACCAGAACGTTACCGAAAGGATTTCAGCAAGATGCGCTCGCGTGTCGTCGTCACAGGGTTGGGTATCGTCTCTCCCATTGGGATCGGGGTCAGTGATTTTTGGAAAGCCGCCCTCGCCGGCCAATCCGGCATCTCGGCAATTACGTCGTTTGACCCGTTTCCCATGGACGGCTACCGCTCCAAGGTCGCAGGCCAGGTGCGTGATTTCGCGGTCGAACGGTTTGTCGACTCAGCCCATGGCGAACGCGTAGACCGCTACGCCCAGTTTGCCCTCGTGGCAGCGAAGGAAGCGTTGGCCGACTCGGGCCTCCAGATGGCGAAGGAGAACCCCCACCGCGTCGGGGTCATCGTGGGAGCCGGCATGGGCGGGATGGTGATGGGCGAGCGTGAAATCACGCAGCTCTACCAGCAGCAGAAACCTCATCGCGTCCATCCCAACTTTATTCCCGTCATCACCCTCAATTCGGCCTCCGGCATTATCGCGATGGCCTATGGCGCCAAGGGCCCCAACCTGACCATCTCGACCGCCTGCTCCTCCAGCGCCCATGCACTCGGACAAGCGCTCCACTGTATCCGAGAGGGCCGTGCCGATGTCGTGATTACCGTGGGAGCCGACGCCAGCATTACCCCGCTCGTCTTCGCCGGATTTTGTTCCCTGCGTGCGCTCTCGTCCAAATTCAACGATCACCCGGAGAAGGCCTCTCGGCCCTTCGATCGATTGCGAGACGGTTTCATCATGGGAGAAGGCGCCGGGACGCTCATCCTGGAATCGGCCGCGCATGCCAAGAAACGCAAGGCGAGAGTGTATGCCGAAATTGCGGGCTACGCCGCCACCAGCGAGGCCTATCACATGGTCATCCCTCGTGAAGATGGCCTGGAGGTGGCCCATACGATGCGGCTTGCCCTTGGGGATGCCGGCGTGACCCCGGCACAAGTGGATTACATCAATGCTCACGCTACGTCGACGACCATCGGCGACGCCGTCGAAGTCAGGGCGATTCGACGACTCTTTAAATCGCGCGCGGACAAGATTACCATCAGCGCCACCAAGTCGCTGATCGGCCACACGCTGGGCGCCGCTGGTGCAATCGGGGGCATCGCCTCGGTGCTGGCCCTTCACACGGGCCAGATTCATCCAACCGCCAACTATGATGACCCAGATCCGGCTTGTGCGCTGGCAGGACTCTCTCGATCAGCGCAGGAGCGTCGTGTGAAGGTGGCCTTGCTGAATGCCTTCGGATTTGGCAGCAACAACGCCGCTGTGGTATTCAAACAGGCGACCTGAAATAGAGGTTTCTGAAGCAAGCGCACTCGGCAGTCGTATCGTTTCACGTTTTACGTTTCGAAGTTAGAGACTGGTAGTTCTACGTTTCACCTTTCACGATTAACGACGGCGAGCATAACCCGATGGCAACCGATCCCAGCATATCGTTGAAAATCCGTACAGCCTTGGCTGAGTACCTGAAACGCGATCCGGCCACGATACTGACCACACAGCATCTGCGTGATGATTTAGGTCTCGACTCTATGGCGGTGATCGAACTGCTGTATCGCATCGAGGAGGCCTTCGATCTACAGATCCCCGACCAAGACCTGGTGGGGCTGACGAACGTCGGGCATGTCGTGAGTTATGTGGAAAAGAGGTTGGGGAAACCAGCGAAGTCGTCGAAGCCGAAGGGCAAGAAGAAATCCTAATCCATATGGCGATGCGGGCACGCATTCCTATCTCATTGGCACAGATCCACGGCGTAGTCGGCGGAGAACTTGTGGGGTCGCCACAAGCCACCGTCACGAGCTTAGCCGGCTTTGAAGAGGCAGGCCCGAACGATCTGACCTTCGTCACCGGGGATCGGATGCTCAAGACGAGCGGGCCCACCGCTGCCGGAGCACTCCTCGCCCACCGGCGTCTTGTTGAGATCGCCAATCCCCACATCGTAGTCGCCAATCCCCCACTGGCCTTTGCGCAGATCGCACAGACTTTCTTTTGCCCCGTCTCCCCTCCCCGTGGTATTGCCGCGGCCATCGTCCGTGGCGTTGACACTCAGGTCGGTTCCGATGTTTCGATCTGGCCGGGAGTCACCCTGGGAGATCGGGTCACGATTGGCGCAAGAGTGACACTCTATCCCGGTGTTTTTGTCGGCAACGATACGACGATCGGGGACGATACGCTGCTGTATCCCAACGTCGTCGTCAGGGAAGGCTGTACGATCGGAGCGCGGGTGATCATTCACAGTGGCACGGTGATCGGGAGCGACGGATTCGGCTATGTGCAGGACCAGGGACAGCATTACAAAATTCCCCAGCTCGGCGGAGTTACGATCGAGGATGACGTTGAGCTCGGGGCGAATGTCACGGTCGACCGAGCCACCCTCGGCCAAACGGTCATCAAGCAGGGCACCAAGGTCGACAATCTGGTCCAGATCGCCCATAACGTGACGATCGGTGCCCATTCAATCCTGGTGGCACAGGTCGGGATCGCCGGCAGTACTCGCGTGGGGCATCATGTCATGATTGGTGGACAGGCAGGGCTGTCAGACCACATCGTCATCGGAGATCAGGTCATGATTGCCGCTCGCGCAGGTGTCAACCGCAGCCTCGAACCCAACCAGATCGTCTCAGGAGCTCCCGTGATGCCGCATGAAGTCTGGGTGAAGGCCCAAGCCGTGATTCCACGGCTTCCTGAACTCCGGCATGCCGTACGCACATTGGAAGAACGGATGAAGCAGCTTGAAACATCGCGCTCGGCTCCTCAAGCCTCCAAGACGAAGGCCAAGAAAAAGAAACGTAAGGGGTGAAGGTAAGGGGTAAGGGGCGAGGCGGTAGGAAGAATGTTGAATTTTGAATGATGAATGTTCAATGGTGAATGGTCGGACGACAGATTCCTGAATCCCTTCAGCCTGTAGCGCTTTTCGCGCATCTCTCGCGCGTCACGCGGCACGGTCTTTCGTGCTAGTCCACAACTCCACGCCAACAAAACAACTTGGCCCAGTAGAATCCCGCCCAGGGCACCAACACAGCCGGGAGCGGGTCTAGGTTGCCGCGTACAATGGCCACGGCTGATGCGCCGAAGATCAGACCTGCTCCGGCAATGGAGATCGCGGTGACAAACGCACGCCCAGGGTGTTCGATCGACGGCACCTCCGGCTCGGCCTTGGCCTTCCTGTTGCGTTGTGCCACAGCTGTCCGCATCCGTGCTGCATACACCTCGGGAAAGGCCGTAAAGAGATAGCGGTGATAACGTGCCTGCCCGAACCCACACGCCGCTCCAACCGCAATCAAGATTGAGCTGGTGAGAAACGTCACCCAGCTGTACGTATGGTTCACCAGCAGTTGATAGCCAAGTGACCCCACCCCACCGACCATGCAGACCAGTCCGATCGTCCCGGCAGGGAGGAGGATGTGGGACCGGACATAGTGGCGAGCTTGCTCATCAATCTTCTCCGGCCGCAACACCGTCACAAGTTTCGGCATCGATGCGTTCTCCGACCATTTCTGCTGCCAGACTTCTCGTCCTCGCCAAGAAAAGGCAGTAAGCCGGTGGCATCATACCATCCTTCCGCGGCTTGTTACATGGACGAGGAAAGGCGATTAGGCGTTTGCGTCGGGTCTGATTGAGCAGGACGCTTAATCCCCTTGACTGGATGAGAAGTTGTGGATGACACATGAGCAACGGTAGACGGCATACCTGATTTTCATCTCATAGGCACCCATCTGCTTACTTAATGGTACGAAGGCAGGCATCGGCACCGAAACGTCTCTCTCTGACAGACCTTCAACCGTCATCCGCTTGAAGCTCCGCGAAGGAAAAGGCGACAGTGAGGCAGGACATTGGCACCTTCACTTTCGGTGTCCACAAAAGGTGTGTATGATTTGTGGATAACCATGTGGATGAGCGACCAATACCATGCCGTACCACAGCGCCTCGCAGATTGCCTAATCGGTAGGCAGCACAATCCGTGCAATTTCACCGAGATGCAATTTTTCAGCAGAAACTTGTATGGGAGAAGAGCGCAGATTCCGCACGACTCGGAAGATTCTTTAGAGTCGAGCGCACAGAAGTGTGCAGAGTCATAGGAGATGCGCGACTAGCGAGAAAAGCGGGATGAGCGAGTGGTCGGAAGGCTGAAGTTCTCGGAACATCGAACCCCGACCTTCAGCCTTCGGATCGCGCCTGTCGCGCTAGGCCTGTCCGGCACGCGCTTGAGAAGCCGGCAGGATATCACTGATGGCCGATCGTTCGACGCGCCCGATATTGCCCCACTGTTCCGCCATCGGAATCAATGCATGAATTCTCATCTCGACCGTTCCCAGGCGCTGCGCCAACGTCGACGTTTTTCGATAGGCCGCAACCATGAGAAAGGATCGCAGCCCTTGCAAAAACATCGTGATCATCGTTGCCTGCACATGGCCGGCCAGATCGTAGAGGGCCTCGACCTGTTCGAGAATCGGATCGAGCTGAGACGCCGTGACGAAATCCGTCGCCCCGCTCGCTTGTATATTCGCAAGAGTCAAACTGATGATCGGAACCCGCCGACGGACTTCCTGAAGGAACTCTTCGTCGAGTCGGTCAAGTTCAGTTAGGATGCGCCCAACGCCGGCGACATCAAGATGATCGGCTTCCCGCTCGGCTCGCTGAATCACCGCCTCCAACACATCGCGGGCCGGCTGCATCGACCGGGCACGAGCTTGCTGCAGGTCCCGCAGGGCATGGATGAGCGGGACGTTGGAGCTCACGGTGAGCGGAGCCTGCAACTGGGGAACATCGGGTAACTCGGTCACGATGGCAGAAAGAGCCTGCACGGATTCGCTCACCGCTTCCACAGGAACGTCATCAGTTCCAGCATGTTCGTCCTCATGGTCCCCTGCTAAGCGACGCACGGCCAGACTGATCCGATCCAACCCCTCCTGAAGCGACTGGAGCGCCACCGTCATCGCACGTGGTTCTTGGCGCCCCACATCGTGGAGAATCGGAAGCAGATTTGAGGCCATCTGCTCGATAGCCCGGAGCTGCACCGTCGACGCAGACTTGGCAAGATTAGTAATGCCGTGCAAGAGAATCCCGTAGAGCTTCGGACGCACCGTTCCGTTGGCTCCTTCAGCGAGCTGTTTCACCGCCATCTGAATTTGAGCCAGCCATTGATGCGCTTCGAGGGCGAATAACCCGATCACTTCCTTTTCAAAACTGGCATCCACAAAATCCTGCGCGGGAGGCTGACTTATGCATCGATGCTCGTCCGACAGCGACGCAGTCCCGCCTTCTGGCGCAGAAGTCCTGGACTCGACGGCACCTTGAATCGCACTCGTGAGTGCATCCAAACCTTCCAAGAGCGCCGTAAATTGATCGGATGCCGAGGGGACCATCCCGGATGTCTTGCCATGCGTCGCATCCGCTGGAAATGATACGCGCGCGACGTCAGGAGGCTCCAGTGTTTCGATGATCGACACGAGCGGAGTGAGGCTCAGATCGAGCTGCCGCCCCTCCTGGCCACGGGTCGTATCGCCCTCGATCCACACGACCGGACGGAGTGGATAGCGCATATTGACGCGCATGACAGACCCGACTTCGCCGGTGGTCAATCGTACCGAGGTACCCAGCGGATAGGCCGACAGCTGTTCGACCAAGGCTTTGACGACCTCGCGAGGGAACGCCGTCCGTTCCGCCACCATCAATTCTCGCACTGCTTCGTGCGGAAAGAATCGGCGGCGATACCCGCGCGGGCTCACGAGGGCATCGAAGACGTCCACCACACCGATGATTTGGGCAAACTCGCTGATCTGCCGCCCCTTCAGCTTGTTCGGATACCCCTGCCCGTTCCACCGCTCATGCGCCTGTCGCACCACTTGTGCCAGCCAGTCGTATTTCGGACCCGCCTTTCGAATCGCCTCATAGCCGAGTTCGGGATGTTGTTCAATGAGCGTACGTTCATCATGAGTCAACCGGCCCGACTTGGTGATCAGCGACTGCGGTACGGCAAAGAGACCAATGTCGTGCAGGAGCCCCGCGAAGGTGAGCCGTTCCAGCTCTTTTCCGTGATATCCCAGTCCGGCACCGACCTTTGTCGCCAAAATCGCGACATTCACGAGATTCGTAATCAGCGGAGGGCCTGCGGGACCGCTCATAGCCTGAACGAGCAAGTGGTCACTTCCCTTGAGCGCCTCCGCCATCCCCGTCGCCAGGGCAGACAAGGCCTCCAAGTCGAGTCCGTCTTGCCGTTGCACCGCAAGAGCCACGCCCGTCAATTGCTCCTGCGCAATGCGATACCAGTCTGTCGTGCTGTATTCGTTCATGGCTTGAGGTTGTCCTCACGGAACATTCGACCATACATCATATGACTTGCCCGACCCGCTGAACAAGCCGGTCATCGACCTGTGAGACGTGCCCGATCGCTCCGGCAAAGAGACACTGTGGGGGCTGGCGCCCTTCTTTTTGGCGCCTGTCCCCTAGCCTCGCGTCCCTCGTCTGGCCTATCGGCACGATTTCTCGACGAACCTGTGTGCGGGGTGTCGGCATATTGATTACGAGTGGTTGGCAGGGAGCAAATCATCGATCGCGGCACGTTGGGCCCGTCCATGCTCCACCCACTGGCGGATGGCATCGCCCATCACGTGCACCCGCGCCTTCACCGATTCCACCCGTGTGGTAGCCAGAAGCACTCGGCGTTGCGCCACCACGGTCAGCAGACTGTGCAGACCTGTGAAAAACATCATGGCCGATCCCGCATTCACCTGCTGCGCTTCTGTGCGCAGACGTGCGACGTCTTGAAGAGAGGCTTCGAGGGTCGTCATGCGTGAGGAGGCCTCACCCCCGTCCATCTTGAGGGCACTCATCTTCTTAACGATCTCGGGTACCCGCTCGTCAATCGCCTTCAGAAACGACTCTTCCGCTTCGGACATCCGCGCAAGATATCCGTGAATGACCGTGGCATCGATACGTTCGACACCGGCCTGAACCTGTCCTTCCATCTGCTCGATCAGGTTCCGGATAAGGTTGCGCCCGGACGCAATACCTGAAGTCTGCTTTTTTTGTAGCTCCTGAAGCGCTTGCAGAAACTCCCCGGGAGAGAGAGTGGCGTAAACTGCCTCAGCCGCCGCTCCACTCCTGTCGTCTTCAAAGGAGATGCCCGTCGCACGGGTCAACGCCGTATGGATCTGTCCCAGCTGTTTACAGAGCGAAATGAAGTCCTGAGCAGAGAGCGCCTTCTGGGGGTCCTGGACGGCTTCGACAAAGGGAATCGTCGCGAAGCTGGCATCCTTGACGTCTGGAAGATTGATCGTGGCAGCGGTCCCGCCGAGATTCATCACTCCGGCCGAAATCGTCTCAATCAGCTTGGCATGCCGCTCCGGCGCCGGCCCCTGTTGTAGCTCATCAAGCGCGACATGAATGTTCTGGAGCCATTCATGCGCTTCCTGAACGAAGATATCGACCAGTTCTTTCTGAAAATCGTCTGTGGTGTCCGCAGCCATGACATCAGCCCCTCAGGACAGTGACGGTCCACGAGAATGGATCGTACAGGATCAGGGCCGTCGTTTTCCGCTTCCCAGCTGAGAAGCCAATCCCGCAATCTCGCCAAGCTTTGTCGCCATCTCTTCAAACCGCTTGGTGGCTTGCTCGGCCGCTTGTTCAGTTTCAGATACGTGCCTCGCCAGAAGACTATTTCGTTCTCGTTCCGTCTGAAGCAGTGTTTCAAACTCCTGGGCTTTCTGCGAAGCTCTCTCAGCCTCGGAGACACGCGCGGCAAAACCCTTGCCTTTTTCCTGTTCGGCAGCGAGAGCTTGTTCTAGCGTGCGCACTCGTGCAGCAACCTGTTCGCTCTCGGCCACACGACGAGTCAAATCGCTCGTACGCTCCTGCTCTTTCGCAAGTTGCTGCGCCAAGTCCTGAGACCGAGTCACCGACTCTTCCATCGCGGTCATCGTTTGAACCAGTTGCGTGGCTGCCTGACGCTCGGCATGCAGAGTCGCCTCCAGCTCTTGGACACGACTCGCGTTCTTCTGCAGCTCGGTTAGACGCGTTGCTTGTTGGGCGCTGCCTTCCCGTTCTTTCTGAAGAGTCGCCTCCAGCTCTTGGACACGACTCGCGTTCTTCTGCAGCTCGGTTAGACACGTTGCTTGTTGGGCGCTGCCTTCCCGTTCTTTCTGAAGAGTCGCTTCCAGCTCCTGCACCCGAGCGGTAACACTGTCAGCCTCTGCGAGTTGCTTCTTCAGCTGGGCAGTCTGTTCACGTTCCCTTGCCAGCATCGACTCGAGTTCCTTGACACGACCCAACAGTCCTTCGAGTTGCGCCACTTGCTGTGTACTGTGCGTCGCTCGATCTCGTTCGAGCAAAAGTTCTTCCTCTAGCGGTTTCTCAATACTCTTCGCCGCAGGCGCGGCAGCGCCTTGCCGCTTGGCCAACAGCTCGAGCACGCGATCCTTGAGAGACGTGCCCTGGAACGGCTTTTTCAAAACCCCGTCGGCGTGACAGGATTCAGCCTGCTTCGTCACCTCATCGTTCACAATGCCGGAGATCAAGAGCACTGGCGTGTTCACTAACGCCCGCTGCGCGCGCACAAAGGCGCAAACCTCATAGCCGCTTTTATCCGGCATAATCACGTCGGACACGACCAGGTCAGGCGTCTCTTTGGCCAAATAGGCCAAGGCCTCCTCGCCGTTCGCAGCAAGAGTGACTCCAAATCCAGCCTCAGTCAGTAATCGTTCGGCAACTTTCCGGACCGCAATACTGTCGTCGGCAACCAACACTTTCGGCATCGCAGAGTCCTTTCCTCAGTACTCTGAACTTCTGACGGCATCCTGTCTCGATCGGCCAAGTCGCTGCAACTCTACAATAGCGACATCGTTTTCGCCAATCGTGACTGAGCCCAGCGTTTCAATATCCCCTCTGTCGTTCGGGCGAATTGCCGTCGCATCCACAGTCTCGAGAGACGGCACATCGGCGTCGATGCAGATGGCCATCGGCCCGTCGAGCTGGCGAGCCACCAGGCACAGCAACGGATCTCCCTGCACGGTGCGACTCAGTCGGGCTGCCAAATCGTAGACCGGCATCACATGGTTGTCCCGCTTCAGCATGGCTTGCACGAATGGAGTCCGACTCGGCACCGGAATGCTCTCAGTCCAGGGCGACACCCCCCCCACATCTTCAGTCCGTGCGGCCAGCTTCATTCCACCAACGGAAAACACCACCACATTCCACGACCGTTTCGTGGCCTGAGCGTGCTGCTGTCCACGAGCTGCCCTCAGCATGATCCACCGACCTCTGCTGGGGTCGCCGCAACCATCTGTTCCGTCTGCCCGACGGACACAGGTACTACGTCGGCCAACTCTCCCAGCGCCCACGAAGGATTCAGGATCAACACCAACTGATCCTGATACAGCATCATCCCCTCAAACCAGTTTCGTTCATCGCGTTGAAACTGTGGCGGCAACGGAAGACAGTCCTTCCGTTCTACGTCCGCCAAGCCCACCACCTGCTCAACGCAAATCGCACCGTGGGAGCGGCCGGTCGAGTACAACACTGTCCTCATCTCGAGACCGGACAAGTTGGCAGCCACCGAAAGCCGTTGGGCAATATCTACCGGTTGATAGACGGTCCCCGCCGCAGTTACAGCCTGTTCGTTCCCGGCTTCTGCTTGCGTGAGAACGCCTCGAACCCCATCTGCAGGCAGGGCCATATAGCTATCCCCCAGGCGGATGACCAAGAAACTGGCCGTCTCCACGAGCATGTTCGTCGAATTGTGACGACCTCGTAAACTCATAATGAATACCTCTTGTGCGACTGTCCGATACCAGGGCCCACTCCAAGGATCGAACGATTGGATCTTATTTACGCGCGGCGGCTTCTTTGCCGATCCAGCGTTCAATTTCCTGGATCAAGGCCCGCTCATCTACCGGCTTGGTAATATAGGCGCTCGCTCCGATATTGAGTGCCATTTGTCGGTGCTTGTCACCGGCTCGCGTCGTCATGACGATGATCGGTGTCTGCTGTGTTTGCGCTCGGCTGCGCAATCCCTGGATCACTTCATAGCCATTGAGCTTCGGCATCTCAAGATCGGTGATGATCAGCCGATAGTTTTGCGCAGACGCCTTACGGAGACCGTCTTCTCCATCCACCGCCGTATCGACTTCATACCCGGCTGACTCCAACATCCGGCCCACGAACTTTCGGATGCTCAAGGAGTCGTCGATCAAGAGAAGCGACTGCTCCGATGCATTCGGCTCTGGAGCCTCGGCGTATGGAACCAGCGCGTCCGCCACGCCGTCGCGTCCGAAGGCAACTCCGGTACCGCAGCGGCGTGCGCCCCTCGCGCCATTAATCGAGCAGGGTCCAACACAAGAACCACGCGCCCTTCCGGATCGATGGTGGCGCCGCCGAAGCTGGAATGATCCAACGACTTAATCGACCCCAACGGCTTAATGACGATTTCCTGACGACCGAGCAATTCATCGACCAGCAGGCCGATCATCCCATCGGCCGTTCGCACGATGACAACCGGTTTTCCGATTTCCACCGTCACACTGCTTCGATTGAGGAGCTGCTGGAGCGGCTGCACTTCGATCGCCTCGTCACCGATATGCAAGATCGATCGTTCGCCCATCCGTTGATACACGCTGTGAGTCAACATGGTGACTTCGCGCACCGCCGGCAGAGGAATCCCGTAGCGCTCACTTCCTGCTCGCACCATAAGAGCCGTTGCAATCAATAATGTAAGCGGGAGACTCAAGGTAAACTTCGTCCCCACGCCTCGAATGGATTCGACGTCGATGTGGCCGTTCATGCTTTCAATGACCCGCTTGACCACATCCATGCCGACTCCTCGCCCCGCCTGATCGTCGATCTGGTCGGCCGTCGAGAATCCCGGCACGAAAATAAACCTGATGACTTCGGATTCAGGCATCGAACGGGCCACCTCCGGGCGGATCAGTCCTCGCTCTACCGCCTTGGCCCGGATCTTTTCGACATCGAGCCCGGCCCCATCGTCTTCCACTTCGATCAACACCGCATTCCCACGGTGCGCCGCGTGGAGATAAATCGTACCAGTCGCCGGCTTCCCCTTCGACACGCGATCAGCCGCAGGCTCGATCCCGTGATAGACCGCGTTGCGCACGAGGTGCACCAAAGGATCGACCAGCCGCTCCACGACGCCTGTATCGACTTCGGTATGTTCACCGGACGTGACCAACGTCACTTCTTTCCCTGTCGCACGCGCCATCTCGCGCGTGGCCCGGCGGAATCGGGTGAACGGGGTGCCGACCGGCACCATGCGGGCCCGAGCGATTTCATCCCGCATACCGAGGGTCAGCTGTGCCAGGTGACTCATGTCTTCATGTGAACGGCGGATCGACCCGCTCAATTGCGTCATCGACTCTGAAATATCCGCCGTAACCTCGTTGATGCGTCGAGCCAAAATATTAAAATCGTCGTACTTGTCGAATTCAAGGCTGCCGAAATCGCTGAGACTGGTGACTCCTTGAGCCGGGGCGGTCGCTGAACCGGGGGAGGCGGTCGGAAGGGTAAAGGTATGCTTCTCCGCAAACGAATGGACCGATTCGACCAGTCGGCCCTTATAGGCCAATACTTGTTGCGAGAGTTGCTCCAGCATATGCAGCCGCTGCTCGAGCCGTCCTCGACCGATGACGAGCTCACCGACCAGATTCAACAATCGTTCCAACCGATCGCGGCTGACGCGGATGACTTCGCGGTCTTCTGCGGCTTTACCGTCCGCCGTTTTACCTTCCGCCGCTTTGGCAGGTTCGATTTCTTGTTGATCGCGTGGTTCTTGGTCCACCGCCGCTTCGACAAGATGAACGGCTGAACCCGACTCCACCACCTGAGCCGCCAGTGGCTGATCCAGCTGTTTAAGTCTTTGCATCGCGACAGCAAATCGCTGGCGCAGCATGTCGAGGGACGTGGGGTCCCGCCGCATCAACATGCGTACCACATCGACCGATCGCAACAGCACGTCCGTATGCCCAGGGAGAATCTTGACGCGGCCCTCGCGCACCGCCCCCATGAAATCTTCGACATAGTGCGTCAGATCGCCGATCGACTGGAATCCAACGGTATAGGCAGACCCCTTGAGCGTATGAGCCGTCCGGAAGAGTTGATTGATCACTTCCGGGTTGTGCTGTTCCTTATCGAGACGAAGTAGCTGGCCCTCAAGAGACTCTAGGTATTCCTGTGCTTCCGGGGCAAAATAGGACAACACTTCGGCATCGAGAACCGGCAACAGATACTCATCCGTCAGCGGACTCGATGTAGAAGACGATTCCACCTCGGGGCCGGCAGATTCCTCTGAACGATCCAAGACGGCCGTCGCAACCTGAATAACCGGAGCGATCGGAACCGCTGCCTGAGCCGTTACCGTCATCTGTTCTCCGTTGCGGATCTGCGCCAGTGCCTGAGTGACTTCCGGCACATCATGCTGTAGCTGGGCAACCTTGCCGTCGTCTCGGCGCATCAGCAGCCGAATGACTTCGACGGCCCGTCCGATGACCCCGAGTACATCCGACGAGAGGGAAATCCGTCCCTCGTGGATCGCAATCATACAATCTTCGACTGGATGGACCACGTCGCCGATCACCTTGTACCCGATCGTGTGTGCAGATCCTTTGAGCGTGTGGGCCATACGGTAGAGCATATGGATGGTTTCCCCATCCTTGGAGTCCTGCCGCAGACGCTGAAGCAGCGTCTCCATGGTTTGCAGATACTCGTCCGCCTCTGGGGCGAAATACGACAGGACCTCGGCATCGAGAGGCGGCACGAGATAGTCCGGCGCAAGCAATATCGGTTTAGATGGGACCACGATAGGCTTAGATGGGAACAATCCGGCCACTTCGCCTTCCCATCGTGCACTGACCGAGGGGTCTTCAGCGCCCCCACCAGCGACGACTTTCAATTGAGACTCGAACGAGGTCACTATCCCACGTAAGACCTCCAAGGCTTTCGGCCAGAGGGAATCCTCTATAGATGGCGCCTCTTCCAGGGTCGCTTCAAGCAACGCCCCCATCAGGGCCAACCCCTCGTAGCCGTAGAGCCCTGACGCCCCTCTGATCTTATGCGCCAACACGTACTGCTCTTGCAGTTGTGCTGGAGTTGGCACCATCTCATCGGAGGGATGGAATGCCTTCGTAAGCACGTCCAGCGCTTCCGACGCTTCGGTAACGAAAATATCAACGAGGCCCTGTCGGTCAAGTTCGGAACTCATCCCTGTCCTTATCTTACCCGGAACATCCAGAGGATACTCTCTGTAACCGACCTAGGCTCACCCGTTCACGACCTCTGATGAGCCCTCCCTTATCAGGGCCTAAGGTCGATCACCGCTGCCTTACGAATAGGCCCTTTCATCGTGTTGACTGAGATCCAAGCCTGATCGCTCTTCTTCTTCATTCACACGCAGACCCATTATTGCATCGACTATCAGCCAGAATGATTAAGGTCCCTACAAACACGAAGACCATGGTAACCAGTACGGCCATCGCTTGGATGCCCAACTGTGCCGGATTACCAAAGAACAGCCCGTCGGCCCCTGCCGAATTCACCGCCTTCGACGCGAAGAGACCAGTCGCCAGTGCGCCCCAACTGCCTCCAATTCCGTGAACGCCGACCGCATCGAGGGCGTCATCATAGCCAAACAAGGGCTTCAACATCACCGCCGTATAACACAACACACCCGCTCCAATCCCGATCCAAATCGACGAGATCGGGCCGACGAACCCCGACGCAGGCGTGATGGCCACCAATCCCGCCACCGCCCCGCTTGCCGCGCCCAAGGCCGACGGTTTGCCTCGATAGATCCACTCCGCGACCATCCAGGCCAGCGCCGCGGCCGCCGCCGCCGTATTGGTGGCGGTAAAGGTGCTGGTTGCCAGTGCCCCGGAGGCCAAGGCGCTGCCGGCGTTGAACCCGAACCATCCGAACCAGAGCAAGGACGCACCCATAAGGGTCATGGGCAAATTGTGCGGGGGCATATGCTCCTTGCCATGTCCCAATCGCCGCTTTACCATGATGGCGGAAGCCAGCCCCGCTACGCCGGAACTGATATGGACGACCGTCCCGCCGGCGAAGTCCAACGCCCCGAGGTTTCTGATCCATCCCCCGACTCCCCACACCCAGTGCGCGAGCGGATCGTAGATGAAGGTCGCCCACAGGAGCGTGAACAAGAGAAAACTGCTGAACTTCATCCGTTCGGCATATGCGCCGGTGATCAGCGCCGGGGTGATTACCGCAAACATCATCTGGAAGAGCATGAAGGCCTGGTGCGGTATCGTGGCTGCATAATCGGGATTGGGCTCCATTCCAACCCCGTTGAGCCCGAACCATTCGAGCCCACCGATGATGCCCCCTTTGTCCGGCCCAAAGGCGAGCGAGTAGCCCCACAGCACCCACTGGACACTAATCAGAGCGAGGATAACGAAGCTCTGCAAGAACGTGGACAATGCATTCTTGGAACGCCCCATCCCTCCATAGAATAGCGCAAGGCCCGGCGCGGTCATGGCCAACACCAAGGCTGTCGAGACCAACACCCAGGCCGTATCGCCGGTATCGATTTTCGGCGGTGCGGGAGCGGCTGCCGCCTCTGGAGCCGGTGCCTGCGCCGCTGCATCTGGCGCGTACAGGACCGCCCCCCCTGCCAACAAGGCAAGGCAGAGAAGGACCGGCAGAATCTTCTTCATACTGCTCATATGCGATAGCATAATTGCATCCTTTCATCCCCTGGTTCAGAACGAGGTTGTCAATACGTTCTTGAAATGTTCACGCCCAGGCTATTCATAAATAATCCTGGCTAGGCCAATTTGAACTTGGCGACGGAGACCGTCAGCCCTTCGGCGAGTTTTGCCATGTCTTCGACGGTCACACGCGCTGAGTCCGTCGCTTTTTGCGTCGCCACGGCACCGCCGGCGAAGTCCTTAATCGAGCGACCCACCTGATCCGTCGAGGCAGTTTGGTCTACCGCGGCATTGGCGATGGTCTCTGCCAGCTCCGACGAACGCTGAGCGATCCCTGAAATTTCGTTGAACACTTCACCGGTACGGAGCGCGGAGGCCGATCCGGCTTCCACCGCGTGAGTTTCCTGCTCCATGGCCACGACCGCGTCCTGCGTTTCTGTCTGAATCACCTTCACGAGGTCGGTGATCTCCCTGGTGGCTTGCGTCGAGCTTTCGGCGAGTTTTCTGACCTGGTCGGCGACGACGGCGAATCGGGCTCCGGCTTCGCCTGCGCCAGCCGCCTCGATGGCCGCGTTCAGCGCGAGCAGGTTGGTCTGATTGGCGATGTCTCGAATCGTCGACACGATGTGCGAAATTTCTAACGACCGGTCGCCGAGCGCCTTGACCTGCTTGGACATCCGTTGCACCGTGGACCGGATGCCCTGCATGTCCTGCACGGTTGCATGCACGGCCACACGGCCACGCTCCGTCGCCTGCAACACTTGCTTGGCAGACTCCGACGAGGCACCGGCGGTTTCCGAGACCTGACGCATGGAAGAGGCTAACTGTTCGACCGCGCTCAACGTCTTCACCGATTCGTCGGCTTGCTGCTTCGCGGTACCGGCCATCTGCCCTGCGCTCTGTCGGAGGGCCCCAGCCGACTTGTTCACGCTTTCGGCTGAAGCTCGAACCTGTTGGAGCAACTGTCCGAACTGGGCAATCATGAGGTTGAACCCATCCGCGAGGTTGCCGAACATATCGGACGTCACCTCTCCGCGCTTCGTCAGGTCTCCCTTACCGACGTCCGAGACCAAGACCAGAAAGCCCATCAACCGCTTTTGCAACTCGTCGCGTTCACTTTCCGCCTTCGCGAGGGCCGTTGTGATGTAGTCCAACATGGCATTGAACGATGTGGCCAGCTGTCCGAGTTCGTCCTTAGACTCGATCTTGGCGCGGACTTTATAGTTGCCGCTGGCGGCCAACTTGGAGACCTCTGCGATATGGATCAGGTTCTTCGAGAAGAAATTGACAATCCAATACGCGATGCCGATTCCGAGGACCACCGCGATGAGTCCGCCTAGGGCGAGGACCACCATTCCGATGAAGCCGGTAGTGTGCGCATCGTCGTTGAGATCCTTCGCCACATCTTGCATGTCCAATACCTGTTCACGACTGCGTTCGATGACCTTCTCGAATATCGGCTGCAAATTCACCGTCAAGGCCAAGATCCCGAGGTTTCGCATGTGCTCAGCTTGTGCCGAGGTCAGCGACTTCCCGAAACTATCGTCCAGCGCACTCAGGGCTCCATCCGCAGCCTGGAAGTATTGCTGAACGGCCGGCTTCAAAATCGCCAAGTCCTTTGCCTCGTCACGGCCCGATCGAGAGACGCGGAGTACTCTACTTCCATAGTCAGCGATAACCTGATCCGTCTTCTTGCGAAACGACGCCAACCGCGCGACTTCCGACACAAAATCATCGTGGTTCGTGACACTGACAATCCCGGTCAAGACCTGATGGTGGTGCGTTAATTCAGTACCCATTTCAGCGAAGTTCGCCAACGGGAGCGTATAGCCAACGTACACCGCTTGTGACATGACGCTCAACTGCCGAAGCGTCAGCACACCGGAGGTCGCCACTACGAAGATAATGGCGCTGACGATACCGTAGCTCGAAATCAGTTTTGTCCTCGTCTTGAGATCGTCGAACCCCCCCCTGACTCCTGTACTTACAGTCTTTGCCACCTTTGCCATCGCGTCCTCCTTCTCTCTGATCGTGCCTCGAATTGCGTGAAATTTCTGCTTGTTGTCCCCTTGTTAGCTCGTCCCCTCGAGATATGAAAGCATCACCGACGTTTCCAATACGCCCCGGAGCCGATCCTCCAACTTGACGACGGTCGACACGAAGGGAAACGCCCCCTCCCCCGTGCCGGCTGGAGCCGGCAGAAATTGATCTTTGGCAATAGTACGAATTTCCGGAACCGTATCGACGAGGACACCGACCTGCCAATTTCCATGTTGCACCACGACGGCATACCGCAAGGGCTCCACGGCATTGAGGCTGAACATCGGTCTGAGGTCCAGCAACGGAACCACGGTGCCGCGGAGATTCGTGACTCCCACCAAGCCGGAGGGCATCCCGGGAACCGGGGTGATGGATTCGACGACAAAAACTTCTCGCACGTTTAGCAGGTCGATCGTGAAGAGCTCTCCACCCAGAGAGATGATCGCGGCACGCATGGTCGAGGATCCGGCCGCCTGGGTCTGACCGGATCCGGACGAAGAGGTCCCCTGTACAGTCAGGGCACGATCTGCAGCCGTTGAACGCTGTGCGGAATCCATCCCCGTTAGCCTATTACCTTCTTGACGACGGCCAACAGGTCTTCAGTCTTAAATGGCTTGACGATATAGCCGTTCGCCCCTTGCTGCTGCCCCCAGAATTTATCGCTCTCGTTGCCCTTGGATGTACAGAGAATGATCGGAATGTTCTTGCAGCGGTCATCGTTTTTGAGGTCGCGGCAGGCCTGAAAGCCGTTGCGACCAGGCATAATCACGTCCAATACGATCAAATCCGGCTTCTCGGTGGCCACCTTGTCTTCCAGCTTGTCGCTGCTCGGAAAGGATACGACCGTATGGTTCGCCCCTTTCAAACAGCCTTCGATCAGCTGAAGGTCGGCATAGGAATCATCCACGATCACGATCTTGCTCATTCGGCATCTCCTTATCGTTCGATGTGTGCTAATGCGGAGGTGGTCATTGAAACCGCCCCTTCTTCTTAATTCAACGGAAGCACCAGGCTGATCGCCCCGGCTAAATCTCCTTCCTTCCATCCTTCTTTCTTTATGCCTGTGATGTCCCGCTCTCCCTTAGGCACACCGTGGCAGCTCAGGCAGGAGGCGGCTGCATATTCGGGGTCGACCATACGCAGCACCGGTCTTCCGTCGACCATCGTGTTGCGAACATAACCCTGGCCCTTCGGATGGCGCGGATCGCTGAACATCCGAAGCACTTCCTCCTCGAAATAATCCGGCTTGTTGTTCGGGTTCCGATAATTAATCCCGGTCAGCTTCATACGAACACCGGTCTTCTTATAGTAATGTTCTCCGACGCGGCGGGTGAACACGGCATGAAGAAAGCCCTTGAAGCCGACTCCCTGTCTATTGATGACCGGCTGCGCCTCGTCGACCACTTCTCTTTCCGCTTCCACCAAGGCGAGATAGAAGTTGGCATGGGGAACCACATTGGGAATGCGGAGATCGATCTTGGTCTTTTTCTTGAACCGCTCCATGACTTGATTGGCCACGAAATCGGCCGTAAAGCCCTTCTCGGCTTTCGTAGCGTCATTAATGGTGGCTTGATGCTCCGATACCACCGCGCGGCCGATCTTCACCAATTCGATTAGGTGCTCCGCCACTTCGGCCTCGTTCTTGGCTCTCGCCGGCGTACTCCACGCCAACGTGATTGTCGTCATCCCCACCGCCACCATCATGAGAACCTGTCTGCACATAGCCATTCATCTCTGCGTCGGGGCACATGGTGACGCTAGTTGTTTCTCTCGGATTGAAATATCGTTACTCGAACTTGAGTGTAGCCGGTCATTCGCCATTAGCAAGCGAATCACCAATTTCGACATCGCCAAAATATCCAAATCGTCATCGGCCTGTGCGTCTTGGCTGGACGAGTGATCCTCACCACGGCACACGCTGCGTTCGCTGAACCTCAGCAACATACGTGCCGATACAAGAACTTGAAAGGACGACCGATTTCCGATCCAGTCGTTTCGGGTAGACAAATGCTGCTAAATCAACAACAACTCACAAAACGCTATCGATAGTCATAAACTTGGTCATCATCTTCGCGTTTGTACACAGTTGTGCAGTGCAGCCGAATTTTGACTTCTTCCAATAGGTTCATCTTTCAACGACGAATCCGTCTATCACGATCGTGCGCATGAGCCGATTCGCGTTTCCCGCACGGTGACAGGGGATTTCTTGTCCTGGCGGGCCGCCCCGTACCTTGACAACACCCAACCCTCTGCTAAGCCTGGACGAGAGGTTATGTATTTTCAACTAAGCTGATACTTTGCAATATCCGCTGACCATTGGAGAATCGAAGGACTACCCTCAGTGATGGCGGCATAACGATCGCCTGAGAAAACATCTCAGGAGTTAAGATTCACCAGCAGGCGCCGCTATGTTTCGGAACCTGGAGATCGGGCGCAAAATCGTATTACAATGTTATCAACGAGGAGAACTGCGCTGATGTACGAATGGACGGTTTGGCGCGTGATGGCCAATCAGTGTGGTACTACCCAGCTTCCACTTCGTGACTGAGCGAGTGGACGCGGGAGGGAAAGATCAAGTAGAGATTCCCGGCATCACCGAGCGTTTCGATAAAGTGGAAAAGAAACCTGTGCTTGTCACGGACGAACCCCGATCCGGAGCGACCCCACCGACAGTAGAACGTCGATAGCCTGCACATCTTGGACAAGAGGAAAACACCATTGCAGGATAGCCAGGCGAGACGAGGTGGGAGTCCAATCTGTCCACGTCGCGCCTTTCTCGTACGTCTCGCGCTTCACGCCCCCTTCGGGTCCCGTTCCCACAAAAACTCCGGCTCACTCTGCTGCTTGGCCATCCAACGGGCCAAGACAAACAATGTATCGCTGAGACGGTTCAGGAACCGCACGAGCGCCGGATCGAGCGGCTCTTCCCTCCCCAACCGCACACACAGACGTTCAGCTCGTCGGCAGATCGTTCTGGCCTGGTGTAACAAGCTGGAAATCTTCCCGCCCCCTGGGAGAATAAATTCCTTCAGAGGAGGCAGGTCTTTCTGACAATTATCCATGAGTTTTTCCAGCCGGGTCACGTCCCGTGCTGTAACCGTCGGCATATTCTTGAATGTCTGCCCTGGCGCCGTGGCCAGCAACCCACCAACATCGAACAGCTTATTCTGCATCCAACGCAGTTCCTCTTCTAACCGATCAGCAGACGGATGAATCCCGACCGAACTCCGCATTAAACGCCCTGACGACCCCGATCATCGAGTTCAGTTCGTCCACTTCCCCATAGGCCTCCACCCGCGAGCTGTCCTTCCAGACCTGCTGGCCACCAGCCAAACGGGTTTTTCCCTTGTCGCCGGTTTTGGTATAGACCTTCGTAATGCGCATGCGCTTCTCCCTTCTTCATTGACCTTCAAATACAGAATAGATCGCATCCATATTCACATACTGCTCTAGGTGGTCAGCCCAGCGATCCAGTTCAGCGCGCAGTTGTGTCGTGACGAGTTCAGACTCACGATGCGAAATAGGCGGTAGTCCCTTCCGGCCACGTACGCGGTTCAACCAGCCTCTGACGGAACCCTGCCTGATCGAACAGACCATGAATGCTGGTGCCCCAGACACGACCATTCTCACTTGCAGCGCCTTCATCACCCCTCACGGTGCCTTCCCAGATTTCAGATGCTTCGATTTGAAAACACGGGTTGACGGTTCCACGACTGGTGCGCCCCATGTGGATTTCATAGCCACGGACTGGCGCGTGCTGTTCCACGCCATGAAGCAGCGACGTGGCACGAACTTGCCGGCAGATCTTTGGCGCATCAAGCTCCGTCGTCACATCGAGAAAGCCTAAGCCTATTGAGGTTCCTCCCCGCTCCAATCCCTTGGGATCTGCGATCTCTTGCCCAAGCATCTGGTACCCCCCGCAGATTCCAACCAGCTCACCCCCTCTTTGCACATGCGATTCCAGGGCAGCCGGGAATCCAGAGGTCACGAGATAGTCGAGATCTTCGAGCGTATTCTTGCTCCCAGGAAGAATCACCACGTCAGCTCCTCGGAGATCCTCCGGCGAAGCGGCAAACCGAAGCGCCACATCCTTCTCAGCTGCCAGCGCATTGAAGTCGGTGAAGTTGCTCATGCGAGGAAGCAGGACCACGGCTACGTTTGTGAAATCAGGTTTGAACTGAACCGACCGGGAACGAGCTAGATCGAGGCTATCCTCTTGATCGAGCCGAAGGTCCCGAAGAAAAGGAACGACTCCCAGGACCGGAAGACCTGTGCGCGCCTCAAGCATGCGGACACCATCCTCAAACAGCCGACGATCCCCGCGGAACTTATTCACGATCACACCGCGCACTCGCTGGCGTTCATGCGGCGCTAGCAAGTCGAGCGTCCCGATGATCTGCGCGAAGACCCCACCCCGATCGATATCCGCCACCAAGACAACGGACGCATCGGCTAACTCGACGACAGGCCAGTTCACCATGTCTCGATCGCGAAGATTGATCTCCGCAGCACTCCCCGCCCCTTCGATCACGACACACTCATACTCGCTGGCCAGTCGCGCATAACAGTCTCGAACAATGTTGAAGAGCGTCTCTTTCCGCTCAAAGTATGCGAGCGCATCCAACGCCTCGTAGACCTTCCCTCTCACGACCACCTGAGATCGTGAATCCGACTCAGGCTTCAGCAGAATCGGATTCATATCCACCGTCGGCTCGATCCCGCAAGCCTGAGCCTGCAGCGCCTGCGCTCGGCCGATCTCCCCACCATCGAGCGTCACGAAAGAATTCAGCGCCATGTTCTGCGCTTTGAATGGCGCAACCCGTACACCTTTTCGAGACAAGAGCCGGCAAATCCCGGCGACAATGAGGCTCTTCCCGACATCCGAGCCGGTTCCGAGAATCGCTACTGCTCTTGCTTGTCCCATGGCTTTGCCTGAATCCATGTGTGATCTGGATTACAATCCCTCAAATCGATAGCTCAACACCACCATAGATTGCGATGCCCGGAGCCGGCATCACAAAACGCTCAACTGCGCCCCCACCCGTCAATGTATTTGGCGCCATAATTCCGGACGTATAGTAGCGCTGATCCAGCATATTGTTGAGCATCAGGAATCCGCTCAGATGCCCGCCAGGCACAGGTCGTTCGTAAGCAATACGGCTATTGAGCGTGAAGTAGCCAGGAATGCGCGGTTGCGCGTTCTCTTCGTCGCCCTGGTAAAACTGCGAACTCACATAGAGTCCGGTCAACGAGACAGTCCAGCCAGATGCAGGATGATAATTCCCCGTCACGCTCAACCGATTCTTCGGAACGAGAGGGATACTGTCGCCCTTTCTTTACGTTCTCCAGAAATGGATTGAAGCCGACAAAGTACGGATTCAGAACCAGATCGCTCTGAAATGTCGCTTGGGTATAGGTGTAGTTCACCACTCCATCGAAATACTGGTTGAATCTGGCCTTGAAGGTCGTCTCGATGCCCTGACGCCTCGACTCCGGAATATTCTGGTTTGTCGTCCCAGGGCAGAGAGTGGGGTCTCCGCACGCGAGAAAAATCTCATCTCGCACATCGGCCCGGAACAGAGCTAGGCTCGCTTCACCCCAGGTTTGAATACGCGATCGGGCGCCTACCTCAAAATTGTCCGATCGTACAGGCCTAAGATTGGGATTTCCCGATCCAAACGGTCCAAGCCCTGAACCAAAAAGCTCGTTGTAGGTCGGCACACGAAACCCTTGCCCATAATTGAAATAGACGCTCGCACCTGGCGTGACCAGATAGGTCAGTCCTGCACGAGGGGTTGTCCGATGAAAGTCTTTTGAGCCGTTATTGATCACTGTCGAGATTGTCGATGAAATCAATATCATTACGATCGTATCGAACTCCGGCAGTCAAGATCAGTTGTGACGTCAGATTCAGAGTGTCCTGCGCGTAGAGCCCGAGAATCGTTTCATCTGTCGATCGTAAAGACGGGAAAGATCCAGGAAACGAAAAGAACGAGGCAACTGACTGATTACCAAAGTCGTTTCTGGTGTATTCGTTCCCCAGAACAAGAGCATTACGGCGGCCAAACAGGCTGGCCTCATGATTGAGTTGAAAGACTCCTCCACGAGATTCAGTCGTGAAGTTATTGCTGCTTTGAGAGCTCTGCCCTCTGGTGAATTGATCTTGTGCAAGACGTCGGTAAAAACTGTTGACGTTAATGGAGAATCCAAATGGCAATTCGTGCCGGGCATTCAATCGCAGCACGTTCGTTTCTGAATCGAAAAAGTCGCCCGGCGTAAAATTCCGTTTGGGGTCGATCGCGGCTTGGCTGAGGGGCAACGTCCCAGCCTGCTGAAGTCGGTCTTTGACATAGGTATAGGATACGGTGACATCCGTGTGCTCGGTCGGACGATACCCCAGCTTGCCAAAAAACCGTGAGATCCGCGCAGCCGATTCGTCGCGATAACCCGATTCGGTCTCCCGACTGAAGTTGGTGTAGTAATCGAGTTTTCCGATCGGCCCGCTCGCATTGAGGGTATAGCGTTCCCGATGGAAGCTGCCGAACAAGGTCTCGCCCGTTGCCTGATGTTTATCCGTGCCTCGTTTCGTGATGATATTGATGACCCCTCCCATCGCATTTTTGCCATAAATCGCAGCGGCTCCAGGAATGATCTCGATCCGGTCGATCGTCTCATACGGGATCAGGTCGAAGTTGACGGTATTGAAATCCGGTTCGTTCATCCGCTGACCATCCACGAACACCGTGGTATTCGGGACCGGTAGCCCGTTGAATCCTCTGCAGGTCGATCGTTTGCTGAAAGGCATTGCCGACACCGTCATACATCACGATGCCAGTTGCCCATTGTATGGCTTCTTGTACCGTCTTTGCCCCGCTCTTTTGGATCTCCTCTGCCGTGATGACGGTTACTTTTGCCGGAAGCGTTCTGGCGTCAACCGGAGCATCGGGGAGCCGTGTACTGGAGACGACGACTTCTCGCGTCTCAACCACATCCTCTGACTGGGCATGGATAGTGGAAGTAACGAAGCAGGCTACAGGACAACACAAACAGAAAAACCCGTAAGATGTACGCGCATAGAGACCTCCCTTAGACTCGAAGGGTTCAGTCGAAATGCCCGTTGGATGGGTCTCCTGACTTGCGGCTCGTCGCTTCCCTGCGCCTTCCCATCTGGAGACGTGAATCGTGAATCGTTATTCGTTAATCGAGAAGATCTACTCTTGCGATTAACGGTTCACGAGTAACGATTAACGTCCCACGACAGTGGCTTTTCGTGCAGAGTCACTCCCCGCTTACAGTGGCGGCACCGTGATGGATTTGCACCATCTTCCCCGTCTCTAACGGTACGTTGACTCGAACGACCTTTCTCCCTGGTTTAACAGTACCCCCTGGAACCAACGGGCGGTTTGGGTACGAAACCTCACCCGCAATAGCAGGATGCTGAAAAAGTCCGCCAGCAGCGTTCTCGCATCGCTCAGAGGCTCAACGTACCGAAGCGTACGCCTCGCCTCTTCGCTCGCTGCGGCCTTGCTGAACGGCCTTTTTGAGCATCCTGCGCAATGTTCTCCTGTTCTCCTATTTGTGCGGCCCCTTGAATTTCCACTGTGCACAATAGTTTTTCCACAGACTCCTGATGACAATCACAACATCCCAGATACCGCACCAGTCTGATGACGATTTTGACTGGGCAAAGACACTCGCGGCAACCCCGTATCCGGATGCGCGTCGACCAGCACCTGACAACCGTAGACATCGGTCAAGACCTGTGGATGAATCACCTCCCGTGGAGGACCGATGCACACCAGCTCCCCTGTTTCATGACCAGAATACGATCACAGTATTGGCTTGCCAGATTGATGTCGTGTGAGACAAGCACCACAGTCATGTGCAATTGCGCATGCACTACCGGAGAATGCGGCACACGTCGAGCTGATGGTTCAAAGTCCAGATGCGCGGTTGGTTCATCCAGCATCAGCACGCGAGGCTGTCTGGGCTAGGGCTCGCGCGAGCAAGCACTCGTTGTCGCTCCCCGGCTGAGAGCGTCCCGACCATCCGGTTGGCCAGGTGCGTCACATCTGTCTGGCCATGGCCTCTTCCACCACAGCCAAATCTTCTCGCCGCTCCCAGCCCACGATGTTCCACAGTCCGCCACGGCGATAGGGATAACCGCCCCATCAACACCATGTCAACGACGGAAAACGGAAAGTCGAACGTGAGATCCTGTGGCATATACGCCACCTGTCTGGAATTGACTCACGGGACAATGCCCCAAGATCGACCCCGAATAACCGGATGTTTCCCTCTTGAGGTCTGAACGAGTTTCGTCAAGAGCTTCAATAACGAGCTCTTTCCAGACCCGTTCGGCCCGATCACCCCTAACATCTCTCCCTGACGAACGATAAACTCCATTCCATTAATGACCCACCCTGAGTGGTCGCCCGTGTGATGGCCCCACGCCGACGTCATACTGAAACGAGAGGTGGCGCACATCAAACGCCGGATGATCAACAGACATCGTTTCTGACGGCACAGGTGGCTCATGTGATAAATCGATATTTGCGAGTGACCAAGAGATAGAGAAAGAAAGGGCCGCCGATCAACGCGGTTATCGACACCGACGGGAATTTCTGCCGGAGCCACGACCGTACGCGCAACAGTATCAGCCATCATCAACAAGATTCCTCCTGCCCAACGCGGAAACCGGCAACAGCAGTCGGTGATCCGCCCCACACACGATCCGCACGAGATGCGGCACCACCATGCCCACGAATCCGATCATCCCGCAGACCGACACGACGGCCCCGGTCAAGACAGCCGAAACCAGGAACACCGTCCGCTGTACTCGATCCGAGTCGACCCCTAAGGGAGCGGGCCGCCTCCTCACCCACAGCAAGTAAATTCAAGGCCTGGCTTTCCCGAGGTGAGCAAGACACATGGCGATCAACAAGCAGGCTCCAACTCCCGATCAACGACCGTATGACTCGGAGCACTCAGCGTCCCCATCAACCAAAGACAACACGATAAAGCGACGCCGGATTCAAGATCGATGTCACAAACATCATGAGTGCCGAACAGACGGCGTTCATAATCACCCCTGCAAGCAACAGCTGATGCATCGGTAACTGTCCTTGCGAGGCCGCAATCCCATACACAAGGATGATCGATAGTCCGCCTCCGATGAACGCACACAACGGCAACCCGAGTCCGCCCACTATCGCGCCAAAGCCCAAGGGCGAGTCCAATCGTCGCACCCAGCGCGGCCCCGCTCGAGATGCCCAGGACGTAGGGATCCGCCAGCGGATTGCGGACCAGGGCTTGCAATGCGGCTCCCGTGATCGCCAACGACGCCCCCACGAACAACCCATCATGATCCTCGGAAACCGCATGTCCCAGATGATGACGCGAGCCACGTCCGTCACTCCCAGCCGTCGCAAATGTCAGCGCGGACCACAGTTCCGCCATGGTCAGCGCATGCGCCCCGAACCGAAGACAGAATACGAGCGCCGCGATGCAATGTCAGTAGTGTCATGGCTCCCATCACCGCATACCACCGACGAGCACGCAGGGCCTGCCACGATGCCAACCCTTCACAGATCCGCATCGGATCGGGCGGAGTCGTCAGTGGTGGATCGGACAGAGCGGCTTGAGATGGAGACGAAGACTGGACGATCATGGCTTCTCTTTTTGGGACTCTCCCGTAAACGCTTCGGGATGAATGGCCCTCGCAAGGAGTTCGAGCCCTTCCACGATCCGTGGCCCCGGTCGATCGACCAGCACACTGGGCACAAGGACCAGGCGATTGTGTTTGACGGCTGACAGACTCGACCACCGCCGCCACTGCTGTTGTTCCTCCTCAGGAATACCTTCCGCCGTGCCGACCGGAAATACAATGAGTTCCGGATCGCGGGCAAGCACTTCCTCCAACGCAAACCGTGGGTAGGCCCTCGACGTGCCCGCGGCGATATTGGCACCGCCCGCCGCTTCGATCAGTTGATGAATAAAACTCCCAGGCCCTACCGTTTGTAGCGGGTCTGTATTCAACACATAGAGAACACGCGGATGGGCCAGTGATTGGTGCGCTCCTTGACGACCGCGATACGTTGTCGAATTGTTGCCGCCAACTCGTCCCCGGCCTTGCTCCGATCAGAATATCCGTGCAACTGTTTGAATCTGTGCGAGCACATCCTCCAAGCTGCGCGGCTTGCAACACGAAGGTGGGAACTTTGACGCGATCGAGATTCTGAAGAGATCCGGCTGGATAATGTCCTGCGGGGCTAAGACCAGGTCTGGCTTGAGGGCAAGAATTTGCTCGATGCTCGGATTCGTCCCTCCCAAGTGTGTCTTGCTCTGTGCTTCGGGAGGGTAGTCACAGAATGGCGTCACCGCGACGACCTTCTCCTCCAGACCGAGCGCAAAAAGTATTTCCGTAACGTTCGGCGCCATCGACACCACTCGGCTGGGTGCCTTCGCAAGAAAGAGTTTTCTCCCTAACGCGTCCACGAAGGTCCGTGGCGTAATGTTCGCCATAAACGGCATGCCGGTCAAAATGCCCTGTTGTCGACGTGTCATGTCCGCCTCGTCGGCTAGTGCAACCGAACCATCACTCCACGCCATGGCAGCAGAGACCACAATGAGCATGCCACCATGCCCAACAGTTATCGTGGCGAGTCCGAGTGCCCAAATAAAAAATCCTCAAGGCCTGGACAGACCCTGAGGATTGCACCCGCAACTCATCCTCGCCAATTCCCCAGGCCACGAGGGAACGTCGGTCAACTCTCCCGGCAGGTCTTCTGGCTCATGGTTCACCCTACTCCCCGCGCCTTCCCATCCGAAGACTTGAATCGTGAAGCGTTATTCGTTACTCGTGAAGAATTTCACTCCACGTTTAACGCTTAACGGATCAACGTTTAACGTCTTCAAAGACAGTGGCTTCCACGGGTTTCGTCCCCATTTACAGCGGCGGGACCGCGAGGGACTTGCACCCTCTTCCCTTACCCAGGAGTCACAATGTGGAGGGCACTCTAGGAGACCGGGAAGAAGGTTGTCAAGTTCATTAATGTCCGTCGGCCCCTCCCCTGCTCATGCTCTGACAGGTGCGCGTTCATACCCATCGGCAAACAGAGCGAAAGACCGAGGCTTTTCAGGTCACCTCCCGGCATAGGCTTTGCTCACCTTTATAGGTAGATGACTCTCGCGAATAGGATACGAGCTCACATGAATCGCCGGCCCGGCATGCAACGTCTACTTACGTATCCATGAAGCACCTGATCATTAGCGTCGTCGTCCTTTGGGCCTTCTTCCAGATATCGAGCCTCATCTGGTCCTCAAAGGGACAACCTCCCAGCGCTACATTCACCCGACTCCTAGAGCCGCCGCAGCACCGTCTCACCAACCCCTATGAGAATGGCTACTACTATCTCCTCGGCTTTGCTGCAGATGCTTCTCTCGATCCAGCCAAGGTGGGCCATGAAATGTGGCTGGAAACCACCGCCGCTCCAGGCGCTCGCGAATTCAATTATGACAAGCCGGGTCGCTCGGAACTACAGATTCAGCTCCCCATGGAACAGATCCTTCCTTCCTGGAACTCTGAGAACCCGTTGAGTGAGTTCCGGAATATGCACGCACAGCTTCAGACTGTGACCGGTCGCGACCACACCTTATTGGCGCGGTACGAGCGCTGGCTCGCGATGCCTTTCGAGGATATGGGATTCGGACACCAAGGCACGCCCCGTTTTGTGGAAATATTCGTTGCACACCGGCTCTATATTGCTGACGGATTTTCTCGCCAGACAGCCTTGGGCATGCAGCGACTGAAGAAGGATATTGGCATGTGGCGGAGCGTACTTCGAGACGCGACGACCATCGCCACCAAAGTCATGGCGCAAATCTTTATCACCGACGATCTCCGCCTGCTCTCGACTTTGTTGTCGCAGCCCATCGTCAACAAGACCGTGTTGGCGATGACCCCCAACATTGCCCCTCCACTCACTGCAGCAGAATCCTCGCTCCGCTGGCCGCTTCAACATCAATTCACACTCGGCGTCCATGGCGATCACACAAGTGAACTCACCACAGAGGAACAGACTGAGTCCCTCAATACACACAAACAATGGTTGGCGAGCACTGCTCGTCTTCCCGAACAGGCCTTTCGCCAGATCGCACATCCTCACGGACGCTCGTTCCTTGGAATCCCACTACAGACGCGAGAGACCTGGGAAATGTACGCCACCTACTACGACGCAATGATCCATGTGGCAGAAGCAGGACAGAGCCGCTTGCCAAAGCTTCACGAGCTTGCAGGTACCACAGGCCAAGGCATCGTGGAGAGCCTCGTCAGCCCAAACCCCTTCGAACCGGACTGGGATCCCTTCCACTATCAACTGAGGGAAACCGATGCCAGGCTGCGACTCGCCTCACTACAGGTCGTCTTGCGGCGCCCGAGCGCACAGACCACCGTGCCGAATCGACTCGCTCAAGTCGGCTCGTCCTACTACGATCCCTTCAGTGGTTTGCCGATGTTGTGGAGTCCGACGCAACAGAAGATCTATAGCGTAGGGAAAGACCGGTACGACGATGGGGGCGAGGCGAGTTTCGATATCAGCGTACCAGCTATTGTTGCTCTCACACCCGCACCCAAGGAATCGCAGGCATCTGCTCCAACCAGCCGAACTAACCGCCGCTAGTCCATCCCCCATAGCCGAATGATCAACACGTCCCTGCCGCAAACCCCAGTAGATCGATTCCCGTCATCGTAAGTCACCCTTCCGCAGGCCTTAGGCTCCCCTGCTACACCAGCCTAACCCATCAAACCTGCTTGTGAAGACTAATGACCCTATGGTACATTTCAACCTTCGAAATCCTATATCGATTCGACTAGCAGGATCCGGAAAAGCTCTGTGGGCACGCCGGAGTTTCACTTCTCCGCACGTCTGGGAAAACAGGAATACACCACGCAGGATGCTCAAAAAGGCCGTCCAGCAAGGCCGCAGCAAGCGAAGAGATGAGGCGTACGCTTCGGTACGTTGAGACCTCTGAACGCGGCGAGAACGCCGCTGGCGGACTTTTTCAGCATCCTCTAGATGAAGGAGTGTACCCGTGGCATATACATGCGATCTCTGTAGCAAACGTCGCCAATCTGGCCATAACGTCAGTCACGCTAATAACAAGACCAAGCGGATCTTCAAGCCCAACCTCCAGCCAGTTCGGGCACTGATCGACGGTCAGCCGAAACGCATTCGAGTCTGCACACGCTGCTTGCGTAGCGGCAAAGTCCAAAAAGCTGTTTAGCGTAATTTCTCCCCACCCTCCTACGGCGCCAGGTTCGTCCCCGAGATACAAAAAAGGACTTGGAAGCGCAGGCCTCTCAAGTCCTCCATCTCTTACGTGTGACGTTTCACGCCTCACGTTTCACGTCTTGGTTTGGAGCGGGCGATGGGATTTGAACCCACGACAACTAGCTTGGGAAGCAGGTTAGGTAAATATGCTACGGGATACGCCGCGACACAGCACGCAACAGGAAGCCAACAGTATCAAAGGATTCCAGTCACGGCAAGATATAGGCCGCGACAGCAAGACACAGAGGCAACTGTGACAAGAACCGGAATTCAGTGACCTACAAACCGGAAAGAAAAATACTCGGGCGGAAAAACTTTTCTCCCCTCCTGACCAGGGAAACGACCCCCCGGCATGTTCCGGCAGGGCACCACGTCAAGTGGAGTCCTCTAGCTTGGTACGGCGACAGACATGGCCAACCATTCATCGACGCCGCTGTGCTGTGGAGAAAAGAGAGAGGGGCCTTGGTTGGCAGGCGGGAGGTCAGGTTAGAGCACTCCCCGCCTAGCGATGGATACAAAATTTGGGGCAAGGGGATTGCCCGCCCCAGGAAGAACGCAAGAGCCAGCCACTCGGCCAGTCCACGATATACGTCGGTCTAAGGATAGAATTTCACTATTGGTTAGAAGTGGTAGCCGACGCCGAAGGCCAGAATGTGGGCGCCGTAGTCTCCTTTAACTCCTCCGGTTTCTTGCGTGGGGTTTGATGACGAGAAGTTAAAGCTGGCACGGTTATACTTCCATTCGCCAAACAGCGACACGTTCTTGGTAACCAAATAGCGCAGACCGAGTTGCGTGTTTAAGCCCACGTTGGTGCTGGAGGAAGACTCTCCGGACCCACCATCTTTTATATTCGCAAAAAATACTCCCATTCCGACTCCTGCATAGGGCTCAAACTGCCCCATTTGATAGCGCACCACCACGTTCACCGGAGCCCAGTTGAGCACACGGAGAGATTGACCGATTAAAGTTCCAGTGACAGAGACTCCCCCGGCACTAACAGTCGCAGTTTGTTGCTTGATATGCGGAGTAGAATTGAAGACCTCAGTCTCGACCCCCAACCATTTCATCGAGTCAAAATAATATCCAAGCTTGCCTCCATAGATGAACGAATTCTGAAGGCTGAGATCGGAGACGGTGAAGCCCGCGTTACCATCCACACCTTCAAGGTTGCTGAAGCGGTTCGGGATTGATACACCCACTTGACCCGCGACATACATTTCCGCCTGGACAGGGCGACTGAATAGCGTCAGCCAGAGCACCCCCACTGCAACAACAGACAATCCGACCACAGAACATAAGCGTCTCATACTTCTCTTCTCCTTCTCAGGTGTATCCGCATTGAACCTGTCTCGCCATCACGCTAGGAATATGAACTTTATGGAAGCCTGAAAAAGCAAAGGTGTCAAGAAGTCCGTTGAAATGTTCAGAGCGGCTCCCGTGGTTGTGGGGTTTGTGCTTGAAGCGTGGAACGATGCCTACACCCCTTTCCGCCCCTCTCGCGCTTCCTTCTCCAACCCTTCAAGTACGGTATCCCCCGGCGCATACTTCCGATACCACCAACACCAGCCGTCTTGGACGAGTATCTGATTGACGTTGGTACCATTGGGCAGCAGTACATCAGCAAGGGTGCGCCCGTACTTGTCGAGGCCGTGCGTCAGGATCGTGACATCCTTACCATAGACCAGCCCTGAGGCAGCTTGCTTGGCTCGCTGGCCGTAAGCTTGGCCTTTCTCGAGGCAGTCGATACCACTAAGACGGATACGCGCAGCGCGGTTGTGGTGCAGGACTTCGATGGTGTCGCCGTCGAGGGCGCCCACAACCTTGCCAATACTGGCGCGCCCGATAACGCGGGTAATGTTCAGTATTGCGGGGCATGGGAAGGGCTTAGTCGCCGGTCTAGACGGGAGCAGTAGGCGTGACAGTCGATACTTCAGCTGAGCAGGTGCTTTCTAGCCCGTTATAGGCACTGACCGTAAAGTGGTAGCGCGTATTAGGTTCAAGGTTTGTGACCGTGAATTACGGGGAAGTAACGTGCATGGAACTTTCGTATGCGCAGCTACCCGGTTGCCCCGGTGATTGCCTGCCATAGTGGACGAAATAGGCAAGGACTGAGGGGTCGGGAACCGGATGCCATGCCAGAGATGCGGTGATTCCTGTGTCTGCCGGCGTCGATGCCTGGCCATCAGAAGAAGAGCCACAACGACGGCGGTCAGGCATAGCGGTATGCAATCGGTCTCTGTGACTCTGGTCCGTGAGAGGGACTGTTGCTTGGTCAAAGCGCTCATGTGCTGCTCCAGAGAATCGGGTATGTATGATTGTGTTGATTTAGGTTCGGTCTCCACCGGCAAGACTCAGCCGAGCGTCCCGGAGAAATGGTTATATTTCACCCCACCCCACCATTTGAAGACGCCACCGGAGTGACGGTACAATTTTCCCACGATGGGCTCTCTCACTCTCTCCGTTGATCCGGTTCGGTACCTCCACCTGGACCTACGAAGGCTGGCAAGGCCAGGTCTATAAGCGCCAGGACGCAAAGAGCACATCCTCTGTTCAGGACGCCCGACACTCAATCTCAGACAGGTCTTAGCTTAGAGAATCGATGCGTAGACCTGCTGGAGTCGGCGGGGCTGTCAGAGGGGGTGGTGGTGAAGACCCGTCTGGTATGAAGGTCGCGAGATTACTCGCGCCCGACTCATTATTAGTCGAATCATAGGCCGTAATGAAGTAGTGCTGAGTCACTGACGGCGTCCCGATATTGAAGCTGGTCAGCTCTCCCAATGTGACGAGAAGAGACGGTCTGCCAGATGTCCGCGTGCAGGGTAGCTGACTGCATTGATAGACCCGATATCCCGCCAAATCCGGTTCACTGTTGGCATTCCACGTCAACATGGCACTCCACGCAGTACTCGACCACAACACAAGAACACAAGTAATGACTTTTACCCAGTTCATCGGATACTCCTATTGTGGTCTCCTCGCGTAGGCACACCCTTCCCGGAGAAGCCAACTTCTCACGCGCAAGAGTCTATGTGGAATTGTCCAACTGACCTGACTACCCGAGGAGAGCTCGAAGAGGTGAACCATTCACCTCGTTACTGATGTAACTAAGCAAGGTGTGTGCCGTCGCAGGAGGAGGACGGTCTGGCAAAAAACCAGGCAAATCAGCGATGGAGAAAGGAAAGATCGAAGGTGAGTGCAGGGAGACTTTGGAGATGGGAGAAGATCGCTGAGTCAAACGTAGGTTTATTCGGAGGATAGAGCTGGAGTCGATTGCCTACTGGTACAGTGCACGAATGTCCTGTGAAGCCCCAGGAGAAGCGGGCCGAGCCGTATACCGAGATCCTGGAGGAGCTTCCGCAGATGCGACGAGAGACAGTGCACTTGGTGTGACAGGCTGTTAGCGAAGGCCACCGCGCCTATGTGCTGGTCAATAACCGGTCAGAAGGAAATGCGCCATTGACAGTGCAGGGACTTGTGGAGCTGCTAGACAGCTAGGCCACGATGGGCCACAGATACTGGGCCACAGATACCCCGCAGAGATTGCAGACATAGTTGCCCGTCAAATAACCCTGTTCATTCCCTTCCCACTCCAAGACCAAGTGCTCACATGGTGTTCGATATGCTCGCTGTTTCCATTTCACTTGTCGCGCAGCCACTTGACTCAGCGTTATCATGATGTGCCCCCCTATCCGACCCTGAATGATTGAACGCCTCCGAACCCTTCAGTCCTACATCATCTGTAAAACCTTCCAGGCCTATGTAGGTAAGACCGTTCAACGCGATGCGGTTCTCTTCGGCAAATGCCTTTGCGTCAGCAAAGCTCTGGAAACTAGCCGCTTTCGATCTCAATATGGTTGGGTATCCATCCAGGGCGATGTAGCACGCGCCGGGTGCTACCTGATGCAGAGGGACTGTGAATAACACAAACAGTGACTCTTTCGTCTTCTCCATAATACTTCCCACCCTTCCATTATTGAAGTGATGCGCTCGTGTGTACCCTCATCATGGAGACGAATGCGCTGCGTGGGAACTAGGTCATGACCTAGTTTGGTCAGAAGTGATTACCTGATACACCGATTAAGCCATAGCCGTTAGAAGGCGCAGCAAGTCGCGAGGTGCAGCCAAGGTTCGGTCGAGGCGCGAGGGCTTCCGGCGGGGGTCAGGTGAGCGTCGCGGGAGGATGCTTGGGGTTTGTGAAGAACCGGTTCCCCACAGATAATGCAAGTATAGTGGCCCGTCGAATGGCCGGGGTCATTCCATTCCAATTCCAGATTCCGATGCGCACAGTCTGTGGAGAGATCAGCACGCATGTTACACCTCAAGCGTAAGGCAGTCGCTTGATTCATTGTCATCGCGTCCCCCTCTTCTGGCTAGAGGTTGAACTGAATTACGCAAACTTCGAGCGGAGGGCGATCTGATAGGTCGAGTACCCGAGTTGGCGAAGCAACACCACCCGTCCATTCCTCGACAGCCGATCAACGGCACCAAATATTTCTCCCCAACTAAAATTGCGAAGGTACGCGACGACATCGTCTGGACAGCAGGGACCCCTTTGCCGCAGCATGTCAATAATAGCCTCTTCCACGGGCATCATGGCGTAGAGCCTCCGGTTGGGGTGAGGTACGCGTGAGTACCCACAATAATGCATAGGGATCGGCCGCGTGGTAACTAGGTAATGACCTGGTTTGGTTAAAAGTAATTACCTGAAGCTCATTAATCTGTAATCGTCAGCCAAGGCCGTCGCGCCTATGTGCTGGTCAACAATCGAGCTGAGGGGAACGCGCCCTTGACGGTGCAGGCACTCGCAGAGATGCTGCACGACTAGATTATCGTTTCAATCGCTCAATGAATGATCGTCCTGATCTTTTATCCTCATCCGGGCATACACGGCTGACTGAAGTTCGGATTTAATGCGAAATAGTTCCTGAAGGAATGTATTAACATTTCCAACATGCTCCGGGTGAGCACTGCTAAACCGCTCTGCATGATGCTGTATCAGCGGTATCATGCTGAAGATGTCCAGGAGATTAGGCCCGGGCTCCTGTTCCTGCTCCCTCTCCATCAGGTATGCTCCTTTGACTTATGGCGTTGTACTTCACGAAGCATTGCACAGGGGAAGTGGCGGAGAGGATGAATCGAGAAGGGCATAGGGGCCTCGCCGGGAGGCGTATTCTAGGAGGGATGCGAACGACAGCGCAAGGGCTTCAGGCAAGGTTCAGCCGCCGCCGATACTCCCAGCCTGTGCTATGCTTGTGTTTGTCGAAATAGCTATCCTTCTCAAGCTAATCGGCAAGGTGAGCGAGTGTCACTGCCTAACAAACTGCTTGGCATTTCCCTCTGTCTAATCCTCAGTGCCTGCAGCACACCACCCAAGGCTCCAAGCACTGATGTGTCCAACGACGGCGGGTGGACCGCTGGGGAAACAGAACGGTCCATGAAGTTATTCATGGACGGCTGGACTATGTCGAAACGTGAGGAGATCGCTGAGCTAAAGAACCAGATTGCATCGTCCATCACTGGTAGTAATAGTTTTGCTTACATTGTTCCAACGTTCTTCGATCCGACCCACAATTCGCCGATGCTCACCCTCGTCCATCGAGGCAAGTATCCACTGTACGACCTCACCGTCAGAATTCTTGATATGGCGACATTTGATAACATGGCGCGGCAAAACAATTCATACTCCGACAAGCTGAGGGAAGAAGTTCAGTTGAGTATCAGTAATATTGCGCCGAATCAGGCAAGTATGCTCAAAACCGTTCAGCTCGGCAGTGCCCCTCTTAGGTGGAATCTTTTCTTTAGTGCCCGAAACGGGTTTTTCACCGAGTTCCTTCGAGTACGACGAGTTGGTAATGAATGGAAATCCGCTCTGAAAATCATAAGAACCCCCTCGTCCAGCAATGAGCAGCTGCTGTTTGAGAAGATTGATTCGGGTTATCCTCGCAGTGAAGACGGTCAAGTTGAGTGGTGATGATAGCCGCAGATCTCTCAGGTCGTCACGACAGGTGGTTCATCCCAATCGGTCGTGTAGGCCGGGGAGCGCCCGTGAAATTGCGTCTTCCAGGCTTTGGTGATACCGCTTGACGAATAGTGGAGCGCGCCGAAATATCAGGCGCGTAGACGGCCTCAACATTCCTGGCGGTAGCCTAGCCCTAAATCGAGACAGGCTCAAGACATTGTGGGGCATCGTGGCGGGGGTTATTGACCATGGTGCTTACGGGATAGGCCGTCAGTTCCTGCCTTGCTGGAGCGGGAGTTCACTCAATCTACTAAGAAAGGACGGTGATTTATGGTGCGCCCAGGGAGAAAAGATCGGGGCTTACTGAGTCGCACGGATACAGCCGGCAAGAAGATGTGGTATGTGCGGCTCTATCACGAAGGAAAAAAGCGGCGATTCGGGTCATTCAAGAACAAAACGGAAGCCCGAGACTTTTACGAGAAGGCGAAACAGGAACAGAAGCAAGGCCGTTTCTTTCCTGAACGGTATCACCACGTCGGCTATGTCCTCGTGGAGGAAGTCTTGACTCGCCATGCCGAAACCACGACGGTCAAGAACCAGGCGGCGGAAAAGCACTATATGGCTTGGTGGAAAGAACGCCTTAAGGGATTGCGCCTCAACCATGTGAATGCCGCCGTGATCGAAGACGCCCAGCGATCACTGATCGCACAGAACCTCGCCCCGCAAACGGTGCTCCATTACCTCAAATCTCTCCGGCATGTGCTCAACAATGCCGTGCGTGACGGGCAGCTCGACCGCAATCCCTTAGCCCGCGTGCCGCTCGTGAAGGTCCAGAACGGCAAGACGCGGTTTTTCTCCCCCGACGAAGAGACCCGCGTGCTCGACAAGCTGGGGCCGATCTATGGGCCGTGGGCTCGCTTGGCCATTCTCACGGGACTCCGATTGGGCGAACAGGTCCGGTTACGATGGGCGGACGTGGATCTGGAGCGCGGCTTGCTCACCCTGCCGGAGACGAAAACCGGCAAGGTGCAGTATGTGCGGCTGAATGACGAAGCGAAGGACAGTCTCCGCACGCGGCAGATTCAGCAGATGAATCGGCACGGCGCTAGTCCGTTTGTCTATCCGTCTGACACCCTCGCCTCCCCGCTCGATCAACGAAACTTTTATGCCCGGATCTTCCGGCCGGCGGTAATTGTCCTCCACATGGACGACGTGGGCTTGCATACCCTCCGGCATACGTTCGCCTCACGGCTTGCCATGAGTGAGCAAACCGAGGGCACCATTGCGACCCCTGCTTCGACACAGCACCACGACCCTCGTCAGACGCTATAGCCACCTCTCCCCGTCGCACCTGCATGCGGCGGTGGAAATGGTCGCAGCGTATGGGAAGGCGAACCCAAAAACAGAGTCCATTCCAAGTGGTACCATGACGGAAACCTGAACACTGAAAGAGCAGTTAGAGGGGAAGGAGATGCAAGTAGCGGAAAGTATTGGAGCGGGCGATGGGATTTGAACCCACGACAACTAGCTTGGGAAGCTAGGACTCTACCACTGAGCTACGCCCGCTCGCTGAGTCGAATCCTACGCTGGCCCAGGAGCCAAGTCAAACGTCAATGGTCATTGGGCAATCGGGCAGAAGAAAGGGCGGCAGCTCTCATAAGCGCACTTCACCCTTGACTACTGACCAATGACATTTCTAAGACTGCAGTTCAACCAGCGCGAATTTTCGTCGGCCGACCCTCAGGCGATAGACTCTCCCGGCCACAATCGGTAACAGGGCATTCGCATCGCTCTGTTTCTGCTCATCGACCTCTAGGCCTCCCTGAATAATCAGACGCCGGGCCTCGCTCTTACTCGGCACAAGCCCCGTCTTGGTCACCAGATCGACAAGACTGATCGTCTGCCCTTCGCGCAGATCGGCCAGGGTCAAGGTCAAGCGCACATCCGGCTCGCTCGGAAATTCCCGCTCCTGAAATTTCTGCTGAAAGGCCGCCTTCGCCTGCTGACCGGCTTCCGCCCCGTGATACCGAGCAACGATCAACGCCGCGAGCGCTTGCTTCGCCTCCATCGGATGAGCGGCCTTGACTCCAGATAAATCCTCCGTCGTGAGCAACTCGTAGTATCGGAGCATCAACGCGTCACTGATCGACATCAGCTTGCCGAACATGTCGTTCGGATTGTCTTCCAGCGCGATGTAGTTGCCGAAGCTTTTACTCATCTTGCGTACGCCATCGGTCCCTTCCAACAACGGCATCGTGATGACCACCTGCGCCTCTTGGCCGTAACCCCGTTGCAAGTCGCGCCCGACCAAGAGGTTGAACTTCTGATCGGTGCCGCCCAGTTCGATATCGGACTTGAGCGCTACGGAATCGTAGCCCTGCACAAGGGGATACATGAACTCATGGATACTGATCGGTTTCTGTTCGTGGTACCGCTTATGGAAATCGTCCCGTTCGAGCATCCGCGCGACACTGTAATGCGCACTCAGATGGATCAACGCTTCCGCCGTCATCGCACTCATCCACCGGCTGTTGAACTCCACCAGGGTCTTCGCAGGATCGAGAATTTTGAAGATCTGCCGCTCGTAGGTTTTGGCATTCTCTAATACTTTTTGTTTCGAGAGCGCGACGCGCGTTTCCGATTGGCCGGTCGGATCGCCGATCATGCCGGTGAAATCGCCGATCAAGAAGATGACTTGATGTCCGAGTTCCTGAAAGTGCTTGAGTTTGTGGATCAAGACCGTATGGCCCAGATGCAGATCCGGCGCGGTCGGATCGAAGCCTGCTTTCACCTGTAACGGCCGGTTCTCTTTCAAGGAACGTGTCAGCTTCGATTCGAGTTCGGCCCGTTGAATGACCTCCACGACTCCGCGGAGAATCAACTCGAGTTGACGGGAGAGTTCGCTCATGTCGCCTTCTTCCCTCTGCCTGATGGCCCGGCATCCGGCGTCACCGTGACCAATGGACGAATCCGCTCAAACTTCTTTTTCCCAATCCCTTTGACAGCTCGCAATTCATCAAGAGAGTGAAAGGCTCCCACCGATTGCCGATACTCCATGATCCGTTCGGCCAACCGGGGGCCGATTCCAGGCAGAGCGTCAAAATCCTGGTCCGTCGCCCGATTCAGATCGAGTAGGCCCTTGTGAGATTGTTTCGGAGCAGCAGCGGACGGATGATCTGACAACAAGGCGACAGGGGATGGACTCACCGTGGTTACGCGTCCACTGTCGGAAACAATTTCAGCCTTCGGCCCCTCAAACGATTCGGCGGCAAAATCGTGCGCTCGATCGAATGAGGTCGGCAGGGTCCACCCGATCCAGAAGACGACTCCCATAGTCGCCGCGAACATCCCGAGCTTGAGGAGGAGCGATTGCCACATTATTGCGTCCGCTTTCTCGCCTGGTGAATCGCCTTCCCTGCGACATCTTCAGCTGCTTCCATCAGGCCTTCGGCCAGCGTCGGATGGGCATGGATCATCTCCGCCATTTGTGTCACCGTCGCGCCGACTTGCATCGCCAAGGCCGCTTCATGCACCAGGTCGGCTGCGTGGGCTCCGACGATATGCACGCCCAGAATTCTGCCGCTCGATGACTCGGCAATGACCTTGAACAACCCCGTCGTATCCCCGGTCGCTTGCGCCTTCCCCAACCCGGCATATCGAAAACGTCCCACCGTGAGTGCCTGGTCGGGATTCTGCCCGGCAGCCTGGACTCGTTCGCGGGCTTGCTGTTCCGTCACGCCGACACGGCCGATCTCCGGCAGGGTAAAAATTCCGGCAGGGATGACGTCGTAGCGGACCGTCGCCTGATGCCCCATGATATTCTCGGCCGCGACTTTGCCCTGCGCCGAAGCCACGTGCGCCAACATGGCCTTGCCGACCACGTCGCCGATCGCATAGATCCCTGGCACAGTGGTTTCCATCCGCTCGTTGACAAGAATCTCCCCTCGCTGTCCCGTCTGCACCCCCACCTGGTCCAGTCCAATGCCTCCGCTATTCAATCCCCGCCCCACGGACACCAGTAGCTTCTCAGCCGCTACCTGCGTGCCATCTTTGAGATGCGCTGTGATGGTCGTCGGTGACCGCTCCAGTCTCTCGACGGTGGTCCCGGTCAGGACCGTCACGCCGCGTTTCTTCAACTCCCGCTCCATTGTCGATGAGATGTCGTCATCCTCCAAAGGAAGCACACGCGCCATCAATTCAACAATCGTGACCTCCGTCCCTAGACCGCTATAGAGCGCCGCGAACTCGCATCCTTCGACTCCCGCGCCGACGATCAGCAGACTGGCAGGAATGCGATCGAGGTCCAGGAGGTGCTGGCTTGTGAGCAGCTGCTGTCCGTCGATCGGAAACTGCGGCAGGTTCGGCCAGGACGACCCAGTGGCAATCACGATTGCGTCAGCCTGAACGTCCCGCGGCGCACCATCGGATCTGGTCACCGTGATCGTCTGCCGATCTCGCAGTGATCCGGTTCCCTGTACATGCTCGATATTCCACGCCTTGAAGAGTGTGGCAATGCCCTTCACGAGAGTCGCCACCACCGTATTCTTTCGGGTGACCATCCGAGCGAGATCGTACGTGACTGGTCCTTGGACGAGCAACCCCAAGACCTCGGCTTTTTTGACCTTGTCGCCGAGTTCGACGACCGACAGGAGGGCCTTACTGGGAATGCAGCCCCAATTCAAGCAGACGCCGCCAAGCGCGTGGGACTCAATGACGGTGACACGGGCGCCAAGCTGGGCTGCCCGGATCGCGGCGACATAGCCACCAGGTCCAGCGCCGAGAACGGCGATGTGCTTCTGGGAAGTCATTGAGTCATCGGCTCATTGCCGATTGATTCATTGCGAGAACTCACCAATGATCCAATCACACAATGGTTCAATGATTCAATGCACAAATGATTCAATGTTTCTGGCTGGCAAGAAATGCTTCATACTGTGCTGAGGTCATCAGCTTATCGACTTCGCCGACGTTCGACAGATCAATTACCACCATCCAGCCTTTACCATAGGGATCGGAGTTCACCACTTCTGGGTGGTCTTTCAAGTCGGCATTGACCTTGGCAATGGTGCCGCTCACGGGCGTGTAGATCGTGGAGGTCGTCTTGGTCGATTCGACCTCACCGATCTGCTGCCCGGCCTTGACAACGGCACCAAGTTTCGGCATGTCGATGAAGACGATATCGCCCAACGCATCTTGGGCAAAATGACTGATGCCAACAGTAGCCTGCGTGCCGCTCGCTCGCACCCATTCATGCTCTTGATGGTAATGGAGGTCTTGGGGAATCATGCGCGCTCCCTTTTAGCAGGATGCTGAAAAAGTCCGCCAACTTCGTTCTCGGCTCATCGAAATCCTCAACGTACCCCTGAGGGTACGCCTCCGGTTTCGACTCGCCTGCGGCCTTGCTGGTCGGCCTTTTTGAGCATCCTGCGTGATGTTTTCCTGTTGCTCCAAACGTGTGGGGCAGTGAAGTTCTCACCTGCCACAATTTTTTTGGCAGCCGGTTAGGGAAAGTTAAGATTAAGGTCACATGAACGCCGATAGTAACTCAATCTCAGCCTTAACCTGCAAATTTTTATCGCGGGATCGTAGTGGTCCGGCGCCTCTTTTGTCAAGGAATCGCTGGCCCGTTCATCAGCAACAGATGTGGCCCGACTTGCCCAACTTTCGTCGCGAGTATGGCTCTCACAGCCGTCACCTGAGATGATAAATCCGCCGCGCCCAGGGCCATGCCCAGCCAGAGTTTCCGTTCATCCCCAGCCGTCGGCGCCAATCGTGGTCGCACCGTTTCCATCCTCGCCCCTTGCTCATCCGATCGTTCGGGCATGCCTGAGCCTGGCGGGACGACCAGGTGGAGCCCACGCTGCTTCGTCTCGAGCACGTCTTCTCCATACTCCGTCAAGGCATCCGCAGGCGAAGAAGACCGCATGCTCATGAACAACCACGGCAACCAGAAATCCCTGCCGTGTCTGTCGCAACTGCTGGGCTAATCGTGCCACAAACCCAAGATAGGCCCTCGTCTTCCACCCGACCCAGCGCCATGCATCTGGTGAGACAGACTGATCTTGGCTATCGGATGAAGGCCCAAAAGGCCCTTCGAACATCCGTCGCGACGTCGGGCTCCATTCCTCGGCAAATCCCTTGGCCCTCCTGGCCCCAACCACCAACCCATCGATGTCTGTCCGCAACAAATCCTGTGCCACCGCTCACTGACGAGACGCTGATATTCAGGATGGAGCACATCAACATGACCGACCGGCTGGAACACCTGGTCTGTCCTATTGGCCATGGCGATGCCCCACTCAGGACTCACCGTCGTCCACCCAGGTTCATGCAGATTGAGCGACGCCAACACCGCCATCCCTTTGGCATGGGCTGCCGACACGATCACCGTAAAACGATCCTCGACGACAGGGACCTTCGACGTCTGAAAGTACACCCCGATGGGGCCTGACTGCGTCGTCTCACGAGAAGGAGATCCCGCCTCGACAATCAACGATGTCACTCCTGCGTCAGCGAGTTGCGCAATCCATAGCCCGACATCAGGAATCGTGAGCCAGTCCGCGCTCGTCAGCCAGAGAGCAATCTGCCGCCGTTCCAAGAGAGACGATGGGCCGAGAATCCGACGAAATGCGTCTAGGCGATTGAGGGCGTGATACTCATAACTGTCGGCGAGTGGGGTAGATCGTTGTGCCTCCCCGACCAAGGCACGATAGGCAGACAGCGCGGCCTGGAGGTCCCCGCGCTCTTCATACGATCGTGCGAGCCACCAACGAGCTTCACTCAGCCTGGGAGAATCGGGATTGGAATCAACAAATCGTTGGAGGAGCGCACTCGCGAGTGGATAGTGCTCTTGCACAAAGGCACGATAGGCGGACTCAAGGAGCCGCGTCTGAGCATCCAGTGCCGGATCGGCACCCGATGTGGTAGGCGGTGTCGAAGGAGGGATCCGGGGCTCCAGACTGGCGCATCCAGAAAGGACCATGAGCAGCACACACGAAATCCATCTCACGAAATCCGGCCAACGATGAACGGAAAAGAGCACAGCCGTTCACGCCTGCCGACAGGCGTTCCTTATCCGACGAGATCCATTTCGGGAAAGAAATATCCGATCTCGAACTTGGCGGTCTCAGGCGAATCAGATCCATGCACGGCGTTAAATTCGATATTCGTCCCATGGGCCTTGCGAATCGTGCCCGCCTCCGCCTTGGCCGGATCCGTCGCACCCATCAGCTCCCGATTCTTCTTGATCGCGTTGTCACCCTGCAGGACCAGCACCACGACCGGACCGGACACCATGAACGCGCAGAGACTATCGAAAAACGGACGGGCCTTATGCACGGCATAAAACCCCTCCGCTGTCGATTTGGAGAACTGCATCATGCGAATGGCCACCGGCTTCAGGCCGGCTTTGTCATAGCGGGAAATAATATCCCCAATCGCGTTCTTCTTCACCGCATCAGGCTTGATGATGGCTAATGTTCGTTCACTCATTGCTTGAAGTCTTCCTCCAGTCTAATCTAGAAAATTGGCAAAAATGACGGGCACATTATAAGGATGGGCTACATGCCTTGCAAGGGAGCGTCGGCCTTAGGAAGCGAATTGTGCGGCCAGGTCCTGCGGGCGAAACACACCCCGCTCAGTAATAATCCCTGCAATCAATTCCGCCGGCGTCACGTCGAACGCAGGATTGTAGACCGAAACTCCGGCTGGTGCGACGGGATGGCTGCCGTGAATGGTGGTGACTTCTAGGGGATTCCGTTGTTCGATCGGAATGTCCGCTCCTGTTTTTGTCTCCAAATCAATCGTGGAATAGGGCGCGGCCACGTAGAAGGGAATCCCGTGGGCTTTCGCCAGCACTGCGACTGAATAGGTACCAATCTTGTTCGCCACGTCCCCGTTTGCCGCAATCCGATCGGCCCCCACGATACAGAGGTGAATTTTCCCCTGCCGCATGAGTGCGCCGGCCATATTGTCCGTGATGAGCGTCACAGGAATCTTGTCCTGCATCAACTCCCAGACCGTGAGCCGCGCGCCTTGCAAAACCGGCCTGGTTTCGTCTGCGATGACCTGAATCTGCTTCCCCTGCTCCCAGGCCGCACGAATGACACCCAATGCCGTGCCATAGCCGGCTGTCGCCAAGGCACCGGCATTGCAATGGGTCAGGACCGTTTGACCGCTCGCAATGAGTCCCGCTCCGTGCTGTCCCATCGCCTTACAGAGCGCGATATCTTCATCGAGAATAACTTGTGACTCCTTCAACAGCGCGGCTTTGATGGACACAATTGGCTGCGTGCGTAGCGAGGCGAGCATGCGTTTCATCCGTTCGATGGCCCAAAACAGATTGACCGCCGTCGGCCTGGTCGCCGCGAGGTGATCGCAGATCACGAGTACCGCCTTGGCGAAGGCCTCGTAGTCGGATGCGACGACGGTCTGGGCACCAAGTGCGACCCCCATCGCCGCTGTCACACCGATCGCCGGAGCTCCTCTGACTTTGAGGCTGCGAATTGCGTCGGCGACGGTCTGATAGTCCCGGCAGTCCAGAAATTCGACGGACTCCGGCAACCGGCTTTGGTCGAGCAGCCGTACTGCGCCGTCTTTCCATTCAACGGTGGGAACCATGGAGGAATCTTGTAGCGGGAACTGGGATGCAGTGCAAGGGGGCAGTAGCGGCTACCGGCTATTCACTCGTTTCCCAACTGGAAAGGGTGTCACAGGCTTCTCCTCCATTTTGGCAAACTCCCGTTCCAACATGGCCCTGATGAAGCCACTGGTCGTGTATCCCTGCTGTTTCAGGTTATCGAGCTGGGTTTTGAGATTGACTGGTAACTGAATCACGATTCGTACGAGATTTGGCATACCCTAGCTCCTTAACAATTAGAAACACATATGCTAAGCCAGCACGAATGAGTGCACATGCTATGCCTTGCTATCAAGTGATGAAAGATGAACAAAATTAAGGTCTTATGCTATTGAACCTTCACTGTTGGTGAAACAAATAGACGAATTTCGCCTTGCCAAGACGTGAAATGTGCACTCTCTCATTCGCGTGGACTGACCTGAGAATCAGCGCCAGCAGGCTGTTGAAAAAGTCCTCCAGCTTCGTTCTCGCGGCGCTCAGAGGCTCAACGTACAGCGGAGAGTACGCATCGCCTCTTCGCTTGCTGCGGCCTTGCTGGACGGCCTTTTTGAACAGCCTGCAAGTGGTCCTGTGACGTAGGTCAACACCAAACGGTGGTCAATAAGGGTCACGCCATTGTTTCCAAATCCGCGCCCAGTTCGCCTGTTCGCAGGCCCACAGGCATGAAGCTCTGTTCGTCGGCTGCCACACCAACTCTCTCGCTCGATGGACGTGAAGCGCCGCGTCGGAGATTCCTCCGGTAAACCACACCCCGCCGTCTCGGTCGGTTCGCAACACCATGCTGCCTTCCGACCCATACGCATCGAGAACGGCAGCGGCCGGGTGTCTGTAGGGATTATGGCGGCCTGCCGAAAATACGGCATACTGGGGACGCAACGATGCCAACCAGTCACGATTCAACGAACTCACCGCCCCGTGATGAGGCACCTTGACGACCTCGATCGGACCGTGAGATGGTGAGCGCGTCATCCGCGACAGGCCATCTCGCTCGACATCCGCAGCGAAGAGCATCGTATGGTTACCACAAGTCAGACGCGTCACCACGGAACGATTATTCAACACATGCCCACCCACATGGCTATCGTGGAGCGACACATCAAGATGGTCGTCCGCTGGTGGGTTGAGGACCACCATCCGACAGGGGCCGGATGACACGATCTCCTGTCCTTCACTTGCCACCCCTTCTTGTAGTCCTTGAGAAGTCAATGACTGCTGCAGTCGTCGATAGAACAGTTCTTCCCGGGTCCCTCCCGACCCCCAGTAGTTCTTCACGATAAAATGTCGGACCACCCAGGCGAGGCCTCCGACATGATCAAGTTGAGGATGCGTGCCAATCACCTGGTCGATGGTGCGAATCCCTCGGTTCCAGAGAAACGGAGCCACTACTGCACGGCCCATGTCGAATCGCTCATACGTCGCCCCTCCATCGATCAACACCACCTGTCCATCAGGCAGCTCAACGACCGCGCTATCACCTTGCCCCACGTCCAGGAACGTGACTCGGAAGTGATCCCCATCAAGGAACATCCGTGGGGACCAAGCCCACCACAGCAATACCAATAGTACTCCGGCCCCTGCTGCCAACCGGAACACCGCGCTGCCCACTCGCTGCCACAGTAATACGAGACAGCCATAAAACAACAACATGGTGAGAGCCGAAGGGCCGGCGACATGCCATTCCCCTCCAGGTAGCATCGACACCAGCCGGATCGCAGCCACAAAGTGTTCGAGGAGCCACTGATTCAACGAAGCCAGAGGCAGCATGGTTTCCCCAACCACGATCTGCCAGATTCCGGCACCAAGCCCAATCGGAACCAGCAGAATCCCCATCACAGGAACGGCCACCACATTGGTGAAAAGACCGAGCCAGGGCAATTGATTGAAATAGTACGCAACAAGAGGAAGGGTTACCACTGTGACCACCCCGCTCATGACCACGGAGTCTCTCCCCCATCGCGCGCAGGTTCTCGGGAACGACGGCTCGTTCGGCAGCTCCTCCATTTCAGCCGCGGATGGCCAGGAGAGCCACCCGGCAATGGCGATTACGGACAAAAATGAGAGCTGAAAGGAGATATCGAACAGCGCCCGAGGATCGTGCAGCAAAATCCCCACCGCGGCGGCAGAGAGGGTATGGAACAGACGGCGCTCCTGCCCGAGCCAGATCGCACTCAGACCCACAGTCACCATCAGCAACGACCGCATCGTAGCCAGTTCCGCCCCGGCCAGGCAGGCGTAGCCTGCGACAGGAAAGAGCGTACAGACAGCGGCAATGCGAGTCGGCGTGATTCTCCGGGACAGCGCAAGAAGCCAATCCGCAGGCAACAGAATCATCGCCCACCTGACGACCGCGAAGATGAGCAGCGCGACGAGGCCCAAGTGGCTCCCTGAAATAGAAAGGAGATGGACCGTTCCGGTCACCATGAACTGATCACGCAGATCCGGATCCAAATACCCTCGATCACCGATGATAATGCCCGCATAGAGCCCCAGCGCAGGCTGGGGAAGGGTTTGCAGTGCGGCGAGACGGATACTGCCTCTCCACCGATCGAATTGATTCCAGATCGCCCACCAGGCATGCGCACGCCCAGACTCAAGAAACTGCACCGCCTCGGGTCCGGTCACCGTGGCGATCGCATCAATTCCTTGCCGCTCAAGAAAGACCGCATAGTCGAATCCACCAGGATTCAATGACCCGCTCGGACGGCGCAACATCGCCCGAAAGCCGACCCGATCGCCTTGGAAGAAGATTCGCTCTGGTGTGCGCCAGGTCAGACGAACATGTCTGGTCACTCCCGACGCATCGATTGGATCATCCGACCTGATGATCATGACCAGTCGATCTGGCGCCTGTTGCACGGGTGCCACGATACGACCGGTCACCTCGATCGCCGTATTGGATGAGTGCTCGACCATCGGGTCATGGGCAGCCAGGTTGACAGCCACCGCCCAATAGACGATTCCCACTAAGAGTGCTCCGTAGAGCCAAGTCGCCTGGCGGACGGAGGACCGATTGAGTCGTTCGAGGACGAAGGTGCCTAGCGCAGCGAGGAGGAGCAGGAGCGAAGCGGACAAGGGAAAATAGGGAATCTGTGATCCGACGAGGAGCCCGGCAATGAAGGCAACGGTGAGGGATGGAAGCATGAGCTTCCCTCAATGGGGGGCGACAACCCTAACCTAGATGAGTCTTGACGACGTCGACAAGATGATTGGCCACTTCGCGAATCGTATCATCGCACTCACCCTCGACCATCACCCGCAAGAGCGGTTCGGTTCCGGAGTAGCGCACCAACACGCGTCCGCTGCCGTTGAGTCGCTGTTCACTTTCATGGATCGCGCGTTGCAGTTCGGGAACCGTGTCGAGGTTCGGCTTCTTCGTCACATTCACATTGAGTAATAACTGCGGCACCGCCGTCATAGCTTGGGCCAACTCGGACAAGGGTTTCTCCGTGCGCTTCATCAGCGACAAGACTTGCAATGCCGAAATCAAGCCATCCCCGGTCGTATTGTGGTCCAGGAAAATGAAATGACCCGACTGCTCCCCTCCAAAGTTATACCCCTCGGCCGACATCCGTTCGAGGAGATATCTGTCACCGACGGCAGTCCGCGCAAGGGCGATACCCGCTTTTGTCATGGCAAGCTCCAATCCGAAGTTGCTCATGACGGTCCCCACCACTGTCTGCCTTGCCAATCGTCCCTGGCGATGAAGATCGAGCGCCAACATCGCCATAATATGATCGCCGTCCACGGCGCATCCCCGTTCGCAGACGAAGATGGCTCGATCAGCGTCCCCGTCCAGCGCCACTCCGAGATGGGCCCCCTGCTCGCGAACCGCCTTCTGCAGCAGCTCGGGATGGACCGCGCCACAGCCGGCATTGATATTCATCCCGTCCGGCTTATTGGCGATCACTTCGACCTTCGCCCCGAGTTCGCGCAACACCGTTGGCGCGACTTTATAGGCTGCGCCATTGGCACAATCCACCACCACATTGATCCCCTGGAAGTCCAGCTCCTTCGGGAGAGACCTCTTGACGAACTCGATATACCGCCCCTCGGCATCGTCGATTCGATACGCTTTCCCAATGGCATCAGCCGTCGGCCGTAGATGGGCAATCTCGTTCGAGACGATGAGACTCTCAATGCGAGCTTCCATCTCATCGGGCAGCTTGAACCCATCGTTGGAAAAAAACTTGATGCCGTTATCCTGGTAGGGATTGTGCGAGGCCGAGATCATCACCCCCGCATCGGCACGGAGGCTCCTCGTTAAGAATGCAATTGCCGGTGTCGGCAGCGGACCGACCAGCAACACATCAACACCCATCGAACAAATCCCAGAGGTCAAGGCCGACTCCAACATATAGCCAGAGATGCGGGTGTCCTTGCCGATCACGATCTGATGGCGTCCAGCTCGGCGCATAAACAAATGTGCCGCGGCTCTGCCCAGCTGCATCGCCACTTCGCTGGTCATTGGATCGAGATTGGCGACCCCTCGGACCCCATCGGTACCGAACAATTTACGCATGTTGTGCTTTCATGGAAACGGTCGTCTGTCGATTAATTGCCGCTGTTACCTGAACCACATCCTTCATGGCTCTCACGTCGTGGACGCGAAGGATTCCAGCTCCACGATCCACTGCCATTGCCACCGCCGCCGCCGTACCCCACTGGCGCTCCTGAAGCGGACGATCCGTGAGCTGCCCAAGGAACGCCTTCTGTGAGACACCGACCAGCAATGGACACTCAAACTGCACGAAACGGCGCAATTGTGCTAACAGCGTAAGGTTATGTACCAGCAGCTTACCAAATCCGATACCTGGATCAAGAATGATTTGTCTCCGTACAATACCATGTGCCATCGCGAAACGGATTCGTTCCTCGAAAAAATCGGAGATCTCGCCGACCACATCGTCATAGCGGGGGGCCTGCTGCATGGTACGCGGCGTACCGTACATATGCATCAGGACGATTCCGGCTCCCGTTCGGGCGACCACATCGACCATGGCAGGATCGCCTCGTAAAGCCGTGACATCGTTCACGAGAACCGCCCCCGAATCGAGGGCCGCGCGTGCAACAGCAGCCTTTGAGGTATCGATTGAGATTGGAACGGTAACAGCTTTTGCAACTGCGGTCACAACGGGAATTGCTCGACGACGCTCTTCTGCCTCATTCACGACATCGGCACCGGGCCGCGTTGACTCTGCGCCGACATCCAACAGATCCGCCCCTTCTTCTACCAACTGAACGGCATGGGCCACAGCTGCTTCTACATCCAGATAGCGGCCGCCGTCGAAGAATGAATCCGGCGTCACATTCACGACGCCCATGATTAACGGTCGGTCGGAGAATTCGATCTGTCGATCTTTCGCCTGTCGTGTCAATGTCTTCAGTTCTAACACTAAACCACGGGCCTCCGCTTAATTGGTTCATTTGGTTTGTCTGGTTCGTCTGGTTTACTTGGTTGAACCAGATTAACCGGATAAACCAGACGAACCAGATAAACCTGGCTTGTCGTGGCCCTACAGGGTATAGGTCACAACACACCACTTCCGAGACGGACCCCCTTCTCGCCTATCGTCTTTCAGATGTACTGCCCGGGACTCCAATGCCCTGAAATGGCGTCCCGGGATCAGCGATGCAGGATTTAGGCAGGAACCGCCTGGGATGTGGACTGCATGAGAATGTTATCGATATCCGACCCGTCGAGCACTTCTTTCTCCAAAAGTGCTTCCGCCAAACGCTTCAGACTGGCCATGTTTTCCGTGAGCAAGCGCTTTGCCCGCTCATAGTTTTCCGTCACAAGTCGCTTGACTTCCTGGTCGATCTCCATGGCTATTGATTCGCTGAAGTCGCGCTGACTCCCGAGCTCTCGCCCAAGAAAAACTTGTTCGTTTTGTTTGCCGAACGTCAGGGGGCCCATCTTTTCGCTCATGCCCCATTCACAGACCATCTTCCTCGCGAGATCCGTCGCCCGCTCGAGATCGTTCCCCGCTCCGGTCGTCATTTCCTTCAAAACCAGCTCTTCTGCCACGCGCCCTCCCATGAGAATGGCAAGCTGGTTGAGCAAGTACACCTTCGAATAGCCGTGCCGGTCATCGACGGGGAGCTGCATCGTCACGCCCAAGGCACGGCCTCGAGGAATAATCGTCACTTTATGCACGGGATCCGTTCCAGGGATCAGCTTGGCAATCAGCGCATGCCCCGCTTCATGATAGGCCGTCGTCCGCTTCTCCTCGTCGCTCAAGATCAGACTCTTCCGTTCAGCCCCCATCAGCACTTTGTCTTTGGCCATCTCGAAGTCGACGACTTCCACTTCCTTCTTGTTGAGTCGCGCGGCCCAGAGTGCCGCTTCGTTGACCAAGTTTTCCAGGTCGGCCCCTGAAAATCCCGGCGTGCCGCGCGCGATTTTTTCCAGCTCCACGTTCGTCGCGATCGGAACTTTCTTCGTGTGCACCTTGAGAATTTCAGTACGGCCACGCAAGTCCGGTCGATTAACCACGACTTGCCGATCAAACCGGCCCGGTCTGAGCAAGGCAGGGTCGAGGACATCCGGCCGGTTGGTCGCAGCGACCAGGATCACACCTTCTGTCGTATCAAATCCATCCATCTCGACGAGCAATTGATTGAGTGTCTGTTCACGTTCGTCATGACCTCCGCCCAACCCTGCTCCACGAAGCCGACCAACGGCATCGATTTCGTCGATAAAGATAATGCAGGGAGCATGTTTTTTCCCCTGCTCGAAGAGATCGCGAACACGGGACGCTCCGACGCCGACAAACATTTCCACGAAATCCGATCCGCTGATACTGAAGAACGGCACACTGGCTTCACCGGCAATGGCCTTGGCCAGCAGCGTCTTCCCTGTACCGGGAGGACCGACGATCAAGACACCCTTGGGAATGCGGCCGCCGAGCTTTTGGAACTTGCGCGGATCCTTGAGAAATTCGATGATCTCGAGCACTTCGTCCTTGGCTTCATCGACACCTGCAACGTCGGAGAACATCACCTTTTTCCGCTCTTCCGTCAGCAGACGAGCGCGGCTCTTCCCGAATGAGAGAGCCTTATTGCCCCCCATCTGCATTTGCCGCATCAAGAAGAACCACAATCCCAGGAACAGCACAAACGGCCCCCAGGTCACAAGAAACGTAATGTACCAAGGGCTTTCATCCGGTGGCTTCGCCTCAATCTGCACGCCCCGATCCCGCAAGACCTGCACCAATTCAGGATATTCCACCGAGTAGGTTCGAATACGAGTCTTGTCTTTCAGGACGGCGCTGATGTGGCTGGCTTTGATGATGACCCGCTCGACCTCTCCCTTGTCGAGTTTGGTCATGAACTCACTAAAAATCACATCTTCTTCAGGCTCATGATGCGGCACGCTGAACAGGTTAAACAGCAAAATCATGAAGAGGCCGACGACGACCCAGAAAAGAATATTCTTTGTCCTGGAATTCATCCAGATCTCCTTGTGGATGGCACGCTCAAACGGTCAGAAAAACCACGACCATGAGTGATGTTACCACAGGCGCATTCATACTGACAACCGTGTGACCAAACCCTTACTCTTGATCTCCCTCCATATCCAAGACAGCCAGATAGGGAAGGTTCCGGTACTTCTGCTGATAGTCGAGCCCATACCCGACCACATACTTATTCGGAATCTTGAACCCCACATAGTCGATGGCGACATTGATGGTCCGACGATCTGGCTTACTCAGCAAGGTGCAGACTTTAATCGACCGGGGCTTCTTTTTCGCCAAAGTCCTGACCAAGTATTGGGCCGTCAGACCGGAATCGACGATGTCTTCCACCAGCAAGACATCTTTACCCTTGATGTCCTCGGTCAGCTCGGTCACCATTTTAACCTTGCCGGATGTTTTTGCCCGAGACCCGTCACTCCTCACCATAAGAAAGTCCACCCGCATGGGAATTCTGATTGCGCGAGCCAAATCGGCATAGAAGGCATAGGCTCCCTTCAACACCCCCACCAAGACGAAATCCTTCCCTGTATAATCGGTTGTGATCTGCTTGCCCAGCTCACGAATTCGGGCACGCATTTGTTCCTGCGTCACGATCGGCCGACCGAAGATCCGTTCCATACTCCTTTACTCCTTCTCTGACTATCCGGTTGCTGACCGAGACAACTAAACAACGTGTCGTCCCACCACGAACGACGAAGCGCTCATCCTGCCGCATTCCCACCACCCAGAGAACTCCCTCTGGCGCCACCAATAATGGAACCTTCCCACGTTCCTGTCGAGCAACCTTCCTATCGGTAAAGAAGTCTTGTAGCTTCTTGCTCTTCCCCTTCATCCCATGGGGAGAGAATCGATCGCCGACTTGCCACGCCCGAACCAACAAGGGCTCCGAAAACCGGTCAGCATCGAACAATACAAGTCCTTGAGAAGGAGCCCTGCCCATCTCCTCGGCAGCACGACGAGTCATGAGTTGTACCTGAATTTGCTGATTCGTTCTAGCCCAATAAACCGTTGAAGGTACTGAAAGCGGCAGGGCCTCCCTCTTCCCTTGCCCTGAATCAGGCTCATGCCCATGATCTTTTCCTGATCGTTGGGCTAAATCGCACCGCCCCCTGATCCAGAATCACGAGGGCCTGCTTTAAAGACAGCCGGGCCCCGCTCCTTCCCTTGAGGAAGATACGCCGAACTGACTCCACTACGCGAAGGCTGCTGGCGCGTCCCACTTCGTCGTAGGTCTGTAGGATTGCCCGAAGGAGACGCCGCTGAAGCGCAACCGGCAACTCGATGAAGGCCTGGCGATCGACTCGTTGCACGCCTTTAGAATCATGGCTGACGAGTGTGCGCATCAGCTCATGTGTAATCCCCGCCAGATATCGTTCGTCCTCGCGAAATAAGTCTGCCTGCCGTTGCAACACACGGACGGCAGCCGGGGCCAACCGTGTGATGACAGGAAGGAGTTCCTTCCTGATCCGATTGCGATGGTAGAGCGGCTTCTCATTGCTCGAATCACGACGATAGGTCAGCCCTTCATGATCCAAGTATGCCACCACCTCCTCGCGGGTGGCTGCGAGAAGAGGGCGAATAATCCTATCTTCACGAGCGTACGGCATTCCCGCTAACCCGGCCATGCCCGCCCCACGCAATAGCCACATGAGCACCGTTTCCGCTTGATCATTGGCGGTATGACCGACCGCAATGTGGTCAGCCCCTACCTCGTGCGCCAATTGCTTCATGAAGTCATAGCGCGCGTCGCGCGCCGCGGCTTGAATCGATGAGCGCTGTCGTCGCCTGACTAGTATGGGTCGATGGATGACAAGAGACAGTTGTCGTTCCCGACAATATTCGCTGATAAACGATTCGTCACCGTCGGACTCCGCTCCGCGCAACCCATAGTTACAATGAACCGCCGTCAGCGTGAGCCGCCAGGACCGGGCCAGGCGATGGAGGAGAGACAACAACGCGACCGAGTCAGGCCCGCCCGACACCGCCACGAGCAAGTGCTGACCAGGAACGAACAGCTGTTGCTGACGCACCGTTCGAACAAGATGGGACAACAGTGCCGGTCGTGCGGCGGACCTGGATGACGGCCTCATGATCGTCGTCTCAGCGGCCATGGTAACTAAACTCCCTGCGGAATACGCCGCAAGCTGATGCGCGCCTGCTCAACATCCCGGGCAATTTGCTTCGACAGCTCATCGGCAGATGCAAAGGTGTGATCGCCGCGTACCCGTGCCACAAACTGCACGGTGATCTCCTGGCCATAGAGATCGCTGATCTGATCTAAAAGATTGACTTCGATCAGCCGCTCGCCCGCTCCAAAGGTCGGCCTAGTCCCAATGTAGGCGATCGCATCATAGGTCTGAGTACCGTGGACCGTCCGCGCGGCATAGACCCCATCGGGCGGCACGACGCGATCAGCCGGGACGCGCAGATTAGCCGTAGGCCAGCCCATCGCCTGCCCCTGTTGCATCCCCTGCACCACGGTACCTCGAATCCCATAGATGCGTCCAAGCAACGTGGCAGCCCGCTCCATATTCCCTGCCTGAATGAGCTGGCGAATCCTGCTTGAACTCACCACGTCCCCCTCAATCATCACGGGAGTCACGGGATGCACGCGGAAGCCGTACTGTCCACCGAGACGCACGAGGTCATCGATACGCCCTGCCCGGCCCTTCCCAAACGCAAAATGATTGCCCACGAACAGTTCAGACAGGGTGAGAGACCGATGCAGGATGTCTTCGGCAAATTGATCCGGGCTCATCGCCGCGAAGGCGGGGGTAAAGTCCAGGAAGACCACTTCATCGATCCCCGCGGCTTCGAGATGCGCAAGCTTTTCCTCCGGACTGGTGAGAAAACGAAGATCGACGCGGGGTGCGAGGATTCTTACGGGATGCGGTTCGAAGGTCAGCACGAGCGCCGTCCCCTGTGCCTTCCGGGCTGTCTCGACCACCGTCTGCAGCAGCGCTCGATGGCCCAGATGGTGGCCGTCGAAATTGCCGATCGTGGCGACCGGATAGGCACGCGGACTTTCGCCGGACCGCCCACGCGTCACTTTCAGCATGGTCGTCAGCGGAGGAGACGCGCTGCGTCTTTGGCAAAGTAGGTCAGAATGAGACCCGCGCCGGCCCGCTTAATCGAGAGCAACGATTCCATCATGGCCCGCGATTCGTCGAGCCAGCCGGCGTTGGCGGCCGCTTTGATCATGCTGTACTCCCCGCTCACTTGATAGGCCGCCACCGGCAACAACATCTGCGCTTTGGCCGCGGCAATGATATCGAGATACGGCAGTGCCGGTTTCACCATGATGATGTCGGCCCCTTCTTCGACATCGAGGGCGATCTCCCGAAGCGCTTCCCGGCGATTGGCGGGATCCATCTGGTAAGACTGCCGATCGCCGAATTGAGGACTCGAAAACGCCGCATCCCGAAACGGTGCATAAAAGCAGGACGCGAATTTGGCGGCATAGGCCATGATCGGCAGCTCTGGAAAACCAGCCTGATCCAGTTCCGCCCGGATCGCCGCCACCCGCCCATCCATCATATCGGACGGCGCCACCATGTCGGCCCCGGCTTGCGCATGGGTCCTGGCCATCGCACGGAGACACTCCAACGTTTCATCGTTGAGAATGCGACCGTCCTTGACGATTCCGCAATGGCCGTGATCGGTGTATTCGTCGATGCAGACGTCGGTCACGACCATCAGTCCTGGGACCTGGTCCTTCACCGCTTTGACGGCCCGCTGCACGATGCCGTTCGGATCGAACCCCGAACTTCCCCGCGCATCTTTCCGGTCAGGAATCCCAAAGAGGATGATGGCGGGAATCCCCAAGGCCGCAATCTCACATGCCTCTTTCACCAAGAGATCGACTGAAAGTCTGAACTGGCCCGGCATTGAGGTGATCGCCTCGCGCCGATCTCGCCCTTCGACGACGAACAGTGGATAGATAAAGTCGGACGGGGCAAGGCTCGTCTCCCGTACCATGCGACGAAATGCCTCATGCTGCCGCAGCCGCCGGAGCCGCTGTATTGGAAAGGCCATCGGATTACTTCCTCGGGAGATTCGTCAAGAACACCACGAGGTCGCGCACAGAAATCATGCCGACCAATTTGCCATCCTGAGTCACGCCGAGATGGCGGATATGCGTTTGAGCCATCAGATCGTTGGCATCCAACACTGTCTTATTCTGCTCGATCGTCAAGATCGGGGCCGACATAATCTGTTCGGCCGTCGTCTTGCGGGTGTCGGCTCCAGCCGCGACCACGCGCCGGACCATATCGGTATCCGTCAGAATGCCGACGATCTCCTTCCCGTTCGTCACGAACAGGCTGCCGATGCCGCGATCCCGCATGATTCGTGCCGCCGTCTGTGCATCCGTATCCCGCTCAATCGTAATAAACTTCTCTCTCGGAACCATGAACGACTTGACTGGAACCATACAATGCCCTCCCTTGGCTAACTCAGTCCATCACCCTGGCGTCTACTTCGGTCTATCCGCGCGAAGAAACGGCGGCTCGAGCCCCTTCCTTGAAATGCCTCACGATCGCTTCTGCCAGCGCCGGCACAGTATTTTCATCGGGCATGACCGTGACCGTCAACCCATACTCTTCCGCCGTGCGTGCCGTAATGGGTCCGATGCAGGCAATGACCACCCGGGCGACGAGTGGTCTCACCGCGTCCCGCCCTCCAAAGAGTTCCACAAAATTGCGGACGGTGGAGGAACTCGTGAATGTCACCACCGCCACCTGCCCATCGTGAAGCTGTTGCGTCAAGGACGCGACGTCCACCGCCGGGGCGATCGTGCGATAGACAGGAATCACCTCGACGGTCGCCCCTAAGCTCACGCAACTGTTGCGGCAAGATTTCGCGAGCGACTTCGGCGCGTGGGATCAATACGCGGCTCCCACGGATTCCCACATGGGCCAATGCGGCGATCACACCCTCTGCCTGAAACTCGGTTGGAACAATATCCGGGGTCAGCCCATAGGTTCCCAGTTCCTGCGCAGTTCTTGGTCCAATCGCGCACAGGCAAAGGTTCGCCAACGCGCGCGCATCCTTCCCTGCCGCATGAAGTCGGTCCATGAAGGGCCTCACCCCGTTCACACTGGTAAAAATGAGCCATTGATAGGTACTGAGACGAGTCACCGCGTCATCGATCGCCTGCCAACTGGCCGGAGGCACGATCTGAATCGTCGGAACTTCAACCGGCTCCGCGCCATAGGCTGCCAGGAGCTGGGAGAATTCTCTCGCCTGCTCCTGTGCGCGGGTCAGCACGACTCGTTTCCCAAAGAGGGGCTTGGTTTCAAACCAATTCAGCTGTCCTCGCAATCGCACGACCTCACCCACGACAATCACCGTCGGCGGTTCGAGATGCGCGGCTTCCGTTTTCGCGACAATATCAACCAATGTCCCCACGATGGTCTGTTGATCGGCTTTACTCCCCCAACGGATCGCCGCGACCGGCTGTGTCGGGTGACCGTCCCTCCGACAATAACTGTCTGACGATCGAAGGAAGATTCTTCATGCCCATCATGAACACCAGCGTCCCTGTTGTACTGGCCAATTTGGGCCATTCCAACAACGCCGCCGGCTTGGTGGGATCTTCTTGACCGGCCACAAACGTGACCGTGGAAGCCAACGTTCGGTGGGTCACCGGAATTCCTGCATAGGCAGGGACCGCGACCGCTGCCGTCACACCAGGCACAATCTCGAAGTCGACCCCTGCAGCAGCCACCGCTTCCGCCTCTTCTCCACCGCGTCCGAAGACAAATGGGTCGCCCCCTTTGAGCCGAACCACCACGTTCCCTTCCTTGGCGCATTCAATGAGCAGTCGATTGATATCGGCTTGGTCTTGATACTGCCCGCGTCCCCGTCGACCGACATAGATGCGCTGTGCCGTGGCCGGAGCATACTTCAGTAAGACCGGATTGGCGAGATAATCGTACAGGACGACATCGGCCGCCTCAAGGCATTCCTTCCCTTTCAACGTCAAAAGTCCAGGATCGCCTGGTCCTGCTCCGACCAAATAGACCTTCCCTGGTCTTCTCGAGTTCGTCATGTCGTCCCGTAGATCGCTTGAAGTATTCTATCGCCACCGCGCGCGAGCAGTCGTTCCGCGAGTTGAATACCGATCGACTCCGGATCCTCAATGGTTCCTTCAACGGTATCGCGGATGAGCTCTTTACCGTCCACGCTGGATACCAATCCTTCCAGTCTCACCCCTGTCCCGACCACTGTCGCATGCGCCGCGATCGGCACCTGACAGCCTCCTTGGAGCCGATGGAGCAACGCACGTTCGGCGAGAACGGCTGTCTTACTTGGCGCATGGTCCAAGCCACTCAACAGTGAACGAATAAAGAGATCGTCTTTCCGGCCCTCGATGCCCAGCGCCCCCTGGCCAATGGCAGGCAAACTAATCTGCGGCGCAAGATACTCCGTAATCTCATGCGCCCAGGCCAATCGCCGGAGCCCGGCTGCGGCAAGCACGATAGCGTCGAACTGTCCCTCCCGTAATTTCTTGAGACGGGTATCCAAGTTCCCGCGCAACATGGCAATCGTGATATCAGGCCTGGCATGCAGGAGCTGTGATTGGCGGCGAAGGCTACTGGTCCCGATCCGGGCGCCACAAGGAAGGTCCATGAACGACCGCCCGTCACGACTAATCAGGGCATCCCGAGGATCCTCGCGTGGCGGCACACAGAGAATGGCCAATCCCTCGGGCAACTCCGTGGGCACATCTTTCATACTATGCACCGCCAGATCGATCTCGCCGCTCAACAGCGCTTCCTCGATCTCCTTTACGAACAGTCCCTTCCCGCCAATTTGGGCCAGCGGAACGTCAAGAATCTTGTCTCCCGATGTTTGGATCTTCCGCAACGTCACCGTCACATGCGGAGCCAGCGCGTGCAACTGTCCCTGTACCCACTCGCTCTGCTGCACCGCCAGCTTACTGCCGCGTGTTCCAAGCACGACGGTCGATCGTTCATGGCCGACTTTCAACATGGCTCCCTTTCACCGACTCACATCATGATACGGGGTATAAAACGTGGCAAACCGATCACTGGTCTATCTGGTTCATCTGTTTGGTCTGGTTTATCTGGTTGATTTGGTTCATCTGGTTAGTTTCGCAACCAAAAAACCAGACAAACTAGACAGACCAGATAGACCCAATAACGGTCTTCTAACGCTCGCGGGCTTTTTCGGCCTCCTGCTAACGATCCGGCGTCTTCGAACCACTTCTCGGAGTCACCTCTTCAACACCTCGAATATCTTCTTGTGACGAATGACAGGTCTCCAAGGCAGACGTCGCATTCCCCTTGACATTGGAGACCGCAGGGTCGCCGAGGCTGAAAAACCGTCTCGCCGCCTCGACAAAGGCAGCCCCCTCAGAGGAATTCACCTCAGCCTTGAGCGTCACCATCGTATTGTGAATGAGCTTATTCACGATCGACGACGCCATCGCCTCGACCAATTCACGCTCCTGCGCGGACAGATTCGCCAATCGCCCCAAGGTCTTGTCGAGCTCGGCCTGCTTGATATCATCGATCCGCGCACGGAGTGCCACGATGGTGGGAGTGACCTCGAGCGACTGGAGCCATTGCCGCACAATCCCGACTTCATCCACCACCATCCGCTCGGCTTTCTCAGCTTCGTTTAGGCGCTCCCCGCGATTCTGTTCAACCCGCGTCTTCAAATCGTCGATGTCGAAGAGGAAGGCATTGTCCACATGCCGCACCGCCGGATCGATATTGCGTGGGACCGAGATGTCGATCAAGAACATCGGACGATTCATCCTTTGTTTGACCGAGTGCTGCACGTCATCCTTGCTCACGAGATAATGTGCGGCACCGGTCGACACCAAGACGATATCGGCGGAAGCCATGTTCTCCCGAAACTCCTCAAAGGCGACCGCGGTGCCGCCAAACCGGTTTGCCAATTCCAGCGCATGGTGCGGATTCCTGGTCGTCACCCGCACATGCCGGACACCGTTGGCAATGAAATGTCTCGCCGCCAACTTGGCCATCTCCCCCGCCCCCACCAATAACACCGTCTTCTCGCTTAAGTCCGAGAAGATCTTTTTGGCTAATTCGACCGCGGCATAGCTGACCGACACCGCCATCTCGGCAATTTTCGTTTCCGTCCGCACGCGCTTGGCGACGGAAATTGCTTTCTTCACGACCTTGTTCAGAATGATGCCGGTCGCCTTATGCGTGAGCGCAACCTCGAAGGCCTCTTTGATCTGGCCCAAAATCTGCGACTCGCCGACGATCATGGAGTCGAGACTGGAGGCCACCCGAAACAAATGGCTGATCGCTCGATCCCCTTCGTGCCAGTACATATGGGGAGTCAGTTGCTCCGAGGACAGCGAAAGATGGGCATCGGCCAGGAAATCCTGGATCCGTCCATACCCTGATTCGATCTCATCGACGACGGCATAGACCTCAACACGATTGCACGTCGACAGTAATATTCCTTCCCGCACCCCTTGATACGAACAGAGACGGGTCAAGGCTTCGCCCATCCGGCTCTCAGGGACCGCAAGTTTCTCGCGGATTTCGACCGGGGCGGTCTTGTGGCTCAAACCTACAACGACAATGTGCATATCAAGACACCGGTCCGTGACTCTTGAGGACCACGCCGATGAGGGTCAGAATAACCCCGGCAAATCCGATAATCGTCAGGTACGCCGCTCTTTTGGCTCTCCAGCCCACCGTCAGTCGTCCCATCAGTACGACAAAGTAGAACACCCACGTCACCAACGCCCCTGTTTGCTCGGGATTCCAGTTCAGATAAGATCCCTGAGAGAACTCGGCGGATAGCGCACCAGTAATGATGCCGAGCGTGAGCAGCGGAAACCCCGTCACGATCGACTGTTGATTCAGATGGTCGAGAAAATCCAGGGCGGGCAACTTTGAATAGAGGACATTGAAACGTTTGGACTTGAGAAGTCCATCCTGAATCAGATACATGACACCAGCCACAAAGGCAATGGCAAACCCCACGGTACCGAGCATGCTCAGTGTGACATGGACCCACAACGTTCGAAACACCGGCGTGAGCGTCGGAGCGGTTTCCGGCAATGCCGCGGCAAAAACCAGCGAGATCAGTGCAAGGGGGACGATGAACGAGCCAATCACGTGCAGACGGTGGCGAAACTCCACGACGAGAAAGACCAAAATCAACACCCAGGAAGAAAACGACAGGGCTTCATGGAACCCTGGCTGCGAGACGTCCGTCTCCCCGATCATCCGTGCGACCAATGCAATCGAATGTGAGGTAAACCCGACCGCCGTTATTCCCAGTGAGACCTTCGACAGGGCTTCCGTAGGCCAGAGCAAGTAGGCAAGATAGGAAACGGTGGCCGCAAAATACAGGGCCATAGTGACCACGAAAAACATGGCGGCCATAGAGGTCTATCCTCTCAACTTTTCAGGACAAACAGGCTGGCATTAAGCGGTGAATTATATCGATGGCGCGAGATGGGAGTCAACCGAACGATCGCGGAGTGGAAGGCCGGACAACCCTGTCTAACCCCCCCGGCACCCTCTATGTCGTCAGCACGCCGATTGGCCACCCTGATGACATCACCCTTCGGGCCCTTGCCACGCTGCGCCAGGTTACGGTTATTGCGTCAGAGGACCCTCGCGTGACCCAGGCGCTCCTAGCCCATCACGGAATCACCGCAACAGTCACAAGCTACGGCCCGTTCCAACGCCACGAGAAGATGCTGCTCCTTCTGCATCGACTCACGCAGGGACAGGATGTCGCCCTCGTCTCAGACAACGGCACTCCGGTCATCTACGACCCAGGCAGTCTGTTTGTGGCGGCTGCCCATCAAGCAGGAATCCCGGTCAAGGTCATTCCTGGTCCCTCTATCATAACGGCAGCGCCGGTGATCTCCGGCTTTTCTGGCGATGCGATCATCTTTGAGGGACACCTTCCCTCAACCAGTCGTCGTCTTGCACAATACCTCTCCCGACTCCGCAAAGAACGAAGAACCCTCGTCTTCTGTGTAGATCCCGGAGCCCTCACAGGGCTGCTGAAAATTCTGGCACAGATACTCCCTACCAGACAGATTGCCGTCGCCATGAATCTCACAACCAGCAAAGAGACTTTCGCGCGCGGGAAGCCGGGTGAGCTGCTCGATCAGATTGGGCCAGTGCCGAAGGACTCAGCGGTGACGATTGTCATTGAAGGGTACGGGGTAGGATCGAAAAACTACTCATCTTCACGGCGGCGGATGACCACTCGATAGGACCCTTCGACGCGATCTTCCGAAAGGATGGTGTGTCCCTCATCACTTACACTGCGGGGGACATTCCGAATCGGGTCGCCATCGTCCAACAGCACTGACAGGATCTGTCCCTGTTCCATCGCTTCCAGTTTCAACTTTGTTTTGACAAAGTTATAGGGGCAAATCACTCCCCGTAAATCCAACTCGGCGTCCGGTTGATCAGTCACTGTCGTGTTTTCCTCTCCATTTCATTCTGGTCTATCTGGTCTGTCTGGTTTTCTGCTTAAACGCTACTAACCAGCTAAACGCATACTCGACCAGATAAACAAACACATAACCACGCATAGTTTGGGTTTTTCAGCAGCCTGCGCCGCTAGACCCAAATCCTAACAAGGAGTCGGCGGCCCTGCAAGCACTGCACCGGGTGGAACGGCATGGTGGACACAAAAAGAAGGGGCAGCGCATCGCTGCCCCTTCCCATACCCTCACGGAATGTGTCTCGACTTAGTTCAGGCCCTTGACCAAGTTTGGCTTGGTGTAGTCCGTCCCGTAGTCTGACTTGTTGCCGACTGCATTGCCCCATCCAGGCTGTGGTTCACACTGCCAGCAGGGGGCAGCACCGGTGTATTCACCAACCGGGCTGGTAATACCAGAATCGATCTTTCCGGGAAGCACAGAGCCACCAATGCCACCGGTGGTGGAGCCACTGTTCGTGTTAATCCCACGCTCGGTCGCCGGGTTTGGGCGCTGTCCGAGTCCGCCGAAACCAGCTAGCTTCTCATTACCTCGAATGACGGTAATCTCACGGACGATTTTACGGCCAGTGCCGAACGGCTGGCTCGCACTTGTTTCCTCGATTGCCTGAATGGTCACGTCGTCACCAGTCTCAAGAATACGAACCTGATCGTAATTGGTCTTGTCATCAAAATACACCGTGCGGTAGTTCATCGCGCCACCGCCTGCACGCCCCTCATCGTGGGAGCTTCCACCGCCCTCGAGATGCATTTTCTTGCCCGGAAGATCGAGACCGATCACACGGCCATACATCGTCTCCGCCTGCGACAACCGATCGAGGAACTGGGTTCGATCAAAGGTGGTCACGCGAGTACTCGACCCCGACACATCGCCAACTCCTTCACCCACGCCCATTCCGGATTGGTTCGTCTGCAAGCGCTCCTGAGCGAATGACATACTCGCAGCACCGACAACAAGAATTGCTGCTCCTAGTGCCAACACGTTACGCATGTGCTGCCTCCTTGGTGAGATGAGAATTAGAGGATGAAGGGAAATGACGGACACCAAGATGGGACCAACATCATGACTTTTAAGCGTCTTCATCACTCTACGCCGAGAAATATAGGCTACCCATTCGGACATGTCAACCGGGGATCTGCGTGATTAATTTGATTCGGATTCGCGCACAATCCGACCACCACCTGAACGGACAACACCCCGCGCCAATCCTGTTGCCACGTCTGTGAACTGATGGTGCCCAGAGGGAGGGTCGAACTCCCACTCTCTTACGAGAACCGGATTTTGAGTCCGGCGCGTCTGCCAGTTCCGCCATCCGGGCATATTCATTCAAAAGGCGAATCTTCTTAGCACGAAGCCCTGTGCTGGTCAATCCGCTCCCCTCTTTTCTTAGCACGACCGCAGTGTTACAATCTCCCGTCACGCTCACCTAATAATATATTCAGGAGGATCCTCACACCATGGCAGACGTCCAGTGCGTCACGTGTGGACAAGCCGGAGAAACGATCACTGATCCTCTCTTCATGGGGAGGCTTGAATCCGAGATCAAAGCCAAGGTCTGCAAACCCTGCTGGAAAAAGTGGGAAGGCATGCGGGTTATGGTCATCAACGAGTACCAGGTCAACCTGGGCGAAGAGAGCGGCAGAGAACTCGTGAAGAAGCAGATGAAGGCCTTTCTCAAACTTGGGGAGCAAACTGATACTGGAAAGCTCGATCAGAACTATCGCCCACCGGCCTAACAGGCTCGTGAATTTCTCCAGTGATCTCGCAGGCTTCGTTGACAGGCCGATTTCGGAAATGCTACTTTACCGAGATTCTGATCCATCCGCAGGGTCATCAACGTCCCCGTAAGGTTAAGAGAAGGAGCCGGTTTCTTGTGATTACACAGATGCATGTAAAGGGGTTGATGTTCGACCCCTATAATAATGCGTATATCGTGGTGCTACGTGACGAAGAGCATTCCGACATGCTCCCCATTTGGATCGGCAAGTCAGAAGCAGGTGCGCTCAGCATGTCACTGGAAAACGTCACGCCCCCCCGGCCTATGACGCACGACTTCATGAAGTCGCTCCTCGATGCCTATAACGCGAAAATCATCAGCGTGGTCATTACGGACTTGTCGGAGCACACCTATTTTGCGAAAATCCATTTGATGTACGAAGATTCAGAATACACTGTCGACGCCAGACCCAGCGATGCGATTGCACTTGCGCTTCGAAGCAATGCGCCGGTGTTTGCGAACAATTCGGTCATCACCAAACAGAGTTCCGAAGAACTCGAACAGTGGCTGGAAAATCTCAAACCGGAAGATTTCGGCAAACTGGACTCCTGAGTCAGCGAGACGCAATATGAGCGCCGTCGATTTACCCAAAGAACAAGACCTGGTTGAATACCGGGTGGATCGCATCCTCGAGGAGGCCAACACCGACACTAGAATTGTCGTCTTGGCACGACAGGATGGCGCCCTCGATCCGTTTCCGATTTGGGTCGGGGCCGCAGAAGGTAATGCCATTAAATTAGCGCTCGATACCATGATCACTCCACGGCCAATGAGCCATGATTTGATCAAGAGTTTCGCCGAACATTTGAACATCACAATCCAACGCGTCGTCATTGCGGACGTCAAAAGCAGCACCTATTACGCCATGGTCCATGTTGCCAACAAAGGCGTGGAGCGGACAATCGATGCCAGGCCCAGCGACGCAATCTCGTTGGCCCTCCGGGCTCCTTGCCCGATCTACATTACCCAAGATGTGTTGAAGCGGCGGAGCACAACGAATCTCGACGCCTGGCTGGCAAAGCTGGAGTCGAAAGATATCGGCACACCGGAAGTACAGGAAACTTGATTCACTCGATAGCGAAGGAGCGGGAAGAACGATGTTGACCTACATGCAAAAGCCTTTGGACGTGCGGGAAAAGTGGTACCTCGTGAATGCGGAGGGGAAAACGCTGGGCCGATTGGCAGCCCGCGTCGCCGGGATGTTGCGTGGCAAACACCGGCCAACCTTTACTCCCCATGTGGATATGGGCGACCATATTGTGATCGTGAACGCGGAGAAGATCCATCTGACCGGCAACAAAATGGCCACGAAACTCTATCGCCATCATAGCGGCTTTCCTGGCGGGCTCAAGACCGCGACGGCGCAGCATGTCTTCCGAAAGGATCCGACAGAACTCTTGACTAAAGCGATCGAAGGCATGCTTCCCAAGAACCCATTGGGGAATCATATGGCGAAGAAACTCCGCGTCTACGTCGGGCCCACTCATCCGCACCAGGCTCAACAACCGGAGCCGATTACCCTGTAGCAGGCTGTGGAAAATCCATTTCGGCATAGCAGAATTTCGATAACCTGTACGTCTGTGGCAAGAGAAGAACACTCACGCAGGATGCTCAAAAAGGCCTTCCAGCAAGGCCGCAGCGAGCGAAGAGGCGAGGCGTACGCTTCGGTACGTTGAGCCTCTGAGCGATGCGAGAACGCCGCATGGGAAAAGGCGCGTCTTGGCGCGCCGGGGTCGGGCGGGTGAGAAGAGCGACTTTTTCAGCATCCTGTTAGACATCACCGCGAGCGAAGAAGGAGACGTTGTAGCATGGCAGTAGCGACTCAATATGCAACCGGACGACGAAAGTGCGCAATTGCCAGAGCCTGGGTCACTGGGAGGGCGGGCGACATTACGATCAATGATCAACCGATCGAGAAGGTCTTCCCCCGACTGACCTTGCGGCAAATTATTCAGTTCCCACTCGAAATCGGCGGTGTCGTTGGGCAATACTCGATCAAGGCCACGGTACACGGCGGCGGACCGACCGGACAAGCCGGCGCCCTGCGTCATGCGATCGCACGTGCGTTGATAGTACTCAATCAGCCTCTCCGTACGCCCTTGAAGAAGGAAGGCTTGCTGACACGGGACTCGCGCGTCAAAGAGCGGAAAAAGTACGGACAGAAGGGTGCGAGAAAGCGGTTCCAGTACTCAAAGCGATAAACATCGGAGCCACAGGCAGAAGAAGGGAAGGCTCCAGGCCTTCCCTTTTTTTGTGTCGGTGGGGTGCATGCCGGGTGAAGCAGATGAAGAAAATACGCGTCGCAATTGCAGGGGCAAGTGGATATGCCGGAGCGGAGCTCGTCCGCCTGGCAGTCCTCCACCCGTATTTTGAGCTTCACGCTGTTACATCGGAGAAATCCGCGGGGACTCCCGTGGCAGCGGTCTTCCCCAGTCTGGCCGGCCTCGTATCTCTCTCGTTTCAAGCGCTCTCACCCGAATCCTTGGCGGAACAGACAGATGCAGTCTTCTTGGCCCTTCCCCATACCAAATCCTTGACGCCGGTCTCTGCCTGCCTCCAAACCGGCAAGCTGGTGGTAGACCTCAGCGCCGATTATCGACTCAAGGATCCAGCGGTCTATGAACAGTGGTATCACACACCGCATACCTACGCAGGCTTGCTGAAGGACGCTGTCTACGGACTCCCCGAATTGCACCGAGCCGCCATCGCCAAAGCACAGTTGGTGGCCTCGCCTGGCTGTTACCCGACTGCGGCCATTCTGCAGTTGGCTCCGCTGTTCGCCCAGGATCTCGTGCAACCACACACCGTAGTCATCGATGCGAAATCCGGCATTTCCGGCGCAGGGCGAAGTCCGGCTCTCCCCTACCATTTTCCGGAAGCCCATGAATCCTTAGAGCCCTACAAGATCGGGCAGCACCGCCACACCCCTGAGATCGAACAAGAACTCGGTGGGTTGCTTCGACGCGCATCTCAGCCATCGGAAACGGTTGCCGCACAGCCGATCGTGACATTCACCCCGCACCTCGTACCGATGAACCGCGGCATCTTGAGCACCACCTACTGCCGGCTGAAAAGTCCGATGACGTTGCAAGACCTGCGCGCACTGTATCGCACCTTTTACAAAGGTGAGCGATTCGTCAGGGTCCAGGAAGACATCATACCGAATCCGCGCTACATCAAGGGTTCCAACTATTGCGACATCGGGGTCTACCTAGACCCCCGTGCAGGATCAGTGATTACGGTGGCCGCGCTGGATAATCTTGTGAAAGGTGCCGCAGGCCAGGCCATTCAGGCCATGAACCTCATGCTGGGCTTCCCTGAGGAGACAGGCTTGACGGCTCCTGCTGCCTATCCCTAACAGGATGCTGAAAAAGCCTACCAGCGGCGTTCTCACATCGCTCAGAGGCTCAACGTTGAGGAGAGCTCTCGGAGGCGAAGCACTGTCGGGGCTTCCGGGCCAAGACCATCAATGGGGACGGCCACACGAAGCGGTACGTACCTCTTCGCCTCTTCGCTTGCTGCGGCCTTGCTGGACGGCCTTTTTGAGCATCCTGCACGGTGTTCTCCTGTTGTCCCAGATGTGTAGACCATCGAATTTTCACCATGCCACAATAGTTTTTCCGCAGACTCCTAGTCTGCATTGAGCAGGACGCTCTCTTCACGATCATGGCCAAGAAATCACTAACCACATCTCCACGCCGCGGGATCACCGCACCGCAGGGGTTCCGCGCAGCCGGCATCCATTGCGGCATCAAGAAACCAGGCCTGCTCGACCTCGCGCTCGTCGTCTCAGAACAGAGCGGTCCCATCGCCGGGGTCTTCACGCAAAATCAGGTGGTCGCGGCACCGGTCATTGTCGATCGCCTGCACATGCGCCAGGGAATCGGACGGGCCATTCTCGTCAACAGTGGTAACGCGAACGCCTGTACCGGCGCCAAAGGATTGGCTGCCGCAAAAAAAACCGCCACGGTGGTTGCACGACACATGAGTATCCCCTCACATCATGTCTTCATCGGGTCCACCGGCGTGATCGGTCGTGTGTTGCCGGTCGATCGAATCGTCAAGGTCATACCGCAGCTGCTCACTCAGCTAAGCGACCGTGGAGGCCTGGATGCCGCTCGGGCGATCATGACGACCGACCTGCGCCAGAAATCCATCGCCTTTCAGGAGAGCATCGGCGGTCGCTTGATTACCATTGGCGGGATGGCTAAGGGCTCTGGAATGATCCATCCCAACATGGCCACGATGCTGGCCTATATCACCACGGACGCCTCGATCACGAGGAGCGCCCTCCAGCAGGCGCTCAGCCTGGCGGTCAACGAGTCATTTAACTGCATCTCGGTTGATGGAGACACGAGCACCAACGATACCGTCCTGTGCCTGGCGAACGGCATGGCTGAGAACCGCACGATCAAAGAAGGTACGGTTGCCTTCCGTCGGTTCCTGCTGCTCCTGACAGAAGCCTGCCAGGCACTCGCGCTGGCCATTTGTCGCGACGGGGAGGGTGTCACCAAGTTGGTGAACATCGAGGTGACCGGAGCAGCCACCGTGGCACAGGCACGGCAGGTGGCCCAAACCATTGCGACCTCGAACTTGGTTAAGACCGCCCTGTTCGGCGAGGATGCCAATTGGGGTCGTGTGATGGCGGCGATCGGACGAGCTGGGGTCCCGATTACCCCCTCGAAGCTGAACGTGTGGTTTGGCGGGGTCGCAATGGTACAGCGAGGAATTGGACTCGGACTCGTTGCTGAACGCCGAATCGCGAAGGTCTTTCGCCAGAAAGAATTTACGATCGCCGTGGGGCTGGGGCAAGGTCGTCACCGGGCCCATATGTGGACGACCGATCTGTCGTTTGACTATGTCCGCATTAACGCAAGCTATCGGTCTTAGCCCACATTATTCTTGACGGTTCGTCGCGAAAGCGGGCCAGGCGAGGGGCGCGAGGATTGGGGCTAGAGGAAAAAGCAGGAAATCTCGCGATTGCAGCAGAAGTGTTCATGAATAACCATGCTAAGGCATATAATTCCACCACAGCCTCAGATTGATTTTTCACGGTGAAAGGTTCAAAATAACGCACCCATTTATGAGCTTAACTTCATCGAGAAGGAGTTTGAAATGAAACGACTGGCAGCCCTTTCGGCCATGCTGACCCTGGGATCCCCCGCGCTCGCCCTGGCGGAAGAACATGGGGGGTATCGAGGAATCGGAACGCTCTACTTCACCTTCATGGCCGCGATCTTGATCTATGGTGTCTACGATAGCTTCGGCAAGAAGGCGATGTATGTGGCGGCGCCGATTATTGTGGTCGGGCTCTATCTGCTGTTGCCGGAGAAATAAATACTGACGACAGGATGCAATGAAAAAGAAGGACTGGCGGGACTTTAGGCTTCCCAGTCAAGCTGGGCTTGCACATCATCCCGACGCTCGATCCCTTGATGAACCATATTCCCTCGGGGCGTTAAGCTCCCCTCACAGCGATACGATATTCTTCCGATAGAGGTCAGGCAAGCATTGGCGCACTAAGCGTGACCGCTGCCTTCGGTCTCTTCGTATTCGTCGATGAGCTGCTCGAGTTCATCGAGTTCGTCTGGTCGGACGTTCTGAAACGAGACCCCGAATGTGTCCTCTCCGACCCACTGCACGCGCGCGTCTTCGATCGAAACCGGCTCCTCCACGCCGGGAATGACCAGTCGCACACGGATCACCTTGCCGGGGTAGACTTCGATTTCACAATCGAACTTGGCGCCACCGACTGAGAGGTCGAGGGTGACCGCTTCGATCTCATGGGAGTTCCCCAACAGAAATCCCTGCAACTGTGCCGGCACCCGCCGGTGTTGTCGTCGTTCCATGGTACTCCCACGGTTCCTGTCTCGCATACCATTCAGGAACGATACGGAGGAACCCGATCCCGGGCATCGCAAGGCTCTCCACGCAGGGCTGGAGAATTCCGTCACCGGAGCTTGAGGGTTTTGCCGTCGAGTTTGGTGTCTGTCACGAACTTCTCGAAACTCTTGTTGTACAATTCGTTGAGCAACTCCTGGGCATCCTCCGGATCGAACCAGAAGACCTGGCTGGTTCCGGTACTAGTGAGGGTCTCACGGACTTGACTGCCGTCAGTGTGGTTCTGTACTTGGACAAGCATCCGGTTTTTGGCGTTTAGGGTGGTCTGTCCAATGCCGCTTTTGGCATCCACACCGACATCGATCAGTGTGCCGGTGACGGTCATGTCCGCCCCGGCTGCTCTGTTGCCCTCGGCGACGGTTGCGTTCCAGCCTTTCCCTTTGAGATAGTCGGCAAAGGCCTGTGCCGTGGCCTCGCTGAGGGTGCCGTTGGAAAGGCTGAAGTGACTCTCCCCTCCCCAGAGGTGATGTCTGGTACCGAGACGAGATCGGTCGGTGCGATGGTCTTCAAACGGCTGAATCGCGACGGTCGGGGAACTCATCGCAACGACCTTCTCACCGGCCCCGCTCACGATAGGGACTGTCAGATCGATGCGCTCGCCTTTGCCTGCACAGCCTGCCGCTAAGATGATCCCGAGAAGTCCTACTCCTACGATGCGGACGTGATAATGCCTCACATAATCCTCCTTCGGGTCAGACACAGATGGCAGATTTCCGGTGACACGTACTATTGTTACTTCGTCACGAAATGCGCGCGACGATTCTGTTGATAACAGTCTTCATTCTGCCGCTTGCAGAAGGGCTTTGTTTCTCCGTAGCTCGTGATCTGGAGCTGCGAGGCCTGGACGCCCAAATCCTGAAGATACTTCTTGGCGGCACGCGCCCGCTTCTCGCCTAGGACGAGATTGTAGGCTAGGGTGCCACGCTCATCACAATGGCCTTCGATCAGCACGGTCTTGCTCCCATTGGCGCGAAGCCATCTGTTATTGGCGTCCAACACCGGCATGGCATCCTTGCGGATTTGAAACCGGTCGTAATCGAAGAACACGTCGCCTAATGCATTGCTGTCGGAAGCTGTACTCGAGCGCGACCGAGAGATTAGATGGTGGGCTGCCAGATGGCCTGTCAAACGAGCGCTCCTGCGGTACTGTCTTGATCGCGTCCGGCTGGATCGCCTCGGTCTTGGCCTGACCGGACTGATCGCCGGACGAGGAAGCAACTTTCTTACTAGCGCAGCCCGCAAACAGAAGCATGAGGCTTAGACTCAGACACAGGCTGATGACTCTTCGATCCATGGTATAGCCTCCTATTTTGTCGTGATCTTTGGTCGCGCCGCTTCGTCGTGGGCAGGATAGTCTGACTCTATCACTTTGGGCGGCTCCATCTCGTCACGTGGGTGCGGATGCCAGATTTTCACTCTTACTTATAGGTGCTCAACGGGTGTCCGTCAACCCAAAATATTTCGCCTCGTCCGTGACGGCGCAAGCAAGAGATCCTCTCCAAACCGAAAGTTGCATCCCTCTCCGGCTTTCGCTAAGGTGCGGCTCATGACCCATTCCCTCGCGCGTTCACTCGTCCTTGCCGGCGCGAGTGGGCTGTTCCTCCCGCTGAGTTTTCCGAAATCTGATCTTGGACTGTTGGCCTGGATCGCCCTCGTGCCGTTGCATTGGGCGTTGGACGGCAAGAGCAAGACGCAGGCGTTTATGATCGGCTGGCTATCCGGCACGATTGCCTTTACCGGCCTGATGGCCTGGGTGGTCACCACCATGAACACCTACGGCAAGGTTCCGCTGGTGATCAGCTACGGCATCATGTTGATGCTCACAATCTACCTTGGCCTCTATGTCGGTCTCTATTCTGCCGGGGTCGTCTGGTTTCGGACCCTGATTCCTCGCTACGGTCTCTTCGCGGTTCCCTGCTTGTGGGTGAGCCTCGAACTGATCCGGACATACATTCTGAGCGGATTGCCCTGGGGCCTCCTCGGCTACTCTCAATATCGCCAGATTGAGGTGATTCAGATTGCGGATCACATGGGTGTGTACGGAGTTTCGTTCCTCATTATGCTGGTGAATGTCGCACTGGCTGAATTCTTGTCCTGGCTGATGCCGCTGTTCCGGGGATTCCGTCCGGCAAAGCTCCCCTGGGAACTCGTGGCGATGGCGGCATTGCTGGTGACGCTTTCGTGGGAATATGGTCTTGCGACGTTATCTGGAGCACCTTCTTCCGATATTCCCCGATCGTCCATCAGCGTGGGAGTTGTGCAGCCGAACGTCGATCAGGCGGTGAAGTGGGATACCGCCTATCGAGAGGAGACTCTCGCACGCTTTGACCGGCTGACGGAACAGCTCGGCCGTACCACGGATTTGGTGATCTGGCCCGAGGCGGCAACACCGTTCGTCTTCGAGCGTGAGCCGGTCTATCAGCTGCAACTCATTGCGTTGGCAAATCGCGCTCAGGCACCGATCTTGTTTGGAAGCCCTGCCCTGCGTTTCTATCCGGATCGGCGGCCATATCTGTTGAACAGTGCGTACCTCCTCTCCTCCGACGGCCAGTTGTTGGGGCGCTACGACAAACAGCATCTGGTCCCCTTCGGAGAATATATTCCGTTCAAGTCTTCGCTCCTGTTTTTCCTCGACAAATTGGTGGAAGGGATCGGCGATTTCGAAGCGGGAACTGGTCCGACGGTCTTGACGTTGACGCCGAAGCCTCGGTCTCCACCTGCAGGCATGACGGGGACGCCGCCTCGGCCGATAAATTTCGGGGTAGCGATCTGCTATGAAGTGATCTTTCCGAATCTGGTGCGGCAATTCGCCGCGAATGGGGCGGAGTTCTTGGTGACCGTGACGAACGATGCCTGGTTTGGTTCTTCGTCGGCGGCCTCGCAACATTTTTCGATGGTGGTGTTCCGTTCGGTCGAGAATCATTTGGCCTTTGCTCGCTCAGCCAACACAGGCATTTCCGGGTTCATCGATCCGTTCGGGCGCATCGTTGAGGCAACACCGATCTTCACGGAGCAGGCCGTCAGGGCTACGATGCAGGTCTGGCGCCCACGTACCTTTTACAGCCGGTACGGCGATGTGTTTGCCTATGGCTGTGTTATAATCTGCGCGCTTTTGTTCCTGTTCGGTTCTTTCCGCACCAAGGGATCTGAACCCGACGCAGTGGCGGTATAACCAGAAAGGATCGCTCCATGTTCGATGAAGTCAAGAATCGCGTGCGAGCCGTCGAGCAATTGGTATCGGAACTACGGGGGCATCTTTGACTTCGCTCGCATGACGGCCGAGTTGGCACATCTGGAGCAGCAGACGTCGCAGCCGGATTTTTGGAACCACGCTCAGAAGGCCGCCAAGATCAGCAGGAAGAAATCCACGATTGAGCGCGACCTCCAGCAGTGGCGGGATATCGATGGGAAGAGGAACGATCTGGACGCGTTACTCGAGTTGGCAGAAGAAAGCGGCGACGCCGAGCTCGTGAAGGAATTGACGTTCGAGCTGGATCAATTTGAGCATAAGCTCGCCGCCCTACGGCTTGAACTTCTGCTCTCGGGCGAACTGGACCCCAACAACGCAATTGTGGCAATCCATCCCGGTGCCGGCGGGACGGAATCGCAGGACTGGGCGCAGATGCTACTTCGCATGTACGTCCGCTGGGCCGAGAGCAAGAAATTTAAGGTCGAAACGTTGGACCTGCTCCCTGGAGAAGAAGCGGGAGTGAAAAGCGTAACCCTGTCCGTGACCGGGCCCTATGCTTACGGGTATCTCAAGGCCGAGGCTGGTGTGCACCGGCTGGTACGCATTTCACCCTTCGATGCAAACAAGCGGCGCCATACCTCCTTTGCCTCGGTCTTTGTCTATCCCGAAGTGGATGAGGATATCGACCTTGTGATCGAAGACAAAGACCTTAAGATCGATACCTTTCGGGCCGGCGGAGCCGGCGGGCAGAATGTGAATAAGGTCGAGACAGCCATCCGCATGACGCACCTGCCGACCGGGATCGTGGTGCAATGTCAGAACGAACGGTCACAGCTTCAGAATCGTAATGGGGCGATGAAGGTCTTGAAGGCGCGCCTCTATGAACTTGAACTGAAAAAGAAAGAGGCGGAGTTCAATGCGATCGTCGGGGAGAAGAAGGATATTGCCTGGGGCAGCCAAATTCGATCGTATGTATTCCAGCCCTATCAAATGGTCAAAGATCACCGGACCGGCTACGAAGTCGGCCAGGTAGCCGCCGTCATGGACGGTGATCTGGACGGGTTCATCGAGTCCTATTTAAAGCTGAAGCAACTCGGGATAACCTCTCTCAGCTATCAACAGTCGGAAACGGACGAGTTCGATCGCTGACCGGGGAGAGAAGATCGGTAAGGGCACATACCTTGGACGAACTGAACGAACAGCAGCAGCGCATCAAGAAGCTCGACTCCCTGCGTGAAGCGGGCGTAGCACCCTACGGCACGCGATTCGAGGTGAAGGATCTGGCAGGCCAACTGATCAAGCTCCATGCCGAGAAAACCAAAGAGGTACTGGAAGAAGAGAAGATCTCCTGCACCTTTGCCGGACGAATCGTCGCCCTGCGGCGCTTCGGCAAGGCGGGCTTCGCGGTGCTGCAAGACGGATCCGACCGGCTTCAGGTCTATCTCAAGAAAGATCATCTCTCAGAGCAGGGCTATCGCGTCGCCGAGCTGCTCGACTTGGGCGATTGGATTGGCGTGACCGGCACCCTCTTTCGCACGAAGACAAATGAATTCACCGTCCAGGTTACACAGCTGACCTTCTTGAGCAAAGCCCTCCGACCGCTTCCAGAAAAGTGGCACGGGTTGACGGACGTGGAAACACGCTATCGACAGCGCTATGTCGACTTGATCGCCAATCCTGAGGTCCATGGCATCTTTGCCACGCGCAGCCGAATCATCGCCGGCATTCGTGCCTTCTTGATCGAACGAGGCTTCCTTGAAGTCGAGACGCCGATGATGCATCCGATTCCCGGAGGCGCTGCGGCGAAACCCTTTGTCACGCACCATAATGCGCTCGGCGTCGATCTCTATCTCCGCATCGCGCCGGAACTCTATCTGAAGCGGTTGATCGTGGGCGGCTTCCCTCGCGTGTTCGAAATCAATCGGAACTTCCGGAACGAAGGCATTTCCACGATTCACAACCCGGAATTCACGATGCTGGAGTTCTACGTTGCCTATGCCGATTACCAGGACTTGATCATCCTCACGGAAGAACTCGTCTCTTCGTTGGCGCAGCAGGTCCTGGGAAAGACGGTCATCGACTATCAGGGCAAGGAGATCACACTCACGCCTCCGTGGCTCCGCTGGTCGTATCATCAGGCAATTCTGAGGGTGAACAACCTCGATCCTTCCGTCCTTGAGGATAAGCACAAAGTGATTGCGGCGGCCAAAAATCTGGGCATCGCGGTCGATCCGAAATGGCCGCTCTTCAATATTGTGAACGAAATCTTCGAGGAAACGGTCGAGCCCAATCTGCAGCAACCGACGTTCATTACCGACTACCCGATTGAAATTTCCCCGCTGGCACGGCGCAAAGATTCGAATCCGGCATTGACCGATCGCTTCGAGCTCTACATTGCCGGTCGAGAAATCGCGAACGCCTTTTCAGAGTTGAACGATCCACTGGACCAACGGAAACGGTTCGAAGGGCAAGCGGCGCAGCGGGCGGCGGGCGACGAAGAGGCGCATCTGGTCGATGAAGACTTCCTGCGAGCCTTGGAGTACGGCATGCCACCGACCGCGGGCGAAGGCATCGGCATCGACCGGCTAATCATGCTCTTTACCAACCAAGGTTCGATCCGCGACGTGGTTTTCTTCCCACAACTGAGGCCCGAGAAATAGCGGTGGCCCTCCCTTACGAAATCTTTGTCGGGTTGCGGTATCTGCGCGCGAAGCGTCGGAATCGGACGATTTCATTGAACACCGTGGTCTCCATTGCCGGGATCACACTCGGCGTGGCCGCCCTGATTGGCACAGTCGGCATCATGACCGGTTTTAAAGAGGACATTCAGGCCAAGATTCTTGGGACGACGGCCCATATCATCGTGCAGGATCGGATAAAGGACAGCATGAGCGATTACGATCCTGTCACCAAGCAGGTCGCAACCGTGCCGGGTGTCGTGGCGGCAACCCCGTTTGTGCTCAAGCAGGTCTTGCTCACGACCCAAACCGGTGTGCAAGGCATCGTGATCCGCGGCATCGATCCGCAACGCGAGGGCACGGTGACCGAACTGGCCAAGAACCTCTCGACTGGACAGTTAGCCGACCTCAGCCGACCGGTCAAGGTGAAGCAATCACCAATCGACGACCCGACCAGCCCGGCGGTCGAGACAGAAAAACCCGGCATCATTCTGGGTAAGGAATTGGCGCTGCGACTCGGCGTCTTCGTCGGCGATACGGTCAATGTGGTGTCCCCTGTCGGCCCAATCAGTGCGATCGGCATGGTGCCGAAGATCAGGACCTTCGCGTTGATCGCCCTGTTTCAATCCGGTATGTACGAGTACGATTCGTCGTTGGCCTACATCGATCTCGCAGAGGCGCAAAAGTTTTTCAGCATGGGGCAGACCGTGACGGGCATCGAAATTAAAGTCACGGACGTCTTCCGCGCAGCGGAGACGGCCCGTTCCGTGGAGCAGTCGCTCGGCTTCGCCTATGGAGCGCGCGACTGGATGCAGATGAATCGTAATCTTTTCTCAGCGCTCAAACTCGAAAAGACGATGATGTTTCTGTTGTTGGTGCTGATCACGATCGTGGCGTCCTTCAACATCGTCAGCACTCTCACCATGATCGTCACGGAGAAACAAAAGGAAATTGCGATCCTCAAGGCCATGGGCGCGACGCGCAAGAGCATTCGGCGCATCTTCATGCTGAATGGATTGATCATCGGCCTGTCCGGGACAGCCATCGGCATTCCGCTCGGCTACGCGTTTCTCTGGCTGATCCAGACATTTTGGACCTTCGATCCCACCGTCTATTACATCTCGCGGATCCCCGTCCATGTGCAAGCGATGGATGTCCTTCTTGTGGCGGGCTCCGCAATTGTGATTAGCTTTGCCGCCACAGTCTACCCTTCGCTCCAGGCAGCCAAGCTCGAACCGGTGGCCGCGCTGCGCTACGAATGATCATGCCGATCCCTCCATCATTATTCTTTCATTCTGGAGCTCTGGCGTGATCACCGTCACTGATCTGGATAAATCGTTCCCGATGGGTGGGCAGACCCTCACGGTGCTAAAGGGTGTCAATCTACAGATTCATCGGGGGGAATTAATCGCCATTGTCGGGGCTTCGGGAGCCGGAAAGAGCACGCTGCTCCATATTATCGGGACGCTTGATCGTCCTACGACAGGGACGGTCCACTTCGACGGCCAGGATATGTTTCAGATGTCGGAGGGTGAACAGGCGGAGTTTCGGAATCGGCGTGTCGGGTTTGTCTTTCAATTTCATCACCTCCTTCCGGAGTTCACTGCGCTTGAAAACACCTGTATGCCGGCTCTGATCCAGCGACGGTATCAGGTAGATATTGAACCGGAAGCCATCGCGTTGTTGGAAGAGGTCGGGCTGGGAGCTCGATTGCATCACAAGCCTGGTGAGCTCTCTGGCGGTGAACAGCAGCGCGTGGCTGTCGCACGAGCCCTCTTGCAGAAGCCTGATCTCGTGTTGGCTGATGAACCGACCGGAAATCTGGATACACATACGGGCGAGGCGCTCTTTGCCATGATGCGTGAACTGAACAAAGCCCGTGGGACGACCTTCGTGATCGTCACCCATAACGATAAGCTGTCAGCCCAAGCCGACCGGATCGTGCATATGCAGGACGGTCAGATCGTGTAAGAATGCTATGCGATCTTAACGTCCTGCAGGAGATTCCCCGTAGCTAATCAGCCCATCGTTCACACGCAATAGAATTGATCGTCTAACCTTGACGAGAGCCATTCCATCCAATAGACTCAACAAAATATCTCGACTCGCAAGGAGTTGTTCTATTATGTCGTGTTATCGGTTTCTTCATGCCGCTGTGATCTTCATAGGTCTCGTGGTTCCTGCACAGGCGCTGGCAGTAGAATTCGTCACGGTGGGTCCTCGTGCGATGGGCATGGGCGGGGCAGGTGTGGCCATCACGACCGATGCCTTGGCCACCTATTGGAACCCTGCCGGCTTAGCCATGACCCAGACGGTAGATATCAGAATTCAAGGTGGTGGACAGGGTATCGATCGTCTCGGTATCGCCGACGCCGTCCACGACCTCGAAAACTTCGATACGACTGATACCTCAGCCGCCAATCTAGCGAAGGCTCAAGACATCGCCAATCGCATCAACCGACCAGGCGCGACAGCGTCACTGAGTGGATCAGCAGGGCTCTATATCAAAGGACACTTGGGGGAACATGCCTTTGGATTTAACGTTTCGGATGTCGCAACCGGCGGGGGCTTTGTTTCTACTCCTGTACAAGCCACCCAGCCTGGCGGGACTGGCACTCCCATTAGCCTCTCAGGAGGACAAATGACACTTCCTGGATTTGAGGCCAGACAGGTGGCGTTCTCGTATGCGTATGCCTTTGCCGACAAGACGTTTTCTTTAGGCGTGACGGGGAAAATTATTCAAGGTGCCGCCTACAGTGGAAGCACGACACTCACCGGAGGAACCGAAGTTTCAGTGACCGACAACTTTGGAAAATCCACGCGCTCAACGGCCTTTGGTGTCGACGCGGGTGCCATCTACCGCCCATCCTCATGGCTGCGATTTGGCGTTGTGGCTAAAGACATCAATCAACCGACCTTTGATGCTCCCGGCGGAGGAGAACTGAAACTGAGGCCCCAGGTCCGTGGCGGTGTCGCCGTCAACCCCTATTCCTCGTTGACGTTAACGGCAGATGTGGATGTTACTTCGAATAAGACGTTTGTTCCAGGCGTTAAGAGCCAGGTGTTGAGTTTAGGAGCCGAACAAACCATCTTCTCTGAATTCATGTCGTTTCGCCTCGGCGCCTTTAAGAATATGCAGGATTCCGAGACACCATTCACCCCTACTGCAGGGTTGGGCCTGCGGATCTTTGCCTTTCGTATGGATGTCGGGGGTGGGTATGATTTTCGTGAGAAGGGAGCATTGGGCTCTCTTTCCCTCTCTTTGACGTTCTAATGGTATACTGAACCCATGTTCATGCTTCACCACTTGCGACGTGGCATCTTCCTCTGCCTTCTTCCTCTCCTAGTCGCCGGCTGTGGCGGGTTACAGGAAGTGTGGGAAGGACCGGGGGCGAGAATGTTCCGGCCTCAAGCCATTGCCGTGCTCCCTCCCATGGCGAGCCAATACGACAGCGCGCGCGAAGATATTCAAGAGGTCTTGTCCGGCGCCCTGAACAAGACCGCCAACATCGAGCATGTGGTGTCTCCTGAGAATGTGACCGATATCTTCCAGGCTTCGAAAGAAGCGTTCGATGCGCTGGTGTTCTACTTCTCACGCCTGGAAATGACGGGTCAGTCTGACAAGGACGCCGCTGTGAAATTGGGCAAAGCGCTGAACGTGGATTCGTTTTTAGTCGTACGGGTAAACTCCTGGGAATACATGCGCAAGGAAGGCGACAATGTCGGTCGTGTGGGCCTGAGCCTCCGTCTGGTCGATGCCACCACAGGCACCACCGTGTGGAAGGCGCGACATGAACGGTCGAAAAGCTATATGTTCTACCGGCCGAATTTAAAGGATATCGCGAAAGAGCTGGCTGCTGAGATGATTAAGGCCATGCCTCCCCAAGCCAAGCAATAGTCCCCGCCCCGTCTCTTGTTCATTTGGTCTATCTCGTCTGTCTGGTCTATTCGGTCGGTCTCGTGTGTTTGGTTGAACGAAACTGACCAGATCGACCAGAGAAATCAGATGAACCAGCCAGACCACACACGCTGGCTTTTTGAGCATCCTGCTATCGTGTTTTTGGCTGAGCCGCTCGCATGGCGGTTTTCAATGAGCGCACAAATTCAGCTACACGCTTCACCATCTCTGGTTTCTGTCGGTGTGCGGCGATCAGCTTGACGATCGCGCTGCCGACGATCACCCCATCGGCGATAGCCGCGACCTTGGCAGCGTCCTCCGGCGTCGCAACCCCGAAACCGACCGCCACAGGCACGCGAGTGACTTTCCTGATTTTCTCGACGTTCTTACCCACATCAGCCAAGTTGGGTAATTTCGCGCCGGTGATCCCGGTCAGCGACACGTAATAGACGAAGCCCTGTGACTGGCGCGCCACAAAGGTCCGTCGTTTCGCCGTGCTCGTGGGGGCAAGAAGAAAAATCAGTTGAAGCCCAGCCGCTGCGGCCGGCCCTTTGAGAGGGCCTGCTTCATCCGGTGGCATGTCAGGCAAGATCAGCCCGTCAACACCGGCTTGGGCGGCCTCATGGCAGAACCGTTCCGCACCGAACGCGTGAATATTATTGTAGTAGGCCATCAAGACCAGTGGAATTTGGGTCCTGGCCCTGAGCCGTGTGACCATGGGAAGAATCGTGCGCAGCGATGTCCCACTGCGCAAGGCTCGTTCTGCCGCCTGTTGGATCACGGGACCATCGGCGATGGGATCGGAAAACGGCACACCTAGTTCAATGATATCAGCCCCGGCCTGTTCTAACTCCACGACAAGTTGCTCGGTCTCTTGCAGTGAGGGGTCGCCTGCCATCACATAGGCAATGAGGGCCTTCTCACCTCGCTGCCGAAGCTGTGCAAAGGTATGGTCAAGCCTCGATGTCACAGCGTGATCCCTCGAATTTTGGCTATCATGTTGGACATCCTTATCTCCACGACCGGATAGATTCACGACCAGAATCTGGTTCTTCTTCATCGTGGGCGCCACCTTCACAGTATGGGCAATGGCATGGGCGCTTTCGAGGGCCGGCATGATTCCTTCTTCTCTGGCCAGCAGATCAAACGCAGCCATGGCTTCGTCGTCGGTCACCGACGTGTATTCGGCCCTGCCTTGATCCCTCAAATAACTGTGTTCGGGACCGATCGCGGCGTAATCCAGCCCGGCTGAAACCGAATGGGTCAGATTCACCTGTCCATCGTCACCCTGGAGGAGATAGGTCATGGTCCCTTGCAAGACGCCAGGCCTCCCACCGGCAAAACGCGCGGCGTGCTTTCCGCTCGCAACCCCCATACCACCGGCTTCGACGCCGATCATTTTCACCTTCTTGTCTAGAATGAAGGCATGAAACAGGCCTATGGCATTACTGCCTCCACCGACGCAGGCGATAAGGCTATCAGGCAACCGGCCTTCTGCCGCCAGAATCTGTCGCCGAGTTTCACGTCCGATGATGGATTGGAAGTCACGGATCATCATCGGATAGGGATGGGCTCCGAGGACTGAACCGAGAATGTAATGGGTTGTGCGGATATTCGTCGTCCAATCCCGCATGGCTTCGCTAATGGCATCCTTGAGCGTGCGACTTCCCGCGTTGACTCCCGTAACGGTCGCGCCGAGCAATCTCATGCGAAAGACGTTCAGCGCCTGGCGTTGCATGTCTTCCGTCCCCATATACACTTCACATTGCAGTCCAAACATCGCCGCGACAGTCGCCGTCGCCACCCCGTGCTGTCCAGCCCCGGTTTCAGCGATGACGCGCGGCTTTTTCATCCGCCTGGCCAAAAGCCCTTGCCCGATCGCGTTATTAATTTTATGGGCCCCGGTATGACAGAGATCTTCACGTTTCAAATAGATCTTTGCGCCACCCAACCGCTTCGTGAGTCGTTGTGCAAAATAGAGCGCCGTAGGACGTCCGGCATAATGCTTCAAATAATAGGCGAGTTCGGACTGGAAGCCCCGGTCTTTTTTCACACGGGCATATTCCTGCTCCAATTCGAGCAGGGCAGGCATAAGCGTTTCAGGGACATAGCGTCCGCCATATGGACCGAAGCGACCTTGTTTGTTGGGAACCGAACCCATCACCATCCTCATACTCTTTTAATAGGCCGAAGAAAGACCACTGTGGCGCAGCAAAACTTCGATCGTATACGCCTTGAAGAAAAGAACTACCCTCACAGGATGCTCAAAAAGTTCAGACTTCTCACCCGCCCAACCCTGGCGCGCCGAGACGCGCCTTGTCCCAAGCAAGGCCGCAGCGAGTGAAGGCCCGAGGAGGTACATACCACTCTTCGTGTGAGCCGTTCGCCCATGTCATGGATCTTGGCGAACGGAAAAGCCCCTACCGTGCTTCCAACCTCTGATACACTTGTCCTCACGTTGAAGGTCTGAACGATTCGAGAACGAAGCTGGTGGGCTTTTTCAGCATCCTGCCGAGTGCCGCAGTATAGACGGGCTCATGTCAAAGAGACAACCCTGGCAGCACGAATGAATGCACGCACTTTCTCGTGATCCTTCTTGCCTGGTGCCCGCTCGACGCCACTGCTCACATCCACACCATACGGTTGTACCGCCTGGACCGCTTGCTCAACATTGTCAGGGGTGAGCCCCCCGGCCAAGAGAATGCTCGCAACCTTGGCTGCTTCTGCGGCGAGTTGCCAATCTATTACCTGTCCAGTGCCTCCATAGGCCTGATCGGAAAAGGAGTCCAGCACGAACCCTCGAACACCGGCCCGCCCGCGAAACTCCGCCAAGGCGAGAAACGTGCTCCGATCTTTCACCCGAAGCGCTTTCAGGATCGTACGACCTAACTCTTTGCAATACATCGCCGACTCGTTTCCGTGCAACTGTGCGAGCGCGAGTCCACAGTCGTCCATCAGATTTCGAACCACTTGTTGGTCTTCGTCGACGAACACACCCACCGGTATCACCAAGGGAGGCAGGGTCATAATGATCTGCCGGGCCAGCGTGGGCTCGATATATCGGGGACTTTTCCGATAGAACACGAATCCTAAGGCATCGGCTCCGGCGTCGACTGCCGTGGCGGCGTCCTCGGCGTTGGTGATGCCACAAATTTTGACTTTGGGTGTGTAGGGCATCTTAGGCGTGCGACGGAGCGGGATCTCCCCGTAACTCATGGATCTTCGCTGCCATGTCTTCCGCACGAATGAGTGATTCTCCGACGAGCATGGCATGGATACCGGCTTCGATCAACCGCACCACATCGGCGCGCTGGTGAATGCCGCTTTCGCTGACGATCAGCTTGCCGGCTGGAATCCGTTTTGCCAAACGCAGCGTAACGGCCAGATCGGTCGTGAAGGTCTTGAGATCTCGGTTGTTGATGCCGATCAGCCGCGCCTCCGGGAGTCGTTCTAATACGGTCTCGAGTTCGCGCTCATGATGGGTCTCAATAAGAACATCCAAGCGTAACCCCTTGGCGAGCGCATAGAAATCAATCATTTGCTGTCGTTCGATCGCCGCGACAATCAAGAGTACGGCATCTGCCCCGTAGGCGCGCGCTTCGTAAAACTGGATCTCGTCGACCATGAACTCTTTGTTCAAAACCGGCATGGGCACCGATTGTTTGATCTCGCGGAGATAGTCGAGGCTCCCCTGGAAGAAATCCTTGTCGGTTAAGACGGACAGAGCCGAGGCGCCATGGGCATGATAGGTCTTGGCAATCTCGATGTAGTTAAACCGATCAGAGAACTCGGGACGGAGGAGGCCAAGACTGGGTGAGGCCTTTTTGACTTCGGCGATCAGCGAAGGACTGCCGGCCGTTTTTGTGGATTCGAGGATCGTGGCAAAGCCGAGTGGACCAGGTGCGTCCTGAATCCTCGCCTTCAGCTCGGAGAGGTAGCCCCGGCTTTGTTTGTGCCGGAGCTCCGCTTTCTTATGCTCAAGAATGCGAGAAAGAATCACGATGACGTCATCCCTTATTATTCGTGAATGCAATGAGGCGAGCCAGCTTCTCGGCTGCGGCACCGGAGTCGATGGCCTGGCCTGCCAAGACGAATCCATCTTGAAGGCTTGTCGCCTTGCGCGCTGCGACAAGGGCTGGAGCGGCGTTCAAACAGACAATGTCCCGTTTCGGTCCTTTCCGCCCTTGGAGAATGTCACGAGTAATCGCGGCATTCTCTTGCGGCGTCCCTCCGGCTAGCTGCTTGGCTGGAACCAGCGCCAGTCCGAACTCCGCCGGGTCCAGGAGATAGTTCGAAAGAATGCCCCCTGTGGCTTCTGAAATCTGCGTTGTTGCGGTAAGGGTGATCTCATCGAGTCCGTCCATCCCATGTACAACAAAGCAATGTTGCGATCCCAGATGCATGAGCACATTCCCCAGCAGGGAGGTCAATCGCCCCTCATAGACGCCCAGCACTTGGATGGTGGCTCCTGCCGGATTGGTCAGCGGGCCCAAGAGATTCAGCATGGTCCGGATACCCATCTCCTGTCTCGGGCCGGCACAATGTTTCATGGCTCCATGATAGAGCGGAGCGAAGAGAAAGCCGATCCCGACCTCATTGATACAAGCGGCCACCCGATCGGTCGACACGTCGATCTTGACGCCGAGTGCCGAGAGGACGTCTGCACTCCCTGACTTGGATGACACAGAACGGTTGCCGTGCTTTGCCACAGTCAGACCTGCGCCGGCGACGACGAACGCCGTTGTGGTAGAAATATTGAACGTGTGGGCTCCGTCCCCGCCCGTGCCACAGGTATCCACGACCAGGGGATCACCGACGGAGATGCGGATGGCCTTGGCACGCATGGCTCGTACAGAGCCGGCGATTTCCTCGACGGTTTCTCCCTTTAGACGGAGCCCCATCAAGTAGGCCGCAATTTGGGCCGGAGTCGCTGCGCCGTCCATGATCTCCAGCATCACCGATTCGGCTTCTTGTTCGGTGAGGGAGGAGCGGTCGGCGAGTTTGGCAATCGCGTCTTTGATTATGGATGGGAGACCAGCCATGCCAGGCTACAGTTTAAGGAAGTTACGGAGGAGGTCCTTCCCCGCCATGGTGAGGATCGATTCCGGATGAAATTGCACTCCTTCGATGCCTAACGATCGATGGCGCAATCCCATGATTTCTCCCTCGGCCGTTTCGGCGGAGATCTCAAAACAGGAAGGCAGCGTCTCTCGTTTCACGATCAGGGAATGGTAGCGTGTGGCGTCAAAGGGATTGGGCAACTGACGGAAGATCGTTTTCCCGTCGTGCCGGATCTTCGACGTTTTGCCATGCATCAGCCGTTCAGCTCGAACGACATCGCCGCCAAATGCGACGGCCAGAGATTGATGGCCGAGGCAGACGCCCAAAAGTGGGAGACGCCCGCCAAAATGCCTGATGGTCTCGACAGACACGCCCGCTTCCACCGGTGTGCAGGGTCCCGGAGAAATGACGATGCGGCTGGGCTGCAGCGATTCGATCTGATCGATCGTAATTTTGTTGTTACGGAATACCCGAATGTCTTCACCCAGCTCCCCAAAGTATTGCACCAGGTTATAGGTGAAGGAGTCATAGTTGTCGATCATCAACAGCATGGTAGCCCGTGACGTGTGATGAGTGAAGGAACCATTCCATCTAACTCTTCACAGATCACTCATCACGATCACCCATTTTTATTCCAGTCCCTGCTCGGCCATTTCGATCGCCTTCATCATGGCCTGAGCCTTATTACAGGTCTCTTCATATTCGTGTTCCGGAATCGAATCGGAGACAATGCCGGCCCCGGCTTGAATGAAGGCCTGGTGCTTTTTCACGACGACCGTCCGGATATTAATGCACATGTCCATGTTGCCGGAAAAGCTAAAGTAGCCCACCGCGCCGGCATAGGGACCGCGCCTCGTGGGCTCGAGTTCATCGATGATCTGCATCGCTCGAATTTTCGGCGCACCGGAGACCGTGCCGGCGGGGAAGCAGGCTCGCAACACGTCGTATGAGGTCTTCGATTCATCCAATTGCCCTGTCACATTCGACACAATGTGCATCACATGCGAATACCGCTCGACGTGCATGAGCGAATCCACAGTGACCGAGCCTGGTTTCGCCACGCGGCCGACATCATTCCGCCCAAGATCGACGAGCATCACATGCTCGGCCCGTTCCTTCTCATCCCCCAATAGCCGCCGTTCCATCTGTTGATCTTCTTCAGGCGTGACGCCACGGCGGCGCGTGCCGGCAATGGGACGGACGGAAATGACACCGTTTTCGCAACGGACGAGCGTCTCCGGAGAGGAACCAACCAGTTCGACCCCCGCGATACGGAGGTAATACATATAGGGAGAGGGATTCACCACACGCAACGCGCGATAGAGCTGCAAAGGCGACGCCTGGACGTTGGTCTCCCATCGTTGGGATAATACAGCTTGCACGATATCGCCGGCCCGAATGTATTCCTTCGTCCGCACGACCATTTTCTCAAAGTCTGACTTGCTCATGTTCGCCGTAAAGGTCACCGGACGGCGGCGGCGATGCGGACGCGTTCGGCGGAGCGGACGTTTGAGTCTCGTGATCGTGCGTTCGATCCGTTCCGTTGCCGATCTGTAGGCGGCCTTGATGCCACGTTCCCCCTTTGCCGTAACATGGGCGGTGGCCACGACTTTGATCTTCTGAGCGACATTGTCGAAAATCAGCATCGTATCGGTGAGCAGAAAGGCGAAGTCCGGCAGATTAAGTGGGTCCTTTTGCCTGGTAGCCAAGTCCTCGAACGTGCGCACCATGTCGTAGCTCAGATATCCGACGGCGCCGCCGACGAACGGGGGAAGGTCCGGCACGGTCACCGGACGATAGCCCTCCATCATCTCCCGCAAACGTTTGAGAGGGTTCCCACGGCTGGGAATGCGCGTCTTGCGTGTGCCTTGCACGAGAAGAAGGTCGCCCCGATCCTCGCGCACGACAACGGGAGATCCACTGCCGAGAAAGGAATAGCGTGCCCATTTCTCACCGCCCTCAATGGACTCCAAGAGGTAGGCTGAGGGGCCATGATCGATTTTGGCAAAGGCTGAGACGGGGGTGTCATAGTCCGCGAGAATCTCTCGATAGAGCGGAACGAGATTGCCCTCTCCGGCATACTGCCGAAATTGGTCGAGACTGAGGGAGTATTGCGGCGGGGCCACGTGGTCGTCCTATTATTCTTGGCCCACGATGAGCCTCTGTCCTACCTCGATAATGTCGTCCGGCAGTTTGTTCCACTTTCTGACCTTGTCGACCGCGACGCCATACCGGCGACTGATCCGATAGAGCGTTTCGCCCTGCTTCACGATATGAACAGTGGGCGACCCCATGCTGCCCAGCGACGAATCTGTTGGCCCGGGCTCAACCGGCGAGTGTCTTGTGCGTCGGAGTGCGCGCGCGCTTCATATCGCCTTTAGCTTTGCGTTCCAGCAACGCAGATTCCTTCATGGCCTCGGCTTCTTCCTGCACGCGGGCCATTTGTTCCTGCGCGGCTTGCAACTGCGCCGTGAGTTCCCGATTCCGGGCTTCATACTCCATCAATTCATTTTTGCTTCGCTTCACTTCACTATCGAGCTCGCCGGTTCGCTTCTCTTCCTGGGCCAGAAGGCGTTGGAAATTCAGGCTGCGTGCCTTTTCCGCATCGTATTTCTCTGCCATGACACATCCGCTCAGCAACAGCCCTCCACAGATGACGGTGACGATTCGATAGCCGGATCTTGGCATCAACTTGTTCACGCAATTCCCCCCTTTCATGGATACCTCCTCTTATTATTACGGTCGTGAGGGAGTTTCCCTCTCGCAGCAAGAGGTGGACACTTGCTGCCGATCAATGGAAACTCGACTCAATTGGGCTTCTTACAATAGTGTCTATCGCAGCGAAAGTCAAAGCGAATATGGCGCCTTCGCCGTTTGACCCACTCCCTGGCCCTATGGTACGGTCGGGGCCGTCACTTCCTCTGTTCGTCACCATCCAGTCCTATGGCCCACGCCGATATCCTTGCCAGACTGATTGCCCTCAGGGCACGAAATCAGGCGCCACGACTATCTGTACTACAGCAAGGATCGCCCAGAGATTTCTGATTCCCAGTACGATCGCCTCTTTCGAGAGTTGGTCGAACTGGAACAGGCCCACCCTGAGTTGGTGACGCCAGATTCTCCGTCGCAACGTGTCGGCGCACCGCCGCTCCAGGAATTGGTCAAGGTTCCCCACGAACAGCCGATGCTCAGTCTGGACTCGATTGTAGATCAGCGCGAGGTCCAGGCATTCGACCAACGGATGAAACGGGCATTGGAAACCCCGTCCGTTGAGTACAGCGCCGAACCAAAATTCGATGGGTTATCAGTCGAACTGATCTACGACCATGGAATCTTTACCCGTGGAGCGACCAGAGGTGACGGAACGACCGGAGAGGATGTGACCGTGAATCTTCGCACGATCCGTTCCTTGCCGCTGCAGTTGCACGCGCAATCCGGCCTCCCTGATCATCTTGTCGTGCGGGGCGAAGTGTATATGCGCCTCGACGATTTCCAAGCCTTGAATCGGCGCATGACGGAACGGGGCGACGACGCCTTTGCCAATCCACGCAATGCGGCCTCTGGCTCGCTCCGACAACTGGATTCCACGATTACCGCAACCCGTCCGTTGGTCGTGACCTGCTACGAAATCATGGCGTTATCCAGGCCCGTCCCCCCAACACATTGGGATGAACTGGAGATGTTGGCCCAGTGGGGTCTCCCGGCGCCTGTGCTTCGGCGACTCTGTGCTTCGATCGATGAGGTAATGGCGTTTCATCGCGAAACGGAATCAATGCGGGATCAGCTGCCCTATGAAATTGATGGCGTGGTGGTGAAGGTAAATCGCCGAGACTGGCAGGGCCGCCTCGGCATGAAGTCTCGCAGTCCCCGCTGGGCCATCGCCTATAAATTTAGGCCGCGCAAGGAAATCACCATCGTGCAGGATATCGTCGTCTCTGTCGGAAGAACCGGGACCCTCACGCCCGTCGCGTTATTGAAACCGGTGGAGGTCGGTGGCGTCACCATCAGCCGAGCCACGCTGCACAATGCCGATGAAGTAGCGCGGAAGGACATTCGGATCGGCGATACCGTCAAGGTAGAACGGGCCGGCGATGTGATTCCCGCGATTGCCGAGCGTGTCCCGGTCCCTGGTGAGCAACGCAGCACCCCCTTTTACATGCCTAATCACTGTCCGGTCTGTGGATCGAGTGTCGGTCGCGAAGGCGCCTATTTCTACTGTACCGGTCAATTGGTCTGTGGCGCTCAATTAAAGGGGGCCATCGAACATTTTGCTTCCAAGCATGCACTCAATATCGAAGGCTTAGGGAAGAACACCGTGGCGCAGCTGGTCGACGAAAGATTGGTACGATCACTCGCCGACCTCTATCGCCTGACGAAAGCTGATCTCGTTGCACTTGAAGGATTTGCCGATCGGTCCGCCACACTCCTCTTGGAGTCGATTGCAGGCAGTAAAACCGTCTCCCTGGATCGCTTTCTGATGGGACTCGGTATCCGGCAAGTCGGACAACATATCGCCAAAGTTCTGGCCCGTGAGTTTGGGTCTCTCGAGGAGATCATGTCGGCGGATCGGGAACGGTTTCAACAGATTCGTGAGATTGGTCCTGAAATTTCCGAGAGCTTGGTGGTCTATTGGTCTGAGCCGCACAACCGGGAGGTCATCGCACAGCTCCAGGAATCCGGCGTACAGGTTGCACCGGGCATGGCAACGGGCGACCGGAGGAAATCCCCGCTCGCAGGGAAGACGTTCGTGTTTACCGGTGGGCTGGATCACTTCACGCGAGATGGCGCGCAACAGGCTGTGGAAGCGGCAGGAGCGCGTGTGTCCTCAAGCGTGAGTAAAAAGACGTCCTATCTGGTGGTGGGACAAGACCCTGGCTCCAAACTGGACCAAGCCCGAACGCTGGGGGTGACGATACTGACGGAACAGGAGTTTGCCGCCCTGATCGGGGAAGACGAGAAAGGACTTAACTGACAAGGTCGAGGTTCGGGGCTTCGACGTGAGCCGGTGATTTCTCTTCACGAAAGATTTGGACACTGCGGATGGACCGAGGCTCGGCTTCATGGATGAGGATCCGGCAGTTGGCGATCCGCACTTCTTCTCCAACCTTGGGAATTCGACCAAGCTCTTGTTGAATGAGGCCGGCGATCGTCACTGCTTCATTGCCGAGATCGACTTTCAGGAAATCGTTGACCTTGCGCACTTCAGTTCTTCCGTGAACAAGGATATGGTTCTTCCCTAAGCGTTTGATCAGTTCTTCCGTGATATCGGTTTCGTCCATGATCTCCCCGACCACTTCTTCGAGAAGATCTTCGAGCGTGACAATCCCCATCACGCCACCGAATTCGTTGACCACGGCGGCCATATGCCGTTTCTCCTGCTGAAACTGCTTCATGAGGTCGTCCGCCGTCTTGCCGGCGGGAACGAACAGCGGGGGATAGGCAATGTCTTTGAGTTTCGCCTCATTCTGCCCCTTGGCGAGTTCGGTCAATGCTCTCGTCTTGTAGAGAATGCCCGTGATGTTATCGAGCGTCCCGTCATACACGGGGATCCGCGAGTATTTCGAGTTATAGAGGAGTTCTTGAGCCTCTTTCAGGTGCAGGTTACCATCCAATGAAAAGACATAGAGTCGAGGGGTCATCGCGTCTTCAGCTGTGATATCTTTGAGCTGGAAGACGTTCTTGATCATTTTCACCTTCTCGAACTCAATCGTCCCGGTCTTCCCCCCCTCATCCAGCATGATCTTCAGCTCTTCCTCGGTCACGAGGGGAAGCGTCAGACCTTTCCCTCCGGTCAGTTTGTAGATCAACGGCACTATCACAAACAATAATGGTTTGAGAAGTAGCTGAACCCCGTAGACGGGGTAGGCCATGTTCAGAGTGACCGGAACCGCAAACTTGGCGGCTAACGTTTTAGGGATCACATCGACGGCCACCAAGAGGACAAAGGTCAGCAGGCCGACCATGACGGCAATCGCCTCGTCAAAAAATGTTTGGCCTCCATAGATACTCAGGGTCAGAAAGGTGGCATACATCGGCGTCGCCACGCCGATCAGACGGTCGCCGACCAGAATGGTCGAGAGGAGCTTTTGGGGGTCACTACGGAGATGGAGGGCCAACTTCGCTCGACTATTCCCAGTTTGAGCGAGCGCCCTCAGCTTCGTTGAGTTGACCGCAAAGAAACCGATTTCGGCCGTGGATATCACAGCTGAAAGAACAATAAGACCTAAGAGGATTAGAACATCCATGGATGGTAATGTATTAGAGGCGGCCCACTATGCCGGTCGGCCTGGAATACGGGAGAGCCCAGGGGCTGTCCCCTATCGCCTTCAACCGGCAATGTGAGATTTGGTAGAACAGAGTGACTTGATAGGGGCTTATCTGACCTGTATCCATTGGACTGTATATGTACCATAGGGCAGAGTGGCGAGCAAGCATATGCTGTAAACACGCCACAATATCAAACAGTTGCATTGCATATCCGCAGAAAAACTGAAGAATTGGGAAGGCTGGCTGGATGAAGCTGGCATTATTATGAGTCGTCTCGAAATACAAAGGCCTGGATCCCAAGGGACGATTCGAGGTGGGAGGCGGCAGCTTCTGCCTGGGCTTCCCTGGAAAACTGACCAATCTGAACTCGATATCGCTTTCCTTCTGGCAGATCGACAACCTGGACTCTGCCGCCTGAGTAGAGATGTTTCGCACGCTCCAAGAGGTTGAGTGCATTCTGCTGATCGGAAAAGGACCCGACTTGCACTCGTAAGACCCCCATATCAGCAGTCCGCCCTTGATACCCAACCACTCGTAATTCAATCTGGTCGGTTCCAGCCCCGGTCATACCCAGCGCATGCGCCCCGGCGAGTGAGAGATCGAGCACCCGCCCCCTCGCAAAGGGACCACGATCGTTAATGCGGACGGTCACCTGTCGACCAGTACTCATTGATCGAACCACAGCAATTGAACCGAGTGGCAAGGTCCGATGAGCAGCCGTCAGCTGATGCATGTCATACCGTTCACCATTTGCCGTCTTGTTCCCATGAAATCCTGGGCCATACCATGAGGCCTCACCACGCTCGACAAACCCAATAGGGTAGCCTGGGAAATAGGTAGGTTTGGGGGCGCCGCCGCAAGCAGCCAGGGTAGCGACAAGAAAGGGTATGAAGAGAAAAACCAGACTGCGAGACCAGGAGGCGTGAGGCCCGTCAGCCATCGCTAGAACTCGTCGAGAGATTGATTCTGCAGGATAGTGAGCGCTTTAGCTGTGTTTGAGACTGTCAGGACCACGATCGCACGTTTCCCCTCACGGGATGGGGTGCAATAGCCGCATTTAATATTAATGCGAGCCTTGGTCAGCAAATCCGCCACTTCTTTTAAAGCACCTGGCTTGTTTTCGAGGCTCAACAGCAACGCGGTTTCCTCCGTAAACCTGATCTTTGCTAGTTTCAGTGCCGCACGGGCCCCTTCCAGATCCGCGACCAACAGCCTCAGCTTTCCCGTTCCGGTGACTTCTGGAGCAGAAAAGGCCTTGATGTTGACATTCGCCTCACCGAGGACCTGGGCCACTTGAGCCATGACGCCGGGCCTGCTCAATCCACTAATGACCAATTGTGTCGTTGTGGGCATGGGAATTACTCCGTGGCGTGGCGGCACATGATGATGACGATCTCCTTACCGAGCATAAAATTCACCACCCTCCTTTCAGCATCCTGCTATAGCACCTGACATTGACCGTTCACAAACGTGTACTCGTATATACCGCTAACGGGGACAGAGGCGTCCCCTGCCAGCTTCTGCGCCGACTCCTTGAGGCCGCGTGGCACGAACAAATAGAGTGGGATCCCGCGCACGACCGCCTCCTTCCATGCTGAAACGGTTGCGACATCCCTGATCGAATCATCGGTTTCCACCTCAGCCATCCATTCCATCGTATTGCCGGCGGAACTCACCTGCCACCCGACGATATCGCACTGTTGCTGGGGATCAGCCCAGGGGTTTTGCTCAAGACCGGTATGGATCGTGACCTTACAATGAAAGGCCTTCGCCCATCGCTGCGCGACCAGACTGACGACCTGATCGTGGACTGTGACAATCCCTTGCTCGCGAAGCACCGTATCCATTGAGTCCTCCCTCTTACGAACAGCCGCTCGTGGCACCACACGCATCACACTTGAGACAGGTCCCGTTTCGTACCATGGTGAACTGCTTACACTCGGAGCAGGGATCTCCCTCATAACCCTTTTGGCGTGCCATTTGGATGGCGGTCAAGGTCAGCGTTTCACGCTTCAGTTCGACGGTATGGGCTACGTTACTATTTCCATTTCCGTGGCCATTACCCTTATGACGCGGTATCGCCCCGCGTCGTGCAGGAAACATTTCGGTACTGATTGAGGCCGACGCCAGCGTTTCGGGAGTGGCTTCCTCCTCGACACATTCAGGATCTTGCTCGTCCATCTTGACGGAGTCCATTCTAAGATCCTCTTCCTGGACCTGTGCCAAGTCATAGCGGTCAAGATAGGTCACGGCAAGCTCTCGGAATATGTAGTCGATGATCGACGTGGACATTTTAATACGGTCGTTCAATTTGACCGGCCCATTCGGCTCGAAGCGGGTAAACACGAACGCTTCGACGAACTCCTCCAGCGGGACGCCATGTTGGAGGCCCAGTGAAATAGCAATGGCGAAACAGTTCATGAGGCTGCGGAATGCGGCCCCTTCTTTGTGCATATCGAGGAAGATTTCGCCGCAAGTACCGTCCTCATACTCACCCGTGCGCAGATAGAGCTTGTGCCCCCCGACGACGGCTTTCTGCGTGTACCCATTGCGTCTGGCCGGGAGTGGTCGGCGCTTTGCGAGGTACCGTACCAACACTCGTTCTGTGATCTTTTCCGCAATCGACAATATTTCAGACGAGGCCTCCACGGTCTTGCCGCTGTCCGTTGAGGCCGATAGCGGCTGGCTCAACTTCGAGCCGTCGCGATACAGAGCCACGGCCTTGACCATGCTCTTCCAGGCAAACAAATAGGCCGACTTCACTTCTTCCAGCGTCGCATCGGCCGGCATGTTGATCGTTTTGCTGATGGCGCCGCTGATGAATGGTTGTGCCGCCGCCATCATACGGATGTGCGCATCGACGGCGATATACCGCTGACCGATCCGGCCACAGCGGTTGGCACAATCGAAGATCGGAAGGTGCTCGGCTTTGAGATGTGGGGCCCCTTCCACCGTCATGGTGCCGCAGCAATAGTCATTGGCAGCGGCGATTTCTTCTTGTGTAAATCCCAGCGCTTTCAGCATGTTGAAGTTGGATTCATTCAATTGCGCGTCGGTCAATCCCAACTTCTCCCGGCAGAAGTCCTCACCCAACGCATACTTATTAAATGTAAATTGAATCTCAAAGGCCTGGGCCAAACCGCCTTCCATTCGTGCGAGTACGGCATCGTCGAACCCCTTCTGTCTCAGGGTCTCATGGTTAATGAATGGTGCGGTCTGCAAGGTTTGCCGGCCAACACAATAGTCCACGATGTCCTGAATCTGAGACTCAGCATACCCCAAGGCTCTGAGTGCAGCGGGTATGCTTTGATTGATGATCTTGAAATAGCCTCCGCCGGCCAGTTTTTTGAATTTAACAAGCGCGAAATCCGGTTCGATACCTGTCGTATCGCAATCCATCACGAGTCCGATCGTGCCAGTAGGAGCAATCACCGTGACCTGCGCATTGCGATACCCGTAGGCCGTCCCCAATTCGAGGGCACGGTCCCAGGCACGACGTGCAGCCACGAGCAACTCGTGGGGACAATGCTCCGGCTGGATTCCTATCGGTGTAATCGTCAAACCTTCATATTCATCCGGAGCGGCATTGTACGAGGCTCGCCGGTGATTGCGGATGACGCGCAACATGGCCTCGCGGTTTTTGGCATAGCTCGGGAAGGGCCACAGCTCTGCGGCCATTTCAGCCGATGTGCCATAGGCTTCGCCGGTCATGATGGCGGTCAGCGCACCACTGATGGCCAGTGCTTTAGGAGAATCATACGGAATGCCTTGCCGCATCAGCACAGTACCTAAGTTGGCATAGCCAAGCCCCAGCGTTCGGAATTCAAAACTCTTCTCAGCAATAGAGCGACTGGGAAACGAAGCCATAAGTACGCTGATCTCCAGTACAATCGTCCAGAGACGCACAGCGTGGCGGAAATTCTCCAGCTCGAACTGGCCGTCGGTCGTGAAGAATTGGGCGAGGTTGAGCGAAGCCAAATTGCATGCCGTATCGTCGAGGAACATGTATTCGGAGCAAGGATTGGAAGCATTGATTCGGCCATCCTCCGGACAAGTATGCCATTCGTTGATGGTGGTGTCGTATTGCGTACCGGGATCCGCGCAAATCCAGGCGGCCCAAGCGATCTGATCCCAGAGGTCCCGCGCCTTGATGGTCTTGGAGACTTTGCCGTCGACCCGTCGCTTGAGTTGCCAATCGCCGTCCGCCTCCAACGTCGCAAAAAAATCGTTGGGAATGCGCACACTGTTGTTTGAGTTTTGGCCGGACACCGTTTGGTAGGCCTTGCCGTCCCAATTCGTGTCGTACTCATGAAACACAAAATGCGTGAACCCTTGCTGCGCATAGGAATACATCCGCTGGATGTAGGATTCTGGAACCGCATCCCGCCGAGCGGCGGCCAGGGCTTCCTTGAGGATCGGATTCTGCTTGGCATCGATCTCGATTTTACTCTGACCGGCGCCATCGACGAGGTGGCAGGCCTTGAGGACGGCGTTGAGGCGCTGTGCGCAGATTTTCGAGCCAGTCACCATGGCGGCGACTTTTTGCTCTTCCACCACCTTCCAGTTGATAAATTCTTCGATGTCGGGGTGATCCAAATCGAGACAGACCATTTTGGCGGCCCGTCTGGTCGTCCCGCCCGACTTAATGGCGCCTGCCGCTCGATCGCCGATGCGAAGGAAGGACATCAATCCGGACGAGCGGCCGCCGCCGGACAACGGTTCGGCATCGCCGCGAAGCTTGGAGAAGTTGGTTCCGGTCCCCGATCCGTATTTGAACAGGCGCGCTTCTCGCACCCAGAGATCCATGATGCCGCCCTCAATGACCAAGTCGTCTTCAATGGATTGAATGAAGCAAGCGTGCGGTTGCGGATGCTCAAATGCGTTGGTGGCTTTGACGACTTCACGGGTCTTGGGATCGACATAAAAATGCCCTTGCGCAGGCCCTGAGAGCCCATAGGCAAAATGAAGTCCCGTGTTAAACCACTGGGGAGAATTGGGTGCAGCCATCTGATGCGCGAGCATGTAACAGAGCTCATCATGGAAGGCATCGGTATCTTCCTGAGTCTTGAAATAGCCGAAGTTCTTCCCCCAGGAGGTCCAACAACCGGCGAGCCGTTCAAACACTTGTCGGGAGTCACGCTCTCCTCCCAACTGCGGCTTGCCGTCAGGTCCGACGATCGGATTCCCCTCCTCATCTCGCTGCGGCACTCCGGCTTTCCGGAAATATTTTTGGGCGAGAATATCGATCGCGAGCTGGGACCAAGGCTCGGGAATGTCGATGTTTTCCAACTTAAACACGGTCGATCCGTCGGGATTACGAATTTCCGACGAACGTTTTACGAACGGCAGGCCGTCATAGGGACTTTGCCCACGACGTGTAAATCGGCGCTCTATTCTCACGATTTCCCCTCCCCCAGTCTGCGAGTTGTTGTGGGACTGCTTTCGATCCCAAACAGGAACAATCAGGCTTCAATATCAATATGGCGATGTGCTTTGAACGCCCTAATTTTGGTGTCTCGACGATTGACCCACCCAAGGAGCATCGACATATTACTCAGGATGGATTGCCAAAATGACGACCCTCATTTGCCCATGTATGCTCCACAGAGCATCTACATATAGCGATCTAGTAGAATTGTCAATACCAAATATAGTGGTTTGACTGGGGAAACTGAGGAAATCTTGTGGATAACTGCAAATGGTTGAAAAACGCCATCTCTCGGAAATTTAGACCGACTTATCCACAGTGTTTCGATCGAAAATAGACCTCATTTTGACATCCAAGGGATCCCCACGGAGAAAAAAAACTAAAATACCCGGCGGCCGAGGGTCAGAATGGCTTCATCCACTCCCTCAACGCGGAATGAACTGGTTGCCGATGCCGATGACCACCACCCGAGTACCCAGCACCGTTGTTTCAAACCGGCTGAGAACTCCCCAATTTTGACGAATGGTGTGAGGGCGCACCATGCTGTTGAGCAACTCCTGACTATGCCTGCGAAAGATATTTCTGACCACCGTCCCTTCCCGTTCGGGTGTGGACTGATCCATTCGATCCATAGCCTTGTCGAGTTCGGCTTGCACGAAGCCCAGATATTGATCCGTGGTGGGATTCGTCAGTGCCAGCACGACACACACGGCCAATGCCGTCACGACTAGGCTCAAACGCAGGAGGCTCATACAGGCCCTTAGTTTGATTGCTACTGAACCGATGTCGCAACAGGCTCAATGAAAACGGAGACGGCAGTCTCCCTTTGACAAACAACAGCCGGATGATTAGCCTACGCTCGACAGGTCTGTTGCGGCAACCATGCTGCTCACATTGCTTGTATCAGGAGGATCATCATGTTTGTCTGGAGCAAACGCCTTGTCGCAATCTTGTTGGGATTTTTTGTGCTCATGCTGGGAGTCTTTCTCCTCAATGCAGCTCCGGAGAGCACGAGTGGCCTCAAGATTCATACGACACGTTGGATGGCCCTCAACTATCTAGGCTTGGTTGCGTGGGTTTTTGTCTGGATGATCGATCAAGCCCGCATGCGCGGGAAAAGTTTCTGGGTTTGGCTCATTCCATTCGTCCTGGCGCCTCTTCCGACGTTAATGCTGTTCGTCTTGTTCCTCCAGCGCCGTATACAGTCGTCATAGATCGGGTGAGTCGGCTCTGGCATGCGCATCACGACCGGCTTCTTGATCCAACTGCGCTCGGAGACCCCACACTAGCCAGATACCAGGTAGAGCGAACAGAAACGACCAGAAGAAAAATTGTGCCCAGCCGACCATTTCGACCAACTCGGCCGACGGACGACCGGAGAACACTCGCCCGAGCGCTTCCAGGGAAGAGAGCAACGCAAACTGGGTTGCTGTATAGCGATGGTCGCACAGCGACATAATCAGTGCGACAAACGCTGCGGTGCCCATGCCACCGGTCACATTCTCGACGAGAATCGATGTCGTGAGCGCCGCGTAACTCTTGCCCATCCAGGCGAGCCACATAAATCCCAAGTTTGAGACCGCTTGCAAAAGACCAAAGAGCAGTAACGACCGGACCATCCCGAGCTTAGCCATTGCGACACCCCCGACCAACGCACCGATGAGTGTGGCTCCAAGCCCAAGGCCCTTCACATACCCGACCTCGCTGACGGAGAAGCCCATCCCTCCAATAAGAAACGCCGTTTGAAGCGAGGCCGCGACTGCGTCTCCAATTTTATAGAAGACGATGAGGGCGAGGAGCCCAACCACCCCTGGACGCGCAAAGAATTCTTTCAGCGGTCCTCCAACCGCTTCGGCCAGACTCGCCGGTGTCGCACTTGGCTCTGACGGTTCCGGACTAACGAGGATCGTGACGACCCCTGCCGCCATTAACGCGGCGAGCAGCAAGTAGGTGTTTTGCCATCCAATATGATCGGCCAACAGCAGGGCGCCGGCGCTCGCAAACAACAGCGCACATCGATAGCCATTCACCCACACAGCTGCACCGAATCCCCGTTCCGGACGTAAGAGCACATCGGTCCGATAGGCGTCGAAGACAATGTCAAGTGAAGCAGAGAGGAAGGCCACCACGAGGGCCAGGACCCCGAGTATCTCCGGACGTTGGCCTGGACCAGTCATCGCCATAGCCGCCAAGCCGAGAGCGACACTGAGCTGCATCACCAGCATCCATCCGCGCCGGCGTCCCAGCCAGGGAGGAACAAGGCGATCCATCAATGGGGCCCACAAGAATTTCAGTGTGTACGGGAGACCGACAAGCGTAAAAATACCAATAGTCTTCAGGTCGAGCCCGACAACAGTCAGCCAGGCCTGAAGTGTCCCAGCTGTGAGGGCCAATGGCAACCCCGAGGCAAAACCCAAGGGCAACATGATGCCGATGCGCCGGTTCGCAAGGATCTGAATGAACGAGGCTGTTTTCATCGAGACGTGTCAGTACGTATGAGGAAGTAGCATAGCATCGGAACGGAGGGGAAGCTCAGGACATTCTCGAAATCTAATCTATCGAGAGGAGGGAGGAGTAGGTCGAACAGGCATTGACGCATCACCCGCGCGCAGCAGCGCATCGAAACTCAGCAGGGTTGTCCATTGAAGGTGCAGGGCTTGTAGCGCGAAATATCGAACTCCACGTTTTCTTGATAGACCCGTTCGTTCCCGTTCACGCCATCCTGCTCCGGATCGTTATACATGGTGTGGTTCCACCAGTAGAACAAGGGATAGGCCTCCGTCCGGTAGACAGGATTGCCGTAGCTGCTGCGGGAATAATCCTGGACCAACCGGCCAGTGACGTAATCGACTTTCCCAGTACCATTGAGCGAATACAACATCAAGAAGAGCCGAGCCTCGTGATCGTAGTGCTCGTCAATTCTTGTCGCGAGGTCAGGTTCGAGAGGAAGGATCTCCTTCGTCCACCCTCCGGACCCAGGGAGGAGGAGAAAAAGAGATACCGTGAAGATGGAAGCCGCCATCTGCGAAGGTGTCACAACAGACTCACGATAATCGGGCAGGCACGAGGTCGGCGGACTTTACCATGGCCTTCTAAGGTCTTCAAGCGAGGACAGAGCGCAAAGTGAAGAACTCACTGGAGATCCTTGCTCCCATCGCAAGGATCTCCCTATAATGGCCCGACTATCATGAAACGTGCATCTCTCCATACACTCGGCTGCCGACTGAACCAAGCAGAGACAGCGGTGCTCGCAGCTCGCTTGCGGCGCGATGGCTACCGCGTCGTCGAGTTCGGTGAGCAGACAGACTTGCTCGTCGTAAATACCTGCTCTGTGACAGAGGATGCGGAACGGACCTGCCGATATGTCATCCGCAAGACGTTGAGACATTCCCCCGATGCCTTTGTGGCGGTGACTGGCTGTTACGCCCAGACCGGCGTTCAAGAGCTGCGTACCATTTCCGGAATCGATCTCATCGTCGGCAATCAATTCAAATGGGATTTACCGTCATTTCTTCCAGCCCCACATGCCTTGAAGAAGCAGCCGGACCCGGAAGTGCTCCATACTCGCACCATCGGCCGAGAGGATTTCACCCTACCGGAGTATGGCGAACCAGACTCCACCAGAGCGCTGCTCAAGATCCAGGACGGTTGCAACGTGATGTGCAGCTTCTGTCTCATCCCCTTCGCGCGCGGGCATGAGCGGAGTCGCCTCCGGGATGACGTGATCCGAGAGGCCGAGATGCTTGTGGCGGGAGGCTATCGGGAGATTGTGCTGACCGGCGTCAACATCGGGCAGTATCACCAGGAAGAGCTCGATCTGGTCGGGTTGATCGCACAATTGGAGGCGGTTGAAGGACTCGAGCGAATCAGGATTTCGTCCATTGAGCCTACGACGATCACGAACGCCCTCTTAGATCGAATGGCCTCCTCATCGAAGCTTTGTCCATATCTGCATATTCCCCTGCAAAGCGGAGACGACACCATCTTGTCGTCCATGAATCGTCCGTACAATGTGGAAGAGTTTATCCATCTGATCCACCGGGCCGTGGCGGCAATTCCCCACCTCGGGCTGGGGACTGATGTCATGGTCGGGTTTCCCGGAGAAACTGAAGAAGCATTCGAGCATACTCTGCGTATCGCGCGCGAGCTTCCTTTCTCCTACTTCCATGTCTTTATCTATTCGCAACGGCCTGGCACCGCTGCGACGAAGTTGCCCGACCAGGTGCCGATCGCAGTCGCTCGGCAACGCGCGAAGATACTCGCCGAGCTGTCCCGCCACAAACGCCTGGCCTTTGCGGAACGGTATATCGGAACCACCGTGTCAGTCCTGTTCGAGTCAGGAGTAATGGATGGCTTTCGATTGGGGGTGACAGCAAACTTCTTGAAGGTAGGCGTTCCATCAAACATCGACCTCACCAATGACATGAGAGAGGTACGGATTATCGGAACGACGGACCGTTGGGCGTTGGGTCAGCTGACAGTAGAGCGTCAGCCCATGCAAAGGGTGCCGGTCCTATGAAGGCCAACTCCACACCGACCAACGTGCATCTGGAAACCTTCGGCTGTCAGATGAACGAGTACGATTCGGAACTCGTTCGCTCGCTTATGAAACAGGATGGATTTGTATTTACCGACGAGCGAGAACGTGCTGACGTAATTCTGATGAACACCTGCGCGATTCGTGAGAATGCCCACAATAAGGTCTATAAGCACTTATCTGAGCTCAAGAAACTCAAGCGGCAACGTCCGTTAGTCGTAGGCGTCTTGGGTTGTATGGCGCAAAACCTGAAAGAGGAATTGACGGACATTCAGCCGCTGGTCGATGTGCTCGCCGGCCCTGATACCTATCGCCAGCTGCCGATGTTGATCCGCAACGCGATGCTCTCGCAAGAAGAGGGGCTGGATCAGAAGGAACTCGCGGTCGACCTTTCAGAATATGAAACCTATCACGATGTCATACCCGACCGAAACGACGGGGTAAATGCCTGGATCGCCGTCATGCGAGGCTGTGACAACTTCTGCAGCTTCTGTGTCGTCCCCTACACTCGGGGGCGTGAGCGTTCCCGCGATCCAGAGGGAATCGTTCAGGAAGCTCGCCGGATCGCCGAGCAAGGATTCAAGCAGATCACACTCCTGGGGCAAAACGTCAATTCGTACCGATTCGGCGACTGGGATTTTGCACGATTGATCACGGCCGTCGCGGACGTGCCAGGCATCGAACGCGTGAGGTTTACGTCCCCGCACCCCAAAGACTTTCCGCCTTCATTGTTGGAAGCCGTCGTGTCCCATCCCAACATCTGCAAGCAAATTCATTTACCACTGCAATCCGGCAGCGACCGCATGCTCGACTTGATGAATCGCACCTATACGAATAAAGAGTATCGTGCCTTGGTCGACCGTATCCGCACCCTGCGATCGGACATCGTCCTGACCACCGATATCATTTGCGGTTTCTGTGGGGAAAGCGATGCGGAGTTTGCCGAGACGTACCGGCTTGTCGAGGAGACACGGTTTCACTCAGCGTTTATCTTCAAATACTCTGAGCGAAAGAACACCATTGCCTCGCGCAAGTTTTCGGACGATGTTTCCGAGCCGGTAAAGACCGAACGAGTGACGCGACTCTTCGACCTCCAACGGAACATTTCTTACGAGCGCAACCGGGAATATCTCAAGACGATAGTTCCAGTCCTGGTCGAAGGAAACGCCAAACGATCCGCCGCGCAGGGCATGGGAAAATCGGATGGCAACATCACCGTCATCTGGGACAAGTGCGCAGTCCCCTCTCAACCGGGAGACATGATTCCCCTTGCCATCTACGATGCGTCCTCCACGACGTTGTATGCGGAACGTCCGCTGGCAAATTGAATCGTTGGTGCCCGCCCTCCTTCCCCAGGAATCATTTCTGTAGAGTACGCTCCAAAAACGGACACTTCCGAACAAGATCTGGTTATGAATCCCCCAGTTCCTCGCGGCTCTCAAGAAGTGATATACGGTTGCCATTCGCATGATGATGCGCAGTGGAACGTGAGCTTTCCTTTCCAGAATCCATGAAATAACTCGGCACAATGGTGCGATTTAGTACTGCATTATCATAGGCCTAGACTCATTACCGCCTGTGCTTATTCTTGTCCCCATTTAGTCAGTCCATTCTGTAACAATTCCCATCTTCTGCTGATATTGCCCTAGTACATCAGTGAGTCTACTTCATCCCTGCTAGAGGCATAATCTTTGCTATTCAAATGAGTCACCTATGCGTAACCGTACGCTCTCACTCTTTGGAGACGGGGCATGATCGAGAATAAAGATCAGAGCGTAAAAGAAAAAGCAGATACCTCCATGAGCCTGGAAACTCTCATTGCGATGGGACTCTTCGGATGGATTGCACTGAGCATGGCACTGATGGGCCTGGGAATCTGGTAATCCCCCTAGGCGCACTGACATTGCATCTCGCCACGGATAACACACACCCGTTCTGAAAGAAGGAGAGTCGCGATGAAGAGCTACCTCCCGCTAACGAATGTGCTGAGTCCGATCATGCAGAGCCTTGTCGGGATCGCCGCCTGTGCCCTTGTCTTCAGCGGTTGCGCCGGTGGGACAAAACTCGCTCACAATGCAAAGGGCAGCGTCTACTTGGAAGAAGTGACTGATTGGTCCTTTGAAGCCAGCCATCCCGCTGTGATCGATCAACTGACCATCACAAAGATCGTGAAAGGGTTATATAGCAATGACGGCATGAGCGGACCTTCGAGAATGTCCGCTGGTGGCAGCAAGCCGATGAGAATTTTCAGCGATGAGGATGCAGAATTTCTCTCTCCCCTGCTCGCACAAGGCTTATCAAAGGCGAAACCCGAACAGCTTGTTGGGTTCCGCGTATCCTCATCGGCAGGGTCAGGCTCTGAACCCACCACGGGCAGAATTTACGTGCAGAATGGATCGATCTACTTGACCATTGGGAGGGGTGCCAAGCCGACGGGTTTTATGCCTGAGTCGGCTGCACGCACCGAACCGGCTCCGGCCTATGCCGCCGGTGGTGCACTCGACGCCATGACGATGATCATCGACTATCATGCACTGACCAGGGCGCCGATGCCCGCCGACATGCCGATCGCAAAAGCCACGCCGATCACTCCGATTGCACCCATGATGGCTGGTCGCTCCGGCAAAAACTCAGGCGGTCTCTGACAGTGCGGGCCAGGAGGTGGGAGAGGGCGAATTAATGGCTCAGAAACTCAGTGACTCGAAGATAGCAAAAGAGGCGCTCGCCAAGAAGGATTCCGAGATCAGCATGCTTCGTAAGGAATCGGAATGGATGAAACGCGAACTGCGGGACCGAGATGAGGAAATAAAAGCGCTCAGGGCGACCAAGGTATCCGCTAAAGCGGCACCGAAGAAGAAATCGGCACAGGCGACACGGACTCGCTAGCCTGCCTCAGTCGACATTCAGTAACTCCGGCTGGAGCAAGACCACTTCACTGGACAGGGGTTGTCGGAAATTCATCCGGCAATAACAGGCATACGTCACATAGGTATCTTGTAGGCAGTACCGAGCCAACTCAATCCCCTGTCCTTTCCCCCACATCTCAGCCACCTGAGCCCCACTGCCCGATTTAGTTTCGACGTTCAGCGCTCGCGCCAGCACGTCGAGTTTCACCCACCCACGCGTATCCCAATTGCTCCAGATCGCCATCGTGTCGTAAACCGGTTCCGTGCGGAACTTGGCGAGGTTGACGTCCAGGCTCGGCTTGACTTGGTGGATGATCGATCGCTTCTTAATGAACGGGAGGTCGAAGCCCAGACCGTTATGAGTAATGAAGAGAGACGGGCGGTTCTGAGTCAAACGGCTCCAGAATTGTCGCAGCAACTCCCGCTCATCTCCGCCATACCAGGCCACCGACCCACGCGGCTCGAGCTGGTCAGAAAATTCCAACAGGCCGATACAGACGATCTGACTGAACGTGCCGTCAAAGGCGGACTTCGCATATTGTTCATCCTCAGCGCGTCGTTGAGCTTCGGCAGCCCCCGCCGTAAACAAATCGTAGCCCTCGCCTGCCGGCTCAGATTCGCCGCTTGACGGAAGCTTCCCCACCAGCCGCGCCCATTCTTCCCGAGGCGCTTGAATGGTCTCAATATCCAGGACGACCTTCATAAAGTCTGCCCTATGCTCTGCCGCCGTAAGGCCTCGATGATCGGACGGTCCGCTGGGGGAAACTCAAAGTCTCCCAACTCGTGCGGCCAGACCCATCGAATTTCCGCGCAGTCGATTGCTGTGGCGTGCCCGGTTTCGATCCTGCAACGGAAGAAATGCAGCTCCACAGTTTTCTCCGCATACTCGTGCCGAATGATCTGAAAGGGTATCGGCACGTCGATACGAATACCCAGCTCCTCGAACAACTCCCGCCGCAGACATGTCTTCCAATGTTTCACCTGGCTCGCACTTCCCGCCTGGAAACTCCCAGAAACCCGCCAAGTGCACGCCCGGATTCGTCGGGCGATCAAGTAGCGACCCTCACGATAAACAAGACCAGCAGCGACTTCAATGACCTTCATGCCGCACCGTCACTCTTCGCGATTTCTGATCGAAGGGGTACGTCTTGCAAAATGATTTCATCGGACATTGCCGGCAGGAGGGATTTCTTGCCGTGCAGCAGGTCGCCCCAAAGTCCATGATCGCCTGGTTGAAGTCGTAACCCTTCCCACTTGGAATTAGGGCTTCCGACAATTGCCAGAGCTTCGCCTTTCGAGTCTTGGGATTGCCCTTCGCCATGAACACCCGATGAAGGACCCGAATGACATTCGTATCTAGGATCGGTGCATCTTCGTTGAATGCGAACGACCGAATCGCGCCGGCTGTGTACCGTCCAATTCCCTTGAACGACAGCAATTCCTCCGCATCACTCGGAAGATGGCCCCCATACCGCTCCACTGTCTCGCACGCGATACTATGTAATCGCTCCGGCCGAATATTGTAGCCTAGCGGGTACCACGTCTTCTTCACATCCGAGACCGGCGCATCAGCCAACTCTTCAAAGCTTGGGTAGCGGTCTAGAAACTCATGGTACTTCGGAATCACCCGATCGACCTGAGTCTGTTGCAACATCACTTCAGAGACCAGAATGTGATAGGGGTCGGAGGTCTTTCGCCAAGGCAGATCACGGCCATGTTTCTCGTACCACTTCAGCAACCGAGCCTGAAAACGGCGCTTCAGCGAGGCGTCGAGGCCGGGGGACTGCTTCGAGATCTTCTTCTTGCGCTGAGAGGCTGTTCGTGAGCCAGAGGTGGTGGGCATCGCAACGTCAATCCAATGGCGGCATTCTAGAAGTGCGTCCACCGAAAATCAAATGGCAGCCATGAGGAACAAGTGCTGCGGCCTCAAATCTCCAATGATCGCTATTTCTTTGACAACCACCCGTTCACCGACTAGCCTTTCCTGAGGGAAGGCAATGTCAGCAGAAGCCTCATCAGCGAGGCATCTTTAGAAACGGATGCCTTTTTAGGGCACCTAGATGACGGAACAGAGGCAGGACGTTCGCTACCAAGTGGAATATCCCTGCTACATTCTCGGGCGACCATACCGGGATAGGGATTGTACACAACCTCGGGATGGGTGGCTGCAAGGTCGTGAGCGATCTTGCGGTAAAGAGCGGCGCCCTCCTCACAGTGCGCCTCAGGATTCCGGAACAGACTCTTGCCATCACCATTCGAGCCGCCACAGTCCGGTGGACCCTGGAACCCGAGTTTGGGGTGGAATTTCTTGAGATGCAGAAGACTGGAACGAGCCCGTCTGGAGCAGTTCCTGGCAACCCAAGTGAACATCGTCGCATAGGAATCGCTCAAAGCACAGCTATGGTCACCAGAAAGCATCCCAGATTTTCCGTGTCGCTCTCCAGCACCTTGGTGCATAAGGATCACTTCCGCCATGCGGGGTCCGTCCGAAACCTTTCGGCCAAGGGATGCCGCGTAGACTGTATCATCAGCCCCTTTACCGGCATGCAGCTCACTGTGCAGTTGCATATCCCCGGTGAGTCCAGGCCGATCTTAATCGACAATGCCGCAGTCCGCTGGTCCGGGTCCGCCGGCATCGGCCTAGAGTTCCTGACGGTAGCCCCCCTGCATCAAGACCGATTGGATCACATGATCCGGCAGCTCCAGCCCAAGACCGGCCTCTAGGAGCCTGTCCGATATTGACCGTTCTACTGCGGCGAACGATCTGCGACCATCTGCATCGTGCTCGGCCCGAAAAAATCCTCAATGTATTCCAGCGAATACACCTTCGGTTTTTCCGGGCCTGCGGCCTTGCATCTGGCCACACCTCCTTCGCCGCGTCACGAAGGTAATGTCGGACAGGCTCCTAGTAGGTGACCTTCTCTCTAGTTGCATATTGGGCGCTCGCCTCCGTATCCTCCGTCTTCATGGATCTCTCCCAACTTTCCCCGGAGCAATTCAAAGAACTCGTGCGCGGCATCGTCGACGATCGTCTGCGCGAGTTACTGGGCGATCCTGACCTCGGACTCCAACTTGGCAATGGACTGCACGCCCGCCTGAAAGAGTCCTTGTCCAATAGAGACAGACTGTCCGGCGAGGACATCGCGGACCAGCTCGGTCTCCGCTGGTAAGGATGCCATGGCCTGGTATCGGCTTGCCTATCGCCCGGCCATTCTCATAGACCTTGCGAGTGTTGAGCCATCCATGGCACAGCGACTCTTGGACAAGACCAAATGGATCGCCTCCAACATCGATAACTTGCGCCACGAACCGATCGCGCCGGACCTACCAGGCCTTTGCAAATATGCGGTCGAGGACTGGCGAATTTTCTACTCCATTGACCGGGACGATCACCTGGTTGATATTCACGGCATCGTTCGCCACCGGGAGCTGCGTTCATGATTGCCGTCACCGTTGCCGCCATCGCAAGGCTGAAAGCGATTCAAGTCCATCATCCTGAGGATCCGGTCGTCCGGATTTCCGTGCGCGACTTGGACGATTCACGCTTAAGCTTCAGTATCACGTTGGAAGCGAACACCCAGCCTGACGACGACGTTCAGCAGGTCGATGGCCTCACGATTGCGGTGGATCGGCGGAGTGCGCTACGAATGGAAGGCGTGACTGTAGACTACACTGAGGCCGACGGGTTTCGCTTTCTACACGATGGCGAGGGCCGCAGTCTGCCCTTCCTTACGATTCCCACACTCAATTGATGGAGAATTCTAGTCGGTTACGGAATACCTATTGAGGCATGCCTCGCGACCACGATGGCATGATCTCCAGCAGGGATGCTCAAAAAGGCCGTCCAGCAAGGCCGCAGGCGAGTGAAAGCCGGAGGCGTACCCTCTGGGGTACGTTGAGGATTTCGATGAAGCCGAGAACGCTGCTGGCGGACTTTTTCAGCTCCCTGCCGCAGTTAGGTGAGTCGGTCCGGCAAGGTGGCGACATGCACCTGAAATTCGCCCCGCGTCTTATCGTCGACATAGCGGCGCAGGGCATCCTTCACCACGGGAAAGGCGATCTTGTCCCAGGGAATCGCAGAGAGGGAGAACAACTGCACGTCGAGGCTTTCCTCACCCGCCCCGAAATCGGGCGAACGCATCGGCCCTCGGAATACCAGGTAAGCCTGGCCGATGTGTGGGAGACTCAGAACCGCGAAGAGGCAGATACGCTCCACCTGAGCCTGCGCTTCCTCCAATGTCTCACGAACGGCCGCCTGCTCGGTGCTCTCGCCGATTTCCATGAAGCCCGCAGGGAAGGTCCAGAGACCGGACTTGGGCTCGATCGCACGCCGGCAGAGGAGAATGTGCTCGTCCCACTCCGGAATACAGCCTGCGACGATCTTTGGGTTATGGTAATGAATGGCCCGACAGGTATCGCAGACGAACCGGGGCAAGTTGTCGCCGTCGGGAATTTTCTTCGTAACTGGGGCACCGCAGGCGCTGCAATAGTTCATAGGATTGTGAAACGTGATGAGTGATGCGTGACGAGCGAGAAACGGAGGGCTCGCGCGTCTCGCATGTACCCGCAGGTACTCGCGATAGCGTTAGATGAGCATGGATAGCACAAAACTACGGTTCTTTGCACCCTGCCCGCGCGGGTTGGAGGGGGTTCTCGAACAAGAGCTCCACGACCTTGGCGTGCCTATGACCACAAAGACGGACGGCGGGATCGCCTTCCTGGCTCCCTGGCCCACAATGTATTGGGTCAATCTCAAGAGTCACATTGCCAGCCGCGTGCTCTGGGAGGTCGGACAGGCCCCCTATCGCACGGAAGACGATGTGTATCGCGCGGCCTATAGCCTGGCCTGGCCGGACTGGTTCACGCCCTCACAGACCATCAAGGTGAAAGTGAGTGCGCGCCGTTGTCCACTCACCAGCCTGGACTTCGTCACGCTGCGGATCAAAGACGCGGTCTGCGACAAGTTTGTATCGGTGCGCCATAAGAGACCAAGTGTGGACACGCATCGCCCGAACATCCGGCTCGACGCCTTTCTCGATGCGTCAACGGTGACCCTCTATCTGGACACCTCCGGCGAGCCGCTCTTCAAACGGGGGCATCGTGTCGTGTCCGTCGAGGCCCCGTTGCGCGAAAACCTGGCGGCGGGCTTGCTGCGGCTCGCTGGATGGACGCCCAACGACGTGCTGCTCGACCCCATGTGCGGCAGCGGAACGATCCCGCTCGAAGCCGCGCTGATGGCGCGCCGCATCGCGCCCGGACAATCTCGGTCATTCGCCTTTGAGCGCTTGCTGGTCCACGATGCCAAACGTTGGGGCCATTTGCGCGAAGCCTCTCGGCTAAAACAACTGGCAGAAGTGCCGGCTGCCATCTATGCGTCCGACCAGGATCCTGCCGCGGTAAAGATCGCGCAGCGGACATTTCAGGGGGCGGGAGTCGCCGTCGATATTCGCCTGCGGCAGAACGACGTGCTCGCCCTCGAGGCTCCGGCTGAACAGGGTGTGCTGATGATCAATCCCCCCTACGGAGTCCGACTCAGCCGACCTGAGGAACTCGATGCGTTCTATCCCCAGTTGGGCGATTGGTTGAAACAGCGATTCAGCGGATGGCGGGCCTATATTTTTACCGGCGATTTGCGAGTCCCCAAGTTCATCGGCCTCGCGCCATCGAAACGCATTCCCCTCTTCAATGGTCCCTGGAGTGTCGCTTGTATGAATTTCAGATTGTGTCGGGATCGATGCGCAAGACAATTCCCACACCCAAAAGCAAAGGGTGACGGACAGGCTCCTAGGCCCACAGAGATGTGTGTGTTGACTGGTAGGGAGCGCAACCTGATAGAGTGTTGTAAGGATGGTGGTTGTCAATCGACTGCTGTCCTGTAACGCTATCTGTACGGAGGAGGCTTCTCATGGCACAGAACATTACTATCGGGCCGATTGTGAAGATTGTGAAAACCGACGAGGAATGGAAGAAACTCCTCGCACCGATGGCCTACGGGGTTCTACGGCACGAGAATACCGAACGCCCCTTTACCGACAACATGCACGATAGCAAGAGAGCCGGTGTCTACAACTGCGCGGGATGCGACTTGCCCCTCTTTTCTTCAGAACACAAGTTCGACAGCGGCACCGGATGGCCCAGCTTTTGGCAACCAATCGATCCAAAGGTGGTCGAATCCAGAACCGATTACAAACTGATTTTTCCAAGGACCGAAGTCCACTGCGCACGCTGCGAGGGGCATCAAGGCCATATCTTCAAGGACGGCCCCAAGCCGACCGGCCTGCGCTACTGCATCAACGGCGTCGCGCTGAAATTTGTCCCGGCCTAGGCTGTGACAGGTAGTTGGGCAGGCACCGACAACAGCCTAGTCTACCGGACAGGCGGACGGGACACCGGAAAAGCTGAAAAAAGAACTTGCAAAGGAAGAGCATGATAGTTACGATTTGCGCGATGAAACGGTACCCGTCGGCTTAGAGTCTCGGATGCTTCGATACAGCCAGATTACAACCAGAAACGACTGATAACCAATCAACGACAAAGGATCAAACGTTATGAAAATACAAACAGAAGGAGCTGCGATGAAACCAGTCACACCGAAAACCGAACTGCCACCATCAACCTCAACTCCGAAAAGCAGTTTTCGGAGGTTCCCTTTTGTTGGACAAGAGCTTTCTTGGAGTCCTGGCCATCTGCGCGATGGCGATGCTGTCGTCCTGGATCGCGACGCCGGCCGCGAATGCCCAGTCGGCGACCGAGTACAAGCTCAAGATTCCTTTCGGCCTAGAAGAGACTGCCGTGGTCATTCCGGCCGACAATCCTTTGACGAATGAGAAGGTCGAGCTAGGCCGGTTGTTGGTCTTTGACAAGCGACTGTCGCAGGACAATACCATCGCTTGCATGAGTTGCCACCTGGCGAAATTCGCTTTTACGGACGGCAAGCCGGTCTCCACAGGCATTCGAGGTCAGAAGGGCGGTCGCAGCGCCCCGGCGTCCTTCAACCGGGTGTTCAGTACCGCGCAATTTTGGGACGGCCGGGCCGCAACGTTGGAAGATCAATCGATCGGTCCGTTTACGAATCCGATCGAGCACGGCTTTGCCAACTACGATGTGATGACGGCGAAGATGATGAAGATCCCCGGCTACCGGAAACTCTTCAAGCAGGCCTTCGGCGAGGACAACATCACGATTGACAAGGTGGGCAAGGCCATCGCCAGCTTCCAGCGTACCAACCTATCCGGCAACAGCCCGGCAGACCGCTTTGATCAGGGCCAGGAAGAGGGAGCAATCTCAGCAGCGGCTCAACACGGCCTCATTCTGTTCCGGGAGAAAGCCCGGTGCACGAAGTGCCATTCCGGGTTCAACTTTACCGACGAAAAGTTTCACAACCTCGGCATCGGCTGGGACGACAACAAAGTGGATCTCGGGCGTTACATGGTGACCAATAATCCGGAGGACATCGGCGCATTCAAAACCCCGACCTTGCGGGAGATCGCCCGAAGCGCACCTTATACGCATGACGGCCGCTTCAAAACTCTCGAAGAAGTCGTGAACTTTTACAATAAGGGAGGCGTGAAGAATCCTCACCAGGATCCGTTGATCATACCGCTCGATTTGACGGACGAAGAGAAGCGCGACCTTGTGGCGTTTCTTCACACTCTGAATGGCGATGGCACAGGGTCGCAGCATATCAAAGCGCCGAAATCCTTTCCTAAATAGAAGAGGCACGGCACAGGTGCTGCTAATGGCGGATCAGCGGCTCCGTTGATGCCATGCCCCTCTCTCTCTGAACAAGGCACGCAACAAGACAAGGCCCGGTCCTGACCACGACGGTCGGGACCGGGCCTCGCGACATTCGACCGCAACATGCTACGAGAAAAGACTCCGACCCCTTATTGATGATTCCATTCTGGCAGGATCGAATCGTCAGAAAACCGGATACTGGAATTATTCAGTCACTTTCACCAGCCACCCGGCGCTGCCTTCGCATTGATTGGCGCCTCTAGCTTCAATATTAATTTTTGCGAAGGCTCCTTTTAGTGAGTCAGGAAGCTTGCCGGTTACCTGAAATCCGTCTTTTTTTGGCGTCACTGTGACCGGTACGGACTGACCTTTTATCGTCACCTTAATACTATTCGGATAGGCTGCACCGGAGGCAAAAAATGAAAACGCCGAATGTGGGGCCACTTCTGCACTATTCACTGGCGTGAAGTCAGAAAAATTCAGTTTTTTACAAATTCCTGTATCAGTACTGCTACTGCTGTCACCGTAAGCCCAAACGTTGGCAGGGATAATTAATAGAATCGCTATCCACAAAATATTCTGTAATTTCATGTTCCCCTCTTTATGTTGTTATTGAGTCACATGACCGGTTTATTGCTGACTGATGAGCGGCCTGTATTGTCAGCTATTTGTTTGATAAAAAACAACCCTCGCGCGATTGATATGATCAATGCTGGTAGCACCGCTTACTCACATCAATCTTAGCGGGTCAGCATGAGGTGGCCGGGAGCCGTGTGTCAACAGGGCATCTCGGCCTCTTCGTCGGCCTCCCCTTCCGCATGAGCATCTTGACAAGAACCGGGGAAAGAGCTAATCACAAGCGCCTGTTGGAGCTATTGGAGGGTATTCGAGCCCCCTCAAAAGCAAAGGCCTATCACCCGGAAGAGGACGGCCATGCGAAAAACATTTGAACAACTCTTCGAACAATTGAGCGATCATGCGCGAGATATTTCTTTTCAGGTGCAGTTCTGGGATGGAGTGAAAAAGTCGTACGGTGCCAATAAGACACAATTCATACTCACCTTTGTGACGAAGCGCGCGGCTGAACATATTCTTGAAAGCGGGTCGTTGGGCTTCGGCGAAGAGTATATGGCAGGAAATATTCAGGTGGAGGGAGATTTCAGGCAACTTCTTCGATTCGGGACAGACGCCGCGTTTCTCAATCTGCCTATGGGGTTGAAAGCGAAGCTCGCATTTCGGCACTTGCGCCAGACATCGCTCAATACAATCTCGCGTTCGCAAAAACACGTTGCCCATCATTACGATCGTGGAAATGACTTCTACAAGCTGTGGCTTGATGAAAGCATGGCGTACTCCTGTGCCTACTTCCGTCATGAAGATGACACGCTTGAGCAAGCCCAGCAGCAGAAATACGAACACATTTGTCGGAAACTTCAATTGAAGGCTGGAGAAACACTTGTCGACATCGGCTGCGGCTGGGGCGGGATGCTGATCTACGCAGCGAAACACTACGGCGTGCGCGGTGTCGGCTGCTCACTTTCGAAAGAGCAAGTTGAGTATGCTGGTGAGCTGGTGAAACGTGAGGGTCTGTCGGAAAAGATTTCGATCGTCTTCGAGGATTATCGGAACATTCAGGGCGAGTTCGACAAATTCGTTTCCATCGGCATGTTTGAACATGTAGGAAAACAATTCATCCCGACGTTTATGGAGAAGGCGCAGTCGCTCTTGAAGCGCAACGGCATCGGACTGCTCCACACCATCGGACAAGAGCGGCCAATACCGGGAGATCCCTGGACGTTGAAATACATCTTCCCCGGTGGATACATTCCCTCGCTCGATGAAATCGTACGGACCATGTGCGAAGCCAAACTCATTCCGACGGACATCGAAAACCTTCGCCTGCACTACGCACGAACGGTTGAGGAGTGGACCGCACGATTCGAGGTCCACGCCAAAAAGGTCGAGGCAATGTACGATGCCTCCTTCGTTCGCATGTGGCGGATGTTTCTCAATGGTTGTGCTGCCAACTTTCGCTATGGGGACATGCGGCTCTATCACGTCCTGTTTACGAACGGATTGAACAACGCCATCCCCATGACGCGCGAGCACCTGTACCGCTAATGGAGCCGATCACAACAGTCACCTCACGCTTGCAAGCCGTCAAAGCCCGCATTGCCAGAGTTGCGCAATCCGTCGACCGACAACCGGAGGAGATCACACTGTTGGTAGCGAGTAAAACTCACCCTGCCGAGCGAGTGCGGGAAGCCTGGCTCGCCGGACAAACTATTTTTGGCGAGAATTATTTGCAGGAGGCGCTGGCAAAAATGCCGGCCCTTGCCGATTTGCCGATTGAATGGCACTTCATCGGTCCGATACAAAGCAACAAGACAAAACGCATAGCTGAGAATTTTTCCTGGGTTCACAGTGTGGACAGAGTGAAAATTGCCGACCGCTTGGCGAAAGACCGGTCCGAATCACTGCCACCGTTACAAATCTGCTTACAGGTAAATGTGAGCGGGGAGCAGAGCAAAAGTGGTGTGGCGCCTGAAGAGCTGGCTCATCTGGCAGCTCATGTCGTGCGCCTGCCCCGCCTGAAATTCCGTGGATTGATGGCCGTCCCTGAGCTCACGACTGCCACGGCCTTGCAGCGCAGCCAGTTCCACATGCTGTGGGAACTGTTTGATCGGCTCAAGCGGGGTGGATACGAACTCGACACTCTCTCCATGGGGATGTCAGAAGATATGGACATCGCCATTGCCGAAGGCGCGACCATGGTGCGCGTGGGTACGGCGATTTTCGGGCCAAGGCGCTACCCAATCCCAGAAGAGCTTGCTGCCCGCGCTGCGCGGTGAAACCTAATCCAGATATCCGTCATTTCCGTTCCACCATACAGGAATGCTTCGGCAAGCTTAGAGACGTAGTCGATCCCTCCCATACCAATCTCACCAGTTGGGCTTTTCAAGGGACCATTGCTGCTAGGATATGATGCCGGGCGCATGGTTCGCCAACGAGACCGATAAAGGGGAGCTTGCCTTGAACACAACGACACTCATTTTGCAACGTTCTCCCCTGCCGGCTGGGCTCGCAACTGGAGTCGCCGGATCATTGATCGGCGATATGCTCTTCAGAGCGACGAACAGCAGCGCGCAGACCACCGATGCCGATGCGCCTGCTCCCGAAACCAACCAACACCACCGGAGATTTCAGCTCCGCCGGAATCCTTCTGCTCCTCCTGCTCCTGGGAGCCGCGACGGTTTTTTATTTCCTGAAAATACAACGACCTTCCCTCCCTGATTTTTCCGGGATCACAGGCCGCGACCCATCCAACGACAATCTGCCGACAAAGCGGTCCGCCACAACCAGACAGAAATTATCGGTTGATAGTGTGACCTCCGCTGACAAAGCAGACTTTCAACAACTACTGATCGATGTTCAAAAAGCCTGGAACAACCAGGATCTGACCGAGTTACGGCAGTTCGTCACGCCGGAAATGCTGAATTATTTCAGCGCCGCCCTAGCCGACAACCGCAGTCAGGATATCCAGAACCATGTGGAGGAGGTGGTGCTCCTCCGCGCAGAGATCCTGGAAGTCTGGACCGAACAGGCGAGGCATTACGTGACGGCAGGGCTTCGCTGGAGTGCCCGTGACTACAACCTATCCCTGACGAAGCAGCGCGGAGAACCAGGCTATCTCGTCGAAGGCAGCGAAGAGATACCGACCGAATCCGGCGAAGCCTGGACCTTCATGCGAATCCAAGATGGGAAATGGTTGCTCTCCGCGATCCAACAATAGGAGCAGAAGGGCAGCCTGGTCATCCTCCTGCTCGCGGAACGCGCACGATCAGAATGTGCTCGTTCGACGCGCGCATTAGAGGAGCGACCAGCCCACCCTTGAAGGGATAGACGAGAGCAGCTGGGAGGGATAAAGAAGAAGCAGCCAGGTGCCCTTCTTGCTCGCAGAAAAGAGGATGGGATGGAGCCTGATGATCTTCTGTGCTCGCGCAACGCGCGGCCTCGAGCCCTGGAGCTAGGCCGCTCGGCGTGCGGGTGAGAAAGTTGCGCGCAGTAGAAGATCAATCAGCCTCGATCCCTAAAGAAGTAATGAGCAAGCTTGGAGGGAGCATATGTAACCTCGCTTGAGGGCCGCACGTAGATCTTCACCAATCAAGGGGCTTGCCCGACGCCTCAATGAACTGGAAGAGAAATACGACAGCCGGTTTCGGGTCTTCTTCGAGGCCATTCGGGAATTGATGGCGGAGCCAGAGCCCAAGGTCAGACGAATCGGGTTCAAAACGTAACGGCTGGATGCAGTCGATCCTTTCCGAACCGACATCACCAGCTGGGCCGACCTCCAAAATATCGAATAGAGGCGAGCCGTTCCACGACGGGAGCTTGTTGCATAGGCCGGTTCCCGATATATGCGTCGCCCTCAGACGAAATCTGCGTTACTTCCGTCGGCTAGTTCAAGCGAAGGAATACAAAGGCTTGTCGTTGGGAGGGAGAGTGCTAATGCAGGAGTTGACGGACTGCCAGTATTTCATACCCCGCGCGCGCCTCAGAGCTCTGCTCCTCAATAAGTCCATGCACATGTTAAGCCCAATCATTTAAGACATCCAAGCACTCTATCGATCCCTAGAAAGAAAGCTTCTTGACCCTGGATTATGCGACAAATAGCATATCGATGGATCTGATTGCCTTAAACCCAAGTTGCAAGGTTGTCTTTAGGATTTTATTCCATTCTTTTTCCGCATCCCTATTTACAACGTGACGAAGCATCGTTGCTCCCAGAAACTCCAAAGCGAACTTGTAATGGATTTCTTTCGCCTTGTCCCCCATTTGAAGTAAGCCTTTTGTTTCAGGAGCGATTTGCCTTAATGCTTCCTCAATGGCTTTGTGAGGTAAATGGCCAGCGACTTCGTTGCGCAGCTTTTTTATTAGAGCATGTGCTTCACCTAGCGCACCCGCGAGATCATCTAAAGCCTTACTTAGGGGATCAGGTTGTCGACCCAGGGCAAGAGTAAAGGCCTTCCTTGCCTTCAACGTTTCGACTGCGCCACGTATTTCCAGGAGTGTTCGGACAGAGTTTCTGAAAAAGTAAATCGTTCGCCAGTCGTCGGAACACTCATCAAGCGTGGGGATGGGCTCTTTTACCATACCACGCAACTCCAGGTAGAGGTCTTCCCTAAGAACGCACAACTGGGCAATGCTAACAGCTATTGGATCGTTAGCAGAAAACCATTTCGCAACATTGATGTGGCTGATTCGAGTTCGGATCGTTCTCACGCGAGGAACCTTTGTGGCAACTATTTGAGGCCATTCCTTGACCTTAGACCTTACATTTCACACTCGTAAGGGAGTTGCCAGACTGGCTTTCAGTGCGCGCATCGGACGAGCACGTTTCTATAATGCTCCCTCCAAGCTTGCTCGTTACCTCTTCAGGGATGGGGGCTGATTGATCTTCTACTGCGCGCGTCCAACGAGGGGAGTCCGCGACCGCGCGTTGCGCGAGCACAGAAGATCATCAGGCTCCATCCCTTCTGTTCCTTATTTTTTGTCCTTATGAATATCGATGACTTCTCCCGTGTCATTGACTTCGATCGTGACCTCAGAGCCGACAGCGATATCTCTGAACATGCGGCTCTCGGGTCTGAGGTTAAAACTCTTCTCCCCTCCCGACGTCGCCAGCGTCATCTTGGACTTGCCATTATCAATCGATGCGAGCGTACCGGAGACGAAACGAGGAGCCTTGCCGGGTTGTCCTTTCGGACGGGCATCCATGACCATGTTGCCTTCGTTGACCCAGAGCGTCATTTCATCACCGACTTTCGGAGCACTATGCCCGTGGCGAACGGCCGCCGCTTCGGTCAACGTGAGTGTGGCGCCCGTAGCTGTCTTGACGGTATAGAGACCGGACTTCACCTCAGTCACCACTCCTTCGACCTTTTTATGGCCAGCTTTCATATGCGAGACCTCTTCGGGGTCCGCCGGGTCCGCTTGGGCAGTCAGCGGGGCCATCAGCACGACGGCGGGTATGATGAAGAGCGAAAAGATCGAAAATATCTTACGAAGCATGGTACCTCCCTCTTTGTTCGATTGGGCCTCTAGATCGCCCATGTTACTGGAATCATCAAAGGGCAGAATGTATAAAAGGGAACAGACTGAGGAGTGTCCGAAGCTGCTCTTTGCTGCGCGCATCGGACGAGCACAGTTTCATCGTGTGCGTTCTGCGAGCAAGAAGGGCACCTGGCCGCTCCTCCCCATCCCTCCAAGCTCGCTCGTTTCTCTCTCCAAGTGGGTGGCCCGATTGGTCTCCCACTGCGCGCGTCCAACGAGGGCCTTCCGAGGCCGCGCGTTGCGCGAGCACAGGAGACTAACGGGCCACCCCTATCTCCACCCTTCCCCGCTCGTCCCTCCCCCAAACCCTCCCCAGTTGCCGCCGAATCCCCCCTGACCCGTTCCCCAATACTCGCCTTTTTGAATCCGTCTGTAGGGATGCCGAAGGTCGGGACGGCTGATCCACCAGAAAAACGAGAGCGCCCCGATGGCGGTAAAGAGGGCGAGCCAGAAACCCAAACCTTTGAAATGTATATTCGGGATGGCGCCGACACTCACCTCCTGCGCAGGGGAGGCCAACGCCACCACGGTGAGATAGAGGCCTTCGCCGAAATGTCCCAACTCAATCGACGGCTGCAGATTCTCGTGCGCGACTTGATTCATCACCGCGGGAGTAATCACCGGCAACATCTGCCGGCCCAGCGTGATCGCGGCTTGTCGCTCCTGCACCGCGACCAGCACCATCACGCCATGTTCTTGTTGCGTCGATCCGATGCCCCACTTTTCATAAAGCGCCGTCGCGTACTCGTTGGCCGACCCGAACGGCTTGATGGTCGGGACGGTCACCACGACCATTTCTACGCCGGTCTTCCGCTCGAGGTCCTGGCAGACGGATCGGATGCGCTCTTTCCAATCCCCATCGATTGCCTGAGCATGATCGCTCACATAACCTCGCGGCTCCGGCAACTGGATCTTGGGCCGATCGTAGGGAACCGCCAGTGCCAAGCCCTCGAAGATGACAAGGCAGAGCACAATCGTCATGGTAACGATCTTCCTCATCGCTGCTCCGACTGCGGCAACTGCTCGACTGCGCGAGTGAGCAGCGTCGCGGCTTGTAGATACCGGTCAAAGAAGCGAGGCACTTCGCGAGGGCCAGGAGAAATCTGTCCACGCTTCAGCAACCAGGCGTCCAGCAAACCCTGCAGATCCAGTTTCAACTGCTCGGCGACGTCCTTAATTACCGCATCGGAGTGAGAGAGGACAGGACGCCCGAGAAGACGTTGCACCCCGCGGAGCAATGGAAGGGTCGAGGTGATCGAGAGGGGCAGCAAAATCGTCGTGGCGTCGTCGCTTCCGCCCCCTTCGACATACCGTTGACGCAGACGTAATAAATTACTCGTGAGGCCCTGGACCACGACCTCTCTCAGCCGATCGGTCTTCACGTGAAAACCGATGAAGGGATCGCGCCCGCCTAGGACGCGATGCTGTTCCTGGATTTCCAGAAACTCAAGTGGGAATACCGATGCCGACATGTGCAGCTCCTCTTCCGTCAGAAAGAGCGGGACCACAATCTGTTCCTTGCTCCATTGACGGTGCAACGCACTGTACTGCTTGAGGACAGCACTGTCGTACGACGACACCAGGAGGAGGATATTCAGGTTGGACCGCCCCGGAAGAAATTCTCCCCGGACGGCACTGCCGTAGAGCAGCATGCCTTCCAGCTGCTCCCCGAATGCACCTTTGACTTCCTTCACGTAGGTCTGCAACAGCTTCTGTGTGTCGTCCGGCAATCCCTCAATCAGACGTTCAGTCATGCCCGTGTTTCCTCATGAAGACATCGGATGTGGAGATCTCTCATTCGCATGTAAATCGGGAAGAAACCCCGCGGCAATCACGCGATCGATCAAGTTAAATGGCGGCACCGTCCGTAACCCCGCCGTGGTCGACAGGACCTGATAGCGAAGCCGTGCGTTCCGATCCAGTGTCTGAAACACGCGATCGCGCAGGAAGGCCACCACTGGATTCTCCGTATTCCAATAGAACACTTGCTGATCTGCCAATCGTTGCAACATGGTAACTTGCGGCCTCCTGATTCGTTCAAATTCTTTCAGCCTGGCGGCGGAATAGTCCTTATCAGCAAGACAGCCCGGCAACAGATCGGACAGCGCCATGGCATCGACCATGGCCTGCATGCGCCCCTGCGACGCATGGGGATTCATCGCATGAGCGGCATCGCCGATCAGGACGGCTCCGTCTGCGACCCAGGTCGGCGTACGCACCCGCCCGGTCGGCATATAGGCCGTCTGGCTCCAATCGCTCAGGCGCCGAAACAGCCCGGCAAACTGAGGCGCGATCTGGCTCCACGTTTGCTGTAGCGCAGGCATACCCCGCTGCTTCACAGCCTCCATTGAACCCTTGGGGATCATGTAGAAGAGATAGACCTTGTTCCCCGTTGCCGGAAACAGTCCCAAAATATTCCTGTGTCCGACGTAGTAGAACGATTCCGATACCGGCTCCTCCGATTCGAGAATCGCAATCAGATACCCGTCAGGATAGAGATACACATCGGCGGGAATCTTCAGTGCCTCACGCACTTTCGAAAATGCGCCATCGGCGCCGACGACGATCTTAGCACGAATCGTATTCGCGCCTTCCGGACCTTGCGTGGACAATCCCACCACCCGATCGCCCTCGCGCAAGAGTCCTGTGAAAGAGGTCCCGTAGCGGAGCGTCACGCTCTTCTGTTGCTGCACCGCCGCGACAATGGCGTGGTGCGCCACGTTCGGGAGTGTCACGATGGCGCGATTGTAGGGCGGCGGCAGATCGCCATAGTCGATGCTACAGAGGCGCGTCCCTCCGGCCCGGCAAAAATGAAAGTGCCGCACGGATCTCGTGGCATCGGCCGGCAACGACGGCAATACGCCCAAGCGATCGAGTACTTGCTGCCCGTTCGGTTGGAGAATTTCTCCCCGCAAGCCCTGGGGTGGACCAGCGGCCTGATCCAACACGACGGTGCTGATCCCTTGCTTTGCCAGCGCCAGGGCTAAGACGGCTCCGCCACCCCCTGCCCCCACCACCGCGACGTCGGTCTGTTCAGTCATCACGCCTCACCTCGACCTTCCCATTCACTTCCACTCCCGATATCGAGTGTGATCGTTCCACATCGCAAGGAACTTCTCCCGGGCCTTGACGGTGGTCGCGTGATCGGTAATAACGTCGAGCCGCTCATCGTTATAGCGATTGCCGCTCGTCGTGTGGTTCATCGAGCCGGAGGCGTTCACTTCATCGTCGATTACAACCTGTTTCAGGTGCATCAGCCCATCGTGCTCGTTCACGAGAATAGGAATACCGGCCAAATGCAGTGTACGGAGCGCCGTGAGCTGTTTCACGTCCTCGGTGCGTTGTAGATCGGTAATCAGGCGCACATCGACTCCCCGCTTCTTCGCCGCGACCATCGCCTCTACCGCACGGGGAGAAGTCAGCCCATAGACCGCCACATAGAGGTAGCGTGTCGCATGCCGATAGAGCGTAGTCAGGTGATCGAGTGGCGCGTCGTCTGGCCCGTAGTAGACCTCCACCGTCGCGCTCCACCCGGCCCCGACTGGAACCGAGAGCATCAGCACGACGAGATAGAGCGACCGCACGATGGAATGGGAGAGGACGACACTCACAGCTGGCAATGTTGGACAGGCTCCCGGTTATTCGAGTTCAAACAACATCTTGAAATGATCGTCCGAGGCCTCCCAGGCCTGGGGGGCCTCGGTGGCGAGCCACTGCTGCAGAAACTGCTTTTGACCCGGCGTGAGCACCTGTTTGATCTGGTGTGAGCGGCCTTGGAGGGGCTGCAGAAACCCGACCCGTTTCTGAAAATCCAATGTCGCCGTGCGGACATACATGCTTGTGAAGGCCGTTGGTTTTTCGTCCTCCCCATCGCCTTGAATCCAAACCGACAAAAACTTCTCTAACTGGAGTCCGGTGCTATCCATGGCGGGATCGGTATCGTGAAATAGCTCGTTTTCCGATTCTTTGAGCGGAGTGGTCTCAGCGGACCTGAACATGAAGTTGCGTTTCCACATGTCATCGCTCGTCCAAAAAATGGCATAGTGGCGGCGGATCACGGACAAAGTCAAGCAACGCGCCGGCCGTATCCGTTGCCTTGACAATGCCAAAGTCCGTTTGATAACGTGTTGAAATTGTTTAATCTCTTGGCCAAGTTAGGAGTTTTCATGCAGGTCAAAATCAATGGCAAGGCAGAAGAGATTTCAGAGGGAACGGTCCTCGATCTTCTCCAGGCCAAGAAGATTGAACCGCAAATGGTTGCGGTCGAAGTCAACGACACCATGTTGGACCGGAATCATCTCGCCACCACCAGCCTATCCGACGGCGACCGGGTTGAGTTCTTGTTTTATATGGGAGGTGGCCGGTGACGCTGACCACGCACAAAGACATTACCGAACTCATCGGGCGGACTCCCCTCGTCCGCCTGAACCGGTTGTCTCCTACAGGCGGGGCGACGATTTATGGAAAGGTCGAGTTCTTTAATCCCGGTGGAAGCGTCAAGGATCGAATCTGCCTCAATATGATCGACGAGGCAGAACGACTGGGCGCATTAAAGCCCGGCGGTACGATCGTCGAACCGACCAGCGGAAACACCGGGATCGGACTGGCATTAGTCGCCGCGGTTCGTGGCTATAAGCTGATCCTCGTGATGCCGGAGAGCATGAGCATGGAGCGGGCGAGCCTCTTGTCGTCCTATGGCGCACAGCTGGTCTTGACGCCGGCCTGGGAAGGCATGAAGGGTGCGATCCGCGAGTCGGAAAGCATCATCGCGCAGAATCCCTCGTACTTTATGCCGGATCAGTTTTCAAATCCGGCCAATCCGGCCATGCACAAAAAGACCACGGCGCTCGAGATTCTCGAGTCGCTCGACGGCAAGATCGATGCGTTTGTGGCGGCAGTGGGCACGGGCGGCACGATTACCGGATGCGGGGAAGTGTTCAAGGAACGGAATCCCAACGTGAAAGTGATTGCGGTTGAACCGGCCGGATCGCCGGTCTTATCCGGTGGAGAGCCAGGGCCCCATAAGATTCAAGGCATCGGCGCAGGGTTCATCCCGAAAGTGTTGAATCGGGCCATTCTCGATCGTGTGATGACCGTGACCGACGACGAGGCCTATCAAACGGCCAAGCAGCTCTCGAAAAAGGAAGGTCTCTTGGTGGGAATCTCGGCCGGGGCCAACGTGTTCGCCGCGCAGAAAGTGGCCCAAGAACTTGGACCTGGCAAGAACGTGGTCACCATCCTCTGCGACACAGGCGAGCGGTATATCAGCATAGAAAAGTATTTTAATATTTGACGTGAGGAGGTAAGGGGTGCAGGCGTGAAGGCGTAACGGAAAGAACTATCGGGCGATCACGTCGCCTCACGCCTCACGTTTTAAGCCTCACGGAATTTAGAACATGGAATTTACTGAAGATCAGATAAACAGGTATAGCCGGCATATTCTTTTGCCTGAAGTCGGTGGCAAGGGGCAGAAGAAGATCTCCAAGGCGAAGATTCTCCTGGTCGGCGCGGGAGGCCTTGGTTCGCCGGCTGCGCTCTATTTGGCCGCAGCCGGAGTGGGCACAATCGGCCTCATCGATAGCGATGTGGTGGACCTGACCAATCTTCAACGGCAGATTCTTCACCATACGTCGGACGTGGGCCGTCCCAAAGTCGTCTCGGGCAAAGAGAAGATTCAGGCATTGAACCCCGACGTCCAGGTCTCGATGTACGAAGAGCGGCTGACAGCCGGCAATGCGCTGAAGATCATCAGCGAGTACGACGTCGTCATCGACGGGGTCGACAATTTCACGGCCAAGTTTTTGATCAACGACGCCTGTTTCTTTGCCGGAAAACCGTTGATCCACGGCGGCATCCTCCGCTTCGATGGGCGCGTGACGACCATTGTGCCGAAGCAGTCCGCCTGTTATCGTTGCGTCTTCAAGACTCCGCCGCCGGCCGGGCTGGTTGCCTCCTGCCAGGAGGCGGGCGTGATCGGCGTGTTAGCCGGCATCATCGGAACGATCCAAGCGACTGAGGCATTGAAACTCATTTTGGGTATCGGACATCCTCTCACGAATCGGTTCCTGGATTTCGATGCACGCAAGACGCAATTCAGAGAAATCAAAGTGAAACGCAATCCCGACTGCGCGCTCTGCGGGGCGCACCCGACGATTACCGAACTGTTCGATGACGGCGATCCGTTTGCCGGCTGTGCCGTCCGGCCGTAATTATTGACGTAGCGAGGTGGAGTCACCATGGCCACAATGAAAGCGCTAGTCTGTCGCGAGTGCGGAAAAGAATATCCGACGAGGGCGATCCACGTCTGCGAGATGTGCTTTGGCCCCCTCGAGGTGAAATACAACTACGAGGAGATCAAGAAGGGCATTTCCCGCAAGAAGATCCAGGACGGGCCACACAGTATCTGGCGCTATGCCGATCTCCTGCCGGTAGAAGGACCAACTTTTCTCGGCCCGCATGCCGGGATGACGCCGCTGGTGCGCGCCAAGAATCTCGGCGCCTACCTCGGATTGGACGAGCTCTACATTAAGAACGATACGGTCAATCATCCCACTCTGTCGTTTAAAGATCGCGTAGTCGCCGTTGCCATCACCAGGGCTCGCGAATTGGGATTTGAAACCATTGCCTGTGCCTCGACCGGCAATCTGGCCAATTCCGTCGCCGCCCATGCGGCTGCCGCGGGGATGCGCGCCTATGTATTCATTCCTGGAGATTTGGAAGCCGCTAAGGTCCTCGGGAATTTGATCTATAAGCCGAACGTGGTCGAGGTCGAAGGCAATTACGACGATGTCAATCGCCTCTGCAGCGAGATAGCCGGCGAACATGCCTGGGCCTTTGTGAATATCAACATTCGCCCCTACTATGCGGAAGGATCGAAGACGCTGGCGTTCGAAACCGTGGAGCAACTCGGCTGGCGTACGCCGGACCAAGTGGTCATCCCGATGGCGTCGGGCTCGCTCCTGACCAAGATCTGGAAGGGCCTCCATGAAATGAAAGCCTTGGGTCTCGTCGACGACGTGCGGACGAAGATCAACGGGGCGCAAGCCGAAGGCTGTTCCCCCATTTCCACGGCCTTCAAGGCAGGACGGGATTTTTTCAAACCGGTGAAGCCGAAGACCATCGCCAAGTCGCTGGCCATCGGCAATCCCGCCGACGGGTACTACGCCCTCAAAGCGACCGCCGAGAGCAAGGGCGCCATGGACATGGTCTCGGACGACGAAGTCGTGGAAGGGATCAAGTTATTGGGGCAAACCGAAGGGATCTTCGCAGAAACCGCCGGCGGCGTGACGATCGGCGTGCTCCAGAAGTTGGTGAAGCAAGGCACGATCAAGAAAAGCGACGTGACGGTCGCCTATATCACCGGCAATGGCTTAAAGACGCAGGAAGCCGTGATCGATGCGGTCGGCAGGCCCCACCGCATTCAGCCGAGTCTTGTCAGTTTTGAGCAAACCTTTAAGATAGGGAAGCACGGTGGTGGTGACGTATGATTAAAGTTCGCATTCCAACCCCGCTCCGTCCTCTGACGAAAGGACAGGGAGAGGTCGACGCGCAGGCCCACACGATCGTCGAAATGATCGACACCTTGAACGTCTCCCACCCTGGGATTAAGGATCGCCTGTGCGACGACACCGGAGAACTTCGTCGTTTCGTGAATATTTACGTCAACGAGGAAGATATTCGATTCCTCAAGGGCAAAGAAACCTCGCTCAAAGACGGCGATGAAGTCTCGATCGTGCCAGCCATTGCCGGAGGTTTATCATGCCGAACATGAAGGTTCACATTCGGTTTCCAGAAGACAAGATCAAAGAACCGGTCATCTATCAGATCGGTCACGAATTCAAGGTCGTCACGAACGTCCGGCGAGCCGACGTACGGGAAACCACCGGGTGGATGGATCTCGAGCTGACCGGGGACAGCACGGAAATCGAACGGGCGATCGCGGGCCTTCGCAAAAAAGGCGTCATCGTCGACCCGATCGAATTGAATGTAGTGGAGTAGGAATGGTACCAGTTGAACGTGAATCGTTAATCGAAAAAGAAGTGCGTTTCAGCGATTTACGATTAACGTAGAACGTCTTCAACGATGGAACTCACTGAACAACAGATTCAACGATACAGCCGTCAGATTATTCTCAGCGAAGTAGGTGGCAAGGGCCAGATGAAGCTGAGCAAGGCGAAGGTCTTGCTCATCGGCGCCGGGGGGCTTGGCTCACCTGCCGGACTCTATCTCGCTGCCGCCGGTGTCGGCACCATCGGTCTGGTCGATGGCGATGTCGTCGATCTCTCGAACTTGCAGCGGCAAATCCTGCACTCCACGGCCACGGTGGGCCTGCCGAAAGTGGAGTCTGGTCGCACAACCCTCTCGGCGATCAACCCGGAGATCACGATCAAGACATATCACCAGAACGTCGACAGCGACAATATTCTTCCGCTCGTGTCCCAATTCGACATCGTGCTGGACGGATCCGACAACTTTGCGACGCGTTTTCTCGTGAACGACGCCTGCTTCTTCGCCAAGAAGACGCTCATCTCCGCCAGCATGTTCCGCTTTGAAGGCCAGCTGACGACGATCAAGCCCCATGCCGGCTATCCCTGCTACCGCTGCCTCTACCCGGAGCCACCGCCGGCTGGACTTGTTCCGAATTGCCAAGAAGCCGGCGTCTTAGGAGCCCTCGCTGGGACGATGGGCATTCTTCAAGCGTCGGAAGCGATCAAGGAAATTCTCGGTATCGGCGAAACCCTGGCCGATCGCCTGCTGATCTATGACGCCCTGGAGATGAAATTCAGAAAAGTCAGCCGTCCCAAAGACCCGGCCTGCCGCCTCTGCGGACCGACACCGACGATCACTGATCTACGCAGTGACTATACCGTCACCTGCACCATCTAACAGGATGCTGAAAAAGCCCGCCAGCTTTGTTCTCGTTTCGCTCAGAGGCTCAACGTACCGAAGCGTACGCCTCGCCTCTTCGCTCGCTGCGGCCTTGCTGGACAGTCGTTTTGAGCATCCTGTGTGGTCCGCTCCTGTTGCCACAGATATGCGGACCAATGAAACTCTGGCGTGCCAAAATATTTTTTCAGCAGCCTGCTAGCCGTGTCTGATCTCGTCATCCCTCAACCGATCCTCGACGACATGGTGGCCCACGCCAGGGAACTCGATCCCTACGAGTGTTGCGGGCTCTTGGCCGGAATCAACGGAGCCGTCACCCATGTCTATCGGATCACAAATATCGTGGCACTCGAAGGAGCCGAGAAATTGTCTTCCTTTGACCCGGCAAAGGCTGCGCACTTGGAACGACTGTCCCCGGCCGAACGCGCCGAGATTGCCTTCGTGATGGATATGCAGGACTTTTCCGCTGCAAAGAAGGATATTCGAAACAAAGGCCTCGATCTGCAAGTGGTCTACCACTCCCATCCCCACGACCCGGCTCGCCCATCCATCACCGACATCAAGATTGCCACCGACTACGAAGAAATCTGGCCAAAGATCAATCTGCCCATCCCAGCCTATCTGCTTATCTCCCTCATGGAGAAGTCGAAGCCGGATATTCGCGGATACTGGATCAAGGGTGGGAGCGTCACGCAAGCGCACATCACGACTACGGCCTAGCAGGATGCTGAAAAAGGGAGCGGGGAGCGGCCAGGTGCCCTTCTTGCTCGCAAAGCCCTCACGATGAAACAGTGGTCGCTCGATGCGCGCAGTAAAGGGCAGCCTTGGCCGCTCCTCTTAAGTGAGGTATAAGGAGTCGGAAGGTTCTCGCTGCAGCCTTGATTGGGACAAGGCGCGTCTCGGCGCGCCGGGTTGGGGGTGAGATGTCTGGCCTTTTTGAGCACCCTGCGGGAGCTTACTCCTGTTGAGGTATACATACTGACCTTCGAAGTTCTCGCGTACCAGCATTATTTTCCCGCAGCCTGCTAACGACGTTCGGAAGACCACCGCGGCGCGGAACTTTCTGAATTGTTTCCCCTTGGTCCTGGTGCGATAATGGTCCACCGGATTCGCCTCATAAGAAAAAATGCTCGTCATGTCATACTTGCGTACGACTCTTCCCGCCGTCTTCTCCAGTCTCTTTCTCCTCGGCCTGATCGCGTCCCCTAGCTTTGCCGAGGAGAAAAGTTTTTACAGTCCCGTCATTCGTATCGATACGGAAAGCCATCGCATCTTGATTTCCACCTTCGGGTCCGTGTTCTGGATCGACGTTCCGGATGCCGCCAAGCCGCACATCGAGAAACTCCCGATATCAGGCCTTGCGGATTTCGTCGTCGAGATGAGAGAGAATGGGCAAGCGCCCCTGCTGAAGACCTGGAAGGTGAAATCGGGGGAGACAAGCTGCACGTACTTCGATGGGAAAACCTGCAAGTAGCGAGTGGGTCGTGAAGCGTCTCGTGCAAGACGATTGACGATTTGTGCATTGAATCATTGTTTCATTGGAAGGCTCCATAATCGTCAATTCCTCAGACAATGAGTCAATTCATGTACTCCTTCACCCTTCACCGAAGAACGAGTCGCGTTCCGACAAACCCGCAGATAGGTTAACGTATCGCCGTTCAGCCGCGGGGCCGCCGACCGCTCCGGCCCCTCAATTCTAGGTTGACATCCACATGCGGCGGCCCCATCATGCTGCAACGGCTTGTTCAGCCAGCAACCCCAACCCGGACTGCTCGAAATCCGTCCTCGTGAGCCTCGGCTACGGCAAACCCGAACTTTCTCGAGCGCAGTCGAAATATCTGCCTCAGTTGCAGCGCCGCGTGCCATAGACGCTGGCCAGTACCGACCAGGGAGGGTCGTGACTGTTTCCCCGTGGTGAATTTCGAATGGTCGCTGAAACTGCCACGACTGTCTCTTCAGGGGTCGAGCGGCGTCCGCACGGCACGTCAGTGATTCCGCGCTCGCAGGGAGCTGCATCAGCGACGAATCCCTTCCGTGCCAACTCCGCGGCTGTGTGATTCGCGGGCGTGTCGATCACCCGAACGTGCAGCCGATCTGCCAGGTCGACTAGCTTGTCGCTAAATGCCGGATCAGCGACCAGCGCTACTTCTGCACCCTCTATGTTCGTGTCAGTCGCCATGGCTTCCTGTCTGGCTAACTATGATTCGACTTCCCAATCATTTCTGCAACTCAAATATAGACTGGTTCGTGATCGCCTCTGACCAGCAAGGGAGCAGAAGCTGCAGTTCTATTAATCTACAACAACTTGAGGTTGTAAATCTCAAGAGTGAGTTGATGTGTATTACGGTGCATCTCGAGCATCCTAACACTCCCTACTGGACCCGCCAGGAATCCGATCCGCCGGACTCTGCACGTCTGGTTCTTCCAGTCTATTCTCAGGTTTCACGCCACATCCGACATCGAAGAGCGGAAACCTCGTCGAAGCTGGCGCATTGTCAGACGCCGCATGTGCTCCGTCAAGTACCACGCCAGCCACATATAATGAGGATGTTCAAAAAGCCCGTTCAGCGAGGCCGCAGCCGATGAAAGCACCGGAGGCGTAGCCTCTGGGCTACGTTGAGGATGCCTTCGAGGCGAGAACGCTGCTGGCGGGCTTTTTCAACATCCTCACTCGCCACTACCCGCCATGTCGTCGATAAGGGGCCTGTTGATGTCGGTGCAACCGAAACAGATGGTATCGAAGAGGGCATCGGCATTCGCTACAAAGTTCTTCTCGTCGGTTAGTTTATCGGCCATGACCTGGGCGTAGCAGGTCTCGCAGAGCATCATCAGTCCCCGCGATACGCCTACTGTTTTTCTTCCCGTACTCCCAGCCATAATGTCTCCTACACTGACCCTTTCTGCCTCGCCAGCCAAAAGTCTTCAGCTTCGAGATCGATCCCGCACTCGGCACATTCGTAGATCTTTCTCGTCAACCGGAAGTTGGATCTCCGTCCGGTCGATGCGACCACGGCAGACATGATAGAACCGCCCGCGCGCGTCATCGGTATCCAGCGGATCGCTTTCATAAATCAGCACCATCGGTTTGCTCTCCCCCTCAAAGAGATTTTAGTATACTGGCGTACAAAACCCCATACGCAACGGCCAGGCACTCTGTTGCTGAGCAGGCAGAGTGTGAACAACCTTGCAGGATGCTCAAAAAGTCCGTCCAGCAAGGCCGCAGCGAACTATCACTTATAAGGGGTGGCCGGGATGATCCCAACTGCGCGCGTTCAGTGCGGCCTTTCCAATTCTCTCTACCTCTCTTTAGGGGAGTGGCCGAGGCTGCCCTTTACTGCGCGCATCGAGCGACCACTGCTTCATCGTGCGGGCTCTGGGAGCAAGAAGGGCACCTGGCCACTCCCCGCTCCATTTTTCAGCATCCTGCCGTTAGACCTGGAACTGGGCGTCGTACAGCCGTGCATACACCCCTTCATGCCCGATCAATGTCTCGTGCGTCCCGTCTTCGACGACACGTCCGTGGTCCACGACAATGATTCGATCGACGCCATGGATGGTGGAGAGGCGATGGGCAATGATGATCGTCGTCCGCCCCTTCGTGAGATCGTCCAGCGCCTCTCGAATCTTGACCTCGGTCTCCGTGTCGATATTGGACGTGGCCTCATCGAACATGACGATCGGAGGGTCCTTCAGAATCACACGGGCGATCGATACACGCTGCCGTTGCCCGACGGAGAGCTTGACGCCGCGCTCCCCGATCCAGGTATCGTACCCGTCCGGAAGAGCCATGATGAAGTCATGCGCACGGGCCACCTTCGCCGCCGCCTCAACCTCGTCCTGCCCGGCCAAGAGGTCACCGTACAGAATATTCTCTCTCACTGTGCCATTGAATAAGAACGGCTCTTGCTGGACCAGCCCGATTTGACTTCGAAGAAAGGTCAAGGGCAGCTCGCGGATATCGTACCCATCAATGGTGATGGCGCCCTGCGTCACATCGTAAAACCGCATCAGCAATTTGAGCGTAGTGCTTTTTCCCGCTCCGCTCGGGCCGACAAGCGCGACGCGCTCTCCTGCGCAGACGGATATCGTGACGTCGGTCAAGATCGGCGCATCAGCTCGATAATGAAACCCGACGCGATGAAACGCGACCTCTCCTCGTAATCGAGTGACTGGTACGTGAGCATCCGGACGATCCCTGACCTCCGGAACAAGATCGAGCACTTCGAACACCCGTTCACTTGCGGCCAAGGCATGCTGCAGCATGTGATTGACGGAGTGAATCTGATTGATCGGCACATAGAATAACGCAAGATACGAGATGAACATCACGAGCTCGCCCACGGAAAGATGGTGCTGCAAGACTTCGGCGGTGCCGAACCAGAGCACCATGGCTCCGCCAAGACTCCCGATCAGCATCATGCCTGGGGAGTAGTAGGACCAGAGGTACATGGCCTTCAAAGTATCTTGCCGGCAACGATCGCTCTTCCGGCCAAATCGCTCCTGCTCGTAGGGCTGGCGATTGAAACCCATCGTCTCCCGGATACCTGCCAGCATGTCTTGCAAGAGGGCGTTCAGTTCGGCCGACCCTTTTCGAATCGCGCGATAGTACCCATGTATGCGTTTGGTAAATAGCGCCGCTCCCACCACCAATAGGGGAATCGGCACGAGTGCCAACAGAGCCAGTTTCCAATTGAGCATGAACAGCATGATCATGATCCCGATCAGCGTCAGCCCTGCCGTGATGATCTCTTCGAGGCCGTCTACGAAGATGCGCTGCATGTGTTCGGTATCGTTCAGCACCCGTGACATGATCTCGCCCGTCGGACGATTCTCGTAGAAGCTGATCGATAATCGCTGGAGCGCGGAGAACACCTGAACGTGCAGATCATGGACGACTTGCTGTTCCAGTCCATTGTTCAGCCGAATCCGAATCGACCCGCAGAGGTTCCGCAGCACATAGGCGGCACAGAGCCCGAGAAATACCCATGCCAGGAGCTGGGTCTGACCGGCCTGGATCACGTCGTCGATGATCACTTTGATCAGCCACGGAGGGATCAATTCGAACGCGGTCGCCAACCCGGCAAACAGGAAAGTGCCGACCACCATTGCACGGTGTGGGCTGAGATACTGAAGCACTCGAAGCAGTGTTTTCACAAGCGTGGGATCTTTACGGCGAATTAAATGGCAGGGATGGGATCGTGTTGCCAGTACTTACCAAATTCGTGGAGTTGCGTGAGCGTCGACATATCGGTCATACGATCCAAAAACAGTTTGCCGATCAGGTGATCCATCTCGTGCTGGATACAGACCGCATAGAGACCGGTCGCTTCGAAATCCATCGACTTGCCATCGCGATCCAGCGCCTGAACCCTCACGACTGACGGCCTCGTGACCTTTCCCCGTAGCCCATCCACGCTTAAACAGCCCTCCCAGCTTTCGACTTGCTTCGGACCATAGAAGACAATCTTGGGATTGATGAGAACGGTTTGGGGAAATCCATCATCCCCTTCACAACCCATCACGACCAGTTGAATCGAACGTGACACCTGGGGCGCCGCCAAGCCAATCCCTGGTTCATCCAGCATCGTCTCAATCAGATTGTCGATGAATTGCTGCAGGTCGTACGTGTGAATGTCGCGAGGATCAACCTTGGCCGCAATCTGGCGCAAGACGGGATTACCGAGCTTTGCAATCGGAAGCTTAGCCATGGAGTGTACCTATCATCCTTCTATCAAACAATGAAACGAGAAGGCGGACTCACAAAATATAACACAGGATTTTTCACCCTCGCAAGGCACAGCGAAACTGGTTGATCTGGTCTATTTGGTTTATCTGGTTAGTTTCGTTCAACCAAACTAACGAGACCAACCAAACAAACCAAACTAACGAGATCGCGCGGGCCGTTTTGGATCCGACATTTCAAAGCTGTCCTTCTGGCCGCCCCACCATTCCAACCACTCGGTCGTCCACTCTTGACGGTCTTGTTTGGTCGACGTCTCCCAATCGTGAAACTCCGTTTCATGTCGGGTCAGAATCCAGAGCGACTGCACCGCTGAAAGAGCGACAAAACGTTCCTCATCGGCAATCAACCCGATCAGAACCGGTACCACCGTATTCTCTCTGACATACCGAGCCTCGAACGCGGCGGCCTTCCGAATCGACGAATTCTGATCCTTAGCCATCACCTCGATCGCGTCCACGGTTTTGGCCGCGTCCAATCGAACGGCCACCCGCAAGGCATGTTCGCGAACCCGTGGGATTTCGTTCGGTTCCTTGGCTGTTGCGACAAGGGCCGGAACCGCCGAGGCCGCCTTCAACATTGAAATCGTTTCAATGACGTTATACCGAATGCGCGGTCCCGCCATGGTCAAACCTTTGACCAGGACCGGCACGGCTGGCTCGCCGAGATGTACGAATTCTCCCATCGCCCAAAACTCTTGCGCACCTTCCAGCAATGGCAAGAGGGCTTCCGCCCGTTGGACCTCTCCGGCCGTCAACGGTTTCGTATTCTGTGGAACGGATTCAGCCGGCAGATTCTGTCCCTTCGGAGGCGCCTCGTAGGGCATCTGAATCGGGATGACTCTTCCTTTCTCAGGAGCCTGTCCAGCATTGCCGTTCGTGACGAGGCGAAGGAGATGCGGCCAGATGCAAGGCCGCAGGCCCGGAAAAACCGGAGGTGTATTCGCTGGAATACATTGAGGATTGTTTCGGGCCGAGAACGCCGCAGATGGCTGCGGATCGTTTGCCGCAGTAGAACGGTCAATGTCGGACAGGCTCCCAGGCTCAGCCCACAGGGTCTGAGCCATTCCCAACACCAGCGGCATCAGGACAATCACCCACCGACATGAATGTTGTTGCTGCACGGTCATCCCCTTTCTTCCTCTTCACGATCGCATGCGTTCGTGGCGCGAACCCAGAGATTCCCCTCTTCCAGGGTCGGCCTACCCCCTCCGATCGACCGCAGCGCCACGAAGGTCAGTGCCAGCGGCCCGACGAAGGCACGAGGCCACTGGACCACGGGATCGGCCGAAAGCTGTGCAGCAGAAATAATGCGGGCGGGCTTCTCTAAGGTCCTGCGAGGATGGACTCGCGAGGAGGGATCGACTGCGGGAGACCACCAGGCGCAGGCTCAGCAGGCTGTTAGAAGTCGAGTCCTACCTTAGAATTAGAGTCACGAAGATGTTTGCGGACCCGCACTTGCTCCTGGTGCTTGCGCAATAACTGTCGTCGAATGACGTCGCGATCTTCGGCCACGATGCGCACCAATCGATCGACATCCTCCGCATGCTCGCGGACCAATTCGGACAACTTTGCCATTTGGCTTTCAAGATGTTCTAACCGCCGGAGCGCATCTGTACTGCGGTCCACTGCCGGCTTTTGAGCCACCTTCTGTTTCACAAGCGACGTGACCAGTACATCCCGCTTCATGCTTACTCCTTTGCTCGAATACTCACCGATATTCCTGGCAGGATGTTGAAAAAGTCCGCCAGCTTTGTTCTCGTATCGCTCAGAGACTCAACGTACTCGGAGTCGAATGTCGAATCACAGGGTACGCCCACCGAGGCGTCGTACCTCCTCGGCTCCTCACTGCGGCCGCGCTGACGGCCTTTTTGAACATCCTGCAAGAGTGTTCCCAGATTGCGCACTATTCACCACCGAAATTCTCATATACCAACATAGTTTTCCCGCAGCCTACTAGGCTGTCCAGTGTAGTATCGTCTCAGAGCTTCGCGATGTCAACGAGTCTGCTTTCTTTCTATTTCCTCAGCGCCCTGCTACAATTCGCCGCAATGCCGAACATATTCACCATGGTGCTGGCCGGCGGGAAGGGCGAACGCCTCCAGCCCCTCACCGAACATCGGGCCAAGCCGGCGGTCCCCTTTGGCGGGAAATATCGTATTATCGATTTTACGCTCAGCAATTGCCTCAACTCCGGGCTTCGAAAAGTCGCAGTCCTCATCCAGTACAAATCCCACTCGCTCGACCGTCACATCCGCATGGGCTGGAACATCTTCAACGCCGAACTCGGCGAATTCATCGCCTCGATTCCACCTCAGCAGCGGATCAGAGAAGAATGGTACCAAGGCACCGCCGACGCGGTCTATCAAAACCTTTTTCTGCTCGACACCGAACAACCTGACTATGTGCTCATCCTGGCCGGCGACCATATCTACAAGATGGACTATATGGAGATGTTCCATTGGCTGATCGCCAAAGACGCCGATGCCGTGGTCGGCGCGATCGATATTCCGATCGAAGAGGCCCATCGATTCGGCGTGATGAGCGTGGATGAGGAATTCCGGATTACGAACTTTGAAGAGAAGCTGGCTCACCCGCCGTCGATCCCCAACGATCCGACCCATGCCTTTGCCTCGATGGGCATCTACCTGTTTCGCACCAATGTCCTCCGCGAGTACTTGATTGCCGACGCCCAGGCGGTCGGAAGTCACGACTTCGGGAAAAACATCATTCCGCAAATGATTCGCGATCGGCGTGTCTACGCCTACAAATTTATCGACGCGAACAAAAAAGACGTGAAGTATTGGCGGGACATCGGAACATTGGACGCGTACTGGGAAGCGAACCTGGACCTCGTCGCGGTGGATCCCCTCTTCAATCTCTACGACCAACACTGGCCGATTCGAACCTATCAAGGGCAATTTCCGCCGGCTAAATTCGTCTTCGCGCAAGACTATCAGGGCGGCAGGATGGGCGTGGCCCTGGATTCCATCGTCTGCGGCGGCTGCATCTTCTCCGGTGGCCGGGTGCAAAACTCAGTGCTCTCACCGGACGTCCGTGTGCAGGACAATGCGGACGTGCGTGAATCGATCGTCATGGAAAACGTCGTCATCGGCGCACAGAGTCGGATCAGACGGGCCATCATCGATAAGGATGTCATCATCCCGCCCAACTCGGAAATCGGCTACGACCGAGAGGCCGACGCCCGGCGATTTACCGTCACCGAATCCGGCTTGGTCGTGATTGCAAAGGGAATGAAACTGCATGCCTCCCTCGATTCATCCGGTTGATCTGATCATCGCTCTTCGCGAAAAGCACTTGACCCCTGCCATCGTGTTCCTCACGTCGCGCCGTGCGTGCGATGAAGCGATGCAGGCCTTCGACCATAGCCGCATCCTCCTCCCACCGCCTCGGCAGCAGGCCATCGCCACCGTGCTGGAAAAAGTGATCGCCCAATATCCCAGCATCGCCGAACACCCGCTCATTCCGACCGTCCAGCGCATCGGCGTGGCTGCGCACCACGCAGGCCATCTGCCCTCGTGGAAAATCGCGGTTGAGGAACTGATGCGTCATGGCTGCCTCGATGCCGTCTTCGCCACGACCACACTGGCCGCCGGAGTCGACTTCCCTGCGCGAACCGTCATCATTACGCAGTCCAGCATTCGCAAGTCACGCGACTTCACGGACCTGACGATCGGCGAGGTGCAGCAGATTGCCGGCCGCGCTGGACGCCGCGGAAAAGATCTCGTGGGCTTCGCCATCGTCACCCCCTCTCCCTACATCGATCTGAACGTGCTGACCAAAGGCTTCACCGGCCATCCGGAAGCGATCAACAGCCAATTCGTCATCAGCTATCCGATGGTCCTGAATCTCTTGAAAGCGCATGCGCTGGATCAAATCCAACCGATTCTCGCCAAAAGCTTTGCGCAATTTCAGCTCAACCAGCGCGCCGAAGTCTTGGAACGCAAGCTGGACGATCTGCGCGATCAGATGGACCCGTTCGGGCCACGCGTCTGCACCGACTGGATCACAGAATGGCAGACCTTCGACCAGGTCCGCCGACAGAAATCGCACCGCGCCCCCGTCAGGAGGCACGAACCACCAGAAGTCGCCGCACGCTTTCACTTTCTCACGCCCGGTCGCGTGGTGGGCTTCGGCCGCAGCCGGGGCGTGGTCCTGCGGCAATATCGCAGCAAGGGACAGAAGAGCCCGATGATCACGGCGCTGCGTCTAGGCGGAGGCATTACCGAATCTCCCGCCTCCACGGTGACCGAAGTGTCCGACCGTGTCCTCGACTGCGTGGACGCGCCGGTCTATCCCTGGTGCACGCCGGAGAGCGTGGAAGAGTTACTCCATCACCTGGAAGAGTTGCCTGGTAGGCTGCCGGAGCTTCCCATCCTGATTCCGAAGGACGACGAACCGATTCCGGACGCCATCGTGCAAACCCTGGGCGACTTTGCCTGTCCAACCTGTCCTTCGCGTTCCGCCTGTCAGCGGGACTATCCCATCGCCGCCAAACTTCGGCAGGAACAACATCGACACGTCAAATCGATCCAGGCTTTGAGGACGAGTCTCTGGCACCGTTTCCAAGAGAAGATTGACGTCCTGCAACAGTTCGGATACCTCACGCCGACGGCCCGTCTGACCGAAGACGGAGAATGGGCCAGGCTCATCCGCATCGACCACTCGCTGCTCATCACGGAATTGCTCCGGGCCGATGCGTTCACCGGAGCCGATCCCGCCATGCTGGCTGCCGTCATGTCGAGCATCGCGCATGACGACGATCGCCCCGGCGCCTTTCCTCGCGTCAGTTCCGGGTTGGGTTCATTGCTCGGGCAGGTCAGAAAACTGGCTGCGTCGCTCTCGCCGCATGAAGATCCCCCGCTCCTGCGTGCCGACGTTGCCGCGGTGACAGAACGGTGGATCGGCGATCCCATGCTCACGTGGATTGGTCTCTGTAAAAGCACTACAATGGCTGAAGGGGATATCTATCGCCTCTTAGCACGAACCTTGGAATTCCTGTCACAGCTGCACACGCTCAAGGCCACACACCCCGGATTGGCAGACACTGCCTCACGTGCCATCGCCGCCCTGCGCCGGGGCGTGCTGGAGGAATTGCCATGACGACGTTAAACGTTCAACCTCGCACGTTAACCGCAAGAGTAACGTACGGCCCTTTTTCGTCGGGACGTTTCACGAATAACGATTCACGAATAACGGCATCGAGATGACCACCGAAGAACTCGAACAACTCCTGGCGCAACAACCGATCGCGCTCTTGCACCGCCTGGCACGCGGGCGTGTCCAGCGCCATTTCCGCGCAGGCAAACGCCGTTTGATCGAGGTCTTGCTGCGCCATTCCGCCGAGAACCGCGCAGGGTTTGAGTCCGACCTGATGACCTTGATCGGCGAGCAACAGGCTCGCCCCGCTCCAGCCGCGCCGCAAGTCCCTGCCGCGCGGAAACCAAAGTCCTCGGCACCGCAGCGTCGCACCACGCACAGGCCGGTTGAGCCGGAATCCCATGAGCCGGCCATCACCCTGTCCAGCTGGTTGGAAGGACTGGGGGTGCCGCCATCGCAGACCTTTGTCCCGGATGCCTGGCAAGAAGACGCTATCGCCAAACTGAGAGAGAGTGACGTAGTCGTGAGCGTCCCGACGGGAAGCGGAAAGACCTATGTCGCGGTCGAAGCGGCTCGTCGCGCTATCGCGGAGAATCGGACCGTCATCTATACGTCGCCTCTCAAGGCACTTTCGAATACCAAGTACACGGAGTTTTCAAAAATATTCGGTCCAGACCAGGTCGGCATTCTCACCGGCGATCGGCGCGACAACGGGCAGGCGCCCCTGCTGATCATGACGACGGAAATATTGCGGAATCTGCTCTACGACGCAGGAGGCGGTGAGATCGACGTACGGTTGGATACGTTAGGCCTGGTAATTTTGGACGAGTCGCAATATATCGCAGATCCGGAACGGGGCGTCGTCTGGGAAGAAACGATCATCTTCTGCCCGACCCAAGCACGACTGCTCTTACTCTCTGCCTCGATCGGGAACCCGCATGACATTGCCGAGTGGCTCACCTCGATCAGACCGACCCCCTGCCACTTGATCCGTCACAGCACGCGCACCGTCCCGCTTCGCGCCGGCTACTTACATCCGAACGGCAGGCTCACACCGCTCTTCCGCACCGTCGGCATTCCCCACGGCCATCCAAGCCATCTCCATCCAGAAGCCAAACGGCTCTTCTTTCAATATGAAGACGAAACGCTGCCGTCAGGGCGTCGCCGCTGACCCTTGTGCGATTCTGAGCACCTTCTCAAAATATGTATTGCAGACCCAGCGTGATGCCGTGGCGGTAGGTTTGGAACTCATTGAGATTGATCGTAATAGGTGCAGCGCCGACGGGGTACGCGGTCACATCTCCGTCTGTAATGCGATTCCACCAAAACCGATAACCCAGATTGATGGAGAATCGGGGTGTCACCAGATAACTCCCGCCCACATCCACATCAGCCCCAATCCCAGTTCCCGTCATGTTAAAGCTAGGATCTTGCTGCAACGCCAAGGGCCCCGGTTGCTGCCGCAAATGGTGGATATCATCGTTACTCAATGACGTAATGGGCTTGAAGGCGAACTTCCCCTCAAGGCTGAATCTTCTGGTCACGCGATAATCCCCCTCGACCCCCAGCCGCCAGGAGATCCATGTCGCCGTATTGGTAATGGCTTTTTGTCCTGGAGCCAAGTCCTGTCCGTTGTTCGCCGGATTGCAGGGAAGAGTGACAGGATTGCAGACAGTTTGGACGACCCCAGACGCTTCATGCTGTTCTCGCCAGTACTGAATCCCCGTGAAGAATCCTATGGTTCCTCGATGATTTGGGAGTTGAAAGAGCTTTGCGCCAAAGTCCCCATTCACATACCAAAGATTGTTCCCCGTAATATTACTGGTCGTACGCGATTCGAGCGGTCCATTGGCACTACTCAGGTCATCATCGACCAATGTGCCGCTACCCATGATGCCATACCCGAAAGCTCCCCGAGCAAACCATCGTTTCGAGAGAGTAGCTTGACCGGACAATTCTATGATGTTCGTTGAGTCATCCTTGTAGGTCAAACTGGAGAAATCATGGCTCCATTTGGTCTGTCCTTGACTCAACAACCACCCTGAGATACCTCCGGTAAATTCCACCTTGGAATTCGTTGGGACTTCGTATGCTCTCGGCTCTGGCGGAAGCTCCTGCGCCACACTCTTACATGGGTTCAAAAGCACAGCAGTAGTGAGCACAATCCCAACTAACCACACCGTTTCGCAACGCCGGACGTTCATCGTCTCGCTCCCCCGCGTTGAAGAATCACCGTGTCCACACAGCGCTCCACGGTCTCAGGCATCACGCGCTGGCAGGCGGCCCTGATCTCGTCTTCCGCGAATTGCCGCTGAAGATTTATCGCAAACCATACCAACCACGATCCAATGAGAAAAGCGAGAATCGTGCCGACCATCCATTGCATGACGAGCAGAACCCCGCCCGAGAGGCCTCTCGGAGTATCCTGCACATGAGCTCTCATGTTGAATAACTTGCTGGTCCGACACTGACATCGCCTCTCGACTATTTCAGTGAGAATTTCGCGCTGCACAGCCTGACGTCATCCTACCTGGGAGAGAGAATTCTGAATATCGTTTTCCACCTTCCGTGCCGCCCTGTCCGACTGGCATGAGTCCTTATAATCATTGCGATCCCCAGCACACCAGGCCCTAGCCGCACGACACCTCTCCGTCCGAGCCCGTCATAGACCGACTGGTTCTCCGTACAGTCATGGGAATCAGCTATAGAAGCCGGTTCATGGCATTTCGACCAAACAAGCTTGGATTTACGCGATGTTCAAACCATAACCGATAGATTCTTTTTTGGCACAGCACTTGCTCACGTTCTGGCAGGAGCTGATGTGGGCAAAAACGACACACGATTCTCGAATGTGCCCTCGCTCACTTGATCACGCTGATAGGACGACACAACATGATACAACCCAAGGCTCTGGTCCAACGCACAGGCTGGATCGTCGCAGGAATTCTTGGCTTGTTTCTCCCTGCCGGAGAAATATTGGCCTTCCCTTATGCCCCCAACACTCTCACATTTACGGCCGCGGAAGGGACATCCAGTCCTCCGGCGCAGATGGTGACCTTCTCCAAGAAGTCGTTCGTCCCGACAAATTGGACCGCCACGGCAGCCGCTTCCTGGCTGATGATTTCGCCTGCTTCGGGAACGATCTCGACGGAACAAGACACGATTTCTGTGCAAGTGAATCCCAGCGGACTTTCGCCCGGGACGTACAGTGGTGTCTTCAACATCGAGGTCACCGGTAAAAATGACAGAATTCAGACGGCAACAATTCCTGTCACGTTCGTCGTCTCCAGCGGCAGGACGACGACAACCCCCAGCATCCTGCTGAATCCGACAGGCCTCAACTTTTCAGGGACAGCTGGAGGAGCGAATCCGCTTGCGAAAACCATGAACCTGGCCAACACAACCGGCGGAACGCTGACGTGGAGCATGACGGAGCCTGCAGCCTGGCTGGCACTCAATATCACTTCAGGCACGACCACAACTGAAACCGATCAGGTGAGCGCGAGTGTGAGTACCCAAGGGCTGGCGGCAGGCACGTACAGCACCGTCATCACGGTCGCAGCCTCGGGGGCCGCCAATTCACCCAAACAGATCCCTGTTTCTCTTACCCTCAGCCAGCCCACGACCGGCACCACAGGGTCCGCTAGTCTCAGCTGGACGGCGAACACCGAACCAGATCTGGATGGATATAAGGTCTATCATCGGGGCACAGTCAGGACTCTACAACCCACCCATCTCGCTAGGGACTGTTACCGCCTACACTGCCACGAATCTCGTTTCAGGCAAGACCTACTATTTCTGCGTCAGTGCCTTTGACAGTGCGGGCAACGAAAGCCCCTGTTCCTCCGAGATAAGCAAGCCCCTACCCTAAAATTGCTACGATCCCTTGACCCGCCAGGCCAGAGACCTGTATAACCGCTGCCTACTGCAAACAGCGAGTTATGAGTTCTGAGCTGTGAGTTATGAGTTTGCGAGCAACCCAGTTTCGGATGTTTATTCGCTCGTAATCCCCCCTGATCTCCTCCCAACTCAACACTCAGAACTTTAAACTCATCACTGTCGTCAAGAGCGCGCCCGTAGCTCAATGGATAGAGCACCAGACTACGGATCTGGGGGTTGGGGGTTCAAGTCCCTCCGGGCGCACCATTTATCAAGTATTTACGAACTATACAGGGTTGGCGCGATGGCCGAGTAGGGATAGAGTGGGGGCGGGCGGATGCCCCATTTATATGCCCTATTATATATATGTCCAGCTCAATGCACAAACTCACCGTTCCAAACCGGCCTGAATTGCTCCAGGCTCTGGGGCGCTTGACCATTGCCCATACTCATCTAGAGCGGATCTTGCGGTACACCGTGAAAACACTCTCTGGGCTCTCGGATCCTAAAAGTCTCGATCCTACAAAAAGAAAGCCCATCTCTTTTTTACGGAAGAAGGCCAAAAGACTTTTTAAGAAGAACAACCCCTCTGCAGCAGAGAGAAGTCGCCTTGACGAGCTTCTAGAAAAAGCAAAGCTCCTATCTGAACAGAGACATTCCTACTTGCACCGGGCATGGTCGGAAACGCCAGAAGGACAGGCTGTCCTGCATGGAGAAGGCCTGCAAGTGGAAGCCGCTCCATCAGAAGCTGCAATAGAGCGAGTGGCTTCTGACATTTTAGCATTAGCAAAGAAGATCAATTACGCCCGCCTTCATGGGTTCATTCATGACGTTGTGCAGCGCCAGCCGCCGAACGCTCAGGCAGCCCCATAAGTTTGGCGAAGGCGGCCAAGATTTCCCCCCTCCGTTTTCCCACGAATTTCACAACGCCTCAGAAGGTACGGTGAGCGATCACTCCTTGTCGCAGGCAACATCCCACTCACTTTGACCAAGACTACCTGGTTCAACTTATTGCCACTTGCCTTCCATTGAGATGCTATAAACCACATCACCGCTTCCCATATTGCCGGAGAAGAACGTAGACGCAAGCTTCCGAATTCGCTCTTCTGCACAGTCGTACTCGGTTTGCACCTTGTATGAGAAATACGAGGTGCTCCCCATTCTTTGTATGGTCTTGTAGTCGTTCAAAGACCACATCGTCACCACATCCCCCTTGAGGTGAATGGTGTCTGGATCCGTGTATACAGTTCTTCCCCTTTGGTTGTTGGTACCAATAGACACCCACTCCGCATACGCTGGTCCACTACTCAACACCAGGAGTGTTATCAGTGACCCGAAACCCAAAAGGTAGGTCATCAGCAAATGGCGGAGGGGACGTATCGAGAAGGGCATAGGAGCCTCGCAGGGAGGCGCATTGTAAGAGGAAGGCGAACGATGGCGCAAGGGTCTATGCGTGGTTGCCCTTCGGATTCATGTCAAGGGCACTTCGATCTCACCGCACCGGCGGAAACGGCACGTCAGACACGCCCCGATTCATCGGACTCGCCGGGTTCCTCGGTCGCAAAACAAAACAAAGGCCCGGTTCCTTTTGGGAGCCGAGCCTTTACTTCATATCGCGGAGGCTGTCACCCCGTCACGCTGTCTGAAGTGTCTTCACTCTACTACGCCCCCGGAACAAGTGCATATGAGTACAAACCCTAGTATTGTTCAGGAGGCACCTTGTTGGGCAAGTGATCTGGACGCACCCGACCGATACGCACCTACTGATTGAGGTGCGCAAGTGTATAACGCATCGGCTCTCCGGAGACCTTGAGCAAGCCGTCGAACGGCCCGTCCATCTCCGCTATGAGGAATACGGCGCCACCGACCGACAGGGCACAAACGAAGAGCACAATGATGACCGTGGCGTTTCGCGGGGCAAACAACCCGAAGCTCGTGAATGTGAGCGTAAGCCAAAACAGAAGGACCACAAGGAATGGCAGAGGGATTGACGATCCGCCGATGGCATACACTAGCCACCTGGTTCGCAACACCGACTCGATGAGTGCCAGCGCTTGGGATTGCATCGCTCGCTGGGAGTCATCACGCGGCGTGAGACCGCGGACTCGGTCCGAGATTTCTTCGGCAGTCGCAGCGGTTCCCAACGGATCCACCACGGTGGTCCGAGATGATCCCTCCGGCCATATCATATCGATCCGGTTCGCAATCACGTCCTGCAACGTCCCTCGAATCTCGCGGGTCTCAGACCCGTAGCGAGCAAGGAGGCGGTCGAGTGTGAGGATGTCTACGGCGGCGGTTTTCACCACTGTGCTCATATTATCAAAGGAGCTTTTGGCAGAGGCAGTGACGAGACCAAGAACAAGTGCAGTCATAGTGGCGATGAGCCCGGCGCCAAGCTTCACAGTGTCTTTCGACTCATTGCTGAGGTGCTGCTCTGGCAAGATGGTGCGCAACAACATTCCGAGCAGCACGCCCCCAAGCGTGCATGCAAACACGATCATGCCGACAAGAGTGGGATTCATGGTGATGAGTTGCGCGATGGACTTGTGGCCTGGCGGCCTATTCCCGACAATGCCTTGATCCAAGATGAACCAATGGCGGAGACTATCCTCACATACGGAATCGTTGTCAAGCATCTCCCACATCAAGATACTGCCACTTGCGCAGCCTATCTCCGTCTGCCCTGTCCCTGAAACGGACCCGCGTGGCACGTAACGGAGCATTGCAGGGAGGCCCCTTTTAGGAGGGTGCCCAACTGGGCGCAAGAGCCGCAGGCGGGAAATGGTTGTACTTTGAGGGAAGGCTTTCTCGACCCAGTTCAGACCAATGACATGCCTGTACGAGTGTCTAGTGGCTTCCTGGTCCAGATGAGGGAGGGATCGGGCCGCGCCCAAGAACCGTGAAACGTGAGATGAGTGTCAGCCTCGGGCCTGCGGCCTCGCATCTGGCTGCACCTCCTTCGCCTCGTCACGAACGGCAATGTCGGATAGGCTCCTAGGCAATTTCCTTATGTGTGCCGGGGCTTAGGGGCTCGCGACCGGGCTTCTTCTCTCGCAAGCGCTGCCGCACCAGGCTGATATGATGCTTCAACGTGTAGAGCATGTGCGCATACGCAATCGGCACGTGCAGGTGATCGGCACGCTCTTCCAGCCGGTCTAGACGCTCGGACAACGCCCCGGTGCTGGTATCGGGAGCACTGGTCTCCCATTCCGCCTCCAGGAACTTGAGATCGCGGTAGAGGCGAAAGATACGCCCCTCTACGATCATCCGGTACAACACGGGCACCAGACGGAACAGCGGATAGAGGAGGCCGACTACCGGAAGCAGCACCACCAGCGGCGTTGCGAACGCGGCCAGCCAAAACGGCAGGTTGCGCTGCAGGAACGGCTGCCCGCTGCGGTAATACTCCTGCGCGAATGTACTCAGCGGCAGGTCGATGGGCTCGGCGGCAGGAAACTCGCCCGCCTTATTGAATACTCCGGGAGCTCCGTGCACCTCTGAGGCCGCCTCGAGGAGCAAGTACTGGATTGCAGCATGCAGATCCCTGCGCACGACCAGGCTGGTTTTTGTCGCGACCAGCGTGAGGTCTTTGGCTGGCCGGTCGTGCGGGAGGTCGACGACGCCGCGCGGGACCACCAGCTTGCTCAGATACGGGCGCAGCGCCACATGCGCATCTGCGCGCGTCCAGTCGAATGCTTGTATGGAGTCGTCCACAAACAGCTGATGCACGATCGGCGCTTTCAAGGGCAGCATGATTCCAATCATGTCCACCTCTCCCCTCATCAACGCTTCTCCCGCCTGGACTGCATCGAGGTCGCGCACCTGTGCCCGACTCAGGTCCATGCCGACTGCAGCCGCCAGTTCGCGCCCGTGCTTGTATGTTCCGCTACCCGGGATGCCGAGCGACAATCGCAGACCTTCGGCCAGCCTGCCTGGCTGATCCGGTCGTGGAACTCGCGAAAATAGCCAGAACGGCTCGTAGAACAGTGTGCCGAGCGAAACCAGCTCCGGCGCTTCCACCGTGCTGGTCACTCCGCCCTGCACGAGTGCAACGCTGACTCCGGTTCGTGGATCACGCAGATGCCCGACGTTCTCGACCGAGCCATTGGTCGCCAATAGCTCAAGTCGTACGCCGTGGCGGGCGAAGATTTCTTGGTAACGCAGAGCGATCTGGCTATAGATCCCACCTTCCAGATCGGTGGCGATCACCACTGTGCTCGGCGGTAGGGACCTGTTCAACAACACCGCGAACGCGATGACCAGTACAATGCCGGCGGCGGCGGCGATCGTCTGCCACCGAGTGAGGTTCGATTGGGATGACGAAGGCGAGGGGTCGTTCATGGTGCTCGGCGATCGAATCGAGCGGGCACGCTACCATAGTCGAAAGCGTGACCGCCAGCGTTAACCAGCATTATTCAGGGTGTGTCCGTCCGGCTCATTTCGGAAACAGGAACGTGACGGCGTTGACTGAACGTCGCCTCTTCTATGGACTGGCGGCTGATCCGGACTTCACGCAACGGAAGCCCAAATGATTCGTGCCGGTGCCGACATCGCCCTTGCCTCGCGTGCCCACCATGTAGCGCGAGCAATATTGATCCGTGCAGAGGAATGAGCCGCCGCGGTGCACGCGCTTTTTCTCATTGGGCTCGGACGGGTCGTAGGGGGAATCTGGGCCTTGCGGGTTGCGCGCCACGCTGCCTGCGGCAACGAGTCGCGCGTAGTAATCGGGCCGGTACCAGTCGCTGACCCACTCCCACACGTTGCCGCCCACGTCATAGAGCCCGTAGCCGTTGGGTGGAAACTGCGCCACCGGCGCGATGCCCGTGAACCGGTCCGCTCCCGTGTCCTGATTGGGAAAATGTCCTTGGTGACTGTTGGCCATCCATCGGCCGCCCTTCTTGAATTCGTCTCCCCAGGGAAAGACCTTTCCGCTCAGGCCGCCTCGCGCGGCAAACTCCCATTCCGCTTCGGTAGGCAGCCGCTTGCCGGCCCATGTTGCGTAGGCCACCGCGTCTTCATAGGCCACGTGCACCACCGGAAACTTTGCTTTTCCCTTAATCGAACTTTTTGGACCAAGCGGATGGAGCCAGTTCGCGCTTTTGACATAGCTCCACCACTGGAAATGGTCGTTAAGCGGAACGGCATGGTCCGGGGGTGAAAAGATCACGGAACCGGCCACAAGGTTTTCGGGCGGCGCACCGGGAAAATCCTCGGCCCTCGGTGTCCGCTCGGCTACGGTGATGTAGCTGGTTGCCTTCACAAATTTCTCAAACTGCTCGTTTATGACTTCGGTTTTATCGATCCAAAAGCCGGCGACATAGACACGGTGAATCGGCCGGGAATCCCTGGTGGCTTGCATCCCCACCTCATCGTGCATATCCGCCGGATCCTGCGCGCCCATGGAAAATTCCCCGCCGGGAATCCAGACCATGCCCTCCGGCGTCGGACCGGGCGGCGAAATGCTGTTCGCCACGGTGGGCTGGAACGCGGCCGATGACATAGGCGCAGTCGCCGAATGCTGGGCTGCAGCGAGCGTCCAACCCCACCCACCCGTTACCACGAGCACCGCCAAAATGACCCATCTCCGTGCAGAGTTCATACAGCTCCGTAACTTGATGGTCAGTCCAATAGCACTTTCTTCAACGAAGATGATGTTGGGCTTCTTTTCCGCTACATAAGCCGGCGCCGTGGCCACGAGGATTTTTCTGCGGGTGGATTACATTGAAGACCTGCTCACTGGCTCGCTACCGTGAATACCATCATCCCACCACTCGTGAGATCCACGTACAGACGGCTGTCCTCCAGACGCCATGCACTGACTGCCGCCAAATCGGCCAGAAATTGCCTGTCCAGCGAATCGGGCGGGCAGGCTGCCATGGTTGAATGCGTGACCGCAAGCGTTAGATGCGAACCCTCCATTCGATAGTTCCCTCCGGCTCGGTTACAGTCGGCCCGGACGTTGAGTTGCCCGTCGGGCCCGAGATGCAGGGTATAGTGACCTGGCTCTGTCGGCGTCGTCCTGGTCCCGTCGACGCGAACGGCATATTGCCATCCCCAGACAGGCCCTTCAATAAAGTTCGGGATGTGTTGTGCAGGGGCATTGACTTTAACAAGCCGCTCGCCTTGCAGCGCATAATAAACCCTGCTGCGCTCGGTCGGGCAACAGGTCCCATCGCGCAGACCGTGGACGGTCAGGTCGAGCCCGATGAGGCCCCGCTCGACCTCGATCCTGTTCACGCGAATCCGATCGCCGAGATGCGCACGATCTATGAGGCGCCAGCGATTTTCCCGTTGCTGCACAAGATACAGGTCGAAAAACACCCCGCTGCCGCCTGGATCTGTCACGATCACGAGCGCCGCCGCTGTCTGGCCGCCGATCGTGCCGACCGCTACGGAGTCGGTCAACCGGATCACAATCTTGGAGGCCGAGTCCTGGGCAGTTGGTTCTTCGTAGACTCCCCCAACGAGTGGCGCCTGGCCGCTGCGCGTCCACTCCGAGGGAAAGGTCATGTTGCCCAGGGCTTCGCGGAGTTCACCATTGGCCCACGCTACGGTGTCTACGATTGGAGCCGTGCTGGTGAGTAGGACGAGCGTGCTTGCCACGAAGAGTCCCGTGGCGAAGCGCCGTCTGCTGGCTGAGTCGCCGATCACATATCCATCCGTGACTTCATGTTGTCCCGCAGTTCAACCAAGATTTGACCAGCACGTCAATCCTGGTCGGTCAGGAGGGGTGCAAGCCATTCAGGTCAGAAGACTTTCGCATCCTGCGAAGCTTCGATAAATCGGTGCATGCAGTCGGCCGTTCCCTTGCGAATCAAGATCCCGTCTTCGGCCAGCATATTCGGCCCTTTCTGCACCGAGGAACAGTGCCAGGAAAAGAGAGTGCGCTCGCCCGACTGAACCGTATAGTCCGCGGCCAGTTCGAACGATCGGTCCTCTCCGCTCCTCCAGTCGAGATAGAACCGCGTGATGGTGCCGGACACGATGCGATCGCTCGAATCGTTCATTGCATACCCCGACCGCCCCAGTTCCAGCCGGAGCGCTTCCGAGAAGAAGACGCCGATTTCTTGGGTGAGAAATAAAACGGTCTTCGCTGATGGGTTCGTTTCGACTTGACGCGGGCGCACCAGCTGCTCATCGGACGCCTGATACCGGAACGGCGCGGTCCCGACCGTTCCTTGTCCTCTGAGTGGATTGGTCGGCTGATAATCCATGGAAACCATGCGGGGACATCCTGTCGCCGTCACGACGCAGAGCAAGAGCCCGGCCGTCCACAGGCGCGAGTGGCAGGACGGGTTGATCTGGTTTGATTTGTTCATCTCGTTGATTTGGTTCATCTGCTTAGTTTCGTTCAACCAAAAAACGAGACAGACCAAATAACGGTCTGTTTCTGCTGGACTTTTTCAGCATCCTGCTAGAAACTCGGGAACATATAGCGCACACCCACCTCGACATTCCAGTCATAGGCACCGGGAACTTCCTGCCCCCAAATCCCGACCCCCGGACGTGCAAATACCCCCCATCGTCCCACCACACTCCGACCGACTTCGACTTCGAGGGTCATGCTGCTTTTCGCGCTTCGTTCCCAATCGACCTGCCACACGGCCTGCGCGATGGTCCACCAACGCTCGGCCCAAAACGAATTGATCTGTCCGGTTAATCTCGAACGATTCACGGGCATTCGAGCAGGATCGCCGCCGACGGAGACTTGTTGGGTGAATACCCCGATCAGGAAGGACTCCCATTTCGGGAGAAACCGGGCCGTGGCGATGGTTGGGCCGACTGTGTACTTGCCAAGGCCCAAGCTGGTCTCGGCGGCGGTAGGCATAGTCGAGGTCACGCCGACGAGTACGGCATATTCGGGCGTGTTATAGGCCCGCCACACGGCCGAGACGGCAAGGTCGCTGAAGCCTTGCGCGCTAGTGGTGCCGGGACGATTCGGGTCGCTCCATTTCAAGAACGGCGCATCCACGCGGAGCAAGAAGTCCCGCCGGAACGGCAGATCGACCCGGGCCACCGTATCGACGCCTCGCGCCCCCTGAGGGAGGTCGACGTATGCAGAAGTCAGCTGCACTCGTCCCACGATAGCCGTGGGGTCGGTCCCATACTTGGCGGCAAGTTTTCTGAGACGCTCCGCTTCTTCCCGCTGCTCCGGCGTCACAGGTTGAGGCCCCAGCCTTTTGAGGAGGCGGCGCTTCTCGGGCGCGACATCGGGCTCTTCTGCAGGACTGTCCATCTCCGCCTGAGGGGCTGATTCCGGCCTGCTCCCCGTCGGTGTCTCGGGTAATGTCTCCTGTCCCAGCGCTGCGAGGGGGTATGCCGTGTGGAGTGCCATCGCTCCCAGAAGCCAGACGCATACCCGCGTGAGATTGCCTCGTGATGACCTCACCTGGTCCCACCTCACGCGGGTGATCCTATGCGTCCGTTCAATGTCGCAACTCAGACTTAGTACACCAACGGAATCTGTCGCGCGAGTTCGAACTTGATGACTGCACGGATTTTGTTTTCGATCTGAATATACCGCGCCGTCTTGGCCGCCGGCAGCACCTTGCCGACTTTCTCCGCATTGGCACGCTTCAGCTTCAACTCTTGCTCCTCAATCGAAAACACCTCATGGAGCAGCTTTTTCGCTGTGTCGTTCGAAATCGTGCCCTTGCCTTGGTTATAGGCCTCAGCATAGGTTGCGATAGTCTTGCCAAGCTGCTCGTTCACTTTCTGAAGATCCTTCTGGTAGGCCTCGTACAACGGCCAGAAACTCTTGGCTTCTGCATCGGTCAGATCCATGTTGCTCGCGACCAACAGCTTTTTGTCCGCCTTGACCTTATCCATCAAGATTTGCATGTTGGTGTCGGCACTGCCCTCAGTTTGGGCGAACGCAGGCACGGCGAACAAGATCGCCCCCGCTATGATCATGCTTACGACTGATTTCATCAGAATCCTCCTAGGTGTGATGTGATTGTGAACAACGAACCAGCTCTCTTTCTTTCTGGTCGATCGAAAATTATTTCATCGGCATCCTCCTTTGTATGGCGCATGTGATCCTTTGGGGCTCATGGGGATGTTTCCAGATCCCTCATCAGCCGCTGAAAGTCCGGGTCGTTGCGGATCAGCCGCGAGGCGGCCAGGAGTAGTCGGTCGATCTGGGGGTCCGTGAGGTACAGCGTGGTGGGAATATTCATGAGCGACCGCCGTTCGTCCGGATCGGCCACTTCGCTCAAACTGGCATTGATGAAATAGATGTCGGCGTCGAGGGCAAACGGGCTGTCGGCCGCTCGTTGTGTGGCGCGCAGCTTCAGCCGCGCGTTTTCCACGCCCTGGCGCAAGAGTATGATCGTATCAAAAGAATAGCGATTGATCGGCAGATCGATCATGGCGCCCATTGCCCGGGAGATGACCGGGATGTGGTCGCTCCGGTACTCGAGCACATCGGGACTGGTTTCGGCGTTCACCGCCAACAACACGAACTTCCGAACCCCCTTCAGGTTGCCTTCCTTTAAGATTTGTTCCAGTCCGCCCATGACGCTGGCTCCTTCGATTAGACCGCGCAAGGCCATGTTGTCCGACAGGCCGCCGTCGAGCAGATGGATGTTGGGTCGTTTCTCAGTATCCAAGTAAGACAGCAACTCATTCGCTCGTTGAGCGCCTGCTCTTCGAGCGACGATCGCGCCCTTCCTTTTCTCTACCGTCAGCCATGGTGGCGCCTGATAGCCGCACTGTCCGGCATAATTTTTTAGGCTGATGGGACTGAGCACCAGAGGCAGCGCCGCGGAGGACGCGGAGGCCCAGGCAATCGGCAGTTTGCTCAGATCCGAGCAGATCATGTCGAATTGTTGCTGATGGAATTCGAAGCGGGAGAGGGTCGCCATGTCGGACGCATGAATCGAAAACCAAGGACGTTCATTACGCTTGAGCAGGTCTCCATAGGTGGCACCCTCGAAGAGCGATTCATCCAATATCTCGGCCATCAGGTGCGCGCGACCAAAATAGGGAGACCAGAGCCTGATCCAATTACCGGGAGACTTGAACACTCTGGCTTTGAGTTCGCTTTCCCAGTCCTTCCGCAAGAAGCGATATTCAAAGTCATGAAAAATCCGATCGCCGTGCAGCGCATAGTACCCGGCGGTAAAGGTGCCTCCGGACAAGGCAAAGATGATGTCCAGTTCGTCAAGCAACCGCTTAGGCTTGCCTTCCCAGGTGATCTGCTGCCGTGAGAGTTCCCTCAACACCCCGAAAGCTAGCGTGGATGCTCTTGTGCCCCCACCGGAAAAGGCTGCCACAATCAGGAGACCGTCCGTATTCGCGCTATCCGGCGGCATGAGGTTGCGGAACCGGTAACCGGCAGTTGGGTCCCACTGATTCAGCGGTGCGTTCGGGATGGGGCGCACGTACTCACAGCCCTGGAGCATGGCCAAGAGGACCAGTAATGCGAAGAATCCTAACAGCCTTCCGCTTCTCATCGAGAGATCCACAGTCATCGTGCCATCCTCGCTACCGGGACTTCTTCGATTCATACGGTTCGGCGATGGCCACCTTGATGACCTGCCCTTCCTTGAGCTGGTCCCCAGGCGCGAGATTGTTCATGACCGCAATCTGTTCCTTCTTCCAGACTGAGTTGGTACGAGCAGCCAAGGCCTCGATCGACTCTCCCGCCTGCGCCTTCACCAAGCGGATACGCTGCTCCTTGATCCCGACACGTTCGGATGCCGACAGGGGCCTGAAACTGTGGGCGACTGAATGGAACAGGCCCTGCAGGGTGTCGAACTGCTTGGTGGGGGCCACCCCGACCACCTGATAGATGAGCCCGCCATGGGCAATCCAGGTGATGTCGAGCGTCACCTTGCTGTCTTCCTTGATTTGCGTGTGGGCGGCAGGGAGATCTCCAATGGTCACCTTCTCTGTCTTGGAGACCACGTCGGTCTTGGTCTTTTTCTCGACTGCGCGAGCGCCCTCCAGGGGATCGGTCCCCTCCGCAACAGCCCCCACGACCACGGCTGCGTCTCCATTCGGCGCTGCTGCCACGATCTTTTCCGGCGTATTGTCGTGCTGCCACTTCTCCGGAAACTGCACGAGGAAATTCATGTCGGGATGCAGGAAGGTACGCCCCTCAAAGATGCCGTTCGCAGCCCGCTGGCCGTACACCATGCTGTCCAGGCGAGCGAGAAACGCTTCGTGCGTCGCGCTGATCGGCGCTCTGTTCGCCCGCGTCAATTCCTTGGCATGCTCCGCAGTCTTTTTCACTCGATCTGGCGTTGCAGGGTGAGAGTCAAAAAAGCTGGGTTTCCGATGCTCCTTACTCATGAGATCGACTTCGCGTTCGAGGGTGTTTAAGAACGTGGACAAGGCGGCTGGGTCCCACCCAGCCTGGGCCGCCATCTCCTGTCCCACTCGATCTGCCTCTGTCTCCTGGCTGCGGCTGTATGGCGAAAAGAGCAGGCCCTGCGTCAGATCGCCTACTCCTCCTATGATATTTGCCGCGAGCGGACTGACGATCCCTGCAAGCCCCGACGCGATCCCGAAGACCACGGCAAAGGGACCTTGCCTGGAAATTTTTTGTACCGTGTGCCGTGCAGCGACGTGACCGATCTCATGTCCCACCACGCCTGCAAGTTCATCTTCGGAATTCACCAGGGCGAGCAATCCGCGGGTGACATAGACGTAGCCACCGGGAAGGGCGAAGGCGTTCGGCTCCGCCATATCCACGACGTGGAACTGGTGCGTCACATCCTGGCGCGGAGACTCCTTCGCCAACCGCTGGCCGACCGCATCCAGGTACGGGAGGAATTGCGTATCGTCGAGCAAGCCCATCTGCACCTCGACCTTCTTGGCCTCCTCCGCTCCAATCTTCTTTTCCTGTTCAACCGAGAGGAGTGTGACCTCGGGCAGGCCGCTCACCGGATTCATCGAGCAAGCAGTGGCCTGCAGGCTCGTCAGCAGCAGACAAGAGAGGAGCCAACGGTGCCCATGGAGCCGACACATCCGGCGATTTCTCCTACATATGATCATAAATCCTCCTCATAGACATTGTGGCCAGACGGCTCGCCCAGTTGCCCTGATCGAAGAGCCCATGACTCAGATTTTCTGGGGATCTGGCATCGACCGGCATGATGTGCTGGAGAGGCAGTGAAAGCGGCGCTACCTACCCGCGATTAGAGTATATGCACGGCATGGCTCATCGGCATCGGGACCATTGTAGAGATGGGAGGTGAATAAGTCGAGAGGGTCGTTCACCCGTTACCTCGTTGCCTCAGGCCTACTCACTTTCTCCTTGCGGGCAAAGTAAAAAAACGCGCCCACCATGAAAGAATTGATGACCACCGCGACGATGTTCCAGATAATCACCGGCCTTGAGGCGATCAAAAACCCGTAATAGACCCAGACTATCTGGAAGAGGCCCATGATACCTGCCATGGTTGGATTCATGCCTTGAGAGGACCCTCGCTTGAACATCGCAATCAAATCCGGCACGGCGGCAAAGGTGGTGCCAAAGCCCGCCACAAGACCGATGATCTCATGCCATTCCATCCGAACCTCACTCGCTGAGCCCGTTGACTAGATCCGACTCGATCATCTGCTCTCGCAGTGGAGGACGTGATAGTCCCATGGCTCCAGGTCAACGTAAAATCCCGATTCTCGAAGTTCGTCGCCCGCTCGATCATAGACCGTCATCTGCAGCGGATCGGTCAACCGCCAAGAACGGCCCGCAAGATCAACCCATGGTAATCTGACGCGCGTCTGGGAACGGACCCCTGAGAGATTGACGACGATCAGGTGGCGGTCGGCTCCTTTTTGCCAACACCATGCGACCATATTCAGGTAGCTGTCGTTGTCCGGCCAGCCGGTCCGTTCGCACAGTGTCCACTCCCCGTCCCTGACGTCTGCGCTGCGGAGGGTTTGGAGGAGGGATTTGTAGAATCCCTGAAGATTCCGGTCAGGGATTTCATCGGGACGGCGGCGAAGAAAAACCGGAAGTCTCACGCGGCGTCCTTCGAATTGCCCTTCATGGAACAGCTTCGCGCCCGGCAGGGTCGCGAACGTCACCGCAGCAGCCCGCGCTTTCTGATCCGCAAACGTCGCGGCGGCACGCGGTTCGTCGTGGTTCTCGATGAAGCGAACGAGCTTTTCCTGGTAAGGCAGATCGGCGCAGAGATGCAGTCGCACGCTCTCGGCCGGGCCATGCTCCAGCCGATCGTACAGCCGCTTGTCGTAGCAGTAGTCGAATCCCTGCTGCTGAAGTTCCCACTCCAGATCCCAGTAGGCCTCCGCGATGAAGAGGACTCGGGGTATCGCTTCCGTACCGCTGATCACCTCGACCCAATATTCCTTCTCCGGACGCTGGCCCGGCGCGGGCTCCCCACGTCCGCTCGAAGATGGGATTCATCATGAGCATCGCCATATCGCAGCGCATCCCGTCACATTGCTCGGCAATGGATCCCACCGTCTTGATGGCAGCCTTACGCAGACCAGGATGAAACGCGTTGAGCTGTACGACATCAGCCCAGGGCGGAAAATACGGATCCCGCCCGCGCGCAAAAACCTTGCCGCCGGCCTGGAAAAACTCGCCCGGCTTCTGTGCCAGATCATCGGCTGCCGCCCTGAATGAAATACTGCGGATGATCCGTGACCCAGGGATGGTCCGGCGCGACGTGATTCGGAACGAAATCCAGTATCAATCGCAGGCCCCGGTCGGCCAGCTTCTTTCTCGCGACTGCAAGCCCTTCCGTTCCTCCCAGGTGCTGATCCACGACGTAGCGCCGGACGCAGTAGGGCGAACCGACATTGTCCTCCGGCGAAAAGTCAGGAAGCGCCCGGCGAAAATCCTCAAGGAGCCCCTCGTTCCGCATCGAGATTGCGATGCCGGCTGGGCTCCGTTCCCACACGCCCATGAGCCAGACCGCATCAAAGCCGTGAGTGGCAAGGACATCCCATTCCTGATCGGGAACCGTGGCAAGGGTCACCGGCCTCCGGTGTTTCCGGCTCAACTCAAGCAACCAGACCCAGGTGTTGATCTCATAGATGGTGGGACGCTTGGGCCACGACCTCATGTCATTTTCCCCGCGCACCCGCAGCACCTTTCAAGAGCGCGGATTCCTTGAACGTAGCTCGCTTACCCGCTTCCAGGAACCGCTTGGCGTCCATGAACCCGTAGAGCTGGATGGTTTTGGCCACGAGCCCGGTCCAGCCGGTCTGGTGGCTCGCGCCCAGTCCGGCCCCGTTGTCGCCGTGAAAGTATTCATAGAAGAGGAGGTGGTCGCGCCAGTGGGGATCGGACTGGAACTTCTCCGTGCCGCCATAGACCGGACGCCGGCCCTGTTCATTCCGCAGAAAGATCCGGCTCAGCCGATCCGCGATCTCCTTGGAGACCTCGAAGAGATTCATCATCTTCCCGGATCCCGTGGGGCATTCAATTTTAAAATTGTCGCCGTAGTAGAGGTAAAAATTCAGGAGCGCCCGAATGATCATGGCGTTCACCGGCATCCAGATCGGCCCTCGCCAGTTGGAGTTGCCGCCGAACATGCCGGTGTTCGATTCGCCCGGCAGATAGTCCACCCGGTACTCCTGGCCGCCTACGTGCAAGACATAGGGGTTCCGCTCGTGGAATTTGGAGAGCGAGCGGATGCCGTAGGGACTCAGGAACTCGTTCTCGTCGAGCATCTTCGAGAGGATCCGTCGGAGCCGCTCCGGATTGAGTAGGGCAATGATTCCCCGCTCGGCCACGCCCAAATTCCCCGGGCCCGTGGGGTGAATGGATTTGAACAGCTCGGGCATCTGGCGTCGACGGGCCTGAAACGCAGCGGTCGTCCGCGGAATGAGTTCGCGCTGCCACGGCTCTGTCACTGTCGTGGCGCACAGGGGCAGCAGCCCCACCATCGACCGTACGCTGAAGTCGTTTGCCGCTGCCGTCCGGAAGCCGGAGCAGGTCGTAGTAGAAGCCGTCCTCCTCGTCCCACATGCCGTCCGCTCCAGGCTGGTTCATGGCCGCCGCGATATAGAGGAAGTGCTCGAGGAACTTCGTGACCATGTCCTCGTAAGCGGGGTCGTGGGCGACAAGCTCCAGCGCAAGCTCGGCCATGTTCTGGCTGAACAAGGCCATCCAGGCCGTGCCATCCGCCTGTTCCAGGTGGCCGCCGGTGGGCAGCGGGGCGCTGCGGTCGAAGATGCCGATGTTGTCGAGGCCGAGGAAGCCCCCCTCGAACACGTTCTTGCCGAACCGGTCCTTCCGGTTCACCCACCAGGTAAAGTTCAGCAAGAGCTTGTTGAATGCCGATTTCAGGAACTCCACGTCCGCCTCGCCGCGCAGGGCCTGCTCGGTGCGATGGAGGAACAGGGTGGCAAAGGCGTGGACCGGGGGGTTCACGTCGCTGAAATTCCACTCGTACGCGGGCATCTGCCCGCTGGGATGCAGGTATAAACCTTGAACCATGAGCAGCATCTGCTGCTTCGCGAAGTCGGGGTCGACGATCGAAATCGGCAGCGTGTGGAAGGCCAGGTCCCAGGCCGCGTACCAGGGATACTCCCACTTGTCCGGCATCGAGATGATGTCCTCGTTGACCATGTGGAACCACTCCGAATTTCTGGAGGACTGGCTGCCGGGATGGAGGGGGTGGGCCTGATGTTCCTCCAGCCAGCGATTGGCATCGAAGAAGTAGTACTGCTTGGACCAGAGCATGCCGGCAAGGGCCTGGCGCATCACGTTGGCTGCGTCCGGGGAGACCGAGGGTGGAGTCACGGATCGATAGAACTCGTCTGCCTCCTGCAGGCGAGCGGCGAGGGTTTCGTCAATCCACGGCCCGAAGGGGACGGCGAGGGCCTGATTGGTGAGGCGCAGGCGCACCGTCACCGACTGGCCGGGACCAACCATCTTCTGGTAGTGCGCCGCGCCCTTGGTGCCCTGGTGGTCGGGATTCACCGCCGTCTTGTGACCCTGAACCACATAGTTGTTGATGCCGTCTTTGACGTAGGGGCTGGCGTTCGGGTATTCAGGAAAGAGCCGCTCGTTGTTCGTTTCGTTCTCGGTAAAGAGCAGCGGCACATCCGCCGTCGCAGTACAGGTAGTACGTGCCCAGTACGGGATGTTGCGCCGTCATCGCACTCGTGCCCGCCGGTCCCTTGATCTGCTTGAGCAGCGGTTTCTCTCCATGTCCGGCAATCCACGACGCCCAGTCGTTGCGGAACCAGAGAGTCGGCAATAGATGTAGCTCGGCCTTTTCCGGTCCCCGGTTGACCGCGGTGATCTGCACCAGAATGTCGTCCGGGCCATCTTTGGCGTACTCCACGAAGATGTCAAAGTAGCGATCCTGATCAAACACGCCGGTATCGAGCAGTTCATACTCCATCTCGTCGCGGCTGCGGCCCCGGTTTGTCTTGACCAGGTCATCATAGGGGTAGGCGGCCTGCGGATACTTGTAGAGATACTTCATGTAGGAGTGCGTCGGCGTGCTGTCGAGGTAGAAGTAATATTCTTTGACATCCTCGCCATGGTTGCCTTCGCTGTTCGTCAGACCGAAGAGTCGCTCCTTCAAAATGGGATCCTTCCCATTCCAGAGGGCGAGCGCAAAACAGAGCCGCTGCTTGTCGTCGGAGAATCCCGCGAGGCCATCCTCGCCCCAGCGATAGGCCCGGGAGCGCGCTTGGTCATGGGTGAAATAGTCCCAGGCGTTCCCGTCGGCGCTATAGTCTTCCCGCACGGTACCCCATTGACGCTCGCTCAGGTAGGGACCCCACTTCTTCCACGCCGCCTTCGCTTCCCGCGCTTCCTGTAACCGTGTCTCTTCGGTAGCCATCTCGCACCTCCTTAATAGAAACCAGACAGAATTGTGAAGGTATCAACAAATAACTCCGCGTTGTAACCGCCCGGTCTTCCTTCCTGGCATGCTCAGAATCACCGCAACGGGTGCAATTATCATCGGCACAAGCCGCCGACTCCACGCTGGATTTCTCATGATTATTCCCTCCTCACTCATGTGCGGTTCGATGCCGGCCGTACGTTCGAAGAGTGCCGGGGCGAAGGGGGAAAAAAGTATATGGCAACCCTGGAGGAGTTGCAATACGATTTGCAGTCGAGCATACTTCTGCCGGAGAACAATCTTTCCCCTCACAAGTCGGACCTATGAAAGCGTATCTTGCTTCCGTCCAATAGCTGTCAATCGACTTTCCTCAACATTCTCATTGGAGGTGTGACATGAAGCGCATCCTGACGGCGGCCGTGCTGGGCGCCTTCGCTGTAGTCAGCACCGGTCTCGCGGAGGCAGCAGAAGTTTTCGTGTTTCCCAAGAACGCTCAGACTAAGGAGCAGCAGGAACAGGACGAGTTTAGCTGCTATAAATGGGCCAAGGAGCAGACAGGTTTCGACCCGAACAAGCCGGTCGAACAGGCCAGCGCGCCACCCCCCAAAGGTGGAGCCGTCTCCGGAGCCGCAAAGGGCGCAGCAGTCGGGGCCATTGGTGGGGCTATCGCTGGAGACGCCGGAAAGGGCGCGGCAATCGGTGCCGGGGTGGGTGCGGCAGGCGGAGCCCACAAAAAACGAAAAGGCGAAAAACAACAAGCGGCGGCTCAGCAGCAAGCGGCACAACAGCAGGAGGCGAGCGTGGATGGCTACCAACGAGCCTTTGGAGCCTGTATGGAAGGGAAAGGGTACACAGTGAAGTAGACGCAACGGATTTCCGAAGGGTAAGAACACGACAGAAGAGTTGCTACAATCTTGTGCTACTTCATCACCGCCGTCGCCGTGTTGCGCAGGTCGAGCGATTGAGGGTTGTAGGCACTCTGTTTGATCGCGATATCGGTCGGTCTCACCGGTCTTCCGTAGTAGGCCTCGTTGGCCTCATCCGCCACGGCCACGAAAGCGCCATTGATTGCGATGCCGGCAAACACGCCCTGTTTCCTGGCATAGGCGATAATGTCCGCCGCGAGGCCGTGTACGGAGGCCCCTTCGCCCACCGGCCCGATCGCCATCCCTGCGTTGGCGCCGAGCTTGAAGTCGGAACGGTAGAACTCCTCCAGACCTTTGGGAGTCCTTACCAGAAGGACGATCTCCGACACATCTCCCCCGACTTGCAGGCCGAAGCTTGCAGACCCGATGGTATAGAACACCGGGTCGCCCCAGTTTCCGGTCTTCTCATCGCGCACCAGAAGCAGACCGCTGCCGCCTGCACCGCCGAACACGAACGCGCCCCTGAGGAATTGCGGCACGATGAAGAGGGCTCTGGTCTCAGGTGACCATTCATGGAGCGCCGCTTTCAGACCGGGATCGGCGGCAAACGCCATCAGCGTCAGCCTCGCCTTCTCCACGAGCCGTTGTTGCTCGGCAACATCAGCCGCGCTCGCCGGCGTCGCTATGGGAATAGCCGTGGTGCCTAGCAGAAGGCCCCCCACCAGCAACTGCGTGAGGAATGAAGCCCTCCGGTTCCGTGCCATGCTTATCCTCTGTTCCTCCCTCTGAATAGAACGTGATGAATCGATACCGCCCATTACCTGGTGACGCGATACCCGGACTACTTGTTGATCTTCGTAAATTTGGATCCTTCCAGGGTAAGGTTATACATCAGGCCCTTCTGGTCGAGGACGAAACCCACGATGGGTTCGTTAAGTTTCGAGCTGTCGAGCGATGTCCCCGCGCCGATTGCAACGACCGCCACCGATCCATCGACCCCGACTTTCCATCCCTCACTCTTCCGAAACCGGGTGAGGGCATCCTCATCCAGAAACACGAGCACGATGGTTTTGGCCTGTGCACCGAACTGCAATCCGAACGATGCGGCCATGGTATTGTAATAATCCACCGTCTTGCCGTCGATGCGCAAGGCGCCTTCGCCATATTCCCCGCCGAAGCCGACCCCGGCTTTGATTACCGTCGGAAACACCAGCAGGCCCTTGGCGCCGGCCAGAAATTGCTTGGCTCCGCCCACCTCTTTTTCGAACTTCTCCAGCGTCACGTCCACGCTGACGTCGATCTCCTTGGCCGTCGCGGCGACCGCGGAGTCGGCCCCCCAAGAGCCGGCCAACAACGCGAGGCCGATCGCCCACATCCACAATCCCCAGAATTCTCGATTCAGCCAAAATTTGTGTCTCATCGCGATCCTCGCTCCTTTCTAGTTGTGCACAACAATACACTGCTACAACAATGAAGACCGAACGGCTACTTCATCTGCGTCAACTCCATGTAGGAGGGATTTCCGTCTTTGCCAATGGCATGTGCTGCCAAGACCTTCTCACTGCCGCGCAGACAGAGTGTGAACACGACCGTTCGCTGTCCCGTCTCAGACAACAGTCGTCCGCTCTGCAAGGTCACCCTGCCTGTCCCTACAAGGGAGCCCTGGGCTGTTTCTCCCCCGAAACTGTAGCTCCCATAGGTGTCGTGGGATGTGAGGACCACCACGACCCGTCCTGAGTCCTTCCCCGTTCGCACGTTTTTCACCAGTCCTTCCCAAGTCCCTTCGACCTCTTTGATTTCCGTAATGGGAACAAGGGTTAAGGGTAATTCCTGCTCTGTCCCCAACCCAGCGCAAGCCGCGAGCGAACTCACCAGGAACAAGAAGACCAGGAACAGGACCCGGACTCGAACGAGATGGCTCTGCATCGCATCCCTCCCTCCTAGCCAACTCCCGGCTGGATCATGCATGAACCGCGTGGACGCATGGCTCATCCTCTCGCGACTGACGTGGGCGATCCACTCACATCGTTTTGGCCGGGGGATAGTCTTCGAACGCCTTGGCGACTCCCTTGTTGGCCATTTCAAGATTCTTCGTCCGTGCTGTCGCCCAACGTTCCCACGATCGTGGGGCGCTACACTAACATTTTTTCGACGACTCAGCCAGATCCACGATTACAATGTCTGCCTGATACTCAAAGTGGTCACGCCACCACCATAATAGCCGGTACCCCACCCGTACCTGCCACCATAGGCCCCCCACGATGCCAGTGCACACGACACGTTGCTTGTCCTTCTCATCGACCCAAAAGTACACAAGCAGATCGGAACGTCCGCCCCGCACGACTTTTTCCAAAATTGGACACCTAGGGGCGAGTGATGTAGATTATTTGGCTCGTTGAGCCTGTATGTGTTGACGGAACGCTGACGCCGAAGAGGAGACGATGATGAAAGAGTGGCTTCGCGCTCTCTGCTTTGGGGTGCTGGTGGGGGGGGGCACCGGGTTTATCGGATGCGCGCCGGTCGAACCGCTGCCGCCTCCCCCGTCAACCCCGGTTTCCGTTTCGGCATTCAAGAGTGCGGCGGGGAAGTGGGCCGGAATATTGAAGGCGACGCCCCGGTTAAAGAGGGATGATTGGGTGACGTTGACGATCCGCGATGACGGGTCGTACGATTTTTTGAGCGTTCGGACAATTGGTATCTTCCAGGGGCAGGGAACATTCACGCTCATCGACGGCAAGCTCAAAGCGGAGACCGAGCGAGGATCGACCATCGCCACGCTTTACGAGGAGGGTGGGAGGCGGATGCTGAAGGTCGAATGGGCGACGAAGGATGGCGTACAATACTCGGCTGATTTGACTCCAGCGAAGTAGGTTTTCTCTCAGCAGGGTCCTACTCATAACTTCACTGCCTGATTGTATCTCCTCTACCAATGTTCAGACATTGGGTCACCTAACATTCAACCGCCCTCCACACCGCATATGTGCTGGATGATGTGATTGATGATAGTAGGCCCGCACCCGGACTATGAACCCCCTGCTCAAAGAAATCCGTCACAATCCGCTGCTCTGGCTGCTCGCGTTCGTGCCCATGGTGTTTGCAGCCGCGAAGCTCACGCCCGAAGCGCACACGCTGCTTTTCGTGCTGTCCGTGCTGGCAATCTTGCCACTGGCAGCTCTGCTGAGTCACGCCACCGAATCCGTAGCGGCCAAGACGGGCGATACGGTTGGCGGCCTGCTCAACGCCACGCTGGGAAACCTGACTGAACTGGTCATCGCGCTCGCCGCCTTGCGTGCCGGGCAATACATGCTGGTGAAGGCGTCCATTGCCGGCGCGATTGTCACCAACTCACTTTTCGTGCTGGGGGCGTCGTTTCTGCTGGGTGGACTCAAACATCATGTCCAGGAATACAACCGGGTCAACGCCCGCTTTCAAGCGGGCCTGCTTTTCCTGGCTACGGTCGCGCTGCTGATTCCTTCGGCGGTCTCTCAAACCAACTCCGCGACGGGGGCGGCATTCACCCAGAGGCTGAGCGTGGGGCTGTCGGTGCTGCTCATCGTCACTTACGGACTGGGCATGGTCTTTTCGCTCAAGACACACCGCGAATTCTTTGCCAGTGCGGAATCCGGCGAGGCAGGTGAAGCGCCGTGGCCGATCGGTCTGGCCCTGGCCACGCTGGCCGGGGTCACCGTGCTGGTCGCGCTCGTGAGCGAGATTTTTGTCGAGTCAGTGCAGAAGGCGGCGGAGGTGTTCGGGATGACCCCGGCGTTCGTGGGTTTCATCGTCGTGGCGCTGGTGGGCGGTGCGGCGGAGATGGGCTCGGCGTTTTCCGGCGCACGCAAGAACCGGCTGGACCTGAGCGTGGGCATCGCCCTGGGGAGCGCCTCCCAAATCGCGCTCTTCGTCGCCCCGGTGCTGGTCCTGCTCAGTTACGTCCTCGGCCCCGCGCCAATGGACCTGCAATTCTGGCCGGGCGCCGTGGTGATGATGCTGATCGCGACGATGACCGTGTCGTTGGTTACCAACGGCGGACGCTCGGCATGGTTCATAGGGGTGTTTGTGCTGATGGTCTATCTGATCTTCGCCATGACGCTTTACCTCTTGCCGCCCCGATCTCAGTGAAGGAGCCATTTGTCGAAACATAGCTGACAATCCAACTCACCAAGTCCAGGGATCAGCACGCCGTCATTTGTAGCGAATTCTTCGAATTGGTCTATTGGATTTCTCCCGGTGTCCAGGGGGAATAGAAATGTAGATTGTATTCTTTCTCATTCAGCACTTCGGAAAGAACCGTAGACTTGCCATCCTAAAATGATTCGCGTAGTCTCTCGCCGGTTATTGAGAACCTTGGGGATCACATGCAAAGTAAGCTCGCGGCCGGCTGTTTTCTTGTGTCGGCAATATTGTTCTGCGGCTGTTCGCTTACACAAGAATTTTCACGGACTCCGAGAACCGCAGTGGAGCAATTGCTGCTCACTGCGGCGATCGAGCATGCGCTGCACGACCTGACGATATCTCTCCCGGAACAGACAAGCCTGCGTGTCGACGTCACGGGCCTCCAAACCGACCGAGCCCACTTTAATATGGTGGGAGATGAACCGGGGTGTTCTGCACGGACCATCGCTCGATCTCCTCTTAATTCGCGATTCCATTGCCACGGGTCTCGCGCGATTGGGCTACCGGATCGACCCGCGCGACACAGAGCCCGCGTACCTGGCGCGGGTGGTCGTCGAATCGTTCGGAACGACGCAGGGGCTCACATTCTTCGGCATGCCGCCTGTGAAAGTGTCTTGATTCCCTTTTCTCTCCCCGCTCTCGTGCTGTACAGCGCCGAGGGACAGAAGGGGTACGCCAGGCTGCACGTGGATTTCTTCGAGTACCAAAGCGGAAAGCTTGTGGGATCATCTCCAACCATTATCGGCCGGACCTATTACAATCAATACACTCTGCTGTTCTTCTTTACCTGGCAAACCACGGACTTGAGCGCCCCTCCCTAACCTCTCGTGCGATACTCTACATTGTGAATTACTATGACAGGTACTGGTTCCAATCATCGTCATCCTCTGCTTCGCAAGCTGAGTCTCTTCCTGTTCTGGATGGTTCTATTCCTCGCCGCATTCGTGTTTTATCTCCAAACAGGGCACGCATTCCGGCACATCATTATTCCGCTCGTATCTGCAGTTGTACCCGGCAAACTTCAAGTAAATGACGGGTCTCTCACCTTCCCCGCCACACTCGAATTGGCAGGACTCTCCTACCAACAACCGGAGGTAGGCCTGTCGCTGCAGATCGACCAGCTTCTTTTTCGGATTTCCGTGATGGCATGGCTGCGCGAACACCTCCTCCTTGTGGAAGAACTCGATCTTGAGAATGGCAATCTGCGCATGGCCTCGGGGATGACACCGCCTCCGCAAGACGGCGAAACAGCGGTTGCAACGGCCGGCAAGACTGCTCTGATGGTTCCATTGGCTATTCAACGCGCGCGTCTGGAGAACATAACGCTTTCGATCCAAACAGGCAGTGATGAGTTCACGGTGCGAAACCTGAAGATGGCGATCGATGGTGTCGGGCCTGGTCGAACCGGAACCATCGACCTGCGCAGCGAGGTGGCATTTGAGCGTTCTGCAGGCCAGATGCGCTGGGCCGGTGCACTTCTCTTGACCGGCGCTCTTGAAGAAAGCCCCGGCGGCCAAGAGTTGAAGTGGAATATGTCACATAAGCTTAAGATTAGGGAGTGGCCCAAGCATGTCGCCTCATCCGACTCCGGCGCAATCACGCTCGATCAGACGATGTCAGGTCACTATGACTTCACGCAAGCGACTGTGCACGCCGACTCATCGTTGACTCTTCGACAAGGCGAGACCTCCCTCGGCAACTTATCTCTTACAGTTCACGCGAACCGAATCACCCGACGGTATGGTCATGGACGTTGGGATGAAGATTCAAGAAATGACTGATGAGGCGCTGAATCTTATGCTCGGCAACGATGGAGCGTTCCGCCTTCGTTCAGCCCACATGAGCGGTGACGTGAATATTCATGCCATAGGGGAGCGGTACGATATTCGCTCCATATTCACGGGACAGCAGCTGCAAGCCGTCTCGGGGAAGGACACGACTCCACCAGTGGATGTCGACGTGGCACAGACAGGGACATTCCACATCGGCTCTCGCAATTTAACCTTGGACATACTCGATCTGCGCGTTGCGGAGCGCGATCACGTCCGGCTAGCGGGAGAACTGAAACATTCTTTGACGATCAACCTCGGCACTGAAGGTATGGAACACAAAGGAGTCTCCACTCAGAATGCCCCTCAGGCTGATTGGGTGCTCACGATCAACGATATCGGCGTTGCACGAACTACGCCAATGGTGTGATGCCTTCGGCTGGAAGGGGTTACGAGGCGTCCGCACAGGACAATTAGGGGGCATCGTAACTGTTTCCAGCCGAGACAACGGCAACGCAATAGATCTGAACACTCGCCTCATGATCTCGAATGTGAGGATGGCCAGTGCGGAAGAAAGACACCGACAGAGCACCGTTGAAGTTCGCTCATGAGATCCAGGGAACAGTCACCAATCTGACCTTTCTTCACCTGCATTCCTGGATCATGACGGCCTCAGTAAACGATCGATCTGTGGGGGCATTACGGTTGTCTGGGGCCATAGACCTGAGGACGCCCACGAGAGACCCGAGGCTGGAGGGATCGCTCACGCTTACAGGCTTGCCCGGTGGAGCGTGCAATCCACTGCTCGCTCTCTGGAGCGACGCACGCATCGACCGAGCCCTCTTCAACGGGACGGCCGAGATCAAGCTGACCGGAGACCTTCTCAGTTGGGAGATCGATCTCCGTGGCAATCAAGTCAGTCTGCGGCTTCCCGAGATGCATCAAGCAACTGCCCCCCTTGATCTGGTCGTGACACAATCCGGCAGCTTCGACCGCACGACCGGTGTGCTTCGTCTGGACAAAGGGATTTTGCAAGAACTCGAGCGGTCTCGGCCTGTCATCACTGCCGCATTGGACAAACCTGTTCGCATCGCCCTTCCGGGCAAGGAAACAGATGGGAAGACGCTTCAATCGCAAGATAACCATGTCGCCACCTTCACCGTACAGGCGCACCATGTTGGAATGAACCAGCTAAGAGCACGACTGGCGGGCTGGAGAATCTCGGCCTTGAACGGCGTGAAGACCGGCATCATTGACGGACGTTGGATCGCTCAATGGCACGGAGGCACAGGCGCCCTGTCTGTTACCGGTACTCTCGACGTCGCAGACCTGCGTCTAGATGCGGGAGCCATACACATCAGCACCCCCCTCGGCCTTCGAAGCAGAACTAATGCCACGATCACGGAGTTCTCTCATATTCGGGTGGAAGCTCTGAACGTAGAAGCCCTGGCGGGAGCGAGGCTGATCGCGGAGGCGGGATTCAGCGGTCGAACCAATATCGACGACGGTTCCACGGATCTCGCAGTCACATTCAAGACCGGCAGTATGGCGGACCTTCTCGACCGGATCGGATTACTCGACGAACGGCAACGCAAATTGTTCACAGGAGGTAGCGTGTCGGCTGAAGGACGCCTGAGAGGTCGTGGACAGCAGCACCCCCTTTCAGCACAGGCAACGATTCATGCTCGTGAACTTCGGTTCCAGCCCTTGCAGGGTCAATTCCTCACCTATTCGCTTCTCACGGAAGGAACCGCGGAACTGAACGCGGCCCGGACGGGCATCGAGATCAACAAGATCGGCATGACTCTGGAGTCCCAAGGGAAGGCAGCTGGAATGCTCACCCTTGCGGGAACTTGGCCGATCGCGTCGTCCAAACAAGGCGGCGCCATCACCGTCGTGACCAAAGACTTGGATACCGCACCGCTCGTGGACGTATTCGGATTGTTCCCTGGTCGAGAGCACGGCCCCTTACCGGTCAGTGCCAATGTCGCCATAGCTCGGGATTCCGCCAGTGGGAGCCTCGTAGTTCGCGGCCAGGAAATACTCGGACCGATTCGCGTCGCTCGTAAAGGTGAAGACAAAGGGCCCAATGAGGCCACCCTTCGTATTGAGCATGACCTGAGCCGACATAATGATGAGATCCGCGCAACAGTCCTGACGGTGACAGCCGACCGTCCTGGTGGCAAGTCTGATCGCGTGACTGCCAGCGGCATGGTGAGGATTGCCGGACGGCCAAGCGCGCAACTCAGGGGGGATATCGCCTCGCTCGACGCCGCCTGGTACGCAGCCTTGTTCTCGAGACCTGATGCCACGCCACAAACCGTTACGAATAAGACCGTGGAGAAAGATCGAGGAGGTCGACAGGAACAGTCGAATCCCTTAGCGCTTCTCATGAACCTCGATGCCGAGCTGTCAATAGGCTCCGTCTCCTACGGCACACTGATGATCGGGTCAGGGCGTTTGATCAGCCAAAGGAACCGGAGAGCGGCTGGAGGCCAAACTGGAACCAACGGGAATTGCTAGTGGCCGGGTGGATGCGATAGTGACCCTCGCGCAGCAGGACAGTCACGCGCAACTCACCTGGTCCGGCAAAGGCCAGGGGTTGAGCATCGAAACCATCATGCAAGCAGTGGAACCAGGCCAGGAAGCTCGTCTGAAAGGAACTGGATCATTTATGACCTCAGGAAATGGCCTTCTGAATGAAGACCCCATCGGAAAGCATCTTTCGGGAATCTTTAATTTCAACATCGCGGACGGACAATTCATGCGCGCCCCACTCCTTCAATTTCTCGCAAAGTACACTCATATTGGGGAAATCGAGCAGATGGGATTTGATGGCTTACAGGGCCAAGTGCGACTGGAAGGTGAATGGATTCATGCCGATTCACTTACTGTCACTGGATCTATCGCCTCACTTGAAGGCAACGTGTCCGTCTCGCCTGACAGCACAGTCGATGGACAGATTTTTGTGAAAATCGGTCCATCCCTTGGAAAGAAGATCAAGATCCCCTGCATGTCGGCGCTTCTCAAAACGCCTGACGGATTTACTGCCCTCCCGGTCGCCGTCCGAATCAGCGGCCTCATGAGAGACCTCACATTTCGGCCTGACACCGCGGCGTGGCACCAGGCCAAAGGCGGGATGACATCCCTGGCACACACGATGAAGAACCTGCTTCGTGGCTGTCGCGAGAATCCCTCAGAGGAAAGTGCAAAGTGAACTGCCCCTCGAAACCCAACCAGGCACTCCCTGGTCTCGAGCGCGCTCGATCCGATGTCATTTACAGCACAGACGAGACCCACCCACTAGCTGGAATAGCCAGCAAGGGACAGGCACAATTCCGGAGCACTTGTTCACTGTGGCTGCCTCGCAAGGCGTCGAGAAAGCCGTTGCGGCCTTCGGTGGTCATGACAATAAGATCGGCCTCCGTCTCGTGAGCAGTCTGCAGAATGACCTCGGTGATGTCGCCCTTCTGTGACAGCTTCGTCCACTCCCATCCCGGCAACTCCGGACAGTTGACCTCCGGCATCGTGGTGTCGTCGCCCACATGGAGGATGGTGAATCGGCCGGTGGGACAGTTGAGCTGCTGCGCGATCCGGACGGCGGCCTGAATCGCAGGCTGCGCCTTCGGAACCGGGGCGACCGGGATCAAGATGTTCTTGAGCGACACGGCGCCGTCCTGGAACGACACGAACCCCTTCACTCCCGCGGGAACGAAGAGCGTCATCTGACGCGATTTCCTGGCCACCGGTTGGGCGACGGATTTCTCCTGCCACAGGCCTTGCCCTTTGTCCTGATGCGTGGCGAGGACAATCAGGTCGTTGGGCGCCTGCTCAAGAAACGCCAGCACTGATTTCACTGGATCCTTGTCTTTGGTGATAATCTTCCGGACGTTGATGCCCAGCTCAGGCACGGCAGACTTGGGGCTATTCTTCGGAAGCAGTCCCCACCGCTCCAGTGTCTGCCTCACACCAGGGAACTCAGTCCAATTCTGTTCCCCGCCAGGCGACACGTGGAGCACGGTGAGCGTAGCCTTGGCAACCAGCGAGGCCTTGAGCGCGTGGGCGAAGGCGACTTCGCTGTCTGGGCTAAAGTCGGTAGGATGAAACACATGCTGCAGAATCGGTACGTTCAGAGAGGTTTTGCTCATGGAGGTCCTCCTGTTAGCCCGAGCAACTTGTACCACAAGAACGATCGGGAAGTCATAAATCCCGATAGAGCCACCGGCGAACCTTACTGATCGATCGTGAATCTGGCGGCAGGTCGCCGAACTCAGAATGGATAGATGGTTCCTACGGACACATTCGTGTTGTGGAGGATCTCCTGTCCGAAGCTCTGACGGCGTTGGGACCGCAGTATCGCCACAGCCGAACCCAAACGTCTCAGTGGCATGGATTCTTCCTCGACCACTCGGTAGCCAGGTTACGGTTCGATTAACTCTCGAATGGAGCTACCATTCCTCCGGAGGTTCAGATCCGGCGAGCCTGGAAGTTCCTAGAATGCGTAGACAGTCGCGTACACGTAGGCCAGGTTATAGCTGAAGTTGACGTTGAAACCTTGTCCTCCACTCTCGGTCAACTCGGCAGTCAACCGGTCGTATGCAGCGCCCATCGCGAAATGTTGATGGAGCCGATACTCAAGGCCAGCATAAAACTCAAACATCGATCCTGTGTAATCGTTTATGGTCAGATAGAAAAAGTCGTAGCGGCTCTGAAACTGTAACTTCGGCGTGATGTTGTAGTTCGCGATGAAACCGATCGACGGAAGCGGAAGCGTCAATTGCTCATTCACGACAGTCCCGGTACCTGGTGTGCCGTTAATGGTACCTTGCCCTGCGAAATTGAAATTTGTTTTCATCATATAGAGCCCAGGCGATAGTCCCAGCTCGACCTTGTCATTGCGGTAAAAAGAATAATTGTAGAGCAATCGGTAGGTATTGAAGCTCAGGCCGGTTTGGGTAGTTGCACCGGCACTTATAATTTGATCGTTGATCAGAACATCCTGGTTGAGCGATTTTTCTCCGCCAACCCGACCCGATACCAGGATAACCCGACAGCATGTCGGTCATTGAACCGATAGAGGCCATCAAGTCTGATGGCATCGGTGCTGGTGTCCCCACCCAACGTGTTAGTGAAGTCCACGGATGTGCCGACCCCTAACAGTGGGCCACCGACTGCCACATTTGCTGTTGCCCCGAAAACATAGGCCCACCCACCGCGGAGCATCAACTTGTTGTCAGTCTTTACAGGAAGCGTCGTCTCCTCGGCGCGGAGCACCGAAGGAATCGCACACAGTATGCCCAGGGCGAGAACCGCCAGGAGCGGCAGAACGTAGAACTGCGAGGAGGACCAACGTGGCGACTTGGTGACGTCAGCGTGCCACATGAACATCTCCCTGGTTTTGATTTGGCGCCCATCTGATGGACGGGCTGAACAGGACAGCACAGCGATGTCGAAGGTAGGCTCGCCACGATCCTGAGAGTCCTTCTTGCTGCACCGAGCCAATTGAGGCGTACTACCTCATCCCTCGATGTGATCAGGGTTATTCGCTCTTTTTCTCTTCAGGCTTCACCGCCGCCTTGAACTCGTCCTTGGAAATCTGCTTGACCTCCGACGATTGCAGTGTCACCTTGCTGCCGCTCTTCTCATCTTTGAAGGTAATGGCCCCGGTCCTGGTCTTGTCGATGTCGGTTGTGTAGTATTGCTTGTCGCCAGCCGGATCGTTCACCCTGTAGTAATCACCACCGCAGCCTCCTAGAAGTCCGGCCATTCCGCAAAGTAACCCAAACGCTAAATGGGTCGTCTTCATACGAATCCTCCTTTGGTTACAAGAGCGAATGGTAGTTAGCCAGGCGCTCTCCTTTAGAAGTGTATATTCCTATCACCCGAAATTTGGCTCGGTTTCCTGGCCGGCTCCAGGGGTCTTATACCATATGTACAGAAAAAACTAACTAGCAGGCTGTTGACAAAGGCTGCCAGCAGTGTTCTCGCAACGCGCAGAGGCTCAACGTACGGCACAGAGTACGATTCGCCTCTTTGCTCGCTGCGGCCTAGATGGACAGCCTTTCTGAACGCCTGCGAATGATTCTGAAAATGTCCGTGAATGGCTGGGCTCCCACGTTCCTGTAGTTGTCAAGTAGTTTGTCAACGACCTGCTAGCCGGTTGTCACGACGATCTCTTCCGGCGACTATAAAGATTCCTTACCGGATGTCTTCTCTGTCCGGCTGATTGTCTCATCCTCACCGATCCATGCCGTGAACAGCGTGTAGGCCACTGCGAGCACCACCGGACCGACAAAGATTCCGATGAGCCCGAAGGCGAGCAACCCGCCGATCACGCCCGCAATGACCAGCAGCATCGGAAGATCCACCCCGTATTTGATCAAAATAGGCCGCAAGATATTATCAATAGGGATGACGAGCATGGTCCACACCAGCAGCACGGTCCCTGAGGTGGCGCTGCCATTCCAGTAGAGCCACGCCACGGCACAGAGCAGCACTGGAGCCACGCCGACTTGCACGGTCGCCGAGAGAAACATCACAGCGGTCAATATCACTGCGAACGGCACCCCCACGATCGCCAGACCGATCCCGCCGGCTAGAGCCTGCACCAGGGCAGTCACCACCACTCCCAGCGCCACCCCACGGATAGCCTGTCCGGCAAGCCGCACAGCCTGCTCGCCCCGCTCCCCCGCGAGTCGAGAGCCGAACCGCAAAGCCATCGCAGCGGCAGACTCTCCTGTGGCATAGAGTACGGCTGCGACGATGACTGTCAGAGCGATCTGGGCAAGCAACATTCCCAGACCGCCAATCTGGCCGGCGAGCCATCGCACGATCCCGCCCAGGTACGGTGACAGCCGCGTCGCCAACTCTTCCCGACTCAGCGCAGCGAATTGCTGCCAGTTCGACGTCACCCGCCCGCCGACCAGAGGAATCTTTCCCAGCCAGTCGGGCGGCGGAGGCAACGCGAAATTGGCGAGCGAGGTCGTCCAAGCGGTGATCTCCTCGAAATTCTCTGCGACGGCGACGATGGCGAACGAGAAAGGCAGAACGAAGATCGCTAGCAAGATGAGCGTCATCCCAGTCACGGCCAGCCACCGACGTCCCAGCAGCCAGCGTTGGAGAGTCAAGAGCATGGGCCAGGTGGCGACCACAATCATGGTCGCCCACACGACCGCGCCAAGGAAAGGCAAGAGGATCCAGACAGAGGCCGCGATCAACGCGAAGAGGAACACGACCGCGAGCGTATCGCGAGTGAGATCAAATTGCCGTTCTGCCATGGCTGCCCCCTCTGCGCCCGTTCACTACCCTGTCGAAGATGCACTGACCACGCATATCATTCACCCGATGGATCGCATCGGTCCACTGGGCGCATCCCGCATCTCAACTACTCTACAGACCGGCTCTCCCGATAATCTTCCCCTCCCACAGATCCCGCAAAAAGACGCGCCACGGTAGGATTCTGATGCGCTCATGGATTCTTTCGACCCTTTCGTTGCAGACAACCAGGGTTGTACGCGGCGCATATTCATCCCGAAATGCCATCAGCGGCCGCAAGTCCCTGGGGTCAACCCGATTTGTTCCCTTCACTTCGATGGCCACTTCACCGTTGCCCAGAATGAAATCAACCTCCAGGCCGGATTTGGTCCGCCAGAAATTGATGGCGTAATCCAATTCCCGCAGCGATCGGTGCGCCCTGATTTCCATCAAGATGAAATGCTCAAAGGCCTTTCCAAACCATTCGCCTCGCTCGTGCGTCAACTGCCGGTGAGTCAAGGCGCCGGCAACCCCGACATCGAAGAGATAAAACTTTGGCGCCTGGGCGATGACCTGCCGGCTTTGGCGCTTTTTGAACGGCGAAATCCTGATTCCTAACAGCGTATCCTCCAGAATCTGGTAATACTCCTTCACGGTTTTGGAATCCACGCCGCACTCCCGCGCGATATTGGAATAGTTCGTCAGTTCGCCGTGAGAGTATCCCATGGCCTCAAAAAAACGGGAAAAGGCCGGGATATTTCGGGTCAGTCCTTCGGCAAATACCTCTTCCTTCAAATAATCGGTCGTATAGGCTTTCAATAATTTGGGGTATTGATCCTGCAAGTAATGGTCAGGAATCAGCCCATGATTCAAGGCTCGCAGCAGATTCATCTGTTCCAGTTCGGCGCTCACCAGCGGGAACATTTCATATCGGCAGGCCCTGCCGCCCAGCAGGTTGGCCTGTCCTCGTTTCAACTTCCGAGCGCTTGAGCCGCACAGAATGAATCGCAGCCCTTTGTTCTCGATCAACCAGTGCACCTCATCCAGGATATGCGGCACCTTTTGCACTTCATCCAGGATGATCGGTTGCTTCAGGACGCTGGCATCCTTCGCTAACAACTGTTCCCGCAGGAGCGCCGGCCTCTTGGAAAACTCCAAGACTAAATCGGTATCGAGAAAATCAAAGACCAGGCTTGCGGGAAACCGTTCTTTCAAATAGGTCGATTTCCCGATTTTTCTGGGACCCCAAAGAAACGCTGACTGCTTTGGGGGAAGATCAAGCTCAAGCATTCTCCGGATCGGTTTCATATTCGTATAAAACTCCTAAATAGTTAAACTGTTTAGGAGTTTATTACGATTTAGTTCTCCTGTCAATGGCATCATTCCCGCCGCCATTTTATTTTTAAATACCGGAATTCGTGATGCGGGATCCGGGATACGTGATCCGGGATTCAAAGCGCGTATCTCGTTACTCGCATCCCGGATCTCGTATCCGCATCGCACTCTTACATCCCGCGACTCGTCTCCCGGATGGCATCATCGAGGATCTTCGATCAAATTACGTGGTGCAGTTCTTTCGGCGCGCCCGGTGCGAAAGGAAGGGCCGCACCCGCCGTTGGGACGGGTGCGGCCCGGTGTATGGATTCAGTGTTTTCAGCCAGCGCGCGTTACTTGTTGCCGCCTGTCTGGAGCGACTTCAGGACCTTGTCAAGGCTGAAGCTGCCGACTTCTGGCTCGGCGGGAATTCCCTGAACGTGTTCAGGAAGCCACCGACGTACTGCTGTGCCGGCACGAGCAGGAACGTACGGTCGGCTCTCCAGTGGGTGTAATCCATGCCGACATGGTCGGCCTTCTCGAAGGGATCAGCGCGCAGGTTGAAGATCTTAGGAATGCGCAGCACGACAAACGGTTCCTCCCAGACGGCGAAGCCTTCTGCCCGTTGCTCGGCGAAGACGAGCTTCCACTGGTTGTAGCGCAGCCCCACCAGCAAGCCGCCGTCGCCATCCCCAAGAACGGCGATCGGATCACTGGTCGAATCGTCAAAATGGAGAAACGGCGGCTCGAAATCGATCCGGCGTTTTCAGATATCATCAAGATCAAATGGGATGATGTCCAGAACATTACGAGCGAACGTCCCATGTCGGTCAATTTGTACGGAGAGCTCGACCTGCCCGAAAACGCAGAAGATCAGGATTCCGACCGGATCATCCTGTATACGCTCGGAGAAGATGGCGCGATTCGGCTTGAGGACTTGCGCGCGATCAATTTTGCCGAGAACGATCATCGCGCTACATCAGCGTCGGCGGCAATCAATCGTCCGGCAACACGCAGACGCAAGCCGTGAATATCTCCGGAAATCTGATGTATCGGAAACTCGACTATCGCTTTATCCTAGCCGCAAATATAATTGCGGGCAAGCCGACGGAAAGGATACAGCCAATAACGGCGCCTTCAGCGTTAAGCACGACTACCTTCTAGCGCGCCGGCTCTATGTGGGAGGTGTCAATCTTGTTGAAACAGACCAGTTCCAGAATCTCAGCTTGCGCAACACCAGCAGCATCGTGCTGGGCTACGATCTGCTCGACCGGGAGCACCACAATTCAACCATCGGCGCCGGCCCTGCCGCCGTGTATCAGGATTTCACAACGAAGCCAGCGACCGTCACGGCCTAAACCACGTGGCTGGTGCGGTGCGAATTCATGTTCCGGGGCGACGATGTGATTGTGTTCCACAAGCAACAGGGATTCAAAGATCTGGGGCATGGGTTGGCATTCCGCGTGAATGCCGATCAGGGGATCCGGGTAAAAATTACGCAGAACTGGCGGGTGAACTTTGAGTACGATATCCGCTACAACTCGTTGCCGGTCTCAGGACTCAAGATGACTGACATCAAGTACTATCTTTTGGTTCAGCTACGATCTTTAAACCATAAGTCTAGGTTTCTCTTTAGACTCACGCCTGTGTCTTCTTTGCTATGCCTAAGCGGAACACCGATTCTAATTCTACATCGCTGCGACGAGCAATCGTGCTGTTCATGGTTCTGGCAGGTCTGTGGCGCCTGCCCCCGCCGTCGTCCGCAGAAGAAGGATGGTCTCTCGGAGGTCGTGGGATTCTCTATTATACCGATGACGTCGGCCTGTTTTCCGCCACTCGCCGCCTCAGCCGGGACAGCGAAAAGACTTTGGGTTTATCTCTGCACTAGCCGTTACGGCGTCTTCTTCTTGGGTGGATAATTTTCAAACGCCTTCGTGATCGCCCTGTTGCCCAGTTCGACGTTTTCCTGAGCCGTATCCTCTAAAATCGCGACCATCGTCGCACGCCACTGCAATTCCTTCTTTGCCGGCTCAACCAGATCCACGACGAGTGTCCCCTCTGTATACTCATAGGTCGTGACAGTGTTGTAGCTTGCTCCCCATCCGTATCCCCCGCCGTAGTACCCCCCGGTCGGACCGCTTGTCGTCCCCTGCACTCGCTGCTTGTCTTTCGTGCCGAGCCAGTAGTGGACCAAGAGGTCCGGACGTTCGTCCATTTTCACTTCCCGGAGTCCCTTCTGTGTGAGTTCTCTCGAGACACCCGTCTCAATCCGTTTCCGCGTCAAAGAATTATCGAGGAGACCGGTTTTGGTAATGTCTGTCAGACCCGCAAATGCAAACGTGTGGAACCGGCTGAAGTCCGCCGAAGGGTCGAAGTCTGTTTTCACATCGATCATTGTACAGGCCTGGGCACAGAACCACACCATCGCTAAACAGAGAGTGGTACCCCAGATGCGCATCGTTGCCTCCTTAGAATTGTGATCCAATTACATAGCAGACAGCACGATGGGATTGCACCACTCATTAGCAGTCGCTTCCGTCTGTCGTGTACGTGTCCAACACTCCATAGTGGTCCGATCCGACATCGAGCGTCACCGGACTGGGCTTTCCGAATAGCTCCTGCCGGAGACAGGCGTTCGGATCGGCCGGCCCCGAACGCATCGCAAAGATAAAGTCGATACGCCTGCTCATGCTAAGGCCACGCCGATAACCGTCAATGACCTTCTGTCGTTCCTCCTCAGGCATCGCCTGCACGATCGAGTTGAGCGCGGGTGGCAGCGCCACCTCCTCATGCTGCGCAATCGGATTTTGCTGAGGATCATAGGAGTGCAACTCATCCGTATGGCGAGCGAGCATGTACGTGTCCTTCAATCCGGAGTCCTGCAGTGTTCGATATTCGGGCGAGTCGGGCTCGAAGTTGAAGTCTCCTCCAACGAGGGCACCCGCATAATGCCCCTCGGTTTGACGCCTCCGCAATTCTCGCACCAACGTGCGCAATTCTTCGAGTCTTCGCTGCTGATCCTCTGCCAGAGCGGCAAGGATTTGTCGAGCTTCGCCCTGATTCTGAATCCGCCCCTCATGCTGCGCGACAATGATGCGCTGCGTGAAGTATTCGTCCCTCTCGATTCCGGAATGCAGGTGCAGGCTGACGGCCAGAATCTTTCTCTGGGTAGCAGGGTTCTCGATCTCTGCAATCAGAGCATAGCGCAGTTCACCAAATTGCACGCCCGTGGAATCCCGACATCCCCCGATCCCGCCGCTGAGCTTGAGTCCCTCAAGTTTGCGAATCCGCAAAGGGGCTTTCGCAAGCACAACCAACCCGTTATTCAGTCCTGGAACGACAGCTACATTTCCGATCAGGCGGACTCCGCAGGCGTCGACCTGGTGGACTTCGTCATAATCCAGACCGGACTTTTTCAAGCCGTCCACATACATCCGTGCCCTTCCCGGCAAAGGATTGACTTCCTGCAGGAGCATCAGATCAGGTGCCGCTGCGGTCATATGTTCGATTTGAAGCGCCAATCGCACCACGTGCTCTTCCTCGGATTCACCCGGTCGGACCGAGTAACGACCCACTTCCAGCCCGTGCAACGTGTTGTACGTCAGAACGATGATCCGATTCATCCGATTCGCGTTCTGCTCGGGACCACGCGTCTCCGGACCTGAACTGGAGCATCCTTCAAAAACGGAGACACAGGTCAGTAACAAATACGCGAGGAAGATCGGGCGGATCGTTGCCGCTAGTTTTCGAGGAACGCGTTCGGAGATAAACCTGCCACATGCCGCCAGATGTTTGATTCGGTTTTTCATAGATTCTCCGGCCCACCCATTCTTCCAATAATCATCGGTGCCGTTCTTCCCGGGTGACTCACTGTTGCGGTCGACTCAAGCCGAGGTCGAACTCGCCCTTCTCATCGAACGGCAGTTTGAAACTGCTGGGAGCCTCCACGAAGGCAGTGCCTTTGAGCCGATAGCGCAACTTGCCGACGCCTGATTTGTTGAGTTCCTGAAACTGGCGGAGAAAACTGCCGAGACCGGTAATGACCTCGACATTCACGACTTCTGATCCGAAGCGTGGGACCTTTACCTCTTGACCGGACATCCCGTTGCCGAACTCCTTGTCGTTGAGCTCGATGTCGCATCGCAGGCCGTTGATTCCCAATTGCTGGTCGTTTGGATTCTGGATGCGGAGCTGTACATCAAACCGTTGCTCAAAGACCGCAACATCCTTCGGCGTGATGTTCGCGATACTGATCTTCGGGGGTTCAATATCGCGCGGCACTGTGGCGCAAGCCGTCAAACATAACACAGTCATAGACAATAGCACACACACCCGGCTTTGCGCTTTTTGCATGGTCATCGTTCCTTCCCTGTGACGCCCTATCGACCGGTAAGGATTCAGGTCACTCCGCTTTCTTGTCCGGCTCAGTGATTTTTTGTTGTTCAGGTTTCTCCTTCGGCACGGACTCCTCGATCAGGTTATTAAGAAATTCATTCACGGGTGTATATGTAGAGGCTGTTTTTTGATTCACGAAATCCGCCACTATACTGCCAACGTGGCCCGGGCGATATCCTCCATGTACACTGGGTCTTGCGATACGGCCTCATTCTGCATGGTCGTTTCGGCCATGGAGGCCCACACCATCTCTCCCGTCTCCGCATCCCACAATTGGAGCGAGATCCGCATGATACTCGATCGGGTCTGCGTTATTCGGAAGTCGAAGCCGGGGGGAAATTTGAAGCGATCGGTCATCGTTTGCGAGAAGGCCGCAAGGTGGGGCTGAAACACGTAGCGCACACCGATCGCAGTGGCGATTTTTCGCAGAGCACTACCGTCAAGGATGTTACTCAGTTCGTAATCTGCTCTCATTTTGGCATACTCTCCGGCCAATCCTTGCCGGTTGATGCGCTTGGCTAATTCTTGCGGGGACAGCACTTTCCAGTTCGGCACAACCTTGTGAAGAATCTGGCTGAGCTCGTATGATAATGCGACCTCATTACCTCGGAGAGCGGGAGGCGTGATAGCCCCGAACAGCGCAACGGATTCCTGCTCCAAGACGGCGGGATGAAACGACGGAGACGTCGGCGTCGAACTGGTTCGGACTTGCCATCCATACAGCGAACTAGCACACCCTGTTCCAAGGATGGCTAGCAGAAGTAACCCGACGCATGCCGCAGACCTCGCAGATTCCTGTCTCATCTTGTGATCTCCATCGCACGAAAATCCGTCGATTCTGATTCAAACGGAAAGATCCGCCTCCAGTCTTTTTTCATATCCACCACCGTCCAGCCTTTCGCATTGGCCTCGTCCAGTGCCTTGTCCAATTTCCCGATGTGCGACGTGCGGTCGTAGGCCCACTCACGCTCGGCGTTGGTGTAAGGAGATCGCGGTTTATCGCAGATATCTCGACTCGAATCGCGCGAGCAGGCGACCATTCATGTCGTATAGCTCCAGCGTTTCTCCGAAGACCTTGTAGATTGCGGTCGCTTCGATGGCCTGGAGCAATGCCCCTTCTGATCCATGGCCTCCTGACAGAACATGCGTGTAGTTGCTGTACCGATGAATCGCAAGCCATCCTTTTCTTGGACTTCATACCGGCCCTGCATCCTGTTGCATCCGCCGAACCCCCGCACGGTATTTTCTCCCGGCACAAGAATCACGTGCGGTTCTCGTTTCTCGTCTGCGACGGCCACCGGCTTTCCGGCAATCTCGACCGGTCTCCAATACGTGTTCGTCAGGGATGCTTTGCTCATTGCCTGACGCGCGCAGGTCTCGCCGGGCCAAAACCGGTCAAACTGATCCACGAGCAGGTATTCGCGCGCCGGCGCCCCGGGCTCGGGTTCGCGTTTCACGAAACGTGCGGTGAGAGTGGCGAGCAGAGGCGGTGCCCGGGTTGCCTTCTGTCCTCCCAGTATAGGCTCGCTCAATGTCGATGTGCGCTGCCTCGATGCTCACGGGGTAGCGAGTGCCCGTCAGGCACTCGTTGAACGTCGCGGCGTCCGCCATGTACGCATAGAGACCACGAAGCAGCATCGGGCCTGCCACGGAATCGACGTCGGCCTGTTGGACGAGGTCGTAGTTGAGCTTGGAGCGGATGTCCTGACCCTCGTTGTCCAGCCTGCGCAACCGGTCCTTGTCCACGAACCGGAAAAGGCGCGGCGCCTCAATACCTCCCTTCAGCCTCAGTCGGTCGCCATCATCCTGAGCGCGGGCCCATCGGCCAAGATCGTAGCGGTCCTCGTCCTTCCCTCCGGCGACGCCTACATAGGTCTGGCGCAGCCTGAACGTATCGTCCGGGAACAGGGTCAGCACGAGGCGCTGTCCGGAACAGTCTGCACAGGGAATTTCTCCGGTGTAGGTGGCGGGTAGGGTTTCACCACGCGATGAAGTCACGGGCGGAGTGGGATCACTCTTCCCCTCCGCCGCGGCAGCAACAATCGAACACCGCAACGCGCAAATCAAGGCGGTGGTTATCACCATGATAAGGCATCGTGTGGAACCGACTGGCCTCCATGTCATCGTTTCTGCTCTCTCTTTATCTCATGACACCCCACGCAGGTACGGCGAGCCTGCATCCACGACCTTTCCCAGCACGGCGACTAAAAACCCCTGTGCCATCGCAACCATCTCCACTTCCCTGCCGACAGCCATTATCTGCTCGTCAAGGCGCCAGTTGGAGCTCACATGACGGCCACATACAGACTATCCCCTTTTCTCACAAGGCATGAGGCCTTTCGTTTCCACACGGTCGCCTGAATCCATCCGGAGCAATTCAACAACTGCTTCTATAGTGTCCGACAGAAGTTTTGAACTATAAAAACTGACAGATACAAGGTGCCATACCTACCGATCAATGGACTTCGCCATAGGTGATTCGACCGGTTCGGCGGTTTCCCCGCCCGTCCCCCCGGTCGCTACCCCAGGCCCGGCAGCGCCAGGAGACCACCCTCCTCCAAGAGCCTTATAGAGCTGTACGAAACATCACTTGCCCACGTCGGTGCGGGCCAACGAAAGCTCCGATTCGAATCGATCACGCTGGGCCGTCAGTACGTCAAGGTGACTCGCCCGCCCTCCTTGATAGCGAAAATTTCCAGAGTAAAGGCGACTGCAAGGAAGCTACCTGCTGTTCTTGTGCTATACGTTGCTCACCGGTCTTTTGGACGGCAATCAGTGCATCCTCCACTTCCATGAACGCGGTCAGCACGGTCTTTCTGTATTACGCCTGGGCCGCCTGAGCCTGGGCCTCCGTCGCCTTCGCCTGGTAGCCCAATACCGACGCGTTGAAGAGCGGGCCGCTCAAAGAGGCAGCCCCTTTGAAGGTGGCGTACGGTCCAAAGGAGGACCCTGAGATTTGAAGCCCCGCTCCACCGATCGCGCCGGTAGAGCCGATTCGGGATCAGGACCTCCTGGGCCACGCCGATGTTGGCGGTCGCCGCCGCCAGGTCTTGCTCGACCTTCCGGATATCAGGACGCCGTTGAAGAAGATCCGATGGGAGTCCGGGTGGGACGGCAGGAGGAATCGGTTGCTCGGTGAGGCGGAGCCCTCTCGCAATCTCCGCCGGTCTGCGGCCAAGCGGATGCTGAGCCGGTTTTCTTCTTCGACGACTTGCCGCTCGAGATTGCCAGCTGCGCCGCAGTCCCTGCCCGTTCCGCCTGGAACCGATCGAGGTCGAGTTGCGGGATGACGCCTTGCTTAAACCGAAGCTCGGACAGCCTGACCGTTTCCTGCCACGACTTGAGGGTGCGCTTGGTCATCTCAACCTCGTAATCCAATCCTCTGAGATCGAAGTACGCCTCGGCCACGTTGCTCACCAATCCGAGGATCACC
>CAVZKI010000010.1:0-173338 GCA_963775905.1 Nitrospirota bacterium | reverse complement strand
CTGTGTCGTCCATATGAAAGCAAAGGAGGGCGTCGTCAACATCCTCAATAAGATCCTGACCGCAGATCTGACGGCAATCAACCAGTACTTTGTCCATGCCAAGATGTGTGAGAACTGGGGTTATGAACGACTCCACCACAAAGTGCGAGAGCGGAGCATCGCTGAGATGAAAGACGCTGATGAGCTCATCGGCCACATCCTCTATCTGGATGGTGTGCCGAACGTGCAACGCATGAATACTGTGCAGGTAGGAGAAACTGTTCCTGAGCAGTTGAAGCTGGATTTGAAAGCCGAACAAGAAATGCTCACCTTGTTAAGCGATGGCGTGGTGCATTGTACGAAGGTGACCGACTTCACCACACGGCACATGCTCGAGGATATGGTCAAAGACGTGGACGCTCATATCGATTGGATCGAAACGCAGCAGGAAACGATCAAGCAGGTGGGGCTCGAGAACTACCTGGCGGAACAGATTAAGAAAGAGGGGGCGTAAGCACCAGTCCCGTTCAGCGTCATCCCCCCTCTCACGAGCAACCATCGACTCTGAGCCGCACGATACCATGGTCTGCTAGCTCATTCCTCTTTCCCCGTGCTTTCCTGCCATCAGCGGCTGATTCAAGACCCACATCTCGTAGAGGGGAATTGCCATCATGATCAGAAAACCCACCGTCATAAGGGTATCGCCCGTCAGCATGGTTAAGACGAATATGGGAGAGACGTAGCTGATGAGCCAGGGAGACACCAGATCCAGCGTTACCCCGCCGAATGAGATCCAGGTCGTGACGACTTTCAGCCTGCTGCCGGCGCTGGTGAGATAGAGCACATGTACGAGAATCATGAACACGACCGGCATCGTAAAGAGGTGGAAGTGGGTGATTTCTGCCAGCTCTCTGAACGACATCGGTTCGCCGAATGTGGCATCCGATCCCCGGTAATGATTGGCGATCCCTTGTGGCGAGAGACCTGTCATGCTGTGGGCCCAGAAGAAGGAAAAGGTAAAACCGGCCAGCATCAAGAAGAGAAAGAAGGTGTAGACCAGCCGGATGTGCCGATCTGAGTCGCGGAGACGGAATCGGGTATTGAAGTTACGCATGGTTGAGAAGGTCGTCTGCCTCTGTTAGTTTTCGAAGATGGACCCGAAGAACCCCTTCTCCGATTTCTTTGTGGTCCACGGTATCGCTGCCCATCCCCGCCGGTTTCAAATAGAATTCATCGACGAGGACGAGCACGCGTTTGACGCCGGCGCTGATTGACCGGACCGACATCGTGGCGCCACTGATGTTGATGATGTCTTTATTAATGCGGATGGGGTCGGACACCGTTTTGCCTTCATACTGCGCGTTGAACCGTTTTCTTCCAACTTCGCTGCCTTTGGCCTCTCGAAACACCAACAACTCCACATCCGTACACGCACCTCTGTTATCGACCCCGACCATGTAGGTCATGTGCTTGTGTTTGCCGATGGTGTTGTGGACCATAGCGTAACCGTCGATCTTGTCGCCGGTTTCACCGATATACACTTCAAATGATTCTTCCGGGAATTTCCAGCCGATGCGCTGCTCGATCAGATCCTTCTTCTCCTGGCTCAGACGAATAACTTCTTTGCGGATTCGTTCCGACTTCGGCAAGCATGTTTTTGACCGCGTCCTCTTCAGTCATGAAGACTTCCGCATGGTTTATCTCTTCTTCGGTGAGGTAGCGTTTGAGTTCGCTATCCCAGATGCGCTCGGCGGCGGATACGTCAGTTGCCAATACGAGCCCGATCAATATGAGAAGCGAAGTGAATCTTATGTGAGCGAACATCCGTGCTCCTTTAATTTGCTGTCGAGGCGGCTTTGGACATCGTGCATCACCTCTTCGGAAGGATCTGTCGAGGCCCAGCCAAACATGCGAGAGCCGCCTCGGAAAGCCCATCGTTGCCGCTCTTCGATAAAGCTGATCTTTGTCACGTCGTCGAGTCGTTTCACGGTGAGGGTAATACGGGATCGATCTTTGCTGTTCACCACCTCTCGTTGAAGGGCGCCAAAGGTCCGTCCTGGCATCGGGATTTCCAGCCAGCCGGTGACGATCAACCCGGCATCTTTATCCTTCGTGTTGATCGCGCGATCTTTCACTGCCTCAAGGGCGGCCTCCCAGGCGTGGTCATAGCTGCACACGGCAAATCGTTCCTGCATGCCGCTCATGGAGGCACAGGCCGTCAAAACCCCGGCCATCATGAGGAGGCTGATCCGAGTAATATACATGAGAAAAACCCAATCTTTGTCTGGTGCTCCCCACTCATCATGGTGGGGAGCACCAACGACGCCTAGAAGTATGTCGCGGCTTGAATCAAGAACCCGTTTCCATTCATGGAGTCTGTTCGCAGTTGCGCAAATCGCCTGCGCATTCGCCAGACCTGTTGCATTCTTGCTGTGTGTTGAACTGCCAGTCGAATTTGAAGACAGTATCTTCGATCGGTCGGAAATTGAGGCCGAGCGTCAGCCGTTCCAACTCCCGTCGATTCCCTAGCAGTATTCGGCGCGTTCGAGGTGCGGTTATCGGTGTCGGTATCCACCTGCTCCCAGCGCACGACCGCGGTGAAGGTTGAGGCATCCGTGAAGTGACTGGGCGCCCATTTCTTCAGGAACTCCGGCATGAAGTGATAGTTTCCCTGAATGTAGTAGCCCTGCATGCCGGCTGGCCCGATCTCGCTCCCTGCGACGCCAGTAGCATTGTTATTGCTGATTCGAGACCAGGCAGACTCTCCAATGATTTCGAATGGGCCTCGCTGGAGAGTCCAGTCGAGTGCGAATATGCTGATGTACCCGGCATCGACTGCCCCCGCTGACGTGTTTGTATATGACCATGATAACCGGACCCGGCGACTTCGATGCCCAGTATTGGGCTGAACGCAAGGCGGCCGACAACGGCCTTGCTATCGTCACGGTCCCGGGAGACGCTGCCTCGCGCGTTTCTCGGTTCCCAAATCGGTGATGGCGCCTGCGGTCTGGCTCATGCCGTTGACCGCGTAGACTTCATAGTCCAGCTTGGACCGGGAGGAAGGATAGAGGGTGCCGTAGATGCCGGCCCCTGCTTCGAACCAGGTGCTGGGGATGACAATCCTGGACACCATCGGCCGATCGACCAAGTCGTTCAACGGCGAGTCGTGCAGCAAGTTGAACTTGCCGACCGGCATCAGGAGGATACCGGCACGGATGTTGATGGCCTCGTTGACCAGGTAGTCCAGTTGGGCAAACTCAATCGTCATGGAACCGTCGCCGGTTTGCGGAGCATTTGTTCCTCCTCGCTCGAACTCAATTTCCGTTGCGAACTTGACGTGGTCGGTAATGTCCGCATAAATGAAGGGCACCAACCGTTGCTGACCGAACGAGTGGCGGCTGGGATTGTCCAGATTTTGGCGAGAGAGGTTGTTGTACATGGCGTCGACATAACCGCCGAGCGATTGCCTTCGGGGCGCTCAAGAATGGCTTGGCGTACACCAGTTTTCCTGACCCGGTTGAACCAAATCCTAGGGGAATCTTTTCCTCTCCCTTTCGCTCGACACGAATATCGGTGATAGGACCAGTCGGAGTTGGATACTGGACTCCGGCAGGAGGAGGCTCACCCTCCTTCCGTTCCATAGCACCTTCCCGCCGCTCGTGTTCCTGGAGCCGCTTATTGACTGCTTCATCGACCATTCGCTGGATTTCCTCCGGGGTCATGTTTTCCGCCCAGGCCGGCATGACCGGCAAGCTGGCAATGACAAGAGCCCCGAGGATTGACCGGATCTTCATCTGTCTCCTCCATGGTGAGTAAGATGGTTGTGGTCTGACTCGGGACTCGCTGGTCTCTGGTCTTCTCTGAACAGACAACATTAGGTCGCGTTCGGTAAACGGATGTGATGTCTCCTTTCGTCGATAGGTTGATCATGAGGCGATCGTGCCCCATCCTTCGATGGAAGAGAAGGGGATGACAACAATGCGTTTGCAGCGCTTGCACTTGAGCTCCAACCCTTGTCCGCGCACCTTGGCAATCAGTTGACCGCACTCGCAGCGGGTCTCGCTACGATCTCCTGAGTGGCTACTAGAAGACGTCTCGCCAATCATTCCGAGAGGTTCCCCCGTCCAAATGAAATTGAGAACGATTATTAATATCCTAATCGATGCTCGAAAGTCAAGGTCTATCGTGATGTTCAATTCACCGAGGAGAGAGTGCATTAGGCCTGGTCCTGTCCTATAATTCGTCCCCTATTTGGCGTAGGAAGGAGGGAAAAGGAACGCGTGCATTCCAACCTGTTCAATGAGTCTTTTCGCATCCAGATATGGCTCCTGACGCTGCTGTGTAGCGCCTTCGCTGGCTGTGTGGGGGTACCCGCTGGCCAGGAATCGGCCGTTGTTACCAGGGCCCAGATGCAGATGGGCACGTTGGTCAAGATTACGGCGGTGGCGCGGAGTGAGTCTGTCGCGCAAGCTGCGGCGACCGCCGGGTTTGCTGAAATCCGCCGCCTGGAAGAGCTCCTGAGCACCTGGATTCCAACGAGTGAGCTTTCTCACGTAAATACCTCGGCGGGGGTCATGCCGGTCCATGTGAGTCCAGAGACGCTGACGGTCATCCAACGTGCGATTCAGGCCGCGGAGATGACCGATGGCGGATTCAATATCGCCATTGGCCCGGCGGTAGATGCGTGGAGTGTGACTGAAGACCGACGAATACCGACAGAATCTGAGTTGGATGCCCTCCGTCCCTTGGTGAATCTGCAGGCGATTCATGTCGATACACGGGAGCAGACGATCTATCTTGGGAAAGCAGGGATGCGAATCGATGTGGGGGGAATCGGCAAAGGCTACGCAGCAGATCAGGCCGTCGAGGCGTTACGGAGAGCAGGCGCCATAGCCGGAGTTGTGGCGCTGTCAGGGGATATCAAAACATTCGGCCGGTTGCCGGGTGGGAAGATGTTTCCCGTCGGCATTCAACATCCACGAAAAGATGGATCGGTGCTGGCCTGGATTGATTTGCAGGACGAAGCGATTTCAACAGCCGGAGATTATGAACGCTTCTTTGAGCGGGGGGGGGTCCGATATCATCATATTCTCGATCCGCGCACGCTCCACCCAGCGCGCTGCTGCCAGGCGGTCACGGTGGTTGCCCGTGAAGGCATCTGGGCAGATGCCTTGGACACAGGAATATTTGTTATGGGAGTCGAATTGGGAATGCGGCTTGTCGAAGCCTTGCCGGACGTGGAGGCCATCATCGTGGATCATGAAGGTCATGTCCATGTATCCTCAGGGTTGCGGTATAGGATCCGCCAGCCGTGAAGAGAGAGGGCTGCGGCACGATCGGCCCGGTCGAACGGTGGGAAATGGGGTCAACTCATGCGAAGGTTTGTGAGCGTGGGATGGATTGCCGTTGTGCTGATGGGATTGGTGGCTTGTGCTGGATATGAGACCGGTTATTTCAAAGGTCGTGTCAATGAGGCGACAGAGGAAATGGTCGCCAAACGCTATGGCCCTCCCCATCAGATTGAGCAGCGCGAGGGCAACCAAACGGTCTGGACCTACTTTGACCGGGGGAGTGGCACCTCCAGCTACGTCGGGACGGCCCGTTCAACCTTTTGCGTCGCGTATCTGCTGACATTTGATCGACAGGGGATTCTGCGAGGCTGGCAGCAGCAGGAGTGCCGAAACTAGCAGGATGCATCCCGTTTTTGTTTCGGTCTACCGGTCCAATCGATAGCTCATCGGAATCTTGATCGTCATGCGCGGCTGTCCTAGCGGACGAGGTAAGTGGAACGGGGCTGCTTCTCGCATAGTTTCAACAGCGGCCTTGTCGAGACCGGGGTGTCCCGAACTCTGAAAGACTTCCACCTCGCCGATGCCCCCGTCCTCGTCGATCACGGCTTTCACCACGACTTTTCCCTCGGCGTGATCCACTCGAGCGGAGGCGGGGTAGCGTTTCAATTCTTCCACACGACGTAAAATCGTTTCAGAGAGCCACCCGTAGTCGCGCGTAGTCGGCGCGTTCGTTGGTGCCGAGGAGATGGCTGCGATCTTTGTTGTTGCCGGAGCCTGGTCAGATTGTGTGGTGTGATCGAGGATTGCGGCCGGCGCGCTCGATGGTGCCGTCTGGGCAGCAGATTCAGCAGAGACTGCCACCGATGCTTCAGCCGGTTTCACTATGGATGTGGTATCGGCGGCCATCGGCGCCACAGTCTCATGTCTGATTGGCTCGGCTGGTTGTGTTGTGTGAGCCGCTGATTGTGAGGGAGCCGTTGGTTGCGGTGGGGGTGGTGCGGGCGGCTCAGTTACCACCGGGGTGACGGTCCGCTCAGAAATCAATGGAGTCGTCTGTTGCGCAAGCGGCGGGAGCGTCTGTGCCGGCGCAGTCTGCTGCACGCGGGGAGAGGGAGCCGAGGTCGTCGACCGAACAGACGGGGCTGGAGCCTGGTTCGGGGATGATACCGTTGATTGAACTGGCTGAGTCGTCGACACCATGGCGACGTTCCACTTGAACGGTTCGTCCTGCGGCGCGAGTTGGATCTGCTTCACAAACAGGATAGCTGCGAGAGCGACTGTGCCGTGCAAGAGGACGGAGACGAGCCAGCCCTGGACGTGACCCTCCTGATGGCCTCCGGAGCGATGTGGCTCAGCAGCGATCACAGTCGTATAACCTCCAGACTGACTTGTTGAAATCCTAATCCCCGCACTTCATCCACCACGGACACGAATCGTTCGAGCAAAGTGACTTTATCCGCCCGGACGACAACAGCCGATTCTCGAGGCTCCGCAGTCAGCGCACCCTGGAGCCCTCCTTCGGGAACTGCACGGTCGTTGAGAAAGAGCGCGCCGTTGGCAGTCAGAGTGATCACGATGGGCGCATCTTTACGATCGCCGACTTCTTTCGCTTTTGCCAAATTGACCGGAATCTGTCCGCTGCTGATAAAGGTGGCGGTGGTCAGTACAATGACCAACAGTACCAGCATGACGTCCACGAGGGGGATGACGTTGATCTGATCAATGTCTCGTTGCATGGTGTTCCTTGTGTAGGGCGAGGATCTCGGCCACTTTCCGTCGGAGCACGTTGTTCATGACGACGCAGGGAATTGCCACCAGCAGCCCGACCGCTGTGGCTTTCAGCGCGAGGCTGAGTCCGATCATGATGGCATTGACGGCCATGGTGCCGGAGGTGCCCATCGTATGGAATGTGAGCATGATACCAAACACGGTGCCTAGCAAGCCAATGTACGGGGCGTTCGCGGCCACTGTGCCAATGATGACCAGGCGTTTGGTCAGAGCCATTTCCAATCCCAGGCTGTTGGGGTACTGGGCGAGATCAACACGGCGGTAAAAGAGCCACCGCTCCACCGCGATGGCCACTGTCCAGACGCTGAGTGCTAATAGAAGTCCGATGACTCCGTAATCGACCACGTTTTGTAACGCGTTCATAGGCGAGGCCTCATTTTCTCTAAGTCATTCACGGACTGGTAGGGCTAGGGACCGTCGTGAGGGTCTATCAATGCCAGATCGTGAAAAAGTCTGTCAATGCTCTCGTGCGATCGGTTGAATCGGCTGCGACACTTAGCAGGATGCTGAAAAAGTCCGCCAGCGTCGTTCTCACTTCGCTCAGAGGCTTAACGTACCGAAGCGTACGCCTCGCCTCTTCGCTCGCTGCGGCCTTGCTGGACAGACTTTTTGAGCATCCTGCGGGGGTGTTCTCTCCTTGCCACAGACATGCAGGCCATCTAAGTTCTACTGTTCCAAAATGGTTTTTCGCAGCTCGCTAGCCGGTCGATTCCTCTCGCCGAAAGAGCACGGTATGGGTAGCCAGGACACGGAGTTCCACCGTAGTGCCTTCCTGATAGACGCTCGTGGACCCTTGACTGCTATGAACGATTTGACCGGAGGGGAGACTGACCGTGTACAGATTCTCCGAGCCATGGAATTGGCGAGAGAGAACGCGCGACCGGGCGCCTTCCGTGGGGACGAGGTGAATGTCGTCTGGTCGAATCATGACGACCACGGCGGTGCCGTCCTTGCACTCGAGCGTGTCGGGAAAGTCTCCCAGTTCGGTGTGGACCATGCCCTGGGACACGGTTCCAGGAATGAAGTCCGCTTGACCGACAAAGTCGGCCACGAAGCGCGTGGCCGGCATGTGGTACATCATCTCCGGCGTATCGAATTGCTCCAAGCGGCCCTGGTTGAGAACGGCGATCCGATCGGCCATGGCAAAGGCTTCGTCATGATCGTGTGTGACGAGTACGGTCGTTGTCTTCGTCCGGCGTAACAGGTCGTGCAACTCCTGGCGCATGCGTCCAGCCATGTCAGGGTCTAAATTGCTGAAAGGCTCGTCGAGCAGCAGTACGACGGGATTCTGGACGAGGGCGCGAGACAACGCGACCCGCTGTTGTTGGCCGCCTGATAATTCGTGAGGATACCGCCGCTCGAATCCCTCCAGTCCTGTGAGGCGTAGCATTTCCTGGACCCGCGCGGCGCGTTCGCTTCGGGCGAGGTCATGGAGCCCGAAAGCGATGTTGTCCTGAACGCGCAAGTGGGGAAACAGCGCATACTCTTGAAAGACCATCCCGACGTGCCGGCTCTCCGTAGGGATCATCACGTCCGGCGACGACACGAGTTGGCCCGATAAGAAAAGTTGGCCGGAGCGAACCGGTTCAAATCCGGCGATCGCCCGAAGAATTGTCGTCTTCCCACATCCTGAAGGGCCAAGTAGGCATAGAATTTCCCCTTCTCGTGCCGCGAACGAAATTCCCTGGACCGCGGGCCGTCCGGTTTCGTAGGCGCAGGAAACATCGCGCAGTTCCAAGACCGAGGAGGCCGGTGCAAAGAGGTTGCCCTGGAACGTGGCTTCCCGTGAGGGAGTTGGTGCGGTGGAATGGTCTGAGATCACGGAATCACGATCCTTCCTCTAGGCGGCGCGCCAATCTTTCGAAACTAGTAAGGCCAGTGCCGGGAGACTCAGTAAGACAATGAGGAGTGCGGAGGGGGCGGCGAGCTGATAATACTCCTCGCTCGCTTCCATCCAGACGCGAATGGCCAGGGTGTCGAATCCCACCGGCCGCAACAAGAGAGTCGCAGGTAATTCCTTCATTGTCTGAAGAAACATCAAGACCCAGGCCACGACAAATCCGTTCCTGACGAGTGGCAGCGTCACCCGTCGCCAGGTGTCACGCATTCCAAGGCCGAGCGTGCGCGCGACCTCTTCCAGATTCGGCGAAATGTGCTGGAGCGCCGGCTCCAGCGACTGGAGCCCGGCCGGGAGAAAGTGGATCACGTAGGCCACGATGAGGATCAGCACCGAGCCATAGAAAACAGGGGCCAGTTTGGTAAAGAGGACGAGGACGGCCAGTGCCGCAACCGGTCCTGGAAGCACATAGCCGGCATAGGCGGCTTGCAGGCAGCCCAGGTTCAGCATGGTCGGGCGACGGCTGGCGAGGTAGGCGAGCGGCAAACCAATCAATACGCCGCCCGTGGCGGCACTGGCGGCCAGGATTCCACTGTTCCAGACGAACCCGAAGAACCGGCTGTCGAGCGTTGCCTGCGCCTCGGGCGACAGGCTCCATTGAACCAATAGCGAGGCTGGCAGTGCGAAGGCCGCGCCGACGATCAGTCCGAGGTAACCGGTGACGGTGCCGGTGCCGAGCCAGCCACATTGATGCCGTGGCGGAACGCGGTAGTGGCCGGTGGTCTGGTAAAACCGGCTCCGTTGTCGGAACCACCGTTCAGTGATCAGGAAAATCAGCGCGAGCCCGACCAGCAGGATGCTCAAGATGCTCGCCGCGGTATTGTCGGATCGTCCAGTCATCTGCTGGAACACGGCATAGGTGAGCGTCTGGTAGCGAAGCAATGATACCGCACCAAAGTCCGACACGACGTACAAAATGACAAGTGCGACCCCGGCGGCAATCGAGGGGCGCATCAGCGGCAGCGTCACGCGCCAGAGGGTCGAGAGCCGGGAGACGCCGCTGGCCCGTGCCACTTCTTCGAACGACACGTTCATACTGAGGAGGGCACTGCGGCTCAGGAGATAGACGAAGGGAAACGTATCCAACGCCATGACGAGCGTCGCACCCCAATAACTATGGGGAGAAAAGATTCTCGCTTGGGGACCGGCCACCAGTTGCCAGAGATGCTCGACGGGGCCGCCGAATCCCAATAGGTAGGAGTAGACATAGGCCAGCACGTAGGTCGGCATCGCCAACGGAAGGACCAAAGCGCCTTCCCACAGCCGGCGACCGGGAAATTCCACGCGTGTGATCAGCCATGCGGTCGAAACGCCCAGGACCAGCGTGATGACTCCCACGCTGGCGGCCAGCGAGATGGTGTTGAACAGCAACTCGGGAATGCGGGTCGCCCATAGGCGGTTCCAGACGGCCGGATCGGCCGAGAGGGCTTGTGCAGTGACATAGCCGAGGGGCAGCAGGATAATTCCGGCAGTCGCCAGGACGACGAGTTGCAGCGGCGAAGCAAGTTGTTGGCGAATCGTACTCACGGTGGATCCCTTCGAGTTACCGGAGACCCACTTGTTCGATCAAGGTGAGGGTCGGCTCGCGCAGTTCGGCCAGCTTGGAGAGGGGGACCAGGGCCGCGCGGAAACTCTTCCGTTCCACGAGTGCCGGGTCCGCCTTCACGTCCTGGTGGAGGGGATATTCCTTGTCGAGATCCGCAAATAATTTCTGCCCCGCTTGAGCGACTAAGAACTCTACGAGCAGCTTGGCGCTGTCGAGGTGCTTGGTCGACTTGACGACGCCGACGCCGGCGACGTTCATGATCGCCCCCATGCCACCCTCTTGCTGATCCGGCATCAACACCGCGATCGGCGCTCCTGGTTGAGCGGCCAGATGACGGTACACGTAGTAGTGATTCACGATACCCAGCGCGACTTGCCCCTTGGCGACGGCATCCACGATCTGCGAGCTTTTCTGGTAGACCTGGTTGTCCGCATTGGTTTTGAGTCCTTGCAGGAACTGCCTGGTCTTCTCGTCTCCGTACGTGGCGCGAATGACCGACACGCCTGCTTGCAGATACTCGCTGCCGGAATTCGGAATCGCAATCTTATCTTTCCATTTTGGATCGGCGAGGTCGAGGAGCGACTTCACCTGATCTGGTTTCACCATCGTGTGGTTGTACACCACGATCCAGAATCGCCCTGAGAGCCCCACCCAGGCATTGTCCGGTGCGCGAAACTGTGCCGGAATGGCTCGTTCAACTTCCCGCATATTCAATGGGCGGAGGAGGCCGGCTGTTCGGGCCAGTTCCAAGCTGCCGGCGTCGTTCGTGATCAGGAGATCTGCCGGCGTGCGATCACCTTCAGCCTTTAGTCGATTGACCAATTCTGTCGTCCCGGACGACAACAGCTCGATTTGAATGCCGGTACTTGCCGTAAAGGCGTCGAGCACCGGCTTGATGAGTCGTTCTCCGCGACCGGAGTAGATCGTGAGTTGGTCGGTGGCTGGGGCGGAGGACACAAAGAACCCGACGGCGAAGAGCAGAACGAGACCTGAGAGAATCGTCCGGCGCAATATGGGCAGGGAGCATACGAATGACATGAAGAGGTCCTTATGGAATTGAAATTGATAAGCTGTCTCAAAATCATACTAAAATAAGGCGGGTTCGTCAATGACGGCAGCGAGAACAGAGGCCGTAGAGCTCAAGTCGGTGGGTCTTGATGGTAAATCCGTTCCGGGCGGCCACTTCTTCTTGGAGCCGCTCAATTTCCTCGTTCTCAAATTCCACAATCTTCTCGCAGCCGGTGCAGATGAGGTGATCGTGGTGGCCTTTGTGCGAGACGTTGTCGTACTTCGTCTGAGAGCCGAAGTGCCGGGCTTGTGCGAGGCCGGCATCGCAGAACAGATTGAGCGTTCGGTAGATTGTCGCGAGTCCAAGGTGAGGATCGGCCTTAGCAAGCTGGTGATACATGGCCTCCGCGGTAATGTGCTCTTGCCGGAGGAACGCGCTCAGAATCATTTCACGTTGACGGGTGAGCTTGAGCTGATGCTTGCCCAGGTGCTCCTTCAGGGCAGCCATTTCCTGCACATGCTTAGTTGCCATGACGGGCCTCCGATAGGGTTTCATTAAAGACGAAACTGCCCAACTGGTCAAGGGGGGCGCGCGTGAGCAGCACAGATGGAGGAATTGACGGAGATCTCAGGGGCTGTCTATAGTACTCCCTTCAGAAAAAAGGCGCCACGATGGAAGTACTACCGGCATGCGGAAACCCAATCAGATTACGGTCGACCGGGCCCTCCTGCTCTATGTCCTGCATCTGGCGGATCCCCACGGGCTGCTCAGCGACGTAAAGCTGCAGCAACTGTGCTTTTTGTGCGAGTTGCAGATGTTCGGCAAGGGCGTTAAAGGCTTTCACTTTGAATTCTTTCGGTTTGCCTATGGGGCCTTCAGCAAGGATCTCGATAACGACCTGATGTCGCTGCGCCGGAAAGAACGAGTTGAAAACTTCACGCTGTCGGACCAGGCACAGGAAGAGGTCATTCCGTTGCTGGAGAAAGATATTGAGGGGGTTGAAACGAACGAGAAGGTCGCGGAGATTCTGAAGGCAGTGGTGACGGCCTATGGTCCGCAGGACAGCGGGATGATCACCCAGTCGGTCGAGTCAGTCGAATTGAGTACCCCGCAGCAACCGGAGTTCAAGATCCCGATCCGCGATATTGTCTTTCACACGACGCTCTTAGTGCCGTCTCGCATCGAGGTGCAGGCGGAGTTCACATTGTCCGCCGCGACCCTGGCTAGGCTCAATCTGGCGATGGGATATTAGCCTATCGCCTCGCAGGCTGCTGAAAAAGTCCGCCAGCGGCGTTCTCGCCTCGAAAGCATCCTCAACGTAGCCCAGAGGCTACGCCTCCGGTGCTTTCATCGGCTGTGGCCTTGCTGGATGGCCTTTTTGAGCGGCCTGCGGAATGTTGTCTTTCCTGCCGCACGTGCGAACCATCGACGTTCACTCAACCCGCTAGAGGTGGTAGAGCTCGCCGTATTTTTTCTCAACATAAGTTAAGAACGGTTCAGGGTCGAGGCTCTTCCCAGTGACTCGTTGGGAGAGGTGATCCGGCGTGAACATCCGGCCCCAACGATGAATCTTTTGTCCGAGCCAACGTTGCAGCACCATCAGTTGTCCTGCCGCAATTTCATCCTCCAGATGCGGGATCTCCAGTTTGGCCTGCTCATAGAATTGAACGGAGTAGAGATTTCCGAGCGTGTACGTCGGGAAATAGCCGAAGGCGCCTAACGACCAGTGCACGTCTTGTAGCACGCCTTCCGCATCGTTGGAGGGGACGATGCCCAGGTATTCCTCCATTTTCTGGTTCCAGATCTCCGGCAGGTCCTCCGGGCGCGTCCGGCCTTCGATTAGATCCTGCTCGATTTCGAACCGCAGCATGACGTGGAGATTGTAGGTGAGCTCATCGGCCTCGACCCGAATCAGCGACGGCCTCACGCGATTGATGGCCGCGTAGAATTGTTCCCCATCGAGGGCACGCAATTGATGATGAAAGGTTTGCTGCAGCATGGGGTAAAAGAAGCGCCAGAACGATCGCGACCGGCCCACGCAGTTTTCCCACATGCGCGATTGGCTTTCATGAATGCCGAGTGAGACCGAATCGCCCAGCGGTGTACCGAAGTAGCGGGGGTCGAGCCCCTGATCGTACAGCCCGTGTCCGCCTTCATGGATACAACTGAACAGGCAGGATTGGAGATCGTGTTCGTGCACACGGGTCGTGACGCGCACGTCCGTCGGATGGAATGACGTCGTGAAGGGGTGCGCCGACAGGTCGAGACGCCCTCGTTCGAAGTCGTAGCCCATAGCGATCAAGATCATCCGGCCGAACTCCAGCTGGCGCGCCTGATCGTAGGTATGAAATAAAATCGCATCGTCGATTTGAACCGAGCTCTGCTGAATTTTTTTGAGCAGCGGCACGAGACGTTCCTTGACTTGCGCGAACAACGGGCGCAATGCCGCGATGGTGGAGCCTGGTTCGTACACATCGAGCAGGGCATTGTACGGCGAGTCTCGGTAGCCGAGGTACTCGGCCTCTTCTCGCTTGAGCGACAGGACCGTACGGAGATTTGGGAGAAATTGCGAGAAGGAGTGATGTTCTTTTGCCTCGACCCACACTTGCTGCGCCAGCGAACATTCCCGGCTGAGCGTCATGACAAAATCAGAGGGAAGCTTTTTCGCACGGCTATAGTCACGCCACACTTCGCGGAGCAACGATCGAGTGGGCTCGTCCCAACCATCCCCGGGGGTTTCACGGATCGCACCGGACTCTGGATCGACCCAGGTGGCGAGCAATCCTTCAATCTCCGGCGAGACGAACTTCTGATGTGCAATGCCCTGGAGCGTAGAAATCTGCTCGGCGCGGGCCTCGCCTCCGCCGGCCGGCATGTGGGTCTCCTGATCCCACGAGAGGAGCGCAGCCGCGCTGTTAATGCGTTGGACCTCCAAGAGTCTGGTCGACAAGGCTTCCACAGTCTTCAGGGTTTTCACAGTAGAGTATTTCCTCCAGGAACCGTCATGCTATGATCGCGCCGATCTGTATCCCCTTAGGTAGTGTACGCAACGAATCATCCTTTTTCAAACCCATGATCTCCCAAAAACGATGAATAGACTTGTCGCGGCTGACATCGAGACCTATGCCCAGGCCCACTCCATGGCGGAGTCGGAGCTCTGTCGGGCCTTACGGGAAGAGACTCAACGGCGCATGGAGTCACCCCAGATGATCGTCGGGCCGCTCGAAGGGGCCTTTCTGAAGATGATGACGCAGCTGGTGCGGGCAACCAGCGTGCTGGAGATCGGCATGTTCACCGGCTATAGCGCGTTCTGTTTTGCGGAAGCGCTACCGGCAGACGGGACGGTGCTTACGTGTGAGATCAATGAGGAGTCAGCCGCTCTCGCGCGCCAGTATTTTGCGCGATCACCGATTGGTAAGAAGATCGAGATCCGCATGGGGCCGGCGCTCGATACGATGCGGGGTCTCAAGGGACCGTTCGATCTGATCTTCATTGACGCTGACAAATTCAACTATGTGAATTACTACCGGCGGGCGCTCGATCTTGTGTCGCCGCATGGGGTGATTCTGATCGATAATGTGCTCTGGGATGGTGATGTGCTGAAACAGCCGCCTCCTGATGAGAAGACGGCGGCCATTCAGGAGCTGAATCGAGTGGTCGCAGCTGATTCGCGTGTCACAGCGGTGCTGGTGACGATCCGGGATGGAGTCTTGGTGATTAGACCCCAGTGATGAATGCAAACTGCTTGACGCCCGTTAACAAGGGCTGTAACTACTGCCTATGACACCTCAGACAAGCCGTCTGGCTTATGGTGCGATCATCGCTGCCGCCGTGCTCTGGGGCGGCTCGATCGTGGCCCAGAAGCTGGCCCTGAGTGGATTCTCAGCTGTTGAAGCCTCGGTTTTGCGGGACATTGGCGGGTTGGCGATTCTCTTGACCACCTGGTGGTGGCAGGAAGGCACCTTGGCCAAGTTGACCAAGGCGGATGTGCGTATGCTGGGTCTGCTCGGGCTCGGCGTGTTGGGCAACCACCTACTCATTCTCATGGGGCTCAAGTATGTGAGCGGAGCCGTGGGCGGAGTGATCATCGGATCGAGTCCGGTGGTGACCGCGCTGCTCTCGGCGCTGTTGATTCATGATGTCCCGTTGCGTGCCGTGTGGGCGGGCGGTCTCCTGTCCTTCGCAGGGGTGGGGTTGGTCTCCGTGGCGGGGTTCCAGGCCGCGGGCGATCAGCCGCTGCTCGGCAGCCTGCTGGTCTTTCTCGGCGTGGTGAGCTGGGCTCTCTACAGTATCGGCAGCCGGAAGCTCATGGAGCGTCACTCGGCGTTAACCGTTAATTGGGCGACGCTGCTCGTCGCCACCGTCCTCCAAATTCCTCTGCTGTGGACAGATCGCAAGATGCTGGATGCGGGACTCGGGTCCGTGACGCCGGCGGACTGGATGGCGCTGGGGTATTTGGTTCTGTTCGCCACGGCCATCGCGCAACAGGCTTGGCTCTACGGTGTGAAGGGAATCGGGCCTTCACGCGCTTCCGTCCTTGGCAATCTGACTCCTGTGGCCGCCGTCGTCCTGTCTGCGGTGCTGTTGAAAGAACCAGTGGGCACGAGTGAAATCCTCGGCATCGCGCTGATCCTGGCCGGAGTTTGGGTGGTAGATCGGCAAACATCCCGGCTCGCAAGCTAGTGAAGTGTGAGGGGTAAGGGGCGAGCTCGTGAAAGGCGAAATGCAGGGATGCCCAGTGTTCTTATTCCGAAACCTTTTAACTTTTACGGTTTAACGATTAACGTTTCACGAATTGCTGGACGGCCTTTTTGAGCAGCCTGCGAAGATCGAGTTCGTTCGACCTTCCCTATCCCTAAAAGGGAAAAGCTGGGTTATCCTTCTCGCGCGCATCGCTCCCCCTCGCCCTCGTCTCTTTGATTGCAGTATGATACGGCTCGTTTTCAGAAAAGGAGCCGCGCATGCTGGAGGAGCGCATCGAAGAAGTGAACAAGGCGAACCACGCGTTCTATGCCGCGTTTGGCAACCTCGACATCGGCGAGATGGATGAAATTTGGGCGCACCAGGATTATGTGACCTGCATCCATCCCGGCTGGACGTTGCGGTCGGGCTGGCCGCTCGTGCGCGACTCCTGGATCTTGATCTTCAATAATACCTTTTCTATGACGTTCGAGCTCACCGACGTGATGGTGCAGGTGGCTGGCGATATGGCCTGGGTCGTCTGCGTGGAGAACATTACTACCCATCAATCTGACGAACCGCAGCAGGCAAAGGTGTTAGCCACGAATCTCTTCGAGCGTATCGGGGATGAGTGGTTGATGATTCATCATCATGGTTCGGCGGTGATGGGGTAGGGCCTGGGGGTGTTTCCGTGCTCGCTGAGTGCGCACGCAAGAATGATTGAATAGTGAAATTATGGGCGGTGCTCCCTCAATGCGCGCAATCGAAACACACCCAGGCCCTACCCCTTTGTTAGAGTGTTAGGGGGAAAGTAGGCGCGTTCGATGCGCGCAGTTGAGAGCGGAACCGTCTCAGCCCATTGTTTTAGGGGTGGGGGAGAGAGGAAGAAAAGAAATGGGTAGGGAAGTCATTGACAACTCAGGACTCTCTGGCTAGAGTCAGATCAGTTTAGCTCAAGAGCGGGTAGCACGGAGGGCGCCATGTCAACCAATGTCGCTGAGATTGAAGCCAAGATTCGATCGCTGAGTCTCGAAGATAAAACCGAATTAATTCGCTCCCTGATTGGAGAGCTCGATGGTCCGGCTGACGCCGATATCGATCGTGCCTGGTTAATAGAGGCACAACGACGTCATCGTGAGATCGTTGAAGGAAAAGTGAAGCCGGTACCCGCCCAACGTGTCTTTCAAAACCTTCGCGCCCGCCTCAAGAAATGAGACTGGAGTTCCACCCCGAAGCGGAGTTGGAACTCATCGAAGCCGCCGGGTACTACGATAAACAAGTCCCAGGTTTGGGCGAACGTTTTGAATCCGAGATTCGTTACGTAACAGACCTGTTGCTCGATCAACCTGAGATCGGACCTCCCGCCGATCCCGATCTTCGAAAGTTCATTCTGACTCGCTTCCCCTTCACCCTGTACTACAGTGTCACAGCCGATATTCTATGCATCGAGGCTGTCGCACACCAAAGCCGCCGTCCCGGCTATTGGAAGTCGAGAGTTGACCGCTAGTGCAATAAAACTAGTGGGAGAAGAAACGGCGAATTGTGAATCTCTTCGAACGGGTCTGAGATGAGTGGTTGTTGATTCTTCATCACGGGTCGGCGGTGGTGGGCTGAGACGGTCCTCTCTCTGTGCTCGCGGAACGCGCACGCTCAGAAGGTGCTCGTTCGACGCGCGCAGTGGAAAGAGGAACCGTCTCAGCCCATTACCCCTCCTGGCACAGGCCTAGGGTATTCTTATACCAACATAACCACGTACGCTTCTCCCATCGGACGCCGTTTCTAATCGGCACTCTCATGCCATGACAGATGACATGAGACCAATCACAATATTCGGTGCAGTTCTCCTTGTGGGTGGGGTAATTGGCCTCGTGTGAGGGGGCGGAGTTCTTTTTTGTTCAACCCGAGCTCACCATTGTAAGCTCCAACCTCAACCCGAGTCACGAGTGCTGTACTGTGCCTTCCTGGATCCGACCTCAGTGATTTTCTATGTGACGACTGGGTTTGGCGTGCTCTATCGCACACGATGGGGATATTCCGTCTTTCTCAAGGTCTTCTTTGGACATTTATTGCTGTTAGGATTCTCGCAATGCGGAATATTTAGTCTCTTCCGTAACTCGTCCTACATGAAGCGCCACTATATCGAAGCTCACTTCAGTTCTCCTTCGACTTCGGATTGGAACCATACAGTAGCATGCGCGGCACTAAGGGATAGACCGAGGGAATAGTGTGGCAGGAACCGTTTTCTTGTGTGATGGCGTGGGGCGTTAGGTTTTTGGTGCTGAGGCGGTGGGGACTTCTTCGACGCGGATGGTGTTGGCCCACTCGGCGACGAGGGGGTCTCGTTCTTCCATCGTCATCCCTGCATACTTCATGAACATCTGCGGGCCTTTGCGGCGACGCCAGGTGAGATAGCTGAGAAAGTGCTCCCGGCAGATGCTGTGCGTTCCGGCTGGGGCATAGACTTTCGCTTGGCAGCCTTTAATCATGCAGGTCAGATCGTGCATCTTATGCTCCGTCTCCGTACAATAGTATGCAGGACGGCGGAGCTGATTTTCAACTGCTTGACGCGTGACCCCGTTCCGGTAAGCCACTCCATACGATGCATCAGTTCTGTCTGCTCTTCCTTCTCCTTGCCTCGATACCCACTGTATTCAGCTGCGTGTCCGCATCCCGTGAGGGGCTTCCTCCAGGGAGTCCCTTTGCCGAGACGGCTACCGCCTCGACGAATCCGCTACCTCAAGGCATTGCGGTCGGAGACGTCACGAGCCAATCGGCGCTGTTGTGGCTCAGGACAGAGGGGCCTCAGGCGGTGCAAATTGAATGGGCTTCGGTTGCGGCTTGGGAACTCATGTCGAAGATGGCGACGATCCGATCGCCGGCTGCTCGAACGGAGGTATTCGTCACGGGTGCCGACCGCGACTACACCTTGACGATTCCCCTGGATGGCCTCGCCTCCGCGACGCGCTATCGCTATCACGTATTGGTCGGCCAAGCGCAAGGAGAGGCGCTGACCCTTGCGGCGCGCGGGGAGTTCACGACCTTGCCGGATGCCGCGAATTCGGCCCCGGTGACCTTTGCATGGAGCGGCGATCTGGGTGGCCAGGGGCGTTGCAGGCGTGGCGCTGCCGGATATCCCATCTTCGATGTGATGCGCACCCAGCAACTCGATTTCTTCTTGTTTCTCGGCGATATGATGTACGCCGACGGTTTGTGCCCGTCGCCTCCGAACGAGCCGGGTGCTGACTTTCGAGCGACGACCCTGGCCGAGTATCGTGCTCGTCATCGCGACCAACGGGGTGCGGAGGCGCTGCGCCGGTTTTTGGAGAATACTCCAGTCTATGCCATCTGGGACGATCACGAAGTGCGGAACGACTTTGCAGGGCCCTTCGACAGCCAGATGCCGGTCGGGCGTCAGGCCTTGCGCGAGTATTGGCCGATCCGCGTGGCGCCTGACGATCCCCATCGGCTCTATCGAACGGTGCGTGCCGGGGCAGATCTCGAAGTGTTCATCCTCGATACGCGGCAGTATCGGAGCCGCAATGCCGATCAGGATGGCCCGGCGAAGACGATGTTGGGAGAAAGGCAGCTTCAATGGTTGCTGAGCGGGCTCACCGAGTCAACCGCGACGTGGAAAGTGATTGTGACCACGGTGCCGCTGTCCATTCCGAAGGGAGGCGTCGCCGGTGTTTCGGGGAATGATGGCTGGGCCGGAGGGCCTGGCATCCCAGGGTTTGAACGGGAGCGGCAGGTGATTGTGGACCGCATTCTTGGTCGGAGGGTGAAGAACGTGGTGTTTCTGGCCGGCGATGTCCACTATGTGCAAGCGAATGCGTACGATCCGAACGGTGACGGGACTCCTGACTTCCATGAGTTTATGGTTGGTCCGTTGTCCGCCGCGCCTGGTCCACTGACGCCGCCCAGTGCGGGATTACGCCCGACCACATTGATCAATGAAGGAGGGTACTTCAATTTTGGTCTCGTTCGAGTCACCAAGTCCTCACTTCGACGTCACAGTCCTCGACGAGGCCGGTGCCACGCGGTTTTCCCACCATCTGCCCGCCAGGTGACCGGGGTCTTCTGCGAAAGTCCTCTTGAAATCTGGACGGGTGGCCAGTTACGGTACGTATTCGTTGTGCGCATGTGTGTAAGATCTAGCAGATTACGGGAGAACTCAGTTTGTGCTCAACACCCACTGTGATCTCGCGAGTGGTGATGGTGCAAGAATGGCTCGCAGGATGCTCAAAATGGCCGTCCAGCGCGGCCGCAGCGAGCGAAGAGGAGAGGCGTACGCTTCGGTACGTTGAGCCTCTGAGCGATGCGAGAACAAAGCTGGCGGACTTTTTCAGCATCCTGCTACGAGGTTCTTGATGCTGTTGCAGCTGATTTCCGTCCTAGGCGCGCTGATGGTGCTGTCGGCCTATGGTCTGATTCAGGGCGGGGTCTGGCGTGAACTGAACGCGGGATACCTCGTGTTGAACATCGTCGGGTCGTTGCTGCTGGGGATTGTGGCGATTGAGGATCAGCGGGTCGGATTCATTTTCTTAGAGTTTGCGTGGGCCGGCCTTGGATTGGTCGGCGTCGCCAGGGCCGTGAAGGCCAGACATACTGCGAGTTAACAGTGCTCGGGTGAAAGGACTACACACATGGCAGGGTTGATGTCAGTGGATGAGGTTTTTCAAAAGGCTCAAAATGCCGCCGCGGCGGCGACGGGGCCTGATGAAAAGGCCATGCAGATCGATTACCCAGCGTTAAAGGAGAAAATCCGCGCAGCTTTAGGGGATCGCAAAGTCGCGCTCTGCCACATCAACAAGTTTTTGCCGGAAGGCTATGAAGATCAGGGGCGCTTTAATCTAGTGCTTCTCACTGCCGGTAACGTGCTGTTCGACATGGTCATTGGCGATTCGTATTTTCGCTACGACGTGGTGTCGGTCGGGCAACTGGACAAAGTTCAGGTGATCGATGCGATGTGGGACAATAAAGAAAAACGCCGTGAGGAACCGTTCCTGAGTCTTCGCCTGATGCATGCCGAGGAGGCCCACCTCTTGCTGGCGCTTGAAGATGACGAGCGGAAGAGCTTGTTGGCTTTCGCGAGCGCCGTGTCGGCGGTCCGGAACCCGGAGAAATAGTGATCCGCAGGATGCTCAAAAAATCCGTCCAGCGAGGCCGCAACGCGTGAAGATGCGAGGCGTACCCTCAGGGGTACGTTGAGGGTCTGAACGATGCGAGAACGAAGCTGGCGGGCTTTTTCAGCGTTCTGCTAGGCGCGGCGGTAGAAGGGGAGCGCCTTGACCGTCGCGTCGTGACGCGCACCATCGACTTCAGATGGTGAGCTTGGTGCCAGGGGCTGAAAAGTCCCGGAGTGGGAATGCCAGGGCGATAGGGGCCTTGAGCTGTGGGGAGTCCGTGGCGCTGCTGACCCAGCCGACCTCCCGGTCCCCGCTGAATATCTTGGCACCCCTCAGCGGGATGATCGAGCCATTCATGACGAGCCCGACTAAGTGCCGCCGTACGTTGCCGTAAGTGTCCATCCTCGCCACGACTTCCTGCCCGGGATAGCAGCCCTTATTCAAGCTGAACGCTTTCCCTTCCAGATTCGCTTCTGGTGGGACGATCTCTTCGTTGAGGTCCGGCCCGGCCTTCGGCAGCCCTGCTTCGATGCGTAGGGCCTCACGAGCGTGACCGCCGACTGCCTTGATGCCGTATGTCGCACCTGCCTCCATGAGTCGCTCCCAGGCCGTGCTGAGGGCGTCAGCAGGCAGTAATATCTCTAGGTCATCCTCTCCGGTTTCTTCTGTACGCAGGACGAGCGAGGCATGGCCGCCGATTTTAGCTGAAATGGCACTCACTGGCTTGAGGTCGCTCATTTCGACGCCGAAGGCGGCGCTGACAGTCGCGCAGGCCTTGGGCCCGCTGACAAGCAATAGTCCCCAGGATTCCGCACAGTTCTCCATCTTTGCTTTGATGCCGTAGAGAAGAAACTTTCGGAGGGCTTGGAAGGTGGCGTCGCCGACTTCGCCGACGTCTTCCACCCACAGGCTGTCAGACAGGGTATAGACACGAAAGTAGCCGAGCATCTTACCCTTGTGCGTGAGAAAGCTCGAATAGCGGCCCTGGCCTGGCTGGAGCGGGAGAATGTCGTTGCTAATGAGGCCCTGCAGCCATTTCACGCGATCGTCGCCGGTGACGCGGATCTTGCCCCGGTGCGAGAGGTCGGAGAGGCCGACTGCCTGGCGCACCGCCTGATATTCCGCAATCCACTTGCCATAGTGAGCTGGCATGTCCCACCCGGCGACCTCTTCAAAGGTCGCACCAAGCTTCGTGTGGAGATCGTGGATGGGTGAGTGTTTCATATTCAAATGTTCAATTGTGAATGTTCAATGTTGAATGAGATTCAACATTCAGCATTAAACATTCAACATTACCTCTTCGACCAGGTCTCTCAGTCGAGCGGAAAACTCATTGCGCGAGACAATCTTGGTCACTCCCAGCGCTCTTGCCCTGTTAAACGTGTCGACTTCTTCATGATTGGCAAAGGCGAGGATGGGAATGGCCTTCAATCGTGTATCGGCTTTGAGGGTTTCTAGGGCTTGAAAGGCGTTCAGTGTCTCGTCGTTCATGTTCAAAATTACTGCGGATGGGCTAGTGGCCGAGGCCTTTTCGGCGATATCCTGCTGCGTTCGAGCTCGTTCGATCCGGTAACCCTTCGACATGAGGGCGTCGCGGACTTTGGTGTAAAAGAAAATATCTGTCACACCAACCAACATGGTTTTCTGGGCTGTCTCGTTTGTCTGGTTCATTTGGTCTGTTTGGTTTCTCTCGTTTCTTTGGTTGAAAGAGACCAGTACGGTTCAACCGCGTGGCCCAAGCTAGGAATCATGGTGATCAAGACAAACCAGTTCAATTCAATGAACTGATCAATCGTCCCAGCGCTTTCTTTGCCAAGGCGTAATTGGGATTGAGGGCCAGAGCTTTCTTATAGGAGTCGATGGCCTCAGTCCATTGGCCCTTGCGCTCGTAGACCCGACCCAGGTTGAGATGGGGGAAGGCCGGGCTCTCATAGCGTCTCGCCTGCAGGGCTTTCTGAAACCAGGTAATGGCTTCGTCGAGTTCACCCTTTTCGATCAGATAGGCCCCGATGTCATTATAGGGGTTGCCGAAGTCGGGATCTTGCGCGATGGCCTTGTGACATTCCTCGATTGCATCGTCGAGCCGTCCCATAAAGCTGTAGGTCCAGCCGAGGAAGGTATAGGCCTCGGCAGTGGGATGAGTCTCTATCGATTTCTTGTAGAGCGTCACGGCCTCTTCCAATTCGCCCTTCATCTGGCGTTCATAGGCCTGTTGAAAGAGTTGCCACGCCTCGCGTTTATCCTCTTCGTGGCCTTCGCCTTGGATCAAAAAATCTTGAACATCCATAGTGCGGCTGATGAAAAAGGTCCCCAGCGTCGTTCTCAGTCGTGCGAACTCACTCAATGTACTCGGAAGTACGCCTCGCGGGTTCGCACTCCCTGCGGCCTTGCTGGATGACCTTTTTGATCAGCCGCAGGAACCGCATGGGTATCACTATTCGTTCTTCAGTTTCTTTTTGATCAACTCTGCGCCATAGCGTCCTGAGAGTAACATGGAGCCGAACGCCGGTCCCATGCGGGGCGTACCGTATACGGCCGCCACTGCTAACCCGATGACGAAACAGTTGGGATAGACCTCGCCGGTCCGGTCCATCACCTCTTCTTCGGAACGAGAAACCCACATGGCGCCGTTGCCGGGCACGGCTTTGTAGAGATTGCGTTTGTGCAAAAGTTCCACGACGACCGCATCGTGGCCCGTCGCGTCCACTACGATTTTGCTTTCGAGCGCGATGGGGTCCACGTGGAGGATGTCATGGCCGGCCATTTCAGCCGTCGTGTTATTGACCACCACGCCTTCGAGAATGCCGTCTCGACGAAGAATTAAGTCGACGACTCTCGTGAGGTTCATGATCCTGGCGCCGCCTCTGTACGCCGCCGCAATCAGCGCGCCGGTGGCGTGCGGGGGGTCGACCATGTACATCCCCTCGCATTCCGTGATCTTCTTGCAGGGCACGCCGATCTCTTCGAGGATCTCATTGGCCGGCTCGCAGATCGTGGCCTTGTTCATCAGGTAGCCGCCCGACCAAAAGCCGCCGCCAAGGGCGAGGCTCTGCTCGACGATGACCGTACGAAATCCCATCGCAGCCAGATCATGGGCGCAGATCAACCCGGAAGGCCCGGCGCCGACAATGATCACATCGCTCTCGATGAGCTGGTCGAACTCCTTGTAGTATTCACGCGCGATCTGGCGCGTGATATCTCTTTCCCGTAATGGGGCTGGTTTCGGCTTTCCCATGCTGATTCTCCGTTCAACGGCTGCTGAAAATGGTCTCCGGCTTCGTTCTCAGCTCATCCAAATCCTCAACGTACCCCAGAGGGTACGCCTCCGGTTTGGTTCCCCTCGGCCTTGCCGGATGACCATTTTGAGCAGCGCTTATCGATAAATCTCGGAGCCGGTCTTTTTAAACTCTTCCGATTTTTCCTTCATGCCGATTTGAATCGCTGTGTGTTCATCCACCTGTAATTGCGCGGCATAGTCCCGGACATCCTGCGTGATCTTCATCGAGCAGAAATGAGGGCCGCACATCGAACAGAAGTGCGAGACCTTCGCAGCATTGTCCGGCAAGGTTTCGTCGTGGAAGAGCCTTGCCGTGTCCGGATCGAGCGAAAGATTGAACTGGTCTTCCCAGCGAAACTCGAAGCGGGCTTTTGAGAGCGCGTTATCCCGAATCTGCGCGCCCGGATGGCCCTTGGCGAGATCCGCTGCGTGGGCGGCGATTTTGTAGGTGATGACGCCGGTCTTCACATCTTCGCGGTCGGGGAGGCCCAGGTGTTCCTTGGGTGTCACATAGCAGAGCATCGCACAGCCAAACCACCCGATCATGGCTGCGCCGATGCCGGAGGTGATGTGGTCGTAGCCCGGCGCGATGTCGGTCGTGAGCGGTCCCAGCGTATAGAAGGGCGCTTCCTGGCAGGCCGTCAGCTGTTTTTCCATGTTGACCTGGATCATGTGCATGGGCACGTGGCCCGGTCCTTCAATCATGACCTGGACATCATGGTACCAGGCAATTTTGGTGAGTTCACCCAACGTGTCCAGCTCGGCGAATTGCGCCTCATCGTTGGCGTCTGCAATGGATCCGGGGCGCAACCCGTCGCCCAAACTGAACGATACGTCGTAGGCCTTCATGATGTCGCAGATTTCTTCGAAGTGGCGGTAGGCGAAGTTTTCTTCATGATGAGCCAGGCACCACTTCGCATGGATAGCCCCGCCTCGGGACACGATGCCGGTCATGCGTGTGGCAGTCATCGGCACATAGGCGAGGCGCACACCAGCGTGGATGGTGAAGTAGTCGACTCCTTGCTCGGCCTGTTCGATCAGTGTGTCGCGAAACAGTTCCCAGGTCAGGTCTTCGGCCTTGCCTCCGACTTTTTCCAGCGCTTGATAGATTGGTACGGTGCCGATGGGCACCGGAGAATTTCGGATGATCCATTCGCGGGTCTCGTGGATGTTCTTGCCGGTGGAGAGGTCCATCACTGTGTCGGCGCCCCATCGAATGGACCAGATCATCTTTTCCACTTCTTCTTCGATGGAGGAAGCGACTGCGGAGTTGCCGATGTTGGAGTTGATCTTCACCAGAAAGTTGCGGCCGATGATCATTGGTTCGCTTTCCGGATGGTTGATATTGGCCGGGATGATCGCGCGGCCACGGGCGACTTCATCGCGGACAAATTCCGGCGTGATCACAGAGGGGATGCTTGCGCCCCATGACTGGCCCGGGTGTTGGGTGACCCCGCCGCCGTGCCCATTCCGCGAGGCCAGTTCGCGCGCCACTTCGCGAGATTGGTTCTCCCGGATCGCAATGAACTCCATTTCCGGTGTGACGAGGCCTTGTCTGGCGTAGTGGATCTGGGTCACATTCATGCCAGGTTTGGCTCGCAGCGGCTTGCGAATGTGTTGAAACCGGAGCCCGTCCAGCTTGGGATCGGCCGCGCGCAGGCGGCCATAATGTGAGGAGATATCCGGGAGCTCGACGACATCGTTCCTGCCGATCACCCAGTTCCGTCGATAGGGCGCCAATCCAGACCGCGCGTCGATCTGTACGTCCGGGTCTGTATAGGGGCCGGAGGTATCGTAGATCGTGATTGGTTCATTGGCGATGGGTGTGCCCCCATTCATCGACTTGGTGGCGGTCAGGCCGATCTCTCTCATCGGGACCCGCACGCCTGCCTGCGTCCCCTGCACGTACACTTTGCGCGAGGCGGGGAACGGCGTGGTCGTCAAAGCTGATCCGGCAGACGTGTGTCCGTTACCAGTTGCAGATCCATTGCCGATTGTATGGTCGCTCATGAGGAGATCCTTTCTCCAAAACGTGAACTGTGCTCAGTCGTCAACAATAAAAAAAGCCGCACCTGATGCTTAGGGGTGCGGCAGAGAGACCAACAGTTCCGGTTGTTCTCGCTTCCCTACGCTGGTATTACCCAGGTCAGGTTCTGAGGGTCGTCCGTTCGGGCGGACTCTCAGCCGTGTGGCTCCCCTAGCTTCGACGGGGAATCGTATCGCCGGCCTGTTGCGTTGTCAACGGGGTATTAGGCCTACCCGTGGCCGAACCGAGTGGATCATCGCCTGTGTAGGACTTCCTCGCAGCGGCCGGTTCATTGATTGTAGGGGAACCCTAACGTAGAATGATGCCGTACGCTATTTCGCCAAGGAACCTATGCAGACCGTCTCGACACTTCCGAAGCCGATCACCGCTACCAGCAACTGCCTGGGGAGGAACTATTCCGCCGGACAGTTGAGGCTAAACGTGTGCTCGGCGACCGGGTCATGATCCTAGGCCATAATTATCAACGGGATGAAGTCATCGAACATGCGGACTTTCGAGGGGATTCCCTCCTGCTTTCGAAACTGGCAGCCGAGCGGTCAGAGCGGCCCTATATCGTCTTTTGCGGCGTTCACTTCATGGCCGAGACCGCCGACATCCTGAGCCGCTCCAAACAAACGGTGATTCTCCCGGACATGGCAGCAGGCTGCTCCATGGCGGACATGGCGGCCATCGAACAGGTCGATCAATGTTGGGAGACCCTGGGACGAGCGCTTCCCGTGGAAGAGACCGTCATGCCGGCGGTCTATGTGAACTCTGCCGCGGTGCTCAAAGCCTTTTGCGGTGAACATGGCGGGATTACCTGTACGTCCTCCAACGCGAAGGCGGTGATGGAATGGTCCTGGGCAAGGCGAGAGAAAATCCTCTTCTTCCCGGACGAGCACTTGGGTCGTAATACGGCCAACAAGATGGGGCTGCCGAGAGAAGAGATGATCGTCTGGGACCCCTATCAACCCAACGGGGGCAATACGCGTGAGGCGATCCAGCGCGCGAAGCTCATTCTCTGGAAAGGCCACTGCAGTGTGCACCAGATGTTCCAGCCCGTGCATGTGGACAATTTTCGCAAGCAGTATCCGGCTGGGAAGGTGATCGTCCATCCTGAATGTCATGAGGATGTCGTCAATCGGGCAGACCTGTCCGGGTCCACGGAATTAATTATCCGCACGGTGACGGCGGCGCCGGCCGGGACGGTCTGGGCGGTGGGAACCGAATTGAACCTGGTCAATCGATTGAAGCGTGATCTCACCGATAAGAAGGTCTTCTTCCTCTCCTCCACAGTCTGCCAGTGCGCGACGATGTTCCGGATCGACGGAGCCCATCTCTGCTGGGCGATGGAAAACCTTGCCGACGGCCACGTCGTGAACCATATCGTCGTTCCAGACGACGAGAAGCATTGGGCGAAGGTTGCGCTGGACCGCATGATGGCAGTCAGTTAGCGGGATGTGAAAACGGTTGATTCCACCCGCCCCGGTGCGCCGAGACGCACCTTTCACCGGGCTTCGTTCTCGCTCGCTCAAACCTCAACGTACCTCGAACGGTACGCCTCGGGCTCTCGCTCGCTGCGGCCTTGCTGGAAACATTTTTGACCATCCCGCATCAAAGTTAAGGACTAGTGCCTCGCCTTTCATTCCGGTATATTCCAACCTTGATCCCAATCAGTTCTACGGTTTTCGAGAGACCAGACAGCCATGGACTACAAGGCAACACTCAATCTGCCGAAAACCGATTTCCCGATGAAGGCGAACCTGCCGCAGCGGGAGCCTGAACTCCTTGCCTCGTGGGAGAAGGAACGGTTGTACGAACAGATTCAGGAGGCGGGGAAAGGCCGTCCGCTGTACATCTTGCACGATGGCCCGCCCTATGCCAATGGCCGCATTCATATCGGTCACGCGCTGAACAAGATTCTCAAAGACATCATCATCAAATCGAAGACGATGGCGGGCTACCAAGTGCCCTATGTGCCAGGGTGGGATTGCCATGGCCTTCCGATCGAACATCAAGTCCTCAAAGAACTCGGCGACAAGAAAAAGACGCTCGATACCCCGGCCATCCGCCGGCTCTGCCGGGAGTATGCGGAGAAGTTTTACACGATTCAGCGTGAGGAGTTTCAGCGACTCGGCATCTTGGGTGATTGGCAGCATCCCTATCTCACGATGAATCCTGGCTATGAGGCTACGATCATTCGTGAGTTCGGTAAATTCGTGGAGCGGGGTGGCGTCTATAAGGGACTGAAGCCGGTGCTCTGGTGCACGGCGGACCAAACCGCTCTGGCCGAGGCGGAAGTCGAATACGAAGATCATACCTCTCCCTCGATCTATGTGAAGTTCCCGTTGGTCACGTCGCCCACGGTGCTCAGCAAGACGTTCCCCGGCATCTCGTTCCCCGCCGGTATCAAGTTGGTCTCCGTCGTGATCTGGACGACCACGCCATGGACACTCCCGGCCAATCAAGCGGTCTGTCTCCATGGCGATATCGACTATGCGTTTGTCCAGGTAGGCGACGAGGTGCTGATCGTTGCGGAGAAGCTTGTTGAGAGCGTGATGAAGGCCTGCCGGCTCGAAGGGGCTCGAGTGTTCGGGGTGAAGAAGGGGAGAGAAGGATTCGAAGGGCTCGAGACGCAACGGCCCCTGACCACCGGCCTGTCACCGATTCTGCTCGGCGACTTCGTGACCCTCGATCAGGGAACCGGCTGTGTCCATATTGCGCCGGGTCACGGCATGGAAGACTACATCCTCGTCCTTGAGCACAATGCCAAGGCCTCGTCGGGTGAACGGTTGGAGATTCTGGCGCCGGTCGACAACGGCGGGCGGTTTACTGACGTTGTGAAAGAATTTGCCGGCCAGCATGTGTTGAAGGCGAATCCGAAGATTGTGGAGTTCCTGCAGGCCAACGGACGTTTGCTTGGGCATGGGTCGTTGAACCACTCCTATCCGCACTGTTGGCGCTGCAAGAATCCTGTCATCTTCCGCGCCACCGAACAGTGGTTCGTATCGATGGAGACGAACGATCTTCGGAAAGAGCGCGCTTGCCGAAATCGAGCAAGTCCAGTGGATTCCGCCTTGGGGCAGAGACCGGATCAACGGGATGATCGAGAACCGGCCGGATTGGTGCTTGTCGCGGCAACGAGTGTGGGGTGTGCCGATCCCAGGGTTCACCTGTGTAGAGCTGTCGGACGGTCCTGGCAGATCCCAATGTGATCGAGCACATCGCCGGCTTGATGGAATCAAAGGGAGCCGACATTTGGTTCGAGCGGTCGGCGGCCGAGTTGCTTCCCGCGGGCACAATTTGTAGGAAGTGCGGCGGCTCATCGTTTGAAAAAGAGAAAGACATTCTCGATGTCTGGTTTGAATCCGGTGTGAGCTACGCGGCGGTTCTAAAGCCACGGGGGTGGAAGGCTGACCTGTATCTGGAAGGATCGGACCAGCATCGAGGCTGGTTCCACAGCGCATTACTGGCAGGCGTCGTCACGGATCGTCGTGCGCCATACAAGGCAGTCCTGACCCACGGTTTTGTCCTCGATGGGCAGGGCAAGAAAATGTCCAAATCAGCGGGGAACGTCGTCGCGCCGCAGGACGTGATCAAACAATCGGGCGCAGAAATCCTGCGTCTGTGGGTCTCGGCGCAGGATTATCGCGAGGATCTTCGCATCTCGCCAGAGATCCTGAACCATCTGATCGAAGCCTATCGCAAGATTCGCAATACCTGCCGTTTTCTTTCTGAGCAATCTGTACGACTTCGATCCGGACGATGCATCGCGTGCCGTATGAGCAGTTGCCAGAGTTGGATCGCTGGGCGCTACTTAGGCTAGGTAACCTGATTGATCGGATTAAACGAGACTATGACGACTTTGAGTTTCACGGCGTGTTTCATGAACTGAACAACTTCTGCTCCGTCGATTTGAGCGCTGTCTATCTCGATATTTAAAAGACCGTCTCTACACATTCCGGAAGGACGACCCATTGCGCCGATGGATCACAGACTGTAATGCTTGATGTATTAGTAGCAATGACAAAGCTCATGGCCCCAGTGCTAAGTTTCACAGCGGACGAGATCTGGCGGATGTTGCCTGAGCCTGCTCGCGGAGGTGGGCACATGTTTAGTGTGCACTCTGTCAGCCATTTCCGGAGATTAATCCTCAATGGCTTACTGATTCAGAACTTGCACAGCGATGGGATGATCTCTTGCATGTAAGAAGCCAGGTGCAGGCGAAGTTGGAAGAGAAGCGAAGAGAAAAAACAATAGGATCTTCCTTGGAAGCCAAGGTAATTGTGTATGCTCAAGAAGCAAGTCCAGCCTTATATGCCTTCCTAAAGCCCTACGAGGCGTTTCTCTCAACGCTGTTTATCGTGTCGCAGGTTGATTTGCATGGCGTTCAACAAGTTCCTACTGATGCACATCTCTTAGTCGATCTAGGCGAAGGACTCGCCATAGATGTTGTGAAGGCTTCTGGGTCAAAGTGCGAACGCTGTTGGAACTATCGACCGGCAGTCGGCACCTTTAAAGACCATCCGACCTTGTGCGACCGTTGCGTGGAGGCGGTGCAGTAATGCGACGGCCCGTTCGCTATCTGCTCCTGGCGTTGCTCGCCGGCGCGATCGTGGCGATCGATCAGGCGACGAAACTGTCCATCATGCAGTCGATGCGGCTGGATGAATCCATTCCGATTATTCCCAATCTCTTCAGCCTGACCTATATCCGCAATCCCGGTGCGGCCTTTGGGTTGCTTGCCGGCAGCAGCAATGCATTTCGCATGGTGTTCTTCGGGGTCACGTCGCTGTTTGCTCTGGCCCTACTGGGAACGATTCTCTTCCGGTTGCCGGAGAAAGATTGGAAGGGGCAGCTCAGTATTGCCGGGATTCTTGGAGGGGCGATCGGGAATCTGATCGATCGATTACGGTATGGCGAGGTGATCGATTTTCTCGATGTCTATGTGGGTTCCTACCATTGGCCGGCCTTCAATGTCGCCGACTCGGCGATCAGCGTGGGGGTCGTCTTCTTGATCATCCATTTCGCCTTTGAGAAGAAAAACGTGCCGCTCTTGCCGCAAGAACTCCCGCCTGCTTCCTAAGAGACCATCTGTAGACTGCGGAAAACTAAACTAGGCAGAACAGAAGTCCGATGGTCCCCACGTCTTGGACAACCGAAAAACCGCGTACGGGATGCTCAAAAAGACCAGACTTCTCACCCGCCCAACCCCTGGCGCACCGAGACGCGCCTTGGCCCAAGCAAGGCTGCAGCGAGTGAAGGGCCGAGGCGTACCCTCTGGGGTACGTTGAGGGTCTGAACGATGCGAGAACGATGCTGGCGGAACTTTTTCAGCATCCCGCTATGTCGAGAGGGTGATGATGAACCCGCCCTGCTCGCGGAATTGGCGCTGCTGCTCGGGGGAAAACATCACGAGCGGTTCGGTGTGGCAGAACTGGCATTCTTTCACGGTAACCGGTATGTCGCCCTCCCCAAGGCTTACCAAATGCTGCTTGGCGAGCGTCAGCGCCGTCGCCTCATCAGTCGTCATCACGTCGAAGTGCAGCAGCCGTTTCGTGCCCTTCACCCACGTGTCGAAGACATGTACAGTGTCGGACTGGGAATGAGCCATCGTGAGATATCCTCCTAGAAGCCAAAGATATAGAAGACGACAATGCCCATAAGGATGCGGTAGTAGGCAAACGGTCGGAGCGTATGCCGCTTCACAAACGAGAGAAAGGCCGCGATCACAATCCAGGCGACGACGAACGATACCAGCATCCCTATTCCGAGTGCAAGATAGTCTTCTTGCCGGAAAACGTCCCGTGATTTCCACATTTGATAGCAGGTCGCTACGATGAGGGTTGGAAGGGCGAGAAAGAAAGAGTACTCCGTCGCGACTTTCCGCTCCAATCCTACCAAGAGCCCTCCGATGATCGTGGAGCCGGATCGGGACATGCCGGGGAGTAATGAGGCGCACTGGGCCACGCCGATCCAGAACGCCGATATCAAGCTCACCTGTTCGAGCCGGTGGACCTGTGCGTGGCTGCGACGCGCTTCCACAGCGAGAATAATCAAGCCCCCCACGATGGAGGAGGCAGCAACGGTTTGAGGCGTAAAGAGATGGCTTTTGATCCAGCTATGGGTAAGGAATCCGATCGCGGCGGCTGGCAAAAAGGCGAGCCCGAGTCCGATGAGAAACCAGAGATTCTGGTGAGTTGCCCAGGAGGCTATTAGAATTTTCGACCATGGGGTCGTCCCACGTGTTCGGATCATGGCGGAGATGTCCTGCTGCTCCCGGCCGGCTTGTCCGATCATGGACGCGAGCTTGTGTCGTTCATAGGCGATGACGGCTAGGATGGCGCCAAGTTGGATCGAAATCTCGGCGCTGGCAGCGAGATCTCCCTCGAACCCTAGGACGTGGCCGACGAGAATTAGGTGGCCGGTCGACGAGACGGGTAGAAACTCTGTCAGTCCCTCCACGATACCCAAGATCGTGGCGAGACCAGGACCCCATTCGTTCATGGGATGTCTTTCTGAGATAGGTTGCGTCCAGACGGCGAGTCTCGGGCATATTCACAAAGTGGCGGCAGTCCGTCAAGCAGACAGACGATTCGCCGCAGACCCTCATGATGACCGGTGGTGACGGAGGACCCGCAAATCTGTTGACAAAATGAAAGGCATGGCATACACCCAACATTATACGTATAGGTGTCGTAGTACCTTCTCATACCGGCAGGCATGTTGGATGAAGAGCGGTGGCCGACATCTGTTGCAGAAACCACGCTCAGTGGGAGGGGAGGTTCGCATGAAATCAGGGTGGATGGTGGCGGTCGTGATGATTGGCGCAGTCACAATGGTCGGCTGTGTCAGTCAAAGGAAATATGAGGAAGCGATGGGCGACGTCGAGTCGGCGAATGTTGAATTGGAGCGGACACGTGCGCAGAAGAATGCCTTGGAACAGCAAGTAAAGACGCTCAAGGATCTCAACGTGAAATTTGTGAACGAAGCCCAGGTCGCCCACGACGAGCTTGAGCGCATTCAACATGGCCGCGACAAGGAACGCGGCAGTGTCGAGGGTCGGACCAAGGAACTCGAAGACCGTGTGAAGCAGCTTTCCTTCCAGAATCGTGCTATGCGTCATGAATACGAGGATGTAAAGCAGCATAACGAAACGCTCAAGTCCCTGGTTGCTCGCTATCAGAAAGAGTTGAAAGATCAGTCACGTTCTGTTACAGGGATCGTGGCACCTTCCGTGCCACCCTTGAGTCCCGCTCCCACAGGCGCACCTGCTTCACCGGCGATGAAGGCCCCTGAAGCCATCTCTTCCTCCATGAATGTCAATAAGGCGTCTGCCGGTGATATGGTGCTGGTGCTTGGTCTCTCCAAAGACGTGGCAGACCGCATTGTGACGAATCGTCCGTATCGGGTGAAGGGCGAATTGGTGGCCAAAAACGTAGTACCCAAGGAAACCTTTGATATGATTAAAGAGCGCATCAGCGTCAGTCCCTAATCGGAGCCATAGTCCGGCAAACCTGACAGGCCGTCCGCCGATTGGCGGACGGCCTGTTTGTCTTTACGGAGACGGATTGAGGCCTTTTCAGCAGGGTGATTCCCTTCAGCCTTGTTGATACAATGGATTCCAAGTCGGCGAGGGAATTGGAGAACGAGTCGATGCGCCGTGCCGTCATGATCATTGGTGTCCTGGCCGTCGGATTAACGATCGGAGGCTACGTCTTCTTCAATGGGGAGCGCAAAGTCCCGGTTCGATATCGGAGCGCCACAGTCGAGCGAGGCCCCGTCATTTCGCTCGTGACTGCGACGGGAACGATCAATCCTGTCGTCTCGGTTCAGGTCGGGACGCAGGTGTCCGGCATGATCAAGAGCCTGCATGCCGATTTCAATTCAGTGGTCAAAGCCGGCGATATCGTGGCCGCGATTGATCCCGAGCCGTTCAAAGCCCGTCGAGACCAAGCTGCCAGCAATCTTGAAATGTCGAAAGCGAATGTCGCAAGAGCCAAAACCGATCTGGCTCAACGCAAGCGCGAACTGGATCGGGTGAAATCGCTGGTGGCGCAGCAGTTCGTCTCTCAGAACGACGTCGACGTCGCGGCGACGAATCTCCAGGCGGCTGAGGCGCAGGTGAACGTGGCAGGGGCGCAAGTAAAACAGGCCGAAGCGGCGCTGAGTGCCGCAGAGTTGGACTTGAAATACACCGTCATTCGCTCGCCGGTAAACGGGATTGTGGTCGCCAGAAATGTGGAGGTCGGTCAAACGATCGCGGCCAGTTTTGCCACACCGAACCTCTTCTTGATCGCGCTCGATCTGACGAAGATGCAAGTCGACACCAACGTCAGTGAGTCAGATATCGGGGGGATCACCGAAGGGAAAGAGGCGACCTTCACGGTCGATGCGTACCCGGGGTATCAATTTGCCGGCACGATCCGTCAGGTTCGTCTTGCACCGATCAATGTGCAGAATGTGGTGACCTATAACGTCGTGGTCAACGTCGATAATCAGGATCTCCGACTGAAGCCGGGGATGACCGCCAACGTCTCCATCGTCGTGGCGCAAAGAGACGCCGTGCTCAAAGTGCCGAATGCCGCGTTGCGATTCACACCCCCGACGGCGGGCCAGGCCGATCGCTCCACGCTCGGCAGCAAGTCGACCAAAGAGAAGGGAGCAGAGCAGGCGGCAGGAGCCGGCAGGGGGGCCACGGCGCTTAGTCGAACCATTTGGAAGCAGGGACCGTCCGGAGAACTGGAATCCATGCAGGTCCAAACGGGTATTTCTGATGGGTTGGCAACGGAGATCGTGTCGGAGGGATTGTCTGAAGGCGCGCTGGTGGTCGTGGGGATCGAGCGACCCAAAGGCGACCGGAGTGGAAGCGAGTTGCCTCCAGGATTTGGGAGCGGCGGACAGCGGGGCTCCTCGCGCAATCGTGGGATGTAGGGGGCGTGGGCAGGGTGCGGGAGCTTTCTGTGCTCGCTGGACGCGCGCAGGAGAAGGCACCCAGACCCTGCCAGTTTCTTTTGAGGTGGTGGAGAAGAAACTAAGTCGAATCGAGGAACGCCGATGGGCTCGCTGATCGAATGCGAAGATGTGTGGAAGGTCTATCGGGTCGGCGACATGGAAGTCCAAGCCTTGCGCGGCCTGAGCCTCACGATTGAACAGGGTGAGTTCGTCGCCATCATGGGGTCTTCCGGTTCCGGCAAGTCCACCCTGATGAATATTCTGGGCTGTCTTGACCAACCGACGAAGGGGCGCTATCGGTTGAATGGGATAGAGGTGGGCAACCTGAAGCCCGATCAGTTGGCGGGTATCCGCAATCAGCAGATCGGGTTCGTCTTTCAGAGCTTCAATCTCATTCCCAGAACCAGCGCGCTCGAAAATGCGCAGCTTCCGCTGTTCTATCGAGGGCTCTCGCTCAAAGAGCAACGGGCGCAGGCCGCAGCGGCGTTAGGGCGGGTGGGGCTGCAGGGCAGAGAGCACCATTATCCAACCCAGTTGTCCGGAGGGCAGCAGCAGCGCGTGGCGATCGCGCGGGCGCTGGTTACGTCGCCCTCGTTGCTCCTTGCCGATGAGCCGACCGGCAACCTCGACACCCAGTCGAGCCGGGAAATTATGAGAATCCTGGAAACGCTCAACCGCGATGAAGGGATTACGATTATTTTGGTGACGCACGAGGTGGATGTCGCGGCCTATGCCGCGCGCGCGATCGTGCTCAAAGACGGGCAAGTGTTAAGTGACCGTGCGACCAAAGCGCGGCCACCGTCCAGCCCAGTGAGGTATAGATGTCGGCGTTTGTGTGGCTCACGATTCTCACCGCGCTGCGGATCTTGGCGCGAAATCGGCTGCGTGCCGGTCTCACGATGTTGGGGATTGTCATCGGCGTGGCGGCGGTCATTGCGATGGTGAGTATCGGCGAGGGGGCCAAGCGGGCCGTGCAAGCGCAGATCGCGACAATGGGCACGAACGTCATCATCATCTTTCCCGGGGTGACCTCTGCGAGCGGCGTACGAGGAAGTCAGGGGAGCAACGTAAGGCTCACCGTGTCCGACGCCTTGGACCTGAAAAAGCGCATCCCCTTGCTGGCCGATACCGGATGGGTCAGGCGCGATGTCATGCAAATTGTCTATGGAAACCGAAACTGGAACGGCCCGATTAACGGGATCTCACCGAGTTACCTCACCATTCGGGACTGGTCCTTTACGAGTGGAGGCCCCTTCACCCAGACGGACTTGGATAGTGCCGCCCGAGTTGCGCTCATCGGCCAAACGATCGTGGGGAATCTGTTTGAGCCAGGCGAAGAGCCGGTGGGGGCGGTGATTCGCATCAAGAACGTGCCGTTCCGTGTCATTGGAGTCCTTGCGCCTAAAGGCCAGTCTGCGCAAGGGTCCGACCAAGACGATGTGATTTTCATCCCTTTCAGCACGGCGGAACGGAAGGTGTTCGGGACGTCATTTATCGGGTCCGTCGGGGCGATGTTCGGCTCGACCGATCAGGTCGAGGATTTGCCGATGGCTGCTGAGCAGATTCGAGAGGTGTTGCGGGCGCGGCATCGGCTTCAGACAGAACAGGACGACGATTTTACGATCCGGACGCAGGTCGATATCGGGAAGGTCCAAGAAGGCACCAGTGAGACCTTGACAATGATGTTGTTTGCCATTGCCTCCGTGTCCCTGTTAGTCGGTGGGATCGGCATCATGAATATCTTGCTCGTGTCCGTGACGGAACGGACGAGAGAGATCGGGGTCCGCATGGCGGTGGGAGCGAAACGCCACCACATCGTGATGCAGTTCCTGATCGAGGCCATGACGTTGAGCCTGGTGGGAGGCGCGTTGGGTATCGTTCTGGGGATTACCGGGGCGAAATTGACGACGCTGATTGCCGGCTGGCCGACCATCATCTCCGGCGACGTCATCAGTGATCGCGTTCTTCTTTTCACTCGTGGTCGGCCTGTTCTTCGGATTGTACCCTGCCAACAAGGCCGCTCGCCTCAATCCTATCGAAGCGCTCCGGTACGAATAAGCGCAGATCTTAGCCCGCATTATTCATGATGGTTCGTCGCGAAAATGAGGAGTCTTGTGGATCCGCCGAGGATCGAGGCGCCCTAGCAGGCTGCGGAAAAACTATGTAGCCAGGCCAGAACGTCGATGGTTCGCACGTGTGGCACAACAGAAGAATAATTCCGCAGGATGCTCAAAAAGGCCGTTCAGCAAGGCCGCAGCGAGCGAAGAGACGAGGAGGTACATACCGCACTTCGTGTGGGCCGTTCGCCCGTTGGATGGATCTTGGCGAACGGAAAAGTCCCTACAGTGCTTCCGAACTCCGAGAAGTCTCTCCTCAACGTTGAGCTTCTGAGCGAAGCGAGAACGCCGCTTGGTGAAAGGTGCGTCTCGGCGCGCCGGGGTTGGGTGGGTGAGAAGAGCGACTTTTTTCAGCATCCTGCTAGGAACTGGACGCAGGCGTCAAATGCACTTCGATGCGAGGATTGTCCTTATCGATGTGTTTGTAGAGGTGGGTTTCGACGATGCGGTTGTCGTTGATGCCGAGTCCCTCACAGAGGGCATCCTGCGCGATCTTGAGCCCGCCATCGACGTCTCGTCGTAGGGCCGAGGTAAAATAGAACCGGATCGACAGGGCGAGCCACTCCGACTGGAGTCGTGCAAGTAGGGCAGCCCGGTGAGCGGACTGCGCCAACTTCAGCCACACGAGTTGTCCCACCTGGGCCTTATAGGCACGACCAGCCGAAGAGATTAATCGTCGGCCGTTCACTGTGGCATATTGATGGTTCACGCTGGGAGGCACAGGAAGGGTCAAGGCTACCGCATGACTCTCGGTCGGTGGGTGTGATGATGGAGATGCAGGCATGCGGGAGATCGGAGCCGTTCTCGAGGCGATACGTGGCAGCGCGGCCTTCTTGTCAGGGTTCCGGTAGGAGATCATGCGAACGGCCCGTGGAGAGGAGGGAAACCGGGGCGGGCGCCGAAACGTAGGCATGCGCGTCAGCTTACAGGAGATTGAGGATCTTGGACATGTTCTGCTCGTATCGCTCTTCAGATTGGGCGATATAACGACGCCATTTGCTCGGATTCCAGATCTCCATGCGATGGTACAAGCCGATCAGAATGATTTCCTGGTCCTCATCCAACGGAATAATTTTTCTGAGCCGACTCGGAATCAGAATGCGTCCGGCTTTGTCGATCTCTGATGTACCGGCTTCTGACACGACGAAGTGCATGAACAGTCGGCTCTGGTCTTCATCGAGCGTGGCTTTCGTCCGTTCGAGGACTTTTTCCCACTCTTTCATGGAGTAGATGAGCGTCGACTCCTCGGGGCCTTTGAGAAAAACGACGGCCTGTCCCTCCGACTCGACCTGCTCACGGATCGGCGAGGGAACGATAAACCGCCCCTTCTCATCCACTTTGCACAGGTATTCACCAGCGAACATCAATGTAGCCTGTCCTTTACGACACTAGCGTGGCTCTGGTGCGATCGCGTATCCACTGTTCCAGATCCGAGCGTACGAAGCGCCATTCTTTTCCAAGCTTGAAGGCGGGAATCTGGCGACTCCGTAGGTAACGATAGAGCGTGCGCGGGGTGATCTTGAGATAGCGGCAGGTCTCCTCCGCTGTCATCAGCTCGCTCTTGGGCTCTTTGGCCATTGGAGAACCTGGTTCGATAGGGATCCATATGCCTCACGAGGCTTCGGATACTGTTGCCAGGGTAGGGAAATTGGAACGATCTGTCAAGTGAAAATGTATGACATTGCCTGTCACTGCATGTCAGTGCTATCCGATTCCATGGAGCCGGTCTCGTCTGACTCCATCGCCTCTGAGAGATCGTCACCGAGGTCCTCACCCAACCCCTCGCCCATTGTTTTCATGAATCGGGCCATGCTCTGTGGATCATTTTCATCGAGCCCGGCCAGATTGCTGGGATCTGCCAAGGCTTCAAGGCGAGCCTCTTCGGATTTCGGCGAGGCAAATCGAGACAGGATTCGTTCAACCCGAACGCTCGCGCAATGGGAGCAGGCTGCCGGTGCCTGATTGGCCAGGTTCAATACAAGGACGGTGCTGCGTTTCTTACAGTCGAGGCAGCGATACTCGTACAACGGCATCGATCATATTCCTATCAGGCTGCGGAAGAACTATTGTGGTGCGTCAGAATTTCACTAGCCCATAAGTTTGGGATAATGGGAGAATACCATGCAGGATGCTCAAAAAGGCCAGACTTCTCACCCGCCCAACCATGGCGAGCCGAGACGCGCCTTGTCCCAGGCAAGGCCGCAACGAGCGAAGAGGCGAGGAGGTACATACCGCACTTCGTGTGGGCCGTTCACCCCTAGTATGGATCTTTGCGAACGGAAAAGCCCCTACAGCGTTTCCGACCTCCGAGAAACTCCTACTCAACGTTGAGCCTCTGAGCACGGCGAGAACGAAGCTGGAGGACTTTTTCAGCATCCTGCTATGGTCGTCAGGGGCTGTGCAGCCTGTTCGGCAGAGAAGCGATCCGGCACCAGGCCCGTATCAACAGTTCTGGCCAGCGTCAGGGCAAAGACGGGCCCGGTGCCGGCTTTTAGTAAGCGTCTTCGCGCATTCATTCAGTGTCGTACCGGTGGTGAAGACATCATCCACGAGGAGGATGCGTTTTTCTGCGAGGTCCTGTGGCCTGCGGATTTCAAATGCTTTCCGCAGATTTCGTAACCGTGCCTGTCGCGTTAATGTGGTTTGGGGATCGGTGGCAGCGATCCTGACGAGGTTTGTGGCTGAAACCGGGCGGGCCAGATGACGGCTGAGCTGATCGGCCAGCAGCAACGATTGGTTAAATTCACGCGCTCGTAAGCGGGCCGGGTGTAGGGGCACAGGGATAATTACGTCGACATCGATCCCGCTAGGCAGGGCGCTGATCATAAGGCGCGCGAGTGGCCGTGCCAGTGTATGTTTGCCTCGATATTTGAATGAGCAGATGGCTTCCCGTAGTGGCGGAAGATAGGGGAAGAGGGTCCAGGCTCGTTGAAAAGCCGGCGGCCGTTCCTGACACTGTTGACACTGATGGTCTGGTGTATAGGTCGTGGCCGCTGGCGAGACAAACGGCTGATCGCAGCGGGCACACACTGGCTGCTGGAGCGGGCGGATAGTTTGCCAGCACGCGGTACAGAAGAAGGGCACCGGGTCAGCGGTGAGTGAATTACCACATGTGAGGCATTCGACCGGCAACACAAACCGGAGGGCCTGACGGCACCATCCAATGAGTCGATCCTGTGTGTCTTCACGTATCATCGCAGGGGAAGCGCTCCAATCTACGTATGTGTGCGCTTCTTCTATGGGAATGTGCCGCGCCTGTCAAGGTTGTTGCTCTGTAAATGGTTGTGATATACGAAGGCAGCTGGATCTTGAAAGAAAACCGCCAGCGGGGCAGGCCGTGACGCGCGAGAACGGATGGCGTGTCTTGTTTGTATGGTCTGTTTGGTTGAACTAGATTAACCAGACGAACAAAACAAACCAGATGAACCAGATCAACCCGTCCCGCCCGTCTATTCTACGGGTCAGGATACGGATGGAGAAGCAGATCACATATGGTGAGATTCGACCAGGTGTCGAAAATCTATGAGCGAGGTGGCGATACCATCACTGGCCTCGATCGGGTCACGGTCGAAGTGGCGAAGGGAGACTTCTGTGCGTTTATCGGTCCCAGCGGCTGCGGGAAGAGTACGTTGCTCAACCTGGTTGGCGGATTGGATGTGCCGACCTCGGGGGATATCCTCCTCGAAGGGCGGTCGACCAGTCGATTCACGAGCGACGATTGGACGAGGATCAGGCGGGAAACAGTCGGGATTGTATTCCAAGCATTTCATTTAGTTCCCGGGTTGACGGCAGCGGAGAATGTCGCGTTTCCCTTGTTGTTGCGCGGGGAGCGAGGGGCATCGGTCCAAGCCCGCGTCGAGGAGGTGATTGAGTTGGTCTCGATGACCGCACGACGACACCATCGCCCAAGCGAACTCTCGGGCGGGGAGCAGCAGCGTGTGGCGATTGCGCGAGCGATCGTGCATCAGCCCCAGATCATTCTTGCCGACGAGCCGACCGGCAATTTGGATTCCCAGCATGGGGCCGAGATCATCGCCCTCCTTCGGTCGCTTGTTCAGCGCTTTCGAAAAACCGTACTGTTGGTTACCCACAGCACTGCAGCCGCTGAAGCTGCCGATTATGTCTGGGCCATGAAGGATGGGCAGCTCGTGACGAGAACGCAGCACGAGCCTGTCACGGTAGTAGCGTGATGGATCTTTCGATCTCCATTGCCGGCGTGCGATTTCCCAGTTGCTTCATGAATGCCTCGGGGGCCCTCTGTGTCACCCGTGAAGAACTGCTGGCCCTCGGCCGATCTCGTGCCGGGGCCATCGTCACCAAGTCGATGACGGTTGAGCCTCGCGACGGCAATCCGACACCCCGGTACTATGGATTTCCCGGCGGATCCATCAACTCCATGGGCTTGCCGAATCTCGGGTACAAGGCGTACGCCGCGCTCATTCCTGAATTGAAGACACTCGGAAAGCCGGTCATCGCCAGTGTGGCGGGTCTCTGTGAAGACGATTTCCCGACGATTGCGGCCACGATTAATGCGGCGAAGCCCGACTTGATCGAAGTCAATCTCTCTTGTCCCAACATCCCAGGCAAACCTCAGATTGGATATGACGCCGAAGCCTCCGAGCGATTGCTGAAGCGGGTTCGCAAGGTGATCACGGTTCCGATGGGGGTCAAGTTGCCTCCGTATTTCGATCCGGCCCATCATACAGTGATGGGAGAGGTGATCGGCCGTTGCGGGGTCGATTTTCTCAACCTGATCAACTCGGTCGGCAACGGGCTCGTCGTCGATCCGGAGCGCGAGGTGGTCGTCATCAAGCCCAAGGGTGGGTTCGGCGGACTGGGTGGCACGATCATCAAGCCGGTCGCGCTGGCCAACGTGCGGGCTTTTTGGAAGATCTTCGAGGGGCGAATGCCGATTATCGGGACCGGCGGCGTGGTCAATGGCGTGGATGCTTTCGAACATGTGCTCTGTGGCGCGTCGGCCGTGCAGATTGGGACGGTGTTGGTCGAAGAGGGGGTGGACGTGTTCGGCCGATTGGAAACGGAGCTGGCGGCACAGCTCAGCAAGAAGGGCTATACAAGGTTGGAGGACTGCCGGGGAAAACTGAAGGGGTTATAGACCTACTTGGCCCCGAACGTCTTGGCAAGGAGACCCAGCTGCAGGGCCCGTCGGAGTAATTGCGCCACGTTTCTCACATTCAACCGTCGCATCAAGTTGAATCGGTGCACTTCGACCGTGCGCACGCTGATCTCCAGCACCTCAGCAATCTCACGGTTCGTGTGCCCGATCGACACCAGGCGAAGGATGTCACGCTGCCGAGGCGTGAGAAGATCGGCGTCGACCTCTTCTTGCAGCGGCTGGACTTTTCGGTTCAGAGCAGTTCGTGCGCCCATCAATTACCTCTCATCCTCGACTCACGCGAGTCTAGCAAAGGTGTGTATTGCTGTAAACGAAACTACTGATTTGTGCAGGGCTCCGTTACTGGCCCGAATGATTCGATTCATCCTCGCTCCCTCATTCATCATGATTCGTCCTCTGAGCTTGCGCCCCGCAGGATGGTCAAAAAGGCCGTCCGGCGAGGCCGCAGCGAGTGAAGGGCTGAGGCGTACCCTCTGGGGTACGTTGAAGGTCTGAACGATGCGAGAACGAAGCTCGGGGAAAAGCGCGTCTTGGCGTGCGGGGGTTGGGCGGGTGAGAAGACTGACTTTTTCAACATCATGCTAGGCCTTAGATGACTATACCACTCATGCTCAATGCCGCCCTGATCCGCGCTCATGCGCTCCAGCGGCCATATCGCGCCCTGCTCAGCATTGCCGGAGTGGCACTGGGTGTTCTGGCATCCGTAGGCATCGGGACGGCGAACATTCAAGTACTGCGATCCTTCGAGCAAGGCGTCACGACGATAGCAGGTCCTGCCACATTGGAAATTGCAGGCCATGAACTCGGAGTGGATGAATCCGCGATCACGGCCGTTCGTACGGTCGAGGGAGTGGTGAGCGCCGCTCCGGTCATTGAGGAATCGGTAGTGGTTGCCCAAGGGGAGCCGCGTGGCCAGGCCCTTCAGATATTAGGACTGGATCTACTCGCGGAGGTCGGGACGCGCGGATTTGAGATACCGCAAGCTAACACCGAGGTAGCGCTGGAGGCGCTCCTGGCTCCGGACGCTCTGTATCTTGGTCGTCAGGTTGCTGCCGATTGGAACCTGGGAGTCGGTAGTATCGTCGAGGTGACGGTGGGAGGGCGTCTCGTACGGTTGCGAGTCGTAGGGCTGATTCATAATGAGGCGGCGCGCTCGTCCCTCTGGGATCGCCTTGCCATCATGGATATTGCTGCGGCGCAGCTGTTGTTTCAATCAATCGGGCGGTTGGATCGGATCGAGCTGGTGACGACGCCGGATCGACCGTTCGACGACATCGTTGCCTCCGTGCGTGCGGTTCTCCCTCCCCATCTTGTCGTGCAACGGCCGGCGCAACGGACGAAGCAGGTCGAAAACATGGTGTGGGCCTTCCAGCTCAACCTGTCAGTCATGAGCTGGGTCGGGCTGCTCGTCGGCATGTTCTTGATCTACAACACGATAGCCTTTGCTGTGGCGCAACGGAGGCGAGAGATCGGCATCTATCGCGCCCTCGGCATGACGGAGCGGCGGGTCGCCGGCCTGTTTCTCGTGGAAGCAGGGTTGCTCGGTCTTCTTGGTGGGCTATTGGGAGGTCTTGGTGGGGTCTGGCTGGCAGGGATTTTAGTGTCGCTCGTGAGCCGAACGGTCACAGACCTCTATGCGCCGGTCGCATCTGGCGAGTTGACCCTGTCGATGGACATGCTGACGTTCACGGCAGTGGCGAAAGGGATGCTGCTCGGGACAGTGGTCTCGATGGTGGGAGCCTTGGGTCCCAGCGTGGAAGCCGGCAGGACTGTGACGGTCCGTGCCTTGGCGCCGGGGGACTATGAATCGACGCATCAACTGAGGGTAGGCCTGTGTGGGTGGATCAGTCTCATCTTGTTGGTGCTGGCAGGCCTTTGCTCGCTGATGGGCCCGGTTGGAGACCTGCCGCTCTTTGGCTATCTCGCAACAATCTGTCTTTTGGGGGCACTCTCCTTTCTTGCGCCGCTCTGTATCCAGGCGTTGGGCATGAGACGCCCTCGCCAGGAGAGCAAGACGATGATGCTCGGGGGGAGCCTCCGGCTCATCGCGGCAGACCAGGCGGCACGCCATACGGGCCGGAATGCGGTGACGGTGTCGGCGTTGATGGTGGGATTGTCGATCATGATCGGTGTCGCCGTCATGGTTCGCAGTTTTCGTGACACGGTCGAGATCTGGGTGGATGAGACCGTGATGGCCGATCTCATCGTGGCCCCGCAGTCCTGGCTCCAAGGGAAGCAGGCCGGGCAGGCATCACGTGCCTTGCCAGGGACCTGGCGTTCGACCCTGTCGGCCATTGACGGCATTGCCGCGGTCGATACCCTTCGTGAGGTGTATGTAGACGTCGCGGGTCAGCCAGTGGCGTTGGTGTCACGAGACCTTCGGCTCCATGCACAGCGCAGCCGGTATCTGATGCTTCATGGAGATTCGAGCGCGGCCCTGCAGCGAGCCGCCGAAACCGGAGGCATCCTCCTGTCGGAAGTGTTGGCGAATCGATTGCGGCTTCGCGAGGGGGAGAAGGTCACGATCACGACGCCAGCGGGACGCACTGCTGTATCCGTCGAAGGGATCTTTTACGATTACGCAACCGACGGCGGCAAGATGGTGATGGATCGAACATGGTATCAGCGACAATGGCACGACGACCGGGTGACAGTGTTTTCCATCTACCTGGCTGCCGGCGCCGATGCAGAGCACGTTCGGCAGGCGATTGTGACGCAGGTCGTCGGGTTGGACGGGGTGACGGTCCCACCGTTGGTGATCCGAAATCGCGAGTTGCGGCAAGAGATTCTCGATATCTTCGACCGCTCCTTCGTGTTGACCTATGTCCTTGAAGCCATTGCCGTATTGGTGGCCATGCTCGGCATCGTGAATACCTTGGTGACGGCCGTGTTGGAGCGACGACGTGAATTTGCCACGTTGCGGGCTATCGGTGCCAGCACGAGGCAAGTGGAGCGATTGGTCCTGTGGGAAGCGGCCTATCTCGGGTTGATCGGGGCCGTGCTGGGCGTCGTGGGAGGCCTGCTCCTCGCCCTGGTGCTTATCCACGTGATCAATAAACAATCCTTTGGCTGGACGATTCAGATGACGGTCCCAGGCGGAGTGATTCTGCAAGCCGTAGGACTCGCACTCACGGCTGCCCTGGTGGCCGGCTACTGGCCCGCGCGCTGGGCAGCACGACAGCCGGTGGTGGAGGGGCTAAGAGAGGAGTGAGGCAACCCTGTTGGTTCTGTGCTCCCGGAGCGCGCACCATCAGAATGTGCTCGCTCGACGGGCGCAGTGGGACCAACAAGGGTGGCCTCACTCAGGGAGGGTTGCTGATAAAAAGAAAAAGGAAAGGCGTGCAGTGGCAATGAACGGGGTTGCTATTCCTCAGGGTAGGGTGGAGTTGAGAAGCAGGGCGGTGCTCGTTCGACGCGCGCAGTTGAGGTCCAATCTGGGCCGTTGTCTTTACGGAGGGCGTGGCGCAGAAGTGCCAGGTCAAGCAACGACCACATCAATACTACCCCGATCGGCCGATGGTGTGCCTATGCCGCCATACGCGTACGATTGGCAAAAGCGAGCGGCATGTCCTTGCGATCAGATGGTGCAACTGTCAGCAATGGCCTCGCTGTGTATCCGACCTCCTGCGCCACCCAGAGTGTAGGGATCTGTTCGATGGCGATATTGTAAAGGTTGACCGAGTCATTATAGAACTCACGCCGATCGGCGATGGTGCTTTCCAGTGCCGATATGCGCTGCTGAATGGTTAAGAATTCTTGATTGGCTTTTAGATCTGGATACTGTTCGGCCACGGCAAAGAGTTTTCCTAAGGCACCGACGATCTGATTTTCCGCCTGTGCCTTGTCGTTGATATTCAGGCCTGCGCTATACGCATTGCGGGCTTTGGTAACGGATTCCAGTGTCTCCCGCTCGTGGGTCATGTAGCTGTTACAGACTTCGACAAGCTTGGGAAGCTCATCATGACGTTGTTTCAGGATGACGTCGATATTCGACCAGGCCTTGTCGATGTTGTTGGCGAGTCGAACCAGCATGTTGTAGACGCCGACCACATAGGCGACAAGCACAATCAGTCCAATAACTAGCAGGATTCCGATCAGTAAGGTGCCATTCATGAGTGTTCTCCTTTTGGGTATAACTGTTACGACATTGTTGTCAGGTAGTACTTGAAGATGATGATCAAACAGGTTGCAGCAAGTGTCAGGCCTCCTACCCCAAGAGCCAACACCTGCCATCGCAATCGGGACAATAAGTCCTTTTCGCTTCGATCCGAGATGATAAATTCATCGTCTCGGCTGCTACCGATGTAGATACGAGCGGAGTTCTCGACGCGCTCTCTCGCACCTTGGTGTTCATGGGCCGTTCCGAGAACGTAGACCTGCTCTTCCGGTAAGATGAACGATTCTCGGCACCGTAATGTCTTGCTTCCTATCCAGCGTTCGGTCGAAATTCCCAGTCGATTCAATCCGGCGATTGTGGTGGGGGGCAATTCTCCGAGCCAATTACTTCGAGAGGTGCGTTCATCCGGCAAGATAAGCTCGGCGCCAAGGGGCATGATGAGCACTCGTCCGGTTGTATCGCTCACAAAGAAGGGTTGCTCTGACGTGCCTTTGCCAATCGTCTCCCATCGTGCATTCTTCTCGGAGCCGACCCGCTCTTCAACGGCGTACGAATAGAACACACAGGGAAGCCCACCGAAGGGCGAGGAGAGGAGGCCCTCCTCGGGCTGTGCTTGTCCACTGATCTCGACCAACCCCAGAGCCAGAGAACGAATGGTCGAGGTCGGAATGCTTTCGATTAAGCGCTTCCGTTGATGAACCATCCATCCGTACACGGAGAGCCCGAAACCTCCTACGGTACCCGCCGCCAAGTACAACAGAGTTTGATCCAGTGGCTGGCTCCATTGCGTGGTTCTCATGGCTTTGCCGATCCCCGCGACTAGGATGAGCCCACATAGCACAAAGGCGAATCCGAAGAACGGACCCCAGAACCAAATGCCCTGTGGGTTGGAGCGTGTCTTGTTGAACCTGGGTTGATCGCGAAACGTTTCCTTGAGTGCACGATGTCTCGCTGCAGCTCGCGTGTACAGCTTGGCTTCATGTATCTGGATTGGAACCGCAGCGCCTCGGTACGTCTCATTCAGACGAGTGAGGCTTCCGTGAGGAAGCCACCACCCGCGACAGGAGTCGCAGCTAAGGAAGGACGTTTGAGCTACCGTTTCAGACTCCATGTGATTCCCGCATCGAGGGCACAGTGTCTCTGTCCTGACCGCGACGCCTCCAGTGTCACCAATCGCCCGGTTCAGCGAGGTGTAATCCTCCACGAAAAAATTCACCTCTCCCACATCGAGCCAGAGTCCGTGTCCGGAGAAACAGACATCGAGCCCCGGACCATGGCTTGTCGGAATCTCAACAAGGTCCTCCTGACAATCGAGACATTTCATGGTGAGCATCGTGTTCAAACTGTAGCAAGAATCAGGCAGGTGTCAACGCGAAACGCATATAACCACCTTAAAAGACAGAGGTTTCAGCATGGTCATCAGTGAGCGATCATGTGGGAGAACGAATCAGATGACAGGTTCAATCGACATGCTGCTTCAGACCGTCGCGTTAGCGCTTGCAGCGGCACTGGTGGCCGGCTATTGGCCCGTGCGCTGGGCAACAAGGCAGCTTGTAGTGGAGGGGGGGCGAGATGAATGAGGAGAGGTTGAAGTGTGAGTTAAATACTAACCGGCTGCTGGTAGTCCACTTCGATCTTGAAGCCCAAATCTTCGATCATGCTCCAGACCTCGGGGGCAGGCTGGCCTGGTGTCGTGAGGTAGCCGTTCACGAAGACGGAGTCGGCTGGATAGAGCGCCAACGGCTGGAGACTGCGTAGATTGTGTTCGCGGCCGCCGGCGATGCGGATTTCGGTATGTGGATGGAGGAAACGGAAGAGGCAGAGGACTTTCAAGCAGCGTTGCGGAGTCAGTTGATCGCAGTTCTCTAGCGGCGTACCTGCAACGGGATGCAGCGTGTTTAGCGGTATCGAATCCGGCTTCACGTCGCGTAACGCCATAGCGAGGTCGATGAGGTCCTCGTCCTTCTCTCCCATTCCCACGATCCCACCGGAACAGATTTCCAATCCTGCCGCTCGAGCGCTCCGGATGGTGCTGAGTCGGTCCTGGAACGTATGCGTGGTGCAGATTGAGGCGTGAAAGGCTTCGCTCGTATTCAAGTTGTGGTTCACCCGATCGACTCCGGCGGCTTTGAGTCGCTTGGCTTGTTGTTCATTCATCAGGCCGAGTGAACAGCAGATCTGAATAGGAATCTCTTGCTTGATGGCACGCACGGCCCCGGCGATTTCGTCGATTTCCCGATCCAGCGGGCTCCGACCGCTGATGACGATGCAATAGCGTTGGGCCTTCGAGGCCGCCGCTTGTCGGGCGCCGTCAATCATTTGCTGTTGGGGCACGAGGCCATAACGCTCGATGGGGGCGGTGGAGATCGCAGATTGGGAACAGTAGTGACAGTCTTCCTGGCAGGCACCGCTCTTGGCGTTCTGCAACATCTGGAGGCGAACGGTCTTGCCGAAATAGTGGGATCGGACGGTAAAGGCGGCTTGGAGGAGTCCCAGCAACTGCTCATCTGGTGTGTCGAGCACGGCCTGGCATTCACTTCGTGTCAGCGTCTCGTCGCGCAAGGCCTTGGCAGCGAAATCCTGATAGTCGACCATGGGACACTCCATCATCTGTAGAGGTTGCATTGAATGCGATGCGGATGACCGCGAATACGTCAGGCAGCCGCACTGGCCGAAAACCTACACGGTTTCGAAGGGAGAAGCAATGCCCTGATAGGGAACTGCTGAAACAGGGAGGGGGCCGCTGTCTTGACCGGGGACCGCTTGACCGGCATTCGGTAAGGGAAGTGCGACTAATGTATTCCAGGTCCCACAGCGGCGGCAGCGCCCCGACCATTCGGTCGATTCTTGCCGGCAGGCAGTACAGACATAGGGGACGACCACACGTTTCTTGAAATGCAGGGCTTTCTTGAGTTCGGCGACGGCCTGCTCCATCTGCTGCTTGCGCAGATAGAGATTGGCCATGATCTTATGGTAATCGACCAATTGATCCTGTATCCCTTCGACGGTCGAGAGGATGTCGAAGGCTTCGTCGACCATTTCGAGTCGGTAGTAGAGCTTGCCCAAATAGAACTGCAGTGCTGGATTGTTCGGGTCTTGCCGGAGGGCCTCCTGATAGACACGGATAATTTCGCTGGGTTCGCCCTGTTCGAGAAAGAGTTCTTCGAGGCGGTGCAGGATGATGCTGTTGCGGGTCTTGGCATAGATCTTCTTGAGAATTTCTACTGCCTGCTTGGTCTTGCCTTCCCGGATCAAGATTTCACCAATGCCGACGTAGGCCGGCAAGAACGTCCGGTCTTTCTTTATGGCGCCGCGGAAGTAGCGCCGTGCCTTATCGGGGTGGCCTCGTTCCAGCAGTTGGCGCCCGACCTCGTACGTGCAGCCGGTGAGGAGATGGGCCTCGGCCCGGCGTTCCGGCTCAGGCAGGTTGGCCTTCAGGAGACGATGTTGGATTTCGAGCGCCTCGCTCCATTTTTCGAGCCTGATCAATAGATCGCGCTTGCGGATGAGCGCGGTGAGGTTATCCGGTTCGATCTTGAGCATCTTGTGCAGGGTCTGCAAGGCGTCCTCAAAGCGCTTGGCGCCCTCCAAGTCGTTTGCCAACTCGAGCAGAATTTCGATGTTGCGCTCGTCGACGCGACTCGCTCGCTGATGGAGGCGAATCGCCTCAGCGAAGTTGCTTTCCACGCGGTAAATGTTTCCCAGCCATAGCAGCGAATCGACGCGATTTGGGTCCATGGCCAGCGCTCTTTCGAACAGGCCGATGGCTTCGACGGTGCGTTTCGACATGATGGCATGTGTGCCTTCACGATGGAGCGCATCGATTTTTTCCTTGCGCCGCAACAGCCGCGTGCTGCGCCAGTTGCCGATGACGTGGGCGGTTTGCCGCATGCCGACTGCCAAAGCCACGAGCACGGCGCCGACGGCCATGGAAAAGATGACGAGTGTGACCGGACTCAGTTCGAACTGGATGGAGGGACTGGTCCGGACTGCAACCGTCCCAGGATTCAACTCGCGGGCATAGCTGTAGAGGAAGATTCCGGCGCTGACGAGGAAGATGGTGGTGAGCAGTCGGAGCATCGATCTAGGCCTTTGTTTTCGCGGGCGCCTTTTTCCGCTTCACAGGCCGCGGGGTGACAGCCGGTTTTGTGGCCGGCGGTTCGCCTGGGATGGCGATGCGCTTCGCGTCGGCCCACAGCCGTTCGAGCGCATAATGCTTCCGGACATCCTGCCTGAAAATATGGACGATGACATCGCCGAAGTCCATCAGAACCCACTGCGAGGACCGCCTGCCTTCGATGCTCAGCGGTTTGGAGCCGGAGCGAGAGAGGATGCCGTCGATATGATCGGCGATGGCACTCGCCTGGCGATCCGAATCTGCAGAGCCTATGACCAGGTAGTCGGCAACGGTGCTCATCGGCGCAACCTTGAGGATGAGAGCATCGGTGGCCTTCTTATCGAGCATGACCCGAGCAATGGCGAGGGCCGTAGACCTAGCTGTTCGTGCGATCGCGCTCCTCTTGGTAGAGATGATGTTGAAGTATATAGGATTCCACTAAGGGCGGCAACAGATTTGCCACCGGGAGTCCTCGGCGGATTCGAGCGCGAATGTCCGATGCGGAGACTGCGCAGGGCGGTAGCTGGAGACAGATCAGGCGTTGCTTTCCGAGCGGCACATCGAATTGGGAAATTCGTCCTGCATCCAGGTCCGCCAGCGAGGACTGTGGGATCGGCGGAAGTAGTGCCACGGTTGAAAGGGATCGAAACGACAGGCCTGGTCGGGAGAGGACGACGAACGGGCAGAGTTCAAGCAGTGTCAGGGGCTCACGCCAGGAGGGGAAATCCAGAAACGCATCGAGCCCGATCAAGAAAAAGAGCTGGGTCTGCGCTCCATATTCCTGCTGCAGCAGGCGAATGGTGTCGATGGAGTAGGACTTACCTGGCCGACGAATTTCCACATCCGAGATGGCGAAAGTAGGGATCTGAGGCGATGGCAAGGCGAACCATCTCATAGCGGTGTTGGGCCGGTGCCAAACTGCCGTTAGGCTTGTGGGGAGGGTGACTCGTGGGAATGAAGAGGATCTGGTCGAGCCCGAGGGCCTCGCGTGTCTGGCGCGCGATGGCCAGGTGACCATTGTGCATGGGGTTGAAACTGCCGCCAAGGAGGCCGAGACGAAGAGGGCCAGAGTGCTGAGTGCTGGGTGCTGAGGACTGAAATTCAGAATCTGGTGACATCATAACTCAGCACTCTAGTCTAGAGGATTACGAGGTTGTCCCGGTGGATGACTTCCTCGTATTCCTGCAGACCGAGCTGCTGCTGGATCTCGATCGTTTTGAGCCCTTTGATTCGTGCCAAGGTGTCGGAGGAGAAATTCACAAGTCCTTTGGCGAATTCTTTGCCGTCCTGGTCGAGGCAACTAACTGCATCTCCTGTATCGAACGAACCGCTGACGTCCAGAATGCCTGAAGCCAACAGGCTCTTGCCCCGTCGGGCTAGCGCCTCGACGGCTCCGGGGTCGAGCGTCAGGGTCCCCCGCGGCCTGAGGGTGAAGGCGATCCAATGTTTGCGACTGGTGAAGCGACGTTCCTTTGCGAGAAAGAGGCTGCCGCCTGATCCGCCGGCTAATACTTGTGGGAGGAGGCCGACTTGTTGCCCGTTCAAGATCAAGGTGGCCACGCCGTACTCACTGACCCTCTTGGCAGCCCGGATTTTCGTGGCCATGCCCCCAGTTCCTTCGAACGTGGTGGAGACACCGGCTCGTTCCTCGATCTCTTTGGTAATGTCAGGGATCAACGGGATCAGCTTGGCCGCGGGGTTCTTGCGCGGGTCCTCGGTAAATAGGCCATCGATATCGGACAGGATGATCAGCAGTTCCGCGTCAACCAGATGGGCCACCTCGGCAGCCAGGGTATCGTTGTCTCCCACGCGGATTTCATCCACGGCGACCGTATCGTTTTCGTTGATGATGGGGATCACGCCGAATCCGATCAGCGCACTCAGGGTGTGGCGTGCATTGAGAAACCGCCGCCGATCGGCGAGGTCGTGGTGAGTGAGTAGGATTTGCGCTACCTTGACGTCGAGCCGCTCAAACGATTTTTCGTACGCCCACATGAGCCGGCTTTGGCCGACCGCCGCGGCCGCCTGCTTCACGGGGAGGCTCTTGGGGTATTCCTTTAGGCCTAATTTCTTGATGCCGGAGACAATCGCGCCGGAGGAGACGATCAAGACCTCACGTCCGCTCGACCGGAGTGCCGCGATTTCATCCGCGAGCCGATCGATCTGTTCTGGGCGCAGCCCTGTGTCTCGTGACGCGACGAGACTGCTCCCGATTTTGATGACGATGCGGGTGGCCTGTCTTAGGAGTTCGTCTCGCATGGTGTGGCTCGAAGCTGCGCCACCTGTTGCCCTACATAGGTGACGAGTTCCGTCAATCCTTCTCTCGTGGCGGCAGAGATTGGGAGGCACGTATACCGATGGTGTGTACAGTACTTCTGCAACTCTCGCAGGCGTGCCCTGTCCCCAGCCACGTCGATTTTCGTGGCGACCACCGCAAAGGGGCGTGTGGTGATCGGTTCATCGTAGGCGGATAATTCCTGACGCATGATCTCGAAGCTCTTGACGGGTTCATCGGGAGACCATTCCGACACGTCGATCATGTGCAGCAAAAACGACGTGCGTTCGATATGCCGAAGAAATTGGAATCCCAGTCCCTTTCCTTCGTGGGCGCCTTCGATGATTCCGGGAATGTCTGCGACGGCAAAACTTTCCTTTTCTCCCCAGCGAACGATCGCCAGATTCGGCGTCAGCGTGGTGAAGGGATAATCGGCGATCTTCGGCCGTGCGGCCGAGATTGCGGCAATGAGCGTCGATTTTCCGGCATTGGGAAAGCCCACGAGCCCGACGTCGGCCAACAGTTTCAGCTCAAGCCTCAGCGACCGTTCTTCGCCTTCCGTGCCGGTTTCAAATTCCGTGGGCACGCGATTGGTCGAGGTGGCGAAATGGCTATTCCCTCGTCCCCCACGGCCCCCGTGAGCTCCCACGAACTGCTGTCCGGGGGTGACCAGGTCGGCCAACATCTCATCGGTCTGATCATCAAAGATGACAGTGCCGACCGGAAGGGGCACCACCACATCCTCTCCGGTTCTTCCGGAGCAGTTGGCGGCGCCACCTTGGCGACCGACTTCTGCTTCGTAGTGTTTTTGGTAGCGGAGGTCGAGGAGCGTCGTCATGCGAGGCGACGCTTCAAACACGATATTGCCGCCGTGGCCGCCATCGCCACCGTCCGGTCCGCCACGCGGCACGAATTTTTCGCGTCGAAAACTGCATGCGCCGTCTCCGCCGCGTCCGGCTTTGATATGGATACGGACTTCATCGACAAACATCGGCGCACCGTTTCAACGTGATGACTGTATGGGCATGACATGCGAGGCACATCCCGTCGAACCCCTACTCATGCCGGGAGTCCTCGCGGTAACGACACTGTGACGAGAAAAGAGGAAAAGAATGTACTATGAAATCGAGGGCGCGGAGTAGACGCTGATTTTCTGCCGTCCGCGGCCGCGCTCGAACTTCACGATCCCTGTGATGCGGGCGAAGAGGGTGTGGTCTTTGCCGAGGCCCACATTGAAACCGGGAAAGAACTTTGTCCCTCGCTGACGGATCAAAATCGATCCGGCCTTCACGGTCTCTCCACCGTAGGCCTTGACCCCAAGATATTGCGGATTGCTATCGCGCCCATTTCTAGTCGATCCGCCGCCTTTATTTGTTGCCATGGCTGATCCTCGTTAGGCCGTTTCGATACCGGTAATGCGCAATTTGGTAAAGCCCTGGCGATGGCCATTGGTCCGCCGATAGTTCTTGCGCCGTTGTTTCTTGAAGATGGTGATGGAGCGGGTTCGGCCTTGGTGGATGATCTCAGCTTTGACGGTGGCCCCTTTGACCAACGGTTGTCCGACCTCTATACCCTTGTCGCCGTGGACCAGCCGAACCTGGCCGAGTTCGATCGTCCCTCCGACCTACGCCGGGAAGGGATTCCACTTGGACCAATGACCCGGTTTCGACCCGATACTGCTTGCCGCCTGTCTCAATGATTGCGTACATAAGCCCCTGTCTCCGTTACAGAAGATGACTGTGTAACATAGGGATTTGAAGCCTGTCAAGGTAAAGGCATGGGGTCTAGCCGGCAAACCTTGCCCCCTCCTTCGGGTTAACCTTAACCTATTCGTGGGCTATCCTGCTCCGGCTCCTGGGCGTATGCTGTTTTCTATTGTTGAGCCATTTCGTGGATCGGAGGTAATAATGGCCGTAGCACCGAAGCCTCGTCATTCCAAGCCGAGGGGCACTCGATTTGTGCTCCGTCCCTATCGTCGCATACCGACCTGGCTTGTTCTCTATTATCTCAGTGGGGAATGTGTCGGGAAAGGTGTCGTGACCAATCTGTCTCAATCGGGGATGCGTGTCCAAGGTGACCATGCGGTTGAGCCAGGCCTCGATTTGGCACTGCGCGTCACGTTTGCGGACGATGGCCCGCCGATAGAGATTGAACGAGCGACGGTCCGGTGGGTGGATGGGTATGATTTTGGGTTGGATCTTGTCCTCGTCAGTCCGTTAGCCGCGAAGCATATCGCCCGTTTACTGAGCGGGCAGATTCGTGCCCATCAGATGCCCGCCTGAAAGACTGCTTCTTGGTTCATTCTTGCTAGTGGGCCACGCCACGCCCGTTTGCTTGACGCTTCTTCCAGCCCGCTGCTATATTTCGATTTCGACGCTCGATGGTTCACGTGCTCGTCTTCGTTGCCCATGCTTGAGCCACAAGGAAAAATTTGGATGGACGGGTCGTTCGTCAATTGGGCGGACGCGCATGTCCACGTGATGACCCATTCGCTCCATTATGGATTGGCTGCGTTCGAGGGGATTCGCTGTTACAAGGGGAAGTCCGGTTCCGCGATTTTTCGGTTGCAGGAACATGTCGATCGGCTGTTCGACTCCGCCCATATCGGCATGATGCAGATGCCCTTCGACAAGAAGCAGGTCGCAGCGGCCATCGTGGAGACAGTCAGGGTGAATAAGCTGGAGGCCTGCTATATCCGCCCGCTCGTCTATATCGGGCACGGAACGATGGGGGTCTATCCCGGCGACAATCCAATCAAGCTGGCCATCGCGGCCTGGACCTGGGGCGCCTACCTCGGGGACGATGCGCTTGCGAATGGGATGCGGGCCCGCGTGTCATCGTACACTCGTCATCACGTCAATGTCTCGATGACGAGAGGGAAGATTTCCGGCTACTACGTGAACTCGATTCTTGCGAAGCGGGAAGCGAAAGCGGACGGGTACGATGAAGCCATTTTGCTCGATACCGAGGGGTATGTGTCCGAGGGGACGGGGGAGAACATCTTCATTGTGCGTAAAGGGCAGGTCAAAACCACGCCGCTCACCTCGATCCTCGATGGCATCACCAGAAGCTCCGTCATCGATTTGGCGCGGGAGCAGCGTATCTCTGTGGTGGAGGAGCGCTTCACGCGCGATGACATGTACATCGCGGATGAAGTGTTCGTGACCGGGACCGCTGCCGAGCTGACGCCGGTGCGGGAAATCGACAACCGCCGCATTGGAACCGGCACGCCAGGTCCGATTACGCAAGCTCTGCAGAAGGCCTTCTTTTCAATCGTTCGTGGGGAGGACCCCTCCCACGCGGCGTGGCTCACCAGAATTTAGTAAGACGCTGAATAGTTTCAGCCCTTACCTTCCCGCTCCCGCGAGGCAGTATTGACTGACGGGAGAATGTCTCAGCAGGCTGTTCAAAAAGGCCAGCTGTCTCACCCGCTCACCCTGCGTGCGCCAAGACGCACCCCAGTCCCGTAGCAAGGCCGCAGCGAGTGAAGGGCCGAGGGCGTACCCTCGGAGTACGTTGAGGGTCTGAACGATGCGAGAACGCCGCTGGCGGACTTTTTCAACAGCCTGCTAATGTCCGCTGGAGGAAGAGTCGCCAGGAGCGTGGCTCTCAGCGGCTGGGGCTACAGGCGTAACGGGCAGGGTTTCGGGGGCGGTCTGAGAAGTCTCTTTCTTTTTGAGATCGATGACCGTAGAAGAAAACGTCCGTTCTTTGGCGAGGATAGCCAGGCTGAGCGCGGTCAGCATGAAGACGGCCGCGACGACGACCGTGAATTTGCTCAAGAAGTTGGCGGGGCCGCGGCTACCGAAGACGGTCTGACTGGAGCCTCCGAATGATGCACCGATCTCGGCGCCCTTCCCTGATTGCAAGAGGATCGCGCCGATCATGAGAAAACAGATCAACACATGAATGACGATGAGAACAGTATACATGGCACTCCGATCAGTTAGGTCCGCTGTGTCTGAGCAACGCGGACGATTGTAGCAAACGAGTCGGGATTGAGACAAGCCCCACCCACCAGGGCCCCGTCGATCGCGTCCGAGGCGAGGAGCGGCTCGATGTTCTGGGGCGTGACGCTTCCGCCGTATAGGATTCTGATGGCCGATGCCGTTTTACTATCCCAGCCGGTCTCCATGAACAAGCGGATCGAGCGATGCACGGTCACGGCCTGCTCCGTGGAGGCGGCTCGTCCCGTGCCGATGGCCCAGACCGGTTCGTAGGCGATCGTAACAGTCGCCAGATCCTGTGTGGTCAACCCTGTCAGGCTGCCGTTGAGTTGAGCTGTGACGACCGATTCCGTTCGGCCTACCTCACGTTCCTCCAGCGATTCTCCCACACACAGGATCGGAGAGAGCCCGTGCCTCAGCGCCGCCCGGACTTTCTTCTGGATATTCTCATCTCGTTCGCCGAAAAGCGTGCGACGTTCAGAATGGCCGACGATCACATAGCGGCAGCCAAGATCGCGCAACATCGGAGCGGACACTTCCCCGGTGAAGGCCCCGTGAGTTTCCCAATGCATATTTTGCGCGCCGAGGCTGATCCAGGAGGAGGGACCTAAGGCGTTGCGGGCCGATTCGAGGGCCGTAAAGGGCGGCGCAAGGACCACGTCGGCGTTAGGCGATGCAGGCACTCGTTCGCGGAGGTCGCGGATGAAGGCCGCGGCCTCCGAGGCCGTCTTGTTCATCTTCCAGTTGCCGATGATGAGGGGTCTGCGCAACAGGTGTCTCGATAGTAAGTAATAGAGGGCGTGAATTCAGCGACGAGGCGATTACGCGGCTCGATCCGGGAGGGCGGTCAGGCCCGGGAGTTGTTTGCCTTCCAGCAATTCCAACGCGGCGCCGCCGCCGGTCGAGATGAACGACATATTCTCCGATTCGCCGGCTCGATGCACGGCCATAGCCGTTTCGCCGCCGCCGACGATCGTGAGTGCATAGGCATCGGCAATCGCGTGAGCCATCGCGAGGGTGCCCCGGGCGTAGGCATCGATTTCAAAGACACCCATCGGTCCATTCCACAGAATTGTCTTCGCGTTCTGGACTGCTTCGTTGAAGAGTTTTACGGAGGCCGGGCCAATGTCGAGTGCGTACCACCCTTTCGGAATTTCCTGGACCGGGACGATCTTCGATTCCGCCCCAGGCTCGTGGCTGGCCGCGACGACACAATCGACCGGCAGATAAAATTTCACGCCGCGGGAAAGGGCATGGTCCTCGATGCCTTTCGCAAAGTCCAACATGTCGTTTTCGACCAGGGAGTTGCCGATTTCCAGCCCCTTCGCCTTTAAGAAGGTAAACGCCATCCCGCCGCCGATAATGACTTTGTCGACGCGCTTACCCAGATTTTCGATGACGCCGATCTTCCCCGACACTTTTGCCCCGCCGAGAATGGCGACAAAGGGCCGAACGGGGTTTTCGACGGCTCCCTCGAGATATTCGATTTCTTTCTTGAGGAGGAAGCCGGCGGCCGAGGCGGGAATGAATTTGGTGATGCCGACGGTGGAGGCATGGGCCCGATGCGCGGCGCCGAACGCGTCGTTGATATAGACATCGCCGAGGGCCGCCAGGGCTTTCGAGAAGGTGTCGTCGTTTTCCTCTTCACCCTGATGGAATCGGAGGTTTTCAAGGAGCAGGACATCGCCCGGCTTCATCTTGGCGACAAGCCCTTCCACGGCCGGGCCGATGCAATCCGGTGCAAACAGAATGTCTTTGCCCATGAGCCGTCCCAGGCGTTTTGCCACCGGGGCCAGACTGTACTTGGGGTCGAACGTTCCGTTCGGTCGGCCCAGGTGCGAACAGAGGATCACCTTGGCGCCGTCGTCGACGGCTCGATTGATGGTCGGCAGGGTCGATCGAATGCGGGTGTCGTCGGTGATTTGGTGCGAATCGTCCAGTGGGACGTTGAAGTCGGCTCGGATGATGACGCGCTTGTCTCGCAGCACGACGTCGTCGATCGTTTGTTTGCGCAGTTTCATGGCGGTTCCGTCAGGTCGGTCCTTCCAGGAATGGGAGTCAGCGTGAAACAGAATCGGGCTGAGGCAGGCATCGCCTCGCGGTGCTCAGTGTCCTGTCGTTCTTGCCGCGATGACCTTGATCAGGTCTCGAACCCGGCATGAATACCCCCACTCGTTGTCGTACCAGGCCGTCACCTTGACGAGCCGCTTGTCGATGGCCATCGTGAGCGGGGCATCGAATGTGGCCGAATGAGAGTCGCCCTTTTGGTCGATCGAGACGATCGGGTCTTCAGAATAGAGCAGAATGTCTTTCATCGGGCCGTTCGCCGCTTTCCGGAAGGCGGCGTTGACGGAGGCGACGTCACAGTCCTTTTCGGTTTCGACGGTCAGATCCACCAGCGAGACATTCGGCGTGGGGACGCGGATGGCGAGGCCGTCGATCTTGCCCTTGAGCTGTGGCAGTACCAAATGCAGCGCCTTTGCCGCGCCGGTGCTGGTCGGGATCATCGACATGCCTGCCGCGCGCCCGCGCCGCAAGTCTTTGTGGGGCAGATCGAGCAACTGCTGGTCGTTGGTGTAGGAATGGATTGTGGTCATGACGCCGTGCTTAATGCCGAAATTATCCAACAGAACTTTTGCCACGGGAGCCAGACAATTGGTCGTGCAGGAGGCGTTGGAGATGATGTGGTGCAGTTTCGGATCGTAGGCCTCGTCGTTGACGCCCAACACGATAGTGACATCCGGGTCCTTCGCTGGCGCGGAAATAATGACGTGCTTGGCTCCGGCAGAGAGGTGCTTCCCTGCGCCTTCGCGGTCGGTAAAGCGCCCGGTCGATTCGATGACGATGTCCACCTCCAGATCCTTCCAGGGAAGTTCTTTTGGGTCCTTCATCGCGAGCACCTTAATGGGCTTGCCGTTGACGAGGATCTGGTCGCCTTTGGCCTCGACACTTCCGGGTAACGTCCCGTGTACCGAGTCGTATTTCAAGAGATAGGCGAGCGTCTTCGCATCTGTGAGGTCGTTAATTGCGACAAAGTGCAGGTCGGGATCACCGAGTGATGCCCGCAGGACGTTCCGTCCGATCCGTCCAAATCCGTTGATACCGATCCGAATGGCCATGATGAGTGGTCCCTCAAGAAAAAATTGGCCGGTTGAATTCACCGGCCAGAGTGACGCCGATAGTATCGACGCTCCTGGGCCTTGTCAAGCCATACCAAGGCGGTATTCCCGCGCCGGATCACAGAAGTTTCACTGGCACCTGAACCGGATGGTGACAGAGTTGGTGGGAGGTCCGCGGACCTGTGCCTTGCGTCTCTGTCGCCGGGTTCGTTAGAGTTCGTCGATTCAAGCGTGAGACGTTCTTCCTTGAGGTATCGGTGAATCTCTTCGAACAGACCACGGTGGTGTTGGAGTGGCCCAGACTGCTCGAGGCCCTTGCCGGGCACGCCCGATCGACGATGGGAGCGGCGCGCTGTCGTGCCCTCGAATTGGCGACCAGCCTCCACGATTCGCAGCGGCGCCAGCAGGAAACGACGGAGATGGGACAGCTACAAGCATCCGGCGAAGCCTTGCCGACCTTGGCATTTCCGGATATTCGGGACCCGCTCGCCCGGGCGAGGAAAGGGGCGGCGTTGGAAGTCCACGAACTCCGGGATTGCGCGATGGTGCTGGAGTTGCTGGAGGAGAGCGGCCGTTTTGTGGGGCGGCATCAGACACGACGCTCCTGCGCTGGCATCCGTCGCGCACCCGCTGCAATCGGTCGGGGAACTGCGACCCGTGAAAACAGCGCTGGATGCGGCGATCCACCCGGAGGGCTCGATCAAGGAGTCGGCGACGCCGGAGTTGCGGCGCTTAACCCGTCAGGCACAGGCGCTCAAACAGCAGATGCGGCATCAGGTGGATCAGATACTGCACTCGCGGCGCTATGAGGACATCCTGCAGGAACAGTATTTCGCCCAGCGGGAAGGCCGGTATGTCATTCCGGTGAAAGCCGGCATGCGGGGACGGGTGCCGGGGATCGTCCATGACGTCTCGGCCAGCGGGGCCACGGTGTTTCTCGAACCGCGCGAGCTGGTCGAGCTGAATAATTCGATCAAAGTGGCGGATCTTGAGATCGAACGGGAAGTGCGACGCATTCTCCGTGAGTTGTCCGCCCTCGTCGCCGCACAATCCGAGGTCGTTCTGGCGGGGCTTGATGCGCTGGCCGTGCTTGATGGCATTTCGGCGCGGGCATTGTTTGGTCGCCAACTGAAGGCGCATCCAGTCGGGCTCAACGCAGAAGGGCGCGTACGGCTGCTGCGTGCCAGGCATCCCTTGCTCGTGTTGTCGAAAGAGCAGGTGGTGGCCAACGATATTCTCTTGGATGAATCGATTCACGTGCTCGTCATCTCCGGTCCCAATACGGGCGGGAAGACCGTGACCCTCAAGATCGTCGGGCTCTTTGCCTTGATGGTCCGGGCCGGATTGCACCTGCCCTGTGACGCGGAATCCGAGATGGCGATCTTTCCCGACGTCTATGCTGATATCGGCGACGCCCAAGACCTGGCCCGCGATCTGTCCAGCTTTTCTGCGCACATGACCCAGATGATCCAGTTGCTCGATGAAACGGACCGTCAGCGCAGAAGCGACACGAATGCCGTCCCGCGGCAATGGTTGCTCCTCCTCGATGAACCGGTGACATCGACCGATCCGACAGAAGGAGCGGCCCTCGCCGAAGCCTTGCTCTGTCGGCTGGCAATGCTGGGGATGAAAGTCGTCGCGACCACGCACTACGGGTCGCTGAAGGCCTTGGCCCACACGATGCCAGGCTTCGCAAACGCCGCGGTCGAATTTGACGTGGCGACGCTCTCGCCAACCTATCGGCTATTCATGGGGGTCCCCGGTGGGTCGTCCGCGCTTGAGATTGCCGGTCGGTTAGGGATGGACCGGGCCTTGCTCGATGAGGCGAGGCAGAAGCTCCATAAAGACGAGCGGGTCATGGAAACGATGCTCCAAGATCTGCAAGCCACGCAGCGGCAGTTGGCCGACGATCTGGCTCGGGCTGTCGAGGCCAGACGTGAAGCGGAACAGGCCGAACAGCGCGCGAAGGCACAGTTGGCTCACCTGGAAGACACCGAACGGGAAGCGCAGAAGGGCCTCAAGCGAAAACTCAGTGAGCAGTTCAGTCGCGCGCGGGCTGAAGTGCAAGCCACGGTGGATGCCGTCAAGGGCGAGCAGAAGTTGATCAAAGCCAAAGCGGCGAAGCAACGATTGTTCGAGCTTGAGGCGCAGACGAGAGCCGAATTGGCCCCGGCCGGCACGCCGATTCCGCTTGCGCAGTTGGGGGTGGGGGATCAGGTCGAGATCAGCGGGCTCGGCATGACCGGCACATTATTAGAACCGCCACAAGGGAAGAAACGTGTGAGGGTGAAGGTGGGGGAGGGGGAAGTGCTTGCCACAGTGGCGAATCTCGTTGGCCTCGCGCGAGGGCGCACAGCACCGTCACCGCCATCATCATCGAGTCCTCGCCGGGTCTCGTCAGGCGGCGGACTGGGGCTCGATGAACAGACGGTCGTGGATGTTCGAGGGAAGGCGGCGGACGAGGCGTTGGATGAAGTGGTTGCGGCGCTGGATCATGCGACGTTGGCTGGCGCGCCGTTTCTGCGCATCATTCATGGCCATGGCACGGGGAAACTCAAAGCGTCGTTGCGAGACTACTTGAAAGACTCGCCCTATGTGGCGGAGTTCCGTGCGGGAGATCGGGCAGAAGGCGGAGATGGCGTGACGATCGCGACGATACGCTAAGAAGGAAGTGAGGAGAGCGGCCAGACCGTCCTTCTTGCTCGCAGAACGCGCACGATCAGAAGGTGCTCGTTCGATGCGCGCAGTGAACGACAATCTGGCCACTCCCTTTTGAAGGGGAAGAATGCCGCAGAAGAAGTACGAGGGCGGGCTAGATGGTCTCCTGTGCTCGTGCAACGCGCGGTCTGAGGAAGACCCTCGTATGGACACGCGCTGCAGAGACGATGAAGGCCGGCCTGAATGGAGAGGGAGAACACGCGCCCAATGGAGGATAGTCTGGAGGCTGACACCATTGACTTGTCTCTGACACCAAATCCTCTCGCAGTTAAAGATACGAGGTACAACCGATGAACGAGTTGTTATTCATTATCTTCAGGGTGATGATTTTCCTTTCGGTAGCCCTGTTAGTTATCGGTATCTTTAAGCCGGAGTGGGTACGCTTCCGGCAAAAACAGCCCGGCCGTACAACTATCATTGCCGCAGCAGTAGGCCTATTGATGATTGGTTTTTCCGGCGCAGGCGCGATTCAATATGCTGGGAAGAGTAATGCTGAAGCCGTTAATCGTGGCAAAATGCTTGGTGAGGCTGTGTATGCAGTCACCGATAGTACGCTGCGCTGTGAGCCAGGAGCAAAACCCGGTGATGCAGGCGCCAGTAATGATGAAAAGACATCGGCGGGTATTCGCTACATGGTAAAAACGCCGGTCAACTACAATTCAAGCATTGCCCATCCATTACTCATGGTCTACGCGCCAGGGGGAAGGAATCGGTATGAGTCGGAAAAATATACGTATCTCACGCAAGAGGCCACGATGGCAGGTTTTATTGTGGCGTATGCCGATCACCGCACGATGACTCCTGAAACTGATTGAAGAGCTTGCTGAAATACCGGGACTGATCGAAAAGAAATGGTGTATCGACAAAAAACGGATTTTTCTAACCGGTCATTCTGATGGCGGGACTACTGCCATGGGCATAGCGTTTTTGAATGGCACCAAACACATTCCAGCGGCGATTGCTCCCAGTGCTGTGGGCATCAGGGGTGAGGACTTGCAAGAATATCATTGTCCTAACCCGCTTCCCGTCATGGTCATGCACAGTAGCCAGGACACCCTGTTCCCGGGTTACGGTAAAGAGGCGATACAATGGTGGGCTGCCTGTAATGGTTGCGATACTGCAAGCCCTGTAAAAGATGCAGACGGTTGTGTAACGTATAAGGGTTGTAAGAACAATGTCGCCACACGCTATTGCGAAGGCACGGGGACACACCCCGAATGGCCGGGAAAAAATAAGGCGATCATTGATTTTTTTAGGAGTTGTCAAGATGTCCGTTGAAATTGTCTCGAGCGGCTCCGGTAAGTCAAAACTTCGGATCTTTCCCATGATCGATGCCATGGGCTGAACCGCGCAGGGGTGATTCCATGAACAATCTACAGCGGGCGACCGTCTCGCACAACGTCGGATGGGGTGTTCTGATCCTACTCTGTTCGCTCGCCGCTGCCGGCTGTGCACAGCCTGTTGCGAAAATTGATACGACCTCTTTTGGTCCATCGCAGGATCAGATGGCCATTGCCGACTACTACCGAGACCAGGCCATGGTCCTGAAGGAGAAGGCCGGCGCGATTGCCGAGAGCGCTGTTCGGTATGAGCATCTCTTCGGCCCTGAGTCGGACTGGGTCAGTGGAGCCCGGCAACTCTCGCGGTACTATGCCGTAGCGGCTCAGGATCTGGAACGTCGGGCTGAAGCCCTTGCGGATGCCGCTCGAACGGGACGACAGCAGCGTCGGTGACCGATGAGAGGTTGCAGCAATGAGTGGAAGAAGGCCGACAACTACAATAAACAGAGGAGGACCTATGAAGCGCCCAACTCTTTCTCGCGCGATCGTGCTGGTGATTCCGATTCTGTTGTTGATGTACGGGTGTGGGAGTACCGTCGACGCCGGGAAGCGTGGCCTCCGGTGGTATCCCTTGACCTCGGGCTTGATGAAGGAGCCGCTCAAGGACGGGTATTATTGGCACGCGCCCTGGAACAATGTGTTCGCGTACGACGTCCGGCTTCAAAGTTTCACGGAAAAGGTCGATGCCTTGACCGCCGACGATCTCTCAGTGACCTTGCATGCTGCGATCACCATGCGCCCGATTGCGGAGGAAATCTATTTTCTCGCTCAGGAGGTGGGGAACAACTGGTACCCGCAGCTCGGTGCGGCCGCAGTTTCTGTCGGCGGTGCGGGGTGTCGTCGCCCAATACACGATGGTCACGCTTCCTGAACGGAGCAGCGAAATCGGCAACAAGATTGAAGCGGTGATGGTCGAGTCGCTCAAAGGGCGGCATCTCGACGTCTACAGTGTGGCATTGTCCGAGATCGAATTTCCCCAGATGGTGTTGAAAGCCATCGAGCAGAAGCAAGCGAAAGAACAGGAGAAGGAGCAAAAGGAATTTGAGTTGCTGATTGCGCAACGCAATGCCGAGATCGCCAGGATTCAAGCCAAAGGCGAGGGGGATGCATTGCAAATTCGCGCCGAGGGCGAAGGGGAGAGCCTGCGCATCCGCGCCAAGGGTCAGTCCCAGGCGCAGGAGATCATCACGAAAACGCTCACGCCGGATTATCTGAAATATAAATTATACGAGAACCCCAACACCAAGACGATCATTGTGCCGGACAAGTCTAATGTACCGATCATCGTGAGTCCTGGGCCGGATCAACCACGCTGAAAGTGGGGCAGGGAGCAGCCAGGTGCCCTTTTTGCTCGCAGAACGCGCACGATGAAACTGTGCTCGTTCGATGCCCGCAGTAAAGGGCAGCCTTGGCCACTCCCTCTGCAGAAGGCGAAGAATCGGAAGACCCTCGTTGGACACGCGCAGTGGGAGACCATCTAGCCAGCCCTCTAAAGAAGAAAGTAGAACGCGCGCAGTGAAGGCCAGTCTGGCGACTTCTTTGGGGGAGATGAGGACAGGAAGGCCCTCATAGCCTGTATGCGGAAACTGCTGAAGCACAGACCGGGCAACAGCGGGGCGAAGCGACACTCTTGAACGGTCCAATGCATGTGGTTGGGATTCATATCGCAGCGCAGATGAGTGGCACGCCGCGCGATAGGGGCGGAACCTCCGTTCGAATATCCACCAAAGTCTTGAGCATTTGCATTGCAGCGGGATCAGACTTTCGAGTCGCGATCCAGTCTCTCGCAGCGGAAGTGATATCGGAACAGAAGGTCTCGGCACGGAGAATTGTCCAGCTGTCACCGGCTGCGTCGGAGCTTGTACACAGATGCATCGAAATATTCGGCCCGATGTTGAATGCGATAAGTCGCTTGTGCGAGGCCGCTGCGGAGTTGCTTGCGGCAGGTGCCTGCGACGGATCGCTCAGACCTTCGTGCAGCAGCTTGCACCGGAGCGCGTAAAGGGCTATACCATCGATGTGATGCTCAAGGTACGTTGGGAATCTTGGCGAGAACCAGACGTCGATCCACGTGACGTAGCGGGCCTGAGATCCCCCATCGGGAGAGTCCACGGCACCGGCTATATCGGGAACAGTCAGTGCTGTTACGACAGCCGGGAAGCACTGCCTCTGCCGTGAGGCGCTGTCAATGGCGTCTAAGATGAACTCCATGCTAATAGTCCTTGAACTAGCCACGGATCTGTGTCTGCCGCACTTTTAAGGAGCTGCGGCAGGGACCTTGATACTGGCGGCCTATTTCTGGCTGGACTCTGCGCCCTGTCGAGCCACAGTCCCAGGCACTATCCTACTTTGGGAAATTCTGTCAATCACCGAGCATAGATATACACTGTCACTTACGCACCCATCTCCCTTCCTTTTCCTCTTTTGGAAGGGCACCCACGTTGGTCTACGTGCGGCCGTCGAACGAGGCCCTTCTCAGGGCGCGCGTTCCGGGAGCATAGGACCAATGTGAGTGTCCTTCCCGTCCTACTGCAGTTGGTACTTCGCCATGCGATACCGCAGTGTATTGCGGGTGAGTTTGAGGAGCCGGCTTGCTTCGGAAATATTGCCGCCTGTGCGCTGCAGCGCTTCCTTTAACAGTTTTTTTTCCATCTCCTGAGCCGAGAGGCCGAAGGCTAGGAGCGATGTCTTCTCGATCTCTCCGTTCGATCCCGCCGATCCAGGGCTTCGCACAGAGGGAGGGAGGTGGTCCGGCCGGATCATCTCATCTTTGCAGGTAATGGTGAGCCCTTCGACCACGTTGTGCAGCTCCCGTACGTTGCCGGGCCAGTCGTGGGCTTGCAAGATGGTCAGCGCGGCTGGAGTGATGCCTTTGATGCGACAGCCATGATCCCGGCGGGCGACTTCCAGGAAGGATGTCAGAATTGGTTCGATATCTTCTGGTCGTTCGCGGAGCGGCGGGATGCGCAGTTGGTAGACGTTCAGTCGATAGTAGAGATCCAGGCGGAATCGCCCGGCTTTGATCTGAGCCGGCAAATCTTCGTTTGTGGCCGCGATTACGCGAATGTCGACGCGGATGCTGCGTGTGTCGCCCAGCGGATCGACCTGGTGATGCTCCAGGACGCGTAAGAGCTTCGCCTGCGCGGAAGGACTCATCTCACCGATTTCGTCGAGAAAGAGCGTGCCGCCTTCCGCGAGTTGGAATCGTCCAGGTTTGGTCTGCTTCGCATCGGTAAAGGCGCCGCGCTGATATCCGAACAATTCCGATTCGAGGAGGTGCTCGGGAATGCCGGCGCAATTGAGTGCCACGAAGGGGCCTTTAGACCGGGGGCCTGCGGCATGGATCCCATGGGCAAAGAGTTCTTTGCCTGTGCCGCTTTCGCCGGTGATGAGGACGGTCGTTGCATCGGTTTGGGCGACTTCTGCTGCCAGATGTTTCAGCAGTTCCATCTGAGGCGACCGGCTGACGATCTGATCGAATGCTGAGGGCTGGTCTGCCCGCGCTAGGGGCTCTGGGGCATCGAAGACGTGGGTCTTGTGGATGGCAGTCTGGAGATCCTTCGCCGTTACTGGTTGTGCGAGATAGTCAGTGGCGCCACGGTGCAACGCCTCGACTGCGGCTTTTGCTGATCCGTCTGTTCCGAGGATGATCACGGGGAGGTTGTGAGCAGTGCGTCTGGCCTGAGACAGGACCACCTGGCTCGCAATCTGTCCGTGACTCTCATCACAGAGGACGAGTGAGAGGTCTGCTTGGTCTTTCAGGATGCGCAGACCCTCTTCGGTCGTTTCAGCGAGAAAGATGGTGGCGGGGTGGTGATCGAGGGCTTGTTCGAGCAACGGTCTGGCGTGGGGATCGGTCGAGATGAGCAACAAGATCGGAGGATGCATAGGAGCGTTCAGGCCTCCCGTGAACCACCAACTACTGGAAATAGCCTACTCCTCTTCCGACCAGGAAAAAAGGGGGCGATATGAGGACGTTTATGAGGCCCGGCCCCCTGTCTGTCGCCGTGAGGTTCTCCTGTGCAATCCCTATGTTGCGAAGGAGGCCGCTCTGTTTGGTTCGCTTGAGGGGACTCTCCTTGAACGTGGTCGCAAAACTCTCCTCGCTGATCTGAGCCAGAGCCTGGAGGCTGGGAGCGAGGGTCAAGGGGGTCGGGGCTAAGGCTGGTTCACTCGTCGCGTCTGCACGCAAGTTGAAGGGACAGACGTCCAGGCAATCGTCGCAGCCGAAGATGCGATTGCCCATCTGAGCAGCGAGCTCGTCAGGGATGGCCTCTCGGCCGCCGCGCAGTTCGATTGTCAGGTAGGAGATACAGAGTCGGGCATCGACGAGATAGGGTTCGACGATGGCACCGGTCGGACAAGCCTGAATACAGAGGGTACAGCTTCCGCACAGATCTGTGGCTGGTTCATCCGCGTTCAGATCTAGGGTCGTCAGAATCTCCCCGAGCAGGAGCCATGAGCCGCATTCGGCCGAGACGAGATTGGAATGTTTCCCGATCCAGCCGAGGCCTGCCTGCTGCGCCCAGGCCTTTTCCATGATCGGGCCGGTATCGACATAGGCACGGGTGGTCACGCCTGGCGCCAGGGCTGCGATTTTCGCTTCGAGTTGCGCGAGTCGCCGGCTCATCACTGTATGGTAATCCTTCCCCCAGGCGTAACGGGCAATGCGTCCCATTCCAGGCTGCTCGTTTGCACGATTGTCCGTGTAGTAGTTCATCCCGACCGACACCATCGATCGGCATCCGGGTAATACCTGTTGCGGATTGCTTCGACGAGTAGGGTCGCGAGTCATCCAGGCCATCGTGCCGTGGTAGCCTCGCAGGAGCCATTCTGCGAGACGGCTGAACAAGTGATGGGATAATGGGGTAACGGGGTCGGGTACGGAAGGAGATTCAGCTGTGGCTGACTGCTATTGGCGACTCGGCTGACGCCGACGGCGTCGAACCCCAGGGCTCGGGCTTCGCGTTTGATCACTTCAGCCAAGGACATGGCTAGCAGTCGGTGGAAAACTAGGTGGGTACGCTAGAACTCCATTGGTCGTCATGTCTTGGACAGCAGGAAAGTATAGCCCAGGATGCTCAAAAAGGCCGTCCAGCAAGGCCGCCGCGAGCGAAGAGGCCGGAGGCGTACGCTCTCGGGTACGTTGAGCCTCTGAGCGAAGCGAGAACGAAGCTGGCAGACTTTTTCAGCATCCTGCTAGTGCGATTGTTGGGAACAGTCGAACCGGACGCTAAACTGGACCGAACAATGGTCGGATTTGCAGCGGCCGCAGGAGCCGGTAATCTTGGTTTTCCAGTCTGTGGCGTTGTCGTCAAATCGGCAGAATGTTTTTCCGCCCTTGGAGATGGTCGTCCAGGGTTTGTCGGTTCCGGGGATATCGGCCACGAGGCAGCCTATGGGGAAGGGAACGTGACAGCTCTGCGAGGCCTCTCCCTTCGCCATACCGAAACTACAAGACTGTTCTGTCGTGGCGTGTGAATCGTCCATGGGTTGCGCGTGAGCCGCTTCTAAAAGGCTCCACAGGCCGATGAGCATGAGTAACAGGAAGGACCAGCATTTCATCACGCCGCATCGTAGCACAGAGATGTTTGGAGGCGTCAATCAGGGTTCGCGCATTAGCAGGTTTCGGGAAAGTCGCTCTCAAGAACCGTGAAAGGCAAGATGTGAAAGGTGAAACATAGGACAGGTGAGCGCTCTTCCTCCGAAACCTTTCACGTTTGACGTTTCACGTCTCACGGATACCTGTTTGTCCTCGCCTGGGTCTCGATGGGTCTATATAATCACGCCATGTTGTGGCGTGCGATTATCGTCATGGGCTGTCTACTACTTGGCTGGTCCGGGTGGAGCCGTGCGGCCGAGCCGGTCGTGTTGGATGTTCGTACGGAGCCCACCGGCGGCGTACGGGCGACGGCCACGATTCTCTTTCCGGTGGAACCGGCAATCATTCAGCGATTACTGACTGACTATGCCCATTGGCCTGAGCTCTTCGACGTACGGATGCGGATGGCGGAGATACGGGAGCAAGACGGCAAGGCATTCACGGATATTCGGATCGACCATGCCATGCTCCCAGGAGAGCAGCGCCTCTTGAGTGAGACGAGGACCCTGCCGACCGGCGGGATACTGACGGAATTGAAGGGGGGCGACTTCAAGCAGTACCGCCGGTTCTGGAAACTCACCCCCGTCGATGGTGGGGCTCATACAAGAGCCGAGTTTGAACTGCTCTTCGAGATTGATTCGAATATGCCGGATTGGATGGTTGCCTTGGCGTTGCGGCGAGATCTGGAAACGCATTTTCGAATCATGAGGGAAAAGGCGCTCGCGCAGCAGGAGTTGCAGCCGGGGCGATCACAGTGAGGGCTGGCGAATCTCCTGCTAGCAGGCTGCGGAAAAACTATTTTGATACGCGAGAATTTCGATGGGCCGCAGGTGTGGCAGAATAAGAGAACATTCTCGCAGGATGCTCAAAAAGGCTGTTCTTGTTCTTCGTGAAAGGTGAAATGTAAAAGGTGAAAGGTTTCAGAGGAAGAGCCTTCGACACTCCTACGTTTCAATTTTAACCTTTCACGTCTCACGCTTAACAATCTTCGTATGCTGGCGGACTTTTTCAGCATCCTGCTACAGAGGAAATGTGAATTGGGTTAGCTCAGCCTTCTCGAGCCCCTGCTTCACCAACGCGCCAATATCGAACATCCGTTCGACCTTCTGAATGTCGTCGAGTCTGGTTTTCGTGCTGGGGTGCGGCGGGGTGAAGAGTGAGCAGCAGTCTTGATCAGGCTCAATCGATATGGCGAAGGTACCGATACGTTGAGCCTGGTCGGTGATTTCCACCTTGTCCATGCCGATGAGCGGGCGCAGGAGCGGCAACTCTGCCGCCTCTTCAATGACCGTCAAGTTCTCCGGTGTTTGCGAGGCGACTTGCCCTAAGCTATCGCCCGTGACGAGTCCCCAACATTGCTCGCGTCTGGCTAATTCCTGCGCGATGCGGATCATGACGCGTCGGTAGAGCACCACGCGAAACGGGGCCGGCGCGTTGGCCACAATGTCCCGTTGAATTTCCCCGAACGGGATGACATAGAGCTTCGACGTGTATTGATGGGCCGTGAGGGTTTGCACGAGTTCGCGTACTTTCTCTTCCGAGGCACGGCTTACGAGCGGTCGGCCTGAGAAGTGGACGAAGAGGGCTCGGCATCCGCGCTTCATCATGCGATAGGCTGCGACCGGCGAATCGATCCCTCCGGAGATCAGGCAGGCGACTTTCCCGCTGACGCCCACCGGCATTCCACCAGGCCCCTGAATTTTTTCGATCGCGTAGTAGACCTCTTTGGAGAGCAGTTCGAGATAGACTGTGAGGTCGGGATCTTTCAGGCTGACTTTTTTGCCAGTTCCTTCACGGATGGCAGTGCCGACGTCCCGCGCGACCTCCATAGAGGTCAGAGTCAGGCGTTTGTCGGCTCGTTTCGCCGATACGCGAAAGGTGGAAAAAGATTCCGACCGAAGCGCGTCGATGACCGCTTTGCTGAGCGCTCCCAGGTCTGGATGGGCCAGATCGAGAGGCAACCCATGGGCCAGCGAAAAGTTGGCGATCCCGAAGACTCGTGTGAGCCGTTCTTTGATGGTCTGGTCCGGAACCCTGTCAGGCAGGACCACGCGAATCCGGCTGCGAAGACTCTCGACGCGTCTGACGCCGAGGTCCTTTAGTGTCCATTGGATATTGCGCACGAGCCGCTCCTCGAAATATTCCCGGTTGCGGCCTTTGAGGGCGAGTTCGTGGTAGTGGACGATGGCGCAGCGCATGGTTTAGCAGGATGCTGAAAATGGCAGGCTTCTCACCCGCCCTGCCCAGGCGCGCCGAGACGCGCCTTTCCGCGAGCTTCGTTCTCGGCTCGACAACATCCTCAACGTACCCCACTTGGGAAAGAGATGTATTGGCAGCTCAGGGTCGGGCGGGTGGAAATTGGCCGCCTTCCGGTATTTGTCTCGCCTGCGGCCTTGTTGGACGACCATTTTGAGCATCCTACATGCCTTCATGAGCTGTGATCATGCGATTCCAAGAAATCGCTCAGCGTCGATGGCTGCCATACAGCCTGAGCCTGCGGCTGTGACTGCCTGACGATAGACAGAGTCCTGGACGTCGCCAGCGGCGAAGACGCCTGGCACGTTTGTGGCGGTTCCCTGTGTCGTGCGGATGTACCCATTGGCATCCATGTCTAATTGGCCGCTAAAGAGATTGGTGTTGGGCCGGTGCCCAATCGCGACGAAGACACCCGCGCAAGGCACTTCTGTCGACCTTGCCAGTCACGAGATTCTTCACTCGCACGCCTGTCACCACGTCATTCCCAAGAATATCTTCAACGGCGGAGTTCCATACGAACGCGATCTTCTCGTTCTTCACCGCGCGGTCTTGCATGATTTTGGAAGCCCGCAGCTTGTCGCGCCGGTGGACGATCGAGACCTTGGTAGCGAACTTGGTCAGGAAGGTCGCTTCCTCCATCGCACTGTCGCCGCCGCCGACGACAATCAGTTCCTTTCCCTTGAAGAAAAACCCATCGCAGGTCGCACAGGTTGAGACGCCGTGCCCCGTGAGGCGTGCCTCGTTCTTCAACCCGATCTGAATGGCCGATGCGCCGGTCGCAATGATGAGGGTCTTGGTTTGCACGGTCTGTTCGCCGTCGATCGTGATCGTGAATGGGCGTGTCTTGAGATCTACCGCGCTCACGTCACCGGTCAAAAACTCCGTGCCGAACCGTTCGGCTTGCGTTCGCATTTCTTTCATCAACTCCGGGCCCATGATGCCCTTGGCAAAGCCGGGATAGTTCTCAACTTCCGTCGTCGTGGTCAGTTGTCCGCCGGATTGCCAGCCTTCAATGAGCAGGGGCGAGAGATTCGCCCGCGCCGCATAGACCGCGGCAGTGAGTCCTGCAGGCCCCGAGCCGATGATCACGACGTTTCGCATGAGCAAAATTTAACACAGTAGTGTGGAGGGAATGCACGGCAGAGGGTTAGGCGAGGAGGCGGAGGTCCCTGAATAACTGGCCGACTTGCTTGCGGAGAGACGGACGAAGGATGGTCCCATTCAACAGGTGGTCAGCTTGTTGGATCTTCTTTGCCAAGGGCATTTGGCTGCGGATGCGTCGGATCGCTTCAGCGCGGGAGAGGCCGTTTCTTTTCTTGAGGCGCGCGATTTGGGTGTCGCGGTCGGCGGTGACCACGATGATTTTGTCGACGCGTTTGTCTACGCCGGCTTCGAAGAGAAGCGGCACTTCGTAGATGACCACAGCACGGGGTTTGCGTTTGGCGATCCGACGCACGAGTCGTTGTTGCTCGCGGGCGACGCGGGGTGGATGATACGTTCAAGCCGGCGGAGTTTAGAGCGGTTGCGGAACACGATAGCTCCCAAGCACATGACGGTCGAGGGATCTGTCAGGATTGAGGACTTGGTCTTCCAAATGTATTCACGATGGCGTGCCAGGCCGGTTTCCCTGGTTCGACGACCTCTCGGGCCAGTTTGTCGGCATCGATCACGATGGCGCCGCATTGCTTGAACATCTTTGCGACGGTGCTTTTGCCGGTGGCGACACCGCCTGTGAGGCCGACCAAAATCATGGGTGCGGAGCATAGCATGCGAACTCTTGCCTCACAACAAACCTAGCCCGCACTATTCACGAGAGTTCGTGACGAAACCGCCGAGACGCTAGGCGAGACGGGTGCGCGGAGCCGTGAAGGATGGAGGCATACTTGAAACAGTATGTTGACCGACTGAGCGGCGAGCCTGCCCTCCGTCAGGCTTGTCGTAGCGGCGTATCGGCGGTTGCAGTAGAAGTCTTCGTTAATAATGCGGGCTTGATTGACTTCCGGCGGGGGAGGCTTGTAAGAATTCATGCATGAAACAGCTTGTGGTTACATGTCTGCTCGCGGCGCTTGGGTTCTGGGGCTTCGGCCTGGTGTGGGCCGATGAGGGGCCGCCACTTGGTTCCCGGACCATTGTGGTTGCGCTGGATGGAACCGGGGACTATGTCTCTCTTCAGGAAGCGGTCGATGCCGCCAAGAAAGGCGACACCGTCTTCGTCAAGGCGGGCCAATATCCTCAGGATGTGACCATTCACAGCAAAGAGAAGATCAAGTTCGTCGGGGCTGGAGTGGATCAGGTGACGATTTTGGGGCGTGATATTGTGGTGGGCGCTCTCCATGTGGGCAAGTGGCCCTATGGGGCGACGGATATTGAAATCAGCGACATGACCATTAATGATCAAGGGGGGCATGCCGTCGGGCTCTTCAATGGGCAAGGGATTGTCCTTCGCCGGATCAAGATCAATGGCATGTTGTTCAGCCAGCAAGTCCACGATGTGCGGATTGAAGATTGTGTCATCGGGGGGAGCGAGACGACCGGCGCTCAGTTTGCCGATTCAGAAGCCGTCCTCATCGGGAATTTTATTCATGATAACGATCATGGGGTCTCGATTGCCGGCAAGTCGAATGTGCGGTTGGAGCGAAACGTGATTACCCGAAGTCTTTTTGAAGCCGTCGTTGTCAGCGATCGTGCACAAGCCGTGCTGGTGAGCAATACCTTGGTCAAGAATGGTGGGGGCGCGGCGTTTCTCGGGCAATCCCAGAGTGACGTCACCGGCAACGTGGTCGGGCTGAATCGAGTGGGTTTTGTGATCGCCCCATCCAGTCAGACCACCACCTCTTTCAATGCGTTCTACAACAGGGATGGGGATTATTTACGAGAAGGTAATCCGAACCAGCCGGCTCCGGAACTCAAAGCCCAGTCAGATATTACCAGCGACCCGTACTTTGTTGACGCAGGGCATGACGATTTTCGCCTGCGTCTCGATACGCCGCTTCTCAAGATCGGTCATTTCCCATACCTCGGGGCCCTTGCACCTGCCTCAACCGCTGCACGTCGATCGACTGAAAAGTAGTCTTGAATCAATATGATAGCCCACTCTCACCGGAGCACGGATTTCCATGTGCTATGCTACCTGTACGCCGTTAGTAAGATAAGAATAGATGATGAGTCTCTGGCGTAGGAATTGCTGATCCAACTGTCAGAGAAACAGGAGGCGACCGTGGCAAGTTACCGACAAGAGCTGGAAAAGCGTGGAGCTGACGGGATTCCGTCGCTCGATGACGTTGAATCAGGCAAGCTGGTTGGTGCCGTCCTCCCCATGTCCGAAAAGGCGCAGATCCAGATGCGTAATAGCATCGAAGTAATCGATTACCTCCTCAATCAAGAACGCGTCGTCTGGAGCTGACGGCCGCGTTCGCCACTTTCATAATCTCCGATCCAAAGTCGCCATCTTGACAGGCCACTCGCGCCTTCGTACGCTCTTTGCCGTACATCTTTCCTTCACAACCAGGAGACACACCGATGACATGCGTTCACCTGCATCAGAGGCGTTCTGTGACTATGGCGTATCAGCTCATGATCGCAACGGCGTTCGTGATGCTGATGCCTTATACGGTGCCGGCTTCTGATGAGTTGCCGAAAGAGGCAGTCTTGCCGATGGAGCTGGCTGGCAAGGCGATCCAGGCATCGTTGGATGCCTGCAACAAAGATGGCTACCGGGTGAGCGTGTCGGTCGTGGATCGAGCCGGCGTGCTTCGCGCCATGGCTCGAGCCGATGGGGCCGGGCCTCATACGGTCGATAGCAGCAGGAAGAAGGCCTATACCGCGGCTAGTCTCCGCCGTCCTACGACCGAGCTGGCTGAGCTGATCAACAGGGTTCCGACCTTGCAAGCTCTTCGCGAGATGAACGATCAGGTGCTGATGCTCGGGGGCGGACTCCCGATCGAGCTCGGCGGTGAGATCGTCGGAGGGATTGGCGTTGGTGGGGCACCCGGTGCGCACCTCGACGATGCCTGTGCTCAAGCAGGGCTGGATGCGATTGGCGCAGCGCCGAAAGTTCCAGCGCCCAAGTGAGGCGCCAACACTGGTTGGTTGCCATTGGGAGCGTGGCAATGCTCTGCGGTGCCTGCAACAGCAGTGCCCCCGAACCGGCATCTGTGGATATCCCTTCGGCACAGGCCCAGCTTACCATCATTCGAGCGGCGACCGATCTCTTCCTCTCTCGGCACAGTCTCACATTGAGGGTCGAGGGAGCGGGAGGCTGCTCGTCTTCAACGGAGCTGTTCCCCAATACGGGATATGTAAGTCGACGGAATCTCTATCAAGCGGGAGCGGGTTTGCTCTACATGGTGGGCCAGTTCGATGCCCGCGTGATCGACCCGCTACACTGCACGATCACACTTGCCGAGTTTCGCACCCTCGATCGCTATGTGACTTTTCTCGGCAGCTTCGATGAGAACGAACAGAAGCGCTGGACCTACTTTCCTGCCAGTCAGCGTCCAGAACTCCCCTTTGAGAAACGGTGAGGGAGGGGGACGGCAATGTCGGACAGGCTCCTACTGAGAGCTTCGGTCTTTGAAGGTGAGTTCAGAGACGGCGGATTTGTCCAGTTCGCCTTTGCCGAGTGCGACCAGTCGCTGGTATTGATTATAGGTCGCTTGAGCTAACGGGACGGTAAGCCCGGCGGTCTTCGCTAACGCGAGGGCGATGCCCGAGTCCTTGGCTGCATGGGCAGCCGAGAAGTAGCAGTCATGGGCGCGGTTCTGCATATCCTCGCCGTCCGTTTCTAACACGCGCGATCGCGGCTCCCGTTTGGGCGAAGATGTCTCGCAACATTGTCAGATCGAGGCCGAGGGCTGCTCCAAGCCCAAGCCCTTCTGCCAGTGCGGCCGTATTGCAGTTCATCACCATGTTGACGAGGGCTTTGACCTTCGCAGCCTCTCCTGCCGATCCGATATAGCGGAGGTGCGCGCTCAGTTTTTCCAAGAGCGGCTTTGCTGACTCGAACGCATCCGGGCGCCCGCCGCACATGAGGTATAAGGTACCTTGGCGCGCCTGCGTGATGCTGCTAGCCATGCAGGCTTCGAGGCTCTGGCCTCCACGTTGCGTCACCAGAGTTTCGACGTCGACGTGCACGGCCGGCGAGAGGGTGGCGCAGTTCACGAAGAGCCGGTCCTTGGCGTGGCGGAGAAGACTCTCTGTGTCGGTCGCGGAAAAGATCTGGCGCATCGCAGCGTCATCGGACACGACAGTGAAAATGATGCCCGCGAGTTCTGCGACGCGGGCAGGGGTCGCAGCCGCTTCACAGCCTAGCTCGGTCGCAAGGTCGGTGGCCGTGGCGCGATCCCTATCGTACACGGCTACGATTGTTTCCTGTTGATCTCTCAATCGCCGGGCCATGTTGGCCCCCATCCGTCCGACTCCTACGAAGCCGATTCTCGAATCAGACTGCCTCATCACGCTTGCCCCTCCGTTCGTGTTAGCATGCGCGCAAGTGTAGCATACCCCTGAAGAATCGATATCGAGGATGTAAGGGAGGTTTGTGCGTGCATCAACCCATTGTTGGATTTCATTTGGACGAATATGGTGATTGGGTGGCCGATCTACAATGTGGCCATGGTCAGCACGTGCGGCACCAGCCACCGATGACGAATCGGCCCTGGGTCCTGACAGAGGAAGGCCGGAGACAGCATTTCGGAGAGACGTTGAATTGCAAGAAGTGTGACGAAGCGAGCGGTTGAATTATTCGATGGTGGTGACGTTCGGGGACGGTGCTGCTTTCATGTCGAGGCCGTGGCCTGACCAGGGTTGCAGGCGTGAGCCTTGATATCGGTAGCCACCCGTGACCGGGTCATTGACCAGCAGCAATGGGGTGTCGAGGTCGAGCACGTCGAAGCCGCCGAGTCCCAGGACCAGGCTGAAAGAGCATCCCATCGCCATACGTGTTTCGACCATCCCGCCGATCATCAACTTGAGGCCGGACGTCTTGGTGAAGGAGGCAATCTCCACCGCTTCGACCACGCCGGTCTTCATAATCTTGATATTGATATAGTCCGCCGCGCCTCGGGCGACGACCTCTTGCGCGTCCGCGAGCGAGCGGACTGATTCATCCGCCGCAACGGGAATGCCGGTCTCTCGACGGATTGCCGCCATGCTGTCGAGGTCGTTCCGCACCACCGGCTGTTCAAGCAGCACCATCGTCCCGCCAAATCTCTTCACCTCCTGTGCAAACGTCAGGCAGTCTTGGCGCGAGAAGCCCTGGTTGCCATCGCCGATGAACGAGATGCCTGGGAGTGCGCGATGCACGGCCTCCAGACGCCGGATGTCGTTCTCGACATCTTTGCCGACCTTCATTTTGAAGAGGCGAAACCCCTTCGCGTGCCATCTGCATGCCAGGGCGACGGTTTTGTCGAGGTCGGTGATGGGAATCGTGATATCCGTCTCCCGCGCTCGCACATCCGCGCCACCCCAGAGCTGCCACATCGGGATGTTCGACGTGCGGCAGTAGGCATCGATGACGGCGGTTTCGAGTCCACAACGTGCCGCTGGATAAGTGAGTGCCTGTTCCGATAGCAAGCGCCCAATTTCCTTGTAGCCTGAGGCTGAATGACCAAGGACGGCTTTGCCGAGTTGGTGGAGGGCTAGAAGGCAGCTCTCGCGAGTTTCTCCCCCGACTTCAGGAAACGGCGCCGCTTCCCCATAACCCTGTATGCCATTGGCCAGCGTGATTCGCAGGAAGACGTTCTCTGCCATTGTTCGTGCGCCGGTGGCGACGACGAAGGGGTCAGTGATGGGCACATCCACCGGCCAGAATTCCACCTTGCGTATGGTGCCTGACATGTCGTGCATTGGAAAGAAAGGGGCAGGTCGGCTAGACGGTCTCACCCATATCGATCATTCTCCCAGGGGAACGCGCTGTTCGAGTAGCCCCGCACTTCCCAGAACCCCTTTGCATCCTTATCCAAAAATGTAATCTCCTTCACCCACTTGGCGCCTTTCCAGGCATAACGCTTTGGGACAATCACGCGGACTGGGCCTCCGTGTTCCTTCGTGAGGGGTTTGCCGTTCCACTTGTACGTCAGGAGCACGTCCTGATCGTCGCAGGCTTCGAGCGGCAAATTGGTGGTGTAGTCGTCATAGGACTTAAAGAGCACGAATTTGGCGAGCGACAGTGGTTTCACAACCGAGATAATGTGTTTAAAACTCACGCCTTCCCACTCGTTGTCGAACCGGCTCCAGCTCGTCACACAGTGGAAGTCTGAGACGTTCTTGTACTGGGGCTGGGCGAGAAACTCTTCCCAGGTCCACGTGATGGGATTCGCCACGAATCCGCCGATGGTGAGTTTCCATTCCGAGAGCGGAATGTCAGGCTTTTGACCGAGATCGAGCACAGGCCAGGTCTCGACGAGATGCTGTCCCGGTGGCAGGCGGGCATCTCCTTCGTAAAACACTTCCCGCTCTTCACCGCCACGGCGGGCCTTGGCCCACTGTTCTTTCGTCTTGGTTAAACGACTAGATTCATCCATATGTTGGCCTCCACCTACAGATTAGGGCAAGAAGGGCTTGTCTGACAAGTACGGGGCCACAGAATGCGGCATAGACAACGGCGCCTAACTTGCTACAATGCTTAGCTATTGTGCAGACCTGCTACAATTCAAGAAACTCACAATTGGGAGGGGTATGAGGGGTATTTTAGAACGTATTGTACTTGGAGCGGTCTGCTCTGTGGCCTTACTCGCGACCACAGTTGGGCAGACGATTGCAGCAACAACAAAAGTAAGGGAGCCGGCTCCGGTCGTCGTCGCAGCTAAGCCTGCCAAGCAACAATCTGAGCAAGGGCAAACCCCGTCGATCCAGCGTGCCAAGAAGAGCCCCATACCCACTGCCATGGAGCGCCAACCGGAGGCTATTCAAAAGCAGGCCAAGCCTGTACCGACTGAGCTCAAACCAACGAGTCCAAAGAGCCCTCGACGGCTGAAAGTTCATAGGAAGGGGGCGCCGAAAGCCGTCGTGCAGCCAAGAACCGATCTCATGTACCACGGCATGCTGGAAAGCCCCCAACGCTACGATCCTCGTCGGAATCATCCTGGTGCAGGCGTTCCAGACCCGCATACTCCTGAATTGACCCACGACCATTTCCAAGAGCTTGATCGCAACCAGGATGGGACGATCGACCCAGTGGAACGGACGTTCGGTCGGCTCGATATGGATCGCGATCTCCACGATCGCCAGCCACGATAGACGGCTCTGCTACCTCCTTCGGTTCTAACAGAATGTTCAAAAAGTCCGCCAGCTTCGTTCTCACCTCGAAAGCATCCTCAACGTAGGCGAGAGGCTACGCCTCCGGTGCTTTCATCGACTGCGGCCTTGCTGGACGGCCTTATTGAGCATTCTGTGAGGGTGTTCTCCTCTTGACCCAGATGTGCAGACCATCGAAGTTCTGCTGTGCGAAAAGGTATTCCCGCATCCTGCTTAACATCCAATCACCGTCTCACGTCGTAGACCTATAGCAAGCCAGCGTTTGCGTGTGGCAGGGTGTGGTCACAGTAAGACCATGGGACTTCGGGCGACTAAGAGGCAGTCGGCTACATTGACAGCCAGAAAAGGAGTCCCCATGATACGTGAGCAAACCGTCATGACGAACGACATGCCATCTTCTGAAGCAAAGAGCGGATTAAGTGCCGGGAAGATTGCTATGGCCCTCGCGATCGGAATCGCGATGGCTGCATTTTTCTACTTCGATCTGGGCCGGTTTCTCTCCTTGCAGGTGCTAAAGGAGAATCGCGACTACCTACTGTCGTTCACCGAAACACATTCCGCCGCAGCTGCAGCGTTGTTCGTCCTGACCTATGTGGTCGTGACGGGACTCTCGCTTCCCGGCGCCGCGATCCTGACACTGGCCGGCGGGTTTCTATTCGGAGCTCTACTGGGTACGCTCTTCGTAAATCTGGGAGCGACGACAGGCGCAACGCTCGCGTTTCTCGTATCCCGCTATCTGCTGCGCGATTGGGTGGAACAGAAGTTTGGAAAGTGGCTGGGTCCGGTTCAGCAGGGCTTTGCGAAGAACGCGTTCGGTTATCTTATGACCCTCCGGCTGATTCCGCTCTTTCCGTTCTTTGTGGTGAATCTGGTATCCGGTCTGACTCGCATGAATGTCGGCACCTACGTCGTGGCTACGGCACTCGGAATTATTCCGGGTTCCTTCGTCTATGCCTACGCGGGCCGGCAACTCGGTACGATTAATTCTTTGAAAGACATTGCTTCCCCCGGAGTGATTGGAGCATTTGTATTGCTGGGACTTCTGGCGCTTGTGCCAAACCTGTACAAGAAGTGGTCTGGGAAACCAGCATGACCCCAAGCCCCGTAAAACGTCCCTCGGCTTGGCTCGGGACGGTGAGCTTGTCGAAACGTGAGGCGTGAAACGTGAAGCGTAGAAGAAAAAGGAGAGTGACGCGATGGTCACACAGCGGTCAGAGAGGATCGTTGTGATGAACCAGCGTGAAGAGAGCCTCGTACTTCCGAACGATGAGCATAACCGCACGCTCGTCAGCAACGTGCATCCCTTGAACTGGGTCAATCCCGAACCGGCTGGCCGCTACAATATTGTGGTCATTGGGGCTGGGACGGCGGGATTGATCACGGCCGTCATTGCTGCGAGTCTGGGGGCCAAAGTGGCCTTGATCGAAAAACATTTGATGGGTGGCGATTGCTTGAATGTCGGCTGTGTGCCCTCGAAAGGCATCATTCGCGCGGCAAGGGCTTGGGCCGATTTGCGGAATGCCGAGGAGTTCGGCCTGCATATTCCTCCCGGGGTGAAGTACGACTTTGGAGCTGCGATGGCGCGCATGAGAAAACTGCGGGCGCGGATCAGCCACAACGATTCGGTTCATCGCTATACGAAGTTGGGTGTGGACGTCTACATCGGCAGCGGACGCTTTACCGGTGCCGACACCATTCAAGTCGAAGGACCGGCCGGCAATCGTACCCTCACCTTTGCGAAGGCGGCTGTCTGCACAGGAGCACGGGCGTCGGCGCCTCCAACGCCCGGATTGAAGGAGGCGGGCTATCTCACCAATGAAACGGTGTTCTCGCTGACGGAACTGCCGCAACGCATCGGGGTGATCGGCGCCGGCCCCATCGGCTGCGAGTTGGCGCAGTCGTTCGCCCGCTTCGGGAGCCAGGTCTACCTGATCGAAGCGATGCACGGCATCCTGCCGAATGAAGACCGCGACGCGGCTGAAATTGTCGAGCAGCAGATGTTGCGCGATGGGGTGAAGCTGCTCTGTTGCGGGAAGGACTTGAAAGTACAGAAGACGGATACCGGCAAGCGGCTCACAGTCGATTCACATGGCCAGCAGTACGATGTGACGGTCGACGAGATTCTTGTCGGCGTCGGCCGTACCCCGAATGTCGAGGGAATCGGGTTGGAAGCGGTCGGTGTCGAGTACGACAAGAACGGGGTCAAGGTGAACGCGCGGCTGCAGACGACGAATCCCAGGATTTTTGCGGCGGGCGACATTTGCTCGCGCTACAAATTTACCCATGCCGCCGATGCTATGGCGCAGATCGTCATTCAGAACGCCCTATTTCCACATCCCTTCGGCCTGGGCTATGCCAGCGTCGAATCCTTGATCATGCCGTGGTGTACCTTCACGCAGCCGGAAGTCGCGCATGTCGGGATGTATGAGAAGGAGGCGAAGGAGAAAGGCATCGAGGTCGAAACCTACACCTACAAGCTCGACGAGGTCGATCGCGCGATTCTCGACGGCGAAGACGAAGGGTTCGCGCGAGTGCATATCCAGAAGGGCTCCGACAAGATTCTGGGCGCGACGATCGTGGCGGCCCACGCCGGCGACATGATCGGCGAGTTTTCAGTTGCGATGAAAGCCGGCGCCGGAGCGAAGACCATTGCCGGCACGATCCATCCCTATCCGACACAAGCCGAGGTCAATAAGAAGGTCGTGAATCTTTGGCGCAAGGCACATTTCACGCCACGGACGAAGAACCTGTTGATGAAGTTGTTCGCGTGGATGCGACGGGGATGAGGGCAGGCGTGAGAGAGGGTCGATTATCCTAGTGCTCGCGCAACGCGCGGCCTGAAAAGGATGGAAAGGGAGCGGCCAGGTGCCCTTCTTGCTCGCAGAGCCCCCACGATGAAACAGTGGTCGCTCGATGCGCGCAGTAAAGGGCAGCCTTGGCCACTCCCCTAAATAGAGGTATGGAGAATCAGAAGGCCCTCGCCCGGGCTAATGGCACGGCTCGGCGTGCCAGTGGGTGGGCGGGTGAGAAGGACGCGCACGTAATGAATAACCGACTCTCCGTCACCGCAGAAGTGGATGTGGAGAAGAATCTGGCAATTTGTGCTCATCGTGATGGGGATACTCTTACGCCCGTCATCTGCAATGGCTGAGTCTCCAGTCAGCGCATCGAAGTGGGGAAATTCTCGAGCCGGATCAGGTCGGGCACGCGCGTTGCCCGATGGGTGGAAGCCGCTCACCTTTACGAAGATACCAAAACATACCTCCTATGAAGTGGTGGAGGATGGAGGTGTGACGATCGTGAAGGCGGTGAGCGAGGCCTCGGCCTCTGGCCTGATCAAGCCGGTGGTGATCGATCCAAAAGAATTCCCGGTCGTCCGGTGGCGCTGGAAAATCGACAACGTGCTCCAGCATAGCGACGTGGCCCTCAAGGAGGGCGACGACTTTCCGGCCCGGCTCTACATCACCTTTGCATACGATCCCGACAAAGTCAGCTTCGGCAAGAAGCTCAAGTTCAAAGCCGGGCAGGCTCTGTTCGGCGATATTCCAATCGCAGCTTTGAACTATATCTGGGAAACGAAGACGCCTGTCGGCACGATCGTCGAGAATGCCTATACCGATTTTGCCAAGATGGTGATCGTCGAGAGTGGAACGCAGAAAGTGGGCATGTGGATCGACGAAGAGCGGAATATTTACGAAGACTACAAAAAGGCGTTCGGGGAGCCGCCGCCGATGATCAACGGCGTCGCGATCATGAGCGATACGGACAATACCAAGGAACGCGCCACGGCCTATTACGGCGACATTGTCTTTCAGAAATCGGTGAAGGCGTCGTCTCGATGACAGTGTACTGCGTGGTGGCTCAAAATCCAGGATTAGCGCGGCGCAAGCGCGCACATCAAGCAATACCACCGACGAGAAGCACGATCGTCAGGGGAATGGGTCGTCTCCCTCAGGAGCGTCTTTCTCTTCTTCGTGAGCTTGGGAACCTCGCGGATGAGGATGGGGTGTCCTTGTACCTCGTCGGCGGAGTCGTCCGCGATCTCTTGCTGAAGAGGAAGGACTGGGACCTTGATCTGGCAGTCGAAGGCGATGGGATCGACTTCGCGCGACTGGTGGCCGACCGGTATGGGGCAAGGCTGGCAGTATTTGAACGGTTTGCGACGTCACGGCTGGTCTTCCAGGATGGGCTCAAGATGGATATCGCGACGACCAGGCGAGAGTCCTATGCACATCCAGCTGTCCTGCCGACGGTTCAGCCGGCGTCGATCGAAGAGGATCTCTACCGGCGAGATTTACGATCAATGCCATGGCGGTACAACTCAATCCGCGGCAGTTCGGTCGCTTGCTCGACCCCTATGGAGGGCAGAGCGATCTTCGGGCTCGCACGATCCGCGTGCTGCATGCAGGAAGTTTCCAAGACGATCCCACGCGCCTCTTCAGAGCGATCCGGTTCGAGCAACGATTCGGTTTCCGCCTTGAGCGCACCACATTGCGCCTGCTCGCGCGAGCGGCCGCCACGGATCTGATCCAGCAACTCTCCGGTCCTCGATTACAGAACGAAATCCTCTTGCTGTTCGCCGAGCACGATCCGGTGCGAGCGATTGCGCGGTTAGGGCAGTTGAAGTTGCTTCGCTTCCTCCACCGCCGTCTGTGCTACACCACGAATGTGAAGCGAGTGGTCACCGCCGTTCCCAAGGCGTTCGCCTGGTGGGCGCATCGATTCCAGGATTCTGTAATCGACAGGCCGATCGTCTATCTCATGGCATTGTCGAGCGAGTCCAGCCCGGTCGTGGTGGCCGCGATGATCCTGCGGTTAGCGCTTTCACGAGTGCAGGCCAGGAACGTGAGAGTTGGAGGGAGTCTGGTCGATCGCGCGCTGAAGAGACTCACCAATAAAGGGACAGTACGGCCATCGCAGGTGTTTCGCCTCTTGGCAGATTTCTCGGACGAGGCGCTCGTGCTGCTTCTGGCGAAGCAGGTAAGCGCGCAGCACGGGGTGCGAGTGAGTCTGCTGAAACGACACCTTGTGGCGTATGCGAAGAACAGGGCTGATCAAGACGGCACTGACGGGGCGGGATCTTCAGGCCATGGGGCTGAAGCCAGGACCGCAGTACAAGACTATCTTGGGGAAATTATTGGACGCACGCATTGATGGAATGATTACAACCGAAGCGGACGAACGCGCCTTTGTTCAGAAGCGGCTCGGCCTAGCAGTCTGGGGATAAACTATTTCGGCGTAGCGAACTTCGATATAGGGTGCACGTCTTGGACAAAGAGAGAATACCTCCGCAGGATGCTCAAAAAGGCCGTTCAGCACGGCCGCAGCGAGTGAAGAACCGTGAGGCGTACCCTCTGGGGTACGTTGAGGGTCTGAAGCGATGCGAGAACGCCGCTGGCGGACTTTTTCAGCATCCTGAATAGGAGCGCACCGCGTTACCGGCTAATTCAGCGAGGTAATGGATAGAGCCACTTCGTTTGGCAGCAAGAGCGTCACGTTCGCCTGGTGCGTGGGGTCCGGTTGAATGAGGGCAAACAACGGCACCGGCTGAGGCACCTTGCTCGGCGGCAAGGCCAGCAGAACCGGAAAGTCGAGCAAGGGCGACACCGTCGTCAGACTGGCCAGGCGCAGACGAAAGGCCATCAGAATGTCGCGCAACCTGGTGGTTTGATCTTCTTCGGAGAGTGATCGGTTCGTGACAATTCCCAATTCCCAGAGCGGTCGGGTGATCGTGACCGGGAACGTGATGCCGAGTTGTAAGGCGGTTGGCGTCACGTCGATCAAGATCCCGGCCTGAATCGCCGCTTCCCGGTCGTGAATGGCTGGAGGCATCGCAGTCCCCTCCACCAACTCTTGCTCACTGACCTGTTCTTGCGCGAGAGGCTCTTGAGGCTGAAGAGCCTCGCTCTTGGCGGAAGGAGCCTCCTCGGACATTTCGACATTGGAGGGAGTGGGAATCGCGACGTCTATGTGAGGCAAGGCCTTCACGATACCGTCGTAGACCGCTCGGGCTGAAGCAGACCATGCCTCATTGAATGGGTGGCCTGCGAAGGCCGCGTCGGCCGCCTTCTTTTCATCATGCGACAGGGCTTTGGGTGGTGGTGTGTAAGTCATGGTATGAAGCTAAGTCGCTTTGGTGGGATGTCAAGGGCTGGTGTATGTGACACCGACTCGGAAGCGGTTATTCCGGCAGGGGTTTGCCCCTGGTCTCCGGTGCAAAGATTAAGACTACTAATCCTACCAGATAGATTAATGCCACCGTGCTTGCGGCTCGCCCAAAGCTGCCGAGTTCCGTCACCAGCCAGCCGGTAAGAAATGGCGAGGCCGATGCCAGCACACGCCCGGCATTGAAGCAGAAGCCGGCGCCTGTGGCGCGCAGCCTGGTGGGGTAGAGCTCGGGGAGATAGATCGGAAATCCGCTGAAGATGCCGTTGTTGAAAAACCCCAGCAGCGGCAACAACATCAAGACACCGGCATAAGTCGTCGGCATCAGATACGTGACCGGCAGCATCACGAAGCTGCCGAGGCACATAAAGGCAAACACCGCGCGCCGTCCAAATCGATCTGCCAGCGGTCCAAACCCCAAATAGCCAAAGAGGGCTCCCCCATTGAGGGCCATGATGGCATAGCTCACAGAGGCCGACAGGGTTGCGGCATCGGAGCCCTTGATATCCGGCAATTCGCGGATGAGCGTGGGCGCCCAGTTTGTCGCTCCCCACAAACCAAAGACGGCGACGAACGCCAGCGCAGCCCCTACGACGGTTGACCGTCTGAAGGGGGGATGAAAGATGTCGGTTATGTGGGTGGGGCTGATCGTCGTGTCCCGGTCGTGGGCCTTGGCCCAACGGTCCGGCTCCTTCACATGCCAGCGAACCAGCAATGACACAAAGGCCGGGAGCACGCCGATCACGAACATCACCCGCCAGCCATAACCCTTCAACAGTAAATTAAACGACGCAGCGAGGAAGAAGCCGATCGCCCAGGCCGATTGCAGTATGCCCGCGGCTTTCGCTCGTTTCTCTTCCGGCCATGATTCAGCGACGAGCGCTGCGCCGGCCGCCCATTCCCCTCCGATTCCCAGTGCCGTGAGAAAGCGATAGATAGCCAGGTGCCACCAGTCGTGCGAGAGCGCGGCGAGTCCGGTGAAGATCGCATAGATGAGGATCGTGATGATGAGGGTCTTCGTACGACCAAGATGGTCCGCGACCACGCCGAAAAAAATCCCGCCGATGGCCCAGCCGACGAGAAAGATGGAAAAGATGATCCCCCCGTACCAGCCGATTTGCTCAGGCGAGACGGTCTCGCCGGGGGACTGGAGCAAATCGTGCAGCGCCGGGTGGAGGACGATCGCGTAGATCGTCGCGTCCATCGCATCGAAGACCCAGCCAAGCCAGGCAATGAACAGGACGAGCCATTGGTACCGCGTGATACCCTGTCGCCAAGATTGCCCGCTCACGAGGGTCTCTCGCATCGAGGAGACCGCAGCGCTTCAGTGTTGAGTGCTGAGTGCTGAGTTGCGAGCGACGGCATGGATGGCGCCAGGCTAGAGTTGTTCGATACAGGAGTCAAGATGAAGCCTGCTGAAGCCCCATGCTATAGTCCTTCGCCATGGCACGAACCGACTTCTACCGGGTGCTGGGGGTCTCGCGCGACGCGTCAGACGACACGATTAAGAAGGCCTACCGGAAGCTGGTTTTTCAGCACCATCCTGACCGCAACCCCGATAGCACTCACGCCGAACCTAAGATCCGTGAGATCAATGCGGCCTACGAAGTCATCGGCGATCCGGACAAACGTCGGAGCTATGACCGGCTCAATTGGGGGGATGAAACGGCACGGGATGAAGCGGCCGATCCAGCCGTCATCCTCGACGAGATGGAGCAGAAGCTCTTCGATGAAGGGCGAAAGGAAGTGTTCGCGGTCTTGATGAAAGACGTGAAGCGGATCAAAGCCGAACTCGCCGTAATTCGTGAGCGGACCGTGGTGGATCAAGGGTATGACACATTTAAGGAAGAGATGATTCGGAAGCGGGCATCGGAGGTCATGGGAGAGCTTGTCACTGCTGAGATGGAGGGGCGCAAACAGCGGCTCGTCGAAGTGGCGACGGAGATGCTGCTATCCCAAGGCGTGGTTAAACGAAGTGATGAGGGAGGCGTTAGATCGCTACGTGGAGGGCTTGAAGAGGTGTTCCGCAAAGGACGGATGAAAGGCTTCGCAGCCGCACTGGAGCTGTTTTATGAAAGACGGTAGTGCCAAATGTTGAATGATGAATGTTGAATGTTAAATCGTCGGGCTGCCGTCTCCCAGGTTTTAATTCAACATTGAACATTCATCATTCATAATTGGGCAAGTTGTCCAGAGACAAACGTGCCCGATCGCATCACTCCAACAATCCGATCTCGGTCACGGAGCAGGTCAATGCGACGAAGCGGATTTCCCTCGAATAGCAGAAGGTCCGCCAGTTTCCCCTTCTCGATGGTTCCCACTTGGTCCTGAATCCCGATCAAGCGTGCGGCAGCAGAGGTCGAGGCGAGAATCGCCTGCATCGGGCTCATCCCTAAGGCGACCATCCGTTCGAGTTCCTGGGCGTTCTCGCCGTGAAAGTTAAAGGGCGTCCCCGCATCGGTGCCCATCGCAATCTGGATTCCGTCCCGCAGGGCTTTCTTGAAGCTCACTTGATGGCGCTTCGTCATGGATTTGGCTTTGTCCAGGACGCTTTCGGGAGTGCCGCACCCGAGTCGGCAGGCGGCAGTGGTGGCCAGCGCAGAGAGTGTCGGCACCATGAAGACACCCTGCTGCTTCATCATGGCCGCGGCTTCTTCATCCATGAGCGTGGCATGCTCGATCGAATGGACTCCGGCGCGGACGGCATTCTTCATCCCCGACGATCCATGGGCATGGGCGGCGACTTTCCGCCCAGCTCGGTGCGCTTCTTCCACGGCGGCCTGGAGCTCCTCCACGGTCATTTGCGCCTGGTCCGGCGAGGTGCCGGGCGTGAGGACGCCGCCTGACGCGATGACTTTAATGACGGCGGCTCCGGCGGCGATTTGTGCGCGCACGACGGCTCGTACTTGTTGGACTCCTTCCACTTCTTGGCCGATAAATCTGGCGTGGCCGCCGATCATGCAAATCGCCAGGCCTGCCGCGACAATACGAGGTCCGGGAACGAGTCCTGCGTCGATAGCCCGTTGCAACGTAAAGATGGAATGGTCTCGCGACCCCACGTCACGCACGGTGGTAAAGCCTGCCTCCAAGGTTTGCCGCGCAGCCCGGCTCGATTTGAGCAATGTGAGAGTGGGCGGTTCTTTGGCGATCGCGTCGATGACATCCGGTTCAGCACCGAGGCAGAGATGCACGTGACAGTCGATCAGGCCTGGTAACAGCGTCAGTCCTCGGCCATCGATCTTGGTCGTTCCACGTGGGAGGGAGAGGTCTCGATCCGATCCGACGGCGGCAATCGTGGTGCCGCGAATGACAACCGTGGCCCGTTCGATCGTCCGACCGGTCCCGTCGATGACACGCACTGAGCGAATGGTAACGGACTTCATGATGGTGCGGCCCATCACATCGCTGACGTTGTAGTCGTGGCCTTGTCCTGCGGAACGAGATCCGGCTGCATGAGGTCGGCCAGTGTCAGGGCGAAGATCAAGTACGCGATCATGAGGAGAAAGACAAGGGCTCCGCCAGCGAGCATCCAGAGTAATCGTTTATTCTTCATGCGATCGATCTCTTGGGCTGTCAGGATACCGTGCGGCCATAGACCCGTGCGGCAGCCTGGAGTGCAACCCCGGGAGTGGATAGCCATCCGCCGCGGATAAAAATTTCTTCCAGCGCATTGAGTAAGGTCAAGACGTGAGCCTCGGTCGATGATTCACCCATCAAGCCGATGCGCCAGACCTTCCCCTTGAGTGGGCCGAGCCCACCGCCGATTTCAATGCCATAGGTTGAGAGCAAGTTCGTCCGTATCTCGGCTTCAGGAATATGAGCGGGGACCGTGACACAGGTCAACATTGGGAGTCGATGTCCCGCCGGGGGAAGGGGAGGAAGCCCGAGTTCGGTCAAGCCCGCGACCAAGGCCTCGCTATTATGCTGATGGCGAACGAAGCGGGCGGGCAGCCCCTCTTCTTCGACGAGTCGCAACGCTTCCCGCAGGGCATAGAGCATGGAGATCGGAGCCGTGTGGTGATAGGCCCTGGTGCCTTCGGCCCAGTAGTCCGCGATCAAGGTCATATCCAAGTACCAACTCTGGCAGGGGGTGCGCCGGGCTCTGATGGCGGCCAACGCGCGGTCGCTGAGGGTGAAGGGAGACAACCCGGGCGGACAGCTCAGACATTTCTGCGTTCCGCTATAGCAGACATCGATGTCCCAACGATCGATCTCGACCGGTGCACCTCCCAGCGAAGTCACGGCATCAACGAGGAAGAGCGTGTCATGGTCGCGGCAGAGCCGGGCGATCGGCTCAAGCGGCTGCCAGACGCCGGTCGAGGTTTCGGCATGCACGATGGCCACGGCTTTCACCGGGCCGGATCGGCGCAACGCCTGTTCAATGGCCTCTGGCTCTATGATCTGTCCCCAGGGGGCTTCCACGCGAATCGCTTTACCGCCGCAGCGTTCGACGATGGTGGCCCATCTCGTGCCAAACACGCCATTGACCCCGACGATTACCGCATCGCCTGGCTCAACGATATTCACGATCGAAGCCTCCATCCCGGCTGAGCCGGTGCCGGAGACCGCGATGGTGAAGCGGTTCTTGGTCTGAAAGACGAAGCGCAACAGGGCTTGGATATCGTCCATGAGCGCAAGAAAGGCTGGATCCAAATGGCCGAGCAGAGGAGTTGAGAGGGCACGTAGGACTCGCGGATGCACCATGCTCGGCCCTGGGCCAAGAAGCAGCCGGCGTGGGGGGATAAAGTTCTGAACTGGCATATCACTCCAGAAATGAGAGAAAGCTATTCAGTATAGCGGAGTTCAGTCGCCTTCGGCCACGGGTATTCTGAAGAGTCTCCTTCCTTTTGGTTTGTCTGGTTCATCTGGTCTATCTGGTTTCTCTGGTTCATCCGGTTAGTCTGGTTCAACCAAACAAACGAAACAAACCAAACAAACCAGAGCAACCAGCCAGTTCTCGCGCTTTACACGCCAGCATCCTGCGAGCCACTCCAAGAGGTTTCGAGACTGAAAAGCCGCATGATATAGTTCGAGCCATGATGGAATCAGCCACAGTTTCTTCTCAGTGACCCGCAACAGCCCAAGTCCTGGTGGCGAGCCACAGACGCGCCGCCTACGATCGGGATCTATTCTGGGCGGTTCTCGCCCACGGTCACGCTGCTGTCTGCGCTTTTTCTCATAGTGGCTCTGGCGTCGGTTGTGTGGTTGTCAGCCTCATCATCCAAGTTGGAGCGGATCGAGTCGCCTGAGCGAGCGCTCAGTCTGATGGTCAGTCGGACCAGGGATGTACAGGAAGGACTCAATCATGCGCCCCAGTGGGAACAGCAGCTCTTGGCCTGGGCCACCGGCAACAACGAGGCTGAATGGGCACATGAGATTGAATGGTATCAAGAACTGTCAGAGATCTCCGAAGACCCGTTGGTGCCGCTTCAGTTGGCAATTCTCCAGGCCGAGGCCGGTCATGTCTCGCAGGCGCTCCTCTCTGCGCATGAGTGGGCCAGGGCAGAAGACCCGCTTCCTCAGTTTGCCGATCTGGTGGTGGCCGCCTATGGCGAAGGACCGGTTCATGACGCGGGCAGGTATGTCTTGTGGCAAGCAGAGGTGGCAGAGGTGTTGCCGGACGGCTGGTTCTACGATCGCTTGGCTGAACGCCTGGCACGTCGTGCCAACGATGCCGCGCTCGTGGCCAGGATTCAGGAACAGGCCGCGGTGCGTGTCGACCGCCAGTTTGTCCGGTCGCATCGCTTGACGTTCGTTGAACTCGGAGCGATGGCCGTCGGCACCGTGGTGTGCCTGTTGCTCTGGTTCAGACGGAATGAGCCTTCCAGTTTCGTCAGGCTTCATGAACCGGGCGTGCCGCCGCCGTGGCCAGGCGGCATCGGCGCGGCGGTGTTGCTGCGAGGCGGCGCGATCGGTGCGATGCTCACAGCGCTGTTTTTGATCTATGTGCCACCCGACAATGTCTCGCTCCGGGCGTTGACCATTCCGATAACGAATGTGCCGTTACTCCTCTTGGCCTACCGTCATCTCTTCCGGCCGGCCGGCATGACGTTCGATGGAGGATTTGGACTGGAAATCGGATGGGCCCGTGTCGGTCGTCTGGTAACTGTGGTATTGGCGGTGGTGGCAGCCGGTTTGTGGGGCGAGTGGGTGATGGATCGCTTGTCGGAGCCTTTCCATCTGACGAGTCACTGGGCCGAATGGTTCGACGCAGATCTCGTCTGGGCCTCGCCCTCCCTGACGGCCATAAGTTTAGTCGAATACGTGATCTTTGCGCCCGTGTTTGAGGAACTCGCGTTTCGCGGGCTCCTGTTCGCCATCCTGCGCCGAAAGTTCCGTTTCCTGCCGGCCGCGCTGATCAGCGCGAGCATCTTCGCCATTGCCCATGGCTATGGATTGGTCGGCTTCATCAGCGTCCTGTGGAGTGGCGTTCTCTGGGCTTGGTTGTATGAAAAAACCGGGAGCCTGCTGCCCGGCATCCTGGCCCATATCATCAATAATTTGCTGGTGTGCTTAGCAGTAATGGCCCTCCTCCGTTAGCAGGCTTGTGAAAATGCCTTCCAGCTTCGTTCTCGGTTCGACGGAATCCTCAACGTACCCCTGAGGGTACGCCTCCGGTTCCTTCTCGCCTCGGGCCTTGCTGGAAGCCATTTTGACCATCCTGCGCCTCCACCCCGTCCCGCTGATTCGATCAACGCTAGAGCTTCGTATAAGTCTGGGTGCCTTAGAACATAGCCTAGGTCTGCACGAAGCTTGGCGTTGCTGATTCGCTTTCCTGGTGAGTGGTCTTCTTTTGCTGCTGCCGCTGTCACACCCCATCGCTGCTGTGCAGTTGCGCAGATCTCATTCCAAATGTGAGGTTGGCCATCGCTGACGTTGTAGGCCTCGCCGGGCTTCCCGTGCTCCAGCGCAAGCAGGCAAATGGCGGCCAAATCCTCCGCGTGAATGAGGTTCACATACTTGCGTGATGAGCCGACGTGGCCTTGCCTGATCCAATCCAGCGGGCTCCGCCCAGGACCGTAAATTCCTGCCACGCGCAGGATGATGGCGCCACAGTTGGTGCGCAAATACTCTTCCCCCTGCACGCGCGGCTTGGTCAGGTCGATCGGGGCGGATTCGTCCATCCAGGACGGAGGGTATTCGGCGGAATGATCGGATATCTCGTAGGCGGATGTGCTTCCTAAGACGACAATGCGTCGAGGTGGCGCGTCGAGCGTGCGTGCGAAGGCCTGTACCTGTTCGAGCGGTGTAGCGGGAAAGCACCAGATGAGATCGGCGCCCACAGGAATGTTCAGCCAGGTCGAGGGCTGTTCCAAATCGAACCTCAGGCGCTGTTCCGAAGGAATGCCTGCGAGATTGTTCAGGGGATTCCTGCTGGTGGCATGGACAGTCCACCCCTGCGAGGTTCCCGTTCTGTGCAATACACGTCCTGTGTAGCCAGATCCCAGCACAACCAGCGGTGATGTCGCCTGTCGCGTCACTCAATACCCCCCATCTGTAAGGCTGGTCCATCTTTTCACAGTTGCGTAATATGGCACAACTGTTGCGCCAAAGAGGAATTCGTAGGAGAATGCCCCATATGAAATCCATTGCGTCTGTGTTGTCGATCATTGCCCTTGGGTTCGGACTCTTAGGCTGTCCTAGCAGTGGAGGTGGCGGCGGTTCCCTAGTGGGATGTCCGGAAGCGGAACGGTGGTCTATCTCGCAGATCAAAATACCAATGGAGTCTTTGAATTATATTTGGCAACTTCGGGAACAAAACTCAATCCTTCGTTGGCCTTTCCACGCACCGTCACCAGTTTTGCGTTGACGCCGGACGCAAGCGCGGTGATTTATATAGCTGATCAAGACCAGGATGACGTCTTCGAACTCTACCTCGTGAGCTTAGCGACACCGGGAGTCAGTACTAAGCTGAACCCAGAACTTGTTGCCGGTAAAGATGTAGTCGAGTTTGCCGTCACGCCCGACAACAGTGCTGTCGTGTATCGTGCCGATCAAACCATCGACAATGTCTTTGAGCTGTATCGGACAGTACTGGCTAGTGGGGTGAATTCAAAGCTCAACCCCGACTATGCGGCTGGGGAAAATGTCGATGCCTTTGTGTTCCTTCCGAACAGCAGTGGCGTGATTTATCGTGCCAATCAAGACACTGGTACTGTGAGTGAACTGTATCGTGTGCTGTTTGCCACGGCTCCGAGCAACCGACAGACTTGTTGCCCCTCCCCTGGTGATTGGGCAGAACGTGGGTGCGTTTGCCGCAACTCCCGACAGCGCGAACGTCGTCTATATCGCCAATCGGCTCGTTCCCTCGAAGAACCAGTTGTTTATTGTCCCAGCCGGCAGGTCGTTTACGCGGCAGCATCCAACTCAACAGCCCACTCGTGCCAACAAATGGAAACGTGACGAGTTTTGCCGTGACGCCGGACGGGCTCTCTGTGGTATATCGAGCCGATCAAGATACTGATGAGGTCTTTGAACTGTACCGGACTTCATTGTTGTCTCCTGGTTCAAGCACCAAACTCAATCCCAATCTTGTTCCAGGCGGAGATGTAACCTTGTTTGGCGTCATTCCAGACAGCAGCGGGGTCGTCTATATTGCCGATCAAACGACAGATGAAGTGTTTGAATTGTTCCAAACGTTGTTCCCAGGCGTGAACTCTCAGCTGAATCCGTCCTACGTCGGAACACAAAAAGATGTGGTGGATTTTGTCTTGCTCCCGAATAGCAGTGGAGTTGTCTACAAGGCCGATCAAAATACCGAGGGCGTCAATGAAATTTACCGGGTTGTTCCTTCCTGGTTCAACCAGGCTCAATCCTGCACTGGTCCTTGGACAAAACGTCTCGACCTACGCCGTGGCTCCCGATAGTAGCAGCGCGATCTACCGTGCCAATCAGGACAATCCAGCTATCGATAGAACTGTACCGGACTTCGTTTTCGTCTCCTGGTTCAAGTACCAAACTGAACAGCCTGCTCGTTGTTGGAGAGGATGTTGCCAATTTTAAAGTAAGGTAACCCAGAAGCGACTGATTGGTTGTTGAGTTTAGTTGTCGTTTGCCATCACGGGGCCTTGACTCGCCTCTGTCGGCATCCTAGCATCCCCGGATGCCGCTCACGCTCTTTCACCCCCTCATCGCTGAATGGTTTCAGTCGTCAGTCGGGACCCCCACAGATGTTCAGGTTCAGGCTTGGCCGGCCATTCAGTCGGGCGCTGATGTTCTGATTGCTGCGCCGACCGGCTCCGGCAAGACGTTCGCCGCCTTTCTCTCCTGTATCGATCGCCTCTTCAAGCAGGCCCTTGCGCGTGAACTCGATGACCATACGCAGGTGCTTTACGTCTCGCCGCTCAAAGCGCTGAGTAATGACATTCAGAAAAACCTACAGCAGCCGTTGGCAGAAATCGGTAATGCAGCGCTGTCTGCCGGGCTCTTGATGCCGGAACTCCGTGTACTGGTCCGCACCGGCGATACGCCGATGACGGAGCGCCAGCAGATGCTCAAGCGGCCACCCCATATTCTCGTCACCACGCCGGAGTCGCTCTTTATTTTATTGACGGCAGAGAAGAGCCGCCGACTACTGCAGACGGTCCGGACCGTCATCGTCGATGAAATCCACGCCGTTGCGCCGAATAAACGCGGCGCCCATCTGGCCCTGTCGCTGGAGCGATTGGAAGCGCTGACGCTCACGAAACCTCAACGCATCGGGCTCTCCGCGACACAACGGCCGATCGAAACCGTCGCCCGATTCCTAGTAGGAAATCGGAGCTCATCAATCGCCAATCAGTCAATGTCCATCGATTCAGACCCATCAGCGATCAGCAATCAGCCTCTAGTCTCGGATACCGATAATTCATCATTGAACATTCAGAATTTCACATTGACTGAGGTACCCTTCACCCCTCACCCCTCACGCCTCACGGCTCCCTGTCACCATCATCGACGTAGGCCACAAGCGTGAGATGGATCTGGCCGTGGAAGTGCCCAAGGACGAACTGAGCGCCGTGGCCACGAACGCCATTTGGGCCGATGTCTATGATCGCGTCGCCGAATTGGTCCGTCAACATCGCTCGACCTTGGTCTTCGTCAATACGAGGCGCCTTGCCGAGCGAGTGTCGCACTCTCTGGAGGAACGGCTACGGGAATTAGGCGCCGACGTCGTTGCGGCGCACCATGGCAGCCTCTCGCGCCAGATTCGCTTGTCGGCGGAAGAACGGCTCAAGAGCGGCAAGACGCGCGTCGTCGTCGCCACAGCCTCGCTGGAACTCGGCATCGATATCGGCACAGTGGATCTAGTCTGTCAGATCGGTTCCCCCCGCGCGATTGCCACCTGTCTGCAGCGGGTTGGCCGGGCCGGTCACTGGATCAAGGCCATTCCCAAGGGCCGTCTCTTTGCCATGACGAGGGATGACTTGCTCGAATGTGCGGCGCTGATACGTGCAATTCGGACAGGCGTCTTGGATCGCATTGCCGTGCCGCCGGCTCCGCTCGATATTCTGGCGCAGCAGATAGTGGCAGCAGCGGCGACGCAGACCTGGCAGGAAGACGAGTTGTTCGATCTCTGCCGACGGGCCGATCCCTATCGGACATTGGCGCGTTCGGAGTTCGATCAGGTACTGCGGATGTTGGCGGATGGGATTGCGACCAATCGCGGGCGGGGTCTGGCCTATCTGTTCCACGATCGGATCAATCGTCGGATCAAAGGCCGACGAGGGGCGCGACTGGCGGCGATCACGTCCGGCGGGGCCATCCCGGACACAGCGAACTATGCCGTGGTCGCGGAGCCTGAGGGCACGGTCGTGGGATCGGTCGATGAAGACTTCGCGGTGGAGAGTCTGGCCGGCGACATCATGTTGCTGGGCAATACATCCTGGCGGATCAAGGGCGTGGAGATGGGCAAGGTGCGGGTGGAAGACGCCCATGGCGCACCACCCAACATTCCCTTCTGGCGTGGCGAGGCACCGTCGAGGACGGCAGAGCTTTCAGCTGAGGTGGCCCGCCTTCGGGCTGATATCGATCACCTTCTTGGGTCAACCCCCTCACCCTTCACTCCTTACGCCTCACCTGTTCAATGGCTGCGGCAAGAGTGCGCCCTGGATCAGCGAGGCGCGCAGCAGGCTATCGAGTATGTGGTGGCAGGCAAGGCTATTCTTGGAACTGTGCCGACGCAACAGACGATCGTCGCGGAGCGGTTCTTCGATGAAAGCGGCGGGATGCAGCTGGTATTGCATACGCCATTCGGGGGCCGGATCAACCGGGCCTGGGGTCTCGCCTTGCGGAAGCGGTTCTGCGTGACCTTCGATTTCGAACTGCAAGCTGCGGCGACAGACAACGGGATCCTCATCTCGCTTGGCGAGAAGCACAGCTTCCCGCTCGAGGCGGTGTTCGGGTTCCTGCACAGCCATACGCTTCGCGAGGTTTTGCTTCCCGCCGTGCTCCAAGCGCCGATGTTTATGACGCGCTGGCGCTGGAATGTCAGCCGTTCGTTGGTCTTGCTACGTTTCTCACATGGGAAAAAGGTTCCCCCGCAGATTCAACGGATGAAGGCGGAGGATCTTCTTGGTGCCGTCTTCCCTGATGCGATGGCCTGTCAGGACAACATTGTCGGCGAGCGGACTCGCCAGATCCCGGATCATCCGCTCGTGAACGAGACCTTGCGGGACTGTTTCACCGAAGCGATGGATCTCGACGGGTTGACTGCGCTCCTCAAGCGGATTGAAGCCGGGGCCATTCGCTGTGTGGCGGTCGATACGCCGATGCCGTCTCCGTTCTCGCACGAGATCTTAAATGCCAACCCCTATGCGTTTCTCGACGATGCGCCGTTGGAAGAGCGGCGGGCGCGGGCGGTGGAGATGCGGCGCACGCTTCCGGCTCAACTCGCCGGCGAGGTCGGGGCGTTGGACCCAGCAGCGATTGAGGAGGTACAACGGGAGTCATGGCCCGTCGTGCGCGATCCGGATGAATTGCACGATGCCTTGCTGACGTTGCGTTGGCTGCCGGTCGAGGAGGTGCAGGACTGGACGATCCACCTACCGCGCTTGATCGACGAGGGGCGCGCGGTTGAACTCAACGTGAGGGGTGAGGGGTTAGGGGTGAGGGGTGAGGCCCAAGAAGTAAGAGGATGGGTGGCTGCGGAGAACCGAGCACAGATCGAAACGATGTTCGCAAGCGGCGACGAGGCGATGCACGACGCTCTCGTCCAAGGTTGGATGGAGAGCATCGGCCCGACGACGGTGGCTGAATTGGCCGAACGGTTTCATCTTTTAGCTGATGACGTGAACGGCTCCATGGTGCGGCTAGAAGCCCAAGGGCAAGTCCTCCGCGGACAATTCCGGCCTGCCTCAGCACTCTGCACTCAGCACTCAGAACTGGTGGGCGCCGGAGCGCCCGAGTGGTGCCACCGCCGGCTGCTGGCGCGCATTCATCGTCTGACCATCGGCAGACTGCGAAAAGAAGTTGAGCCAGTGACCGCGGCCGAATTCATACGATTTTTATTTCAATGGCAACATGTCTCCCCTGGGTCGCGTCTCCATGGCGAGGCCGGTCTCTTGGACATCATCGCGCAGTTGGCCGGCTTCGAAGCTGCTGCCTCGGCCTGGGAGCCGCATCTGCTTCGGGCGAGGCTGACGAAGTATGAGCCGGAGCTTTTGGACCGGCTCTGTCTGAGCGGGGCAGTCAGCTGGGGTAGGCTGTCTCCTCATCCACGGCTTGCGCACGTCGGCGATCTTGAACGACGTCGGATCATCCCGACGAGTGTGGCGCCAATTAGTATCTTCCCACGTGAGGAAAGTGAGTGGTCGAGGGATGTCTTCCACGATGACGCCGCATTAAATGGGCCTGACCCGTTTGCCCAGTTGAGTTCCGTTGCGCAAGACCTGGGGCGTACCTTGCACGAGCGAGGTGCGAGCTTCTTTACCGACCTTGTGCGGATGACCAACCATCTTCCGACGGAGGTGGAAGAAGGACTCTGGGAACTCGTGGCCGTCGGCTTGGTCACGGCCGACGGCTTCGACAATCTCCGTGCCCTCATGGACCCGCGTCGCCGCCGTGCGGAGGGACGGGAGCGGTCTCGCCGGCCTCGACACTCAGCCGGGCGGTGGTCACTCCTAAGACCGACGAGTCTGTCAATGGTCAATCGTCATTCGTCAATCGGAAGGAACTCAGCACCCAGCACTCAGCACTCTCACACTGAGTCCGTCGCACACCAGTTACTGCGACGTTATGGCGTCGTGTTTCGCGATCTCCTGGCACGAGAGTCATTTGTCACATCGTGGCGTGACTTGCTGGCTGCATATCGACGCATGGAACTGAAGGGGGAAGTGCGGGGCGGGCGGTTCATATCGGGCTTTACCGGGGAGCAGTTCGCGTTGCCGGAAGCCGTCGAGTCATTACGAGCGGTGAGAAAACGGAACGAGTCGGGTGCTGCCTCTCACGATATCAAACTGTCTGCCAGCGATCCGTTGAATCTCGTAGGAGTCATCCTGCCGGGTCCGCGCGTGCCCGCGGTGCCGTCGAACTTCGTGGTGTTTCGTGACGGGGCGGTGGTGCGAGCCATTGTGGGACGGGAGGCTGCGGACAGATCAAGCGAACAGATTGAGTGGAGCGGACGGGCCAATCAGGTTAGGCAGGAATAACGGGCGAGGGGCAGCGCACACCACAGACCACCCGTTCGGTGGTGCCTCTGCGAGCGAGATGGACGAGGTAGATGCCTAGGCGGGAAGCGTCGTGAACTTCCCACCCAGGCTGTGCGAACAGCTACTGCTGATAAATGTTGTGTGAGGGCCGGTCTTGCGCCAATAATGCGACAAGGTCCGAGGGTCCGCTTCCGTTTGTATTCACGAACGGGTAACGGGACTGCGCATAGGCGAAGAACGCTCCCCGGCGATCCTGCGGAATTCCTAACAAGGCGCTCAAGGAGGTGAGGTATTCTCCATGACCTCGCGCCATGTCCTGTTTGAGATTCTCGAAATTGAACGCCACGAACGCGTTCACCTTCTGGTCTCCTTTCAGGAGTCCATCGCCGGTAAACCAATCACCCGGTGTCGTGGAGGAGAGAATATCTTTGATGGTCTCGGTGACGGAGCAGGCTGATAGGGTGACGCATAGCACCGAAGCCCACACGAAACGCCAGAGGATGGTGGAAGATCTTCCCATAATCTCCTCCATGTTGATGGGGTGAATGTGCACTACACCTTGGGAATACGTATAAGGAATACTGGCTCCGAATGTCAAGGCGTGCTCTCACGGACGATGCGCTGCGAGGTTGGAGGGACTATCTAACCAGGAGGGGAGCAACCAGACCGTCCTTCTTGCTCGCAGAGGCCCCGCGATGAAGCGGCGGTCCCTCGATGCGCGCAGTAAAGGACAATCTGGCCACCTCCCCTAAGGGGTGGATGAGTTGAAGGTCTGGATCTAGGCTAAGGGGGCTCCTGTGCTCGCGCAACGTGCGGTTGGGAGTGGGTCTTGGTTGACGACGTAGGTGGCTTGTTCCTGTGAGCCGAGGCTGGACAGAGGGGGCTGACCCCATTGCTTGGGAAGTCTTTGAACCGACACGACAATCAGAGTGGAATTTTCAGGCCAGTTTTGCGTATTATGGCCGTCGATATACGCAATGGTTGGGCGTCTTATATTGGAGGATGTATACAATGACCACACGGTTTGTCATATCTATTATCGCTGCTCTAGCTTGCGCAGTCTTTGTCGCGGCATGCGAAAAAAACACACCGCCTAGTAAGGCGTGTATTGAGGCCGCCCGTTTATATGCCGAATCACTAGACGTGGACCGTACCGCCCCTGAGGGCGAGAAGGCGGATAAAATTGCCATTAAAAAAGAATCTCTTGCGGCCTTAGAGGAGCGGAAGATAAAAGCCTGTGGTGAGTAAGTGGAGAGCAGAAAAGGGGAGATGTTAAGGGAGGACGTTCTAGTTTGTTTAGGCCGTGCAATTTCGGCTACCGGCCGAGGAGAATAACGACGGCGATCTGAGCAGTTGTGGATGGATCTTGGTTGACGACGTAGGTGGCGCGTTCTTGTGAGCCGGTTTGATTGCTTGCGTTGATGGATTCTTGGAGTTGGTTGGGAGAGAGCCGGTCGAACCTGGCGGCTTGTTGCTTCGTGATTGGTCCTGACGGGACTCGGGAGAGATGAGCCGTCAGGGTGACGGGCCCGCTCTCCATCGGCAAAGCAATATGTTGTCGTTGACCAGCGGTAATCTTCAGAGCGATCTGACCGGTTTCTTTCTCGGGCCATAGCAATTGCGGTGTTGAGGAACCAGTCGTCTTCCAGACTTGCAGATAGGCGCCCTGATTGGATTCCACGGTGAGACGTACTGGCTCGGTACTCTTCGCTGCCGCCGCCGCATCCACTTCTCGCTCCTGCCCATCTGTTCCACGAACGACAAAGCTGTAGCGGAGTCCTAGAGGCCTAGGTTGGTCGACCGTGCCCGCTGCTTTGCCCAGTTGTGAAAGCCCTTCCATTGGTCGTTCAGGCCGGTTCGCTTGCGGCGCCGACTCGGCCATGGGTTTCGTGGCCTGCTCTTGCTCTTTGGCCATCGAGCGCGTATCAGCTCGGACTGGCTCTCCACCATAGAACAGGGCACGAGCGCTGAGTGCCGGCGTGCCGGTGGCAGCCACTCGTCCACTGGCTGGCGCTTGTATCTGTTTGGGCTCAGGCGCGGTCGCTGGTGATGGAGAGCTTCCTGCGAGCTTCTGATCTGACGGCGAGGGCACTTCCTCCGCGGACCTGCTGAGCGCAGCCACGGGCGCTTCCGCTTCTCTGCGGACTTCGTGTTGTTCACTTCGCCGTTTCAGACTGTCTCGGGCAACATCGGAGGTCCGTTCATTCTTCGATGAAGGCGGCGCGGACCGTTCTCGCTTGGCCAGCTTGTCGATCAACGTGTCTTTCTTTGGGAGATCGATCGCTGGAACTACGTTTTTTTTAGCTTTCGCCTGCGGTTCCACGGCTTGAGGCATCGCCGGTTGAGATGCTGGCTTTGCCTCTTCGGTTGCGACCGGTTGTGCCGCCTGTCTAAGACTGTCCTGATAAATCCTGACGCCCAGCACCACTGCGAGGGCAGCTGCCGCAAGACCGCCGGCGAAGGCGAGGCCTGATGGGCGGCGGAACCAATCCAGCCATGACAGAGAACCGCCAGCGCCTGAGGCACTTTTCTGCACCAATGAAGCGAGGAGTCTGCGGCGCACATCTGGATCGGCAAGCAACTCTTTGAATGCCTGCTCATCGGCCAGCGCATTGAACAGCTGTTGGTCTTGCAGCGCGGCGGTATAGAGCGTCTGCTTCTCCTCCGGCGTCAGCGTATCGGCTGCGAATCCGCCCAGCAGTTTTTCAAGCTCGTGTTCAGACATCGTTCTTTCTCGTTTGCACCCTTCCACCCAGGAGTGGCAGGCAGATTGGGCCTACTGCGCGCATCGAACGAGCACAGTCTTATCGTGCGCGTTCTGCGAGCAAAGGGCCAGTCTGCCTGTCGCTCCCACTTTCATTCCCAAGAGCCTCCCATTAGGCTGAGTAACTGCTTTCGGCAGCGCAGGTCCCATGTGTAGATCGTATTGATCGAGGTTTGTCCCATGATCTTTTGGATCTCGGGAAAACTTTTCCCTTCGAGTTTCCACTTGAACAGCTCGCGACAGCGTTCGCCGAGTTGACCAATGGCAGCCAGCAACCGGTCTACTCGCTGTTTCTGGTCGAGTTGCGTCGCCGGATCGTCGCCGGGATCGGGGAGCGGAAGGTCGTCAACTGATTCCTGATTGTACTCGCCTCGTCTGAGCGACTTGCGATGGACGTCCAGCATCTTGAATCGCAGGATTTGAAACGCGAGGGGAACCAGCCCTGTCAGATCCGCAACGCTGGGGTATTTCTCATGGAGGACCACCAGCACCTCTTGAGTCAAATCCTCGGCTTGTGCCCTCGATACTCGTAATGTCGCGAAGGCCAGAATCCTTTCGCGGAGAGATTGGAGAATCGCGTCTCGATCCATCGATAGGTCGCTCTAGGGTGTCGCCTTTGCCGTTGAATGAGGGAGCAAATCTCCAAGCGAGCGGAAGCCGAGCTTCAGTCCATTACAGACTTCGACTTGCCGATCGAAGCGGTTTTTTGTCAGAATCATCTTGCGCAGCGTGCCGAAGGCCACGCGGCCCCAGGCGACGAAGTGGAATACGGACAGGGGATAGTCGGTGCCGAAGAGCAGGCGTTCATGCACCTCGGGGTGATGGCGAAGATGCAGGAGCATCCGGAACCGATTGGGCAACGTAAGGGCGGAGATATCGGCGTAGAAATGAGGGTAGCGTTTGGCGAGGTCTTGAAAGGTCGGCAAGAATTTCTCGTACAGCATCAACCCATAGCTGCAGGCATGGGCCGCAATGACTGTGGCCCCTTCATCCAACGCCACACGGAGTCGATCAGGGTCACCGACTGATTGATCCTTGCCGATCAAGCTGAACTCGTACCCGACGTGGCTGAGGAACGGCAGCTTCCGCTCGGCGAGCGCCCGGTAGAACGCTTTATAGCGCGTATCAGCCGGGTTGAACTGCTGCGCGTTTGGGAGGACTTTCACCAATGCGGCTCCGGCATCGGCGCAACGATGGACTTCTTCGACCGCGTCCCGTCGCTGCGGATTGATCGAGACACCGGCGAGAAATTCATTCGGGTAGGCCCTCGCGGTTTTGAGCACATAGTCGTTGCTGATCAGGAAATCCGTGTCTGCCTGATTGAGCCGGCCATTCTGGTCGTAAACTCCGTCCATGCCGAGGAGCACCGCTTTCTGGACGTGACGTGACGCGCGCAATTCGGTGAGCAGATCGTCGAGGTATTTCCGGTTCGCTTCCCGTGGGTTCGATGGAGAGAGTTGGTGTTTCCACAAGAGGAAGCGAAATAGCGTACTCTTGAGCATCTTCGGCGAGATGTAACAGCCGTTGTCGCCGTCGGGCAGCGCGGCCAGATGCACGTGGCAGTCGATCAGTGTTTTGCCGGTCATCGGTCAATGGTCATTTGGGCGATCAGCTCTCAGCTTTGCGATAACTCAGCACCCAGCACTCAGGACTCAGCACTTCCTCGGAGTCGATCCAGCGCAATCCGTTTGAGACTACGCAAGTCCATCTTACCAGTCCCCAACACCGGCAGAGCGTCGACTTTGATGAAATTAGTGCGTGGTGGAATATATAGGTTCGGCAGCCCGTTTGCTGTGAGCTTGGTCACGATACCGGGAATCTGTGATTCATTCAGGGTGTGAAGGACCGCGAGTTGCTCGCCCTTGCGTTCGTCCGAAATGCCGGTGACGGCGAAGACTTGCATGTCGGCTCCGGCGGCCTGCTGCAACGCCTCTTCCACGCGGCCGTGCGGGACCATTTCACCGCCGATCTTCGAGAAGCGCGAGAGCCGATCGGTGATCGTCAAAAACCCGTCTTCATCCAACGTCGCGATATCGCCCGTAATGTACCAGCCATCGCGCATGGCGTTGGCCGTCAGATCCTCGCGGCCCAGGTACCCGTTCATGACGTTGGGGCCTCTGACCAGCAACATGCCTGGAGTGTCGGGTGGTAATGGGGCGAAGCTGTCGGGGTCGACGATTTGCACAGACACGCCGGGCAGCGGTTGGCCGACTGTTCCCCGCCGTGATGCGGGTTGGAAGTATCCAGCGGCTCGGAAGTCCGGACAATTGACGGCGACGACGGGAGCACATTCGGTGACGCCGTAGCCTTCGATCGGTCCAATCCCGAACCGATCTTCAAATGCCTGCGCGAGCTGGGACGGAAGTTTCTCAGCGCCGGTCAGGACCACGCGCAGCGAGCTGAATTGCTCCGGCGTACAACGACGCTGATACAGCTGGAGAAAGGTCGGCGTTGTCACGAGGAACGTGATGCGGTAGCGGCGCACGAGTTCGCCGATGGCGGCGACGTCGAGCGGGGAGGGATGAAAGACCAGGCCTGCGTTATTGAACATGACGAACCAGAAGACGAGATAGCCGAACGAATGGAAGAACGGAAGAATGCCAAGCACTTGCTCGTCCTGGTAGAAATGGAGGACCTGGCTCGCTCCCTGCGCATTGGCGTCGATGCTGAAGTGAGACAGCATCACGCCTTTCGGTTCCCCCGTGCTGCCGCTGCTGAAGATGATGGTGGCAAGGTCGTCCATTGTCAGCGGGGTGTCCGGTCCACAGGCCCGTTCGATCATTCGCGCCGGGGCGCAGAGGGCGAGGAGACTCGCGACGAGTTTCGGTCCTGTGCCGATGGTGCGGGCGACGTCTTCCAGCCACACAATCGATGGCCCGTCCGGCAACTCCAACTTGGCCTTCTCGACAAAGGCTCGGCTGGTGACGATCGTGCGAAGGCCGGCGAGTCGCACGGCTGCTTCAAGGCCGGATTTGCCGACCGTGTAGTTCAGATTCACGCTGGTTTTCCCGCACAGTGGAGCGGCCACGTTGACCAATGCGCCGGCAACGGTCGGCGGGAGCAGGATGCCGACATGACGCTGGTCTTCCCAATGTGGCCGAAGCGCTCTGGCGAGCACGATGGACCCGATCAGAGCTTGGAGCGACGACACATGTGGGCGGGTCTGATCCGCCATTGCGAAGCGGAAGGGATGTCTCCTCATGGCATGGATGAATTCACGGTGCAGCGGGCGTCGATAGGATTTGCGCTGGCGCCAGGCCGCTTCTCCGAGTGTGCGAATCGAGTCGCGAAGCTTGTGCGCCGGCGTGTCAGATGGCAGCGGAGTGCCGAAGGACACTGAGACCGGGTAGGGAATACGCTCAGGCCATTTCGTGAGGAAACGACCCCGTTCAAAGCTGAAGATGCTGCCCCAGACCCGATCCAAGTGCACGGGAATGACCGGCACCGGACGTCCCTTCACAATCCGTTCGAAGCCGCGACGGAACGGCAGCAGCGTGCCGGTGCGGGTGATCTGTCCTTCGGGGAAGATGCAGACGATCTCTCCGTCGTCGAGTGCCTGCCCTGCGCTGCGCAGCGCACGGAGGATCATGCGGGTGTCGCCTGCCGAAGTAATCGGGATGACCTTCATGGCGGTCATCAACCATTTGAACAGCGGGTGCGTAGCATAGGAGGTATCCACCACGAACCGAATGGGCCGATCGACGCTGGCCATGATCAAGAAGCCATCGATGAACGACATATGGTTCGGGACGAGAAGCGCTCCGCCGGATTGGGGAACATGCTGCTGGCCGACGATGCGGAGGCGATAGAGTGTGTTCGTACAGATGACGAGCAGCAGCCGCAGGAACACCTCGGGCATCAGCCAGAGGGCCCACAGCGTGCCGCCTATGGTCACTCCGGCAGTAACGAGGAAAATGCTGCTCGTTGAGAAACCGGCATTGGCGAGCGAGCCGCCGGCGAGCGATCCCAATAGAATTCCGGTGAAGACGCACGTGTTGGAAAACGAGATGACGGCGCCACGCCGATCGGGTGGCGATCTCCATTGGAGAATGGCGTTCAACGGCACGAAGATGAAGGAACAGGAGACTCCGAGGAGCCCCAATACCAGAAACGTTCCGAACAATGGCGGGGTCAGTGCGCCGATCAAGGACAGTGCGATGGACGCACCCGTGGCTCCCAGGGGGATCAGTCCGTACTCAATCCGGTTTTGAGACAGTCGCCCGACTAGCATGGCGCCGACGCCGATGCCGACGGACAACAGCGTGAGGGGGAGCCCCGACATCGCATCCGAGAGATGCAGAACGGCTTTGGCATAGACGAGAATGTTCTGGGCGAAGAGGCTCGCAATTGTCCAGAAAAAGATTTCTCCGGGGATGGCAAGGCGCAGCAGGCGTTCTGTCTGAATTGCAGCCCATGCGCCGCGGACCGTCGACCCCACACCACCGGTCGCGCGGGAGGGCGAGACGTGGGGAACGGCAAAGGCTGCAACCAGGCCGACCACCGACAAGGCGGCCAAGGTGAGGGGCGCCATCCAGAGCTGGTCACCCGCGGTCTGCAAGAGAAAGCCTCCGCCTGCCGTGCCCGTCAGAATGGCGGCAAAGGTCCAGAGCTCCAACAGGCCGTTACCGGCGGCGAGACGTTCATGCGGAATCAACTCGGGGAGAATGCCGTATTTCGACGGGCCGAAGAGCGCGCTGTGCACACCCATCCCGCATAAGACGATCAACGGCAGAATGCCGCCGGTGGGGTTCAGCCAGAGTGCGACGGTGCCGGCGCTCATGAGGAACACCTCGACGACTTTGATCGCGATGATGACCGTGCGTTTGCTCAGGCGATCGGCCAAGGTACCGCCGACTAACGACAGCAACATCAGCGGCAAGGTGAAGATGATAAAGGTAAGCGCGGTTTGCGTCTGTGCCGCGGTTTCCATCGCAGGGCCTGGCGCCATCTGCGCGGTGGCTTGCCGGATGGCCAGCAAGGCCACCATGAGCTTCCAGGCATTGTCGTTGAACGCTCCGCAGAATTGGGCGATCAAGAGTCCGCGGAGAGGATGCGAAGAGGGGCTGGTACCTGCAACCTTGTGCTGAAGACTGTCCACTAGAAAAGGCCTCGTATGGTCGCAGTGTGCCAGTGTTTAGAGTCGGAGGCAAATGTTTCCTCCTCCTCAATCTGAATGAATTGCACAATGGCATGTCTTCACAGAGACAGCCAGAACAGCTTCATACGAGTCCGCTCGTTGGTTGCATCCATTCCCACCAGCCCCCAGAAGAGATCCCAGGAGGTTCCCCTCTCCGTCTCATGTCGGTACCGGTACAGTGGGATGATCGGGTTGAATTCAAAGATCGACTCTCTGGGAGAGGTCATGCGCCGGACCAAAGCCATCTTTGAGGCTCCGAGGAAATGGAAGTCGGAATGGTCCGTATCCGGATGTTCGTAGGTGGCCAGCCACCACAACAAACTTGCCGATGTGACGACGCCCTGACGGCTCTTGTATTCAGCCAGAGGCCACAAGAGGGAAAACTCCGCGTCGCCGGTTTCACGCGTGGACGCGTATTTGTACAGGGGAGAGAGACGGTCGGTCGTGCCTGTCGACGTGGCATGGTGCTCGAAGAGCGACCATGTTCCGAATCCCAGCACATTAATTCGAGTCTCGTCCTGATTGTGGCCCCGTTCATAGCGCCAGAACGGGATCAAAGTATCGGTGCTTTGCGACGGCGTGCTCTCATGTTCGTAGGCCAGCAGGACACTCGTTCGTGAGACATCCTCGGCCAAGTCGTGGCGATAACTATAAATGGGGAACAGGCGATGGCTGTGGAGGGTCGAAGAGTCTTCCTGACGGTAGAGCGACGCATAGGACAGCCCTCCGATAGACAAGGTGGTCTGGTCCTGTTCCCTGCTGTAGTCGTAGAGGGGGACAAACAGACCGCGTGCCGAGTCCTGTGTCCAGCTGTGCCTGATCCAGCTGATTGGGAGGGCGGGATCGAGTCCGATCATTGCCCAGCTTCTTTCACCCGTGGCCTCATCGGTTGACAGGCTCGCGATGGGAAAGAGACTGGTCCGACTCGTGGTCGGCGACGTCGTCCGCCAGAACATCCAGAGCGCGGAGAATGAGGTGGTGCCGGTTGTGTCGTCGGCGCGATAACTGTAGAGCGGGAAGGCATGGTGAGTGCTCTGTGTGGGGCTGCTCTGAGATCGGAAGAGACTCACCGGTTCGACTCCAAGCAGATTGATCGTGGTCTGCCCTGTTTCTTCATCGTGAGCATATCGATAGAGCGGAAACACACGGTTTGTCACGCTAGTCGGAGTCGCCTCGTGGTGAATGAGGGAGGCGGATCCCATCCCCAGCATGTCGAATGCTGACGCCTGCTGTGTTGTATCCTTCCGGTAACGGTAGAGGGGGAAGAAACGATCGCTCACCTCTGTTGAGGAATGGTCATGCTCGTAGAGGGACCAGGCGGCAAGCTGGTCGAATGGTGGTAGCCCCAACGCGCTGAACCGAGTCTTGCCATCAGACTCGCTGCGATAGCCGTAAAAGGGGAACAGGTGGTCCAATGTACGAATCTCATTGGTGTCGTGGCGATAAAGCGTCATTGACTCAATCCCGAGAAGGCTGAGACGCCAGGCTGCCTTGGCAGTCGCTCCAGCATAGTCCCAGAAGGGAAGCAGTCGATCGGCGGTTTGAGCCGGTGTGGTCAGATGACGGTACAAGAACATCGCGTCGAATTCGGTTTCATCCTTTAACAGGTCATGCCGGTATCGATAGAGCGGAAACAGGCGATGTCGGAACAGAGACGGACTCGATTCCTGGCGATACAAGGCGATTTCGGATGTACCAAGGAGCGACAACGAACTGTCATCACCATGACGGAAGTAGTCGTGCAAAGGGACGAGCCGATCTTCGGTCAGATCGTCCTGGCTCCGGTGGAGATAGAGAGACAAGCGGCGATAGCCAACGGCAGAGAGCTGTGAAGATCCATCTTGGCTGCGATCGTAGTTGTAGAGGCCAAGGAGTCGGTGCGTACTGTGGTTCGGGTCGTCTTCATAGCGAAACCAAGACGCGTCGCGATAGCCGAACAGATCGAATTCATGGGTCTGGCTGTCGGCGTTGCCCTCGTATCGATACAACGGAAAGAATCGATCGATGGTGCCGGACGGTGCAGTCTGATGCCGGTACAGGAGGAGCGCGTCGAAGGTGCTGCTGTCATTCGTGCCTGAGACATAGCGGTATAGCGGGAATATCCGATGACTCGTCTCGTCGGCCGTCGTCACGTGCTCGAAGAGCGCTAAGGAGGGTATCGCGGAAAATCCTTTAGCTGGAGGCAGGCCGAGCAGGCTGAATCGCGTGACCTGGGCCGAGGTATTGTCGGCGTAGCCAAAAAACGGGAAAAGAAAATTGTAGTGTTGAGACTGGTCGTCCGAGGAGCCGTAGAAGGGCAGGAGATAGCGATAGGCCTCTCCCTTCGACCGGTCTTCGCCTGACCAATAGAGCGGGAAGAGCCAGCTGTTCGACGAATTCAGATCCTGTCGATAGTGAAAGAAAGGAAAGAGGAGATCCCATTGAGCCAAGTCGGTGCGGGTGTCGCGCGTTGTAATCAACAGGGGGCCGAGCACAAAGTTTCTGGCATAGTACTCGCCCATGACATGGCGGCTGAACAAGGGGAAACAGATGGTGCCATGAGCTGTCACCATGGATCGATTTCATATACAGCGGGACGGTAAAGGTCCATTCCTGCCCCGGCCGTTCAGAGTGCCAGTAGAGCGGAAAGACATGGGCCCAGGCCTGGTCTCCTCTCCGTTCATAGGTCCCCAATGGCCAGAGAATGCTCCGCCGGAGCAGGTCGCGCGTCGGATCTTCCTCCATGGAATACAGCGGCCGCACAGCCAGCCGAGAATAGCTGCCTCGTTCTTCAGCCGAATAGAGCCACAACAACCCGTCCGTTGACGTTGAGTAGGCCGACTGTTCGTTGCACCACAGCAGGCCGAAGCAATGCCGTTCGACGCCATCGGCTGCCGCGATCGCGGGAACGGTGGCATAGGTCCCAAGGAGCAAAGCAATTAGAGCCAACCATCGCGGTTTCATAGTGTCCTCCCTTCGCCGTTCGATCCTCGTCTATCGGGGCAGAAGGGCAAGCGCTGTGCCGGTTCGGTGTGTGTAAGGATAAGCAGAAACCTGCCGCGACAAACCGCTGCATTTTCGATGTCTTGGGGGGATAAGCAAGGAGGAAGAGAGGAGCGTGGAGGCGCCGGCGTGGCGCAGAGGCTGGATCGAGACCGGGAAATCTATGAACCGGTATTCATAGGAAGAGTCGTGTCGTTCATAGAGGTGGCAGAAGTTGGCATGGAATGTTGAAGGAAATGTTTAGGGTTACTTCCTGTTAGTGGGGACCTGGGAACGCCGGTGACTAAAGCGTGTAGTAAAGTTCATTCGACACTACGGAAGAAGCTCCCACAGAAATATAGTCGGCACTCTCAATGCGGTTGATGGGCTGGCTTAACGGCTCAAGGCTTATGGCGCATAAGCTTGCAGATCGTTCGAGGAGTGAGTGTCGGAGAAAAGTTCTTTGACGACTTGCTGTGCGAGGCGCTGGGCAGCCTGAGCCACTTCCTCACGAAACGCTTGATTGTTCAGGTTGGCCCATGTCGCCAGCGACCGCGCGACGTTCGAGTCAGTGCCGATCAAGGTGCCATCGGTGATTACACGTTCATCAAGGAGCGCACCATCCGAAGTTCGGATTAGGCGAGCACGCGCGTCCATCATTAATATGCGGGGTGGGTTGACGACAATTCCGCTTGGACGGAGATGGACGGCCAGTTCAGTGAGTTCGAGTACAGCATCTATGCCTCTACTGGCGAGTGCACGGTACCCAGTTTTCTCGTCCTTGAATAAAGGATATTCGTTTTCCACTCGGATATCTCTGTAGGGAGTCTGGCTTCGGGCAAAATCAACGACATGGTCGGAAACTCGTTGCTGTATTTTAAGATCGAGAAGTATCTCCTTGAAGGCCGACTCGGCTTGCTCCCATTCCGAGGCAGGTTCGGCTGCCACGGCACCATATATGGCACCGCCGATGACTCCAACCGTGGCAAAGGCAGGTACACAAAGAAAGAGCCCATAACCGCAATAAATCCCGAATGCCTCCTATCACAGATCCACTCATTGCTCCTCGGCCGGTATTGCTGAGCCAGCCCTTTCTGGGTATCTGAAGTTCCACATCCGGATCTGTAGGTCGCACAACCACTCCGATGGTTGACGTCTCTGCCAAGAGAGCTTCTGGTATTGTTGGTCGCTTGGACGCGCATCCCGGTGCACCAATAAGACCAGCTATAAGGATCAGGTGGATGACGTTTCGGGCTCTGCATGGGTTAATCATGGCTCAACCTCCTGAGTTCTTAGGATTATGATGGCTCGTCATGATTCACCTGCGTGAGCATTTCACATGCCAATGATGGCCGTCTCAGGTCGTGCTCTTGTCAACCGGGACGTAAGGCCTCAAAGAGTCTGTGTAGTGGGCTGCTTAGGAGAGTGAACTCCTGGCGAGGAAGGATAATTCCGGGTTATCGGAGGCGAGAAATTTATGAACGAGCATTCACAGTGGCGGAACCGTCGTTCATCCTTGGGGAATGGGATCGAGTGCTGACCAGATGATCGGGGAATTAGGAAAGTGAGTCGGGATTGGAGGGTGGAGACTCTCGATGAGTCATTTCCGTCTCGAGTTTCCGCAGCCAGCGATAGGTGCGCCCGAGGACCTTGGCGGCGCGGCTCTTGTTGCCGCCATACTCGGCGACGGCTCGGCGGGTAATCGACCATTCCACACGGTTCAAGAGTTCGGTGAGCGAGCCGCTCTTTTCCACGGTCTTGAGCAGGGCTCCCCATTCGATATGGTCGATGAGTTCGGCGATATCGACCGAGGGGGCAGAATCCGTGGTCGAACGCAGGTTGTTCGGGAGCAGATCAGGAGTGATCCATTTCTTACCTTCCGGCGCCAAGGTCACGGCGCGCTCCATGACATTCTCCAGTTCACGGATGTTGCCCGGCCATTTGTAGGCCAGACAGAGTTGTAACGCGTCCGGCGTCAAGCCGGCGATGGATTTTCCAGTTTTCTCGGCGAATCGCTGGACGAAATGCTGGGCGAGTTCAGCAATATCTTCTTGACGTTCCCGCAAGGCCGGGACATAGAGCTGAATGACATTCAAACGATAGAACAGGTCTTGCCGAAACTGGTTCTGCTCCATCATCGCCAGGAGGTCTCGATTTGAGGCGGCGATCAGCCGGATGTTCGCTTTAAGATCGCTCGTTCCTCCGACGCGCTGAAACTCTCGTTCTTGAAGAACGCGTAGCAATTTCACCTGCACTGCGGGCGAGATATCTCCGATCTCATCGAGAAACAGTGTGCCGCCTTCTGCCAGTTCGAACTTCCCTTTCTTCTGGGCTATCGCCCCGGTAAACGAGCCTTTCTCATGGCCGAACAGTTCGCTCTCCAAGAGTGTTTCGGGCAGTGCTCCGCAATTGACGGCGACAAAGCGGCGGTCTTTGCGCCGGCTCAGTTGATGGATCAAACGGGCGGCGAGTTCCTTCCCCGTCCCTGTTTCTCCGGTCACCAAAACGGTTGTGTCCGAGGGAGCAATGGTTCTGATCAGTGAAAGAAGATCTAGAAGCAGAGCGCTCTTGCCGATGATGCCGCCGGTTTCTTGCTGCGCAGACAGCTCCTGCTTCAGATGGATATTCTCCTGCGCCAGTTCCACATTGTGGAGGAACATGGTGAGCATGTGCCGATGCGTCGCCTGTAGGTTTTTCAAATGGATAAAGAGCTGGTGTGCGAAGGCGCGCCGGTCCGTCAAGAATTGTGAGCGGCCGGCGGCAGCGGCGTTGCTCGCGTGTGGAGGGCGATTCGTCCAACGCAGACGATAATGTGTATATGGCGCGTTGTATATCGAGCCGGCCTTGATCGTGGTGCTGAGTGATCCAGCCGAGAGGGTACCGCCTCGTTCGATGCGGATAGCGGTGCAGTGATCGTCCTGCTTGGGGAAGTGTGTCTTGGACCTTCGGACCGGCTCTTCGGCCGTCCAGACCGAGAGATGGTCCTGCTGCTCAAGTGTGGCGACAAGTTGTTCGTCGGAACCACGCGGAGCGGGAATAGGATCGGCTTTGATGGGGATCAACGTATAAACGAGACGAATCGTACGTCCCGTGATCACGACTTCGCCCGTCGATCGGCGGGCCACAGTGAACCGATCGTTCTTCGTGGTCATGACGTAGGCGTCGCCGAACTCATTGACCAGGGTTTCTAAGCGGAGTTGTGAGTAGGCCTCCTCGCAGGCGGCAGTTTCGACGGAGGGGTCCAGTTTCGCAGTGCCTTCGAGATTGCCTTGCACCAGACGCATATTTCCAAGTCCAGGATCGACCGGCGCCAAGTTTCTGGACAGAATGTGCAAGGTCTGTGTTTCATCCGGACAGACGAACGACTGAAGTTGGAGATAGTTCGTATAGGCCGAGGCCCAGTCGCCGACGGAACGAAAGACCGATTCTACGTCGTTGAGGAGAATCGCAATCGTCTCAATAAGTGTTGGGGTCTGCGTCTTGACGGTTTCGTAGTAGGCCAGAGCGGCTTGATAGGTGAAGTCTTTCTCGCCGGATGCCAGCTCACAGGCCTTGATCAATTCACGAAAGACCGAATCGGGGAACCCAATTGCTTGTATCGGTCAGGAACGCACGGGCATCCTGAATTTCTTGGAATGATTCGGCTGCCCCCATAACCCGTTGGAGATCGACTTTCGATGCCTGTTCGGGATAGCGAACTTCGAGATGACGGATCAGTATTCCGCTTTGCAGGCAGGTGATCCAAGGTTGGATGGACATGGCGCTCTCCAAGCCGGTGAATGCGCCCGAATCGTGCGCAGAGTCATAGCACAGCAGGAACGGAATAAAAAGATCGCAAAGGTCAGGCCTGAGGTGGAGGCACCGGCAACCCCTCCAATTCCATGATCCGCAGGGCGTTGGTCGTGGGGCAGGGACCGGGCCTGAGCTTGTAGTCGAATTGCAGCGCGCCGGCGGCCACCGTTTCCTGAAAGTGGGCGTTCCGCAATCCGGGAACCGTTTTCTCGAGATCGGTTAATTCCAGATCGTGTGTGGTCACCAGGCCGAAGCCATTGCCTTGTGAGAGAGCGGAAATGTAGGACCGGCTCCCGATCAACCGTTCGCGATTATTGGTTCCCTTGAAGATTTCATCGATCAGGAAGACCACGGGTGCGCTGGATCGGTCCGTTGTCGCGTCGAGCAGATTTTTCAAGCGTTTCACCTCGGCATAGAAAAAAGACAGGCCCGCTTCGAGTGAGTCATCCACGCGTATACAGGTGGCGAGGCGCACCCAAGTCCATTCGAAATGACTGGCGCAGACCGGGGCTCCTGCTTGGGCGAGGCACAGATTGATGCCCAGGGTTCGCAAGAAGGTGCTCTTCCCCGACATGTTGGACCCGGTCACCAAGAGCACGGTTCCCAGTGTTTCGAGGGCAAGATTGTTCGGGATTCGGTGCGTCTCAAGAATCAACGGATGGGCGAGATCTTTGGCCGAAAGCCTGGCTAGCGCTCCGTTACTCAGGGGATCGGCGGCGAGTGGGTCCGGCCAGCGATACGAAGGATGGAGTGCGGCAAACGTGGCAAGTGCCGAGGCGGCCTCGATCTCGGCCAGTCGATCCATCCAGGTCGGCAGGTGAGCAGCCACCTGAGCCTGAATCCGTTGGAGCCGATAGGTGAACCACAAGTCCCAGGGGCAGAACGTGTTGGCGATCAGATGGATGACCGGATGGGCTTTGACGCTGATCGCATGCAGGGTGCGGGCCGCTTGCCGGACGAGCTGGGGCGGATTCACGCCTGGTGCGAGTAGCGGCGCCCACAGGCCGGCGAGCGCCGCGTGGCTATGCCGGGCGTGCCGTTCGACAAAACCAAGCACGGCTCCTAGTTTCTCCAGTTCGAAGTGCACACCCACCGCATGCTCCAATAATTCTTCGCCCTGATCGGTCCAGAAATAGAGCAACGCATAGGCCGCGAAGGACCACATCCAATAATTTGGAAGCCAGTCGATCAGCGCACCCAGCCCGAGCCCGATGGTGGCGGCGGCAAGCAGAGTTTGAATCGCTAAGACGGTCGTGAGATGAGGGAATCCGACTGCATGTTGCAGGACGGCTTCCAGTCGTCGGCCGTTGATTTCCTGTTCGCCGATGAGCTGGGCCTCGAGCCCCAGCCGATCGCGAAAGAGCGATCGCGGAATGAGTTCCTGCACAAGGCGGCGGCGCATGAGCCACTGGTCAGATTTAGGCGGTTGCTCAAGCAGCCACGACACCAGCCGCGCCTGTCCATGCGAGGAGACGGTGGTGTCGAGCAGATGGAGGAGCGAGTGGGGGCCGACGAGGTCCAAGTCTTTGGCATACGGATGCTGCTCGGGAGCGCTCGACGGACGAGCGGGAATGTGAGACCAATCCAGCCGGAGACGTGCCAGGTGCACGAGCTTGATCTGCTTCCAGAGACGAAGGCGGTGCAAGCGACTTTCGAGCCTGTTATGATACACAGCCACAATCAAAAACAGGGCGACAAACGCGATGAGCGCCCCATTGCCCGCTTGATGCCACCCCATTTTATAGAGGGCTACCGTGCAGATCGCTCCGACAATGAACAGGATGAGACGCCAGCGGGTGAATTTGGAACTAGCGGCGGTGGCCAGGGCGATCACGCGGTCGAGTTTCGCCACCAGGCGTGTCAGCGCATGGGCTTTCGTCATAGGCGTGATGGACTGGTTTTGGAGCATAGAGCCGACCATACTGGAAGGGGGAGAGTGCGTCAACTTTAGCAGGATGCTGAAAAAGTCACTCTTCTCACCCGCCCAACCCCGGCGCGCCGAGACGCGCCTTTTCCCATGCTTCGTTCTCGTATCGCTCAGAAGCTCAACGTTGAGGAGAGGCTTGACGGAGGTCAAGCGCGGAGTTGCGGCCTTGCTCGGGACAAGGCGCGTCCCAGGGCAAGAGTTTGTCTTGGCAGACTCAGGGCGGGCGGGTGAAATAACCCCCGGGGTTGAGTGGGTGAGAAGTCTGGCCTTTTTGAGCATCCCGCGTGGTGTATCCTTGTTATCGCAAGTGTGCTGAAAAATGAAACTTCGGCGCGCCTAGAGAGTTTTCCGCAGGCCCCTAACCCATCATGAAATCAGAGGGATGGATCGATGTCCAGATTCGGACTGCCGTTGATGCGGCAGAGTTGCTCGGCATGCTGGCTGATCCCGTGATCCAAGGCGGATGGGAGGAGAACGGGGTTGTCCATCTCTATTGGCCGAAACCACAGTGGAGCATGGAAGCCTGCGCTCGTCTGGGCAGGACCTTGCAGGAACTCGATCCGGACGCCTTGGCCGAAAGAGACATTCGTGTTGAGGAATTGCCCGATCAGGATTGGAATCGGCAGTGGGCTCAGTCAGTCAGGCCGATCCGGATCGGCCGATGGATTGTGATTAGGCCGAGCTGGGAGCCGGTGGCACTGCAGGCACAGGACATTGAGATCGTGCTCGATCCGAAGCAGGCATTCGGCACTGGTCATCACGCGACGACACGGATGTTATTGGAATGGCTTGAGGATCTCGTTCACGGCGGCGAGTCCGTGCTGGATGTGGGGGCGGGGAGCGGCATTCTGGCGATGGTCGCGCTGCGGCTTGGGGCGGCCTCGGCCCTCGGAGTGGAATGCGACCCTGTTGCAGTGGATTGCGCACGAGACTATGCCACAGAGAACGGGTTTGAGGGCAGTCTCGAGTTCCGATGCGGAACGCTGGAGGAGGTTGACCGGCAAGGCGAGCTGCGACCGGATCTGGTTCTCGCCAATCTCGATCGCCAGACGCTGTTGCTGTTGTGCGATGAATTGGCGCAGTACGTGAGCCACGGCGCGCGGCTCCTGATGTCCGGCATTCTGCTTGATCAAGAACAAGAGATTGTCGAGGCGTTCTCCAAGGTCGGCGCCATGCTGTCTCAACGGCGTGAACAAGACGGCTGGGTGGGGTTGGAATTGCTGATGGTGGAATCCTGCGAAGGAGTAAGTGTGTGACCGAGACAGGACGACCACCCTATCCCCACGTGTACCAGATTAATGTGTCAGACGGGGGGGTGCCGAAACGTCCGGTGCTGGAGGCCGTCATCGCCACAACCGGTGTCGAGGGGGACCGGCAACGGAATCTCAACGTGCACGGCGGGCTCGATCGGGCTCTCTGCCTGTTCTCGCAAGACCTGATCGAGCGGCTGCAGGACGAGGGCCATTCGATCGAGGCCGGTTCCTCCGGAGAGAACCTGACGCTCGCCGGGCTTGAGTGGGAGAAGCTGAAACCGGGTGACCGACTTCAGGTAGGGCCAGACGTCCAACTCGAGATCATGAGTTATACGACTCCCTGTGATCAAAATGCCCAGTGGTTCCGGGATAGAGACATCAAGCGCATTTCCCAAAAAAAGAATCCAGGATGGAGTCGGCTCTATGCGAAAGTGCTGCGTGAAGGCGTGGTGAGACCGGGAGACGAGGTCACAATAGAAGCAGGCTAAGGTCAAGGTTGAGGTCAAGTCTGATCGAACTAAACCTTTCCTCAGCCTCAGCCTACGAGGAGAATGCAATGGACCGCATACTCGAACCTGAACTCATGGAAGATCCCGCGCAAGTCCGCGCCTATGCGGCGGCGGATTTTTCACAAGAAAATCAGGGCTTCGTCGATCGTTTCCGCGAATACTTTCCTGATTTTTCCGAGGGGCATGTGCTCGACCTGGGTTGTGGTCCGGGCGATATTCCCATCCGCTTCGCTCAGGCGTTTCCCTCTTGTCGCATCACCGGCGTCGATGCATCGGAGCCGATGGTACGGTTGGCTGAAGAAACTGTGCATCAAGCCGGCTTGTCCGGGCGTATCACTTTCCGCTGTGAACGATTTCAGGATCTCGCCGGAGTCAGTATCGCCGATGCAGCCATATCCAATAGTTTGCTGCATCATGTGCCAAACCCTTTGCAGTTTTGGCACAAGCTGCGATTGGCCGTGAAGTCCGGCTCACCTGTGCTGGTGATGGATTTATTGAGGCCGGAATCACCGGAAGAGGCGCAGGCCATCGTCGATCAGTATGCTTCCGGGGCTCCCGACATTCTCAGGAGGGATTTCTATAACTCGCTGCTCGCGGCATTTACGGAAGATGAAATCAGCGCACAGCTAGCCAGGATGAATCTGACACGCTTGATCGTCGATGTGCCGGATGATCGGCATTGGGTAGTCGGCGGAATCATCCATTGAGAAGGATGGTGAAAAAGGGAAGGCTGGAACGGCTGGGCTCATCCCCTTGCTCACGCAGCGCGCACGATCAGAATGTGCTCGCTGGACGCGCGCAGTGGGGACAAACCCAGCCATTCCAGTAGGGAAATGGTATGCGGCCTTGCACGGTGAACGGCGCGTCTAGGCGCGCCGGGGTTGGGTGGGTGAGAACATCGATCGTTTTGACCATCCTTCTCATGCTCGATGCTAATGCAAGCGCTCAGCTTGATCGGCTCAGAAAGTCCAAAGCTTTGGACACGACGGCTGTTGCTGAAACTCCTGTGGTTGAGATTCCAGCCGGTGACTTCGCAATGGGATTGGACGGGGTGCAGGCTTTGGAGGATGAACGTCCCATGCACCGGGTTTGGGTTGGTAGTTTTTCAATGGATATCCACGAAGTGACGACGGCGCAGTACGCTGTGTTCCTCGCTGTCACAAACCGTCTCGCGCCCTGGCAATGGAACACAGTAGACCTGTCGCGGCATAGCGATCGGCCGGTGATTGGCGTGGACTGGTCGGACGCTGATGCCTATTGTCGCTGGAAGGGGAAGCGGCTTCCCACCGAAGCGGAATGGGAGAAGTCGGCCAGAGGAACGGATGGAAGGTTATATCCTTGGGGCAATTGGGCTCCAAACAAGGATCTGGCGAATTTCGCGTTGGGTGCGCGGTTCAGCTACAGCCAGGTCTTGATGCCCGTGCAGTCCTATGAGCATGGCAAGAGTCCATACGGGCTCTATCAAATGGCTGGGAATGTCTGGGAGTGGGTGCAGGATTGGTACAGCCGCGAACTATTACGAAGTCTCACCGGAACACAATCCGCAAGGCCCCGAACAGGGACAATTCAAAGTACTCCGCGGTGGATCGTGGTCCGACCTGCCGAAATATCTTCTCACCTATGGGCGCTTCAAGCTGCCTCCAGAAACGCGTAATAGCTATACGGGCTTCCGCTGCGCCAAATCCTAACAAGCTGATGAAAACGATCCCTTTTTCACCCGCCCGACCCCGGCGCGCCGAGACGCGCCCTGGCCCACTTCGTTCTCGGCTCGTCAACATCCTCAACGTACCCCTTCGGGAAAGAGCTGTTCCGCAGCTCGGGGCTGGGCGGGTGAGAAGGGTACGCCTCCGGTGTGGCCATCGGCTGCGGCCTCGTCGGATGATCGTTTTGATCAGCCTGCCGGGATTCCTTTAGTGCAATGAACCCCCAGTTCGTTCCATCAAAGCGGCGGCTCAAACTGTCTTCCAGCAAGGCCGCAGGGAGTGCGGCGACTGAGGCGTACCCTCGGGGTACGTCGCAAGGAGACGCACGACTGAGAACGAAGTTGGAAGACAGTTTCAGCCGCCGCTAGAAGAGGCTCTTGCTGACTTCGGCTGAGAGCGCACTTTCGTTGCCGGCACCATCGTAGGCGGAAATGGCGAAAAAGTAGGTCTGGCCCTTCGGAAGATTGGAGACGGTGTAGCTCGTGACTTTTCCTGTCACGAAGGCCGATCCAGGAGCATCATAGGTGCCCGAAGTCGTGCCAATGTAGATTTTGTAGCCGGCTAGATCAGGTTCCCCATTCGCCGTCCATGTGAGTGTCACGTTCCCTGTCGATGGGCTGGGAGGAGGAGGCGTCGATGGAGGAGTCGAGGGCGGTGGGAGTGAAGGAAGTGTAATCACAACAGTGGTCGGGGGTTGCAACAATCTCGCGATCGCAGGGTTCTGGAGCAAGTTCGACGCCGATCGCGAATTGCTATACGAGGGAGCTGAGCCGCTTCCTGCTGAGGCCACAGGGCGAACGCCTGCTGCTCCGGCGAACGGAGTTGAAGCGGTCGGAGCGACCGCAGCAGAGCCATTCGAGGTCACTGCTGGTAGCGGCGCGCCCGACGATTTCGTGATGGGTGCCGTTGCCGTGGGGATTGTGCTCTTGGCGGTATCGGCTGGCGTCTGCGTGACCTGCCCGGCTGCGACACCCGATGCCGGTGGTGCTGCACGGAGTGTCTGGGATGAGGCCGCAGGAGCGGTTGTTGAAGCAATGGCCGGACGCTTGGCCAATGTTCGATGATGCGTCAATGGCATGGTCGGTAGAGAAACCGAAGTTTTGGGTGGCCCGATCGGGCTCGTGATGCGAGTTGGCTCAGCGCTGGGAGGTTGGAGCATAGCCCCTTGAGTCGTGGCAGGCAGAGCAGCGGATCCAACGGTTGAACGGTGAATCAAGCTATGACGGCGTGGCATCTCTTGTTCTGCAGCTGAGATGATCGTGGGCATCGCTACAGATTGCAGGCCCTGGAATAGTATAGCCGCAAGGACGGCAAGCTGGAACCGGGGCGTCACGATATCTGTCATGAGAATCATTCCTGGCAGGCCATACAACACTCACTCAGATGGAGACGACTACGCCATGTATGTATCCGGATGTCCGTCTGTGATACCTCTGCATTGTCTCGTGGATGTGCGTGGTACGCCAGAAAAATATCAATTTTTTCCAGAGGCAAGCCGCAGCTGATCGGAATTATGAGAGGAGGACGGCGAGGCAGGCTGCTCAGAAACTCTTCTGGCAAGCTAGAACTTTGATGATCCGCACGTGTGGCACAATTGGAAAACCTTCCCGCAGGATGCTCAAAAAGGTCGTCCAGCAAGGCCGCAGGGAGTGAGGCGACTGAGGCGTACCCTCTGGGGAACGTCGCAAGGAGACGCACGACTGCGAGAACGAAGCTGGCGGGCTTTTTCAGCATCCTGCTAGGGCTTTGCTGTGAGATGGGTAGTGACCCAATCGCTGATCGATGTCGTCATCTGGTGAAAATCCTCCCCCCGAGTGAATTGGTGATCGGCTCCTGGCAGGAGATCTAGTCTCTTTGGACCTCCCAGCGTGTCACGCAATCGCCGGCTTTGATGGAGGGGGACACATTCATCCTGCTCACCCTGGACAATCAGTGTGGGCACGGTGATTCGTTCAGCCGGCCCATAGGCAATCTGCCTGAGGCAGTCTTCGTAAAAGTCATACCGCAAACGGACGCGATCTGGCCCTCCCATGATGTTCGGAATCGTGTCCGTGGCTTGCCACCGTGCCAACTCTTCAGGCCCGAAAGTTAAGCGAAGCTCTTCCGCAAAGTCCACCACAGGACATTTGAGGGCCAAGCAGACGATATCGCGACGCTGGGATGCCGTGAGGATGGCGACGAGCCCTCCAAAGCTTGAGCCGACGAGCCCGATTCGGTCATATCCCCTGGCGGTCACCAGATCCAATGCGGCTTGGGTTTGATGCACGGCCAGGGTTGACGTGATCTCTTCGAACGGTCCGTCACTGTCTCCATGGCCGAAAAAATCGAACCGAAAGGTCGCCAGGCCCAGCTCATTGAGGAGGCGGGTCAAGGTCCTGTTGGTCGTACTATTCTTGCCGGAGAGAAATCCATGGCACAGCACGGCGAGGCGCGTCGTTGGTCCGTCGGGCGCGCTCAGTATCGCGGTAATACCGTGACCATGCCGATCATGAAATGTCAGAGATTCTTCCAAGAAGTGGTCTTTCAATAGAGCATGCTGCTTGGGGAGAAGTATTTTCGCATGCTGGGAACATCTATGGTCCGCACCTGTGGCAAAATGAAAAAGATATCGCAGGATACCCGAGCCCGAGAAGCAGGACAAGCTAGATGGGTCAAACGAGGTGGGAGCCCAATCTGTCCACGGTGCGACTTCCTCGCAAGTCGCACGTCTCAGGCAGCAGGATCTATGGCGCTGGTGGATTCTTTGGCATCTTGTTAGGGAGAGAAACGACTAATTCCTGAGGGCGAAACCCCCAAAACCCAGGCGAGTTTCGCAGTAAAGATGGTCAAGCCGGCAAGGAGCAGGCCGACGGTGACCCAGGTCGCAATCTGAACCGAGAATGAATTGAGAGGGAAGTTCCAGGTCATGCAGCAAGCACGCCAAATCCCATCGTCCCTAGGCTCAACCCAACCAGCTGAACGGCTCGCCACCGGTCCATGATGGCTGCAAGTTGCTCTCGATAAGGCCCCTGTTTTTTCAGGCTCGTGGTTCGGTCGGCTGCCAGCATCTCAGGAATGCCATAGGACAAAACCCCAAAGACCGTCTGCAAGATGAATCCGATCAAGGCCATATGGGTATAGGCCGCGAGCTGCAACGATCCAAACGGCAGTAGAGGCAGTGGTGGGAGGGAGTTGGATCCTATGAGCACGCCCATGATCATCATGAGGACCAGGAAAAATGTCGCGATCATGAGGTGATCGGAAGCGGCATTTCCCGAATGGCCGGAGCTTACCCATGTGCGCAGAAGATTGTAGGAGTAGAGACCGATGCTAAGGATAAGTATCCCTCCGATCGCGAGTTCAAGGTGGAGGGACGAGGTGATAAATCCACCGATCAAAATGGCGAAGCCGGTGGGAAGTACGACCATTACGAGGCGAGCGAGTTTCGGGCTGTAGAGTTCGGCGTTCAAGACAATCGGCAAGAGGTGATGGGTGGCGCCGATCATTGCCATTGTGACAAAACCCAACAGAATCAGGTGTAGATGAAGAAGTCGCGCATGGGCATAGTATGGTTGGATGAACTGGAAGGCCATCGCGACGCTGATAACCAATCCAAGGAGTAGGGAGATGAGTGAAAAACGGTATAGCCAAGAGGAGCCGGTTGGTTGAGTCTGGTTTGACGCGCGTACTGCCAGGCGGCTGGAGCGACGGAGGCGACGGCACCAATCAGGATGATTCCAGCTCCGCCGACGACCTTCATGTTCCCGAGTCCAAATCCTATGAGTAATAAGACCGTCGCGGCGTTCAGGGTTGCGAACAGCCAAGGACGGGAGTTCGAGCCGGCATGGCTGCTCTGAGAATCACTGGACAGGGAAGCCAGTAGCCCTCCGATCATGAGTTGCAGGATGCCACCGATGAGGATGGCATGTACATGGACCAACCTCATCCAAGAAGGCAGCGGCGTGCCATGGACCAATCCAATCAGGATGGCCAGTCCCACCAACGAGGAAAGCAGGAGCCAGCCAAATCCTGTGATCAGAAAGGTCAGTGGGCGGCCGGTGAATCGATCCATGGAGCTCTCTTCCTAACAGTATGCTGAAACAGTCCACCCGAATGTCATCGATACACTTAAAGTGTATCTCGTTCAGACGTTTCAGGTTAGAAGTTTGTAGTTTTCAGAGAATGCTCATTGAAAGCCTCAAGCCGCACACTAGCAAACAGCAACGTCACTCCCGGAGTGAACGACGCGTCACAGGCGGAGGACAAGAGAGTGGCCCTTTAATCCTGCTATGTCGGGAGAAAATAGAAATGATTTGTCGGTCCAGTTCCGTGACCGATTGCCAGGCTATGGCGAATGGCCTCGGTGAGATAGGTCTTGGCTGTCTGTACGGCGTCGTTCATGGATTTGCCTCGTGCGAGATGTGCCGCGATTGCCGAGGCGAACGTGCAGCCGGTGCCATGTGTGTGGGGCGTATCGATGAATTCTCCCTTGAACACATTGAAAAACCGGCCGTCATAGAGCAGATCGGTGGCTCGTTCTGCCGGCAAATGACCGCCCTTGATCAACACGTGCTTGCAGCCGAACCTGTGAATGATTTTGGCGGCGCGGCGAGCGTCGGCGAGCGACTTGATCTCCATGCCAGACAGTTGCTGGGCCTCATGGATGTTCGGCGTGACGAGCAACGCCAAGGGGAAGAGCTGTGTCTTCACCGCGTCGATCGCCTCCGGCTTGAGCAGCGCATGGCCGGTCTTCGAGATCATGACCGGATCCACCACGAGATTCGTGATATGCTGAGGTTTCAGCAATCTGGCGACGACTTCGACGATTGCCGCCGAGGACAACATCCCGGTTTTCACCGCGGCGACGTCGAAGTCGTCGAACACGGCATCGATTTGCGCTGCGATGATCGAGGTCGGCAACTCGAAGACGTCGGTGACCTCTTCCGTATTCTGCGCAGTGATGGCGGTGATCACCGACATGGCAAACACGCCGTTGGCCGACATGGCTTTAATGTCGGCCTGAATCCCCGCGCCTCCACCAGAATCAGAGCCGGCGATCGTCAAGACCTGCTTCAATGTCATGAGTGCTCCTGAATCAGTAGCTGCTCAGCCGCGCAGATTATACTCGGCAGGCCAGGCCTGTCCAGCGGAGCCTAGTAACCCAGGCACTGCCCGCGCACGAGGGTTCAGCCAATATGCCAGTTCCAGCAGGGCAATCAAGACCCCCAGCCCACCAAGACTCAGCAAGAATCGACGTGTGGTCAGCATAGGCCTGGTTCAGGATTATGCGATCAGAAGCCAATTTAGCGGAATTGGGCTTTCTCAGCTGTAGTCAAACTCATAGAGAGTATCGCTAATTCTGTGGAACTTCCGAATGAGCTCATAATTTTCATAGGCCATGCGGCCACTCTTTGTTTCAATTGAAAGTCCCGTGAAGTCAATGTATTGGAGCCTGTCAGGATCTGGGCCTGTGTATGTTCCTGAGTGACCAATGATGACCGAGGTGTTTGGAGTAAGAGACAAGGAAATCTCACATGAATCTTCTCGATACTGGAATTGCTCTGAAGGCATTTCATCCTAATGATCAGGCCCCCAATACCATCCGAAAGGAAATATCCAATGCCATGTAACTTTATCGGCAGGGGCAATTCTAGGTTTCTTATGCTGGAGCTTTGGACATTCTCCTCCAGAAACAACAGCGGTATTGATTCTTTGGAGCCTATAAGAAATGCGGATGGATTCGCTTGATCTATTTGACACAACAAAATCGGTAATCCATGACCATGATGAGGTAAGAAAGATAAGTAATATGGTTAAGAGTGGGCATCACTTTGCGGAGGCGGCCTCTTCCCCACAACGCATTTCCGTTGAGTCTTTTCCTGATCATTCCGCATCTCACTGGCTGTGGATTCAAAGTGTCTCTGGGTGGGTTGCCCCTGTGCTCACAGAAATCGCACGATGAAACAGTGCTCGTCCGATGCGCGCACTATGGGGCACCCCACCCATGACCTCCCGTCTTTTTGTCTCCCCCAATCTGGCACGTCGTGACTTGACGGGTGGCGCTGACCTGGGTGCCCGTCTGCCCGCAGCGGGGTCCCTACACCGGGCGGGGTGCGAGGACGGACGGGCTGGTCAGCGCCAGGACCCGTCGGCTCACACGGGCCAGGTTTCCTCGTTCCACGCCATCTCCCAGAACATCCACTCATACCGCGAACTGATGACGAACGATTCTTCCATCCGCCGTTTCTCTTCCGTGCCTGCCGTCTTGGCCCACTGGTCCACTTTCTCGCGCATCCAGCGCTGCACCTCGGCGAATTCGGGAGATGCGTAGAGCATGAGCCAGTTCCGATACGGATGATTCTTCTTTGGCGGGCCATCTTTCAAGAGATGCTGCCCAACGACGCAGTAGATCCAGGCGCAGGGGAGGGCGACGACGGTGATCTCCGCAGCCGAGCCTGTATGGGCGACGGTGAGCATGTGCCTGGTGTAGGCGTAGTTCGTCGGCGCCATCGGCACGGACGACATCTGTTTGGCGCTCATCCTCCACCGTGACCCGTACCCTTCGTGGAGGCTGCGTTCGACGACAATGGTTTCTTCAGCGAGCTTCGTAAGACGCAGGGCCGATTCTGAATCCGGCGCTTTCAGTGCTCCGGCAGAAAATACACGGGCGAGTTCGCCGAGAAATCTTGCGTCTTGCAGGATGTAGTACTTGAATTTGCGATCCGGCAAGGTCCCCTTGCCCAACGCCACGACGAACGGATGGGCGAGCTGTGCTTCCCATATAGTCTTGGCGAGTTGCCGCAAGTGATTTGTGAAGGACATGTGAGTTCTTTCTATACAGAACGTTGTTCGTGAACCGTATCTCGTATCTCGCTAGAAAGAGATAAAGAGGAAATCAATGTAGGTTGTACTTCACGTTTCACGAGGAACGCTTCACGCTTTACCTTGCGTCGGCTGGGGCCACGGCCTCGGCAAACGGTTGATGCCGTCGAGCGCGGCGACTTTATAACATTCCGCCAGGGTCGGGTAGTTGAAGACCGTGTCGATGAAGTAGTCGATCTTTCCCTGGTAAGCCATAACGGCCTGGCCTATATGAATGAGCTCGGTGGCCCCTTCTCCAATGGCATGAACGCCCAGGAGCGCGTGGGTGTGGCGATGAAACAGCAGCTTCAGCATGCCGGTTTCATCGCCGATGAGCTGTCCGCGGGCGATTTCCCGATAGTGTGCAATGCCGACCGAATAGGGAGTCCCTGCCTTGGCCAGATCTTCCTCATTCCGCCCCACCATGGAAATTTCCGGAATGGCATAGATGCCGTAGGGTAGGAGGTCCGTGTCGGTGTGGTCAGGATGGCCAAAGGCATGGCAAGCGGCATGGCGTCCTTGCTGCATGGACGTGGAGGCCAAGGCGGGAAAGCCGATGACGTCGCCGGCGGCATAGACATGAGGGATTGCTGTTTGGAAATGGTCGTTCACGATTACGCGGCCTCGCGTATCCGGCGTGATGCCGATGGCCTCCAGATTCAAGTGCTTCGTTGCGCCGATGCGGCCGATGGCGTACATGAGCGTCGTGGTGGTGATCGGTGGTCGGTGCATCAGCGAGACTGTGACCTGTCCATCGGCCTCTTTCCGGATCGCAACCGCTTCTTCTTCATGGCAGAGCGTGACACCGATGCCTGTCATCTGCAGTTGCAGGGCGCCGATGATCTGGGCGTCGACAAATTCCAGCAAGCGCGGACGCTTGTCGACCAGAATGACCGGCACGCCCATCGTAGCTAAGATCGACGCGTACTCTGTGCCGATCACGCCGCCGCCGATGATGGTGATGGAGGCGGGAACGCGCTTCAGTGTCAGGAAACCGTCGGTATCGATGATGGTATCGTCGTCGAAGGGAATCTCGGCCGGCCGAGCTGGTTCAGTCCCGACGGCGATGACGATCACGTGCGCACGATGTTCAGTCGACGTGCCGGCATGGTGAACGAGGAGCCGGTGAGGATCGACGAAGCGGGCCTCTCCGAAGATCAGATCGATGCGATTGCGCGCCATCTGGTTCTGCACGATCTCAATTTCGTTCTTGATGATGTGGTTGGCGCGAAAGGCGAGATCTTCGATCGTGATCGTTTTTTTCAGGCGATATTCGGCTCCGTACAGGGTGCGTTGGCGGAACCCAGAGAGATACAGGACCGCTTCGCGGAGGGACTTGCTAGGGATGGTGCCGGTGTTGGTACAGACGCCGCCGACGACTTCTTTGCGCTCGATGATGCCCACTTTCTTGCCGAGCTTGGCGGCCTGGACCGCAGCCTTCTGGCCGGCGGGTCCGGTTCCAATCACCAGCATGTCGTATTGTGCCATGAGTTCCTTGTAACGGAAGGCTTAGGTGAAGACAAGGGTTGAGGGGGAGAGTATAGGCCCCCCTATCTTTAGCCTCGACCGCGACCATACGTATGTCAGCTTGCGGTGATCAATGACTTGGCTACGGCGAAGGCCTCATCCAAGTCCGGCAGTTGCGTCAGTTCGGGCGTGACTTGCAGATACCGCACGGTATTGTGGGCGTCGACGACCATGACGGTACGAGCCAGGATGTGGGGGTCCTTGAGGAAGAGTCCGTAGGTCCTCCCGAATTCGGCACTTCGATAGTCCGAAAGGAATGTCACGTTGGCGATATGGGCTTCTCCCGCGAAGCGTTTTTGTGCGAAGGGGGTGTCGATGCTCACGGTAACCAGTTCGACCATCTTGTCCAGGCCCTTATTCTTCTCGCTCAGATAGTGGGTCTGTTGTTCGCACACTGGGGTGTCAAGCGACGGCACGACGCTGATGATCCGGACCTTACCCTTGCCCTTTGTGTCAGTGATGGCGACCAGCGACAGGTCCGCCTGTGTCAGGTTTGCCTCCCGCAGGGGGTCGCCGACTTTAATGCCGGTTCCCGATAGGGCCAGGGGGCTTCCCTTATAGAGGACCGTATAGCCTTCACCCGCCATGGCGCTGCCGCCAGCGACGGTAATGTTCTTATAGAGAAAACTGGAGCTGCCGGTGCTTGTGCATCCGGCCAACCCGATCGCCATGCAGAGTGTGGCCCCGACGATCATTCGATGTGCTGCCCTCATAATGCCCTCCTTGGTGAAGTGATGGTGACCATTCTATCAAGAATACGGTGGCGTGCGCTCGTGTTGTTAACGGGATGCTAAAAAACTATTTTGGTACGCGAGAACTTCGATGGTTCGCACGTGCGGCACGACAAGAGAACGCTCTCCCAGGATGCTCAAAAAGGCCAGACTTCTCACCCACCCAACCCCGGCGCGCCAAGACGCGCCGTTCCGCGGGCAAGGCCGCAGCGAGTGAAGGCCTGAGGCGTACCCTCTGGGGTACGTTGAGGGTCTGAACGATGCGAGAACGCCGGTGGCGGACTTTTTCAGCATCCTGTTAGGGTTCGATAAAGGTGATGAGTTCCTGGTTAACCAAATCCGGTCGTTCCCACTGCGGGATGTGCCCTGCCTTGGGGATTCTGATGAATCGTGATCCCTTGATGGTCTGGTGGAGTTCCTCGCCTACGGCGATTGGGAACACCCGATCTTCTTCCCCCCATATCACCAGCGTCGGGTGGGTAATCTCACCAACGCGCGTGGCAAATCCGGACTCCCATAGCGGAAGGTTTTCTCTGACCGTCATAATGGGTTTGATGAGTCCAGGGCGTTGACGATTGCGATTGGATCGCTCGATAACGGCCGGTGTGAGGAGTGCCGGGTCATGCACGATTTCTTTTAAGACGGACTCGATCATCAGTCCGCCGAACAGCATGTTGCCGAATGAGACGAGCCAGGACGGCGCAGTGGTTTCTAGGGCCCGCCTGACTGACGGACTGGTGAGTTTCTCCATGACATGTTGCGGCAGCCCGTCGATAAGGACGAGCTTGGCGACGCGTGTGGGGTGTGCCAGCGCCATGCCGATGGCCAAGCCGGCGCCCATGGAATTGCCGACTAACGTGGCCTGCTGGATTTTCACGGCGTCCATGAATCCGACAAAGAAGTCCAACATCTGATCTGGCCGGTAGTCGATCTCAGGTTTATCGGACAGCCCGGCGCCGGGCAAATCGAGCGTGAGAATGCGGAAGTGCTGCGACAGAGTATGCTGCTGCTGTTCCCATTGCCACATCGATCCCCCGAAGCCGTGGATCAGGACGACCGGTGGGCCTGCGCCCACATCCAGATAGGCGATCCGCTGGTCGTGGACGAGGACGGTTTGAATGGACATGCGCTCAATGGCGTCGAAGTGCGTCGGAATCGACGATGGAGGCGAGCAGGCTGTCATGATGTGGCAGAACAAACTAACAACAAACAGCGCAGCGTGCGGCTGTCTGCATACGCGACCGGGGGTACGCGGGTCTATCGGACTACTCCAGTTGGATGACTGTTTCATCCGTTTTCACGTTTTCGCCTTCTGAAACCAGGATGGCGGTGACCTTCCCGTCAATTGGCGCCGGGACCTGGCTTTCCATCTTCATGGCTTCGATGATCAGGAGAGGATCACCGGCCTTGACCACGGCATCGATCGTGACGAGCACCTTGACGACGCGGCCCGGCATTGGAGGGGCCACGTCTCCTGGTTTGGACGGCCTGGGCCGTTTGCGTTTGGCACCGGTACCAGCGTCGGGACCTTCCGGCACGCCGGCCAGGATCTCCTGGATCGGCTCCAACGAGACTTCTTCGAGTTTGTCGTTGACCCGGATGTAATAGGGTTTACGGCCGTCGACCTTCCGTCCGGAACCGGACACCTTCACATGGTAGGTGTCGCCGTGGACCGTGACGTTGAATTCGGCCGGGGCCAAATGGAGTTCGGTGGACGCAGCCGGTCCGCTAGGCGAGAAGATCTCGAGGGGCTCCAGCGTCAGGTCCCCCTTCTCGCGCGCCTCAAAGAAGTCTCGTGCGATAGTGGGGAACAGAGCGAACGAGAGTTGATCTTCCACCGTGGTGGCCGAGGCGGGCAGATCTTTTCTGATGGCCTCGAGTTCAGGCTCCAACCGATCGGCAGGCCGCGTCTTGATCGGCTGGTCGTCCCCGATTGCACGCGCCATGATGCCGTGATCGAGGGGCCCCGGCGCCCGCCCATAGAGTCCGAGGAAGTAGTTCTTGGTTTCCGTGGTGATGACCTTGTACCGCTCGCCCGTCAGGACGTTGAGCGTAGCTTGGGTGCCCACGATCTGACTCGTCGGGGTGACGAGCGGGGGATAACCCATTTCCTTTCGGACGCGCGGCACTTCATCCAGGACTTCTTTCATCCGATCGAGCGCATTCTGCTCAGTTAGTTGCGCAGCGAGATTCGAGAGCATACCGCCGGGAATCTGCGAGGTGAGGATCTCGACGTCGACCCCGGTGAACTCGCTTTCGAACTGCCGATACTTTCGTCGAACGGTGCGGAAGTACTCGGTGATCGGGAGGAACGAGGCGAGGTTCAGCTCCGTGTCGTACGGGGTATTGCGCAGCGCGGCCACGAGAGTTTCCGTCGACGGATGCGAGGTGCCTCCGGCCAACGGCGAAATGGACGTATCCAGCATGTCCAGACCGCCCAGGATCGCCATGAGGGAGGTCATCGAGGCCATCCCCGAGGTGTAGTGTGAATGCAAATGGATCGGGACCTTCACCGCTGCTTTGATACGGCGTATGAGGTGATAGGCATCGAGCGGCGCCAAGAGCCCGGCCATGTCTTTGATGCAGAGGGTATCCGTGCCCAAATCTTCGAGCTTCTTGGCCATGTCGACGAAACGGTCGATGCTGTGGACGGGACTGACGGTGTAGCAGATGGCGGCTTCGGCATGTTTGCCGCAGGCTTTTACTTCTCGCATGGCCCGTTCGACGTTGCGGATATCATTCAGCGCGTCGAAGATGCGGAAGACGTCGATGCCATTGGCGGCGGACCGTTCGATGAACCGTTCCATCACATCGTCGGCATAATGTCGATATCCGACCAAGTTCTGCCCGCGGAGCAGCATTTGGAGTTTGGTATTGGGCATGGCGGCACGCAGCGCGCGGAGCCGTTCCCAGGGATCCTCTTTGAGGAAACGCAGGCACGTGTCGAAGGTGGCGCCACCCCAAACTTCGAGCGACCAATAGCCGACGGCGTCGAGCTTTTGGGCGATGGGCAGCATGTCCTCCGTCCGCATGCGCGTGGCCAAGAGCGACTGATGGCCGTCGCGCAAGGCGACATCGGTGATCAGGATGGGCTTGCCCGCCGCCGGCTCGATCTGCAGTGAAGGCTTTCGTTTGCCAGCTTTTTTCTTTGGTCTCGTGGTCATTGGCTTACGATAATTTTGAATGCGCAATATTCAATGTTTAATCGACAGGAGAATTCACTATTCAGTATTCACAATTCATCATTGGTTTTTTTACAGACCTTCGTAGGCAGCGATGGCGGCGGAAAGTGCCAGCACCAGATCCTCCGGCTCCTCAAAATCGTCGTAGTTGAACAGGTCAGGATGCGTCTCCAGGTAGGAAGTGTCGAAATGTCCTGCCATGAAATCCCGGTCCTGCATGATCTCCATCATAAAGGGGATCGTCGTCTTCACCCCGCGCAAGACGTACTCTTCGAGTGATCGTCTCATGCGACTGACGGTTTCTTCCCACGTACGGCCTCGCACGGTGAGCTTGGCCAAGAGGCCGTCATAATAGGGCGGTACCACGTAGTCCTTGTAGACTGCTCCATCGATGCGCACCCCGATTCCGCCTGGCGAGAGATAGGCTGTGACGGTGCCGGTGCAAGGCCGGAAGTTGTTCTTAGGATCTTCCGCGTTGATGCGGCACTGGATGGCATGGCCTTGGAGCGTGACCTCCTGCTGAGTGATCTCAAGAGGCATGCCGGCTGCAATGGCAATCTGATTGCGCACGATGTCGATTGCCGTGATCTGCTCGGTCACCGTATGTTCGACCTGGAGGCGCGGGTTCATCTCCATGAAGTAATAGCGGCTGTCCTGATCGAGGAGGAACTCGACGGTGCCGGCATTGTCATAATCGACCGCCTTGGCGATGGCTATGGCTGCTTCACCCATCTCGGCACGAAGATGTGGCGTGAGAATCAAGGATGGAGCAATCTCGATGAGCTTTTGATGGCGGCGCTGAATCGAACAATCGCGTTCGCCCAAGTGGATGATGTTGCCGTGCCGGTCGGCCAGTATCTGAAATTCGATGTGATGCGGCCGTTCGAGATACTTTTCGAGGAAGACGGTTCCGTCGCCGAAGGCAGCCAAGGCTTCGCGTGACGCGACTGCCATGTTCTCGCGAAGTTCGGTATCCGACCGCACCACTCTGAGGCCGCGTCCTCCCCCGCCCGCGTTGGCTTTAATCATGACGGGATAACCGGTGTCTTTTGCGAACGACAGGGCGTCCTTGACGTCGGTGAAGCCGCCTTCGGTACCGGGGACGATCGGGATGCCGACTTGTTTGGCCAGATCGCGGGCTTTGACCTTGCTCCCCATCAAGTCGATGGCTTGCGGCGATGGGCCGATGAAGGTAATGCCGGAGGTGTGGCACAGCTGCGCAAATTGCGAGTTTTCTGAGAGAAATCCATAGCCTGGATGGATGGCATCGGCGCCGATCCGTTGTGCCAGACTGACGATCTGTTGGCCGTCCAGGAAGCCTTTGACCGGTCCCGGGCCGACCATATAGGCCTCGTCCGCCTTCTTGACGTAGATCCCGGTCGAATCGGCTTCAGAGTAGATGGCTGCGGTGGCGATGTTTAATTCGCGACAGGCGCGGATAACCCGCATGGCGATTTCGCCGCGATTGGCCACCAGAATTTTCTTGAACATACCGGTCCCTGTCTCCTCAGATCATTCGCGATTCTGCGAGAGTTATCAGGCGAAAATGAGGGCGTAAGCTAGCATAGGATCAGGAGTCGTGTCGAGGGAGGGAGGGGTAGAAGCGGCCGGTTCTAGCCCTCATTATTCATGACGGTTCGTTGCGAAATCGCTGAGCCGTGTCGCGAGCCCGCTGGCCGAAGGCTCGTCGTAGCAGCGGATCGGCGATTGCAGTGGAAGCGCTCATGAATAATGCGGGCTGGGGGGATAATGATACAGTTTGCTGGTGGCCCTGGCCCGTGCCGCACGTGACCGTTTGTCTCGTTTGTTTAGTTCGATGAACAAAAGAGACCAGATAAACCGTGCCCCAGTCGGCTTTCTCGGGGGAGCGAGCCTACTTAGACTTGATCAAGACCGGTTTTGACTGGGCGCTTCCGCTGCCCGCGACGATGATGACGAACGACATCCCCGCTTTCGCATCCGGCACAGTTGCTTCAATCGCCGAGTCGCTCATGAATTTGAAGGCCACGGGCGTGTTCGGGGCCGCGCTGAAGGTGACAGTATGAAAACACTCCTTCGAGCCGAAATTCTCACCGGTAATGACAACCTTGTCGCCCGGCTTGGCTTCGTCCGGTTCGACCTTGACGATCCGTGGGCGCTTGCTCTGGTCGCAGATCGGGTCCCGTTCGACTTTTGCGGCATCGAACCCCTTGATCGATTCGGTACCGTAGAGGGTAAATCCTGCGCCATCAACCATCGCGCCTGGTTCCTCCGCGTAGGATACAGTCATGGGTGAAGCCATGGATCCGATGAGTCCTAAGAACATGAACCCGGATGATCGCCACGTCTGCATAGGTGCCTCCTTCAATAACAGCGACGCACGATTATTTCTCTTTGATCGGGATATACGTCTCGGCAATGAGTTGTTGACCGGCCGGAGACAGGACGAACCGGGTGAATGCCTCGGTCAGGGGATGTGGCTCCTTCTTGGACAAGAGAAGGATGGGGCGTCGGAGCGGATAACGGCCGTCTTTGACGGTGGGCCCCTCCGGTTCGACCTTGTCGATAGGCAAGAGTCTGACGGGGACGCCGTCTGAGACGACGGACAATCCCTGGCTCAGAGACAGGTAGGCGATCGCAGACAGAGGGGGAAGTGTTCCCACGACGGTTTTAACGACCTGTTCATCGGAGCCGATCACCTTGGCGGCACCGGTGATCTTGCCGGTAATGCCGAGCTGCGATTCAAACGCATCGCGGATGTTTTGGTTGCGCGGCCGGTCGATGACCAATATTTTCGTCTCCAGACCACCGAGCTCGGACCACAGCGTGATCTTACCGGAGAAAATGTCGGCTACTTGTTGCTTCGTGACTTCTTTCGTGAAATTTGAGAGGTGCACGAGAACGCCGATCCCATCCCACGCGATGGGTGTCGCCGAAAGATCTCCTGCTTCAGTTCCGGTCACGGCGATGTGGGCCTGGCCAGATTTGACCATCTCAACAGGTTTCGAATTGCCGTCCCAGACGACATCGAGATAGGCTCTCGGGTTGGCTTTTTCAAATGCGCGGGCGAGGGGTTCGATGGTCGTCAGCTCCGGTCCGTTGCCGGCGATGGTCAGGCTTCCGGCGACGTCCGCAAGGGCGGCGAGGGCTATTCCATAGCTGAACAGAAGGCTGAGGCCTAGCGAGAGCACGAGTCTCGCGGTCATGCGATCTCCATGGGGCTGGGGTGGATGTTGGGAAGAGGACGACGCTCGTTCACATGCCGGCCACGGTTTGGTTCAATTCTCAGTCGTGCCGCCGGTAGAGGGATCGGAAGCTGGAGCCACGTCGGGGGCGGCACGTTTGCCCATCAGCGGCGGGAGTTTGGCGAACTTGTCCATCCGCTCGTCCAACATGTTGTAGGCTTTCATTTCGGCGAAGCCGGTTTTGCGAGTCCCTTTCACTTGTGTCGTGCAGGCGGACAGTAACCGCGTGGTGCTCTGGGCATTACAGTGAGGGCACACGGTGTCTTCCGGTCTTGCATGGACTGATTGGGTGGCGTCAAAGTGCTTCTCGCACTGTCCACAACGATATTCATAAATCGGCATGGTTCATATCCTTCGAGCCAGATGAAAGCCGCACAGAGAGAGAAAGCGCTCTTGACCGGCCGTTGAACTTTGCCTTATTCTACACACCTAGCTAATATGACTTCTAGTGGTTTAGAGGAGAATTTCGATGTCCCTGTTGATTCGGAAGTACAAGAGCGTTAGTGGAATGATGCAGGAAGAGCGGATCGACGATCCGGATCGGATCGAGCGGTATATGAGGATCTTCGAAAAGGACGATATTAAGAAGCTCGAGACGGGCGTCAAGGTCTTCATTGAGAAGGATGAGTGGCAGCTCCTGCCCTAAGCAGTATCGCGCGTCTCAAAAGTCGACGAGACTCCATCGTAGATTGAATCGGAATTCGATCGCTGGTCGTGAGTATGTCCAAGCCCGGAATCACGAGAAAAGGGCAGTGCTGTGGTCTGTCTGTGAAGTGCTGCTTCTGTGAGCTACTGGATTCACATCGCGCGTTCGATCGATCGGGTCACGCTCCACAAGGATCGTTGTTCTGAGGTGCCGTCTACGTCGATCGGGTCCTCAAGCGATTTTTGGGAAGGTGGGTGGTTCGATTACCCGGATAAGGAGCGGGCGCTAGCAGCGATGGAGCAGGCCGGGACTACGGAACAGCGCCATTGTCCGTTGTGCAAAGCATGACGGGGCAGTGCTGAGTCTTGAGTGCTCAGTGCTGAGTAATTCCCTGAGATTCAAGCCCAGTACTCAACCCTCAGCACTCTTTCGATTCCATGCCACGATTTGCACTCCTGCTGACAACGTTCATCTGGGGCGCGACGTTTCCCGCTACCAAAGCGGTGTTCGAGCAAATTCCACCGCTCTCGTTTCTGTTTCTCCGATTTCTCCTGGGGGCATTGCTGGTCGGGGGCGGGTATCTGCTCTGGAGGTTTCGCTTACACCGTGAGCCGGCGGTCTTGCGGGCGAGTGCGATTGCCACCTGCTGGCTCTTTCTCGGCTATGTCCTCCAAACGGTCGGACTCCACTATACGACCGCATCGAATTCCGCCTTCATTACGGCGCTGTATGTCGTCATCGTGCCCTTGATCCTGCGCCGATTCGATCGGCGTGTGTGGTTGGCCACTGGAATCGCCACGGTGGGGCTCTGGTTGCTGGTAAAGCCCAGCGCATCCGGGAATCTTGGCGATCTCTTGACGCTCGCCTGTGCGATTGCGTTTGCCGCACATATCGCCTGTCTGGAACGGTTTACGCGCGAGGTCGATGCGCCGTCCTTGTTTGCCTGGCAAATGATGGCGATGGTCGTCCTGTTGCTTCCCACCCTTCTGGTTGAACAGGCGCCGGCTCAGGCGTTTGCTCCGACGGCGTTGTTGCTTGTCGGCCTTGGGGTGACCGGAGGACTTGCAACCGGGGCCTTTGCCGTTCAAATGTGGGTGCAGCGCATTGTGCCCGCGCAACAGGTGGCATTGATCTTTGCGTCAGAACCAGTCTACGCGGCCGGGCTCTCCTGGTACTTTCTCGGTGAATCATTGGATCTTCAGGGGTGGATTGGAAGTGGGCTCATTTTGTTGGCAGTGCTGGTGGGCGCCTTTGGGAGCGGCCCTCAATCGTCATCGCCCGCGGTCAGCACGGTCCAGCCGGCCTAACTCGTTACAGGAAGTCAGATGGCACAAAAATTTGGCAATGGACGCTGGGTGCAGGAAGGGTTTCTGGATAATCGCATTGACGGAACGATCGTGGGGCAGATTGTATTTGCGGTGGTCGGTCCTGTCGATGTGTATTTACGGGGAAACTTCAAGGCCGATATCGCGGGGCAGGTCATTCAGTTTCGGAATCGTCGGTTTGAGGACGAGGATCTCGCTGGGCAGGTGATTGGTGACATGGAAAACCCACAGATCGGGGATGTGAACTTGATCTCGTTCGACCCTCATCCGAATCTCACTCCTCATCCGTACATTGAATGGTTCTCGACGAGGAAGAATCACTATCGCATCGAGCTGGAGCCGGCAGATGCCTGGATTGTTCCCGCATCGGAGGTGGGAGCGATCGATCAGGTGAGTCGAACGATTCGTGGAGCGCTCGCTGGGCAGATGACTGAACGACCGACCCAGGAGCTCACTGGCTGAGTGTAGCGGACTAGAAACCGTCTTTCGCTCCTCGTGAAGCGTCTCTCGACAGGCTCGAGACATCCTGACCCGTCGAAGGGCGTATCTCGAATCGAGCTAGGTAATGACGACCGTCGCAATTTCGGTATGGTCGGTATGATCTGCCGCCTGCATCCCTGTCAAGCGTCGCGCGCGTTGCTGAATCCAGATATCGCCGGGAGGCAGTCGAAGGGGATAGACCAGCAGAGGATCCGAATTTTCCCAAGCTGAGGGGAGTGGTTCGGTGGTCCCTGAGGGAGCTTGCGCTAGACCGAGAATGAGGGCAACCGATACCGTCTCCATGGCCTCAGAAGAGAGAAGAGCCGCGGGCTGGCGTTCCCCAACCAACTGAATCCGTACGACGGATAGGCCCCCTTCCATCATCCCTAACCGGGCCGCCGCGCCCCGGGAAAGATCGAGGATCCGGCCGTTGACATAGGGACCCCGGTCGTTGATCCTTACGTGGAGATGTTTCCCGTTCGCTAAATTCACGACTCGGACCACGCTGCCGAGTGGGAGGGTCCGATGGGCCGCGGTCAATGCCTCCATGTCGAACAGCTCGCCGTTGGCTGCCTGCTTGCCATGAAACGACTCGCCATACCAGGAGGCCACCCCACGATCCTCAATCCCCACGTCCAATTGAGACGTCCCCTTAGGAACCCACGAACAGGCGCCCAGGAGTATCCCCAGACCAAGACTCATCGCACATAACAGTTGCCGACTGTTTCCATGAGTCCATCTGATCATCTAACAGCACCTCTTGTTCCTGGTTGAACCAACAGTCACACAGGACCCTAGCCTGTGTACCCTCACAGTACGGTCCAACCGAAAGACCCACAATACCGAACGCGTAGCCCTAACCCCTACGTTGGGATGAAGGAAAAATGAGAGACCAATAAGGAACTGTACGACAACGAACCAACAATCCTGGCTGGTAACCGAGAGGACCGTATTTATATATAGCAGAAAGTACTTGTGCGAGTCAACCCATGATCGGTACTAACGCGGACGGTTTGATGGCGCCATGCCTTGAACCAGAAGCGCTACTGAACCTGAATGATCCGAGCAAATACCCCGTCCCGTTGTTTGACATAGGTCAGCCACACCACCTCACCCACTCTGATGGTCTGCAACGCGATCTGCTTCCCCTTTCGCACAATCCTGGTTTGGCCTGTCACCTTGGCTCCCACGGTCATATCATCATGCTTGGTCAACGGTGTCTTGACGACAATCATATGGGGAGATTGGGTGAGGTTCACCGCCATTACCTGGCCATGAACCCGATAGGTCCGCCCGCTGGCTGCCTTACTCTCAAGCGGAATACAGAGCAGTAGCATCAACGCAGCGATTGCGAATAGTGTCCCTCTCGCTTGACGCACCCTCGTCATGGATCGATTTCCCCTGGCAGGCCTATCCGCGCGCGAGCGGACTCTAGCAGGATGGAGAAAACGTGTAAAGTTGCACAAGGCTGGAACACGATATTGACTGCCCCAATCCGACTGAGTAAGATGCCCACGTGTTGCCTGTAAGGGTGTAACGACCAACCCGCCGGCAGTACTCCTCAACGCAATCGATCCAATCACCACATATGTATGATTGAAGTCCAACAGATCACGAAGCGGTATGGACAACATACCGCCCTTGATCGCGTCAGTTTCTCCGTCGCCAAGGGCGAGGTGTTGGCGTTCCTGGGCCCGAATGGGGCGGGTAAAACCACCACCATGCGCATCCTGACCTGCTTTTTGCCGGCCACCGAAGGCATTGCACGGGTGGCGGGATTCGATTGTGCGGACCAGCCGATGGAGGTGAAACGCCGGATCGGCTACTTGCCGGAGACTCCGCCGGTCTACCAGGAATTGACGGTCACAGAGTATCTTCAGTTCGTGGGCCGCCTCCGCGGTCTGGGCGGAAAAATCCTCACCTCGTCCATGCAGCGTGAAATCGAGCGGCTCGGACTTGGCACGGTGCAACGCCGACTCATCGGGAATCTGTCGCGCGGATATCGCCAACGCGTCGGGCTGGCCCAAGCGCTGCTGCACGATCCTCAGATCTTAATCCTGGATGAACCGACTGTTGGACTCGATCCAAAACAGATTATCGAGATCCGAGAATTGATCAAGAACCTGGCTGGATCCCATTCCGTCATCCTGAGCACCCACATTCTTCCCGAAGCCACCGCCGTGTGCCAGCGCGTCGTGATCATCAGCGGCGGGCGCATTGTGGCCGAAGATACGCCTGAACAACTCTCGGCGCGCTTGCGCCAGTCCGAAAAGATCTCGCTCACCCTCAAATCTCCCGCTGCAGACACCGACAGTCGCTTGAAGGTGGTGCAGGGGGTCCAGAACGTCTTCACGAGCGGCGCCCCTGGTACCTTTCTCCTGGAATGCGAACTTGGTCGGGACGTGCGGGAAGAAGTGGCTCGCCTGGCGGTCACCAGTGGATGGGGGCTGCTCGAACTGAAAACCATTTCCATGACGTTGGAAGACGTGTTCCTCCAACTCACCAGGCATGAGGAAGGCCTCGCGCCGGACGCAGTGGTCGTCTCAGCAGAACCGGCAGGCCGGCCAGCATGACACCAGTCCAAGCCATCATCGCAAAAGAGCTGCGTTCGTACTTCGTCTCGCCCGTGGTGTATGCCGTGGGATCCGTGTTTCTCCTGATCGTGGGACTGCTCGCCTATCTCTACGTTGTCTTTGCCGGAGCCCAGGCGATTCAGCTGACGCAGATGCAGGGAAGCGCCCAGATCAATCTGAACGATCTGGTTTTCCGGAATCTGTTTGCCAGCCTACGATTTATCCTCCTGATTATCCTTCCGATCCTGACGATGCGGTTATTCGCCGAAGAACGCAAGCTCCGCACCTTTGAATTCTTGCTGACCTCTCCGATCGGCATCAACGAAATCGTGGCCGGCAAGTTCATGAGCGTATTCCTCGTCTTTCTGGGCTTACTCGGTCTGACCGGTCTGATGCCGCTCATGCTTGCCCTATTCAGCGATTTCGATTGGTATCCCGTGCTGACCGGCTACCTTGGACTAGTCTTACTCGGCGCCCTCTTTCTCTCCGTCGGCGTGCTGGCCTCGGCACTGACTGAAAACCAGATCGTCGCGGCCTTTGTGAGCATTGGCCTGTTACTGATCCTGTGGCTCCTCGCTGGCTTGGGCTCACTGCTCGGGGATACGGCCATCGGACAGGCCGTCTCCTATCTGTCATTCATGGAACACTACGACCACTTGGTGCGTGGGCTGGTTGACACGAAAGACCTCGTATATTTTTTCAGCGGTCTGACCTTGATGCTCTTTTTGTCTCACCGAGTTGTGGATTCGGCACGGTGGAAATGAATCTCAAGACGATTCCACTTGGCGTGATCGGAGTGGCTCTGGCCGTGGCCGGAGCGATCGCCTATAGCCTCGCCCCGGAGAAACTTTGGCTGGTCACCCTCATGGAAGGATCGGCACTCCTCTGCCTCATCATCTTTTTTGTTGTCCATTTCAGCGGCCTGAAAGCCTTCTCCACTCGTCGCTCGACGCGCATGGGTGCAAACAGCCTGCTGATGATCCTTCTCTTCATCGGCATTCTCGCGGTCGTTAATTTTCTTGCTGCCCGCCACTCTATTCGTTGGGACTTGTCGGAGAACCAGAACTTCTCTCTCGCCCCGCAGACGCATCGCGTGTTGCGGAACCTCCTGCGCGAGGTCACCATTACCGTCTTCACTAGAGAAAAGGACTCCGGCTATCAATCCTACAAAGAACGGCTCGATAGTTATCGCCAGGCAAGCTCGAAGATTTCCGTGGAGTTCGTCGACCCGGAACGGCAGCCGAAAATCGCCAAAAACTACGGCATTACAAAAACCGATACGGCCGTTTTTGAAAGCGCCGGGCACAGCGTTCGGGTCACTTCTCCCTCGGAAGTGGAACTGACAGGTGCGCTGATCCGCGTGTCTCAAGACAGCAAGAAACGCGTGCTCTTTCTCGAAGGGCACGGTGAACCGAGTCTCGACGATCGGGAGCGAACCGGACTGTCTGCCGCCAGAGAGATCTTGTTCAAGCAGGGCTACGACGTCGACACCCTCAGCTTGCTCAAAGAGGAAGCCGTGCCGGATCACACCGCCATCCTTGTCGTGGCTGGGCCCCGTCGGCCGGTGACCACCGAGGAACAAGAACGGATTCATACCTATGTGGAAAAGGGCGGCCATCTCCTGCTGCTCATCGACCCGGATACGCAGGCCGACCTGAATCCTCTGCTCAAGCAGTGGGGCCTGGGAGTCGGCCCTGGAGTTCTGGTCGATTTGCAAGATCGATTAGCCCAAGGCGATCTGACGTCCCTGCTTGTTCGCACGTTCACAGAACATGAAATTACGCAGGACCTCTCCGCCGCCGTGCTGTTTCCCCTCGCGCGACATATCACCTTTGATGAACAGGTCGGCAACGCATGGGATTACGTGCCGCTCGCCCGAACGTCGCCGAACAGCTGGGCAGAAACCGACCTGAAAGGCCGCGTCGTAAACCTCAATGAAAAGGAAGACATCAAAGGCCCCCTGCCGATAGCTGCGGCTCTTGCGCCAAAGGTCGCACCGGAGGAAGGCAAGCCTCGGCCGGCGATCGTGGTCATTGGCAATTCCACATTCGCGACCAATGCCTTCGTGAACTTTCCCGGTAACAGCGACTTTTTTCTCCACACGGCTGGATGGTTGGCTGAAGAACGGAACATGCTGGCGATCGGCCCGAAGGATTCTGCGCTTCGACCGTTTACCCCCAACCCCTTAGAGGAACGAACACTGCTCTATCTGCAAGTCATCCTCCTGCCGGCCACCATGTTTTTCTCCGGCATCATGGTGTGGCGCAGACGCCGGCGCCTCTAGCAGGATGCTGAAAAAGTCCGCCAGCATCGTTCTCGCTTCGCTCAGAGGTTCTACGTACCGAAGCGTACGCCTCGCCTCTTCGCTCGTTGCGGCCTTGCTGGACGGCCTTTTTGAGCATCCTGAGGATATTTTATATCGGCACCATTATGTAATTTTCCAACGGTGTATTGTGTATAAACTGAGTTTTTCCACAGCCTGCTAGACCGATGCGTTACTGGCCCACACTCGTCATGGTGCTCGTACTGGCTGGACTCGGCCTGTACCTCTATGTCATCGAATTTCCGCAGAAAGAGTCGCACGAGCGACAAGACACCGTCGACAAGAAGGTGCTGCTCTTCGACCAGGAAACCCTTTCCGGGCTCACCATCAAGACCGATCGGCACGAACTCGTCTTCGCTCGGACTCCAGAGCAGGGCTGGGTGTTGACCGCGCCTCTCAACACCGAAGCCGATCAGCGGGAGGTACAGAATCTGATCCGAGCCTTGGTCACTGGCACCGTGACCCGCGTCGTCGAGGACCACCCGACCAACCTGACTCCCTTTGGACTCGATAACCCGGTGACGACCATCACCGTCGCAGCCGGCGCTGCACGGGAGACCTTCTCCATCGGAGATAGCGGTCCTCTCTCCTCCACCCTGTATGTCCTTCGTGAATCGGATCGCAAAGTCCTGCTCACCAATCTGGCCCCCAAAGATTTCGCAAACAAGACCTTGATGACCTATCGCCGCAAAGACCTCTTGCGCGTGTCCCAAGGCGACGTCGACCGTATTCGTCTCACCTATCCGACCACCGAAATTGTGCTCTATCAAGGACAGGAAAAGCCCAAGAGCAAATGGAAGCTTCGATACCCGATTGAAGCCGAAGCAGATCAAACGGAGGTGCGGGCCCTTCTGTTCAGGCTCGAAGATCTTAAGGCTCTGGGAATTGTCGATCCGGGGCCCGAACGCGACGCCCTGGCCAAAACACTCACCGTGCCGAAAGTGAAAGTTGCCATCCACACGGCCGAAGGTGACCAGACAGTTAAACTGTACCAACCAGATCCGGCCAGCGGCGAAGCCATCGCGGAAACGAGTCCTGAGGGCCCGCTCTATCGCATTAATCCCACCTCGATCAGAGACCTAACAAAGGAATTATTTACGTTCCAAGACAAACGGCTGCTCGGCATCGATTACACCGACATCGCGATGCTTTCCGTCAAGACGCCGACCGAAGAATATGTACTGATCAGCCAACAGAACGAGTGGGTCTTGGAAGATCAGCCGACTGAGAAATTGGACCAACAGGCCACCGACTTGTTTGTCAGCCGTGTTGCCAATGTCCCAGCCGAGGAACGGGTGACCAAACAGGCCGGGCCGTTGGCGCCCTACGGCCTCGTGATGCCGGCAGCAGAATTTATCGCCACGGGAAGGGATGGGAAGATCGCGGGGAAGCTCTCAATCGGGAGCCATGCCAACGGATTGGCCTACGCCATGGGGCTACGGATTCAAGGGATCTTCCACATTCGCGCCGACCTGCTCACACAGATCCCTGCGAAGAAAGACCTGCTGGCTGCCTCATCCGATAAGACACCTTCTTCGCACTAGCCGCGGCAAGAGATCTTGTCCCTAACCTAGACTTTTTACCTCCCATTCAGTATCGTAGCCTCCACGCCCCCGTAGCTCAGTTGGATAGAGCAGCGGTTTCCTAAACCGTTTGTCGTACGTTCAATTCGTATCGGGGGCACCAATTTTTTCAGCTACTTAGAGTGACGCCTTCTTTTCTTTCGGAACCAGCGTAGGGAATAGCGTAGGGGAATATCGCTTAAAGGAAGCGTGGAATTGGTAGAAATCTAAGAATCCGCTGGTCCTACCAAACGACTGGAGTATTAGTTGTTACCGCGTCTTACCTACCCTAGATCTACGAAACCACATCTTATGGCACACCGCTTCGGTTCCCGCCAATTCTTAGTAGCTCGCCGCTGACTCTTAATCAGCCGAACAATAGGGTATTGTTGACTTAATCATGAGTGAGCCCATACATCGAAGTTCTCTTCCCCAACAGGCTCTCCGTAGAACCTTCCACTCCTGTAGATTCGCTCCAGACCACAGGTTCCTTAATGGGATTGGTTTCAAAAAGAAAGACAACCCATTCCTTGAAGAGACCACATGTCCCCAATAGCTGCCTCCGTTCCTCCCCGGCGGAGTCATAAGCCCGCAGCATTCCAGACATATCAAAGGAACACGAGTCACCGCCGGCTTGGCACACAGATTGCTGCAATTATCTGAACAGAGACAAAGAGAGAGGCGTCATTCGGCTATTTGTAACAAGATGAAAGGAGACACCGCTATGATGAATCACAACTCGCGCTCCCTCATTGTGGGCACAACGGCCCTTGTGACAGGATTTTGTGTCGGCGTCGGCGTCGGTGTTCTCTTTGCTCCATACTCTGGAGCGCGGATGCGGCGACACCTTAGAGGCTTTGCACAAGACATGGTTGAAGATAGGGCAGAAGCCGTTGAGAAGATCATTGAACGAGGGAGGCACTTGATAGACGTATCACAGAGCCTGGGCAGAGCTGCAGTGCAGAACTGAGATGGGGGTTCGCCTGATCCAAAACCTGAAAAGTAGGCCAGGGTCAGTTTGGAAGTGCAGACATTTTAGGCAAATCAAACTTACCTCATAGCACTCACGAATCGGTATGAGAGGATGGGCAGTATGTAACCTGCCCACATCATAGCCAAAATGAGTCCGTGCGACTATGCGGCCCGCAATTACCGAGTTTAAGCGGTTCTGCGAAAGCCTTCTTGAAGGCATGGATCAAAACGATTGGTCTCTGACAGACATGCAACGCAAGGTCATTGTTGGAGCCTGTCAATTGACCAAGCAGGGATTGATCCGTCTTCTGGCAGTCATCCTTCTCCTGGGAGGGCTCGTAGGGGTCCCTGAAACTTCAAAGTCAGATTTGAAGGGGTTGCCAAAGTACAGCAACGAGGAGATTCGCCGTGCCGTCATCGTGTACGCTAAGCACTACCACCTGGATCCCGCACTGCTTCAAGCCGTTATCAAAGTGGAGTCAAATTTTCGGCAGGATGCTGTTTCGTGGAGAGGCGCCGTGGGCCTCATGCAACTCATGCCAGGTACGGCGGCAAGACTACAGGTGGCTAACATCCATGATTCTCTTCAAAATATTCAGGGAGGCGCGAAGCAGTTACGGCATCTCCTGAATGTCTACCATGGCAATCTCAGGCTGGCACTCGCAGCTTATAATGCAGGGGTCCATCGGGTGAAGCGCGACGTGCCGAGGATTCGAGAAACGAAGATCTACATCCGAAAGGTGCTTGCGTATTATCACGTCTATCAAGGCCACCACAGGGTCACAAACGACCAAAATGGATTAAGTGGCGTGAAGGCCGCGTAGACTAACAGGCAACATCCGTAGTCCAATCTCGGCTTCCCGAGAGCAGCGTGACCATTGTTCAAATCAGTCCTTCCCTGAAAGCAGATGTTTCCGATCTGTGCCAAATGCAAGAGGATACGGACCGACACCGGGGATTGGCAACAACTAGAGGAATACATCCAAAACCATTCAGAGGTTGAGTTTAGTCATGGTTTCTCCCAGGGATGTATGAAAGAGATATATCCACAGGTCTTCAAAGACTGATACCGCTGAGTAGAAACGATCGCCACGGTGCTGGGGAAGAACAAGACATTGAGAAGGAATTCTCGCTGCCTCGCCTGGGGGATCGAAGACCCCTCGGCATGATCCAGAAGGACAGCCGCGCCTAGACCCTTGCGCCTAGTTCGTAACACTCCTACAATACGCCTCCCTGCGAGGCTCCTCAAGCTGAACGTGATGAGGTGGCGCATTTGTACAAAGCACGAAACCAGACATCGTCGAACCGTAGATGACGCGAGCGGCGATTGCTCGTCGCTCAACTTGTATTCTCCGTGCATCGTTGACTCCTGACGCGCCACCGCGTCAACTCTTCCGTTAGGACTTTGCATCACCGAAATATCATTCTTATGTTCTTAGTCACCCAGGAGTACACATGAAGAAGCTTTTCTCTATTTTCTTCATTGTCGTCATTACCGCAGCGACCACCTTACCGGTTCAAGCGAAGGACACCAGGACCTGTACGAAGACGAGTGCACAGGAAATTGCTGCCCTATTTGACCATTGGAACACTTCGCTGGCAACCTTAGACCCCGATAAAATGGCGGCTCTCTATACGCCGGAGGCAGTGCTGTTGCCGACGCTATCGAACAAACCGCGTACCAATCATGAGGAAATCCGCGAGTACTTCGTGCATTTCCTCGAAAAGAAACCGCAGGGCACAATTGACTTCCGCATCATCAAGATCGGTTGCGATAGCGCGTCTGATACTGGTCTTTATACCTTCACGCTGCACGACACAACGGGCAAGGCCAAAAAAGTGTCGGCCCGATATTCCTATGTTTACGAATACCTGAACGGGCAGTGGCTGATCGAGCATCACCATTCTTCAGCGATGCCCGAACCGGTCAGGGTGAAATGAAAGCCGTCGTGGCGTAGTAAATCAAAAAGTCCTAACAAAGGGACACCGCGCCTAGTCTCTTGCGCCTTCCTTCGCACCCTCTTAGAATACGCCTCCCTGCGAGGCTCCTGCCTATCCCGATTAGCCGAGATGAAGAACCGACTATGAAGAACACGCTAATCATGATCGCGTTGGTCTTTATTACGCTCATCATTGTGTCGTCCGCGTGGGCGGTCGGCGAAAAAGTCGACATGTCTGTAGTCAAGGCTCTGGCTCAGCGTCCCGTCGATGAAATCCTAACAAATTCTACTGTGTCGAAGGTACACATTGAAAAGTACTGGAAGGAATTGCACAGTCGGAATCGCCCAATGATCGTTTTCTTCTACGCGAACAACGACACATCCTCGCAGCGTCTTGCCACTCTGGTTCTGTATGTCGCCCGAGAGTACTCGAGCCGCATAGATTTCCGCTGCGTCAAGGTTTCCGAGAATGGTCCTCCGAGCAAGGATTACGCCAAACGGCTAGAGGCCCAGTTCAGCCTTGATAGCACACCGGGAATTCTTTTCTACGACAACAGCAAAAATGGGCTGGTTTTGGAGCAGGAGGCTTACATCGACGCCGACTACAAGGAATTCCGTACGCCCTACATGTTTTTCTGGGAAACCTATTACGCCGAAGCCAAAAAGGCACTAAACAAGCTTCTGGCTGCTTGATGGGGGCACACGGGTGGGGCCACCTCAATTTGACCCCAGGCATCAGATTGTTGCAGCAGATTAAATTGTTCCAAACTTTACCAGTACCCTTGTTCATTATCAGTAGACAAAAACGCATCAAGTAATCGAGAGTTGCAAGAAGCGATGGCTCCCTCGATTCTCTCCACACCACAGCGCCGTGGATGAATTGCTAGGCGTCGGGTTCCCTACACAGGCCCCGCCTGCCGACACAGCCCCCTTTTGCTGGTGGGGTGAGAGGCGTTTACGGAACCAGTGCCCACGGGTACGCCGGTCTGTGCCCATTGGGGGGTGGGGGTATCCTCGAAGAATCCAAGTCTCTGCTCATCTGAGTGGATCAACTAGATAAGGTACGCATAATACTTTCCTGTTGAACTTTCGCTCCTCAGATTCCTCGTGCCCAAGCTCGAATCTCGCCCTTCAGCCCTGGCACCACGTTGGCACCATAATTAAAAACATACGCTCAAACAGTGAGTTAGCAAGGGCCTGCTGATACACCATCAGCGGAATTCCGCTTTTTAACCTCGCCCTTCATACATACATTTTTCTACCCCCAGTAGTTGATAGTGCATCAGCGGATTTGTGCGCCATTCAGCCCTATCCCTTTGATCACACAAACGATCCCCCAAAAGCGTATACTGGGCCCCTTCTGATTGGGAGTCACCGCTAGAGGGACGCCGCATGACGCACCAAGAACGCATTCGCATCTTTGATTCTCAAGGAGAGGCCTACAAACAGGCCTTTCAAATCTTCCTCGATCACACGGACCAGAAGCGGAACGCCAAGCGCTGGCTGCAAGAGGTGGTGGATAGATTGCCGGCACGCATGGTCTTCATTGACGCAGGCGCGGGGAATGGGGAAGTGACCAAGGCCTTTGCGGGTGCCTTTCAGCGCACGATTGCCATCGAGCCAAACGTCTATCTCCTGAACCAGCTGCAACAGACGCTCCCAACCGTCGAGGCGATCGGCCTGCCGATCTTGGCCGCCCAACCGGCTGCGCGGGGCGATCTGGTCCTCTGCTCCCATACGTTCTATTACATTCCTCCGGAGGAGTGGCTAGCGCACCTGGAACGCCTCGTATCGTGGATGTCGCCAACCGGTGTGACGATCGTGGTGCTGCAGCACCGGGAGAGCGGGTGCATGAATATGGTGCACCACTTTTTCGGCCACCGGTTTGAACTGCGCCGGGCCGCCGACGCCTTCCGGGCCAAGCACGGGGACCAGTATGACGTCGTGACCACGCTGGATCCCGCGCACGTTGAGACACCAGACCTGGACAAGGCCTACGCCGTCGCCGAATTTATGCTGAACTTGCTGGAGATTAAATGCGCACCCACCAGGCAAGACGTGGAAGCGTACGTCCAGGCCAACTTCGCCACACACGACGGAGGTTACCGCATTCCGGTGCATCAAGATTTTCTCCAGATTCGCCACCGACCAATAGTTGGACAGGCTTAAGGTCTGGATCCGCTGGAAATAACTTGTTGCCGTCGTCTCAAGTTGGTGCCAGGCTGGTGCCAAAACACCCTGACACACCATGACCCATGATGAGGTGCGTCATCACGAATCCTCGTCTTTTGCTGATGATTCGTTGTGCTGGGTATTCTGAGGTAGCTCTTCGGCTGGACTCTTAATCAGCGGGCCGTAGGTTCGACCCCTACACGGGTCGTACGTTCAATTCGTATCGGGGGCACCAAAGTTTTCAGACCTTTACGCGATGCTGGCGAGTTTCGGTGTCTCTACCGTAGTGGATACGGTAGGGGAATTCCTCACGAGTTTCTCTACGGCCTCGGCCATCCGGGACGGGGAGACGTGCCCGTAGCGGGTCAGCATCTCGATCTTCGCCCATCCCCCAAGCTCCTGCACCGTCCGCAGGTCCACCCCATTCTCGATCAGTCGTGTGGCGAACGTATGGCGGAGGGTATGGGGCGTGACGTCCTTGAGGCCTGACCGTCGGCAGGCCGTGTTGAAGCTACGACGGACGTATGTATATGGTTCTCCGCCGGGCTTGACGAACACAAACTCGCCGATCCTCGGGAGTCTGCCGAGCGCCGCGCACACCACGGAGTTCAATGGGACCGAGCGGGTTTGGCCGCTCTTGCTGTAGGCGGCTTGCACCGTCAAGGTCCTGCGAGCGAAATCTACGTCTAGCCACCGCAACGTCAGGGCCTCCGATCGCAGCCGCAGCCCGCAATGGAGCGCGACGATGATGATCGACCGCAACGGTTCGCGGGCCTTGTCGAGGAGTTTGGCTTCTTCTTCCGGTTCGAGGAACCGGAGCCGCTGTCGGGGCTCTTTCGTAAACTTCACGGTGGTGACGGGGTTGCCTCCCTCGAACAGTTCCCAGTCTCGACACCGATTGAACAAGGCCTTGAGGACCCCTCTGAGTTGGTCGACAAGCGCCTGCACCGTGAGCGGGGCATTCCCTTCAGATCGATTGTTGACCAGCACATAGGTGGTGACGCGGCTTCCGCGGCTAGGGATCTCCCTAGTACTGCCTGTTCGGGTAGTCGAGTATGCTGGAGGGTCACCTCTCCAGTTTTCGTGAGAATAGAAAAACGAGGCCTCAATCTATGGAAGTTAACAAAATAGCCTCTATTCCAGAGCTACGCGGGAAAACAGACGAGAGCTTAGAGGAAGAGCGAACCAAAACCGACGAATACCTCGAACAAAATAGTAAGGCGGTCGAAGAAGAGACAGATGAGACCATCCGGTTGACTCGGCTTGCGGCTGATAAAGAAGTTGAAAGCCACCGTGTGGAAGTTGACCTGGAGAAGGAGCAGCGACTTGACGGAACGGATACCGCACGGTTAGTCGATTCTCTTTTAACGCAGGAGCGGGAACGGGTTGACGAGGTCCACACTGCCGAACGAGAAATAGAAGATCGTGCTCGGACACAGGAACAATTTCAAAAACACTTGATCGCCGACGCCCTCCTTGAAAGTGAGCGTAAAGAAACGGACCGCAATCTTCTCGATGAACGAGCCCACGCTGACTTAGAGCTTATTACAAGGGATCAATTTCTCACGATTGTCAGTCACGACCTGAAAAATTCCATCGTCGCTATTTCGCTCGTCGCTCGTGTGATGCGGACCGGTCTATCTAAAGACGCGGTGGATGCAGGTGATCTTCTCGAAAAACTTGGAGTCATCGAGCAGGCCGCGACGGGCATGGACCGGATGATACGCGATTTACTTGACGTAGAGCGAATGGCACAGGGCAAGCTACAACTTCAGCCTGAAAAGATCGATCTTGGGGTTTTGTTACAACAATGCATGTCCCTATTTGCCCCTGTCGTTTCAAGTAAGTCATTTTCAATGACCGTTCACACGCCCCCTGAACCGATATTCGCCGACTTCGATCACGACAGAATTCTTCAAGTGTTGTCCAATTTGATCGGAAATTCGCTGAAGTTCACGCCCGATGGAGGTACCATTGGACTATCTGCACGGAAACAGGAGACTCAGGTTGAAATTTCGGTAACGGACAATGGGCCTGGGATTCCAGAACAGGCACAGGCACAATTGTTTGAACGGTTCTCGCAGCTTAAATTGAACGACCGTCGGGGCCTCGGCCTTGGCCTTTTTATTGCCAAGTGGATCGTTGAAGCCCATAAGGGACGTCTTTGGGTTACTTCAGATCCTGGGAAGGGAAGCACGTTCAGCTTCACGCTTCCATTATCTGTATCAGATTAAAGTAGCCTCGTCCTTTCAAATCCAGGTCGCGACCAACTTTGGTAGCTCTCAGCGGCACCCGAATCGTGGCGTAAAATAAAGCAGGTTTGGGGGGTGCCCTCAGCGCAGTGAAATCATCAATATTTTCGGGGTTAAAAAAGACCGTAATCGAGCCCCCGCAACCACGTTATTTAACTTGGCCCCAAGCGCTTCGGATCTCTGCCGACCAGCCCCCTGGCTTGAGCGATAAAAATCGTAGTGAATAGCGTAGGGGAATAGACGGGTAAAGTAGGGGAATTCCGGGAAAGTACGGGTAACGGCCGACCTACCATTTCCCCAGTACTGGCGCGGTGTTTCGTGTGTTCTCAAGGGGTTCCGTACCCCCCGTCAAAACGGTTTCCTAAACCGTTTGTCGTACGTTCAATTCGTATCGGGGGCACCAATTTTTCAACAGCTTGCAGGACCGCCTTCGGACACGACCCGCAATTGTGCTAAATTTGTGCTAACGCCCCGCCCGACATCCAACGTTTCGACGCCATCCCGCAAACTTTCCGGATAGTGATGGGCATACCGCTGGGTCATGATCGGCGATTTATGCCCCAGGAGCCGTTGCACCTTGTACAGATCCACTCCGGCTTGGACCATCCGCGTCGCGCAGGTATGCCGAAGATCATGGAAACGGAAATCCGTCATCTTGGCTTTCTCCAGCGCGAGATGCAGACTTCGGCTGATGTTGCTCGCATTCAGCCGTGTCTGGGCTTCGCTCGGAAACACCAACTCCGTGTCCATCGAACGGCTTGCAGCCTTGTGCTTGAGCAGTGCAAGCGCGGTCTGATTGAGCGGGATGGTGCGTCGTTCGCCATTCTTCGATTTGAACACCGTGACCGTTCGACGGAACAGATCCACCCCAGCCCAGATGAGGCCGAGGATCTCTCCCATCCGCATGCGGTATGGATGGCAAACAACATGAGCTCCCGTAACCAGGGACCTGCCGCATTGAAAAGACGTGTTTCCTCGTCCATGGTCAGCCAGCGATCCCGCGTGTTGTTCTCCCTCTCCATCGAGACGCGGCAGACCGGGTTATCGGTACACCACTCCCACTCTCGTCGCGCCAGGTTGAAGGCTTTCTTTAACGTCGCCAGTTCTCGGTTGATCGTGGCCGGTTTCACCCCATCGGTATAGCGTTGGTTCTTGTAGGCCACGATGCGCTTGGGTGTGATCTGGTCCAATGTCGGATTCCCGAAGAACGTCGTGAGATTTTTCACGCTGGTCAGCTCCCGCCGATGACTGGCCCGTCTCGCCGCATGTTCACTCGCATACCGATCCATCAGCTCCGCCAAGGTCCGATGTTGCGCTTCCGGTTTCTCGAAGAATCGCCCTTCGATAATCTGGATTCTGACCTGGCCTAAGATCGCCTCAGCCAGCCGTTTATCAGCAGTCCCCGTAGACCGTCTGACTTGCTGACCTTGATACATGAACGACATCCACCACGTAGTACCTCTCTTCACGAGTCCCATCGTTCACTCCTTTCCAGTGGGACTCGGTGTTATGGTTTCCCCGTGGCCGGAAGTATAGACCGCGCGTTTTGCACTCGCAATCAGTTGTTCCAAGTCAGTATGGTCCGTCTTGGGTGTCCGGATCTTGGGAGGCACGGACAGTGGGGCAGAGAAAGAGGCTAGCCAGCGGTCAATCTCAGTGGGATCAAACCGGACTAACCCATGAAGCTTTCGGCAGGGAATCTTCCCGTGGTTGGTCCAGGCATAGAGGGTCGAGGGTTTAATCTGTAACCGCTGCGAGAGCGCTTTGACTGTCAACAACATGACCGGTATCTCCTGTTCTCAATATTGAGGCGCGATCCTCCTTGATATATCGTGAGAGCGATGAGCAGGCAAAAACCGGACAAGCAAATCGATAGACGGTGTCGGGTTCTTGCGCGGGGCAGAGAGTCCATGAATAATCCAGCCGATGCATAATCACCGCGAACAATGGCGTGAGCTTCTTGAAGCCGAGGGCGAAGACCCGCGGTTTTTTGTGCTTATGGGCCAAACATTGGGGCAGCTGATGGATTTGGCAGACAAGGGGCTGGCTCCAGCGGGAGCCCAAATCGTCAAGACGCAGACGGCGACGGTCGATTGGGGCAAGGCCTACCGCAACTCTCCGCAGGTGTTGACCCAAGTCGCTCGGAGCTTTGATCCGACGCTGGGTGCCGAACATTCGAGTGAGGACACGGCGGTAGGACCATTGCTACGAGAGACGATGGACAAGGCCAAAGGAATCATGGAGAGAGTGGACACCTTGACGGATCAACGGACCGGACTGTTTACCGATGAGGCGATGCAGACGAAAGAATTGAAGGGGGTCATGGACTGTGTATTGCCACAGCTCGGGAGCTTTCTGGTTGAACTGAAAGTCGCGACGGACCATGTGCTCGCGCTCATGACGTGGAGAACCACGATGCGTGAGCTGCTGATGTTAGCCGAGGCGGGCGACGATGCGGCGCTGTTCAAAGTGTTGTCCATAAACCCCTTGCTGGCCTACCACGCAGGGATCGCGCGGCGCATCCTACAGGCCACCGCAACTCAAGACCACCGCTTTCTTTCAAAGATGCAGCAGGCGATTCAACACCGTCCCCCTCGTCATAAGAATGCCAAGGCTGGGTTCATCATGATAGTCATGTGGGAGGCAGGGTTGAAAGATCTCACCTACAGCCAGATCCATGAATACTTACAGGTGGTGGGGCTCCACGATGCCCCTTCTCCTCAGGCCTTGGGACGCTATGGGCTGCGGTTAAAGCTCAAAAAGAACACCGTCGAATATCCGAGGACCAGGAAATGAAGACGAATAAACACCAAACACTCTTGTTGGTGAAGGCCAAGCAGACGGTACGGGCGAAGGATCTGGTGCAGGCGTTTGGCTATTCTGCGCCGACCGCCCGTTCCTACCTTTCCCATCTCAAGCGACAGGAATTGCTGGAACGGGTCAGCGTGGGTCATGCGCTGACCGACAAGGGCCGGACCCGGCTCCAATTTTTTGACGTGAGCGGATGCACAGATCCAGCCTGTCCGCTCTGTCAACGCAAGACCGGTGCGCTCACCTGTCCCCGATGCGCCTACCAGATGCCCAACGCGCAGGCGCGAATGCTTCCCAAACAGGATTTCCTTGTGGTGGTCCGTCATGCAGGCGTCTACTGCCCCCGGTGCTGGAAGCCCCTCCTTAGCGAAGTGCAAGCGCAACTGATGGGCATTCCCAAGGAGGCTGCATGAGCACCGGATGGGAGATCCGTCCACTGGGATGGGTGCTCCTGGTCCTTCTCGTTACCGTGGTGCTCTACTATGCCGTCACCAGGTTGACACCTCCCCCCAAAGACGATCTGCGCATACACTAGATTCTCCTTCAGCTCGTGAGTTGCCCCCCCGTTCGCGCCCGCTGCGCCTTACTCCACATCTGTTTCCGTGCTACTCCCGCTCATGAATGAGTAAAGTGTTTTGTCCACATGAGGACAGTTGGTCCGAGGAGCGAGTACACTAAATATAGCTAGCTTGCGCACCGTACGCGGCCTTACTCGCTGCGTTCGTAGCCACTAGCTTATTCGGGGTAGGAACGAGGGGCGAAGGTAAACCAAGGAAATGCGCCTGTTTAAAACCGCATCGCAGTTTTGCAGTGCGTCCGACGACTCGACGACGACTGACGATTCAGAGCGACAGACTACGACGCCTAAAGAGTGAAATCAAGGGGTTCGGTGTTATTGTTGCTACTGACTGCGACTGATTTAGATTCTGAATCGGGACCAAAACCGGGAGTGGAACCGGGAGTAAAACCAGGATCAGGGTTTCTTGGTAGATAGATCGGGATCTCTCGTTCCAGTTCGAGTCCTGAGCGAGTCCCCGAACTGCATGCTTTGCGAACTCTACAGTTCGATTGCCAGAGCATGATGCTCTGAATGCACAGTTAGAGTTGGTTTGAAATTGGCTTATCCCTAATTGAAGCGAACCCTGTTTATCCAAGGAGGAATCGCCGGAGGAATCGCCATGGACAATCGAGACACGAAGACAGTCCTTGAGGGCGCGTATGAACAGCTGATAATTGGAGGTACTGACGTTAACTTCTTGATCTGATTGAGAGAGAGGTTCAAGATGTCATTGAAAATTCCCCCACCCCTCTAATTCGTATTTTGAGAAGTGAAAATGAATACATTGGTGATTGCTGCTGTGCTTGCTGCTCCCCTGATTATCTTTCAGCCTGTTTGGGCACATACTGACGAACAACTGGATACTATGTCGTCGCCCCATGGCGGGCAAGTTCGTGCGGCAGGTCCTTATCATCTGGAGCTCGTTGTCAAGGATCGAGAGCTTGTAGTGTATGTGACCGATCATGCAGGTCAAGAGATCAAAACTGATGGTGGAGAGGGTAAGGCGAATATTCAACATGGTAAGGCCGGGAGCAAATTAACAGTCAAGCTAGAGCCGTCACAAAATAATATGTTGAAGGGTATCTGCGACTCTCAGATCAATCCGGAGACAGTGATTGTGGTATTTGTCAAATTACTGGAACAGGATGCGTATGCTGCCAGATTTACTCCGCTTAAACCAAAGTCTGTCGGGGAGGGAAAGGAAGCTGGTGACGATCACCATCATGATCATGACCATGATGATCAGCATATGCATCATTGAGATGTATAAAGTTATCGTTATCGTGTCGGGATCACGCTCAGAAGTACGGGTGTCGCCGCAATCTCGACCGAACCTTCACAGGTACGCGACTGACATGTTCCTCTATATGGAGGCATCATGAGTGAGCAGAGGACGATCAGTGCATTTTATGAGCAAGACCATGATCGGTTGGATGAGTTGTTCAAGACCTTCCAAAAGATGAAGCGGTCTGATTTTACCAAGGCTAAGGAAGCGTTCAAAGCATTTAAGTTCGGCTTGCAGCGCCATATTGTGTGGGAAGAGGGTGTCCTCTTCCCTCTCTGGGAAGAGAAAATCGGCATGTCTGAAGGCGGGCCGACCTTCGTGATGCGAGCAGAGCATCGCCAGATCGGGCAACAGCTCGAAGCCGTTCATGGCAAAGTGGCGGATCAGAACCCCGACAGCGATCAAGATGAGCAGATACTGTTGGAGCTGCTCGGCTCTCACAATATGAAAGAAGAGCGGGTGCTCTATCCTGCCATCGATCAGCTGACCAGTGCGGAAGAACGCGAAACGGTCTTTCGAAATATGAATGACATTCCGGAGGAGCGATACAAGCTCTGTTGCGGACAGCACTGACGGAAATCGATAGAGAGTTGGCGAACGAGCGCACGCTCCTGTTGTGAATCAGAACCGCTCGACACCTCCACCAAATCAAAGGTAGGGCTCAGATTGCGTTCAGCCGCTATGGCAACACCGAGCAGGAGGAAACATGAAGAGGAGCTGGATACTCAGGGTATCAACGGTCGGGTTTGTGAGCGGTCTTCTATTCGGGACCGTGGCGCAAGGACAAGCTGAGTCCAAGGCCCAGAGCGGGGATGTGGCGCGTGGCAAGACCCTCTTTGTCAGGAACTGCGCCGGTTGTCACGGGCCTGAGGGCGGAGGGGATGGGTACAGGTTTCTTCGTGGACCGGATGCGCCTAAACTCACATCACCGTCGACCAGAAAGAAATCCGATGCCGACCTGCTCAAGACTATCCATGACGGCAAACCAAATATGCCGTCTTGGGATCTCCGCCTCTCGGAGAAAGAGAGCAGCGACGTGCTAGCCTATGTGCGGACCCTCGCCAAGTGAAGCGATGCGACCGGCATCGTTGTCGACAGTGGTAGCCGGGGAGAAGAAAAGGACCCAGAGTCTTTTTTGAAGCGGCTCGTCGCCCGCTGTCTCAAGGCGCCGTGTAGGTTCAATCGCACCGCGTTCCATCATGGTTTTATTTGTAGGGCGGGCCGTTTGTGGAGATCGCGAAGACGGCCCGGATGGAAAAAGTGGATCTGGTGGTGTGGTGATGGGGAGTTATGTCGGGCGCTCAGGTAACGTGGACAAGATCTTTTTCGGCAGTATGGCAGAAAGGGTGGTGCGGACCGCGGGCTGTCCGGTGTTGACTGTTTTGCTGTCACCTAGGCCGAGACGATGATGGGGAAACGAGTCTGGCAGGTTGCAGAAAAACTAGGTTGGCACGCGTGAATTTCGGTGGTCCGCACGTCGGGCACAACAGGATGATATTTTTGCAGGATGCTCAAAAAGGCCGTCCAGCAAGGTCGCAGTGAGTGAAGGCCCGAGGAGGTACAGACCGCACTTCGTGTGGGCCGTTCGCCCTTCCAATAGATCTTGGCGAACGGAAAATCCCCTACAGTGCTTCTGATTTCCGAAAAACTCCTCCTCAACGTAGAGGGTTCGAACGATGCGAGAACGAAGCTGGCGGTTTTTTTCAACATCCTGCCAAGGGGAGGTGTGCATGAAAAGTCAAAAGGCGCAGCAGTGGGGATGGGTTCTTGTACTTGCCGTCACATGCGGGTTCTGCTGGGAGGCCGCGGGGCCGGTGTTCTCGCAGTCGGAGCAAGTGGTCGAGGTCACAATCAAGGATTTCAAGTTCGTGACCAAGCAGGGGGTGCTCCGCCTCGGATTCCCTACAGTGATTAAGGTCAAGAATGAGGATGCCGAACGGCATGATTTTGGTTCGACCATGTTTGAGGGCATTCCAACTCAGATCGAGAAGGACGGGGTGATCGTCTATGGCCGAGGCATGGGTGGAGTGTTACTCGATCCCAAACGGGATGCGGCAATTCGGTTCAACATGTCGCGGCCTGGCCGACATGAGTTCCGGTGTTCGATCCATCCGAACATGACCGGTGAGCTGCTCTTGCTCAGCGCGGAGGCGGTGTAAGCAATAGGTGCGAGGCTAGAGGTGCTGGGCGACCGGTTCGAACGTGAGGGGAACTCAGACAAAAGGAGGCGCGCCATGAATGTACTTGTGGCGACGGATGGATCGAAGTATGGGCAATGGGGGCTGAACTGGGTGGCCATGCTGCCGTTCGTCAAGCCGCCGCGGGTGACAGCGCTGCATGTGCTCGATAGCGCCGCGTTCCGTTTGCCGTTTCGGACGCAGCTAGAGATTCAGCGCGTGGAAGCGCACTCGACACGAACCCTCAGGAAGGCCAAGCAGCAGTTGGCATCGCTGAAACTCAAGGGCACGGCCCGCAAGGAGCAAGGGGCGGTCGCACCGGTGATTTTGAAACGCGCGCCCAAACGGGACGGGCTCCTGATGGTGGGTAGTCAGGGCCTCGACGCCCTTGACCGCTTCATGCTCGGCAGCGTGTCGACGAAACTCATCCAGCATGCAACCTGTCCGGTGCTTGTCGTCAAGGGCGAAGCAGCACCGTTGCGGCGAATAATCTTGGCGATCGATGGGTCGTCCGCATCGGCCAAAGCACGGGAGTTTGTGCTGACCAGATTTCAGCCGGATTGTTTGACCGGCAAGGGCAGGCGCGTGCCGATTCATGTGAGCGTGATCCATGTGATGGTGCCAAGCTTTTTGGCCCCCATCACGATCAGATCGACGATCCCGTGGATCAAGTCCCCGGAGTTGAAGGAGGCAAACCTCAAATTCATCGACCAGAGCGTGCGGAAGCTGATCCAGGCGGGATTTACGGCCGAGCCTGTATATCAGCTTGGGAAGCCTGCGGAAGAGATCATGAAGGTGGCAGCCAAACACCATGCCGATTTGATCGTGATGGGGGCCCAAGGGCTAGGCGCCATTGACCGGTTTCTCCTCGGGAGTGTTTCGACGCGGGTGGTGCAGCACGCGAACTGTGCCGTGCTCGTCGTTCGATGACAGAGCGAGAACTACCGGGGCGTCCCGGGCAGTTGTTCTGGGGAATTTACTGGTCTCTAATAATTGATTCGAGAGCGTTCACCTCGCCGATGCAGTTCCATGGATTCGCATTTACTCAGCATTATCACGCCATCCTTGGATGCGATGATACTACCGGTCCAACCGTTACAGGCTACTAGAGGAGCGTAGGCATGGAAACAATGCGAGCCAACGTGTTCTGCGGTATTAATGAGATACGCATAGAAGAGGTGAACCGCCCGCACGCCGGTGTCGGTGAGGCTGTTATTCGAGTGACGTTGACGACGATCTGCGGTACTGATTTGCATATCGTCCGAGGCGAGTATCCAGTCAAGCCCGGGCTGATCATCGGTCACGAACCTGTTGGAGTGATCGAGGAACTTGGACCGGGTGTCACAGGCTACGAACTCGGGGACCGTGTGCTCGTTGGCGCGATTACTCCCTGTGGTCAATGTCGTGCGTGTTTGTCTGGAAATCAGTCGCAATGTGGTCACGGTAGCGGGTACGAGGCCATTGGCGGTTGGCGTTTTGGCAACACCATCAATGGCGCACAGGCCGAGTACCTCCTGGTGCCTTACGCGCAGGCGAATCTCACCAAGATCCCGAATGAGCTCAGTGATGAACAAGTCGTCTTGCTGGCCGATATTGCGTCAACCGGCTTCAGCGGAGCGGAGGCCGGAGGAGTGCGCATCGGAGATGCAGTAGCGGTCTTTGCGCAGGGCCCAATCGGTCTTTGCGCGACAGTGGGAGCCAAGCTCATGGGTGCAGCTCTTATCATCGGGGTCGACGGGGATGATACGCGTCTCCACATGGCAAAACGTATGGGCGCTGATGTGGTTCTCGACTATCGCAACACGGACGTGGTGGCTGAGATCAAACGTCTTACTGGTGGCGGGGCTGATGTGACGATTGAGGCGCTTGGGACCCAAGCCACCTTCGAGAACGCGCTACGCTCACTCCGACCAGGTGGCACACTTTCAAGCCTTGGCGTCTACTCCGGGAAGCTGCAGATACCGTATGACGCGTTCGCGGCAGGCATCGGTGACCACCGCATCGTCACGACTCTATGTCCTGGGGGGAAAGAACGGATGCGCCGACTGATGGAGGTTGTGCGTCACAAACGGGTGGATCTGACACCACTGTTAACACATAGCTTCTCCCTGGATGATATCCGTGAAGGTTATCGTGTCTTCGGCGAACGACTCGATGGCGTTCTGAAGGTCGCCATTAAGCCGTGACCTACAGGTTCACGCTGACGCCGCCTTCGATCCATGTCGCCAGCGTTGAGTCAACCGTGAGCTGGGACAGATGGACAAATCAAGGTCCTACACGGGGGAAGGGCATCCTGTGAAGGTAGAACAGATACTCACATTACCGACACAATTCACGCTAAGGAGTGAATCCCATGAAAGGCTACATCATTCAAATCGAGGACGCCACGCTTGAGAATCAGAACTATCGCCAAGTCCTCTTCACCGCCAAGCACTGTCAGCTGGTTTTAATGAATGTAAAACCAGGTGACCAGATCGGAGAGGAGGTTCACAACTTGGATCAGTTTATTCGCGTAGAGGCAGGTGAAGGAATCATCATGATGGATGGGCAGAAGCATTCCGTTGGCGATGGCTTCGCGGCAGTAATCCCCGCTGGAACTCGGCATAACGTCATCAACAGCTCCTCAAGTGAGGACCTCAAGCTCTATAGTCTATATAGTCCTCCGGAGCACAAAGTCGGTACCGTCCATAGGACCAAGAAAGACGCTGATGCCGATGACCATCACCACTTTGATGGTACAACGTCCCTCGGATAAAGGCAGTAGGGTCAAAAACAAATATCTTTGAAGCTTTTGAATTTCCCGACCACATAGAAATCCGTACCGTCAATGGATCGAGACCCTCACCCTGTAGACCCGAACAGCCTCTCACAGACGTACGGGACTCTCGTCAATCTTTGGACTTCAGGAGTCCGCGATTACCATAGCTTATTGTCCGATTACTTGACGGCGAACTCTATCTTTGTCGCTGCGATTGGGTTTATCCTCGCCCGCCAACCCACCACGTTTCTCTTTACGTTCTTGGGCATGATTCTGTGCGTATTTGGTATTCTCATGGTCGTACAAATGGCGATCGTGCTCGGTCGATTTTCCGCCCAAATAGCTCTGTGGGAATGGCAACTTCGAGGGAGTGAACTACAAACGAGTTGGACGCAGCCACAGTTATTTATCAGACTCCAGCAATACAGAGACCACCACCAGTCTCTTGAAGATCACCAGAACGATCCACCAATTTTGCACCCGACCTGGGCACTCCGCCAACACCGGCAATGGTGGGCTCGTCGCGAGTTCAGCTTTCCCATATTTTTTGGGATTGCGTATGTCCTTTTCCTGGTCTGGAGTGTGATTCAGCTTTTCGGATAAACTTCCAAGATTCGGCCAACGATCACGATAGTCCACCGACAGTATGAAACCTAGTCAAGTGGCCTCGTTTCAGAAACAGTTGCTTTTGAGTCAGCCATAGTAAGGAGCGTATACAAAAGGATCCTGCGGGATTGCAATGACCCTGGGGGAGAGGATTTTGATCCAGGGGGCCTTTTCATCTCATGGCCAGCAGGAAAGCGTTTGAGCAATTGAAGGAATCAGGCGCTTGCAGTCCCGTCGGGGAATGATTCGCCAAGATTCCATTTGTGAGCAATTTTGACCAGACACCCAAGAAGCGATCGCGCATCATCTTGCCATGCTTCACGAGTTTGTAACTTCGCATCGTACCGAGTTGATCGCGCGTTGCAGGGATAAGGTGGCGAAAAGGCTCTCGCCCTCCGAGATTCCCCTCGCGCTCGATCACGGCGTCCCGCTTTTCCTGCAGCAGCTCGTTGAGACCCTTCGTCTCGAGCAACGAGAACCTCACCCTGCTGCGTTCGAGGTAGAGCGGTCGCCAGCTGCTACGGAGATTGGTCGCGCCGCAACCGTGCATGGTGCTGAAATGCTACGCCGCGGATACACCGTCGACCAGGTCGTTCACGATTATGGGGATGTGTGCCAAGCCGTCACCGAGTTAGCCGTCGAACACAATAAACTCATCGCCGCAGGAGAGTTTCGCACGCTCAATCGGTGCCTCGACAATGCGATTGCCGACGCCGTCACGTCCTTTGGGAGTGCCCACGAGGTCTTACTCGAGGACCAAGCGGAAACCTTGCACCAACGCTTGCATTATTATGCGCTCGAGCATCGACGGCTCGTCGATATCGCCCTCCAGGCCTATGCCGTGATCAAGAGTGGCCAGGTAGGAGCGACGGGAGCGACCAGCACATTGCTTGTCAACACCTTAGAGGACCTGCGCTCCCTCACTGATCGGACGTTGCCTGAGATTCGCCGGGGCTACGAGGTTGCGATTCCATGATCTCGAGAGGGGACGCGATTGTCATCTTAGAGCCACAACCCGTAGAAGTAATCGCGGTAGTCAATTCGGCAGAACTCATTCCATCATAACAATGTTGTGACACCCAAGGAGGATACCATGAGGACCATGAGGATGTGGAAACGAAGCATTGCGTTGTTACCCTGTTTATTCGTCGCCGTTGCGTGCAGCCATACGCTACCGCAGTACACGGCAAATTCGGTCCCACCCCCGCAATATACTGCGCCGGCCCCCGGCGCCATTGAGGTGCCTGTGTCCCAACTTCCTGACTCATCGCTTCCCGCCACGCTCGTCATCGATCTCACGTCCCTTGAACGGACATTACAGACAACCATGCCGGAACGCTTCAATGAAGCCAAGCATCCGTTGGGGAATGACTACCGGTGGGATTTCGTCAGAGAAGGAGAGCCACAAGTCTCCATTCAAGATGGCTGGGTGACCATCCATGCCACATACAGAGGAGATATTGAAGCCAAAGAGGCCCTCCGTCGCTGTCGTTTAGATCCGGTCTATCCGGTGCTTGATACCACGGGCCAACTCGAACTTGTGCAAGAGGGTAACGTATTCGCCCTGAGTCTGAAAAACCCTCAAATGGCCATTGAGCTCAAACCGGAGAGCGAGAGTAAGTGCAACATGTTTAATAGCCCGGTCAAAGATCAGCTGGCGGAGCTCCTGAACCGCGGCACGCTTGTCCAGACCATCAAGCGGGCCGTCGATGAAGGGGGGTTCCAGATTCCCTTGCAACAGGTTTGGACGCGGTTACAAGCTCCGGTCGCCGTGAACGTGGCGACGTTTAACACGCAGGCCTGCATCTATGGGAAACCTGCAGAAATGGCGATCGGAACCCTAAAGGGCACCGTACAGCGGACGACCATTCCTATCGTTGTCAAGGAAACACCGACAGCGACTTTTGAAAATTCCTGCAGTAAGCCATCCAACAGCGCCATGAAAGTTACCTCCGGAGCAGACCTCCTCGAGGGACAGCCGTATAAAGTCTTGGCATCCGTGACAGTGCCGTATTCCGTGGTGAACGAAGGGCTCCAGGAGAAGTTGTTTCACCAACCAATGAGGGTCGGCAGAGACGACATGGTCATCGATCAGGCCATGGCGTCAGACTCGTCAGGGAAGGTGCTGATCACCATCCGCACTTCTGGAGACCTCAATGGCACGATCTATTATTGGGGCACGCCGCGTCTGGAAGGCGTGGGGTCCATGCTGACGATGCCTGATCTTCAGATGGCGAGCGAGTCGAAAACAAAGTTGGACAACATCAAGGTGGGATATTGGCAGCTTGTCGATCTATCATTACGAGACAAGTTACAAAGAGCGCTACGTGTCGATTTGTCCGACCGGATCGCAAAGATGCAATCCGCAATCACGGGCACGCATACGAGCGGCGATGTGACTACGGCGATGACGATGGTGCATCAGCAACCGCAGCGCGCCTATTCGACCCCGGGGGCGCTCGTGGCTGATATTCTATTTGAAGGCACCGCCAGTGTGACCGCGCCAGTGGCGATGGAAGCCCGCCCCACGGCGGAACAGACGCCGAACAAGACGCTCAGCTTCTCGCAGCCGTCTACCCAGAAGTAAACGTGCCTCGCATGGTCTTCGCGCCAGCCGCATCCGGATCAGGATGCGGCTGGCGCCCATGATCATATCCTGATTCTTGAGCCCGCCCAACATACCGACCGTGCTCCCATATCGATTGGGGTCTTAAGTGCACACGACTCCTGGGACAAGAACGATCCCTAAACATCGCAAGTCCGACTATTTTTGCTCAAGACCGGGGTCACTCAATCGAATCTGTTTGTGCTAATAATTTGTGCTAAAAATTTCCCTAAAGGACAAAACTCATGAGAATCAATGGAGACAGTGAAAATCACCTAAGAGCCTGATACAAAGAGAAAAACGGGGAAACCATTTGAAACACCGAGCCTTTTTAAAAATGTCTTACTGCCATTCCTAAACCGTTTGTCGTACGTTCAATTCGTATCGGGGGCACCAATTTTTCAACAGCTTGCAGATCTGCATTCGGACACGACCCAATGGACTGAACCCCTCGGTTGAGACAGTTTGGAATGAGCACACGTGGTGGATAAATGGTTGTTGCTCCTCACACCACCTCTGTTGCTTCAGCCTGATCCCTGGCTGATGATGCCGCTCGAGCGCGCAGTCCGAAACTCTTGGTTCCTGCATAGGCGAGCCAATGAACTCCTCGATACTCGATGAGCCTGTGGACCCACAGTATCCATGCATTGCCTGAGCATTGATCAGAAAGGGGTTTTCATCTTTCGTAGAGTTCCCACGGAGATTCCCTTCACTACGGTCAACGATCCTCCCCGAGGAATTCGCACGGCCACACCTGGGAACAGCTGCTTATTGTCCAAGTGGCACACCTCATGCTCGAGATCCGGCTGTTCGAGTTCCCAGAGATCGAACTGATTCGGTCGATTTCGAAAGTTGAGCGAGGGGACCATAACCCCGGAGTAGAAGCTTAATTTCGACGCAATCTTGTAGCTGTTCGCGGTCCAGCGACACTCAGGATAGTTTTTCATCAGCGACTCCGTCCACATTTTCCACCCATGGGTTTCCGCTATGACACGGGAATTGGGAAGCATGCTGATAGGTTGCGCCAAAAACACACGGAACATGATCGTCACCACCAAGGAGATTGCCATGAGGGTGGCAGGCACCTTTCCCATCAGGGGATGGACGTTGCGGCGCAGGAGAAAGGCCGCAAGCGCAAGATAGGCGGCAATAGTCCAATTTCCTTCCACTTTCGTCCTAAACACAGAGAGAAAAAAGAACCCCACTGTCACCAACACGATCGCCTTCAACGTCCGCTCAAAAGGCGTAGTCGCAGGCGTCTTGGCGAATTGCGTCCAGGCCCACGGGCCCAGCAGCAGTCCCGGCAACACAAGCTGAGTGCCTATAAACTCGACGACATGCCACCAAGCTACCTGGTAATCGCGTACGCGCTCAAACATATGATATGTGACGCTCACCCATCCATGGGACCATTGCCAATAGAGATGCGGCATAAAAAGCACCAGTCCGAATAACGCACATCCCCAGAATCGTCTGGTCCGAACCCACTGCAGATTCGCCAAGACGGCGGTGCCAATAATGAGCAATCCGTGGTACTTGCTATACAGAAGGCCCGCAGCAGTCATGGCCACGGCTGCTCCGGAGAGCAGGGTATTCTCGCGGAGATACCGCTCAAGCGCATACAAGAAGGCCAGAGTAAAAAAACAGAGCGGGGCATCGGGAATGGCAAGGAAGCCCATGAACGAGCTCAAGGGAAGCAGCGCGTACCAGAGCACCGCAGCCGTGGCAGGCGCTGGTTGGGCAAGCTGGACAAACAGCCATCCGCCCAGGGTCCAAAAGATCACGCTCGCGAGCCGGACCCCGAGTTCGCCACCGGCCCACGACCCGAGGATTACCCACCAGGCCACCATCGGAGGGTGATCAAAATATCCCCAATCAGGGAAGCGGGACCACATCCAATAGTAGGCCTCGTCATTGAAAAGCTCCAGCTGTGCAGCCTGCCAGAAATTGATGGCGCTCCACGCGAGGAGAAGAGTCCACCAGGGTATTCGCGTGAGCCACCCAGCGACGATGATGACATCCTCCCCTGTCTTTGGTGACGACGCTGTCAAAGACGTCAGTCGGTTCCAATCCCTTGGACGGTCGTTTCCGGATGCGGTCCTGGCAATTGTCCTGTTCCCAACGGTACAATCCGTACGCAGTCGGTCCGACCAACGTTGCCAAGGTGTGAATAGGAGGGAACGGGACAGGAACTTAGGATGCATGGCCACGCCTCACCGGGTAAGCACCTGACAAGCCATCCAATCTCATGTTAGTATCTATGGGATTTATTTCCCATTAGTATATATGGGATTTAATTCCCAAATCAATGGCTCACACACAAACTGAAGCACTCCGCACGACTCTACTCACGCTGCTGCGTCCCTTGATTCGCATTTGCTTACGGAACGGGTTCTCTGCGAAAGCGTTCTTCGAACTCGTCAAACGGGTATACGCCGACGTTGCACACGAAGAGTTCGGAATCAGCGGAAAGCTCGCCACGACCTCTCGCGTTGCCATCCTCACCGGGTTGACCCGAAAGGAAGTTCAACGCCTCTTCGACGCCGAACAACCGGATACGGCCGCGGACAGCGACCAGTACAACCGGGCCGCGTCTGTCCTTGCGGGTTGGCTCAAGGACCCCGATTTCGCCGACAGGAGAGGCCACCCTGCCTCGCTCCTGATGAGCGGCGCTGGGACCTCCTTTTCGGAGCTCGTCCGACGCTACAGCGGTGATATGCCTGCGCGGGCCATGCTCGATGAACTCTTGCGGGTGGGAGCCATCAAGCAATTGAAAGACGGTCGCATCTGCCTTCTCGCCCGAGCCTACGTGCCGGAGAAGGGGTCTGTTCAAAAACTGGCCATCCTGGGAATGGACACCGCAGACCTCATTGCCACGATCGAGCACAACCTCTATGCCCAGCCACGGAATCCCCGCTTCCAGCGCAAGGTCATGTACGACAACGTGTCGGAGCAAACGGCGAAGATATTCCACTCGATTGCCGCGGCTCGAGGCCAGGAGCTGTTAGAAGCGTTGGATCGATGGCTTGCGCATCGAGACCGCGACGTGAATCCGGCCGCAACGGGAACGGGACGAGTGCGCCTGGGGATGGGCGTGTATCACTTCGAAGAACCGTTCCGCCCTCCCCGTGCAGGAAAATCCAAATGAAACAGACCAGTTTGATCTATGCCACGCTGTACTCAAGCCTGTTGCTGATGGCGGCTTCCTGCAGTCCCAGCGCTCAGGAAGGTGGGGGCATTGGTGGCACAGGCCGCGTGGCTAGCGTCTCTTCAGGCCCGATCACAGGCTTCGGGAGCGTGTTTGTCTCAGGTGTGGAATACGAGACGGGTTCCACGGTGATTACGGTCGACAGACGTTCCGGTGTCACCCAGAACGAGCTGAAAAAGGGCATGATCGTCTTCGTGGAGGCCACGCTCCTCGAGGACATCGTCACGAAAACGATCCTCAAACGAACGGCGGACCGCATCTCATACTCGGATACGGTGGAAGGACAGGTTCAGGCGATCGAGGCATCCGGAAAGACGCTGACCGTCTTGGGTCAAACGATCCTCGTCACCGACAGCACCATTATCGACGACAGTGTGCCGGGGCGAGACCTGACCCGCCTTGTGCCCAATGTTGATGTGGTGGAAGTCAGTGGCTTTGTATTCGGCGACGGAGTCCTGATCGCCACACTAATCGACCGCAAAGCAGGTGCACCGGACTTCGAGCTGAAAGGGCTGGTGAAAAACCATGACACCGGAACTAAGACATTTCAGATCGGTCTACTGACCGTCTCCTACGACGGGGCGGACATTTCCGGGATGCCGAATCCAACCGGCAATACCTGGAACGGCCTTCCAGTCCACCTCTTGGGGAGTCAGTTTTCGCTGATCACCCCAGGCCAACTCGACGGACTCCTGCAAGCGACCTCTGTGGCACCGGATTCGTTCGGGGTTCAAGAAGGCACACGTGCAGAAATCGAAGGGTTCGTCAGCCAGATTGTCCCCCCGAACGGTTTTCTCGTTGGTCATATTCTGGTGCAATTCGATAGCCAGACTCTCTTCGTAGGCGGGACAGCGACCGACCTCGGTCCCGGTGTCCGAGTAGAAGTCAAGGGCGACGTCAGCGGCAATATCCTGTTCGCAAGAATGGTCGAGTTAAACAGCCACGTCAAAATTGAAGCCGACCTCGCCACCGCGAATACCGTCGATGGGGTATCCGGCAGTTTGACGTTCACGGGGTTGACGGGCACCGTGGTCCATATCAATGCCCAAACCCAGTTCAAAGGCCAGGGCGCGCCGCTTCGCATGGGAGACCTATCGGCAGGGGATCATCTGACAGTTCGGGGCGAGCCGTTCGGTGACCAAGTCATTGCCACGGAAATCACCCGACAACCTGGAAGCAGCAATGCCGTCCTTCAAGGTCCGGTGAGTTCGACGAGTCCTCCTTCGATTGTCATCCTAGGGACGGCGGTCAATACCGCCCCACTGCCCGACACGGCTTTCAGAATGGCGGACGATTCTCCCATTGGGCGCACTGCATTCTTTGCAGCAGCACAGCCGGGGGTGATCGTGGAAGTGGAGGGCATGCGGGTAGGTGGCTCGATCGTATGGCACGAAATCGAGCTACAACAGTAACCTTCATCGTGAACACACGAACGACCGGCGCTTGAGTCTTCACGATCGTAGTGTATTGCACCGCGCGCGCGGCATCATCAGCCAGGGATCAGGCTGAAGCAACAGAGGCGGGGTGAGGAGTAACATTCATTGAACCACGAGTGTGCGCATTCCAAACTGTCTCAGCAGAGGGGTTCACCCCATCTGTTTGTGCTAAATTTGCGCTAAACATTTACCTAAGTTATAAAACCCATGAGAATCAATGGGGACAGTGAAAATCACCTAACAGCCTGATACAAAGAGAAAAACGGGGAAACCATTGAAACACCGAGCCTTTTCAAATCGTCTTGGTCGCATTCCTAAACCGTTTGTCGTACGTTCAATTCGTATCGGGGGCACCAACCCGAGATCGCTCGTGCCGTCGGCCTCTTTATCGCTCTCGCGTCATATCGGCCAACGATCCCCCTGCAACATCGTGTCATGTATGCCATGTGTGCTTGTGCCACAAGCGCTGCCTCGTGCGTTTGCCATAAATGCCACCCACAATCTCCATGTGAGCTAACTGTGCAGATCCCATCTCACCGATAAGGAGTTCAAATACGTTTGCCCGCCACGCACAATTGCGAATACGCACCCTGAGTAAGTGAATCGTATTAAGGAGTGGGATCCGTGGCGAAGCGAGGCACATCGTGACCTTACCCATAGTACGGGGAAGGGTAGGGTGGGGGTGGATGAATAGGCATGAATAATGAGGGCTGCGTCACGTCCCCTTCCTTTGAGGTACCTCTTTTAGGTTAACGAATCCGCGGCGACCCGTTACTTTGTGACTGGAGGGATACACAAGGAGGGCATCATGACCGTATGCGTTGTCAGGGCTGTATAACGGAAGATCACCTCTCTAGATCTCATGGAGAGTGCCGAAGTATGTGGCTGGTAGGGTGGCGCTGCCTCAACTGCGGAATTGTCCTTGACCTAGTGATGGAGCGAAATCGCCTTGGACAGGAAATGGCCGCAGGCGTCTCGACCGCACGGGTGTCAGGCCAAAACAGGGTCGGGCTAGAGAACATGTCGAGGTCATCGCAGGCCTCGCGGCCTAATCAGCCGGGCCATCAGCCCCTGTGAAATGCCGGAGATTCATCGTCCCATCTCAACCGGCCTCTAGCAGAATGCTTAAAAAGTCCGCCAGCTTCGTTCTCGCTTCGCTCAGAGGCTCCACGTTGAAGAGGAGGCCCTCGGAGGTCGGAAGCAATTTAGGGGCTTTTCCGTCCGCCAAGACCCATTACAAGGGCGAATGGCCCACACGAAGTGCGGTATGTACCTCCTCGCCCTCTTCGCTTGCTGCGGCCTTGCTCAAGGACTTCTGAACACCCTGCGGGATATTCATCGGTTGTCTATCACCTGAACCTGTGGGCCATTGGGTTTCCTGCATGTCACGATAATTTTTCCGCAACCTGCCAGACCCCCTGTCCGTTTTCCCATGTTCTCTTGCCACGTTGTGGAGGCTGGGCTAGACTTTCTCCACACTCTATGGCACTGAGCAAAAACATCAGAACAGTCCCGCTCGCGCTCCAAAGCCGCCACGATCGAAGAGCTCACCGCGGTGTTGGAAAGCTCCAGGAATTTCTCGCAGAGGTGGAAGACCTTGGCCGGGAAGGCTTCCCGTATCCCGACGCTGCCAAGGCGAGAACAGAACTGCATTTCCGCGAGCGCATTCGCCGCACGTTTGGCGAGAAATCCCCTGAATTCCAAGAGCATCGGCACCACAGACTTCTCATGGGCAGCCCTGAAGGAAACGCAGCAAAGCATCGCCCTGATCAAGACCCTCATTGCCACGCTTTAGCAGAAGAAACCCCACCTGCAACGATTAACCCCTCCCCAACAGATCACAGCAACGCCGCCGGCTCCACCAATACCCACGCGCCCACAGATGACCTTAGTGCCGGCATCGCCCCGATGGTCCAGACGACCATGACGCACGCAGCACCGGTCACGCCACCGCCATCGACCATGTCCGTCGCCATGACCACGAATCTCGACCCGCCCTAGCCACCGCAGCACCCAATCCACCTCTGCCCCCCTCCGGTGCCCTCAGCTGCTTCAGGAGAGCCGGAGCCTCCTCCGAGCCCATCCACGTCTCTGCCCGTACCAGCACCGATTTCACCCGCCACGGCCACGACGGCAATGTCGCATACGCCACCGCAACCGGTGGCTCGGCTCGCACCTGCACCCCTGCATCAGCCACCGCAAATGCGCAGCCCGCGCCGGTGGCTTTGTCACAGCAGCAGGCCACCGCAGCCACCACACCGTTAACCGGAGCCCATCATGCATCCAATCCCTCCGCTAGGCCATAGCACCAGATGCAGGAAGCGCCTCCCGTCCCCACGCATCTGCAGACGCCTCCCGCGATGCCTATCGGCTTCTCCTCGCACCAGGAGCCCACACCTCAGTCTCCTCAGGCCGGATCGGACCCTGTCGAACGCGTGAAGACACTCTGTTGTCGGTTCCACTCCGTCGCTCGGCAGTCGCGACTCCGTGGGGAATACCGAGCGACGTTAAGTGTGGAAGACGAGTTCCATGCGGAAGATCTGCTGCATGGACTCCTACGGATCCAATTCGACAATATCGACACGGATGAATGGACGCCGAGTCATTCAAGCGGAACCCCGCGCACGACACTCTTGCTGAACGACAGTCGTCTTGCAGTGATCGTCGAGAAAACATGCCCCGGTCTCAATGCCAAAGATCTCACCATCAACTTAGGATTGACGCGGAACGGATCGATCCCATGGCCGATGCACAACGCCTGTGCTTTATGTACGACCCCGAAGGCCGTATCGGAACCCTCGAGGCCTCGAAGCTAGTCTCACGAGCGCGAACGATTCATTTGTTATCGACGTACCTTTTCGCCCGAAATGAGGTTATGAATGAAGAAGTCTAAACCTGCCGTTCCCGCGCTCCCAACATCGTCGGCGGGCACTCCCGCATTGACAGAGAAGACAGGCATCCGCGACGTTGGCCAGGACCCCGCTATTTCTGCGGTGCCTTATACGATTCACGCCCGAGTCGATGGTGGGAGAATTATGGCAGATCGGGCCTACGGCTCATCAATGTACAGCCGGGACGCACGAGCGATGTGGTTCGGTCTCTCTCCGGAATCAAGCAGATCAAGACCATCGACCCCGCCGGGCAAGCCGGATATTATTGTGGTGGTGGAAGTATGGATGAGGATGCCCTGACCCATTTAGTCCTGAGTCGGATTCATGAAATCGACGGCGTCCCGCAGACTGACACCCATCTCGTCTATCGATCGAAGGCCAGTAACGCGAAATGTCCCGGTCTCGACTCTAACCTCCGCCGTCGCCCTATCGCCAAGATCCAATCCAAACCGCTCAGCCATCCGATAAAGCGTTCTCTGATCAATGCCGAGAATCTTTGCGGCTTTGACTTTATTCCCCTTGGTTTCCTTCAGCACGCGGACGAGATGACGCTTCTCGACCTCCGCAAGCGTCAAACACCCCTCATCGCTGTGGCCGATAGCCCCGGCGGTCTCCTTCGATGGCGGCTCTGTGCGACGCAGCGACGTCGGCAGATCGTCCAGCGTGAGTAGGGGACCGTGACTCAACGAGACAGCCCGCTCAATGGCGTTTTCCAACTCGCGCACGTTGCCGGGCCACCGGTACTGCATCAACAGGGCCATCGTTTCCGGCAGCACGCCGCGCACCGCATGGGCCGCGCCCCCCGCGCACTTCTGCAAGAAGTGATGCACCAACATCGG
>CAVZKI010000009.1:0-368478 GCA_963775905.1 Nitrospirota bacterium | reverse complement strand
CAGGAACTGCTAACATCGGGCTTCGCTGGCGGCCGGCCAAAGCGGCGTAGCTGCCACCTCACGCCACATCCTAGGATCCTTCATTCGCATGTCAGGGTGCCACACCCTCGCAAGGCCCCGCCAAAGTGCCTGCGCCGATTTCACGTGGGCCGATGCGAACTTCGGGGCGAGCGGTAGGGGCGCGAAAGAAGCGCTAGGGGCCGAAGCGGAAACCAAACAGCAGGGCTACACTCGTGTTGTCTTTCTCCGAAAGCGATGGAGCGAGGTCGATGTCGTGGAGATTGACGATCAATGTCGAAGACAAGGCGAGATTGTGGACAGCCTGGTACTCCAGTGAAACACCAATAGGGATGTACCAGCTCGTGTCGCTGCGGTCGATGCTCCCAGGACCGGTCCCGCGATCTAGGTCTGCGTGGATCAATCCGATTCCCATTAAAGGCACCAGGTTGATGCCGTTATTGAGACGAAAGTGATAGCGGCCGACCCCGGCGAAGGAAATCTGGAAGAGATCGCCCATCGGACTAATCTGCATCATCGGTCCGATAGAGAAGTTTCGATCGATGTAGTAGTCACCACTGAATGCCAGGGTGAACACCGTGCCATTGACCGTTCCGGATGTGAGGCCCAGGTCGCTTCCGAATCCCCAACGATGTTCGTCTGCACGGGCGTGAGGTGCACCCACGACGGTGCCCGCGGCCAAGATAGACAACAAAACGGCGGCACAGGTCCATCGTGAGAATGCGGTAGCGATCTGTCGAATCATGGCGGCGGACTCTAGCACAGGAGGCATGCTTGGACAAGCTGCTTGAGCACCCTGGCAACGGTAGGGTATTCTCTGCCACCGCGGACGAGGGAGAGAGTGAGACATGTCAGCCAACTCGATGACGCCGAAGCAAGCAGCGGTTGCCCTGATCGCAGCGATGCCGACCGGCGTGTCTGTTCAGCAGCTGGGGGAATATGGGATCGAGGCGACGACGGAGCAGGCTCAGGCGATCACACAAGAAGTGCTCTCACTGAACCTGTTTTGGATCTTTGCAGCCATCGAAGCGCACATCCCTCAGAAGTATCAGCCCGCGCTGTCGGAATTCATCCTGGATGCGATGGAAGCAGGATGGGGTACTACCGTTCCCGTCGGTTCAGCCGCCTGGACTGCCTACCTCAACGAATGGCAGGAACGTCGTCGTCGGTATAGTCGCTTGGTTGAAGAAGGGGTGAGTCCGCTTGCGGTGAGTGCGGAAGCCGCTGCGCTGATGGAGGAAAACCAATTGGTCAAAGAAGCAGAGCGGCGAAATCTACTGACCCTGCTGATCGATTTCGTACCAGTCGACACCTACGGGCAGTTACTGCAAGATGTCGGATAATCTCCTGACCTGCAGCCCGCATTATTCATGAAGGTTCGTCGCGAAGGCGTGCAGACGCGAAGCGAGACGGGCACTCGGAGACGTGAAGCCCTGAGGCATACTCGTGCAGTATGTTGAAGGGCTGAACGGCGAGACTGCCCGTCGCAGCCGCGTATCCGCGCTTGCAGCAGAAGTTTCATGAATAATGCGGGCTGAACTATCAGAGGTAGCGGTGGTTGACGACCTTCCCGGTCTTGTCCAACTCATAGAGCAGCGGCGCACCAGTTGGAATATTCAACTCCAGCACTTGCTCTCGGGAGAGCTGCTCCAACTCCATGATCAGGGCCCGTAAGCTGTTTCCGTGCGCCGCGATGAGGATCGTTTCCCCTTTCAAGAGATAGGGCTTGATGGTGCGTTCATAATAGGGCAATACGCGCTCCGCGGTGTCTTTCAGGCTTTCTCCCCCCGGCGGACGCACGTCGTAACTCCGCCGCCAGATTTTCACTTGTGCCTCGCCATACTTTTTCGCCGTCTCCGCCTTGTTCAATCCCTTGTAGCTCGCCATACATCCGTTCGTTCAAGGCCTTGTCCTTTCTCGATCGGGATACCCGTCTGGCCGATCGTTTCGAGCGCGAGTCGCAACGTCTCGATTCGCGCGGGCCAACACGGAGGTAAAGGCGCGGTCGAACATGAAACTGCGCAGTTTCTCACCGGCATTCTTCGCTTCCTGAATGCCGCGCGGAGACAGGGGCACATCCACCCATCCCGTGAAACGGTTCTCCAAGTTCCATTGTGATTCGCCATGACGAAGCAGGACTAATCGAGCCATTGTGCGTTCCTCTCGCGCCTGAAGGGATATCTTCACAGGCCAAAGCATACTGGAACAGGTGCCCAAGTCAAGCGGTTGCTTTCGACAGACACCGACAGTACCATGCCGCCCAATTCTCTCCACACAGGATCCAGCTGGAGCAGAAGCAAGAAGCAACCGATCCAGGCGGCGCGGCCCACGAACAAGATTTCGGATGGTTTGCGGCGAGGATCAACCGGCAGCCATCGAGATAGTTTCCGGTTTACACGCTGCTCGCAGCAGTCGGCTTCGCCGGTTTTCCCGGTGAGTATTCGCCGTCCGGTGGCCCATCCTGAAGCATTTTGAACATGGTGATTGCGAACAACACGTATAAGGCGACTCCGATCCAGACTACATAGGGCTGGACGCCTCCACTTTCTTTTAGTGCCTCATCCTGCTTTGCCGGATCGGTCCATGCTTTCTTCTTGAGAGCGCCAATCTGCTCGCGGCAGTGCCAGTAGTACACATAATTCGCTGTAGCTCCGGCCATGATGCTCCAGACGAGGCCCACGGTAACGTCGCCGGTCAAGTAGGTTGAGATCATCGGACCGAGGGCATAGACCAGCGCGTACACGTACATTTTTCGGTAGAGAAACCAGAGGAAGGAAATATACAGAAAGGCCGGCCAATTCCACGTCAGAGCGAACTTCGGCTCTTCCCCCAATCCGAACTTTTTAAAATGTTTCAGGTAGCGATCGGCGTGGGGACCGATGAATTGGCGCCAGAGATGTTCATCGGCGTGGATTATGGGGGTGGCGATCGGTAGTTCCGTTTCGGCGGCCAGCGTATTTCCGCACTGGTAGCAGAACTTAGCGTCTTCCTGGTTCTGCTGTTGGCACTGCGCGCAGGATTTCATCTGCCAGAGAGTAGCACAATAAAGACACCACCTGGGTAAAGAAGCAACGCGACTCGCCTCACACCTTCTGCCGCTCATTCAAGTTGATTCCATCGGCAGGCCTATGCTACCTTCCCTTACATTACAAAGGGATACGTCTGTCATGCCGACAGAAGAACTGAAGCAGGACGCTGCACGTTATTTGATGCAGACTTATACGCGTCAACCGCTCTCGATCGTGCGAGGGCGCGGGACGAAGGTGTACGACCTTGAGGGGCGAGAGTACATCGATTTCGTCGGCGGGATTGCGGTGAACATCCTCGGGCATGGCCACCCGGATCTGGTTCAGGCGATCCAGCGCCAAGCCGCGCAGCTGATCCATACCTCGAACCTCTATTACACTGAGCCACAAGTGAAGCTGGCGCACATGCTGGTAGATCACTCGTTTGCCGACAAGGTGTTCTTTTGCAACAGCGGGGCAGAGGCGAATGAAGCAGCGATCAAGCTGGCCCGCCGTTATTCCCATGACAAGTATGGAGCCGGGCGGTTCGAGATCGTCACGATGAAGAACTCGTTCCATGGCCGGACGATGGCGACGTTGACGGCGACGGGCCAGGAAAAGGTTCAGAAGGGCTACGAACCGTCTGCTGCCGGGGTTCAGCTACGTCGCCTTCAATAATCTGGAAGAACTGGAACGGGCCGTGACCGACAAGACCGCCGCGATTATGCTCGAGCCGATTCAGGGTGAGGGGGGTATCTATGTCGCGGACCGCGAGTATTTGAAGCAGGTGAGAGACCTGTGCTCCCAAAAAGACGTGCTGTTGATTTTCGACGAAGTGCAGACTGGAATGGGACGGACCGGGACGCTGTTTGCCTATGAGCAGTTAGGGGTGCAGCCGGACATCATGACCTTGGCGAAAGGGTTGGGGGGCGGCGTGCCCATCGGAGCCTGCCTCGCGACGGACACCGTTGCGAAGGCCTTTTCGCCCGGCAGTCATGCCTCGACATTCGGCGGCAATCCGCTCGCCTGCGCGGCGGGCTTGGTCGTCTGTCGTGCTCTGCTGGAAGGCCAAGTACTCGATCATGCGCGCCGGATGGGAGAGTATTTTGCGAAGGGGTTATCCGACTGTAAAGAGCGACACCGGGTGGTGCGAGAGGTGCGTGGCCTTGGGCTCTTGCAGGGGATTGAGCTCGATATGGATGGGAAAGCCGTCGTGAGCGAGTGTTTGGCCCGAGGCCTTCTGATCAATGCGACCGGCGAGCATGTGCTGCGGTTCGTGCCGCCCTTAATCATCACCCAGATGGAAATCGATCGATTGCTCGATACGCTTGCTCAGATTTTCAGCAAACAGGCGGCGTAAGGCGTACTCACGCCGAATGGACACAACAGGGATGACCACACGAGCGACAGGAATGCGGGCCGGCAAAAAAGATGTTCTGGATGTTGCGGCCATCAGCAAGGCGGAGGTGGAGAGTCTGCTGGCGTCGGCTGCCCTGTTGAAAGACAAGCAGCGGCGCGGGGTTCCTCATCCACTGCTTCCCGGGAAGACGTTGGGGCTCTTGTTCCAGAAACCGTCGACGAGGACGCGGGTGTCGTTCGAGGCGGGCATGAACCAGTTGGGTGGCCATGCTCTGGTCCTGCCCATGGCCGACATCCAGCTCTCTCGCGGAGAAAGTGTCGCCGATACGGCGCGCGTGTTGTCGCGCTATCTCGACGCGATCGTCATTCGCACCTATGACCACTCGATCGTGGAGGAATGGGCAAGGGAAGCGACGATGCCGGTGATCAATGGGCTGACCGACCTGAGCCATCCTTGTCAGGCCCTCTCAGATCTCCTGACCATTCGCGAGAAGAAGGGCCGGTTAGTGGGGATCAAGATCGCCTATATCGGCGACGGCAACAATGTGGCCAATTCACTGATCGAGGCGGCGGCGAAGATGGGGATGACCATCACCCTCGGGTGTCCGTTGGGGTATCAGCCTGAGCAGCATGTTGTGGATAGGGCTAGGGTGGAGGCCGCAAAAACCGGTGCGGTGATCGAGATCGGGCATGACCCTCATGTCGCGGCGAAGGAAGCGGACGTCATCTACACCGACGTCTGGATCAGTATGGGACGCGAGCGGGAGCATGCGCGACGACTAAAAGTCTTGGCTCCTTATCAAGTGAACAGCCGCCTGTTGCATCGCGCCAAGCCCGATGCGATTGTCATGCATTGTTTACCCGCCCACCGGGGTGAAGAAATCAGTGCCGAGGTGCTGGATGGTCCGCGGTCGGTCATCATCGACCAGGCGGAGAATCGGTTGCATATGCAGAAGGCCATCTTAACGAACCTATTAGGCAAGAGGAGTCGAGCGAGACGATGAGTCGTGTCATTAAGAAAGTGGTGCTGGCCTATTCAGGCGGGCTCGATACCTCCGTGATCTTGAAGTGGTTACAAGAAACCTACAGCTGCGAGGTCATCGCTTTTTGTGCCGACCTGGGGCAGGGAGAAGATCTGCAAGCGATCAAGGCGAAAGCGCAAAAGCTCGGCGTGAAAAAGATCTACGTCGAGGACCTGCGCGAGACCTTCGTGAAGGACTATGTTTTCCCGATGTTACGAGGCAACGCCATATACGAAGGCTGTTATCTGCTCGGGACCTCGATCGCGCGGCCCCTCATTGCGCGGCGTCAGGCCGAGATCGCGCTCAAAGAAGGCGCTGAAGCCGTGTCGCATGGCTCCACCGGAAAGGGCAATGACCAAGTGCGGTTCGAGCTGACCTACACGGCGCTGGCGCCGAATCTTAAGATCATCGCACCTTGGCGTGAATGGACGATGCGGTCGCGGCGCGAATTGATCGAGTATGCCGATCGGCATGGCATTCCCGTGACGGCGACGAAAGCCAAGCCCTATAGCATGGATCTGAATTTGTTCCATGTGAGTTATGAAGGCGGCATCTTGGAAGATCCCTGGGAAGCGCCGCCGGGTGAAATCTTTCAAATGACGGTGTCGCCGGAGCAGGCGCCGAACAAGTCGCTCGAAGTCGAGATCGACTACGAGGCGGGTAATCCGGTTGCTGTCGACGGCAAGAAGATGAGCCCGGCGACGCTGTTGGCCCGCCTCAATAAACTGGGCGGCGCGCATGGGATTGGGCGGGTCGATCTGGTGGAGAATCGCTACGTTGGGATGAAGTCTCGCGGGGTCTATGAAACTCCGGGCGGGACGATCCTCCATGTGGCGCATCGCGGACTCGAGTCGTTGACGATGGATCGCGAGGTGCTGCACTTCAGGGACAGTTTGATTCCGCGCTTCGCCGATCTGATTTACAACGGTTATTGGTTCAGTCCGGAACGAGAGATGATCCAGGCCTCGATCGATGCGGCGCAGAAGGACGTGACCGGAACGGTGCGGGTGAAGCTCTATAAGGGGAGTTGCACGGTGGCCGGGCGCAAGTCGAAGAATTCGCTCTATCGTCTCGACATCGCCACGTTTGAAGAGGACGAAGTCTTTAATCAGAAAGATGCTGAGGGTTTCATTCGGTTGAACGCGTTGCGGCTGAAAATCAGAGCCCAACGAAAGAAGGCCTCCTCCTGATGGCACGAGCAAAGGGCCGAAGCCCTGTGGCGTCGAAAGGTGGAAAGGCCTGGGACGGGCGGTTTAGCCAAAAGACGAACCGGTTGGTGGAATCCTTCACCGTTTCGGTGGCGGTCGATCGCCGGCTCTACGCCCATGACGTTCAGGGCAGCATCGCCCATTGCAAGACGTTGGGGAAGGCGCGCGTGTTGACCGCTTCTGAAACCAGGACGATCGTGCGGGGTCTGGAATCGGTGAAGACGGAGTTGGATCGGGGCCGCTTTCGCTTCACCCCGCAGGATGAAGATATTCACATGGCGATTGAGCGCCGGCTGACAGAGTTAATCGGCCCCCTCGGCGGCAAGTTACACACGGGCCGGAGCCGGAACGACCAGGTTGCGCTGGATGTGCGGCTCTATTTGCGGGATCAACTCAGTCAGCTCGTGGCGCATCTGGAAAACTTTCAGCGGGTCTTGGTGGCGAAGGGAAAGGCGAATCGAACGGTCGCTATGCCGGGCTATACACATCTACAGCGTGCCCAGCCGGTGCTGTTCGCTCATCATCTATTGGCCTATGTGGAAATGATCGAGCGGGACAAGGGACGATTTCACGATGCATCGGTGCGATTGAATGTCATGCCGTTGGGGTCCGGTGCGCTCGCGGGGACCAACTACCCAGTCGATCGCCGGTTTACCGCCGAGCTGTTGGGCTTCCCTGCCGTGACGCAAAACAGTCTCGATGCCGTGTCCGATCGGGATTTCATCATCGAGGTGGCCTCGGCGCTGTCGATCACGATGATGCACCTGTCCCGGCTCAGTGAAGAACTTGATTCTTTGGTCGTCCCAGGAGTTCCAATTCGTCGAGCTTCCCGATGCCTTCTGTACCGGTAGCAGTATGATGCCGCAGAAGAAGAATCCCGATGTGCCGGAATTGGTGCGGGGCAAGACGGGACGTGTCTATGGCCATTTGGTCAATCTGTTGACGACCCTCAAAGCCCTGCCGTTGAGTTATAATCGAGATCTTCAGGAGGATAAGCCGGCGCTCTTCGATGCCCTCGATACCGTCACCGCGTCGGTGGAGGTCTTGATGGAACTGATGCGTCGACTTACCGTGAACCGGGACGTCCTCAAGCAGGCGGTTCAGGGTGGGGGTATGCTGGCCACGGAGGTTGCGGACTATCTAGTGACCAGAGGGATACCATTTCGCGAAGCGCATGCGATCACGGGCCGACTGGTGCGGGCCGCATTGGATCAAGGCCGTGAACTCATGGGCTTCTCGCTCGAGGAGCTGCGGACATTCTCCGAGCGAATTGAAAAGGGCCTGCTCGCTCGGTTGACGGTCACTGCCGCGATCGACCGCAAGTCTCAGGTAGGCGGAACTGCCCGAGCACGAGTGGAACGGCGCATCAAAGAACTCGAGCGGATGTTCTCGTGACGGTGCGAACGCCGAGTGCTACGTCCATCGCGGCGGGTGTGACGATGGGAATGTTGGTGGCCTGCGGGACCGTGGGGTCGCCGGTTCCTCCTGAAAGTGTCGGGGTGAATCCAACCATTGAGCGGCAAAAGAAGTTAGAGACGCTCGAGGAGAAACAGCGTGAGGCCGCAGCGGAAGCCGAATCCACCGAGCTACAACCGGACCCAATGCTACAGGGACAAGATGTCAACCTTCCCCCGTTACGACCGGTGGAAGCTCGGTAGTGTTGAAGCCGCCATCTGCTGGACCTGTGTAGCGGTTAAAGTTATACTGCCCAAGCGCGTGAACGGCTGTGCAGGGATGGCGTAGGTCCACGCGGCTATCGAGGCCGAGAACGCGAAGCCGCATTCCGCTCCGACGATGAAGGCGACGTGAGACAACCATGTGAGCAGCTCAGAACATTTCAAAGAATGTATTGACAACCTCAGCGGATAGCCGGATAGAGGTGAGGAGGATCGATTCATGGAGCTTATTCAACCCACGCGGCACAGTCAGCTCGTTGGGCAGTCACCAACGGCCAAGCACGCACCAGGCAAGCGGCTGTTGCTGGTCGATCCCTATCCTCGCAATAATCCCTATCGGTTGACCGCGTCGGAACGGCGTGCGGTGTGGTTTCCCAAGCTGAGCTTGCCGGTGATCGCGGCCTACACGCCGGAGAATTGGGAAGTAAGTCTGGTCGATGAAGCGGTTCAAGATATCGATTTCGACTATCCCTGTGACATGGTCGGCCTCTCCATCATGACCTGCTATGCCCCTCGCGCCTACGAGATCGCAACGGAATTTCGCAAGCGAGGCAAGACGATCGTCATGGGGGGCGTCCATCCCACATACTGTCCCGACGAAGCTCTTCGGTATGCCGACGCGATCGTTTGTGGAGAAGCCGAAGATCTCTGGCCACAGTTGGTCGCGGACTATGAAGCGGGCAAGATGCAGCGCATGTATAGGATGACATCGTTTCCCTCGCTGGAGCGGTACAAGAGCCCCCGTGTCGAATTGCTGAGCCCCGACTCGTACATGACGAGACAGTGTAGCTTCACGACCAGAGGATGTCATTTCGACTGCGAGTTCTGTAGCGTGTCCCCGTTTAACGGAAAGACCACGCGGCGCCGGCCGGTGCCGGAAGTGATCACGGAGCTTCGAAATGTTCAGCGATGGATTCGCAGTGAGTTGGTCGAGCGATTGCGCGACGAGCCGATGTGGAACGCCTTCGTCACCGCGCTTCGTATTCGGGTGGGAATCGAGGACGGCAGCATTGTCGCGTTTGTCGATGACTTGCACAACAGCAACCGTACCTATTGTCGTGAGCTCTGGGCCGCGCTGAAGCCGCTCAAGATTAAATGGGGCTGCCAGTCCACGATGTTCCTGGCCGACGACGAGGAGATGGTCAAGCTTGCGGCCGAGAGCGGCTGCGTATCGGTCTTCGTCGGGATGGAATCGCTCGATGAAGACGCTTTGGATGAAACGAACAAGCCGTTTAACCGAGTCCTGAAGTTCTCCAAAGAGATCAAGATGTTTCACGATTACGGGATCATGGTGAATCCCGGAATCGTGTTCGGATTCGACAGCGACGATGTGACCGTATTCGAACGGGCCGTCGACTTCTTGACGAAGAATCAGGTGGAATTGGCTTACTTCAACGTGCTGACACCCCTTCCTGGTACGGCGCTGTTCGACCGCTTCGAAAAGTCCGGTCGTATTTTTGATAGGGACTGGGCGAAGTACGACGGCAAGCATGTGGTGTTCCAGCCGAGCCGGATGACGACCGAGCAACTACAAGACGGGTTCCACTGGGCGAACCACCAATTCTATTCGCTCCCTTCGATCTGGAAACGACTGTCGGGCACGAGTCAGCGGCTTATTCCGCGATGGGAGATGAATCGGGAGTTTCGGAAGTTGGTCAAACGAACCTGCCCCAAAGGGTCTGTATCCCCGCTCGCGGGGGTGTTGAGGAATCTCCAGGCGAAGCTCCCGGTGTTGGACAAGGAGCAATTGATTCCGAGCGCGCTGCATGCACTGAAACAGGCCTTCGATCCGAACGCGCTCTCGGCACAACAATTGATGTTCCACATCAAGGCCAAGCGGCATGACAAGTTCGCTGCTCTGTTCGTGGATCTTGATGGTACCCTCGATCGCCTGAATGCCTTGGAATTGATTAAGCGGATCAAGGAAGCGGCCAATCAGGCACGCATGGACATCATCGTCAACTTCGAGCACCTCAAACTGGCGACGCCCGACGCTCTCAAGGCGTTGGTGGATTCAGACGCGATGAAGGTAGCGATACCGCATGTGAAGGTCCGCTTTCGCAAGTTTAAGGATGCGTTCGAGGCCTCCTTGCAGGGCTTCTCGCTCGCGGGCTTGCAGGGCTTCTCGCTTGCAGGCCTTGAACATCTCAACGAAGATTCGCAGGATGCATAACTTTCGAGTATCGACATGGGGAACTCTACTGCGAACAGGTGCCGGTCAGCCGGATTGCGAAAGAGGTCGGCACGCCTTGCTACATCTACAGCTACGCGACCCTCGTTCGTCATTTCCGGGTGTATGATGGAGCCTTCAAGAGCGTACCCCATGTGATTGCATTCGCCATGAAGGCCAATTCCAATATCGCGATCCTCCGTCTCATGGCAAAGGAGGGGAGCGGTGTGGATATTGTGTCCGGCGGAGAACTCTTTCGGGCGCTCAAGGCAGGTGTTCCTTCCTCAAAGATCGTATTCGCAGGCGTCGGCAAGAACTCTGAGGAGATTCGCGAGGCCTTGAAGGCCGACATCCTCATGTTCAACGTCGAATCTTCGGCTGAGCTGCAGGCAATTAATGAGGTGGCGGCTTCCGTCGGGACCAAGGCGAGGGTCGCCCTGCGCATCAATCCCGACATCGATCCGAAAACGCACCCCTACATTTCGACCGGTCTCAAAAAGAGCAAGTTCGGGATCGCTGCCGATCGGGCTCTCGAAGAATTCACGCTGGCCTCCTCGCTCGCCAACATCGATGTCGTCGGGGTGCATAAGCATATCGGGTCGCAGTTGACGGAAGTCGCGCCGTTCGTCGAGGCCGTGAAGAAGGTGGTGAAGCTGGTCGAAGCCTTGAAGGGTCAGGGCATCAACATCCGGTACGTCAATATCGGCGGCGGTCTTGGCATTACCTACTCGGATGAAACGCCACCGCTGCCGCAAGACCTTGCGGATGCCGTGTCGCCACTGCTGAAGAGTTTGAATGTGACCCTCATCATGGAGCCGGGTCGCGTCATTGTCGGCAACGCTGGCATTCTCGTGACGAAGGTGTTGTATCGGAAGGACGGCGAAGCGAAACGGTTTATTATCGTCGACGCGGCGATGAATGACCTGATCAGACCGAGCCTCTACGGGGCCTATCACGAGATTCGTCCCTTGTCCGAGGCGGTGTTGCAGCGGCCCAAGCATCAGGTGGATGTTGTCGGCCCGGTCTGTGAGTCCGGCGATTTTCTGGCGAAGGACCGGTCACTGCCGGAGGTCAACCCGGGTGACATGCTTGCGGTGATGAGTGCGGGGGCCTATGGATTTGTCATGGCCTCCAATTACAATTCGCGACCAAGGGTACCTGAAGTCCTGATCAAAGACGGGGAGATCCATGTCATCAAGACCAGGGAAACCTACGACGATTTGGTAAAGGGCGAAGCGATTCCAGAATTTCTTAATTGATGAGTGAGCGCGACGGACGTGTTGTCGGCGAAGGAGTCACATGTTTACAGGTACATTAATAGCCATTGTGACCCCGTTCAGGAATGGCAAGGTTGATGAGCGGGCCTTCGGCGACCTTATAGAATGGCAAATTGCCAACGGGACGAACGGAATTGTGCCCTGCGGCACCACCGGCGAATCCGCCACCCTCTCACACGAGGAACACCACCGCGTGGTCGAATTGACCGTCGAGGTGGTCAATCGGCGCGTCCCCGTGATTGCCGGAACCGGCTCCAACAGCACGGAAGAAGCGGTGTCCCTTACGAAACACGCCAAGCAGGCAGGGGCCGATGGGGCGCTGATAATCACGCCTTATTACAACAAGCCGACGCAAGAGGGGCTGTACCGGCATTACAAAGTGATCGCGGAGTCCGTGGATCTTCCGCAGATCCTGTATAACATTCCTGGACGGACCGGTGTGAACATGTTGCCATCTACCGTCGCAAGGCTTTGTGGGTTACAGAGCATTGTCGGGATCAAAGAGGGGAGTGGGTCAGTTCAGCAGGCCTCTGAGATTGCGCATATGTGTGGGGATAGGATGACGGTCCTGGCGGGAGATGATGCCCTGACGTTGCCTATGATGGCAGTCGGAGGGAAAGGGGTCATTAGCGTGACTTCGAACGTCGTTCCATCCGAGATGGCTCAATTGGTCAAGGCCTTCTTGAGCGGACGCATCGACGAGGCGCGCCGAATTCATTTTGCATTGTCGCCGCTTTTCAACGCGCTCTTTTACGAGACCAATCCGATTCCGGTGAAAACTGCGCTGGGCATGATGGGAAAAATCGATCCGGAGCTGCGGTTGCCGCTTTGTGCCATGGCGACCGAGACAAAGGACCAACTCACACGGGCCTTAAAGGACGCAGGCCTCATTTAACGTGAGGCGTGAGGGGTACAGATTTCGGATGATCAACGTCATTGTCGCAGGGGCTGCCGGTCGCATGGGCTGTCGGCTGGTTGCCCTGATTAAAGACTCCACCGTCCTGACGCTGGCCGGTGCGATCGAAGGGAAGGGCCACCACGCTGTGGGTGACGATGCCGGGGAGACAGCGGGCTGTGGCCGTGTGGGTCTTCCGATTACCGACGATTTCGCGGTGCTCCTTGACAGAGGCGAAGTGGTCGTCGATTTCTCCGCTCCTGAAGCGACCCTGCATCATTTACGTATGGTGGCTCAACATCGACGAGCCATGGTGATCGGCACGACGGGGTTTTCTGCTCCCCAGCTCGAAGAGCTGAAATCGCTTGCCTGCCAAGTCCCCTGCGTGTTGTCCCCCAATATGAGCGTGGGTGTCAATCTGATCTACAAGGTCATCAGCGAGATGGCGAAAACGCTGGGGGACGAATACGACATCGAGGTGATTGAAGCCCATCATCGTCTAAAAAAAGATGCGCCGAGCGGGACGGCGCTCAAGATTGCGGAAGTCTTGGCGAAAGCTGTGAACCGCGATCTGGATCAGGTCGGCGTCTATGCCAGAAAAGGTCTTATCGGGGAAAGGAAGAAGGGTGAGATCGGGATTCAAACGATCCGTGCCGGCGACATTGTCGGCGATCACACGATTCTCTTTGGTGGGATGGGGGAACGCATCGAAGTGACGCATCGAGCGAGTAGCCGAGATACCTTCGCGGGAGGCGCCTTGCGTGCCGCTCGGTGGGTGGTTCGGCAGCCTCCAGGCCTGTACGACATGATGGATGTGCTGAATCTCCGATAGTTTCTCCTCCCGGTTCCGGTTCCCCACATCGTGAATCTGACCGGCAATCATCTACTGTCGTGACAGATCCTCTGTTGAAGCGCCATCGGGTTCACATCACCTCACCCGCCTTATGCTCGTCGTACGAGAGCGGTTTCGGTTCTGTCATAGCGCCGGCTAATGTCTCGCGGTAATAGGCCGAGGTTCCTGGTCCGCTGATTTCCGGCGACCACAATTCAAACAGGCAAACACTGTGATCGCAAGCCCTGCGTTCAGATCCACCGCCCGTTCCGGCAACATCGCCCCGCGGCATTTATCGCAGATCGTCATGCTCGGCAATCTACCATGCTAGAAAATGGAAGCATATCCATCTGAAGTACTGGGTCTTCATGGGAAATAGGCCCTTCCTCTCATCTGCAGCTAGGCCATTTGAGTAGAGGGTAGGAATGAGAATCCGCTAGCTTATCAGCCAGAACAGATCATGGAGTCCTTGACAGTGGTCGTGCTGTCCCATAGGATTGTGGTATCAGAAAGAGTCCCCCACTATGTATAGGATTATCCTCATTCTCGGGCTACTTGTAGTGCTGTATTTTCTCCTCCGGCGTGCCATTCGAGAGTTCAAAGGCCAGGGCAAGCCGGACCTTCTCCCTCCTGGTAAGAATCACATGGTGCAGGATCCAGTCTGCAAGGTATTTGTTCCAAGGGGAGCGGCGATAACGGAAGATATTGGAGGGCAGACGTATTACTTCTGCAGCCGATCCTGCGCGCACAAGTTCCAGGAACAGCTCGCCGGTTAACAGCCTGAGTAACTAGAGTCGGAGAGTTTTTCTTCTTTGTCGAATTTGAGTGTGATCTGGCACTGATTGGGCGAGAAGTTAAAGAGGGGTAGGCCTGATTTGCCGCCGGCAATACGATAGTAGGTCCAGGTTTCGCCGCCAAAAAATCTCGGGGCCTTGCCGCTCGGCGCTCCCCAGTTCTTCTCAAACCAGGCCTTGTCCTTGCCTTGAAGCTCAGCCGGTTTGAGCGACTGATCAAGATAGGGATTACTACCGCCGCAGCCGGTCAGGGTCAGACCGAAAAGGAGAACCCAAGCCGATCGTTGCATCGTGCACTCTCCTCGGTCGTATAGATAAACACAGAGACGAGCCTATGGCTAAGACCGGATTCTAACCGGCGGTCTGGGGCCTGTCAAACCGGCGTATGGCAGCAGAATGATTGCAACCAGGCTGAGTTCTTCATAGAATAACCGATGAGCGAATTGACCACAAGAATTTCTCATCCCGACATGAAAGGACAAGCCCATGAAATTCTTTCTTGATACAGCCAACGTTAAGGAAATCCAGGAGGCGGCCAGCCTCGGACTTCTTGACGGAGTGACCACGAATCCGTCGCTTGTCGCCAAGGAAGGGCGCAGCTTTAAGGAAGTGCTCGTGGAAATTTGCAACATCGTGGATGGGCCGATCAGTGCAGAAGTCGTCAGCCTCGAAGCCGATGCCATGGTGAAGGAAGGGAAGGAACTTGCGAAGATCCATAAGAACATCGTCGTGAAGGTGCCTTTGATTGCGGAGGGATTGAAGGCCACCAAGAGAATGGCCGCCGAGGGGATCAAGGTGAATGTCACATTGTGCTTTTCTCCAACCCAGGCGCTCCTTGCAGCCAAAGCCGGTGCCTGGTGCGTCTCACCCTTCATCGGTCGGCTTGACGACATCAGTTCAAACGGGATGGAACTGATCCGCCAGATCCTGACCATCTACCGCAATTACGACTTTAAAACTCAGGTGCTGGTGGCCAGCGTGCGCCATCCTCAGCACGTAGTCGAGGCTGCGCTTGCTGGCGGGCATATCTGTACGATGCCATTCTCGATTTTTCAGCAGATGGTGAAACATCCGCTGACGGATAGCGGACTCAAGAAGTTCCTGGCGGACTGGGAGGCACAAGCCAAGAAGTAAAACCTAGCAGGATGCTGAAAAAGTCCGCCAGCATCGTTCTCGTCTCGAAAGCATCCTCAACGTAGCCCGGAGGCTACGCCTCCGGTGCTTACATCGGCTGCGGCCTTGCTGGACAGCCTTTTTGAGCATCCTGGGGTAGTGTTCTTCTGTCGTGCACAGCAGTTTCTCAAGCAGCCTGCTATTGGCCGGCTCGTGTGCGCTCCGGCTCGGCAAGTTGTTGTCGAGCAGTTGCAAAGATATGGTGAAACATCGGCCTGGTCAATAGTCCGGTGAAGGTATTTTGCTGGCTTGGATGGTATGAGCCGATCAGTGTAGTGCTCCACGGAAGGACCTGTACAATTCCATGGGAAAATTTCGGGAGCGGTGAGGGAAGTTGCAACCCCTCATCGCGACAGGCTTTCAAGTAGTGATCGAACGCAATCTTGCCCAGTGCCACAACCACTCGGATCTTCTGTAACAACCGGAGTTCTTCCCGCAGATAGGGGCGGCAGGCATTGAATTCTTCAGGGGCCGGTTTGTTGTCGGGCGGCGCACAACGGACGGTGGCGCCAATGTAACAATCCGATAGCTTCAGCCCGTCATCCCGGTGGTGAGAGCCGGGTTGGTTGGCGAAGCCAAATCGATGTAGCGCGTCATACAACCAGTCCCCACTCCGATCGCCTGTAAACACCCGTCCGGTTCGATTGCCGCCGTGGGCCGCCGGCGCCAGTCCGAGCACGTAGAGGCGGGCGTGGGAGTCCCCGAATCCGGGGACCGGACGTCCCCAATAGGTCCAGTCCTCAAACTGCTTTCGTTTCTCTGCGGCGATCGTCTCCCGATAGGTGACGAGCCGTGAACAGGCGGTGCAGTGGATGATGCGATCGTTGAGGAGGGTCAGTGCACGCATAGTTGGCGAAGTCTAGCACGAAATCTGAAAGTCGATCATGCTTGCCGGTCTCTTGTCAGGCTGTTAGCATACGTACTCGACTTCGGATCGTTCACCGCATGTAGGAGGCAGGATTGGCATGACGACGTGGCTTCGACGAACACTGGTGCTCAGTGGGTTGTGGATGGTGATCACGCTTCCAATTGCGACAGGAGCACAGCCGCAGCCTGAACAATCCGAGGCGAAGGAGAGTATGCCTCGATCTGGAGCCAATGGAGAACCAGAGCGAGAGATGATCCTGCTCGATCCCCTTGAGAACCCCAACGAGCCAGAAGATCGCCTCGTCATTCTTCCGGAAATCAAGCGAGAAGGAGAACGCTACTTCCTCAGTTCGTTCAAGCTGCCTGACAAGCTGACCTTTGCCGGCCAACCAGTCCCGCTCGATAACTGGCAGGTACGTGAACGCATCGAGTATGAGTTCTATCAGTTTTTAGAAGATCAGGGCGAAAGTATCATCCTCGCCAAACGAACCGGACGCTGTTTCCCTCCCGCCGAAAAGCAGCTGGCCGATGCCGGGTTGCCGGACGACCTCAAGTATATGCTGCTGGTGGAGAGCAAATGCGTGGCCGCCGCCTATTCAAGGGCGAAAGCGTCGGGGCCGTGGCAGTTCATCCCTTCCACCGGGAGACGCTATCGTCTCAAGAGCGACGCGGTCCGCGACGATCGTCGCAATTTAGAAATGTCGACGGAAGCAGCGGTCAAGTATTTGCGCTATCTCAAGGATTTCAAGGAAAACGATTGGTTCATGGCCATGGCCTCGTACAATGCCGGTGAAGAACGAGTTCGCCGGTTAATGAAGGAACAGAAAATTACCGACTATTGGAAGATGCACGGGCCACGGGAAACGATGCGCTATGTCCCGAGAATCATCGCTGCCAAGGAAATCTACTCGCAGCCGGAGAAGTACTTGGGGCTGAGCAAGAAAGACCTGTATTTGCCGATGGAAACTGAAACGGTCACCGTCAACGTGAAAGATTCCCACCGAGCCCTCACCTCGATTGCCGAAGAATTTGGCACCTACTTCTTGGAACTCAAGATGCTGAATCCTGAATTCAAGAAGGACGTGCTCCCACGTGGGACCTATCAGATGAGAGTCCCACGGCAGACTTGTCCTACCCGTTGCTTCAATCAGGACAAGACTCCCTAGTCCATCGCCAGCGTGATGCAGATCCCTCCCTCTCCTATCCAGCCACTTCTGAAGAAATTAATCGTTCGAGGACTGGCCGCGGTCGACGCCCGTACGGCGGTCGGTCGCGCCATCTCAAGAAACGGCGAGGAACTGATCATTGGCCGGCGCCGGTATGACCTGCGTCGGTATGAGCGTGTGGTTGTGGTCGGGGCTGGGAAGGCGACGGCCTCGATGGCCCGGGCGGTAGAACAGCGACTGGGACCTCGACTACAGGGCGGATTCGTCGTGGTAAAGCACGGCCATGTTGTGCCGACGAGGCGGATCGTCGTGGCGGAAGCCGGTCACCCAATTCCCGATCGCCCTGGCCAGCGGGCGGCCACCAGGCTCTGTGCCATGGCGGGAGAACTTGGTCGGCGAGACCTCTTGATCGTGCTCCTGTCGGGCGGTGCTTCCAGTCTACTGCCTGCTCCTGTCGCAGGGGTTACGCTAGCCGACAAGCAGCGGACCACACAGGAACTCTTGCGATGCGGAGCGAGCATCCGAGAAATCAATACCGTTCGGAAACATCTCTCGCGCATCAAAGGCGGACGTCTCGCCGAGTTGACCGAGGCCACCGTTGTGACCGTGATTCTGTCCGATGTGTTGGGTGACGATCTCAGCGCCATTGCCTCAGGGCCGACAGTCCCAGACCCCACGACCTATCAAGACGCTGTCGCGATTCTGAAACGCCATCGCATCTGGCAGGCAGTCCCTCAACGAGTGCGTCAGCATCTCGACCGTGGATGTCAAGGACTAGCGAGTGAGACTCCGAAGCCCGGCTCCTCCCTGTTTCGTCGCGTCCATCATCACATCGTCGCGAACAACGCAGCGGCCGTCACGGCTGTCGCCCGCGCGGCCAGAGAGGCAGGTCTGCGAACCCTCGTGCATACGCCGGCCTTAACCGGAGAGGCCCGTGAGGCGGGAAGGCGGTTTGGCGTCCTGGCGAGGAATATCGTGCGCGAGGGCAAACCGCTGCGGAGGCCCTGTTGTGTGGTGGCCGGTGGAGAAACCACCGTGACCGTCACTGGAAAGGGAACAGGCGGACGGGCGCAAGAATTCGCCGCGGCCGCCGCTCTGGAAATCGCCGGTCTGGTCAAGGTGTGGGTGGTGGCGATCGGCACCGATGGCACCGACGGTCCGACTGATGCGGCTGGAGCCGTTATCGATGGTAATACCGTGGCACGCTCGCAGCGCATCTCGGTGGATCTCAAGGGCGCGTTGAAGCGCCACAACACCTACCCCGCATTGAAGAGGCTCCATCAGCTCATCATCACCGGTCCCACCGGCACGAACGTGAATGACCTTTACCTCCTCCTCGTGCTCTAGCAGGATGCTGAAAAAGGGGCGGGGTGGCCGGGACGATCCCCGTGCTCGCGCAACGCGCGGCCTCAGAAGGCCCTCGTTGGACGCGTGCAGTTGGGATCATTCCGGCCACCCCCTATTAAGTGACAGAGCTTGCTGCGGCCTTGCTGGACGGCCTTTTTGAGCATCCTGCCTGGTGTTCTTCCGTTGTCCAAGACGTGCGCACCAGTGAAGTTCTGGCGCACCCCATAGTTTTTCCGCAGCCTGCTAGGTACTATCCATTTCAATGGATCTCCCTCTCCTCCTTCCCTTGGCCGCCTGCACGCAACCATCACTTGTTGGGGGGAAAGCCGCAGGCTTAGCGCGTCTGCTCGCAGGAGGATTCCCTGTTCCCTCCGGATTCTGCGTGACGACGGAGGCCTATGATCACGCGCTTCGCGCGCCGGGTTTTTCTCCAGCGGAACAGTGGCAGGCAGCCCTGCATTCCTCCGGGGTCGAACGCCAACGGATACTCTCCCACTGTCGCACCATCATTCGGAACCGCGACATGGCTGAACTGATGGCTCAGATCGTCGAACAGGTGCGTCGGCTGGACCTGCCGTTGCATGGGCTGTGGGCGGTGAGGTCGTCAGCGACGAACGAGGATGGAGTTCATGCGAGCTTTGCCGGAGTCTACCGCACGCGCCTCGGCATCCCGCTAGAGGAGATGGGCTTGGCGGTAAAGGACCTGTGGCTGTCGATCTGGGATGAGCGGGTCCTGAATTATCATGCGACGTCGGGATTGAGCGGAACACCTCCCGCCATGGCAATCGTGATCCAACCACTGCTAGAGGCGCTAGCCGCCGGTGTGGCCTATTCCATCCATCCCCTCACAGGACGAGCGACTCAGGTGGTGATCAATGCGGTTGCGGGGCTTGCGGCAGCCCTCGTCGATGGGCGCGTAACGCCGGACCAGTATGTGGTTGAGCTGGCCGAGAACAGTCAGCCCTTCCGGATCAGCGAACGAACGATCACCGGGCAGACTCAGGCGTTGCGGGTAACTGGCCAGGGTCTTTGCGAAGTGCCGCTGTCGGTTGATGCAGTCGGGCGCGCAACGTTGTCGGACGACCAACTGTTTGACCTGGCCCGTACGGCCAAGCAGATTGAAAAACTATTCGGTCATCCACGTGGATCTCGAATGGCTCTACGACGATCGTGGCCTGTGGCTGCTCCAAGCGCGCCCCATATCGGGTTTGACTCGATCCCCGCAGCTGACCAATGATGACTGCGAATGGTCGCGTACAAACTTCAAGGAAACCATGCCGGAACTGCCGAGTCCGCTCGGTCTGTCGTTTCTCGAACTGTACATGGAACGCCACATTATTTCACCCTATCGGCGTCTGGGCTGTAAAATTCCTGAGGGAGTCTCATCGGTTCGTACGTTCCAGGGACGTCCCTACATCAATATGACGCTGTTCCACTCTCTCGTGGCACAACTGCAGGGAGATCCCTCCTTGTTGGCGGAGCAGATGGGAGGGGAAAGCGTTACGAGGGTGCCGGAGGCTCACCCGCTCGGGTGGTTCGCGTTTGTCCGTGCCGGCTTCGTGATGATGGCCGAAATGAGAAAGGCGGTGCGCTACGGGCCGGCCTGGTTCGAAGCCATGAAAGCCATGGCATTCGAACATCGCGCCGATCGGCTCCGGACTGTCTCCGGCGAAGACACCGTCCTGCGCCTCGATGCCATCGGGCAATGGCATGATGAACACGAACTGACATTTGGCATTGCGGGAGGCGTGTCGCAATGTTTGCAGGCGTTGGGCGGCTTGCTGCCTCGCTGGCTAGGCGAAGACTGGAGAGCATTGCTGAACGGGTCGCTGCAGGGTCAGGCGGCGGCGATCAGCGCACAACAAATTGTCCGTTTGGCGGAAGTAGCAGACATGATTCGCCGTGACCCTCAAGCGACTTCGTGGTTCACCGCAGAGGGGTGGAACCCAGTCGAATTTCGCTGCCGGCTCGAGGGGACTGAGGTTCTCCGTGCTTTTAACCGGTATCTCGAAGACTATGGCCATCGCGGGGTCGGTGAGTCGGATGTCATGTCGCCTCGGTTCGCGGATCGACCGGAGTTGTTACTGGCAGTATTGCGAGCACAGATTCTGGCTCCAACCAGTGCCACCCCGGCGGACATTCTTCAGCGCCAAACAGTGGTACGGGAACGGGCGCTTACAGAGATTCGCGCCAGGTTCGGATGGCGATTCCATCGGTGGACCATCTTTTCTTGGTGGTATCGACGGCTTTGCCGGTTCTTCGCCCTGCGGGAGGCGAACCGACATCATCTGATGTACTACTCGGCAGCGGGACGTAGTCTTCTGCTTCGCCTGGGCGAATGGCTGGTCGAAAGGGGGCGACTCTCATCGCGGGAGGATATTTTCTACTTCAAGATCGAAGAACGCGCGGACTTGTTAGCCGGAGGATCGAGTGATTGGCGAGGGGTGATTCAGGCTCGCCGTGCCGAGCGAGACCGTTACGCCACGATCAGCGTTCCAGACACGATTCGGGATTGGAAAGATGTGGCCCGCGGCACGGACGTATCCTCCGTTGTGGCTTCGGAGGGGATCTTCCACGGTATTCCCATCAGTGCGGGGCAGGTCGTGGGACCGGTTCGCTTCGTCCGATCGATGGAGGATTGGAGCCGAGTCTGCCGTGGCGACATTCTTGTGGTTTCGGTCATCGACCCAGGCATGGCACCGTTGTTTGGCGTGGCAGCGGGGCTGGTCGCCGAGATGGGCGGGACGCTGTCGCACGGGGCGATCATTGCTCGCGAGTACGGATTGCCGGCAGTTGCGAATGTGCCAGGCATTACCACCAGGCTCAAGGAAGGCGATCGAATCAGCTTGGATGCGGAGCGAGGAGAGATCATCGTCCAAGAGCAGGCAGGAAACTTGTTTACGAGATCGAAGCCATCCAGCAAATCATGATGCGATGTTGTAGGGCCGAATGTCTTTTAGCCATTGTTGTGGTCTTGACCTTTCAAGGGGGTTTACGTATTCTTCAAAATCATTCTTTCCTCATCGCGACACCCAACAACCTGGTCGAATACGGGGCAGCGGCATGACGTGGACGGTCACCCATGATTGATGGCGTGGTCTTTGGTGCGGGGGTTCTCGTCGGAGGTCTCCTCGGCGCGCTGATCGTCGGGTTCTGGATTGCGTCCCGCGTACGCGCGAACGTGCAGGCACAACTGCTGACTACCGGCGAACGGGCGCAGCGGGCAGAATCGCTGATAGACGAATTGCGCCGACAGGCACTACAAGATCGCATCGACCTCGATCGGATCAGCCAGGATCTCTCGGAGGCCTCTCGGGCCCGTGCGGTGGCGGAGACCAGGGCGGCTGAGGCCGCGCTCCATCTCAATGAACAAAAGACTCTGCTGGGCCAGGCCAGACAGGAATTGGCCGAGACCTTCCAAGCTCTCTCCGGCGAAGCCCTCAAACAGAACAACGAAGCCTTTCTTACCCTCGCACGCAGCTCATTCCAAACGCTCCAAGCCGAGGCCAAGGGCGATCTCGCCCAGCGGCAACAGGCGATCGATAGTCTGGTCAAGCCCCTCCAAGACTCGCTGCATCGATACGACGACCAACTCCGGCAGCTGGAGCAATCGCGGCAAGCGGCCTATGGAGGCCTCGATCAGCATCTCAAGCTCCTGGCCGAGTCGCAGCAGCGGCTGCAGTCGGAGACCGGCAACCTCGTGAAGGCGTTGCGCGTGCCGGCCATCCGCGGCCAATGGGGTGAGATCACGCTCAAGCGCGTGGCCGAGTTGGCCGGCATGGTGGCGCATTGCGATTTTTTCGAGCAGGAGTCCATCACGGTCGACGACGGCCGGCTCCGTCCCGACATGGTGGTCCAGTTGCCGGGTGGACGGCAGATCATCGTGGATGCCAAGACCGTTCTGGCAGGCTATCTGGACGCACATGAAGCGGCGACCGAGGAGCAACGGCTCGAAGGGATGCGCCGTCATGCCGCCCAAGTCCGGTCGCGCATGGATGAGTTGAGCCTGAAAGCCTATTGGAATCAATTCGCGCAGGCTCCGGAGTTTGTCGTGCTGTTCTTGCCGGGTGAACAGTTTCTTGGAGCCGCGCTGGAGCATGATCCACGACTCATTGAGGACGGATTCCTTCGAAGTGTGGTCCTTGCCACCCCCACGACACTCATGGCGCTCTTACGGGCGGTCGCCTACGGATGGCGGCAGGAGCAATTGACTGAGCATGCCGAGGAAGCCGGGCGGTTGGGGAAGGATCTCTATGAACGGATGGCTGTGCTGACAGAGCATTTGAACGACGTCGGGCAGGCGCTTGGGAAGAGCGTCCTGGCCTACAACAAGGCGGTCGGGTCGCTCGAAACGAGAATCTTGCCGGCGGCCCGTCGCTTCAAGGAGCTTGGGGTCTCGTCGGATAAAGAGATCCCCATGTTGGATCCCTTGGAACTCGTTTCTCGCAAGGCGTTACCCTATGACAGCGAATAAGGAGCCCCTGATGGCCGACGAGCAGGCGATGGTAAAAGCCTTCCACCGGACTTTCGATATCGTCGCCAATCCAGTCCCGACGGTCATCGACGGGCGGACGCGTGAGCTACGCGTAAAACTCATTCAGGAAGAATTCGATGAGTTGAAAGAGGCCCTTGCGGCAGAAGATCTTTCATCCATTGCCAAGGAGATGGCCGACCTCCTCTACGTTGTCTACGGCACGGCGGTGTCCTATGGCATCGACATGGATCCGGTCTTTCGAGAAGTCCATCGATCCAACATGAGCAAGGTCGGTGGCTATAAGCGCGAAGATGGGAAATGGGTGAAGCCGGCCACTTACTCGCCGGCGCTCATCGATCCGATTGTGGCGGCGCAGGGGCCGGTCCAGCGCGAGGTCCGTTCGGGTTCATGAGAGACTTGCATTGTCCAATTTGCGGGACTCCGTTCGTCCGCGCGACCTACCAGGAGGGTAGGGTCGAGCGCCTGTTGAGCCGCGTCAATCTGTTTCCGTTTCGATGCCAGCTGTGCACGAATCGCTTTCGTGCGTTCTATTCCGGTGCGCGGCACAATACGCAGGCGTTTGATCGGCGTCAGTACACACGCCTTACGGCCTCCATCGAGGCCCAGGTCTTCGACCACAAGCAGCAGCCACTGACCACCCAAATCACTGATATTTCGATGGATGGCTGCGCCCTGCAGACGACGGGGTTCTTGAAGGGGGCCTTTGTCGAATTGGTCTTGAAGCCAACGGTGGAGGAGGAAACGATCCGTATTGAGACGGCGATGGTCTGTTCCGTTCGGCCGTCTTCGATGGGTATCCGCTTTTTGGAGGTCCCACCGGAACATTACCGCCGTCTGGGTCAGGTCGTCCTCGGGCTCTTAGTCAGCCAAGGCCTTGATCCCACGCTCAACGCGTAGCGCGACTCTTTCCACCCGGCATTTTCACCAACAGATTATCGATCAAGCGGATCGACCCGATTCGGACTGCGCCCAAGAGTACCGCACGAGCCGCGACAACGGACAGAGGTTCCAGACCGTCCGGATCGCAGACGGCCAGGTACTCGACATGAATGGTAGGTGCCTGCTCGATGGTCTGCCGCATGATCCGCTCGATCGCAGCCACGTCGCTCATCCCACCCTCGATCTTCAGTCTACCGGTTCTGAGCGCCTGAGAGAGCAAGGGGGCAATCCGACGTTCGTCGGGGCTGAGATACACGTTGCGCGAACTCATGGCCAGCCCATCCCGCTCTCTGACTGTCGGGCGCACCCGAATCGCCACGCCAAGATTGAGATCGATCACAAGTTGCCGAACCAGCGCCGCCTGTTGGTAATCTTTCTGGCCGAACAAGGCGAGATGGGGTCGCACCATCCCGAAGAGTTTCGTCACCACTGTGGCAACGCCGGTGAAGTGATGAGGTCGGGCAGCTCCCTTCCCATCGGCGCGCGAGCGTCGGCACCGTCACGGTCGTTTGGAAGCCCTCGGGATACATGGTTAGGGCCGTGGGTTCAAAACAGACATCCACCCCTTCCTCGCGGCACAGTGCACGATCGCGGGCGATCGGGCGGGGATACGTGGATAAGTCTTCGGTCGGGCTGAACTGCGTCGGGTTCACGAAGATACTCACGACGAGCGCATCACATCGTAATCGTGCGGCTCGAATGAGGGAGCGATGGCCGTCATGCAGCGCACCCATCGTGGGAACGAACCCGATGGTCACACCTTCCCGGCGTAATCGTTCGCTCCATGCAGCCATGGATCGTGGGGTGCGGACAATCTTCATGAGCCTGGGGGAGGGCTGCAAGCAGGGCGTGAGCCATAGCGGGTCGAGGGCTGGGGAAACAAGAGGCGGACCTCAGGCTGCTTCCCGACCTCGGCGAGCAACTGGCTGATTGTGCGCTGGAGTGATGGGTGCAGGAACAGCGGATCGAGTTCGCTCAACGGCATGAGGACGAACCGGCGTTGGTGCATGCGAGGATGCGGCACCACGAGATCTGGTTCGTTGATGATCCGTTGGCCGTAGAACAAGATGTCCAGATCGATGGTCCTGGGGCCTGATCGGTTCTCCTCATTCCGGCCGAGCGAGCGCTCGATTTCACGGAGAATATCCAAGAGGCTCTTCGGCGTGACATCCGTCTCAAGCTGCACGACGCCATTCAAGAACCAGCCATCGCCAGGTTGGGCATGATCCTTCACCGGCTCGGTTTCATAGAGCAGCGACACCCCCACGACTTGCGAGTGTGGCAGTAGGCTAAGCAACGTCACCGCACGGTCGCAGAAATCGACTCGATCGCCGACATTCGAACCAAACCCGATGAAGACCGTCTCGCGGCGCATAGTGCTCGCTCAATTTTGAATTTTGAATGGTGAATTTTGAATTGGATAGGTCACAAGAGTAATTCACCATTCACCATTGCATCATTCAACATTCGCGCTAAAACCCCGCGCGTTTGATTCGCTCCACCGCCTCAGCCAATCGGTCTTTCGGCGTACACACGGTCATCCTGATATACCCTTCGCCTGGCGCGCCGAAGCCGTTGCCCGGTGTCGTCACGATTCCGGCTTTCTCCAGCAAGTGAGCCGTGAAGGAAGCGGAGGTGTATCCCTTTGGCACCGTAACCCAGACGTAGAACGCAGCCGGAGGCGGATCGACCTCGAGCCCGAGCTGTTTGAGGCCCGGGACGAGAGTGTCGCGCCGTTCCTGATAGATCTTGCGCAAGCCATCCGTCACAGAATCATCCAGGCCGAGTGCGGTGATCCCGGCTTCCTGAATGGCCTGGAAACAGCCGGAGTCGAGGTTGCTTTTTACCTTTCCGAGTCCAGCCAAGACCTGCTTCTGCCCGACGGCAAACCCGATGCGCCAGCCGGTCATGTTGTACGTCTTCGACAGCGAGTGGAACTCGATCCCCACGTCCTTCGCGCCATCGATTTCCATGAAGCTCGCGGGGGCCTTGCCGTCGTAGAAAATCTCCGAATAGGCTGCGTCGTGGCAGACGATGACCTGGTTCTCTTGGGCAAAGTCCACCACTCGCTTGAAGTAGTCCTTGCTCATGATGACCGAGGTCGGGTTGTTCGGCGAATTCAGGAACATCAGCTTCGCGTTTTTTGCCACGTCTTTCGGGATGGCATTCAGATCTGGCAGAAACCCGTTCTGCTTTATGAGCGGCATGAGGTGCGAGACGCCCTCCGGCGAAGCTGGTCCCGACGGGATAGACTGGATAGCCGGGGCTCGGGACGAGCACGATATCGCCCGGATCGACGAATGCGAGTGGAATATGCCCGATGCCTTCCTTTGAGCCGATCAGCGTGAGGACTTCGTGCGCCGGATCGAGCGTGACATTGAAGCGGCGTCTGTACCAGTCGGCCACCGCTTTGCGGAACGACAGCATGCCCTCATACGAAGGATACTGGTGGTGCTTCGGGTCTTTGGCGGCCTTGCCGAGGCTTTCGACGATCGGCACGGGCGTCGGCAGGTCGGGGTCGCCGATGCCAAGATTGATGATATCAACGCCTTTGGCAATCGCGGCCTGCTTCATCTTATCGATGGCGGCGAACAGATAGGGGGGCAGTGTCTTGATTCGTGTGGCAACCTCGATGGGGAAACCAGACATGCGAACAGGCTCCTTTCCAGCAGGATGTTGAAAACAACTCTGTTCTCACCCGCCCGGCCCTGGCAACTACTTCACCCACCCGCCCTGAGGCTGCCAAGACATCCTCTTTGCCCAGGGATGCGCCTATCACCAGGCTTTGTTCTCGCGTCGTTCAGACCCTCAACGCTGCGGAGTTCCTGGAGGTCGGAAGCACTGAGGCTTATCCGTCGCCAAGATCCATTCGGGGCGAACGGCCCACACAAAGTGCGCTGTGTACCTCCTGGGCCTTCACTCGCTGCGGTCTCGCTGGACGGCTGTTTTGACCATCCTGCGATGAAGAACGGTAAGAGTACAGCAGGAATGAGGCGGCAATCAACGCTGAGGAGAGAGAATGTGGCCAATGAGCCGATCGGCGATCTGATGGAGTTGCGGTAGATGGGGGAGGGTTGCCGCTTTCAGGTGGTGCAAGGTCAAGCGTGCTTTCGTGAGATCCGGCGCACATTCTCGGCACAACGATTCGATTCCGTTCTCTTCCATCTCCAAATGAAACAGTAGCCCGTAGGCACGAGCGGCATAGCGGAAGGCTTGCAGGGGGGCGATGTCGGAGCCAGCCAAGGGCACACAGTCTTTGGGGAGGTCGAACACTTCGCCATGCCATTCGAAGACTTCGAATGACTCCGGCAGCGTACTGAAAACAGGGTCGTGTTTCGCCTCAGCCGTCAGCCTGACCGGTGTCATGCCGATTTCCAGCGCCTTACCCGGACGTACGGTGGCACCCAACGATTTCGCCATGAACTGACTTCCAAGACACACACCAATGACGGGCTTGCCAGCCAGGATCACGGATCGAATGAATTCCGTTTCCTCGGCAATCCAGGAATCAGGATCATTCACCGACATCGGCCCACCCATCACGATCAACAGATCGCCCGCATCCTTCGGCAGCCCGTCTTGTGGGACGAGATAGCGTTCCAGGCTCACGCCGCGCTCAGTCAGTGCCGTCGCGAAGGCTCCGGGCCCTTCAAAGGGAACGTGTTTCAGACAGACTGCGCGCATCAGAAGACCTCGTGCATGACAATGAATGATAACTATTCGTGTCGGTAGTCCCTCTAGCAGGCTGCGAAAAACTCTGTGTGGACGCCGGAGTTTCCCTGGTCGCATGTCTGGGATAACACAAGTACACCACGCAGGATGCTCAAAAAGGCTACTCTCAGCCGGCCGCCCGAGTGAAGACAGGCTCCCCCAAGACGTTGCCCTCAAGGGTGAGCGTAAGATCGGATTCCCAACTCCGCGGCCATGAGGCCTTCGAGGCCCCTTGCCAGCACGGATCTCTGGCAGCCTTTTTCAGCATCCTGCTATTGGAAACATACACGGTCGCAGTATTGACGGCAAGGGCTGTCTCATGAGAAAGGGGCTAGCTGAGCGATCCATTGAAAATTGGGATGGGGCTACAGAGCGATTGGTGTCTCGGTCTTATCGTAGTGGAGTCTTCCGTCTCTCCGCTAGCTGTTCGGCTCCTGCTGCGCTACAATTCGTCACATGAAGACTCCGATCAAGAACGTGGAGGATCTCCGCTGGCTGCTCGGCCATACAGGAGGATTCCGCGGCGGATATGTGACGGATGTGCAGGTGGCGAAGCGACGGCTGTTGGATGAAGCGTCGGGCCGCGAAGTGCTGGCGGGGACCACGGTCACGGTCGTGATCCGCTATCGTATTCGCCAGATGGCTCGCGTCGCGAAACTCACGATGACCGGCGTGACGGATTTCTCGATGTTTGAACAGGAAGGGGCCGATTGCTCGACGCTGGGGGTTATCCAAGCGGAGTTGAACGACGGGAAACTCCGCTTCTGGTTCGATCCGCAGGGCGAACTCTATGTGGTGTGCGAGGAAGTGCAGCTGGAGGAAGTGGCGGCGCCGAGCCTCGAACCTTTGTCGCTGGAGCAGGTGGCTCAATGGACGTTTCAAAGTGGGATGCCGGACTGGCCGACGGTCACATGGCTCTTGGCGGAACTGGATGTGGCGGGTGTTCCCTGTACCTGGCGGGCCACTGCTTCGTCATCCGGGCGTCATCCTTCCATTCAGTGGGAAGGGGATCTGCTTCCGGCGTCGATGCAGGGAGCAGTGGATGCCACAGGGGTTCACTGTATGTTGTATGGGCCGCTCGATGGGCCAGGGTTCGGCGTGGTGCTGCGGGTCCGTGGGGTGCAGGATCGCCGCACCGGTCAGGTGCTCTCGCTCCTGGCGGACCTGATCGCCCAACGGTTCTCCGGCCAGTGCTTGGTGGGCAATACGATCATTCCAGGCGAGGAATGGCAGAATTGGAAGTCATTCGAACAGCAACGCGGGGCCGATGCCTAGAGGCGAGAAGCGCGGCGGAAGTAGGAGGATCAGCAGGCTGTTCAAAAAGATGCTCTGCAGTCGTTCGAGTGAAGCGCTGAAACTGCTCCGAATCCGAACACCAATGACGCTTGCACGAGATACGCTTCACGGAGTGTTGAGCACGCGGCTGGCGGGCTTTTTCACCAGCCTGTCAGGCCAACGCCTGTCCGTTGGCATGTTCCGACAGAGGCGTGCCGTTGATATGTACGTAGGCCGCGGCGCCGTTCCCGTTTATTGCGCCGTTGATGTGCGTCTTGCCGTTCACGTGCTTCCCGTTCACACATTCCACTAAGGCCCAGAGCCGCATCGGATTCACATTCTGCTTCCGAGCGACGTGCAGCGGCGTCCCTTCCAGCACGGTCTGGAGTGCCAGGTCTGTCCGCCACCCTAAGTGCTTCGTGAGAGGGGAAATCACTTTCTCCATGGCGGCGATGATCTTATTGTCGTTGCTGAAGTGATTCAGCATGATGATCCGTCCGCCGGGTCGGCAGACGCGAATCATTTCGCTGACTACCTTGCGGTAGTCGGGGACAGCGGTGACGACGTAGGCCGCGACGACTGTGTCGAAACTGTCGTCCTTGAATTCCATCGCGCCGGCATCCATCCGGTGTAGTTGCACGTGGCCCATCCGGTGTTCTGCCGCTCGCTGCTTCGCTTTGTCCAGCATGCCTTCTGAAAAGTCGATGCCGACGATCTGGCAATGGCGGGGGTACATTGGCAGGGCCAACCCGGTCCCGATTCCCACTTCGAGGATTTTTTCATCAGGCTGGACGTTCAAATTCCGGATCACTGACTGACGCCCTTCGTGAAACACTTTCCCGAAAATCTGATCGTAGATCCTGGCGTAGGACGTATAGACACGTTCGATTTTCGCTAAATCCATGTCACCTCCGACTCCACATTAAATGCAACGTGCACTCCTCTGCAAGGAAGGGATGAGCCGACTGTCGCGCCTCTACAGAGGGGGATAATTTGTGCGGCGGAGCACCTGAATGGAGCGAGGGGACCCGCCCAAGTAACACACGGGGCTACTCTAGCCAACTCGCTGCGACGAGTCAACAGTTTATCTCGGGTCCCTCACTTGATTCACCCGCGACCCCTATGGGATAGGTACCAACATGCTCTTCGCTGGCTTCTTCGCCGGTACGTTGTGCCTCGCTCTCATTCTCGGAGACTGGCTCTACTTCGTGCGCCTCACGCCGGATGCGAGTCGGTATGGATGCGGAGTGGCCCGCACGCACGATCGATTCACGCATATGAGTATGAAGCAGCTGGCCGACCGGTTTGATGCCGGCGGGATCTTGACGTTACCGCATGGAACTGCGCGGTTTTACCAGGGGCTGAACCAGATTGTGATTCGTCAGAAATACCGGCTGTTTGCCGTAGGCTTCCGAACACTGTGGCCGTTGAAAGGGTTGATCTCCCTGTCTCCGGAAGGCGACGCACTCGCGGTGCTCTGCAGAAAGCTCACTCCTTGGTCCTCGGCTCTTCTCACCGGTATCTGGTTTGTCCTGGTAGCCGTGGGTATGGTGGGGGCCCTGATCGCCTTGTTTGTCGAGGGAGAAATGGCGGCACTTGGTGGAGTGGTGTTGGCGTTCGGGATTGTAGGGTTGGGACTTGTGTTTTTAGTGTCCGGAGCCATTACGGTTGTATTTGCGTATCGGCTAGAGAATGCCCGGCTTATGACGGTGTATCAAGAGCTCCGGGAGGTTCTCGAAGGAGGCCTTCGGCCGACGGACATGTTGTAGCCGCGAATCCGCAATTGCAGCAGAAGCGCTCGTGAATCAGGCGAGGCGGATTGCCGTCCTGAGCCTAGCCCAGACTAATCATGAATATCCTGGCTAGGAGAGATACAGACTCAGGAACTGATCGTATTCGGCGGGGAGAGTCAGGCTGGACCGGTTGCGGGCGAGACCCGCAATGATGCCGCGATGTTTCTTGCTGAGCCCGGACGATTCAAAGGCTTGACGAAAGTGCTGCCACCGCGCGGTGGCGTCGGTGGCCAGACGCGCGCGCTCCAACGGCGGCAACGCGTGGACCGAGGTCGTGAGGGAACGAATGGCCTTCTCGACGCTCTCATAGGGCGGTGCCAGCTTGAGATGGGCATAGAATGTTTCAAGGTGATGACGGAACTCCTCTCGAAGCGCCAGGGTATGATCGGTTGCGGGAGGAGTCGGTTCAGACATGGTGGCCGTGATGGATGATATACGGGAGAGACCGTCGTTATGACAACCGGCTAGCAGGATGCTGAAAAATCGCGGGGTAACTGGGTTGATCCCTATGTTCGCAGACCGCGCACGATCAGAATGTGCTCGGTCGATGCGCGCAGTGTGGATCACCCCAGCCACCCCTGAGAGGAACTGAAAGCAAGTGGCCGGAACACGGAGAGTATTCGCTCAGCCTTGACCTCAACCTCAGCCTACTCCTGGAGGCGCAGCCTTGAGTGGCAGGGGCGCCCAGGTCGCGCCGGCGTCGGTCGAGCGGTAGAGACCGCTCCCATTCGTGCCGACATAGAGTAGATGCGAATCGCGCTGGCTCATCGCAAGGGTGCGAATATTCAGCGAGGCCAGTCCGTTGTTGCTCGCGGTCCAGGTCTGTCCGCTGTCGGGGCTTTTCCAGACTCCTCCCGGCCCTCCGATATAAAGAGTCTTAGGCTGGGCCGGGTCGAGGAGGATACTGCTCACGAACAGATCGGGGAGTGATTGCCCGATTCGTTCCCATTGTTCTCCACGCGTCGCGGTGCGGAAGAGGCCCTTCGTGGTTCCGGCATAGACGATGTCCGGATTGACCACATCGAAGACAATGGCATTGACCCCCAGCGCCATCGCCCCCATCAGCTCCTGTTCGGGAATCAATCCGTTGTTGATTTTCTTCCATCCCATCCCAGCGCTGTCGGATCGATAGATCCCTCCCGTAGTTCCCGCGTAGAGAACCCGAGGATCGCGGGGATGAATGGCGATGGAGACCACGATGTGGACTTCTTTCATCCCGGCCATGCGTTCTTCCCATTCACGCCCGCCGTCTTTGGTATAAAAGGCGCCGACGGTCGTGGCGGCGTAGATCTGTTCGTGGTCAGTCGGATGAAAGACGAATTGATTGATAAAGGATACGTGTTCCTTGAGTCCGACGTTGTGGGGGAGCCAATGTTGCCCGCCATCGGGACTCTTGTAGACGGCGTCGGCCATGGTGCCGGCATAGATCGTTGCCGGGAACTGAGGATCGATCACGAGAGTCGTCACACGTCTTGCGCTGAAACTCGGAAAGCGTTCCCACAGCTGGCCCCCGTCGCGCGACTTATAGACGGCATCGTTCGTCGCCACATACAAGATGTTTGCGTTGGTCGGATGCAGCGCGATGGAGACGATCGCCTGACTCTCCATCTCGCAGCCGGTGAACACTGGGCAAAGGAGTGTGGCGAGGACGCAGGCAATCGACAGTGGAAGGCTCGGAAAATCTCGACGCCGCGTCATCATTGCGAAGAGCCTGCTGTGAGAAGATCGGCGGGTGACCTAACCACAGCGGTTAGAGGGTAGTCAAGGTGGTAATGGGGTGAGGGAAATAGTCGGGTGTTAGGTGTGGAGTGCGTGAGTAAGGCCAGGTGACGTGGGGCGGGAAATGGAGTCGACGATTGTTTCGGACGCTTGAGACAGCAGGCGAGCGCCGCGCGAGGAAGAATTGAGAATCCTCCTTCGCGCAGCGTCCCTTTTTCGCTATGGCTTCCGGTTATAGGTGATCTCCAACACCTTCATTTCCTTACCGCCATGGTGAGCCCCATACATGTCGAAGGTCTGGGTATTGTTGTCGACAATCTTCCAGACCGCGCGATGCGTCATTTTCCCTCCGCCAGGCTCAGGGTGCGACCCTTTCAGGGTGACGGTTTTGCCGTCGGCGCTGGCCGTGCCTTCCATCATGAAAATCCCCGTGCCCATTGTATCTATCCAGGCCGTCACATATTTCTTGGTCATGTTGTCGTAGGCATCGATGCCGACGCCGGAGAAGGGTTGTCCCATCATCTGGGCGTTGTATTCCTGATAGAGAAAGCGCCCATCGAGCAGCATCTTCATCTCCGCAGTGCCGGTTGATTCTGTTGGCGGCTTACCGGGCTCCATCCATTCTTTCGTCGTGGTCGTCCAGCTGCCGGCCAGACTGGCAAACAATTTATGTGGCTCACCGGGCATGGCCAGCTTCTTCCATACCTCCATCATCGCTTGGGGGTCCATCTCTTTCGCAGGCTTCTTGTCCTTGGCCAGGACGGGAGATGCGAGTACAAGGAGCGCAAGGCACGTGAGGGGAACAACAATAAACCGCATGGGAACCTCCTTCATCTTGTTGGGAACAGTTGATAGGAACGGTAACACAACAGTATGTGCTCGATGAGGTCGAGCATCAAGGTGATTGCCGGCATGACAACTCATCTGCTCACCGAGATTTCGCTCTCGGGGGATGGCTCAAGGGGGCGCACCTCAATTGCGCCTCCCGCCGGGAGCGTCGGAATGCGTGACGCGATGGAGAGAGCTTCGTCCAGGTTGCGGCATTCGACCAAGTGGTAGCCGCCGAGCTGCTCCTTGGTTTCCGCAAAGGGCCCATCGGTGAGCGCCAGTTTGCCGCCCTTCATGCGCACGGTCGTCGCCGATGAAGTCGAGCGTAGCTGTCCTCCGCCACGAAACTGGCCGCTCGTGACGAGGTTCTGAATCAATGCTCCGTACTCCTGCATGATCCTGTGCTTTTCGCTGTCCGGCAATTGTGTCCAGGCCTTTTCGTCGATGCAGCACATGAGCATGTATTGCATAATGTGCTCTCCTTTCGATTGATGCCAGGCCCCAAGGGCATGGGGTTACACGTCGACCAGAATCTTGAATCCTCCGTAGGCCATACGCTTCACATCGAACGGCATGGATTTGTGATCGCCCATTGCGGTAATGCGCGGGTCCTTCATGACTTTGGCATTGACACGATCACGATGTGCCCGCGACTTGAATACGATCCACGAGAACACAACGGTCTCGCCTGGCTTCGCCTTGACCAAGCGAGGGAACGGAACTCCGTACTTGACCTTGAGATCATCGCCGGCACACTCTCGATATTCAAGCGCGCCATGTTCGCGCCAGATTATTCCCGCTTTATGGGCCAAGTGGCGGTAAGCCAACAGATTTTTCTTGGGGATGGGCAGAACATATCCATCGACATATCGCATGTGATGACTCCTTTGAAGTTGCGTCACCAATCAATCATCGTACAACCGCCAGACGAGCCGCGGGCGCGGATGAGGCGATCAGCAAAGTAGAATGTCCCCCATTTTATCCGCCGCTGTACCTACTTCTTCTTGCCCATCTGCGCGCGCAGGCGCTCCTCTTGCTCCCTGAGCTCTGGTGTGAACTCGGCCCCGAAGTCTTCCGCCTCGAACAGTTGACGAATCTCGATCTCGGACTCCCCCTTCATGGGATTGGGGCAGCGCTTGACCCATTCGATCGCCTCTTCTTTCGATTTTACCTGCCACAGCCAGAAGCCGGCGATCAGCTCCTTCGTCTCCGCGAAGGGTCCGTCAATCACGGTCCGCTTGCTTCCAGAGAACTTGACGCGCGCGCCTTTCGAGCTTGGCTGGAGTCCTTCGCCTGCGAGCATCACGCCGGCTTTTACCAGTTCCTCGTTGAACTTCCCCATTTCGGTAAGGAGCTTCTCGTCAGGAAGAACGCCCGCTTCTGAGTTTTTGTCGGCTTTGACTAGAATCATGAATCGCATGGTGGTATCTCCTTCTTGGATTCTGGTTCTGAGCCGGTCTCTTCCGGCTCAATGTTGGCTCTGTATATTAGTCGAACGAGCTGATATGAAATCGACATGTCGAAAGTTCTGCTTCAAGGGCCTGCTTGCACGGCGTTTACTCATTCGGCAGCCCCCGAATCTCTCTCACGGGCCGAACCTCCACCGTTCCGATGCGCGCCCCAGGAATCCGAGCAGCGATGCTGATCGCCTCGTTGAGATCCCTGGCCTCGATCAGGAAGTAGCCGGCGAGTTGCTCGTGCGTTTCCACGAAGGGACCGTCGGTGACGAACTGCTTGCCGTCGCGCACCCGCACGATGGTCGCCGTCGCAGCCGGGTGGAGAGGCGACGCGTGCACATATTGCCCATTGTCGTGGAGCTGGTGCGTGAGTTGCACGGATTCCGCGAGCAGCTCCTTCCGTTTGGTCTCGCTGATCTTCTCGAACGCCTCTTCGTCATGGTGAACCAGAATCAGATATTTCAAGGGCATGCCTCCTTTAGCCCGCATTATTCACGAAGGCTTCTACTGCAATCGCCGATACGCCGCTAGCGGCCTTTTTCACTAGCCTGCTAACCGCCGGCCATGGCTCCTACAACGAGAAACGGCTCAGCACCCGTTGCGACCGCATCGGGTAACGGGGCATCCGGTGATTCGTGGGAGAGATCCTGCTCGCAGGCGAAGAACCTCACGAAGGCTCGGCGCTTGAGTGTACCGTGATCTCGGATCGTCCCCCGCAACATCGGATAGCGCGCTTCAAGCGCGTCGAGCACCGAACGTTGCGTGACCTCCCCCTTGACGTCCAACGTCACCTCGCCATCAACCCGTGCCAATGTCCGAAGATGTGCGGGAAGCACGACCCGTATCATGGCAGCCTCTGGACCTCCACCGACATTACAGGTGGAAGATCCCGGACGATCGGTGTCCAGCTGTCGCCGGCATCCGCCGAGCCATACACTTGCCCGCCGGACGTCCCGAAATAGATGCCGCACGGGTCAAGCGAGTCGACTGCCATCGAGTCGCGCAGCACGTTCACATAGCAATCGCGCTGCGGCAGACCGTTCGTGAGCGCTTCCCACTCGTTCCCGCCCGTGCGGCTGCGGTATACGCGCAACTTTCCGTCGGGAGGAAAATGCTCGGAGTCGTTTTTGATCGGCACGACGTACACCGTCTCCGGCTCGTGGGCGTGCACATCGATCGGAAACCCGAAGTCCGTCGGCAGGTTCCCGCTAATTTCGTGCCACGACTCGCCGGCGTCGTCGCTGCGCATCACGTCCCAGTGCTTTTGCATGAATAGCACGTTCGGGCGCGTCGGGTGCATCGCGATGCGATGCACACAGTGGCCGACTTCCGCATCCGGGTCCGGAAGCTCATACTGGGACTTCAATCCGCGGTTGATCGCCCGCCAGGTCACGCCGCCATCATCGGTCCGGAACGTCCCTGCAGCCGAGATGGCAATATAGATGCGCTGTGGATTGCTCTGGTCTTGCACGATCGTGTGCAGACACATTCCGCCGGCGCCCGGCTGCCACAGACTTCCTTTCACGTCGCGCAGCCCGGACAGTTCTTGCCAGGTTTTCCCGCCGTCGCTCGATCGGAACAGGGCCGCGTCTTCGATTCCCGCATAGACTGTGTCCGGGTCGGTCAGCGACGGTTCGAGGTGCCAGACGCGCTTGAATTCCCAGGGACGTTGCGTGCCGTCATAATGCTGGTGTGTCGTGAGTGGTTTTCCGGTTTCCGGAGACGTGTCGTAAACGAACTTGTTGCTCTCTCCCTTCGGCATGCCATCCGGAGTCGTGGTCGGTTCGCCTGGCGGTGTTCCGGGTTGGTGCCACGTTTTGCCGCCGTCATCCGAGCGTTGGATGATTTGCCCAAACCAGCTGCTGGTTTGCGAGGCATAGATGCGGTTCGGCTCAACGGGCGAACCTTTGAGATGATACATCTCCCAACCGGCAAAGTGTGGACCACTGACATCCCACTGTTTGCGCGTTCCGTCCGACGTGAGAATAAATGCGCCCTTTCGTGTTCCAACGAGTACTCGTATCGTGCTCATGTCTCAGTCCTTTCTGGAAATTTCCACTGAGTTTTGGTAAGCGCCGGCGACTCAGCTTTATATATTAGTCGAACGAGCGGTCGTGAAATCGACAGTACCGGGTGTTCTCAGGGGAATGAGTTGTCTCAGCCGATTCTCACGGAAGTAGAGACCGAGCCACACACAAATACCCAGCGCGATTTGGAAGAAGAACAGATCGCCGACCCGCACGTGCGCCAAAATTGCCCCACCAAGGTATCCGGTCAATAGAATCGCGCCCAGCATGGACGTCGCCGGAATCAGATAGATCGCGACGCAGGAGAGTTCGAGAATGCCGAGCGGCACGATCAAAGACTCGGGCAATCCCAGATGCACCATCCCTTCCGCCACTCCTCCCCCGCCGCTCAATTTCATGACGGCACTCATCGTGAAGAGGAGCGATAACAGACCACATATCGCTCGACCGACCCACACCAGTTTGTCTTGCATCACCATATCCCTATATCCTTCCTTGCGAAGCAGCCAAAGGCGCGCACGCGGAATCTGTCCCAATGAGGTGCACCCACCTCATTCCAAAACTTGGATTATTATTGCTCATAGGCTTGCTTGAGCGTCTTGATGTCAGGCTTGGTCATTTGAAGGATCGCCTTCATGACTCTTTCGGATTTCTTGACATCCTTGTCCCGCAACATCTCGTCCCACACAGGAGATACGATTTGCCACGACAGACCATATTTATCCTTCAACCAGCCACACTGACCTTTTTCTCCGCCTTGGGAGAGCTTCTCCCACATTTCGTCTATTTCCTTCTGCGTCTCGCACTTCACCATAAACGAGATAGCCTCAGAAAATGTGAAATGCGGCCCGCCGTTTAAGGCAACGAATTCCTGCCCCTCGATCTCAAACGTCACGGTCATGACCGACCCGTTCGGTCTCCCGGAGACCTTTGCGCCTGCTTCTCCATAGCGGGTCATGTTTCCGATCTTAGAATTCTTAAAAATCGACGCATAAAACTTCGCCGCCTCTTCGGCTTGGTTATCGAACCACAAACATGGAGTGATCTTTTGCATATCGTCTCCTTGTGATTTCAGTCGTGCGAAATGCTTGCGAATGCCGTCCCATTCAACAACTCTCAGGTGCTATTGATGCGATATCTACGGCAGATTTGGAATCTCGATGACTGGACGGACCTCGACAGTGCCCTTGCGAGCCATGGGAATCCGCGTTGCGATGGCGATCGCCTCGTCCAGATTCTTTGCCTCGACGAGGAAATAGCCGCCCAGTTGTTCGTGTGTCTCTGCGAACGGACCGTCGGTCACCAGACGCTTTCCCTCCCGCACCCGAACGCTGGTCGCCATGGCTGTGGGATGTAGCGGGTTGGCAGCTACGTACTGTCCGTTCGAGTGAAGCTGTGCGCAAGCTGCGTGGACTCGACGTAACAGTCTTTCCGCTCAGTTTCACTCAACCCATTCTCATCACCGTAAATCAGCAACATGTATTTCATATGGGTGCCTCCTCTAATCGCTTCGGTCCTCTTCGTCGTCGCTCGTTTCTCGTGAAGCGTATTTCGAATCTCGTATTACGCAAACGAGCGACGCTTCACGATGTCCTGACATAGGATAGTCGTTGGCAAGAGCAAAAATCGACAGGGGTGTTCCGATGCTTGACAAGTTTTCGTAAGCGGGCGACATTTCTAGCAGAATGGGGCTTCCTTGAATAAGGGAGTTGCCATGAATAGGCCGCTTAAACCACGATCGCTGGTCCAGCTCACCTAATAGGCTGCGGAAAAACTTGGTGGGTACGCCGGAATTTCATTGGTCAGTATGTTTGAAATAACAGGAGCACGTTCCGCAGGATGCTCAAAAAGGCCGTCCAGCAAGGCCGCAGCGAGCGAAGAGGCGAGGAGGTACATACCGCACTTCGTGTGGGCCGTTCGCCCCTAGAATGGATCTTGGCGAACGGAAAATCCCCTCCAGTGCTTCCGTCCTCCGAGAAGCCTCTCCTCAACGTTGAGCCTCTGAGCGAAGCGAGAACGAAGCTGGCGGACTTTTGAGCATCCTGCTAATAGTTGGGCAGTAACTGGGAGAAGGAGGGTCGCATGATGCTATTGGATGAAGATCAAGAGGCTCTGCGGTACGCGAAGGCTCTCCTTGAGAATCCTGGCCTCGCAGCGAAGATCACGGGATTGATCGGCATGCCGATTGAGAAGGCGCTCAAGCTGCTTCCGGAGAAATGGGCAATGGTCGTCAACGAGGCGACCAGGAAGTCGCTAGAGACGGCACTACAGGCCGCGCTGCTGACGATAGACGACAAACCGCAGCCGAACTCTTGGGAGTTCCTGCACAAGCTCGCGGTAGCGGCGACCGGCGCGGGGGGAGGCGCCTTCGGACTGCTAGGCCTCCCAGTCGAACTGCCCTTATCCACTACCATTATGCTGCGCTCCATTGCAGATATCGCACGAAGTGAGGGTGAACGTCTCCGGACGCCGGGCGCCAAACTAGCCTGCCTTGAGGTCTTCGCTCTTGGCGGGCGTAACAAGAGTGACGACGCGAGTGAATCCGCCTACTTCCTGATACGTGGGGCTCTGGCGAAGTCGGTATCAGAGGCTGTGGGGTACATCACCGAGAGAGGTCTGGTGGAGGAGGGCGCACCAGCAATCGTCAGGTTCATCACACAGTTGGCCACACGTTTTGGCGTGAACGTCTCCGAGAAGGTTGCCGCGCAAGCCGTACCCGTGATCGGTGCTGCCGGAGGGGTGGTGATCAACGTCCTGTTCATAGACCATTTCCAGGAGATGGCACGGGGTCACTTCATTGTTCGCAGGCTGGAAAGAACGTATGACCCACAGTTTGTGCGGGCGGAATATGAGCGGTTGTAAGGGGTAACCTGGTTGGTCCCCCGTGCTCACGGAACCCCCACGATGAAGGGGATGGAGACTGATGATCTTCTATGCTCGCGCAACGCGCGGCCTCAGAAGGATCCGGAGGGAGCGGCCAGGTGCCCTTCTTGCTCGCAGAACGCGCACGGTGAAGCTGTGCTCGTTCGATGCGCGCAGTAAAGGGCAGCCTTGGCCACTCCCTAAATAAAGGCTTAGCGAATTGAAGGCCCTCGCCAGGGCTAATGGCACGTCTTGGCGTGCCAGTGGGTGGGCGGGTGAGAAAGCCGCGCGCAGTGGAAGATCAATCAGCCCCCATCCCTGAAGAGAGAACGAGCGAGCTCGGAAGGATCAATTAGCGTGGGCAATGGTCGCTTGGGAAAACTTCGCGCTTTAACGCGACCGGGGTTGGGTGGGTGAGAAGGTCGTGCGCAGTTGGGGACCAAACCAGGCCACCCCTGAAAGAGGATAACGAGCGAGCTTGGAAGGACCATTGAGTAAGAAATGTTGTCGGCCAACCAGGTGTTGAAGCAGATCGTCGACAAATCAGCCCATACACGGCCGGGCATGGTCAGCTATGGCGATCCAGACACTGCCTAACCATAACCAAATTACTCAACATGGACTGCCCGATGTGGAGTAGGTACGATGTGTGAGGTGTTATTCGCCGCATCAGTCCGGCAGCTCGCTCAGCCGTTTCTTGAGAAATCGCCGCTCAGGCTCTTGTTGTGTGAGGTCTAAAGCGCGTTCATAGGCGGCTCGGGCTTCCGAAGATTGCCCGAGCCGACGGCAGAGATCCGCCCGTGCTGCGTGCGCTAAGTGATAATTCTCCAACTCCCCCCGCGCGAAGATCTCGTTGATGAGATTCAGGCCTGCTAACGGGCCCTCGCTCATGGCGACAGCGACAGCACGATTGAGTTCCACCACCGGGGAAGGATGCGCCTGGAGCAGTAAGTCGTAGAGTGCCACGATTTGGGTCCAGTCCGTTGTGGCGGAGCTGGGCGCCTGAGCATGCGCCGCCGCAATGGCTGCTTGAATGGTATACGGACCGACTTGGCCTGACGACAGTGCCCGCGCCACTAGCGAGACTCCCTCCGTGATCTGATCCCGGTTCCACAGAGCGCGATCCTGATTTTCCAAAAGTATCAGATCACCGGTCGGCGACGTACGCGTGGCACGCCGCGAGTCGTGAAGCAGCATGAGCGCCAAGAGTCCTATCGCCTCAGGCTCTGGGAGCAACTCGATCAGCAACCGCCCCAAGCGGATGGCCTCGCCTGATAGATCGTGCCGCGTGAGCGAGTCCCCAGAAGAAGCCGAGTACCCCTCGTTGAAGACGAGGTAGACGACCCTGAGCACAGCGTCCAGACGATCCGGTAGCTCCTTCTCCGACGGCACTTCATAGGGAATGCGGGCATCGCGGATCTTTGCCTTGGCGCGCACGATCCGCTGCGCGACCGTGGCCGGCTTTGTAAGGAAGGGCCGCGCGATCTCTTCGGTCGTGAGGCCGCAGACTTCGCGCAGCGTCATCGCCACTTGCGCTTCCGGCGCCAGGGCTGGATGGCAGCAGGTAAAGATCAGCCGCAGTCGGTCGTCCTCGACGCTCTCCTCGTTCCACTCTTCTGCGTCAGTGGTGTTGGATTCCAGTCGCTTGGCGAGCTCCGTCAACGACGCGTCGAATCGGGCGCGCCGGCGCATGCCGTCGATTGCCTTGAAGCGGCCGGTCGACACAAGCCAGGCCCGTGGATTGGCCGGCACACCATCCCGTGCCCACCGTTCCACAGCGACTGCGAATGCATCGTGCAGCGCCTCCTCGGCAGTCTCAAAGTCGCCCAGTAGGCGGATTAACGTCGCGAGCACCTGACGCGATTCCGAGCGGTACACCGCGTCCACCAACTCGTGTACCTGGTTGGTCGAAGCTTTGCTCATCGGCGAAGAGCCTCCAGCAACCTGTCTTGTTCATTTGGTCTGTTCGGTCTGTCTAGTTTGTTTGGTTGCATGAGACTAACCAGATGGACCAGACAGACCTGTTACAGCTTATTGGGAACGCGTTCGGCGTAGCCAGTCAGTTCCATGTAGCCCTGTCCGTGAATTGGCTTCCCCTGTGCTGTGCCGGTTGTTTCGATGGCGCCTTCCCAATAGGTTATTTGTGTGCTGTGTTTGGGGAAGAGTTCTTGATCGGCCATGCGGGGCACGAGTTCCAATGAAAGCTGTTGTGAGGGAATGGTCAGGCGCCAACGCTGCGGATAATGGGCTTTGCTTGCAGGGCTGGTCCAATAACTTGTCGGTTCGAGCGTGAAGTCTCCGATCAAAAGATGATGTCCACGTCCGTCTCGGTCGATTAACGTGCCACTTGAGGCTGGATGAGCCGATCCGTCTGCCCGGCGGAGTTGATAGAGCATGAGTTCCCTTTGGTCGTCGAGTTGCAGGCTGAACCAGTCCCATCCGACCAGATCCTTGTCGAGATCGGCAGACCCGAACTCATGGTCCATCCAACTTGTGCCGGTCACGTCGAAGGATTCGTTCCCGATCGTGAGTTTGCCGGTTGTGGCTAGTCTGGTGAAGGAATAATAATGGGAGGCTTGTCCTGTGGCCGAACCTTTGCGGCTGATCCCGTCAGTCCCATGTACGACAAGTGGTTTGCCTGACGAGACCGTGAGTTGGATGGCCATGTCGCCCTCCGCTGCCTGGAGGGTTTGAGTGCCGGGAGCGGCCGATGGTGATTCGGCGCTCCATCGATCGATCCAGACGTGGAGACGATCGTGCGCCGCGCCGGCCTTGCCCAAACCGGCCCGGCTCATTTTGTCCGCATAGTGAAACCGGCCCTTGCTGAGATCGCTCACGGCGAAATGGGCCAGGTACAGGTGCGTGACGGCCCACTGTGACGGCAGGGTTTTCGTCTGATCGCGCAGCATGCCACGGCGGAAGAAGGTGAGCTCATAGCCGAATGGCCGACCGTCCTTCGCCGTGACCTGGCCGGTGTAGTACCACCATTCGGTGCGAAACTCCTCATGCGCCCCGTGATCACGCGGGAAGGCATATCGATAGCCTTCCGTGGCGAAGCGGAATTCCTGTGCGGTATCGGCTGCGAGCCCTGGCACGACGATCAGCAGACTGCTCGACAAGAACAGTAGGTGCCGAAGCTGACGAGGAAATTTGTACATGTGCGATGGATCGCCCGTGAGGTGCAGGAATCGTCGTGCGCTTATACCATGCTTAGCCCGCATTATTCATGACGGTTCGTCGCGAAATCGCTGAGCCGCGTCGCGAGACCGGCGCGCGGAGCCGTGAGGACCCGATGCATACTCGTGCAGTACGGTGAGGGTCCGAGGGGCGAGCCCGCCGGCCGAAGGCTCGTCGTAGCAGCGGATCGGCGATTGCAGCAGAAGTGTTCATGAATAATGTGGGTTAGACTGCCGGCACAAATCTCCAGTGTTGATACGGGTTTTCGTCAATTCGACGGGTGAAAGATGCCCTTCTCACGCCGTTGACAACTTTGTCGACCATCAGTTATCGTGAGCCCCATGCAGACCGATCACGGGCGAGAACACCACGAACGAGACCAGCATGACACGGTGACGCCGTTTCCCATTCCCGCGCGGATTCCGGTGTTTCCGCTTCCGAATGTCGTGCTGTTCCCCAAGATCTATCTCCCCCTGCACATCTTCGAGCCGCGCTACCGCGCCATGGTCTCGGATGTGGCGATGAGCGGGCAGTGCATCGGCATGGCTCTGCTCAAGGATGGATGGGAAACGGACTATTATGGTCGTCCGGCCGTGTTCTCGATGGGCTGTGTCGGTCGATTGGCAAGCGTGCAGCCGTTGGCCGATGGTCGATCCAACATCCTGCTGCAAGGGCTGGAACGGTTTGAGATTGAACGCGAATGGTACGACAAGGCCTATCGTGAAGCGACGATTTCTGTCACTGTTCGGGGCACAGAAGCGTCGCTGGATCCCACGGTCCGCCGGCGCCTGTTCACCATCCTGGAGTCCTATCTCCTGTCCCGTGATGACTTGTCCACCTGGCAGGAGCTCTTTCGGGAAGAAGTCAGCGATGAGATTGTCGTCAATACCCTGTCCAGCTACTTGGAGTGTACGCCCTTGGAAAAGCAGTTTCTGTTGGAGGCCGACAGTCTCCACCAACAAGCCCGCCGTCTCACTGACCTCATCGAGTTCATGATGCACGATCAATCTGGGGCAAAGGGCCGGGGCTGATGGATCGCGCAATCGCCATCCAGGTGTCTCGGCTCACGAAAACCTATGATGGCCATACGGCCGTCTCCGATCTGTCGTTTCAGGTCTATTCAGGCGAGATTTTCGGTCTGCTGGGGCCGAACGGGGCGGGGAAAAGCACCACGCTTCGGACGCTCATCACGTTGCTGACGCCGACGTCAGGCACAGCCAGTGTATTGGGCCACGATACGGTGCGCGAGGCGGATGTCGTCCGGAAGCTCATCGGCTACGTGCCTCAAGAACGGGCCATCGATCGCTTTCTCACCGGTCGGGAACACCTCGAACTCCTCGGCGCACTGTACCACTTGCCGAAGGCCGAAGCCACGAAACGCATCGCCGAGTTGCTGAAGCTCGTGGAACTGGAAGAGGCTGCCGATCGCCCGGCGAAAACGTACTCCGGGGGGATGAAGAGGAAGCTCGACATTGCCTGTGGTCTTTTGCCGGACCCCAAGATATTGTTCCTCGACGAGCCGACGTTGGGCTTGGATGTGCAGAGCCGGCTCCGGATTTGGGACTACGTGCGGATGTTGAAGGCGCGCGGCATGACGATCGTGATGACGACGAATTATTTGGATGAGGCGGATCAGCTCTGCGATCGGTTGGCCATTATCGACGGGGGAAAGATCAAGACGCTCGGGTCGCCGGCTGAGCTGAAGGTCGGGCTGGGTGGCGATATCGTGTCGTTGACCTTGAAGGACCAAACTAAGATTTCTACGTTGGTGTCTGCGTTGACGAGACAACCCGCGATGCGAGCGGTCAAGGCGACGCCGACCGGCCTGGATATCCGGGTCGAGTCGCCCGAGAAGGCCCTGCCTGCGATCCTCGAGTCCGCCAATCGATTAGATTGCCAACTGGAGTTTATTGAGTACCACCGTCCACGGCTGGACGACGTGTTCATCGCCCACACAGGCCGCCGCATTCAGGACGACACTCCAAATGCGGCGGAATGATAAATTGGGAATGATGAATGTTAAATTAAGACAGGTTCGCTTCATTCAGCATTTAACATTGAACATTCAACATTGAGCGGAGCGATGAAAGAGTACTGGCAGGAAATTCATGCGTTGACGATGCGGTGGGTTCGGCGGCTCAGTCGCGAGAAATTCAGTATGTTGTTCACGCTCGTACAGCCGATGCTGTTCTGGCTGATCTTCTTCGGCAACCTGTTCCAGCGGGCCGCGGATGTGCAAGTGACGCAGGCCCCAGACTACATCAGCTTCCTGACCGCAGGCGTGGTCGTCATGACGGTGCTCAACAATGGACTCGCCGGGGGCGTCGATCTGCTGTTCGACAAGGAGAATGGGTTTCTGGAGCGGTTGATGACCACGCCGATCCATCGTAGTTCGGTGATCCTGAGTCGCTTCATCTTCGTCATGACGATTACCTCGCTCCAAGTGCTCGTGATCCTAGGGGTGGCCTTTCTGTTCGGCGTCCAGCCGGCGACGGGGCTCCTCGGTATTGCCGCGATCTTGATGATCGGGATGCTCTTTGGCGTCGGTCTCACCGCGATTTCCATGGCGATGGCCTTTTCCGTGAAAAGTCACGGCGACTTCTTTTCGGTTCTGGGGTTTCTTTCGCTCCCGATGATTTTCTTGAGCTCGGCTTTGGTGCCCTTGGCGGGAATGCCTGCGTGGATGGGGTTCCTGGCGCGCTTCAATCCGATGACCTGGGCGATCGACGCGGTGCGGCCGTTGATCCTTACTGGCTGGACTGAGGCTCTCCCCCATGTCGGGATGGTGGTGGTCGTGATGGTGATTTTTGACGCCCTCTGTCTCTACGGGAGCGCCAAAGTGTTCCGTCGGGCGATGGGCTGATGAGCAGGCTTTTCGGGAGTCCCACCATGCTGATAAACGAGAGTCAAATCCGGGCCCTGATCCGACTGCTGGCCGATGAGAACGAGAAGATCGTCCAGACCATCAGCGGTAAACTCATCGACATCGGCCCCTCTGCGGTTCCCCTGCTTCAAGAAGCGGAAATCGAACAGCCGGAAATGGCTGACCGTCTTGTTTCGGTGCTCGAGGAAATCCGCGGTGGAAATCTGGAGGATGAACTCATGCAGCAGGCGGCGCTGCCGGATGGCCCGATGGATCTCGAACAGGGTGCCTTTCTGATCGCCCGGTATGCCTATCCTTCCCTGACGGTCACCTCGTATACGAGACAGCTCGATGAGATGGCGCAGGAAGTGCAGGATCGGATCGGTCCGCGAGCCTCGGGGGAGGAAACGATCAAGACGTTGAACCGGTATCTCTTTACGGAGCAGGGCTTCAAAGGCAACACGAAGAATTATTATGAGTTGGAGAATAGTTACCTCAACTGCGTGATCGACCGGCGAACGGGTATTCCGATCAGCCTATCGACGGTGTATCTCCTTGTCGGGAAGCGGCTGGGTCTTCCGGTTCATGGGATCGGGATGCCGGGCCATTTCTTAGTGAAGTACGAGTCGGATCGCTACAAAGTCTTCGTCGATTGTTTCAACGGGGGGGCGTTGCTGACCGAGAAGAATTGCCAGCGGTTTCTCACAGAAGCAGGCTATGGATTTGACGAGAAGTATTTGCAGCAGAGTCCGGTGCGCGCGATTCTCTCCCGCATGATCAAGAACCTCTTGGCCATCTATGCCAAACTCGACGATCCCCTCAAGAAGGCCCGCCTGACGAAATTCATTGAGATTCTGGGATGCGATAACCGCGAAGGCGGCTTGTAATTCGTTAAACGTGAAACGAATCTCGTTATTCGCGCGCGAGGTGCGAGAAAAGCAGGACTGGCCGATAGTTGTATCAACCTCGCAGGATGCTCAAAAAGGCCAGACGTCTCACCCGCCCAACCCTGGCGCGCCGAGACGCGCCTTGTCCCAGGCAAGGCCGCAGTTCCGCAGCTGACCCTCGTTTCACGCCTCACGTTTCACGGTTTCTAAGCATCCTGCTACAGTTTGATTGTCATCAAGTCCCGCCCCACCACTATCTTTCCCCCGAATGCTTCCCCTGCCTGTTCACGCACATTGTATTGTTCGGTGATCGGATACAAATGTGACAGCACGAGCCGGCCGACTCCGGCCTCTCTAGCCACCTGCCCACATTGACCGGCATGCAGATGAACCGGGCTCGGCCGATTAGCCGGGAAGGAACAGTCCAGCACTGCGAGATCGACGTCTCCACAGAGGCGCACGAGGCTGTCACAGTATTGCGAATCGCCGGAATAGGCCAAGACTTTCCCGCCATATTCGATTCGATACCCCAGGCAATGGAGGTTCTGCGTGTGGGTCACAGTTCGGGGAATCACCGTCGTGTTTCCGATCGCAAACGCCCGATCAGCCACTTCTTTGAAATGAACCGCGAACGGCGCGCGCGTAAAGCCGGGTAAGGTGGCGAAGAGGGTTCGGAACAGTCGCTTCGTGCCACGAGGGCCGATCACCGTGAGCGGCGGCCGCTTTCCTCCTTGGTATTTCGTAAAGATCATCGCATCGAAGAAATAGGTGATGAAGTCGGAAAAGTGATCGGCGTGGTAGTGGGAAAAGAGAATGTGGGTGATCCGATGCCGGTTCACGCCTGTTTTTAGTAAATTCGCCAAGGTGCGTGGGCCAAAGTCCAACAGTATCGTATGGTCGGTGCGGACGAGATAGCCCGAGGCTGCTCGCGTGGGATGTACGTTCGTGCCGGAGCCGAGGATGGTCAAGCGCATAGATCAGATCGCCTCAACCTTCTTGGCGGAAGCTATCCCGCAGACGAAGGAGCAGCGCGCGAGTCTGGTCCACTTCTTCGGGGCTCAAGGCCCGTTCAAAGAATGGACGAAGAAAGGCCATGTGGGCCGCAAAGGTCTTTCGAAAGAGCGCACCGCCTTTCACGGTTAACGAGATCTTGGTGCAACGGCGATCTCCTTTCATGGCATCCCGCCGGATCAGACCTTTGGAGACTAGGCGATCGAGGACGCCAGTGAGCGTGCCTTTTGTGACGAGCGTATGGGCAGAGAGTTCCGAGCAGGTCATGCCTTCCGTATCTCCAAGCGTGGCAATGACATCGAACTGTGAGGGCGTCAGCCGTAGGGATTTGATATGGCGGATGTCGGTGCGCCAGAAGGCGAGATAGGCCTCGACCAGCGGCCGAATGAGTTTGAGATAGGGATCGTCTTTGGGGTGCGGTAGTTCCATGAAATAAATAGAGAATAGTCCTAACTAGAATGAGTGGTCAAGGGGTGAGGAGGCAGCCTGGTCGTCCTCCTGCTCGCGGAACGCGCACATTCTTATCGTGCGCGTTCCGCAAGCAAGGGATTGGCATGGGTGTCATTCGATTCCTCTCATCGCTTCCACTTGATGCTGCAGCCGACACTCGCCTTCTGGTTTCTGTCGACAGGCTTCCCGGCGAGCACCGCATCAATCGCGGCGCGCAGATCGCGGCCGGTGACCGGCTTGTTGCCACCGGGGCGACTGTCGTCGAGCTGCCCGCGATAGACTCAGCCGCCGATCCCGGTCGAAGAGATAGAATTCCGGAGTGCAGGTTGCCCGATAGGCCTTCGCCACGTCCTGCGTTTCGTCAAAACAGAAGGGAAAGGTGAAGTTCAGGCGCTCGGCCATCTCCTTCAGCCGAGGTGGCGCGTCATCCGGATACTGCGCCGGATCGTTGCTGCTGATGCCGAGGATGCCAAGCCCTGTGTCCGTGTAGTCCCGCCCCATCTTCGCGATCCCGTGCTCGACGTGCACCACATAGGGACAATGGCGGCAGATGAACATGACCAGCAAGGCGGTCTTGCCGGCAAAGGAGTCGAGCGAGTAGATCTGGCCGCTCACGACATCGCGCAACGAAAACGGGGGAGCGGGCGTTCCGAGCGGAAGCATGACGGACACCATGGCCATGGTACCTCCTTCCTTCTCGATCCTTACTCGCAACGCCCTGGAAGATGTCGCATCGTGATCGCTTCGTCAAGAGGCGCGAGGTGTCCATTCCATCCTCGGTCTTCTATTGTCGAAGTCTATTTCTCATTGTGTTAGGTTCTCTGGGTACAATATCTCATTCGGCTTGTGTGACAAGGGATCTTGCCCATGCAATACGTTCATCTCGGTCGGTCGGGAGTGAAAGTCAGCCGACTCTGTCTCGGCACGATGAACTTCGGCCCTGAGACGAGCGAGGCAGACAGTTTCACCATCATGGATCGGGCGCTAGAGCTGGGCCTCAACTTTTTCGACACGGCGAACGTCTATGGCTGGAAGACGGGCGAAGGGTGGACGGAGCAGATCGTGGGGCGTTGGTTCGCCCAGGGCGGGGGACGGCGTGAGAAGGTCGTCCTGGCAACGAAGGTGTTCGGCCGGATGGGCCAGTGGCCGAATCAGTCTCGCTTGTCGGCCCTGCACATCAAGCGGGCCTGCGAGGACAGTCTGCGGCGCCTTCAGACTGACTGCATCGACCTGTATCAGATGCATCACGTCGATCGGGAGACGCCGTGGGATGAAATCTGGCAGGCGATGGAGCAGTTGGTCCAGGAAGGCAAGATTCTGTATGCGGGCAGCAGCAATTTTGCCGGCTGGCACCTGGCCCAGGCGCAAGAATTAGCCCGCAGCCGCCACTTCCTCGGCCTGGTGTCCGAACAGAGTCTCTACAATCTGAATGAGCGCACGATTGAACTGGAAGTGATTCCGGCCTGCGAAGCCTATGGCATCGGCCTGATCCCCTGGAGCCCGCTCGCGCGTGGGCTGCTAGCTGGGGCTTTGGAACCGGCGAAGGTCGGTCGACGCGCGAACGAAGATCTGAAGAAAGACATTGAGAAATATCGTCCCAAGCTGGAATCCTATGAGGCGCTATGCACACAACTCGGCGAGCGCCCGGCCGATGTGGCGCTCGCCTGGCTTCTGCACCAAAAGGCCGTCACGTCGCCGATTATCGGACCGCGCACGATGGAGCAATTAAACGGCACGATGCGCGTCCTGAGTCTCACGTTGAGCCAGGAAACACTGAAACAGCTCGACGACATCTTCCCCGGCCCAGGCGGGCCTGCACCGGAAGCCTACGCCTGGTAACAACGGCCCAGCCTGCCACGAGTTGCGCACGTTGCGCTCCCGGGGTCATTGCTTAACCTTGCATCCTCGATCTCGGTCCTCCTAGAATACCCCTCCCTGCGAGACCTCCATGCCCTTCACGATTCGTCCTTACCGTCGCGTTCCTGTGCCATGCTCTGTGGCCAACAACGCGGGTTCATTCCCCAAGCTGCTTTTGGCCCACCTTTTGGGGTTCTGGTTACTGATCACGCTCCTGGTGTTGAGTAGTGGAGCAGTGTATGCGGGGTGGGTGTTAACGAGTGGCGACGACGAAGCAGGACTCACTGTGTACGTCGATCCAGACTCCATTCGCCAAAAGGGGAATCTGGCGAAGATGTGGCAATTGTACGACTACAGGACTGTACAAACCGTGGCGGGGGATTCGCTTTTGTCTTTCAAGCGATACAACGAATACGATTGTACGGAAGCGCGCACACGTATGCTTGCGTATACTTGGTTCTCGGGCAACATGGGAAGTGGTCGCGTGGTTTACAGTACCCCAGACGAGCAACAGTGGGAACCGGTTGTACCGCGTAGCATCAATCAAGCTCTGTGGAAAGTGGCGTGCAGTAAGAAGTGATCCTGCCTGAGGGCACTAACGTCAATCACACGCTAGTTAAGGACGGTTGCTGCAGAAGAAGATACTGCCGCGAGGGAAGCATTGGGATCATTGCTTGACCTTGCACTTCACGCCCTGACGGACTGTCCTTCACTGCGCGCATCCAACGAGGCGTTTCCTAACCGCGCGTTGCGCGAGCACCTTCCTGATGTGATTCTTCCAAGCTTGCATGCTTCACCTCTCTGGGAATGGCACCCGTAGTGGTCCAACTGCGTCCGTCGAGCGAGGCACTTCCGATCGCGCGCGTTCCGGGAGCACGGGACCACGCGGGTGTCGTTCCCGCTCACCCCACCTGGCCGCTCCCTTCCCCATCCTGCTATGATACTGACCCCATGAGCACTCGTTCTGAATCGGGCCAGACCAACCTCCCTGCCATTGCAGTCCTCGTCGGCGTCGTTATTGCCGGCGTCTGGGTATGGAAACGTCTGTCGCTCGATACCCAGGAATATGTGATCGATCAAGCCGTTCCCATGGCGTTCGCTGGTCTGGTGATCGCGGCGGGGCTGTGGATGTTGGTCCGGGCATTCAACCGCCGCAGGGCGCAACGGCGTGAACGTGCGAAGTTATTGGCCGCGTTCGAACGGGCCACGGTACAGGAGAAGAAGCTGGAAATCGCCTTTGCACTGATTGACGTGAATGGGTACCGGGCCGAAGGGTTGGAATCCGTGACGCCCGCGTTACGAGACCTCTTTGCAACGACGTTGCAGCGGGCGTTGGGTGACAAGCAGCACCGGATTCGCGGGATGGCGGCCAGTTACCTTGGCGTCCTGAACGATAGAACCGTAATCCCCCTTCTGCTGAAGGCGCTGGAAGATGACCACGCCTATGTCCGTTCCAGCGCGGCGTTGGGATTGGGCCGGTTGCGCGCCAGTGAGGCGAAGGAGAAGCTGACGACTGCCATGGAGGAGGATTGGGATCAAACCGTCAGGAGCCGATCGAAGGAAGCGCTGGAGCGGATCAAGTAGTCTGGAGTACGGTGGGTTACGCCTCTTCGTGGATCCATTCAATGCAGGCGATTTCCGGCATGCAATTCAAGCGCAGGGGAAGAAACGACCATCCGAGCCCACGATTGACATAGAGCCGGCGGCCTGGCTCTCCGTGATGCCCCTCGATCCGGCCGTTGCAGCCTGGCGGGAGCCAGAACGTCGGCACGCCGGGTATGCGCCACTGGCCTCCGTGGCTATGTCCGCAGAGGATCAGATCGACGGCATGGTGGTCTTCCAACTGATCGAGGATGTTCGGCGCATGGGCCAGCAAGAGGATGAAGCGATCCTGTGCGCGCGGCGGCAGACAGCTCAAGTCGGCCCGATGCAGCGAGGGATCGTCGACGCCGACAATGGCGATCTCGCCGCAGTCCGTGGGAATGAAGGTGGCCTGATTGATCAAGAGGGTGATCTTGTGGCGATCGGCGAGTTCGCAATACTGATCGATCGGCACGCCACTGTAGTGATCATGGTTGCCCAAGGTGACGAAGACCGGCGCAATCTCCCGCAAGCCGGCGAGAAATCGAAACACATGCGGCAGTCCCTCCGGCACGTTGAGCAGGTCGCCGGTGATAAAGATCCAGTCGGGGCGGAGTTTGCCGATGGCGGCGACGATGAGATCATGCCGTGGCTGATAGCGGTCGAGATGCAGATCGCTCAGATGAACGGCCCGCCGGCCGGCCAATGGGCCGTGCACATAGGTGAGCCGGGAAATCTCGTGTGTGGACAGTCCGACTTCCCAGTGGGGAACGAGACTAAAGAGCCGATAGAGCGGTTCGCTCAGACAATGTCCGATGAAGGAACGGGCTCGATCGGGCCAGGACCTTGTGCGTCGCGTCATCCCATCACCCGATCCAGCTCGACGCGATCGGAGGGGGTCACGCGATAGCCTCGTTCATAGAGATCGCTCATGCCTTGCATCAAGGCGTCCATGTTGCGGCTGTGGTACCAGCTGTCAAACCGCTCCGTGAGTGCCGTGACCTGCGTCGGGGTCGGCTCTCCGTCACTGTACGAGAGAGTGAGGGAGCGGAGCAAATCTTGAAGTTCGGTGGGACTGTAGGTCGCATCATCATTCCGGTCGGCGACCAAGGCGAATTCATAGAAGGTCAGACTGACCGAGAGCAACGACTGTGTCTTGGCAAAATCAGCTCGCGCATCGTCGATCCCGCCGGGATAGTCGCGAAGACAATCCACTTCGGAGCTGGGATAAAGGAGTCATGTTCCAGCCGATTCCCTGCACGGCCGGGAGAGGCGTCTTTTTCGCCTTATAAAACCATGAGATACAGCTGTTCGCTTGCGAAAATGCCTGTTTGTCTCTGTGGATCTGCCTGCCGATGTGCTGGGTGAACTGTTGAAAGATCGCGTTCTCTCTACCCAACGAGTCCCCTGGGGACAGACCACACATCAGAACGGTGAGGAATACCCCTGCCGCTAACAGGTGGGCCCAGGCGCCTAGAGGATGATGTTCGGAACAGATCGTTGGGTTAGAGGCTGGGCGAAAAGACATGGGGAAAGTATATCATGGGAGTCGTCTCACCCATCATCGAGATTGATCGCGTGGTGAGGGCAATCTCATGCGAATGAAGAAGTGGACTATTGCACCATGACCATGCCTTTTTTGACAGCAATACTGCCGGGAATCGGCGGACAGATGCGGACTCTTCCGGAAGACTTCCAGGTCGAGGAACATCCGCTCTATCTTCCTTGTGGAGAGGGTGAGCATCTCTACGTCAAGATCAGAAAACGCCTGCTCTCGACTCCGGATCTCATCCTGCGACTGTCTTCGGTTTTAGGCGTGAAAGCGCAAGCGATTGGAGTAGCAGGCCTCAAAGACGCCCGGGCCGTGACCACGCAGATGGTCTCGCTTTTAGGCGTCACGCCTGAACGGCTGGATCGACTGAAATTGGACGAGCAGCTATTGTCTGTGGAGGTGCTGGGTCGGCATCGCAATCGCTTGCGTCCTGGGCATCATGCAGGCAATCACTTTCGGTTGGTGATTCGGGATGTCGCCACGCATGCCCGCGAGACGGTGCCTCTGGTCACGGAAATGCTGGTGCGACGAGGCGTGCCGAACTATTTCGGCCCGCAACGGCAAGGGCGGAGCGGACAGAATTACCAAATCGGAGCCGAACTACTGGTGGACCCTGCTCGCCGAAACAGGCTGAGCCGGTCCAAGCGCATGTGGTACCTCAACGCCTATCAATCGCATTTCTTTAATGACATATTGGCCAGACGACTGGATCGACTCGATCGTGTTTTGGTTGGAGACTGGGCCATGAAAATGGAGAATGGTGCCTGTTTTCTGGTCGAGGATGCCACGAAGGAACAGCCACGGGCCGACCGGTTCGAGATCAGTCCCACCGGCATCTTGTTCGGGTCGCGCGCTTCGTGGGCCGGCGGAGAACCGGGCGAGATCGAACGGGCCGTGGTCGGTGAGAGCGGGGCTACGCCGGAGAGTCTTACCGAAGCCGCGAAGGCCTGCGGGTTTCGCGGTGAACGGCGCTCGCTCCGAATCCCCCTTGCCGACTTGGAGTGGGTTTTGGAGGGGACAGTGCTCACGCTCTCCTTCTCACTTCCACCCGGTGCTTATGCGACCAGCGTTCTTCGCGAACTCATGAAGACCGACTGATCAGCTGCTGAAAATGGCCTCCAACTTCGTTCTCGGCTCGAGCAAATCCTCAACGTAGCTCGAGAGGCTACGCCTCCGGTTTCTTCTCGCCTGCGGCCTTGTTGGATGGCCATTTTGAGCAGCTTGTAGGGATCGGTACACCTTGCGGACATGATTCAGTCCTCTGCAAGTCTTCGGCGCATAGTCAGGATCTGATCTGCAGCGGTTGAAACTGGGTGGTAGAATCTGTGCAGATCCTACCAGGGTGGGAGTTTGACCCATGATGCATGACCAAGAAACCGTCCTGCTCCAAGGCCATATCATCGATTCGTTGATCTTGGCGAAGGTTTTGGACACGATTCTGATGATGGGCGGAACATTCGACCTTCAAGATATGCAGATCGGCAAAACCCGCGAGGAGCCGTCGCGTGCAAGAATCATCGTGCGGGCCTCCTCGGCGAAACTGCTCAGCGAAATTCTCCATGCCATTCAACCCCACGGCGCGTCGGTCGAGAGTGAACGGGATTGCCGGCTGAGTGCAGCGCCGGCGGACGGCATTTTCCCCGACGAGTTTTACGCGACAACCCATTTATCCACGCAGGTGCGAGTGCGTGACCAGTGGGTAGAGGTGGAGGGGATCGAAATGGACCTGGGAATTCTCGTGGATCCGGCTCATCCGACTGCCAAGACTGTTCCGATGGGAGAGGTGAAGCGGGGAGATCTGATTGTGACCGGTCGTGAGGGCGTGCGGGTCATCCCGCTCCAACGGCCACGTGACCGCGATGTATTCAGCTTCATGGAATCGCAGGTCTCGTCCGAGCGTCCCCATGGACGTGTCATCGGCGATATCGCCAAGCGCCTCGTGCAGTTGCGAACAGGATTCCGAGAGGGGAGAGCGGGCAGCAGGGTGCTGCTGGCGGGAGGCCCGGCGATTGTTCACGCCGGAGGGCGCGAGGCGCTGACATGGCTCATTGATGAAGAATTCATCCATGTCTTGTTCTGCGGGAATGCGCTGCCCGCTCATGATATGGAAGTCGATCTCTATGGAACGTCCCTCGGCTATGGGCATGCGGCTGGTCGCGTCGTGCCGCATGGGCATGAACACCATCTGCGAACCATTAATCGGATCAGGGCCATCGGCAGCATCGAAGCAGCGGTCAGGTCGGGAGTCGTCAAGACCGGAATTATGGCGGCCTGCGTCAGGCGGGGTACCCACGTCGTTATGGCCGGCACGATCCGCGATGATGGCCCGTTGCCCGGCGTGATCACGGATTCGCTAGAAGCCCAGGCAGCCATGCGCGCGGCAATCCCCGGTATCGGACTGGCCCTGCTCGTCGCCTCGACGCTGCACGCGGTGGCGACGGGCAATTTGTTGCCTGCCACGGTCCCATCCGTCTGCGTCGATGTCAATCCGGCCGTTCCGACGAAACTCGCGGATCGAGGAAGTTTTCAGGCTGTCGGGCTGGTCATGGACGCCGCGTCGTTTCTGCGCGAGCTGGCGCGCGAGCTTGGAGCCCGTCTGTGATTTCAGGATGTTCAAAAAGGCCAGACTTTCACCCGCCCAACCCTGGCGCGCCGAGACGCGCCTTCTCCCGAACAAGGCCGCAGCTCCGCAGCTAACCTTCTTTCACGTTTCACGCCTCACGTCTCTCGGTTACGCTGAGAACGAAGCTGGGGGACTTTTTCAACATCCTGCTGGGGTGGAGGCCATGAGTCGCCTGCTGGTCTGCCCGCCGGACTATTTCGGTATCGAATATGAGATTAATCCGTGGATGCGCCGTTCGAACGCCGTCAATTCAGATCAGGCCGTCCGCCAGTGGCATCACCTCATGCAGGTGCTCGAACAGGACGTGGGCGCGGTCCTGGAACGGATGAAGCCGGTGCCGGGACTGCCCGACCTTGTGTTCACGGCGAATGCCGGTGTCGTCGTTGGAGGCAAAGCGGTGCCGAGCCGTTTTCGCTATGCCGAACGGCAGAAGGAAGAGGCGTATTTTGAGGACTGGTTTCGTGGGCAGGGGTACGAAGTCGTCACGCTGGATCCGGGCCGCTTCTTCGAGGGGGCCGGGGACCTCTTGGGATTTCCCGACACCTGGTTCGGTGGCTATCGACAACGATCGGATATCCGTGTGTTCCCGACGCTCAGCGACTGGTTTCACCGAGAGATCATTCCACTCGAACTGGTCGACAAGCGATTCTATCACCTCGACACCTGCTTGTGCCCCTTGAGCGGCGGTGAACTCCTGTATTTCCCTCCCGCCTTCGATCACTATGGGCAAGAGGCTCTTGCCGAACGGATCGCTCCTTCCAGACGTCTCGTGGTGCCGGAAGCTGAGGCTCTCAGGTTTGCCTGCAATGCCGTCTGTGTCGGGAAACACAGTCGTGCTGCCCGCAGGCTGTCCGGAAACAGAATCCCTGTTGACCTCGCGCGGCTATCTCCCTCATCCAGTCCCGCTCGATGAATTCATGAAATCTGGCGGCTCGGCGAAGTGTCTGACGCTGGCGTTGGATTAGCCACTCGGCTGCTGAAAATGCCTACGTCCTCACCCGCCCGACCCTGGCGCGCCGAGACGCGCCGGTTCCCAAGCTTCGTTCTCGGCTCGTGAAAATCCTCAATGTACCCCCGGAATAGAGTTGTTCCGACAGCTCGGGGTTGGGCGGGTGAGAATGCTACGCCTCCGGTTTTCACTCGCCTATGGCCTTGTTAGCGGGGCATTTTGAGCAGCCGCTTAGCCCGCGTATCAAAAATCAGGACAAAGAGAGAAATCCCGTTTCTCGATTCAGGGTTTTTGCCGGAAGAGGAATGATCCGTACAGCCCGGCGATGGCGATGGTGACGAGTTCGATCGTCAGCAGCAGTCGGCTCACAATGGCGTCCAGTGTGGGGGGCGTTAAGATGAAATGCAGGCCGAGGAATTCGGGAGCCTGTGACGGCGGGGTTTCCCAGGGTGGGAAGAGGATCGCGAGGGACAGCATAGCCACCATGCCGTACAGCACTTCGACATTCAGCCGATCCGCCTGGGGGTTGGCGCGTCGTGGCGGTGGCGGGGGAGGCTCAACGGCGTCTGCATGAAGCCGTTGGCCGCACTGCGAGCAGTAGCGGCTAATCTCCGGGAGTTCATGTCGACATGAAGGACAGAGTTTCATGGGCGGTTCCGTGCGTAGGCTACACGGAACCGCGTCGGTTTACTAGCAGGATGCTGAAAAAGGGGGCGGGATGGCTGGAACGATCCCCTTGCTCGCGCAACGCGCGGCCTCAGAAGGCCCTCGTTGGACGCGCGCAGTTGGATCATCCCAGCCACCCCTTATGAAGTGACAGCTCGCTGCGGCCTTGCTGGACAGCCTTTTTGAGCATCCTGCGCGGTGTTCTCCTGTTGCCCTCGATGTGCAGGCAATTGAATATCCACCGTGCCACAATAGTTTTTTCGCAGACTGCTAGATGTAAGCGGGAGTGGGTGGTTTGTCGATCAGAAGTTGTAGCTGACGCCGAGGCTGAATGTAAGGAGGTTGTAAGTTGCCTCGAACCGCGAACAGGTTCGAGTTCGATGCCGCTATGGGTTTGAGGAATAGTTTATGCGTGCGTGGTTATATTTGCCTTCTCTGAAAACGTCCAGCTGCCTGGTGACATAGTATCGTAGCCCGATTTCAGCGTTTAAGCCCGAACGCTGTGGCGGATTGAGGTTCTCGGCGGTGCATAGCAGGATCATTTATCTGAGGCAAAGTAAATTCCGAGGGTCCGATCCGCTATGTATGGTTGCAGGCGATATCGTGGATAGCGCAACGTGAGATATTAATGCCACGTAATCATGAGCCTGGTGAACGCCACGCTAGGAAGATTGGCAGAGCCAACTGGGCCCGCCGGACCCTAAAATACAGATGTCCTTCTTTGATATCTGGCGTAGTGTTGTAAATCTCTGTCTCGATGCCTAGCCAGGAGCGGCGCGGAAAAAGTGGCCTACTTTCTCCGCCTAGGCTGAGTGTGTTTTGCAGCGGCTGATCAGAAATGCTCGAGTCCCGGCGGGAACTTCGGTTCGGGTCACTTCCCCATTGCCCACCGTCCTGTGGCTGCAACGTACGCCGATCTGGCCCGCCACGTAGGATTCTGCATACGCCTGAGGCGCAAAGAGAACGATCGGCACCATGAGTGTCAGCAGAATCGTAATCACGAAACGCCTTGACCATCCTGTGGTTTTCATCACCATATCCCTCGCTTTCACCTGTAACGATGCTCACTTTCATACTAGTCGTCCGATGCGTCCGGACGAAGGAAATTGTGAAATCGTACGTAAAGGGAGCAAGGCATGTGCCACTCCGTTCTCCCGACCCTGTTTGGTAGGGCTGTGGAGCCTGGCTTGACTTGACAAATTCCAAAGACCGTCTCTCATTCATTGACAGGTGAAAGAACCGCTTCCTATAATCCGCGTGGTTCGCAAACCCTGTTGATGTCACCCCTTCCGTCATAATCACTTTTCAATCATGTCATCCATCCATCGCATAGGAGTTATCGGAGCCGGTGCTTGGGGCACTGCCCTGGCGAAACATCTGGCGGAGAAAGGTCTCGAAACTCGGCTCTGGGCCTATGAACGAGAGGTCGTGGATGCGATCAACGGGAAACACGAGAATCCAGTCTTTCTGCCCGGTGTCGCGCTTCCCCCATCGCTCGTCGCTACCGAATCGTTGGCGGATCTCACCGAGCAGAGCGAGGGGCTGCTCTTTGTGGTGCCGTCCCACGTCGCACGTCCTGTACTGCGCGAGCTGGTCCGGTCCCTTTCCACCCCGATGCCGTTCATCAGCGCGACGAAGGGAGTTGAAGAAGATACGTTGAATTTGATGACTCAGGTCATGACCGACGTACTTCCTCCTGCCATGCAACGGGACCTCATGGTGTTGTCAGGTCCGAGCTTCGCGACAGAAGTCAGCGCAGGGAAACCGGCGGCGCTCTGTTTAGCCGGGAGCAACAAGGAGCTGGTCAAGACATTCCAGGCCGCGTTGATGACACCGGCCTTTCGGGTGTACGCCGACAGCGATGTGTTGGGCGTCCAGCTTGGTGGCTCGCTCAAGAACGTAATGGCACTCGCAGCCGGTGTGGTGGATGGATTGGATCTCGGTCATAATGCGCGGGCCGCGTTGATAACGAGAGGATTAGCTGAAATGGTGCGGTTGGGCGTCGCGATGGGCGCGGATCCACGAACGTTCTACGGGCTGTCCGGCGTCGGCGACTTGGTGTTGACCTGCACCGGAGCCTTGAGTCGGAATCACACGGTCGGCGTGAGACTGGGGAAGGGCGAGCGGCTGGAGAGGATCGTCGGAAGCATGCAGGCCGTGGCCGAAGGTGTGCGGACGGCGAAGGCGGCGTTAGGATTAGCGCGCCGTCATCGTGTCGACATGCCGATCGTGCAAGAGATCAACGCGGTGTTGTTCGAAGGCAAGTCGTGCCGCAAGGCGGTGACTGATCTGATGGAGCGCGACGCAAAGCCGGAGAAAGGGAAGCCGTGAATCCTGAGGCGATTGAACGACTGCTGACCAAGGTGCGAACGGGCACCCTGTCTGTGGCGACGGCTATCGGGCAGCTTCGCACGTTGCCCTATGAAGATCTCGGATTTGCCTCGGTCGATCACCACCGGTCGTTACGGCAGGGATTTCCCGAGGTCATTTTCTGCGAGGGGAAGACGTCGGCCCAGATTCGTGCCATTGCGAAGGCGCTGTTGAAACATCATCGCCCGTTGTTGGCGACGCGCGCGACTCGCCAGGTGGCCACCCTCATTAAACGGCTTGATCGTCGAGCTGTCTATCATAACGAGGCGCGCATCGTGTCGATCGGTGACCCCAAGCGGCGACAACGGGGACATGTTTTGGTGATTACAGCCGGCACCTCGGATATTCCTGTCGCGGAAGAAGCGAGAGTGACGGCAGAGGTGATGGGGAGTCGGGTTGAGACCCTCTATGACGTGGGCGTGGCCGGCATTCATCGGTTGCTGGAGCGTCAGAGCCGACTGATGCAAGCCCGGGTGGTTGTGGCGGTCGCAGGGATGGACGGAGTCTTACCAAGCGTGGTCGGCGGGTTGGTTCCCTGTCCAGTCATTGCCGTGCCGACGAGTCGGGGCTACGGTGCGAGTTTCGGTGGACTTGCTGCGTTGTTGACGATGCTGAATTCCTGCGCGGCCGGGGTTGGCGTGATGAACATCGACAACGGGTTTGGGGCCGGTTGCCTCGCGCACCGAATTAACACGTTAGGGGTGAACGGTTAGGCGTGAGTGGTAGAGACGAATATTCTTACCCCTGACGCCCCAGCCCTTACCCCTCACGGTTTGTTATTTCACTTCTACCGTTCCTCGTTTCGGCCAGGCAACCATCTGCGTCCTGGGACCCTTCTCGCCGTTCGCCAGCAACTTGGCTCGCACTTCGAATTGATAGAGCCCTGCTCCCGAAGGGAGTTTCTTCTGGTCCAACCCGTCCCATGTCAGGAGAACAGAGATTTGTGGAGCGGCGGCGCCGTCGGTCGAGGCGGCGTGCGGCTTCAGAGGGGTACGAGTAGTTAGAAAACGGAGCGAATTTTTCGACGGCGACGTGATGAATGAAGACACTTCCAGCAGAGTTGCGCCGTTCAGCTCTTTGGGTAGCTGGACTAGGGCAGAAAACTGCAGCGAGCCGGACGAGATCGTATAGGGGTTGGGGGAGACGTTCAGGTCGAGAATCTTGAGCTCCGGTTCGGGGCGCGGGGCCTGGTGGGGTTTCGATTTTGCCGAGGCGGCAAGCGGGGTCCAGAGCAGCAGCGCGGCGCAGAGCAGCGTCCAGGCGACTCGCCCACTCCACAATCCGAATAACTCTGAGCAGGGCGTGAGCAAGGACCGGCAGATCGTCATAGGACTATGTGTGTTACCAAACTGTTGTGACGAAGCGCCTTGTCGGTGGGCGAGTGCAGTGGGGATAACACAGCGTAGGTAGGCTGTCAATGTTCCGAGCCGGTAAAGCGCGTGACAAGCGAGAGGAGCGTGACAGGCGTGACATGAAGGCTGAAGGTCGGGGTTCGGAGTTCGCGAACTCTGCAGCCTTCAGCCTGCTAGACTTCTGAACTAATTGCCGTTCGCAGGCGCCTTGGGTAAGATGAGCGCGGTTTGAACGGAGCAGAGAAAGGACGCACATGGGCGCGCATCTCCATTTTGATTGTTATTCCGGCATCAGCGGCGACATGATCCTTGGCGCGCTCGTGGATGTGGGAGTCCCGTTTTCCGACTTGGTGAGCGGGCTGAAGCGACTCCGACTTTCAGGGTTCACGCTACGGAAGCGGCGGGTGCATCGAGGGGCGATCCATGCTACGAAAGTGGACGTCGTGATCACGTCAGGATTGCGCAAGCCTCTCTCGCTTCTTCGGATCCACGCCATCCTCTCCGCGAGTCGAATTCCCGACAAGATTAAGCAGCAAAGCCGATCGGTGTTCGATCGATTGGCCGAAGCGGAAGGGCATGCCCATCGTGTGGCCAAGGATCACGTCCATTTCCATGAAGTGGGGGTCCTGGATTCATTCGTCGATATCGTCGGCGGGCTGATCGGCTGTGATTTGTTAGGCGTGACGCGCGTGACGGCCTCCCCAGTCAATGTTGGAGCGGGGACGTTGCAAACGGCTCACGGGATCCTGCCGGTGCCTGGTCCGGCGGTCGCCATTCTGGCAAAAGGGATTCCGATTTACAGTGCCGGCCCTCCCCGTGAGCTCACCACGCCGACCGGCATGGCGCTGTTGCGTACGCTGACATCGGAGTTCGGATCCCTGCCGGTGGTGACGCCGACAGCCATCGGCTATGGAGCGGGCGATGCTGATCCCGACGGCTGGCCGAATGCCTTGCGTGTGTTTCTTGCGCGACCGTCATCCCGAGGAGCGCGCGAAGGGGATACCGTGCTGCAGGTTGAAACCAATCTTGACGATGTGAATCCGCAAACGTATGAGTATGTGATGGAGCAGTTATTCTCACGTGGGGCGCTCGATGTGACGCTCACACCGGTCATCATGAAACGTGGAAGACCCGGCATCGTCCTGACCTGTCTTGCGGCTCCTGCACAGCTGGATCAGATTCTCGACGTCTTGTTTAAGGAAACGACGACGCTGGGAGTCCGGATTCGTGAGGTGCTGCGACAGATCCTTCCTCGCCGATTTATGCCGGTGAAGGTGCGTGGGGGAGTCGTCCGGATAAAGATCGCCGATGTGAACGCGACGACGGCCAAGGCGGCTCCGGAATATCTCGATTGCATGCGGATAGCCGAACGAACGGGCCGTCCCGTGAAGGAGGTGCTCGAAGACGCCGCCCTTGCCTATGCCAAACAGCGGGTATTTCGGCCGATGGGCCGGGGATGACGGTCTTACTCTACACCCTCCTGTTCCTCGTATCCGTCGCGGTGACGTTGGGCGCCTGCACGCTATTTACGAACGCAATTGAGTGGGTGGGCAAGCGATTCAATCTGTCCGAAGGCGCGATCGGCGGTGTGCTGGCGGCCATTGGCACCACACTTCCTGAAACGTCGATCCCCATCATCGCCATTTTCTTCGGAGCCGGCCGTGCCGAAGAGGAGGTGGGGTTGGGCGCGATCCTCGGCGCTCCCTTCATGCTGAGCACCCTGGTGATCCCCATCTTGGCCATCTTGCTGGTGGTCTATGCCGGACTAGGGAAGCGAACCGCCGCATTCCGATTGAATTATCAAGATGTGAAGGGCGATCTCTCCTTCTTTATGGTGGCTTACAGCGTCGCGCTGGCCTGTGCGTTTGTCCCGTCTCGACTGGTGCACGTCGTCGCTGCCGTCGGGTTGATGTGCCTCTATCTCTATTATGTAAAGCTGAAGTTCAGTGAGTCGGGTGAAGAGGGGGGCGAGGGTGGGCTTGAACCGCTGCTTTTTGCCAGAAAGGCGGCGGTCCCGTCGTTCGGACTTATCGGTCTTCAAGGAGTCATTGGCTTGGCCGGGCTTGCACTCGGAGCGCATCTCTTCGTGCTCGCCGCAGAAACGATTGCGGGAGTCTTGTCGATTTCTCCATTAATCCTGGCCCTCCTCGTTGCGCCCCTGGCGACCGAGTTGCCCGAGATGTCGAACAGCTTTCTCTGGCTTTACCGAAAGAAAGATCGATTGGCGGTAGGGAACGTCACCGGCGCAATAGTTTTTCAAGGTACAATTCCGGTCTCGATCGGGCTTCTGGGTACGGACTGGACGCTGGCACCCACGGCATTGATCACCATGGTACTCGCTGTGGCAGCGGCCGCCTTCTTATTGGTGCAGGCTGTGTGGGGTGGTCTCTGGCGACCCTGGTTGCTGAGCGGGAGCGGCCTCCTTTATATCGGGTATGTGGTGTATTTATATGGTTGGTAACCAGTTGAGAAGGGTTGTTTGGTTTCTCTGGTTTGTTTCGTTCATTTGGTTGGTTTGGTTCCAACGAGGAGCAAGTTAGTGAAAACTCGACAAGATAAACCAAATAAACGAAACAAACCTGAGCGCAAGACCCGTCCGCTCTTGGGCATCACGATGGGAGATCCGGCGGGGATCGGCCCGGAGGTGATTGCGAAGGCCTTGGCGGAAGCTAAGGTGCAACGACTCTGCCGTCCGCTGGTCATCGGCTCGTTTCCGGTTATGCAGCAGACGGTCAAGAGCCTAAAACTCAAGATGAACGTGATTCGAGTGGAGGGTCACGAAACGATGCCTCCGCGGTCGAACCATCTCGCCGTGCTGGACCCGCTCGATCATCCCCTTGGGCGGTTCCCGCGTGGAGTCGCGGCGCCTGAAACTGGAGCGGCGTCCGTGCTGTTCATCAAGAAAGCCGTGGAGCTTGCGCAGCTTGGTTGTATCGACGGCATCGTCACTGCGCCGATCAACAAAGAAGCGATCAACATGGCCGGCTGTCATTTCCCCGGCCATACGGAACTGCTGGCAGACCTGACCAAGACTGAGGAATCCGGCATGATGATTGTCGGCGGCCCGCTCCGAATCATGTTTGTGACGACCCACGTCTCGATCAAAGACTTGCCGTCGCTCCTTACCCAGGCCATGATCGAAAAAGCGATCAGACTGGCTCATCTAGCCTTGAGGGACCTATTCGGCATTAAGAAACCGAGAGTCGGCGTCGCTGCGTTGAACCCTCATGCCGGAGAACATGGGCTGTTTGGGGACGAAGAGGCGCGGGTCATTCTTCCGGCGGCTCGTGCGGCGCAGGCCCAGGGCATTCGTGCCAGCGATCCCATGCCGGCCGACACGCTGTTTGGCAAGGCGGCGAGGGGTGATTACGACGGTGTTGTTGCCCTGTACCACGATCAGGGGCTAATTCCTTTAAAGCTTGTCGCGTTCGGCACCTGCGTGAACCTGACGGTGGGGCTACCGATCATTCGCACCTCGGTCGATCACGGGACAGCGTTTGATATCGTAGGGAAGGGCATCGCAGACCCTGGCAGTCTGGTCGAGGCGATCACGCTGGCCGCCAAACTAGCCAAGAGACGGTGAGGGGTCTGTCTTGTCTGTCTTGTTTATTCAGTCTGTCTGGTTTATCTCGTTTGAATCGATCTTCTGCCGATAAAGACAAAACCAAACAAACCAGATAGACCGGATAGGCTAGATAGACCAGACAGACCAGAAAAGCAGGAGCCTATTGATGACCACCCAATCGGGCGCGGCGCGGGACATGCTTCAGAAGCAGTTGAAGGAGTTAGAGACAATTTCCCAAGAGACCATGGAGACGCTCAACACCGTCTCCGGAGCCGAGCGAGTGGCAAAATGGAAAGCCAGGACGAGTGCGCTCATCTCTGAGGCCCTTGGCGAGAAAGAAGGACAGAAGTTTGCCGCCCTGCAGCCGGGGCCCTCTTTTACCAACGACCTGGTGGAAGAGTTTACCGATCTCATCGACTATTTCAGAACCCCGCTGGCCGATCTGGCGAAACAGGCGGCGCAAGCCACTCTTCGTCCTACCGGCGGGAATTGACCGGTGGCAATCCCTAATCTCCCTCCGCCGAACAAACGGCTCGGCCAAAATTTTCTGATCGATCCCAACATCGTGCGCAAAATCGTCGCGTTGGCAGAACTGGAACCAAGCGACCACGTGTTGGAAATCGGTCCGGGTCGCGGCGTCCTGACAGAAGCGTTGTGCCACGCAGCCGGTCGCGTGACGGCGGTCGAAGTGGATCCACGGCTCCATGCCTATCTCGAAACCAGGCAGGCGGACCTTCCGAATGTGGAGCTGGTCTGTGAGGACGCGCTGGCTTATCCGGTCGAGAACCTGCCGATAGGGACGATCGTCGTGGCCAATCTGCCCTACTATATTTCAACTCCGTTGCTCTTTCGATTGCTTGACCAGCGTGGCCGGTTCCCCCGCATGGTGCTCATGCTGCAGGCCGAAGTGGCCGATCGTCTCGTGGCAAGCCCTGGCGGCTCGGACTATGGGGTGCTCTCAGTCATGGCGCAGTACGCAGCCGAGATCACCAAGTCGTTTCGTGTCTCAGCCCAGTGTTTCCGTCCCAGACCGGAGGTGGCCTCAGCGGCGGTGCTGCTGCGCACGAAAGAACGCACGAGGCTCAGCCAGCAGGAAGAAGTCGCATTTCGCGCGCTCGTGAAGGCGGCCTTTGCGCATCGAAGAAAAACGCTCGTCAATTCACTGCGAGACGAAGGCTATGAACTTCATCCTGTTGCCGAGACATTGCAGCAATTGGATATTGCTCCGACTCGCCGGGCAGAGACGTTGTCGGTTGAGGACTTCCTCCAGCTCGCGTGTGCTCTTGGTTGACGAGGTGCGAGATTATCTTGGGGCTTGCTGACGCATGATTCATGAAGGTTCGTCGCAAGAGCGTGCAGACGCAAAGCGAGACGGGGATCCGGAACTCGGGAACTGACTCGGCCGTCTGTGGCAGTTGCTGTCCTGCTCTTCTACTTTCCTTCCACCGTCTTTAGGAGGTGGTCTGGATTGTCCCCCACTGCGGCCGTCGAACGAGCACATTCTGATCGTGCGCGTTCCGGGAGCAAGGGGGATGGTCCAGACTCCTCCGCCTCCTCTCGTTTGAAATGACCGATTCCCTGTGCTAGCATCGCGATCATGGCTGTCACCACTTCGGCCAAGCGGGGCGAGGCCCGCGGCGCCGCTTCCTCCTCCTCCTCACACATCAAACGAGAAGTGATCGGAGTCGTCCTGATCGCGTTGGCGCTCTTGACGCTGCTTAGCCTGCTATCCTTTGTTCCAGGGGAGCTCAAGGCTGGGGCAGCTGCGATGCCTCCGCCCAGAAACCTCATCGGGTCGGTCGGTGCGTTCTTCGCTTCTACCTTATTCTGGTCGATCGGCGGGGCCGCCTACCTGTTTCCCATTCTCCTCGGTCTCATGGGTGTCCGCTGTTTCACTCAGAGCGACCTGTCGATCCGTCTGCGGAACGCAGGCGCCTCGCTGGCCGCATTGTTGTTTCTCAGTGGCCTGTTCCATCTTGAAATTATGGCGGTGCCGACCGTCTCTAGCGGCTTGATTTACCGAGGGATGGCGGGAGGCTTTCTCGGGCAAGTGTTGGCCGAAAGCTTACGAGCCTATTTTGCGAGTACCGGCGCCCACATTCTCATCATAACGGGATTACTGGTCTCGCTCCTCTTCACGGCGCCCATCTCTCTGTCGGCGATAGCTCAGCGGATTCCTGGTTTGGGCAACTGGATGTTCAACAGGGCGCGTACGTTGATCCCGGAACGACCGGTGGAAGAGTCCGATTCTGAGTCTCCACGGAAAGCCAAACAGAAAACGTCGAAATCCATCCGTGCGGTGATTGAGGAAGCGCTGCCTGAGGCGGCCGCGGATCCGGAATTGGATTGGCCGGTCATTCAGCCATCACGACCACCGACTCCTGAACCGGCTGAGCCGATTGAATCCGAGGCGGACCAACAGGTTGTAGCCGCCCAATCGAAGGCGGGGGACTATATATTGCCGGATCCGGCCGTGCTCTTGAGCGATCCTTCAGGCCCCCTAGGGCGTGTCACGGAAGAAGAAATCAAGGCGCAGTCCGATGTGCTGACTCGCGCCCTGCTCAGTTTTGGCATTGCAGGGAAGGTGACGGAAGTTCGCCCTGGACCGGTCGTGACGATGTACGAATTCGAGCCCGCGCCGGGGACCAAAGTCGCGCGCATCGTGAACCTTGCCGATGACCTGGCGCTGGCGCTGAAGGCGATCAGTCTCCGGATCGTCGCGCCGATTCCGGGAAAATCGGTGGTAGGGATCGAGGTGCCGAACCTCTATCGCGAGACGGTGTCGATGAAGGAAGTGATGATGAGCGAGGTGTTTTCACGCGCCAGATCGAAGCTCACCTTGGCCCTGGGGAAGGACATTTTTGGAGCCCCCACGATCGCCGATCTGAAAACGATGCCGCACTTGCTGGTAGCCGGTGCCACAGGGGCCGGGAAAAGCGTCAGTCTCAATACGATGCTCATGAGCCTGCTGTTTTCCGCGCGACCCGATGAGGTCAAGCTACTCCTGATCGACCCCAAGATGCTCGAATTTCAAACGTACGACGGCATTCCTCACCTTTTACGGCCGGTCATCACCGATCCCAAGTCGGCGGCGCGGGGGCTCAGTTGGGTCGTGGCTGAAATGGAGCGGCGCTACAAATTGCTTGCTGAAGCAGGGGTGCGAAACATCGATACCTATAATCGAAAGGTCGCCGGCGCGCAGGGTGTGCTGGAGGCGGAATCAGCGGCCAAGTTGGACCAGCCGGAATTGCCCATCCAGTTTCTGTCTGAAGAGGAGCGGCTCTCTGCCGGAGAGACAGCGCTACCGGATGGCAGCCCCGGATCATTCTTGCCGCCGCCGACTCCGCCGGAGCCCTTGCCCTATATCGTTGTGATGATCGATGAATTGGCGGATTTGATGATGGTGGCGCCGAGGGAAGTGGAAGACAAGATTGCGCGCTTGGCGCAGATGGCCCGCGCATCAGGCATCCATCTCGTGCTGGCGACGCAGCGTCCGTCGGTCGATGTGCTGACCGGTTTGATCAAGGCGAACTTCCCGGCCCGCATTGCCTTTCAAGTGTCGTCGAAGACCGATTCACGCACCATCCTGGATGCGAACGGTGCGGAAGCGCTCCTTGGTCGTGGGGACATGCTCTATCTGGCTTCGGGGACCGGACGTGTCATGCGGCTGCACGGGTCGTTTGTGTCGGATGACGACGTCCGCCGCGTGGTCGAGTTCGTGAAGGATCAAGCCAGGCCCGCCTACAATCAGGAGTTGCTGATAGCGCTGAAACAGGAAGGGGCGAAAGAGGAAGAGTCGCTGGGCGAAGTATACGAGCAGGCTAAAGAGTTGGTCCTGTCTACCGGTCAAGCTTCTGCGTCGCTGATTCAGCGCCGGCTGCGGGTGGGCTATCCTCGGGCGGCTCGGATGATCGAGCAAATGGAGGCAGATGGCCTCGTGGGCGCGGCTGGTCGCGATGGACGGAGAGAGGTCGTTGGGCGGCGTGGGCCGGTGGGAGCAGGAGGAGAGCAGGTGACTGGAGCGTGAGGGATACTGTCTGTGCTCGCGCAACGCGCGGCCTCAGAAGGATCGGGACGCGCGCAGTGGAAGATCCATCGCCTGTCCCTTGCTCCCGGAGCGCGCGGCTCGAGGGATCATGACGGATGATGGTCGCTCGATACGCCAGTAGAGGGCAGCCGGCACTCCCTAAGAGATAGGAGAATTAGGCGACTCGTCCGATGCGCGCAATTGCAGTAACCCTCCACCCCCGCATTGGTATGATGAAGAAATGAGTTGGACATGTATTGTAGGTGGCATGTTCATTTGTACGTGGAGCCTATTCCCATTGCTGACTCTTGCCGCTGGAGAGAGAGTGATGAGAGAGCGTTGAAGGAAGTGCGGGAGGTGGCCAAGCAGCTCCAGGCGCGGTATGAGAAAACGAAAGATCTCCAGGCGGACTTTACGCAGAAGACCACGATCGAGGGGTTCGAGCGGCCTATTACGTCCTCGGGGAAGGTCTATATCAAAAAGCCTGGCCGGTTACGGTGGAATTATCTCGACCCTTCCATCGAGGATATCTATGTCAATCGGGATGATATCAAAGTGTATGTGCCGGAGCACAAGCAAGTGTTGGTAGGGAAGCTCACACAAATGGCGGCCTCCAAGGCTCCGTTGGAGCTCTTGCAGGGGGCGGCCAAGTTGGAGGAGTCGTTCGACATTGAGCCGACGCCGGGGAAGGGACGTGGCGTGGGAGGAATCCGGTTACTCACCCTCCTGCCTAAGTCGCGTGAAGGTGAGGCGGCGAGATCGTTACAACGGATCGTGCTAGAAGTGTTTCCCAAGACCTACTTCATTCGGACGATCTCTCTCCACGAAGACAGTGGCAATGTCGCGAGTTTTGAATTTTCGTCGCTCCAATTCAATATCGGTCTCGGCGACTCACTCTTCGATCTGAAGTTGCCGGCCGATGTGGAAGTGGTGAAGGCTCCGGTGCTGAATGGACCGTAGGGATGGATGTCAATGGTCATGAGTCAATAAGTCAGTGGGGGGAGTTCCTGGCATCGCCATTGACCGTTGACCAATGACTCCTGAGCGGATGACTGGGAGGATAAATACTGGTGACAAGTTTGACAATCGATGTGACGGAAGCCGTTGAGCGGGCGGTGAACACCCTGGATTTCGAGCGCCTGCACCGAGAGTATTGGGACCAGAACGAGTTTCTGTTTGTTCCACAGTTTCTCTCTCGGTCGGTGGTGGAAGAGCATCTCGTTCCTCAGGCGCAAGGGGTGAAGAGCGAGCTGAACCGTAACTACATTCCCGGCCACAAAAAGGGCGGGAGCGTGAGCTACTACACTGTGATGGAGAAGGCCCCGCGCTTTCTCGATCTGTATCGATCCGGGGCCTTCCTCGAATTTTTGAGCCGTCTGGTGCAGGCCAAGCTCAGTCTATGCCCTGAGAACGACCCCCATTCCTGTGCGCTCTACTACTATACGGAGCCGGGGGACCATATCGGGTTTCACTATGACACGTCCTACTACAAGGGGGCTCGCTATACCATTCTGATGGGACTCGTCGATAAGTCTACGCAATGCAAACTGGTCTGCGAGCTGTTTAAGGATGATCCTGTGAAATCCCCTCAGCATCTTGAGCTGATCACACAACCGGGGGATCTCGTCATTTTCAATGGAGATAAGCTTTGGCATGCGGTTACTCCACTTGGCGAGGGGGAAGAACGGATCGCCTTAACGATGGAGTACGTCACCAACCCGGACATGGGAACCTTCAAGCGGCTGTATTCCAACCTCAAAGATTCCGTTGCCTATTTCGGCCTCCGTTCGGTCTTCAAACAGGCCATTGCGCCTTCCAACCGACCTCGTTCCTAGCAGGATGCTCAAGCAGGCAGTCAAATGAGAAGTGAAAGGTGAGACGTGAAACGTAAAAGGTATCGGAGGAAGAGCACTTGGCAGTCCTACGTTTCACCTTTCACGTCTTACCTTTCACAGTTCTTGAGAGCGACTTTTTCAGCATCCTGCTAGAAAGGACATGCGTCGGCTGACCGTGAATCGCCTCCTCCAGCATAGTGCCGTCGTGCTGTTTGCCCTGTGCCTGGGCGTGGTTTCTCCTCTTGTCCCGGTCCCGGCGGCGGCTGAGCAACCGGATGCCGCGCAGCGGCACTATGAGCGAGGCACCGCGCTGCTGCGAAAAGGTGACCTTGCTGCGGCATCCGAGGCTGCCAGAAAAGCCATCGAGTTGAATCCCTCCTCAGCTGAAGCGCACCATCTGCTCGGCATGATCTATTTCAAAGAGAAGAAGCCGGCTCAGGCTGTCGATGCCTTCACCCACGCGATCAAGCTGAAGCCGGCCTATCCCGATGCCTTGAACGATCTGGCCGAGGTCTATCGGATCCAAGGAAAATCGGCCGAAGCGGAGCAGGCCCTCAGGCGGGCGATTGAGATCGATCCTCGCCATGCGGATTCGTACTTCGACTTAGCGAAGCTGTATGAACAACGTCGTGATTTCGCCGCGGCCACCAAGACCTATCAAGCCTTGCTGGCCGTCCATCCGAGCCACCGTGACGGCCTGTACAATCTCGCATTGCTGTATGAAGCGCAGGGAGACAGTCGCGCGGCGCGAGAGACGGTAGGCCGGCTGCTCAAGCTCGATCCCAAGTATGCCGACGCCTGGTACCTCGCCGGGCGGATGGCAGAGAAGAACAACGTGCTCGCGGAAGCCGCCGATTCGTACAGACAGGCCATCGCGGCGAAGCCTTCGTTAGTGGACGCGCACTATAACCTCGCGTTTATTCATCGGAGTCAAGGCAGGCCCATTGGAGGCGGAACGAGAACTTCTCGAAGTCTTGCGTTACCGCCCGGAGTATGCCGAAGCGCATATGAACCTGGGTGTGATCTATACCGAGCTGAATAGGCTTGACGAGGCGGAGCAATCCTACAAGCGAGCCGTCGCGCTGAAGCCGGACTATGCTGAAGCGCACTACAACTTGGGTATCTTCTATGAGTTGCATCGGAAAGACCTGCCGAAAGCACTGGCCCAATATCACGAATACCTCAACCTCGGTGGGCGCGACGATCGTGTTGCACGGATCGTCGGATCTGGAGGGCGATAACGATTGTGGGAGCAGGATGAAGAGGCGAGGTGCCTCGATAGAGCTAACCGCTATGGAGATGACTTGAATGCCTCGGAAGTCCAAAAGGAGCCGAGGCGTTGCTGTTTTTGGCAGCCAACGGAAAAACTAATGAGGCACGCGAGAGTTTCGATGGTGAGCAGGTCTAGGACCAGCCCGGTCTGTCTGGTTGATCTGGTTTGTTTTGTTTATCTGGTTAGGTTCGTTCAACCAAAAAAACCAGACAGACCAGACAAACCAAACAACGATCTTCTTATGCTGGGGGACTTTTTCAGCATCCTGCTTACCAGTAGGGCCATGGCCGCCAATAGGGGCTCGAGTAAGGCCCCCAATAAGGACCTGGCCCCATATAATAATAAGGGTTGGTACGGCGGGTGACATCTTCCGGTCCTGCCCAAACTTGCACACGCTTGATATCGATGACGGGATAGGTATAGTCCGTTTCATCCAATGGTAGCGTGATGGAGCCGGAGACCTCGCCGGTCACAGTGATTCTGGTTCCATGCGGGACGATCGCGGGGTCGAAGAATTCTCGGTAGATGGCGATGAAGCGGCCCTGTGATTGGGTCAAGTCGTATCCGGGACGCGTTGATTGATCGAGCGGCAACTGTAAGATTTCGATCCTCGTGCCGTCTTTCTGTCGTCGGGCCGTCAACACTTTGCCGCCGAAGACCACCGATTGACCTTTCAAGGAATCCGGTGCTGCCTTGACTTGGAGGAAGGTGAGTGCCTTTGTCTGTGCGTCCGAGCCGTCCCCTGTCTCATGCTGTCGAGGCACAGCCTGCGAGCGTGACGAGCAAGGCCACTGCAGAGAGCAGCGTACGTGCCAACATGGCCACAGTATAACAAATAGTAAAGAGTAAGTTCGCGGCACATTCGATATAATGCGCGATCGGCGTTGATCCAAGAAAGGAGTCGATATGGTAAACAGACAGTGTGCGCAATGGGCCTCGGCGGTCTGTGCGGTTGTATGGAGCGTCGTCGTCTTATGGGGCGCACCATCCACTGCTGCGTCCCCCGAATTGAAGGGCAAGTTCGAAGTCCTGAAGGGTGAGGTGTCTACACATACGCCCGGCAAGGTGAAGTTGATCGAGTTCGCCGATTTCTACTGTCCGCATTGTCACCGGTTCGATGGGGAAGCCCTGCCACTGCTGGAGAAAGAGTTCGGGAACAAGCTTGAGGCCACGATGGTGGGGTTCCCGGTCATTCCTGGGAAGTTGCCGACCCCGTTCGATATGTATGAGCAAGCGAAGATGATGGGAAAGGGGAATGAAATGAAAGCCGTCCTCTTTCGCACTATCCATAAAGATAAGATCACCGGAGTGCTGGATCGCTCGTTGCGGGAAGTCCTGATCAGGGAAGTCGGACTCGATCCGAAAGTTTTTGAAGAGGGAATGGCCAGCGGGAAGCCAGCCAAGATATTCGAAGAGGGGCGCAAGTGGGGCGAGCGCATCAAAGTTCAGTCTACCCCGACCCTGCTCATTGACGGGAATATTAAGGCGGAGAGTATCGACCCAGAGAATCTCAAGTTGATCATTCAGAGCATTCTGGATGCCGATGCAAAGAAGTAAGCTCGAAAGTGCTGAGTTCTAAGTGTTGAGTTACGGTGAGTCCGAAAACTCAGAACTCAGAACTTTAAACTCAAAACTCCTTTTGAGGAGAGATGGCGATCGATCCAATCTGCGGGATGACGGTCGATCCGGCTACGGCAGCCGGAAGTCACGACCATCGAGGCCAACAATTCTACTTTTGCAGCCTATCCTGCCTAGAACGATTCAAGACCGATCCGGAGCGAGCGTTGCAGCCGCGGCCAGTGAGTTTCGCTAAACCGACCACACGAAGACCCCTTCCGATGATGCAGCCTGCCCCGGCCGCGACAGAGGCTACGGCTATCGATCCTGTGTGCGGGATGACGGTGCAGCCGGCTACGGCTGCCGGTTCCTATGAGTATCAAGGGAAGACCTACTACTTCTGTGCGACGAGTTGCCTCACCAAGTTTCGGACCGACCCGATCCACTATCTGACTCCTCCTGAGCAGCGCATTCCTCGCGTCATGCCGGTTCCATCCGGTGGAGTGGTCGAGTACATCTGTCCGATGGACCCGGAGGTGATTGAGACCAAACCAGGGGCTTGCCGGATATGCGGGATGGCGCTGGAACCCAAAGTCGTCTCGCTCGAAGCTGAACGGAATTCCGAGCTCGAGGACATGACCAGGAGGTTTTGGATCTGTCTCGGGCCTTCTCTCTTGGTCATGCTCTTGGCCATGGCCGATATGATTCCCGGCTGGTCACTTCCGCAGGCCATCATCGGCTCGACGAGGAACTGGGTTCAATGGCTGCTGGCGACGCCAGTGGTGCTCTGGGGCGGCTGGCCGTTTTTCCAGCGAGGGTGGACCTCGGTGGTGAACCGGGCTCCCAACATGTTCACGCTCATTGCCATGGGAACGGGAGCGGCCTATGGCTACAGCACTGTTGCCACCGTCGCGCCGACGCTGCTTCCCAGTTCATTCCGACTGCATGACGGCTCGACCGCGGTCTATTTCGAGGCTGCGGCCGTAATTACGGTGCTCGTCCTGCTTGGCCAGGTTCTTGAGTTGAAGGCTCGGAGTCAGACGAGCTCTGCGATTCGTTCCTTGCTCCGGCTGGCGCCAAAGACAGCCAGGCTGATCAAGCCGGACGGACGGGAAGAAGATGTGCCACTGGAGCACATTCAAGTGGGCCATCGACTGCGCGTCAGGCCAGGAGAGCGAGTGCCGGTCGATGGGATGGTGCAAGAAGGTACGACTTCTGTGGATGAATCCATGATCACGGGGGAATCGATCCCTGTCGAAAAAGCTATTGGGGTGCGGGTGACTGGGGGGACCATCAACGGCACAGGTGGGATTGTGATGGTCGCTGAACGAGTCGGGCGAGACACGATGCTTGCTCGGATCGTGCAGATGGTCAGTGAGGCGCAACGGAGCCGGGCGCCGATCCAGCGTCTGGCCGATGTGACCGCGGCATATTTTGTCCCGCTGGTTGTGGCTGTCGCGCTTATCACGGCAGTGGCCTGGGCGATCTGGGGCCCGGAGCCGAAGTTGGCCTATGCGCTGGTCAATGCCGTCGCGGTCCTGATTATTGCCTGTCCCTGCGCGTTGGGATTGGCGACGCCGATGTCGATCATGGTTGGGACCGGTCGTGGAGCGACGGCTGGTGTCTTAGTGAAGAAGGCTGAAGCGTTGGAGGTGTTCGGCAAGGTGAATACGCTCGTGATTGATAAGACCGGGACCCTCACGGAGGGCAAACCGAAACTGCTGTCGGTGCTGGTTGAGCCGCCTTGGTCTGATGTCGATCTGTTGCGCCTTGCAGCGAGTCTTGAACGGAGCAGCGAACATCCGCTGGCTGCAGCGGTGGTGGCGGGAGCGGAGGGGCGAGGGATCGCGTGCGCCCCGATTGAGCAGTTTCGTTCAGTGACGGGGAAGGGTGTGGCCGGGACGGTCACAGGTCGTCGCGTCGCCATCGGGACAGCTGCGTTCTTGAGAAACGACGTCGGGGTATCCGGCCAGAGCCTCACGCAGTGGGACGACGAAGTGGCCTCGCTTCGTCGTGAAGGGCAGACGATCCTGTTTGTCGCCATCGATGAGCAGGCTGCCGGCATACTTGGCGTGGCAGATCCGATCAAAGCCTCGACTCGTGACGCGGTGCAGGAGCTCAAGGCCGAAGGCATTCGCCTAGTCATGGTGACGGGAGATCATCGCGATACGGCAGAAGCAGTGGCCCGGCAACTTGGCATTGAGGAGGTCATGGCTGAAGTCTTGCCGGACCAAAAGGGACAGATCATTGCCCGTCTCAAGTCGCAAGGCCGCGTGGTGGCGATGGCCGGCGACGGTATTAATGATGCCCCAGCCCTTGCGTTGGCGGATGTCGGGATCGCCATGGGAACGGGGGCGGACACGGCCATTGAGAGCGCGGGGATTACGCTGGTGAAAGGGGATCTGCGCGGGCTGCTCCGTGCGCGGAGGCTGAGTCAAGCCACGATGCGGAATATTCGGCAAAATCTCTTGTTTGCCTTTCTCTATAACGTGATCGGGGTGCCGATCGCGGCCGGCTTGCTCTATCCGATCTGGGGGATACTATTGAGCCCCATGATCGCCAGTGCCGCCATGACCTTCAGTTCTGTGTCCGTCATCTCCAATGCCCTTCGTCTGCGTCATGTGGAATTGTAAGTGCGCCTCCGACGCTCGCATGCTAGGCTACAGTCGTTTGCTGTCAGTCTGTTGGGGACTCTTTTGGTCAGGCTGCTCAAAAAGGCTGTCCAGCAAGGCCGCAGCGAGTGAAGGGCCGAGGCGTACCCTCTGGGGTACGTTGAGGGTCTGAACGATGCGAGAACGCAGCTGGCGGACTTTTTCAGCAGCCTGTTAGAAAGGACCGTGGCGTGTTTCGACCCAATGTGATATTGCGAATCGTGATCGGGCACTTTGTGTGGGGCTCGATCGTCGGTGGAACAGCTCTGGCCGGGAGTCCTGTGATTCTTGTGGCGGGCGGGGGTGAACTCCAGGCGCAGGTCAAGGCGACCGCGACCAAAGTGATCCCCGCTGTCGTCAGCATTGCCTCCACGGTGATGGTCCGCGATCAAGCGTTCAGCGACGAAGCGCTGCCGTTCGGATTGTTCAAGGATGTTCCGTCGCGGCGGCAATATGGTCAGGGCTCCGGTGTCATTGTGTCGTCGGATGGCTACATTATGACGAACAACCATGTCATTGCCGATGCGGTCGATGTGGAAGTGATTCTCGCCGACCGGCGGCAATACAAAGGACGAGTAGTCGCCACCGATCCGAAGACCGACGTGGCCGTGGTGAAAATTCAGGCGACCAATCTGCCGACGGTGACGTGGGGGGACTCGAGCGCGCTCGCCGTCGGCGAATTTGTGCTCGCGATCGGGAACCCGCTTGGCTTGAGTCGCAGTGTGACGTTCGGCATAGTCAGTGCCGTCGGTCGCGCCGATGTCGGTGTCGCCGACTTCGAAGATTTCATTCAAACCGATGCCCCCATCAATCCAGGCAACTCCGGCGGGGCCTTGGTAACCATCAATGGAGAATTGGTGGGGATCAATACCGCCATTGCCAGTCCGACCGGCGGGAGCGTCGGCGTGGGCTTCGCCATTCCGAGCAATATGGCCCGGGCTGCCATGCAGAGCTTGCTCAAGACCGGTCATGTTGTCCGTGGATTCCTCGGTGCCTCGACACAAGATGTCACGCCCCTGTTAGGCAAGGTCTTTCGTCTCCCCGATGTGAAAGGCGCAATCGTGACCGACGTGCATGCGAAAGGGTCCGCCGAGAAAGCCGGGCTCAAGCGCGGCGATGTGGTCGTGCGATTCGATGGGCGCGACGTGATGGACAGCGGACATCTTCGGAACCTCGTAGCCGCGTCCACGATCGGGAGTAAGCACCGACTGGATCTCATGCGCGAGAGTAAGCCGTACCAGGCTGAACTGGTTGTGCAAGAGGCGCCGCGTGAACGGACCAAGAAGAACCAAGCCGCATCGGCCTCAGCCGCCACAGCTCATCCCCTCGCCGGCGTCGTCTTCGACGATGTGACCGCGCCGTTGGCTCGGCAGATGGATCTGTCTGTCACCAGTGGGGTGGTGGTGACGGACATTGAAGAAGGCAGTCTGGCCGAATCTTCCGGTCTCCAGCCGGGCGACGTGGTGTTGGAACTCAATCGTCAGCCTATTCCCAACTTCGCCACGTTTCAGCGACTGGCCGATCCGATTAAGCCATCCGACCTTGCCCTCCTGCTGGTCAATCGGCAGGGGAATGCCCTCTACATTCCGATTCAAGGCGAATAGAAGCGCGCGGGGGTGGCCAGGCCGCCTCACGTGCTCGCGCAACGCGCACGTCTCGGAAGGTGCTCGTTGGACGCGCGCAGTCTGAGGCGGCCTGGCCACCCCGCTTTGAGAGAAAGTAGATTCCAAAGGGAAGGCGCACGATGAAACCGTGGTCGCTCGATGCGCGCAGTGAAGGACAGTCTGGCCACCCCCTCCTTGGAAGACGAGGAGAATCTATGCCCTCTATGGATGCCCGCAGTCCGAATTAGCCCCCGCCCCAGTCTGTTGAAAGCTTAGATTCCAGCTGAGTGTGTCCCCTGCTTGATTGTGGCGGCAATGTATTGATTTGCGAATCGTAGAGTGCTACGTTTCACTCAAACGTGCTACTATGAGGCGGCAATGAAGAAGCTTATTCGATTCGGCGTGTCGCTCGACCATCATCTGCTTGATGATTTTGATCTGCATATCAAGAAGCGCAAGTATACCAACCGCTCGGAGGCGTTACGGGATCTGATCCGGGACAACCTGGTCGGGCAGGAGTGGAACGACGATAAAGAGACGGTCGGGACGATCACGTTTGTGTATGACCATCATGTGCGCGACCTGACCAGAAAGCTCACCGATATTCAGCACCGCTATCAGCCTCTCATTTTGTCCGGGATGCACGTGCACCTCGACCATGATCATTGCTTAGAAGTGTTGGTCGTGAAGGGCAAAGGCTCTGCCATCAAGAAAGTTGCCGACACTCTCATCGGGACCAAGGGTGTCAAGCACGGGAAGCTGACCACCACCACAACGGGAAAAGGTTTAAGCTGAGCGTCCACGTGAGTGTCCTCAGCCTCTTCTTCCATCTCACCGCGTTTCTGCTCCTTGTCTCCTCTGCCCTCGCCCACGATCCGGACGCCGAAATCGTTGATGTGCCGGAGGTGTCCATCATTGGCGCGCGTCCGGTCGCGGCCTCTTCCCAACAATTCATTCCGGACAAAGAAATTCTGCTCCAACCTCAAGGCCGCCCCGCCCAGGTTCTGCGTTTGATCCCTGGTTTCATCACCGCTGAGCATTCAGGCGGCGCAGGGAAGGCGGACCAGTACTTCTTGAGAGGGTTTGATGCCGATCATGGAACGGACGTGGCGTTCTTTGTCGACAACATGCCGATCAATTTACGTACCCACGGGCATGGTCAGGGGTATACCGACCTCAATTTCATCATTCCGGAGACGATTCAGGGCATCGACGTGGTGAAGGGGACCTATCACACCGAATTCGGCGACTTCAATACGGCTGGCGCTGTCCAGTTCAAGACCCGAGAGGTGTTGCAAGAAGACGTGGTGCAAGGCGCCTTCGGGCAGTTCGATACGCAGCGGTATCTGTTGATGTTGTCGCCCACCAAAGACAAGGTGCGAACGTTGTTTGCCGCGGAAGGCTATTACACGAACGGACCGTTTGAGAACGACAATCGTTATTTCCGCTTGAATCTCATGGGCAAGGCGACTGTCAACCCGACGGTTCGGTCGGAATTCAGTGTCACAGGGAGTTATCAGAAGTCGAACTGGAACGCCTCAGGAGAAATTCCCTTCCGTGCAGTTACGGACGGCACGATCGATCGCTTCGGCGCAATCGATCCCTCTGAAGGAGGCAAGACGCAGCGTGCGACCGGCCGAATGCAATACCACTACGATACGCCCTCCGGCGGACAGTTCTTTGCCGATGCCTACCTGATGTATTACAAGCTGGACCTCTGGACCAATTTCACGTTTTTTCTGGATGACCCTGTGAATGGCGACGGCATCAACCAACATGATCAGCGGTACATGTATGGCGGGAATCTGGGATACCGCCAGGCAGGAGAGCTGTTCGGCATTCACAGTGCCGTGACGGCAGGGGTTCAGGTCCGCAACGACGACATTTCCAATATCCGACTCGGAACGCAGACGCAGCGTACGGCGACCGGGACCATTGTGGAGAGCGCGGTGGAGGAAGCTTCCTACTCGCCTTATGTGAAGTTGGAGCTGCAGCCGATGCCGTGGATGCGGTTGGCCGGCGGTGTGCGCGCCGACTACTTCACGTTTGATGTCCGCAATCTCTGCGATACCTGCCCTGAGCAACCGGCCGGCAGGAAGGACTCCGGCCAGGTCAGTCCGAAGGCCAACCTGATACTCGGTCCCTGGTTCACTACGGAGTTCTTCGCGAACTATGGCACCGGGTTCCACAGCAACGACGCGCGGTCCACGGTAGCGGGTGGAAGCACGCCTCTCGCCAGGGCACAGGGCGTAGAAGTCGGCCTTCGTTCCAAACCCTGGGGCCCGGATCGAATGGAATTGATGGCGACGTTCTGGGGGCTGGATTTGAACTCCGAACTCGTGTTCGTGGGAGACGCAGGAACCACCGAAGTCCGTGGGCCCACGAGACGCTACGGCGTGGAAGTGGGTGCGCGCGGGCAGGTCTACGGACCGTTCTACTTTAACGGCAGCTTCACCTGGACCCATGCCGAATTCAAGGACGGGCTAGCCATTCCGTTGGCGCCTGAGTTAACCGCGTACACGGCATTGCTCATGCGATGGCCGGAGGGCCTCTCCTCGCAGATACAAATGACCTATCTCGGAGTCAGGAACCTGACAGAGGATCGTACGGTCAAATCACCATCGTGGCTTGTCTTTGATTTGACCGAACGATATCAACTGCCGATCAAGCTCTCTCATGGGCGCCTTGAGGCCTTTCTTTTCGTCCAGAATCTTTTCAACACGCAGTGGGAGGGGGCCACGTTTGCATTCGCATCTCGCCTGCCCAACGAGCCGGCTGGCGGAGTTCAGGACATCCATTTCGTGCCGGGCAATCCCCGCTTTTTCATGGGCGGTCTCGCATGGTATTTCTAGAAGACCGCTGAAAACGACTTCCAACTGCGTTCTCGTCTCGAAAGCATCCTCAACGTACCCCACCGGGAAAGAGCTGCTCTTGCAGCTCGGGGTTGGGTGGGTGAGAATATCTACGCTTCCGGTGCTTTCTTCGCCTGCGGCCTTGTCTGGGGAAGCGCGTCGGCGCGCAGTTGGGTGGGTGAGAAGGAAGATCGTTTTGAGCGGTCTATAGTGAAGCCATATGAAGCCAACGCAAAGAGTTCTGCCACGCATTTATTTTAATCGCCCAACGGTTACGGTCGCGAGATCGCTTATCGGCAAGTATCTCGTTCGGGTGATCGATGGTCGTATCCTCGCGGGTAAGATCCTCGAAGTGGAAGCCTATGTCGGGCCACAGGATAAAGCCTGCCATGCGTCGAAAGGGAGAACGCAGCGGACCGAGGTGCTTTTTGGTCCACCAGGGGTCGCCTACGTCTACCTCATCTACGGGATGTACCATTGTCTGAACGTGGTGACGGAGCGGGAGGAGTTTCCCTCAGCCGTATTGATCAGGGCGATTGAAATCGATGGGGAGTTGATCGATGGACCAGGGCGGCTCTGTCGCGCGCTGCAGATTGATCGCCGTCTTAACCGTGTGGATCTCACGACCGGCGAATCCCTCTGGTTCGAGGATCGAGGGGCATTGGTGAAGAGAGGAGATGTAGAGGCTCACCCCCGAATCGGTGTCGATTATGCGGGCGAGTGGGCCAAGAAACCCTGGCGTTTCCGGCTGCGTAGGGTCACAACCCCCACTCGGACCGGACGAACAAAAACAAAGGGGGGCGCCGGATAGGTCCGGCCCCCCCCTGTTGTATCCAGCCTGAACGGCTCGACTACTCGATCTTCCGATCGCCGGTGATCTTCGTGGCAGATGTCACCGGAGGGGCAATCTTGATCTGTGGCCCCTGCACGGTCGGGAGCTGATTCGCTCCCTGGCCTGTGGTAATCCGCGCATTGTCCGTCTTCGTTAAGTTTTGCTGGGCGCTCTTAATGGAGTCGGCTGACTTCATCAGCGTACTTTCACCACGCGCATCCGACTGACCAGGATCGTTGGCGGTTGGCTGGCCCGTCACGGGGCTTCCGCTGTTCTTCATCGGGTAGCCTTCATGCTTGGGGAGGAGTGATGGATTCGCCGAGGCCATCGACAGCGCAAATAGGACACCGGAGACAGTCGCAACAGTGCCGATTACGAGCTTCATACGCCTACTCCTTTGAATAATGGTGGCCGGAGAAAATACGTTCTCAACTTCAAAGTCGAATCAAGTGGCGGGAATCATAGCCAGGAGGGGGGTGTCTCTGTCAAGAGGGCAGGGGAGTCGCCGGACCATCCTTCTTGCTCGCAGAACAGAGGAGGGGATGGAGCCTGATGATCTTCTGTGCTCGCGCAACGCGCGGCCTCAGAAGGCCCTCGTTGGACGCGCGCAGTGGAAGATCAATCAGCCCCCATCCCTGGAGAGAGAAACGAGCAAGCTTGGAAGGAGCATTTGGACGGATGAGGGTCGTTCGATGCGCGCAGTGAAGGACAGTCTGGCGACTCCCCTTGAGAGAAGGGGAGAAAAATGAGAAGAAGGTAGCCTGTTGGTCCCTGTGCTCGCGGAACGCGCACGATAGGAATGTGCTCGTTCGACGCGCGCAGTGGGAGCCCAAACAGACCACCCTCCCGTGAAGAGAGGGCTGAGGTAAAACTATTGTGCCACGCTAGACTTCGATGGTTCGCACGAGTAGCACAAGCCCGGTCTGTTTGGTTCAACCAAATAAACAAGACAAACCATACAAACCAATTAGACGGGGCGTCAGGCCTGGCGGCGTGCGGGAGGACGGCGGCGCCCGCGTCTGCGATAGGACGGACCAGGGCTGAGACCGGGGAGGCGGATGGTGACGGTGGTCCCTTCGCCAGGCGCGCTGCCGATGGCAATCGAGCCGCCATGTTCCTCGACGATCTTCTTGACCGTGGCGAGACCCAGACCGGTGCCGGCCCGCTTCGTGGTGAAAAACGGCTCAAAGACCTTATCGACGATTTCTGCCGGAATAGGAGCCCCGTCGTTCTTGATGAGGATCTGATCTTCCACGCCGCGCCCCGCGCGATGCTGGGTGACCTGAATATGAAGATGCCCACCGGGGTTCATCGCTTCACCCGCGTTTTTGAAAATACTGAGAAAGACTTGCTGGAGCTTGGCTTCGTCGCCGCGGACCGGCGCGATCATCGTCGCATAGTCCTTGGTCACCTGTATCCTTGTGACTTCGAGGTCGGTCGCGACAACCGTGAGCGCGCTCTCGATCACTTCGGGGATGCGGAGGAGCCGTCGAGTCAGCTCGAGTGGTTTCGCAAAGTCCAAGATCTCGTTCAGGATGGCTTCGATACGGATCAAATCGCGCATCGCGTTCTCGACGCGCGTCTGCGGGTCGAAGTCGAGGATGCCTTCACCCGTGACTTCCTCCAATTGGGCACGGATCGAGGCGAGCGGCTCACGCACTTCTGTTGCCAGGAACATGCTGAACTCGCCGATCGCGGCCTGCCGCTCTTGTTTTCTGATGATGGGCTCCGAGGGACCTGGGGCTAATGCTGTCCCGGGGGCGCCAGCTGGTCCAATAGCGGGAGGCTGGCTGGTTGGCGCCGGTGCCGGAGCCTGGAGAATATCCGCGATCTTCACAATAGTCGGCTCAAGCGTGCGGGCATCCGTCTGTTGGTAGCGTCCGGCTTCTTTCGAGGCCAGGGTGATGGTCCCACCCACTTGTCCCCGGACGAAGAACGGCACGACGAGCGAGGAGAGAAGCCGGTCCTTGAACAGATATTTGTGATCGAGGAATCGCCCCTGTGTGGAGGCGAGATCATGGTCCACGCGTGGCTTACGATGGCGGACCGCCCATCCGGAGGCTGAGCTGTCGAGTGTGAGGCGGTGGCCCGGCTTCAGATCTTTCTTCCCGTCCTTCTGTTCGCTCTTCAGATCACCGGCCAATCCCAGGACTTCGACATTGCCTGCGAGGGGATCATAGCGGCAGGCCCAGATGCGATCGTAGGCGACGTATTGGTTGGCATCCGTCAAGAAGGCAATAATCTTGTCTTGGAGTTCCGGCGTGAGCTGCGACACCGGCGCCGTGAACATCTCTGCCGGAGAGGCTGGCGGAGGGACCGGTTCGTGCGCGACAAACGGCCGGCTGAGCACGACATTCATATCGAACAGGCCTTCGCGGTCCAGTGCTTTCGTGACCTCGTCGCTGGCCTGCTCCATCAAGCTCTTCTCTTTTTTCGCGAATGTGGCGCTCTCCTTTCGCCCGATGACGAGGAAGCCGTATGTCCGATTCCGATGCAGAAGGGAAACCCCGAGCAACGACTTCGTGCCCGGCGTAATCAAGCGGAGGCGAATGGTGCGTCCGCTCTCCTGGTCAGTCGCGGGAGACGATGCAGCGATGGCGGGGGCCGAAAGTGTCCGGAGGATGGCTTGAATATCACGAGGTGTGAAGCCTCGTGCGGCATGGCTGACCAGCGGGCCTTGGTCACGGTGGAACACAGCAGCGAGCGCCGCGTCGACCGGCAGCTCGTTGAGCACGGACGTCAAGGTCCGCTGGAGATGCGTCTCGGGAATTGGTTTGCTGTGTGGAGCTGTGGGTGCCATTCGTGAGTTAGGGTAGCCAGGCGGGCGCATTGTAACAACGCAGGGCGAGCAATTCAATGAAAAGGAATAGGCGCTCGTTATTCGTCGGGATTGATAATCTTGGGTGGGCGTTGGGGGAACTCGCGACGTTCCGTCGGGCGGTGGTCAGAAGTCCATGCGTTGAGGATCATGGTGACCAGACTGATCACGACCGCGCCGCCGACTGCCGGCCAGAACCCCGTGACCGAGAATCCTCTGACCAGGTATGCGGTAAATTCCAGAAGAAGCGCGTTGACCACAATGAGAAAGAGCCCCAACGAGAGGACGATCAAGGGAAGGGTCAGCACAAAGAGAATGGGCCGGACCAATAGGTTCAGAAAGGTGAGCACCAGGACCGCGGCGACTCCGGCGCGGAGCGAGTCGACTTCAAGGCCGGGCACGATCATGACCGCCAGAAATACCGCGATGCCCGTGATCAGGACTCGAATGACTGCCGCGCGAATCCCGCCACTAAAAAAATAGTTCTTGATCTCCCGTGTGACGTGAAGCGTCGGCATCGATCACCCTACTGAACCGGAACCGGCTGCATGGGGACCGGTACGCGCTTGGCCGCGGAAAAATGGATTTCGGTGGCGAGCAACACTTTGTCGTCCTTTGTGGCCTTGATGATGACACGATCTCCCACCTCGGGCACGTTGGCGCCTTTCGGATTGTTCGCGTCCTTGTACTGGGTCTTTTTGTTGACCCGCACGTCCACTGACTGGCCCTTGGGCGTTTTGACTTCGACGTGGGTCGCGTCAATGGCCATAATCGTGCCGAGCACATGTTGGTCGGTGCCGTGGGCGAAGCTTGGAGCCGAAATGAAGAGGCACGTGAGAGTCACAATCAGACGTAACCACATGATGGATCCTATCTCCTATTACCGCCGTCGATGATTTAGTGATGATGGCCGCTATCGGTTCGCGCTGCCGCTGCATCGTCTCCCTGCAGGAACTGGCCGAAGGCGGCTTCTTCTTCCAGGTCTTTCTTCGTCTTGGGATTGAGCGCCTTCATCTGATCGAGTTCTTCCGGCGTCAGTTGTGGGAGATGGCGAATGAAATGGACCAGCTTCCAACTGGCTTTGTCCTGCGCTGGGTCACCCTCTCCCCAGGCCGGCATCGCGGTAAAGCGAATGCCGTTGTGAATGACCCAGAAGATCTCACCGTCCGACATCGACTGGGTGTCGGCCAATCGTAAGTCGGGTGCCTTCGGGTACACGTTCTTGCCGATGGGTGTCTGGCCGCTGCCGTCGTTGGCATGGCAGGTGGTGCAGTGATCGGCAAAATGCGCCAACGACTCTTTCATCACGTCGGGGCTCAATGGGATCGGATTCTGCGCGTTTCGCTTCTCGATCGGGATGGCCAGACGACGGATTTGCCGTGCCATCCAGACCTCCAGACGCATGCGGCTCTGTCTTGGCACTAAATCCGGTCGTGAATAATTGATACCCCACCCACCCGAAGGCACCGACAATCCCGAGGCTCACCACGAAGATGAAGACGATCAGTTTCGTTCCCATAGCTACTGCCATGACTATACAAAGTCTTCTGTCTGATTGCCACCAGGTTAACCAGACGGAGAGACGTTACGCGGTCCTGCAAGGCGAAACATCAGCAGCGCGATGACGGGGAGATGCATCAGCAGCCCGCTCATTCCCATTAACGATTCGCCGATCCAGAACGTCACGCTGAGATTGAAGGCCAAGACGCCATAGTAAAGGCCGACTCCTAGCAGGAGTTGAGGTGTGACCGATGGAGCTGGCGAGAGCGCGGGGAGTCGTCGCTCGAGTGGAAAATAGATGGCGAGGGAGATGAGCCCGACGACGGCCCATCCGACATAGTTGGCGAACGGGACGCCGAAGTGCATGCCTGGATCGGGGTAGTAGTAAATCTTACCGAGGAACCAGCGGTCGCCGCGGAGTGCCACCGGATCGATGACCATATCGATGAAGGCAAACAAGAAGGCGGTCAGCAAGAGCACGGACCAACTCGTTCGTGTGGCCACATCAAGATGTAGCGGTTTGAGCATTGGGTGAGTGGAAGCAGGGGACGGCCTGATTGGAAGAACGAGACAAAGCGCGACGCAGTAGGCGGCGTAGAGCAGAAAACTGAACGAGATCGAGTCCATGAACGGGACGTTGGAGAAGTATAACTCCTGGCCCAAGGTCGAGCCATTGTAGTGGTACCACCCGAAGGGAATGCCGTTTCGGGTAGAGGAAAATTCACAGACGAAGGCCGTGGCCCAGCTAATCAGCCAGAACCGCCAGGTCCGGGGCCAGCCGATCAGCTTGATCGCGGCGAACAAGAACGCGGCCAGAAAGACGAAGACGTAGGGGCGGAATAAAATCGTTTTCAGGAACAGGGCGAGGGTATCCATCAATGGTCAATGATGAATGTTGAATGATGAATGTTGAATGAGATCCTCCGCATTGATGAGTCTGAAAATCTGGCATTGAACATTCATCATTCAACACTCAACATTTACAGTTACACGTAACCGTGAGCGCGGAACCACCTCACGGCTTTCTCCAAGGCCACTTCTGGCGGTGTTTGCGGGATGCCGAGTTCGCTGATCGCTTTACGGCAGTCGTAGTGCATCTTGTATTTTGCCATCTTTACGCCTTCAAGTGGGATGCGGGGCGGGTGGCCCGTGAGATTCGCGATCCATTGATTGGCATAAGCTAACGGGAGGATTGCCAATCTGGGCAACTTGATCGAGGGCGCCTTGATACCGGTCAGGCGACTCAAGATCTCAAGCACCTCACGCAGCATCAAGTTCTTGTTGCCCAGAATGTATCGCTCGCCGATCCGACCTTTCTGCATCGCGAGCAGATGGCCGGCAGCCACGTCATCGACGTCCACGATATTCATCCCGGTTTCGATATAGGCAGGCATGCGGCCTTTCATGAACTCCACGATGACCTGTCCCGTTGGGGTCGGCTTCACGTCGCCTATGCCGACCGGGGCACTGGGGTTCACAATGACGACCGGCAGCCCTGCTTTCGCCAGTTTTAAGACCTCTTGCTCAGCTAGGTATTTCGACCGTTTGTAGTGGCCGGCCATCTGTTCGAGCGAGACGGGCGTCTCTTCCGTGCCGAGCCCTCCGCCGGGCGGAAGGCCTATCGCGCCGATGGTGCTGCAGTAGACGATCCGTTCGGTGCCGACCTCACGGGCCGCTTCCAGCAGATTCTTCGTGCCGGTGACGTTGACGTCGTAAAAGATTGCCGGATCCTTGGCCCAGAGCGCATAGTGCGCCGCCACATGGTAGAGCTGTCGGCAGCCGGGAGCGCGTTGTGCAACGAGGCCTGGTCGCGCAGATCGCCTTCGACCCGCTCGACGGTCAGCTCCTGAATATTTTGGAGGTCGGCTCCGGCTCGGGTCAGGACGCGGACGTCGATGCCGCGGTTGACCAGTGCGCGTACCACTGCGCCGCCGACGAATCCGGTTGCGCCAGTGACGAGAGCCTTCATGAGGGTGCTGAGGCGTGAGGGGTGAGGGGTAAGGGGTTGGGTGAAGCTGCAAGTCGAATAGTGCTGTTCATCAGGGTGTAGCGCTCCTCACCTCTTACGCCTAAGCCCTAACCAGTTAGTTTTTTCGTGAGGTGATGTATCGCTGCCAGTTCGCGGAGCGGGTCGGCGGCCTGACCGAACGAGGAGAGGCGCGCGATCGCGCGGGCCACGCAGTCGTCCGCCAGTTTTCTGGCTCCCTCGGCCCCGTAGAACGTCGGGTAGGTTTTCTTTCCGCGTTCCGCGTCGGTGTTGGGATTCTTGCCCAGTTCCTCGCGCGTTCCCGTCACGTTGAGCACATCATCCGCGATCTGAAAGGCCAGTCCGACATCCTCGGCATAACTCGTGAGGTCATCCAGTTGGCGATCCTGTGCGCCGGCGGCAATGGCGCCCATCCGCACCGCTGCGCGAATCAACATGCCGGTCTTATGCTTGTGGATGTTCTGGAGCGTCGAAAGATCGATGTCCTTGTTTTCAGCCTGGATATCGAAGACCTGACCGCCCACCATTCCCATGTTCCCCGAGCCGTACGCCAGTTCTCGAATCAGCCTCACTTGGCGAGCCGGGTCGCAGCCTTTCATGAGATCCGGACGGCTGCAGAGATCGAAGGCCATCGTCAGCAACGCATCACCGGCTAGGATCGCCATCGCGTCGCCGTACACCTTGTGATTCGTCGGCTTCCCGCGCCGAAAGTCGTCGTTGTCCATCGCGGGCAGGTCGTCGTGAATCAAGGAGTAGGTGTGGATCAGTTCCAACGAACAGGCGATCGGCATCAATCCCGGCGCGGGCTGCCCAACGCGCTTCTGCCGCGGCAATGGCCAGGATCGGGCGGACTCGCTTCCCTCCCGCCATAAGACTGTACCGCATGCTTTCGTGGAGCGTGGTGGGCGCCGTTGTGGAGCTGGGCATGACGAAATCGAGGAACCGATCCACGTCGTCCCGCTTCTGTTCGAGGTAGTCCTTGATGTTCATGGGGTAAATTACGTGTGCCGCGACAGGCGCTGGACCGGCGCGGAGCGTAACAAATGGCCTGGAGGCTGTCAAACAGACTGGAGAGGGCAGCCTAGTGGCCTCCTGCGCTCGTGCAACGCGCGGTCTCAAAAGGTGGGAGGGGAACAGTCAGACCATCCTTCTTGCTCGCAGAACGCGCACGATGAAACTGTGCTCGTCCGATGCGCGCAGTGAAGGACAGTCTGGCTGTTCCCCTCAAGGTCAAAGTGGGAAAATCGGAAGGCCCTCGCCCGGGCTAATGGCACGTCCCAGCGTGCCAGTGGGTGGGCGGGTGAGAAAGCTGCGCGCAGTGGGAGGCCACCTAGCCCGCCCTCATGGAGGAGGAAGATAAAAGAGTGAGGTCGCTCGATGCGCGCAGTGGAATCAATCACGGGCGCCGACCCAAAGGGTAAGGGGGGAAGGTGCGCCAGAGACCGTCAGCTGGATTGGCAGATCCGGTGCCCCGCACTCCTTCCTCCATGCCCCTCGCCCCTTGCCTCTCGCCTCTCGCCTTCGCTATACTCCGCGGCATGAGTATCCGAAAAGGCGGCGGGGACTGGGAGCCGATGCTGTTGGGGATTGAACCCCGGAACTGCAAGGTCTGCAAGGAAGGGCTCTACCGCAACAAGACGTTTTTCTCCGGCGGGTGGTCTCGCTGCAGCTTGTGCGAGGAGTTCGTCCATTACAGCTGCCTGGCCACCGGCAAAGTCTCGTTCCTGAAAGTCCGCCCCCGCGTGTGCAAGACCTGCCGTGCTGCCCAAGAGGGCACTCCTTCACCTTCGCCCAAGGCAGCGACTCCGGTGGCCGTCGGGTCGTGACTCCCAACTCACAATCAAGCCCAGTGGAAGCCCGTCCGGGCTGGCATGCCTTTTTTTCCGACACAGTCCGGTTCGTCCTGGCGCCGCTGGTTCTCCTCTTCAGTGGATTTTTCACGGCGAACTTCATCATCAGCGGCGCCTACACCTGGCCACGGACAAGTCGGACGTTGGCGCTGACGCTCACGGTGCTGATTCTCTCCCGTGAATTCGTCTACAAGGAGCAACTGTCGCGCAACGCGGCGCCGGGCCGTGCGTGGTCGGCACTGCTCTATTCTTGTGCGCTCCCCTATGTGATCGGCTGTGTTGGTGATGCTGGCCCTTTGGGCGCTCTAAGAAGATCGTTGTTTGGTTTGTCTGGTCCGTCTGGTTTTTTTGGTTGAACGAAACATGAACTAAACAAACCAAATGGACAAAATAGACCAGATCAACCAGATGGACCGGACAGACTAGGCTAACAGGCTGCTTCGGTGCGAGGACGGTCGATGGCAGAGATTATCCGCAGCGGAGCCTTTCTCCAACAATGTTGGTCGGTGCATCCGCTCTGTCTGACGGTCAAGCGCGTCGAGTCGGAGCGCATTGTGGTGCTTACTTGCAGTTCCTGCCGCATGGTGCATCGGGTGACCACCGGCGCGATCACCAGGCAGGCATCGGCTGTGGATTCCTCCTCGCCTGAATCGGGGCTTGCGCAGCAGGATGGACTCGTGGCGCTCAAGACCTGTTTGGGCACCCATGCTCCCGCCCTGTCGGTTCGGGAGATGGATGTGTTTCAAGATGCGGTGTGGGTCCGCTGTGCAGAATGTCGGGCGCAGTACGACCTGACGGTCTCCCAGTTCGAAACACATCAGAAATAGCCGGTGCCCTTCGCGCCGGTCGTCCAGCCGATTGATGATCATGCCACCACAGTTTACAAACGAAGAAGCGGCCTTAATGGCCGATCAGCACTTCTTTCTCGCTAAGGCGCAGATTATGGCCAAGGTGCGCCGCTTGCTCGCGGCCACGCATGCGGCGTTGAAAGAGGAAGTTGGGTCGGCTTCGCTTGTGACCCCGCCGGATTTCGATCCCACGAACTATCATTTTGTGAAGGGAGAGTCATCTCGAATTCTTCCCTTACCAATATCTGGACTTTCCGAAACACTTTCACGACTCGAACGCCTTTGCCTTTCGGACGCTCTTTTGGTGGGGGCACCACCTCGTGTGCGCCTTGATGCTGGAGGGGGAGGGGATCAAGCAGCACAAGGCACGGATCGTGGACCGGTTTCATCAGCTCGCCGGGCAGGGGCTGGAACTTTCGTTGGCGCCGACGTTGTGGGAATGGAAACGTGGCGAGGGGTATACGTTGCCGATTACCCACGATCGCAAGGCGCAGATTGCCGCCGTGGTGGCCGAACGGTCCTTTTTGAAGATCGTCCGCTTCCTGCCGTTCACCGATCCGCGGATTCAGTCGGGTCAGATGCCGGAATTCAGCCGCGAGACCTTTCGGGCCATCCTACCGATCGTCACCCCCTAGCTTCGGTATTTGTCTCTGATCAGCAACTTGGGTACACTGGGTCCCCTACAACGGTGGGGCGGCCAATCGCAAGGAGGATGATATCGTGAAACAGACAAGGGGACGACTGGGCGTCGGTATGGTGCTCACGGCAAGCCTGCTGATGGGAGCGGGCTGTGCAGGTACCGGGAAGACGGTGCTATCTGGATGTTCAGCAGAAACAAGCGGCAGCGCAATACATGGAGCCGGAACCAGTCAGGATCGTCATCGAATCCTTCGAGGATCGGCGACTGGAGAAGAATCGGCTCGGTCTGCGGACCCATTTGTGGGGCGGGGTGACCTACTTCAATGTGGTGGGGGAGCGGCCAGGAGACGTGATTGCCCAGGCCCTCGCGGATCGTCTGAATACGCGCGGATGGAAGGATCGGGCCTGGACGGTGCGGTTGGCTTCCAGCGGGGCAGTGACAAATCTGAACGATGCCGACATCATCATCAGCGGGCAACTGCTCGATTTTTCAGCCAATGCCAAGAGCCGACTCTTCTCGACGGTGGTGAACACGAGCAGCAAGATGGTGATCACCGCACGGAACATTGGCGACCAGAGTTCGACGATCAGAGGTGTCGAGGGGGCACAACGTGATACCGTGGTCTGGTTCAGCGAAGACGATGTGCAACAGTTGCTGGCGGCGACCCTAAAGGACAGTATCGATCGGTACCTCGCCGATACGACGATCGAGGACAAGGCGTTGCGACCGGCACGTTGATGGGCCGGGGGAAGAGATGACCCACTGTGCGTGAACGTCGTTGGGAAACGACGACCCCGCTGACCTTCGGTCAAGTGCTCGCCGTGGGCGAACGGCTGGCTGCGGTTGGGTTGAAGCCGGCAGTGCCTGCGAAGGATGTCATCTGTTATGTCGAAGAATGGACGGTTGAGTCTCCTGAGGATTTCGACCAGCTGGACGCGTGGTCCACGGAAGATGTGACCCTGATCCACGTCCGAGAGGGTTGGCGCGGCGACTTCTTTCTCCTGACCGGGGCCTATCACACCATCTATCAACGCCATCAGGACGTCGGCACCTACTGCTCGATCAGCCATCCCTGGCGCATCCGCGAGGCGCTGCGGCTTGCACGACCAACGCAGTATGCTCTGGCTGGGTTTCGGCACGCCCACTCGTTCATTCGCATCCGTCTTCAGACCCAGGAGGTTATCACGCCGGGCGAAACGCGAGGCGACGCCGAACGGATGCGCTGGTTGGATGAGCGGCGCGCGGCGTTCCTTGAAGCCATTGCCACGCTGGAGCTGCCGATTGAGACCCACGTTGAGAAGGATGCCGTGGTGCTGCGGCCGTCTGATCCCACAATCCCATTCTTCTGCTCTTGGCCCGACGCTTTCGGCCCCTGCCAGTTCGAGTACAACACCTCCGATGCATTTGAGTTCTTAGTGCCGGCCAGCAAGCTCGCCGCGACGTTTGCGCCGGAGCCGGCCGGGGTCCGAGCCTACCTCACCGGATTTTCCGAAGAAGCCTTGACTGAGTTCCAAGCGATAGAATCGGGAGTGCGCTTGGCATATCGCTGCTCGGTCCATTGTCCCCTCGACGATCTGCCCGAGGTGCTGGAAACGATTCAGCCTGACGGTCGTCTCTACGCCACGCAGTGCGAGTTTCAGACGCGGGAACTGTTGCCGGAAAGCGACGACGCCTCGGCCATCATCGGCATTGTTGGGTTCAATGGACAGTTCCAGATCGAGGCTCGCCTAAACCGGGCACCACTCAAAGAAGAAGCCATGGCTGGGTGGTTAGAACGGCTGATCGGCTATCCGGTCGTCTATGCGCCTCTCCCTCCCTTCGTCTAGCAGGATGCTGAAAAAGCCCGCCAGCATCGTTCTCGCCTCGAAAGCATCCTCAACGTAGCCCAGAGGCTACGCCTCCGGTGCTTTCATCGGCTGCGGCCTTGCTGGACGGACTTTTTGAGCATCCTGCGGGCTATTCACTTGCGTTATACGTGCGGACTATCGAAGGTCTCGCGTGCCGCAACAGTATTTGAGCTGTCCGCTTTCTCCCGTTCAATTGACAATCTTAAGAATATCCTGAAGTTTAGGCACATGCTTTCCTCCTCCACAGTCAGGACCGTTCTGGCAAATCCCTTCATGTCGGCCCTGTTCTTTACTTCAGGCGTCACCTACGACACCTTGACACTGACGCGCATCGATCGCCTGCAAGACAATCTGATTCTCCTCCTCTACCTCGCAGCGCTCGGTTTTCTCATTGTCCTCACCGGTCGTCTTGGCGTGGCCTCGGTGGAGCCGGCCGCAATCGAACCTCAAGGCTCGTCGTTCGCCAGACTCCTGATCAAGGCTCGGCCTTACTATCCGATGGCCATGCAGTTTCTCCTGGGTGGGCTCTTCAGCGCCTATGCCATTTTTTACTCGCGCAGTGCGACGCTCACACGCACCGGGGTCTTCCTAGGCGTGCTTGTCCTGCTGCTGATGGCCAACGAATTCTTGCGCGATCGCCTCTCGAACCTGCGCCTGCTCGTTGCCCTTTACGCGCTGGCCAGCTTCAGCTTCTTCACGTTCTTCCTGCCCGTTATGGTCGGGACCATCGGAACATGGGTGTTCCTGCTCGGAGCCGCGCTGAGCGTGGGAGTGACGCTGCGCGTGGTCCAGTTGATCTATCAACGCAATCCAGAACGGTCGCAGAAGGAAACGATATTGGTCGGAGGACCCGCGATTGCCCTCATTGGCCTCCTGGTCGGGTTCTATTTCTTGAATTGGATTCCGCCCGTGCCGCTCTCGATGAAGTTCGGCGGCATGTATCGCGAGGTGCAGAAGCAGGACGACCGGTTTGCGCTCAGTTTCGATCGCGAATGGTATCAAGTGTGGAAGCGCTCGCAGAATCCGTATCCAGCCGATGAGCCGGTTTACTGTTTCACCGCCGTCTTTGCCCCGGTGGCGCTGAACACCACCGTCTACCACCATTGGTACTTCCGAACGAACAGTGACAAGCCCTTCACCCATGCCGACAAGATTCCGATCAAGATTGCCGGCGGTCGTGAAGGTGGCTACCGAGCTTATACATTCAAGCAACGGCTCGATCCGGGGGACTGGCGTGTGGATGTCGAAACCGAAGACGGGCGAGTTGTCGGCCGCGTGTCGGTCGTGGTGGCAGAGCGGGGAGAAACAGGGGCGACACCCAGAACGCTCTTGTATTAATCCGATGAAACGACTCAGCGGTCTCAAGCTCCTTGAGGAACGAGAAGGCGAACGGGACGCCTGCGAACAAAGGCGACCGCGTCATGTTCAATATGAGGATTTTTCTGAACAAGGGTGATGAGGTTCCGCTGAACGCAGACTCAGGCAAAGCACCTTCCGAAAGAGATGATACGAGTCGTAGGACGGCGTCACGTTCGTCGATCGCACCATTGTGCTCGGGCGGCGTGAGGCGATCGCTGGCGTCGAGCATGCGTTGATGGGCATGAAAGTCGGCGGCTATCGGAAAGTCCGCAGTGAGTCCGCACCTGGCCTATCGAGACAAAGGCATTCCGGACCTCATCCCTCCCGACGCGGTATTGATTTGTGAGATCTGGTTGCGCGACATTGTGAGTGCCCATCCCTTGTAAGGCGTTACCAGGTGTCACATGAACCCTCGTACCTTAGCACCCTGCCCCACCAGCCCCAATTGCGTCTCGACGCAGGCCCCGGATAAGGGCCATGCCATCGCGCCATTTCGCTATCGTAAGTCTCGGGCTGAGGCGAAGGAGGCACTCAAGGAAGTCATCCGTTCCTTGCCACGCATGCAGCTCGTCGAAGAAGACGAGACCTACCTCCACTACGAAGCCACCAGCCTGTTGCTTCGCTTCGTTGACGATGTCGAATTTCTGTTCGACGATGAAACCAAGACCATCCACTTCCGCTCCGCCTCCCGCACCGGTTACGGCGATCTGGGCGTCAATCGCAAGCGCATGGAGCAGGTGCGCGCCCTTGTTGAGCAAAAGCTGTAGCTCCATTTGGCAATTTCCTTTTGAGTTGTGTGGCCGCTTGCTATGATGTCGAAAACAGGAGGCCGGAGCCGATGGGGTTCAAGCGAAAAGGGTCACGTGTCGAGGTAAGCCGGGGCGGCCGTCTCCAGCGGGGGGCTCTCTCGGCGCCGTGCAAGGTTCTGGATGTCAGCGAGACAGGCGTCCGGATTGAGAGCCGCTTGTTCGTGAAGAGCGGCGATTCGCTCCAGCTCGTGATCGAGCTTGAGCAAGGGAGAACCTTGACCTGTGGGCTGCAAGTCATCCACGTGCGTTCCCCTAAGTTCGGAGCGAAGATCACCTCGATCAGTCCGGAGGACAAGGAGCGACTGGCCCATATCTTCGACGATCACGTGCAGACCAGTTTTTCACGCCGGTAGCCGTTCCGCGCTAGTTGGATTGTTGAAAAGTCTGTCAGCGTTTTTTAGGTTGAAGCTCAAACTAACCAGATGAGACCAAGTGAGACCAGATAAACAAAACACAACCTTGACCTCAACCTAGACAGCCTGGCTAGTGCGCGGGGCTGGGTGGTTTTGGGCCGAGCCTGGTTGTGTGCTGGAAGACGCACTTCGGGCAGGTGTAGTGGACGAACTGCTTGCCGCCGACGAGACGCTTCTTCATCGGCACCTGGCACCAGGTGCAGAGGCGATCGGGGAGGTCGGCTGAGGGCGGAGTCGAGTTTGGTTTTGATGGAGTGACATTAGCCATGTGCGGCATTCTCTCCGACCGCTGAGAACCTTGTCAATCGATCGAGTGGCCCCTGAACGCCTCGGTGTGAAAAAAAGTTTCATCCATCCTGCTTCGATGTGAAAAGTTTCGTGGTATAGTCCGAAATAACGGTCCACCGTCACAGTTTTTTCACCCTCCTAACAGAAAGGTGTACAACCTCTATGAATAGCTCGCCTGACTCCGAGTCCGCGATCTTTCCATCCGAGTCCCCAGTAGCTGCTTCCATTGCCCCCCAGGAGATGGTGGGTGAGGGGAAGGCGTGGGGACTCTGTACCGCCGTCGATCTCCAAGATTGTCATCCCGACCTGATCCGAAATGCCGACCATATCCGTCGCTATGTCGTCGAGCTGTGCGAGCTCATCGACATGAAGCGTTTTGGCGAGTGCCAGGTCGTCGATTTCGGCTCAGGCCGCGTGGCCGGCTATTCCATGGTGCAGCTGATCTCGACCTCGTTGATCAGCGGCCATTTTGCGAACGATACGAACAACGCCTACCTCGACATTTTCAGCTGCAAGGGCTATGACCCTGCCGTCGTCGAGGCGTTCTCCAAAGACTTTTTCGGCGCGCGTCGCAGTACCGCGACGGTCACGCTCCGTTACTAGGAAGGGACCGGGGGCCGCGGCACCGCGGCTCCCGGTATCGATCCAAGAGGCTCTCGCCTTCCCACGAGCCATGAACCCCACCACGGTCAAAGAGTTTTTTCAGCTTCTCCCAGGTCGGCTCGATTCAGATGCCGCCGAAGATCTTGATGCGGTCTACCAATTCGATCTGAGCGGCGCGCAGGGCGGGCAGTACATTCTCACGATCCGGGAAGGGGCCTGTCAGGTCGCAGAGGGGATGCATGCGGACCCGCACGTAGTGCTCTCGATGGCGGGAGAGGATTGCATCAAGATTCTGAAGGGCCAGTTGAGTGGACCAGCCGTTGCCATGTCGGGCCGGCTCAAGATCAGCGGGGACATTGGCTTGGCGATGCAACTGAAGGCGCTCTTTCCCACCCTCGGGTAACCAACCAGCTTCGCTAAGCAGGCTGAGGTCGAGGTCAAGGCGAGCGAAGATTCGAGTTGATTCAATGCAGCCTGAGCCTCAACCTTCCAGTATCCTGCTATTGATCAGCCGGTTCTGCCGGTATCCAGTCGGTATCCTGCGTGGCCTTGTCCGCATGGCGGGGGAACCGTTCCTCTAAGATCACATAGATCGTGGGGACGAGAAAGAGCGTGAGGGTCGTCGAGACGCTGAGTCCTCCGACGACCGCGCGCGCCAATGGGGCGTTCGTTTCGCCGCCGGTTCCCCAGCCGATGGCCATGGGGAGCAGTCCAAGGACGGTGGCGAGGGAGGTCATCAGAATGGGCCGGAGGCGCGTTCGCGCAGCGGTGACCGCCGCGTCGTGTAACGCCCGCCCTCGCCGCCGCAGCACGTTCGTATAATCGACCAGCAGGACGCCGTTTGAGACCACGATGCCCAGCATCATGATGATGCCCATCATCGACGTGGTGGAGAGGGTTGTATCGGTCAGGAAGAGGATCAGAATCACGCCCGGGAAGCCCATCGGGACCGAAAACATGATGACGAAGGGATCGATCAGCGATTTGAACTGGGCGGCCATCACCATATAGACGAGGACCAGCGCCAGGATCGTCGCAAACAGCAGCCCCTCAAACGTTTCTCTCTGTTGTTGAATCTGGCCGGCCAACCGGATGCTGAAGCCTGTGGGGAGCTGGATTTTGGCAAAGCCCGCCTCCAGGTCGGTGGCGACGGCGCCGAGATCCCGGTCCACAGGGTTGGCGGTCAGATGGACCACCCGCTGAAAGTACTTGCGGTCGATCTTCACCGGACCGGCATTGAGCTTGAGCGAGGCGACGTTTTTGAGGAGGACTGGTTCTCCGGCTCGTGAAGTCAAAATGATATTCTCGATGTCTGTGAGATCCTTCCGGTGTTCTTCCGCGAGCCAGGCGCTGATGTAGTACTCGTTCCCGTTTTGAGGGTCGGTGTAGATGATGGGGTCGGTTGGGCCGTTGCCGTTGAGTGAGAAGAGCACGGCGTTGGCTACGTCCGTTTCGCTGATGCCAAGGAGGGCAGCCTTCTCTCGATCCACCACCACGTTGACCTCGGGATAGTTCTCCTCGCGGCTGACTTCGATGTCGGCCAGGCCAGGTATTTGGTGCATCATGCTTTCGACTTGCCGGATGACACCCCGCGCTTTCTCGAAATCGTAGCCGTAAATTTCCACGTCGACGGATTTTTGCGACCCAAAGCTGGTGACTCGTTTGATGAGCCCGCCCGGATCGAAAAACATCGCGACGCCCGGAAAGAGTTTTAAAACTTTGGGCCTCACGTCGTTCATGATTTGCACTTGGTTTCGTTTCCGTTTGTCCGGCGTGACGAGATGGACGGAGATGCCCGACGTATGGGGACCGGTATTCGGATTGAACAGGGAGGAACGGCCCTGGGCTAACACGCCGGTACTGGAGACGATGGTTTCCAGCTCCTCGGCAGGGATCTGTGCCCGCAGTACCTGTTCGACCTCGGCCACTTGCTGCTCGGTTTTCTCCACTCGCTGACCGACCGGTCCGCGTAGGACGATGCGGAACTGGCTTTCATCCGACACCGGCAAAAACTCCGTACCGATCTTGGGTACCAGCGCGAGCGAGGCGGCGAAGAGCAGCAAGATGCCGGTGATGAAGCGCCGGCGATGGGCCAAGACCCAGCGGAGCGATTCCTCGTAGCCTTTGTCCAATGACTCGTACCGTTCGCGGCTCCAATCCATCAGGCGCATGAACCATGCCGGCATCGAACGGTGAGACTCCTGTTCCGGCTTGAGAAATTTGTAGCAGAGCGCCGGGGTCACCGTGCGGGAGACGAAGAAGGAGGTGAAGAGCGAGATCGCGATCGTGATGGTCAGGGGAATCAGGAGCAAGCGGGCAATCCCGGCGACGAAGAAAATCGGGAGGAAGACGACGACCGTGGTGATCGTCGAGGCGAGAATGGGCATCGCCACCTCGCGGGCCGCTTCCAGGATCGCGTCCCAGCGGCGGGGCGTGGTGTTGAGATGGCGTTGAATGTTCTCGAGTTCCACAATGGAATCGTCGACGAGCCGGCCGATCCCGAGGGCCAGGCCTCCCAGGGTGAAGACGTTCAGGGTTTGCCCGGAGAAGTACAGCACGATGAAGGTCACCATGATCGAGAGGGGAATGGCGACGGAAATGATCAGCGTGCTCGTAAAATTACGGAGGAAAATCAAGATGACCACTGCGGCCAGCAGCGATCCGTGCAGCCCCTGCTCGATGAGGTTGCTGATCGACTGGCGGATGTAGACCGATTGGTCGAAAGAAATGCCGAGCTTCACGCTGGGCGGAATGCCGACCATCGTCGGCAGGGCCTTGCGTAGCGCATCCACCACCTCCACGGTGTTGGCGATGGGCTGTTTATTGACGCGTAAGTACACGGCTCTGGCCCCGTCCGTCCTGACGATGTTGGTCTGAATGTCCGACGAATCGGTCACGGTCCCGACATCCCGCACGCGCACGGGGCTGCCCTGCGGGTTGACCTTCACGATCACGTCCTGGATCGGGTCGACCGTGCGGAACTGATTATTGGTGAAGACGTTGTAGTCCAGATTGCCGGCTTTGATGTCGCCCGAAGGGAGGATGAGGTTGGCGGCCTTCACGGATTTGACGACGTCGAGGATCGAGAGGCTCCGGGCATTCAACAGTGCCGGGTCGAGATTGATGTTGATCTGGCGGATCTTCCCGCCTTCCACGGTGGCAGCGGCGACGTTGGCGATCTGTTCGATCTGCGGCGCAACCGTATTAGAGGCCAGGTCGTACAGGGCCCGTTCGTCGAGATCGTCGCTGGAGACCGTCACGAGGGAGACAGGGATATTGGAGACGTCGAACTTGACGATGAAGGGTTGCAGAATGCCGGGCGGGAGGCTGTTGAGAATCTGGGTGATGCGTTGCATCACCTCCATCTGGCCGACGTTAATGTCCGCGCCCCAGTTGAACCAGATCTGCACCGCGCCGATGCCTTGCTTTGCAAACGACTCGACATGCTCGACGTTCGACGCAGAACTGACGGCTTTCTCGATGGGATAGACGACACTCTGTTCGATGTCGAGCGGCGGCGCGCCTTTATAGATGACGCCGACGAAGGCGACGGGCACTTGAATCTGTGGAAAGAGATCGACCGGTAGCCGCTGCACGGAGGTGGCGCCCAGGATCACCATGGCCAAGGACAGCATCAGGATGCCGATGCGATTGCGAAGTGCGAGGAGGGTCAGCCACATGATGGAAGAAGTGAGTGATGAGTGCTGAGTGCGTGACGTGAGATGCTAAGGGTAGTGCTTACAGTGAAACGTCCGCGTCAGCCTAAAGTGGCAGGTTCACCTCATCACCTCAGTCACTTTCACGGGTTAGCGGTTGGGTCTCCACGGGGGTGCCATCGTGCACGAGGTCTTTCCCGGAGACGATCACCTGCTCCGACCCGTCCAATCCCTTGGTGATCTCCACCCGGTTCTCGTCGCGGACTCCGATTTCCACCGGCACCCGCTGGGCCTTTCCTTCTCGCACAATATAGACATATTGGGCTTCTTCCAATCGACTCACTGCGTCAATGGGGATCTGAATCGTGTTTCGATGGGTGCCGACCAGGACCTCTACGCGGGCGAACATGCCGCCTTTCAAGACATGATCCTTGTTGGGGAGATCCACCTCGATCGTCATTGTGCGGGTGGCTCGGTTCAGCGCCTGGACGACACGGGTGACCGTGCCCTCGAAGACGCGATTGGGATAGGCCTCGGCGCGAACTTCTGCCTTTTGACCCACCTGGATGAGCGGGACGTCTTTCTCGACGACCTCGATCAGAATGCGGACCGTCTGGATCTCATGGAGGGTGAGAATCCCGCGCGAGATGGTGGAGGTGCCGGCAGTTGCCCCGCTGACATAGGCGCCGAGATCGAGATTGCGCTCGGCTACGTAGCCCGCGAAGGGCGCGCGGATATACGAGTAGGCCAGGTTCGTCTCGGCCTGCGCCAGGGCGACCTCCATCTGCTGGACCTGCGCGCGGAGTGAGTCGAGCGCCGCCGCCGCCGCGTCGTACGCGACCTGCGCGTTATCCAGATCTTGCTGCGAGACAAACTGGTCTTTGATCAGCGCCTGCATCCGATTGAGCGTGAGGGTGGTGTTGCGGACACTGGCGTCCTGCTGCGCGACTCTCGCTCTGGCTGCAGCCAGGTTTGCCTTGGCCTGGTTGACGGCATGCTGATAATCCGTGTGATCGATCTCGATCAGAAGCTGGTTGGCTTTGACCAAGTCGCCTTTATCGACGTAGATCTTGGCAATGTAGCCGTCAACCCGTGAGAACAGATTGACCGCTTGGTTGGGGGTGATGTCGGCGGTATAGGTGAGTCGAATGTCCAGGTCCTGTTTCAGCGGCGCCACGGTGGCGACGGTGATGACCCGGGCTTTGCGGGTGTCGGTCTTGGCGCCGCTGCTGAGGCGAAACACGACGAGGGCCGTGATTGCAAAGAAAATAATGACCCCGAGCGTGACAATCGGATGTTGTTTCAGGGGATTCATCGCGAACGCCTCCCTGGCGGCTTACGGCTGGCCGGCTCTTGATCAGTCCGGTGAGGAAGAGGTCGACGTAGGTTGCCACCGTGTCCTCATGGGATTGATGCATCGGAACTCCGAAGATCTCATGGAGTAGACGGTGATGGACGACCATGCCGATGAACGCGCGGGCTGCCAGGAGGGGATCGACCGGGCGAAATGCGCCGTCTTCAATCCTTGTGCGAATGTACGCGGCGAGGTGATCGTAGAACACTTTGTGGTGCTTGCCGAAGAACATCTCGGATAGTTCGTGTCCTTCCAGCGCGCTGAACAAGAGGAGTCGTAAGAGCGTCGAATCGACGCCGGGGCGAATGCGATAGCTCGCAATCATCGTAAACACGCGATGGTCGTCGTGTTTTTTGGCCGCCGCCTCCACCGCTTCGAGCAGTTCGTTGACGGTCACTTTTTCTGCCAGAATTGCGGCGTAGAGCGTCCGTTTCGTCGGAAAGTATTTGAAGACCAAGGCCTCGCTCACGCCCGCTGCTTTGGCAATTTCCTTTGTTGTGGTGCCGTTGAACCCTTTCGCGGCGAAGAGCGAAGCGGCAGCCACGATGAGGCTGGCCTGACGATCGCGCGCAGAAGCCCGCTGCCCGTTCCCTTTCGTGGTCTGTTTGGTCCGCTTCTTCATGGTAAGTGAGTGCTTACTCACCGGAATCCTAGCATGCAGCGCGTCTAGGGGGCAAGCATTGGATAGGAACCGCAAGTGAGCTGTTTCAGGTAGGGCTTATGCGGTGAGTCTTGAATGCAAGGAGAATGTTGGCCAGACCCCCGATCACGAGCCGCACCCGCCGCATCCAGCTTCTGCCGTCATCATGATCGGCGAAGAAAATGGAAATGTTGTTCAAGCCTCCTTCGTAAGAAGCACTTGACAGAGAAAAGCAATCTGCCGTATAAGCCAGACTCCTCGCGAGGTTGCTCTAGAGCAATCCTAGAGCTGGACATCGCGCATCAGAGGGTTGCTCACATGGATCTCGCCAACGTTCAACGGTTGACGTGCTCCCTGCCGGCGGTCTCCCGTTTGCACTCACTCACGCACAACTCGACGCCTAATCATGCGGCCATCATTTTTTCGTCTGGATGGCTGGTCCGTTTCGGATCGGCGTCAGATACAGCGCATCAGCGACGGCACCCTCACGCAGACCGTTCTCGCTCCAGCCTTGACCAGTCACCTGAAAGGGCTGAGGCACGCGTCCATCGCGACCGTGCGGGCGTCTGCTGTGTCCGCGCCTGGCGTTGCTCCTGAACCTAGTGCTCCTCCAAAGTGGGGAGAAGTTCTCAGGAGCGCAGAAGGCCGAGCAGCAGTCAGTGTCATATCAACACAACCAACAAGGAGGGAGTGATGAAGAGACGACGGTTTCTAGTAGTGAGTGTGGGCACGCTCGTACTTGGAGGGCTACTCCTGACGAGCGGTGGCCCAGGGATCGCGCCCGCTGGGGCGCAGAATCCAACTTCGCAGCAGCAACAGTTTAGGCAGATTTCGGACAAGCTCGATCAGATCCTGGCGGCCACTAAGAGCGGCAGTGGAGGCGGAGAGAGCACTAAGAGCGGTAGTGCCGAGGACAACCACATGCTGCGGTGGGATCAGGCGCTGCCGGCGGCGCAGCGGTTCGTCATCCTGATGGCCTTCAACAGCGACGCGGTGTTGGATAAAGAAACCGGCTTGGTCTGGGAAAGGTCCCCGCAGACGACTGCGGTATCCTCGTCAAACGTCCGCTTGACCTGCGCCAATAAAGCCGTCGGAGGCCGAAAAGGCTGGCGCCTGCCGTCCCTCCCAGAGCTGGCCAGTCTGGTGGATCCGTCCGTGGCCTCTCCGGGCCCGACTTTGTCATCCGGCCATCCGTTTCTGAATGTCCAGTCGACCAACTATTGGTCAGCGTCGGCACATGCGGAGAATCCTGCCCTCATGTGGGGTGTGGGCTTCGGCAATGGCGCCGTGCTCGGCCTCAGTAAGGCTTTCGACCAGCGCGCCTGGTGTGTTCGTGGTGGAATGAATGCGGAATAGCATTGAGGCGAGCGTGATTGGAATGATGTGATTATTAGGGAGGGAGGGAGAGGCTCCGGTCTTCTACCTTCCCAAGCCTCGTGCGACGGAGTTCACCGCAGTAGGACAGTTCATGTCGGACTAGGGCAGGGATTTAAGATGTGGCCGTCGTGGGCTCGAATGGTCAACGAGTGTAAACAAGGGAGGCCCACCTCTGAGTGTGGAGCGGTTCATATGTTTCCAGATGAAATGGCGTAGCCGGGTCAGCTCTCGCGCCGTGACGCGAAGAAATTCGATTCCGTATTCGTTCTCCACGGCCCAGATCACCCGAACCTCCGAGATGAGAACCGGACGGGACGTCTCAGGGATTGTCAGGTAGAGATCCCAGAAACTTCCTATGGGCAACACCTGTGCGCTGCAGAGTTTGCACCCGCTCTCGGACAGGTCAAGGGCCACCCCATCGCCAACATGTTGGAAGCTATCTGTTGCTGAGAAGCGAACCATGATCTGAACAGGGACCCGCTGAGCCGCCCTGCGGTCAGTGACCTGAACTGGGGAGTGGGTCGTCACTCCTTTGCCTGTCCGTCGTCGTCCGGTCATTGGGTTTTCCGTGCAGCAGGCGGTCAGTCTAATTGGAATGCGCGAGATTCGAGTACAAGAAGTAACGGAGTCGGGTTCGTTCCCGTAGGTTCATCTTGAGGATCTCGACTCCGAACCGACGTCCTGAGGTCCAAGCCACCCTCGCTTCCATCACGAACAGCGGGTCTTGTCCGTCGGGGAGGTAGAGAAAAATCGTGAGTTCCATCCCCGGCGTGACCGAAGCGTTGCCGCGAATGCCCAATCCCGTAGGCGAGAGATCTGTGACCATGCCATCGCCCATGAGGATCTCGCCGGAACGGTCTTGGGCTGAGTACATCAATCCAAATTCTACCGGGGGCCGGGGGGCTTGCCTCCGATTCACCGCTTCCGCCACAGACTGAAGCCTGCTTCCAGATGAGACCTGTTCTCGTTTCATGAGGGCACCTCCTTAGTCCCTGCTACGGTCTCAGATGCCGCCGTCGCGGCCTGAGGGTGTGACGCAATCCCACAAGAAGAATCCCAGATGATTCTTCTCCTCCAACTTCAGAGTCCCGAGCTCCACTCCAAATCGACGTCCCTCGACCCAGGAGACCCGGCTCTGGGCAATGCACAGTGGCTCCTCCACTCCAGGAAGGTCAACAAAGAGGGCCACTTCCATGCCGGGTGTGACCGATCGATCCCCGCTAATTCCGATCCCGCTCGATGAAAGGTTGGTGACGCCGCCGTCACCCATCAGCATCTGGCCAGAATCCATGCCGGAATAGAGTAAGCTGAGGATTGTCGGGGTACGGACGCCGTCCCGACGTTCGGATTGGCGGGGGCCTTCAGCTACTGCGGTGACGGGAGCGGCGATGTGAGTAAGCATGATTCCCTCAGTGGCGTTGGATCGACGCCTAAATAATGCGGAATGCCGTCCTTTGATCGTCCAGGGACGACAGGCTGATATTTTTGAAGATAACTTCTTGCAGCCGCTTCCTTTCTTCTGGTGACAGCTTGGGGAACCTGACGGCAAACGAGTCTCTGGCGATCCAGGAGACGAGGACGTCGGTGAGGCGCATGGGGGCTTGCCCATCCTCAAGGTCTAGAAGCAGAGTGATGCGGCTACCCAGCGAGCTCGTGGTCGCGCCCAAGATCTTGCAGCCAGTCTTGGAGAGGTCTTTCAAGGCTCCCTCTCCTGTGACGATTCGTGCGCCTTCTTCTCCGGAGTAGGTAATTCGGTACCGAATCGGAACCCGCTCGGCATAGCGCCGATCCAAGAGCGAATGAGCTTTCTGACTGTTAATCTTGAGAACTGGGTGCTCCAGCTTCATCGGTGCCTCCTCAGTAGTTCCGCCGCGGTTCCTCTGTCCCCCGCGCGACAGACTGAGAATACCGCACTCAAGGATTTCGACCATCCCTCAAGAGAGGGGATGGAGGCCCCTCCAGATGGGGGGGTAGTTGGGCGTCTGGGCACAATTGGCGCGGGTTTCCTGGCAGGATGCTGAAAAAGTCGCTCTTCTCACCCGCCCGACCCCGGCGCGCCGAGACGCGCCTTTTCCCATGCGTCGTTCTCGCCTCGATAGCATCCTCAACGTAGCCCACTCGGAGAGCAAGCTGCCTTGGCAGCTTGGGGTGGGCGGGTGAGAAGAGTTACGCCTCCGGTGCTTTCATCAGCTGCGGCCTTGCCGGACGAACTTTTTGAGCATCCTGCGAAAAACTTCGGACGATTAGGCAGGGGGTATCTGTTAAAACACGGTGGCTGAATTGCCTTCGGTGATTTTGTGGCGGAGTTCCTGGCTCTCGAAAAAAATGATGCCGCGATCGGTGCCGGTCTCGTATCGGAGGTTCACATCGGTCTCGAAACCAGTCCAGCTACAGAATTTAACGGGGCCGCCGGCGATCTGTCCCGGCGTGCGGTCGAGCGAGCCATAGAGGGATTGGAGATAGGCAAGAATCTGATCGTGGGTCGCCTTGCCTTGGTAGCGGACGGTGACACGCGCGAATTTGCCTTCGGAGGTTACGAATCGCATGGAGTCGACCTTTACATTGCCAAGCGAAGGAGCCCCGGTCTTCAGTTCATAGGTTTGAGACCGACCGGTGTCCTCGACTTTCATGAAGGTGTCGGTTTCCGAAAATGTTGCGCCCCAGGGGATCCCCTCGAACCCGTTTGGATCGTTCTGCATCGGCACGGCGAATGCCAGGGTGCCCTGCAGGATGATCGAGAAGAGGAGGCAGACGAGGGAGGTGCGACGGATCCAAGGGTCTGTGTGGGGACGGCGAGGCATGTTACTCCGCTGAATCAGTGATATGGTCGTTGAACCGAGGGGCCAGGGTACGGCTGTCGATAAAAATAAATCCACGCTCCGTGTTCGCATGGTAGGTCAAGTTAATCTCGGTATCGGTCCCGCGCCAATTATACTGCTGATTGAGGCCCCGCATCATCTGCCCGGGGATGCGCTCAAGGGGGCCGAACTGTTGTTCCAGATAGGTGAGGATCTGTTTGTGCCGATCGTCCCCCTGGTAGCGGATTGTCACGCGGGCGAATTGTTCATCGACCGACAAGAAGCGGACGCTCTCGACCGGGATTCCGGCAAACAACGGCTGACTATCCTTCAATTGGAACTCGTTCACATGCGGGCCTGCCTTGGTGACTTCCAAGTCCGGCGTCGCGGTCAGGGCAACACCCCAGGCCAGGTTTTGAAAACCGTTCGGATCGTTCACCATCGGCCCCGCATGGGCGAGAAAGGGGCGGCTCATACAGAGCAGGAGCCCCAGTAGCACAAGCTGTCGGCCCACATGATGTCTCTGCCGTCCGATCATGTCAGAACGCTACCATGGCCGATCATATGGCGCAACTCCCTCAGTTTTGTTGAGAATGCCTTGAGGCATAGCTTATAATGCGCGCGTTTTTCCATGTGCGTAGCGGCGAGGAACCGACAGGATGATTGAAAGCGATGCGTTCGTCCAAGCGCTACAAGATATTGGGGTGGATTTCTTTACGGGGGTTCCGGATTCGGTCCTGGGCGGCATTATTGCCGAGTTGATGGAGCGGCGTCTCTACACTCCGGCCGTTCGCGAAGATGAAGCGGTTGCCATGGCGGCCGGGGCCTATATGTCCGGCAAGATCCCCGCCGTGCTCATGCAGAATTCTGGACTGGGTACGTCTCTCAACGCTCTCATTTCGTTGAATGTGATTTACTGCCAGCCCTGCATTCTGATTGTGTCCTGGCGCGGCTATCAAGGCAAAGATGCACCGGAACATCTGGTGATGGGCGAAGTGATGCCGCAGTTTCTCGACACGATGAAGATTCCCCATCGCACCCTATCGGAAAAGACGGCGATTGACGATCTGAAATGGCTGGCGGAGACGTTCATGAAGCAGCGCATCCCCGTCGCCCTCTTGATGACGAAAGGTGTCGTGAAAGGGTTGCACCCATGACGGACGTGAAGCGTATCTCTGTGACGCGTGAGGACAACCCATGAGGCCTGAGCAGGGGACCATGCAGAGTCGGGCGATGGCCATGGCGGCTTTGTTGGAACTACTCACCGATCAGCCGGTGATCATTTGCAACGGGTTTCCCTCGCGTGAGGCCTACAAAATTGCCGATCGTCCGACCCATTTTTATATGATCGGGTCCATGGGCTCGGCGTCGGCGATTGGGCTGGGTGTGGCGCTGGCCAAGCCGAAAAAGCAAGTCGTAATATTCGACGGTGATGGGAATGTGCTGATGGGGATGGGCACCTTGGCCACGGTCGGCGCGCTCAAGCCGAAGAATTTTATTCATGTGGTGTTCGACAACGAGGTCTACGGGAGTACCGGCAATCAGCCGACGATTTCCAATGTGGTCCCACTTGAGAAGGTGGCGAAGGCGGCCGGGTATGTGAACGTCGAACGGGTGCGGGAACGCGAAGACCTCGTCTACGAGTTCAAAGACATGCTGAAGAAAGACGGGCCGAGCATGTTGCTGGTGAAAGTCAACGAGATGGTGGAAGATGTCGGGCGCGTGATGCTTGATCCGCCGGACATTACGAAGCGGTTCATGAAAGCGATAGAATGAGCGGATCGGTCGGACTGCCATTCGTGCTCGCAGAGCGCGCACGCTACAGAAGGTGATCGCTCGGTGCGCGCAGTGAACGTGGCAATCGATTATCGGTTAGACGGGGACAAGTGAAGATATGGTTCTATTGAATCCAGGACCGGTGAATGTCTCGGAGCGGGTGCGGCAGGCGCTGTTGCGTCCGGATGTCTGCCATCGGGAGTCGGAATTTACCGAACTCTTGCACGGGATTCAGGCGAAGCTGCTGAAGCTCTTTGTGCCGGGGGCGGAAGCGGATTATGCCGCTGTGGTGTTGACTGGATCGGGAACTGCGGCGGTGGAGTCCGCCGTCATGTCGTCGCTCCCGCACGGCAAACGGATGCTGGTGCTCAACAACGGCGTGTACGGCGAGCGCATTTCCCAGATGGTCGGCCTATATCGCCTGGGCGTGTCCGAACTCAAATACGATTGGACGACAAGGCCGGATCCTGAACGGTTGCGGCTCGCGCTGCGGCAACATCCGGAAGCGCATGCTGTCGGCATGGTCCACCATGAGACGACCACCGGGCTCATCAATCCGGTCAAGGAGATCGCGGATGTCGTCGACAGCCAGAACCGGGTGTTCATTCTAGACGCGGTCAGTGCCTTGGCAGGAGAGCCGCTGGATATCGCCGGGTCTCACATCTATATGGTGGCGGGCACATCCGGAAAATGTATTCAGGGATTCCCGGGCCTGTCCTTTGTGCTCGTCCGCAAGGGATTTCTAGAGCGGATGCGTGCCTACCCCAGACGGTCGATCTATCTCCACATCACTCAATATGTGGATGACCAGGGCCGCGGGACGATTCCGTTCACGCCGGCTGTGCAGGTCTATTACGCGTTCGACGAAGCGTTGAACGAACTCATGGAGGAAGGGGTCGCCAAGCGGATTCAGCGGTATAAGAAAGTTGCGACCTTAATCCGAGACCGCATGGCGAAACTCGGCGTGAAGCCGCTCCTGACTCCCGACAAACAGTCCAACACGATCACCGCCTATCATCTTCCCGAGGGCGTGACCTATCAGTCGTTGCACGATCGGCTGAAGAGAGCAGGGCTACGTGATCTATGCGGGCCAAGGCCAACTCGAGAGCAAGATTTTCCGCGTGGCGAACATGGGCGCCCTCACGGAGGCGCAGTTGGTCGGATTCCTCGACGCATTTGAACGGATCTGCGGCACAGCATGAAAGCCATCATCCTCGCAGCCGGGGTCGGGAAGCGCCTGTGGCAGGTCACGCAACATCGCCCTAAGTGCCTCATCGAGATCGGCGGGCAGACCCTCTTGCATCGCTACCTTACGTCGCTTCGGGGCGTCGGTATTCACTGTGCCGACATGGTTGTGGGCTACAAGCAGGAGATGATTCGCGCGGCTGTGGCAGCGAACTCTTGTGGCGTGCGGGTGAACTTCCTCGTGAACGAGCAGTTCCATCGCGGCAGCATTTCCTCGCTCTGGATCGCGCGCACGGCATTGGATGACGACGCGATCGTCATGGATGCAGACGTGCTCTTCCATCAAGAGATCTTGCGTCGCTTGGTGCAATCCCCCTACGAGAACGCGCTGCTCATGGACGAAACCGTCAAGCAGACCGGGGAGGAGTGCATGGTCGTGGTCGAAGGCGGGCGTGTGATTGCGCTGACCAAGACAGATGCCATTACACTATGACTATGCCGGAGAAGGCGTGGGGTTTCTCAAGGTCCGGCAGGCCGATACGCCGCATGTGGTTGCGTCGCTCAGGACCCATGTGGATCGCGAAGCCTGGCAGATGGAATACGAGGATGCGCTTGTGGGCTTTTTTCGTGACGTCAAAGTCGGGCATGAGAAGATCGGTGGACTCCCCTGGACCGAAATCGATTTTATGGAAGATGTGACGAAAGCGGAACGGGATGTGTTGCCGAAACTGTAGCGGCGTTATTCGTGAAGCGTTCCTCGTGAAGCGCTGACCGGTCTTGCAGATACGAACGACGAGATACGAGAGACGAAATAGAATATGAGCGAGAGCACAGTTCAGAAACAGACAGACCTCCAGGGATTGAGCACGGCGATTCTCTTGCCGTCGGTGAGTCTGTTCGGCGAGCCGGCCGGATTGTATGCCGATGAGGTGGGTCCGCTCACCAGCGTGGTGGGCATCGGCCTATTTCAGCGGACGGTGTTGACGCTGCAGCGCGCCGGCATTCGACAGCTCATGGTGTTGGTCGGGCCGGAGGAGGATCAGCTCAAACAGGCGTTGGGCAAAGGGCCACGCCTGATGATCCCCGTGCGCTGGATGCCGATTCGTGAGTTTCCGCTGGATGATCCCCGCACCTGGGAATCGCTCGCTGCTGAAGTTCGCGGCTTCTGTCTCCTGTCCGGCGTGCAGGGGGTGTTTGCGGGACCCTTGATCGAGAGCCTACGCCATGAGGTGCAGGAGGGACAGGCGATCGTCGTGGCACGGGCCGATAGCGAGCGAGATCGACAGCCACGCCGGTCGAATTTGCGCGTGAAGGTGCAGGCTGGACGGCTCCGCTCGATTACATCGAGACAGGACGACGCGGCGCTGGTGGCGACAGACCTGGTGGTGCTTCCGGCCAGTTTCATGAGCGTTGCCGGTCAAGTCGACGTGGAAACCGGGACGGTGCCGATTCGTCGATGGCTCGAAAGGGCCGCGGTGGACGGGCATGTGCGGGTGCTGTCTACGGAAACGAACCGGTCCCACTGGTATCAGGACGTGCGCGATGCTGCCGACGTGCAGGCCGCTGAGAAGAAGCTCTTCAATTCCCTCAAGGGCGAGTTCGAGGGCTTCGTCGACCGGTTCTTCAATCGGAAGGTCTCCCGCTGGTTCACACGTATCTTTCTTGCCGCAGGCCTCTCGCCGAATGCCATTACGATCCTGGCGACCTTGATTGGGTTGGTCGCGGCCGCCGGCTTTGGCGTCGGGACCTACAGCGCCGGCATCATTGCCGCGCTATTGTTCCAACTGGCGGCGATCATCGATTGCTGCGATGGTGAAGTGGCCAGGCTCACGTTCACCGAATCGCCGTTCGGGGCCTGGCTCGATATCGTGATGGACAATGTGGTGCACATGGCGATCTTTGCCGGCATTGCCGTGGGCTCCTACCTGCGCGTGGCTGGGAGCGACGGTGCGTGGGTTCCTCTTGCCCTGGGTTCGGCAGCGGTCCTTGGGAATGGGCTTTCGTTCTGGCTCGTCACCCGGGCACAAAAGATTAAGGCCGCGAGTGGATGGAAGACACCGGTGCAGACTGCCTGGTCGGACTTCATGCTCAAAAACGTCGCGAGCCGAGACTTTTCCGTCATCGTGCTGATTTTTGCTGTGTTCGGCAAGCTCGACTGGTTTCTCTGGATAGCCGCGATCGGATCTGCGGTGTTCTCGCTCCTGCTGTTCTGGGTAATCAGACCTTCCGCCACTACCCGTGCTTAAGCTCTTCCTTCTCTGTGCCGGCCTCCTGGCCCTCGGTTTCATCGTATGGCATATCGGTCCTGAACGCATCTACGACGTGGCCGCGCGACTCGGGCCGGTCGCACTCCTTGTCATGCTGATTCCCTCTGTCATCATGTACGTCGTCGAAGCGTACGGATGGAAAGTCACGCTTGGCCCGTCAGCGAAGGATCTTCCTTTCTGGCGTGTACTCGCGATCAAGACCGCCGGTGAAGTGGTGAACATGACCACGCCGGCCGGCTACCTCGGCGGCGAGCCACTCAAGGCCTATCTGCTCACGAAGTATCATGTGCCGTCGGTGGAAGCGTTCGCCTCGGTCGTCATAGCGAAAACGACGAAGACGATTGCAGAAGTGCTCTTCATCCTCTTGGGCGTCGTGCTCACGTTCTGGACGCTCAGCGACGACGGCTCAACCGGGCAGAAGGTCCTCGCGGCTTGGCTGAGTGTCGGCCTACTGCTGTTTGGGACTGCCGCATTCGTGTTCGTGCAGCGGCTAGGACTCTTTACGGGGGTATTGGAATTTTTGCGGAAGATCGGACTGAAGATTGGTTATCTCGAAGCGCGTGAGGAAAAGTTACGGTCGCTGGATCGAATGATCTTGGAATTCTATCGCCATAACCGTCCGGCCGTGTATTCCTCCACCGGGCTGTTCTTTCTTAGTTGGATGGCAGAAGCGGTGGAAGTGTACGTCTTCATCTGGTATCTGGGGGGGCCTGCCCTGGCTCTCCCCGCCATCTCTATTGCCGCCCTCTCCGTCTTTATCAAAGGCACCACCTTCTTCATCCCTGGCAGCCTTGGCGCCCAAGACATCGGGAACTTGTTCTTACTGCAAGATTTCGGGTACTCTGAGGTCGCCGGTATCACCTTTGCTCTGCTGAGGAGATTCCGGGAGATGGTATGGATCGGGACCGGGCTACTGTGTCTAGCGGTGCTGCGTGGGCGTGCGGCGGAAATTCAGGAAAGTCGCACTGTTGACTCTGGAAATGGCTCCTGACGCCATTTTCCTCCTCTTCCTCATCCCTGGCAGCCGCGGCCAAAAGATGGCGGGGAATGTGCTATTGTATTAGTAAGAGTCTATGGAAATTCCGAATTGCTTTTTCTTCCCCGAAAGGTCCTGTCCCCTGTGACCTGTTTGCTTTTTTCCGCTCACCGTGGATCCCTGGCGTAACATGCTAAGACTTTTCCTACTTTTCGGTGGCCTCCTCACCCTCGGTCTCATCGTTTGGCATATCGGCCCAGGGAACATCTACGATGCGGCGGCGCAACTCGGGCCGGTCGCACTCCTTGTCATGCTGATTCCCTCCGCCATCATGTACGCCGTCGAAGCGTACGGATGGAAAGTCACGCTTGGCCCGTCGGCAAAGGAGATTCCGTTCTGGCGTGTGCTCGCGATCCGGACCGCCGGTGAAGCGGTGAACATGACCACGCCGGCCGGCTACGTCGGCGGCGAGCCGCTCAAGGCCCATCTGCTCAGGAAGCATCATGTGCCGATGGAGGAAGCGTTCACCTCGGTCATCATTGCGAAAACGACCATGACGATTGCCGAAGTGTTTTTCATTCTGCTCGGCATCGCACTTGGGCGTGTGGCTGTTAGACAGGAACGAGTCATTCGGTCAGACCCTGCCTGCCGCACTCTTGAGCGTGGGCCTGCTGGCCTTTGTGAGTGCCGGCCTTGTGTTCGTGCAGCGGCAAGGACTCTTTACCTGGCTATTGGAGTTTTTGCGGAGGATCGGGCTGAAGATTGCCTATCTCGAAGCGCGCGAGGAACGATTACGGTCACTGGATCGAGCGATCTGGGGATTCTACCGCCACAGACGTCCGGCCTTTTGTGCCTCCACCGGGCTGTTCTTTCTTGGTTGGATAGCAGAAGCGTTGGAAGTGTACGTCATCATCTGGTATCTGGGGGGGCCTGCCATGGCCCTCTCCGCTATCTCTATCGGCGCCCTCTCCGTCTTTATCAAAAGCAGCACCTTCTTCATCCCCGGCAGCCTCGGTGCCCAAGACGGCGGCAATCTGCTGTTGTTGGAAGCCTTCGGCTACAGCGACGTGACCGGCATCACCTTCGCGCTACTCCGGCGGTTCCGCGAGTTGGTCTGGATCGGAATCGGGCTGCTGTGCTTGGCTCTTTTAGGAGGGCGGCAGCGGGAATTCAGGAAAGTCGCACAGACGACTCAGGCAATGGTTCCTAACACCTTTTCCCTTCCCCCTCTTGATTCCGCTGAAGTTGCCTGCACTCCTGTCTTGCGTAAGGCCCATTTCTGGCAGCGCAACGCACGGGTCTCTCTCAATGAACGCCAGAGGAATATGCTCAATAGAGTTCTCGATGGCTTCAAGGGCAACCTTACGGCTGGCAAGTGGGCTGTCATCGCGAAGTGCTCTATTCCCACTGCGCAGCGGGATATTAAAGAACTGATTGACCAAGGTTTGCTCGTTCGCAATGAAGGCGAGAGTGAGAATACGAGCTATAGTATCGCCGCACAATAAACGGAAGGGATAGGATGTAACCAATAGCCAAATGGCTATAACCTTGGATGCTTTTCCTGAATTTGATCCAGAGTGCTGGAGATTCTTTCCAATATTCTCCCAACATGATCTTGGGTGACGACAGCGTCGGCCACTCCTCTTAAAGAGAGCTAAAGAGAATTGGGAAGCCCTCGCCCGGGCTAATGGCACGTCTCGGGAAATCGATTGCGAAGCAATCGGAGGGTCGGGTGGGTGAAAAATATCTGCCAGTGGGCGGGCGGGTGAGAAGTCTGACCTATGTGAGCATCCTGCAGAGAAGTTCTCCTCTTGCCGTGGATGTGCCGGCCATTGAAATTATGCTGGGCCGGAATGGTTTTTTCGCAGCCCGCTAAGAAATCACGCGGTGCTGTTGAATCGTGTGGACGCGTTGGACCATCTGGTCCCATACGAAACCGTGTAGACGGAGATTCGCGGTGGGTTCCACTTGGACGAATTCGATCCCGGCTTGTTTGCCCTTTGCCCACCGTACGTGGGCGAGTTCAATCGGCAGGGAATCCTGTTGATCGGGGAGTAGTAGGCGCAATGCGACTTCCTGGTCTGCCAGCAGAGGTTGATCGGTTTCGATTGCGCATCCCACCGCAGAAAGATTCGTGATCGTCCCTTCGCCGACCGTCGACATTACACAGTACATCGCCGGGTAGATGACTGGCAGGCGGTAGAGGCTGCGAAGGTAGACTCTGGTCTGTCCCATTGTGGAACAGAGTCTAACGGCGGCCGGGGGCTGGGGGGAATTCCCCATTAGAAGGGGGGAAGGACAGTCGTGCTGCCGCCGCTAAAGACAGAGCCCTGTTGCTTGCCATGGCGAAGCCCCGCTTAGTGCAGCAACTAGTTCCGTTCCGACTCATCGTCGAACGGAACGTCGAACAGGCTGCACCACCCGTAAGAACGGGCCGCGGCGCTTCGCTCTGGCAAGGCACCAACAGGGCTCTGATGCCCGCAGCAGCAGTCAGACTGTCCTTGAGAGAATAGAACGAGCCAGCTTGGAGGAAAGAGTGGGGGGGTGTGGTCGTCCTCTTGCTCGCGGAACGCGCACGCTCAGAAGGTGCTCGTTCGACGCGCGCACTCGAGGATCGACCAGGCCGCCCCCCTAAGAGGACTAGAAAGACGGAGAACCCGGAGAAAGTTGCGGCCAGGTGCCCTTCGTGCTCGCAGAACGCGCACGATGAAACTGTGCTCGTCCGATACGCACAGTAAAGGGCAACCCTGGCCACTCCTCTTAGGAGAGGTATGGGAAATTAGGGACTCTTGGGAGGACACCCACGTTGGTCCTGTGCTCCCGGAACGCGCGCCCTGAGAAGGGCCTCGTTCGACTGCCGCACTTTGACCAACATGGGTGCCCTTCCAAGAGAGGAAAAGCGAGCGAGCTTGGAAGGCACATTTATATTTCAACCGGCGATCCGAATCAACGACCATACCTCTTTATCCTCAAGAGACATGGTCGGCGCAAATAATCAGCGGTAGGTTTGTTGGGCCTGTTTCATCAGCCACTCGGCGATCAGCATGACAGCTTGCATCGGGAAGGGAAGGAGGTTGATGAGCATGATGAACATCAACGAAGACATGGTGAGTCTCCTTTCGTCATTGGTACTGACCGAGCAGAGTTGCAATGCCGAGACCAGCTGGATAACCAGAAAGAAGGGTATCTCAGAAGTGATTGACTATTAGATGAGTTCCTCCATGACTGCGCGAAGAGAGCGGTGCGGCATGGCGTGAAGTGTCAGAATGGAGGACAAACATGCCGGAAAATGCTGAAAACAGAGCAGGAATTGCATCACCCGATCGAGAGGGAAGACGGGGGCGACCTGGTTGATCTCTCACACGCGCGTCCAACAAAATACAAATACTCCTTCCAAGATTGCTCGTCGTCTGTCTCAGCGGGAGTGGCCAGGCATGCCCTTGATTGCGCGCGTCGAACGAGGGCCTTCAGAGGCCGCGCGTTCCGCGAGCACGAAGGACAGCCTGGGTCGCTCCCGCCTCTTCCTTTTATGCTAGGATGCCGCGCATGTCGGCGTTAAAGCTGGTGCTTTGGGGATTTCTCGCCGTTCTTGGCTCGGTTGCGCTTGCCTTTGTTGTCGGTTTCGTCAATCCACAGGAAAAAGTGAATGGCCTCTGGCTCGTCGTTGCGGCGGCTTGTATTTATGTGCTTGCGTTTCGTTTCTATGGCCGGTGGATTTCTCGGCGCGTTGTTGAACTGAACAATCAGCGTGTGACGCCGGCGATACGGTTGAATGACGGCGTCAATTTTCATCCCACCAATAAGTATGTGTTGTTCGGCCATCACTTCGCGGCGATTGCTGGGGCAGGGCCGTTGCTTGGGCCGGTGCTGGCGGCGCAGTTCGGATTTCTTGCCCGGTTTTCTCTGGCTGGTGATCGGCGCGGTGCTGGCGGGGGCGGTGCAGGACTTCATCATCCTGGTCGCATCGATGCGGCGGAATGGCCGCTCGCTTCCTGAAATTGCGCGCGATGAATTGGGCCTTGTCACCGGCACCGCCACGGCGGTGGCGGTGCTCTTCATCGTGGTGGTGGCGTTGGCGGGACTGGGCTTTGCGGTCGTGAACGCGCTCTATCAGCAATGCCTGGGGCACCTTCACGATTGCGATGACGATTCCCATCGGCTTCATCATGGGCTTCTACCTTCAGAAGTTTCGCCCTGGTCAGGTGGCGGAAGTGTCTCTGCTCGGTGTGGTGCTGTTGGTTGCTGGCTGTGTTCTTCGGGCGGGTGGTCGCCCAGTCTTCGGTCGCCGGCTGGTTTGAGTTTGAGCGAACGACGCTGGTGTGGCTACTGGCCGGCTATGGGTTTCTCGCGTCGGTCTTGCCAGGCTGGATGTTGCTGGTGCCGCGCGGGTATCTCTCCACCTTCATGAAGCTCGGCGTGGTGTCGTCTGCTGGGCTTGGGCGTGATTCTCATGGCGCCGACGATCGAGATGCCGCGCGTGACCACATTTGCAAGCGGCGGCGGGCCGATTATTCCCGGCACGCTCTTTCCCTTTCTCTTTATTACGATTGCCTGCGGAGCCGTGTCAGGCTTTCACTCGCTGGTCTCCTCCGGGACGACGCCGAAGATGATCGAGCAGGAATCCCAGGCGACGGTTGGCTATGGGGCGATGTTGCTGGAAAGTTTTGTCGGTGTGATGGCCTTGATTGCGGCTTCGGTGCTTGATCCCCGGCGATTATCTGGCGATCAATACGATGCTCTCGCCGGATGCGCTGGCTGCGATGGGATTTCCTGTCTCGCGGATTCAGGAACTGTCGCAACTCGTCGAGGTGGATGTGGCGGGCCGGCCTGGCGGCGCCGTGTCGCTGGCGGTCGGCATGGCGTCCATCTTTTCCGCGCTGCCTGGCATGGCCGGGTTGATGGCCTATTGGTATCAGTTTGCGCTGGTGTTCGAGGCGCTGTTTATTCTGACGACGATCGATACAGGCACGCGCGTGGGGCGCTATCTCATCCAGGAGATGGGCGGGCGGTTGTACGCTCCGTTGCGGCGGATCAATTGGTGGCCGGGTGTGGTGGTGAGTAGCGGGTTGGTCGTGGGAGCCTGGGGCTACCTCATCGGCACCGGCAGTATCTCGACGCATCTGGCCGATGTTCGGCGCGGCGAATCAGTTGCTCGGCACGTTGGCGCTCTGTATCGGGACGACGGTGCTCATCAAGATGCGGAAGGCGCAATATCTCTGGATCACAGCGTTGCCGATGCTGTTTGTCGGCAGCGATCACGCTGACCGGGTCCTATGAGATGTTCGGCATGTTTGTGGCCAAGGCCTCGTCTATCGCCGATGGCGGACAGGCCTTTGCCCTGTACCTGGATGCGGGGCTGGTGGCTGTGGTGGCCTTGCTCGCGGTGATCGTCTTGGGCGATAGTATGATGCAGTGGTATGGCTATGTGGTCTTGAAGCGCCCGTTCACCAGCAGCGAAGTGATCGTGATGGCCGGGGGTGGTTCGGCGGGAAGATTGCAGACGACGATTTGTCATGATGAGGAGAAGCGCTTGCAGTTGCCCGGTGGGGGATGCTGCTAAGGAGGCGGGAGTAGCCAGGTGACCTTCTTGCTCGCAGAACGCGCGATAAAGGATGAAGACACCGTGCGATCCCTTGCTCCAGAGCGCGCACGATGAATGTGCTCGTCGATGCCGCAGTGGGACAACACGGTCCATTGAGAGAGAAACGTGAGCTTGGAGGGAGCAACATATTCTTATCGTTCGACGCGCACATTTGAGGATCGACCAGGTTGCCCTGTGGTAGAAACGAAAATGGTCGGAGTTAGGAGAGGAGGGGATCGTGGCTGAGCAGTTTTCGTTCGATGTGGTCTCGGAAGTGGACATGCAAGAGATGAAGAATGTCGTCGATCAGGCGACGAAGGAGATCAAGCAGCGCTTCGACTTCAAAGACTCGAAGACGGAGATCACCTTGAAGGAGAAAGAAAAGGAACTGGTCCTGGTGTCCGACGATGAATATAAGCTCAATGCGGTGAACGATATTATCAAGACCAAGTGCGTGAAGCGCGAGGTCTCGCTGAAGGCGTTCACCTATGGGACTGTGGAGCCGGCGTTGAGTGGGACGGTGCGACAGGTGGTGAAGATTCAAAGTGGTATCGCGGCGGACAAGGCGAAAGAGATGACGAAGGCCATCAAGGAGTCCAAATTTAAAGTGCAAGCGCAGATTCAAGGCGAGCAGGTGCGCGTGCTGAGCAAGAGCAAAGATGAACTGCAAGCGGCCATGGCGTTTCTGAAGAGCAAAGATTTTGGGATTGATCTGCAGTTCACCAACTACCGCTAGCCCTGGATGCTGAAACGAGGTGGGGCAACTGGGATTCTCTGTGCTCGCGCACCGCGTCAACGTGGATCGCGAGCAGCACGCCTCGATCCCTATGGATGGTGCTCACAGACGTGCATGCGCGCTTAGTTTGGAGTGACCCCGCCACCTTCGCATCCGGGATCGCCTCGAAGTTCGACTCATGAGACACTCGTCTTGCCTTCTGCTTCTTTTCCTATTGTGCCTCTCTCTCGTCGGCTGCAATCGCAGCGACCCTATCGTCGTCATCCAGCTCCATCCGAAGAATCCCGACATCATCTACGTCGCGACGAACGACTATATCTATAAGACGCGCGATGGGGGCCAGACCTGGACGAATCTGTCACATGGGCATGAGCCATTCTCGCGTGATTTCGATGGCGCTTGATCCTGCCTATCCGGCTACGGTGTATGCGGGCACGAAGGGTGATGCTGTGTATAAGAGTCACGATGGCGGGCAGCGCTGGGTTTCGATGCGTTCGGGGTTAGACGATGCAACGATCTCCTCGGTGGTCAATCAATTTATCTTCGATCCGACAGACAGCAACCACATCTTTCTTGCCACGACGATGGGTGTGTTCGAGACGAAAGACGGCGGCGAGCATTGGACGAAGAAAATGGAAGGGATGAAGGAAGTGCTGATGGTGGTGACGCTCGGCATGGATCCGACGAGGCCGGCGATCATCTATGCGGGCACGAGCGGCGGAGTGTACAAATCGATCGACCAAGCCGGCCATTGGGAAAAGGTGAATAACGGACTCGTGTCGCCCGACATCATCAAGTCGTCGCGCGCGCTGAATGTGACGTCGGTGCTGGTCGATCCGTTTGAGCCGGATACCGTGTATGCCTCCACGCTGGCGGGACTCTACAAGACGACGGATGGCGGGAAGGTCTTGGGTGCGGATCGGGCAGTCGCTGCAAGATCAGATGTTGTTTTCGATGATCTTGGATCGCACGAGAGAAGGGCGTGATTTATCTGGGTGGCCGGGAAGGCGTCCATCGGAGCGAAGATGGCGGGAACGACGTGGATCACGCTGAATAAGGGCCTTGCGACACTCAATGTCCGCTCACTCGTGCAGAGCCCCACCGATCCGGACTGTGTTCTATGCGGGACAAACGGGAGTGGCTTGTATAGGAGCAAGAATCGGAGGAGAGACCTGGGAGGCGGTGCCGACTCGTGCTTTCAAGTTCAGTGAGGGAGACTACTGCTGCGGGCCGGTGCCGCGTTCTTGGATGGTCGAACCGACTGAAGACGACCCGAACGACGAGCCAACACCCGACTCTCCGAGGCTTGAGCCCACGCTAGAGCCGCCGAAGCTCGATCCTACCGTCGAATCCGACAGGCTGGACCCCACTGTGGAACGTTGCAGCGATGAGCCAACCGCCGAAGACGACTCGCTGTTGAGGTCGATTCTCCGATCGAAGGGCCCGGCGCGACCCGTCCCGCCGATCGCGAAGCCTGCTGGCCCCGAGGCGCCGATGTCGTGGCTGTTTTTCGATGACGCCCCGATGTCTTGGCCCGTGACGCCTTCCGCGCCGATCGTGTTGCCGGTCTTCGGAGTTTTTCCGATACTCGGTCCTGCTGCTGGTGCGTTGCCGATACTGGCGCCCGTCTTTGGCCCTGTCGACAGCTTCGGCGCACGGATGTCTCTCTCAATCGATTCTTCCATTTCGCGAATCGCGTGGGCTTCCCGACCTGATGCCTCAAAGTCTCCTGAATCGCGGGTGTTAGTCGAGGTGCTGATGCGTTCGAGCGTCGCGCGCAGTTTCTTCAGATCAGCGCGGGCCTTGGAGACAGTCGGGATCATTTCGCGGAGCATGATGCCGCGCGAGGCCATCGAATGATTTGACATATTGGCTTGGGTGGACTTGAGGAAATCTCCGACTTCGTCTCCCATTTCTTCGACTTGCTGAAGTTCCGAGAGATCGGTCTTGCAGCAATCGAGGAAGTGGCGATACTTGCTCAGGAATGTCGATACGTCGCCTTGCAGATTCTCGATCTTGAAATCGCGTGGCAGGTTTGTCGTTCGTGGGTATTTCCCCTTCTTGCTCTGTTGTCTGAGTTTCTTTCTTCTCAACAAGCGGCACGCACCCAGGCCCTTGCTCCGCTGAATATTGCCGATCGGCTTTCTGATCGGGGCACCAATAGAGTGGTGATGCCGCTGACGCCGTGGCGGCGGTTATACCGCGAATGTGAGGATTACTCCCCCCATGAAGACGGTCACGCAGAGTGCCTTGGCTGTCGTGAGCGAACGCATAAAACCATTTTCATCCCGACTCGAACCCTTGTCAATGAAACTCGCCAACTCCGTGCGCTTGACGGATTGTTCAATTGGCCAGGAGCCTGCCTGACATTGCCGTTCGCCTCAGTAGATAGATCAGTGTCAATCAAGAGATGATGTAGTTTAGCTTTCCATGTTCTAGTGGAGTGAACTTCAAGCGCTGAGTAGCCTGGGTCTGCGGGGTTGACCATCCTCGACGGCGAATATCTCCTCCTAGCATACCGAGCACAAAAGGCCTCACTTGGAGATTCTTTGCCACGAAAAATCACCAGGCCATCTAAATAACCGATCTGCTATGGGATAGCACGGATGTAAATATCTACAGGTCCGGTGGCGCCTAGAGAGAAATCAGCTGCTGACGAAAAAGCGACGAACCCACCGTTTCCATTGATAGAAGCTGCGCTGCTGGCCCCATTGCCGGCGTTGCTGGACGCGTCCTGCGACACAAGTGTGGTCGTGCTGGTCTGAGTATCGCGTAGAAAAATTTGAGAGCCGCTGGCACCAGGAATGGCCGCTAGGTTGGGGGCAACTGACGTGAACGCGATGAAGCGACCATTAGTGTTTATAGTCGGCTGGCTGCTGGCCCCATTGCCGGCGTTGCTGGACGCGTCCTGCGACACAAGTGTGGTCGTGTTGGTCTGAGTATCGCGTAGAAAAATTTGAGAGCCGCTGGCACCAGGAATGGCCGCTAGGTTGGGGGCAACTGACGTGAACGCGACGAAGCGACCATCAGCGCTTATAGTCGGCTGGCTGCTGGCCCCATTGCCGGCGTTGCTGGACGCGTCCTGCGACACAAGTGTGGTCGTGCTGGTCTGAGTATCGCGTAGAAAAATTTGAGAGCCGCTGGCACCAGGAATGGCCGCTAGGTTGGGGGCAACTGACGTGAACGCGACGAAGCGACCATCAGCGCTTATAGTCGGCTGGCTGCTGGCCCCATTGCCGGCGTTGCTGGACGCGTCCTGCGACACAAGTGTGGTCGTGTTGGTCTGAGTATCGCGTAGAAAAATTTGAGAGCCGCTGGCACCAGGAATGGCCGCTAGGTTGGGGGCAACTGACGTGAATGCGACGAAGCGACCATCAGCGCTTATAGTCGGTTGGCTGCTGGCCCCATTGCCGGCGTTGCTGGACGCGTCCTGCGACACAAGTGTGGTCGTGTTGGTCTGAGTATCGCGTAGAAAAATTTGAGAGCCGCTGGCACCAGGAATGGCCGCTAGGTTGGGGGCAACTGACGTGAATGCGATGAAGCGACCATTAGCGCTTATAGTCGGCTGGCTGCTGGCCCCATTGCCGGCGTTGCCAACGTTATTTATAGAAATCAAGCTGGGCTGACCTGTTTGACGATCATGCTCAAAAATCTGAGCACCACTCCCACCCGGAGTCGGCGCCAGAGTTGCCGACGACGTGAACGCGACGAAGCGACCGTCCGTGCTGCTGATGGCTGGCTCGGTGCTCGCCCCGTTCCCTGCCGTCCCGTTGCTATCCACCGAGACACGATCCGTCCTCGGATGGATGGCAAACAATACTGATCCGGTCGCGGTCTTACCCGTGTTGTCTGTCACGGTGAATGTCGCATTGAAATTTCCTGCGGGTGCCCCCGGGATGCCGCTAACGGCACCCGTGCCTGCATTGAGAGACAAACCGGCCGGCAAGACACCACCAAACACAGTCCAGGTGAACGGGGCCGTTCCTCCTGTGGCCACGAGGGTTGAAGTATAGGCATTGCCGACCACACCGAAATCGGCTGTGGTTGTCGACACTGCAAAGGCTGGTGTGCTGACCCCCTCATCGCTGGGACAGCCTAAGAGTCCGAACCCAAGGGCAATGATCGACAACACAGATGCGATGGGTTTCATATGGGGCATTCTCCTACGAATTCCTCTTTGACGCAACGATTGTGCCATCTTATGCAATTATTAAAAAATTGAACATTAATCTCCCACAGGCATAGGGAGGCGATCATGAAAAAGGATCAAACTATCTTCGAAGTCGTGAAACGATTTAATACTGAGGCCCGCTCTGCGTCTTGCATTTGAAGCGCATTCGCTGGCCGCATGGATTGGAATGTCTCCTCTGCAAAGGCAAGCGCGTCATGAAGTTTCACGCGAAGGGTAAGACTGGTAAAGAGCGCTCTTTGTATGAATGCGTCGATTGCCGCTATTGGGCGGCTGATAGCTAAGGCGATCTTCTTCGCCAATATTTTTTTGGTTAAGAAAATTTCATAGTTCAGGAAGTCTGCTGCTTGAGTTGAGTGAACGCATTAACTCTCCGCTCCCTGGGTCGCCTGACTCGTATTAATACGATTATGTTGGGTCCAATTCCCTACCCGCTCAGCGCACATTGTGGAGCATAGAACATATGCATTTAATCGCCATCGTGTTTTCGTAGCTCGTGAAATTCATGATGCCCAATCACTAACTTCAATCCCACATCCAAACTTCTGAAATGTTACGCCCTTGATAGTAGTCAGCAAATCACACCATAGCGCAATTCGTTTGGCATCATTGCCCTTCCATGTAGCGAATTGACCTTGATAGTTCTGGCAATCAGACGCACGAAAATGATCAAGGCCATATTCCATTAGCTTCTCATTCCATGCCTCAGAAAATTTTATCCATTCGTCTGCTGATGATATGAAGCCAGCTACAACCATATATGGGTGCTCTTTTTCTTGACCGCTCGTGTCAAAGCAAGCCGTAAACATAACCATCACCAGTTGCTTCCATTCACGAACGGCCCACGAAGTACATGGCCAAGTGAGTAATTGGACAAATAGGGGGTCATTTAGCACCTCCTCTGGGGGCGATTTCTACCCCCGATACAACCCGCTGTATGGTGCCAAAATCATACGACTTTCTCAAAGGGATAAGGCCCTTTTAAACTTCATAAGTCCATGAATTTTCTATTGACAAGTCTTTGAGTGAGTGTATACTGCGCGCCTTAGTGGGAGAAAGTGGGTGAGTTTGGTTATTTATGACTTATGGATGTTTCTCGACATTTCCCGGTCATGGCAGAAGAGGTGCTGTTTTGGCTCGTTCGAAAGGATTGCCGAACCTATCTTGACTGTACTGTGGGGTACAGTGGGCATGCCGAAAAACTTCTTGAGGCGAGCGGTCCTGCCAGCAGGCTTATCGGGCTTGACCGCGATGCGGTGGCCATTGCAGCCAGTCGAGAAAGGCTCGCACAATTTGGCGACCGCGTAGTCCTTATCCATGGTCACTTTATGGATCTGAAACAGCATCTTGCTGCCAGTGGCATTGGTCTGGTCGATGGAATTCTGTTTGATCTTGGAGTTTCATCCCCGCAGTTGGAAGAACCTGCTCGCGGCTTTAGCTTTCAAGAGGATGGTCCGTTGGACATGCGTATGGATCAATCGATGAGCGGGACCGCCGCTGACCTGATCAATCGATGGCCGGAAGCGCAGTTGGCCGACGCGATTTTTCAGTTCGGCGAGGAACGGTTTTCTCGACGAATTGCGCGTGCCATTGTCCGCGCGCGTGAACGCCATCCGTTGGCGACGACGAAAGAGTTGGTCTCAGTGATCGAGGGGGCTGTTCCGGCGAATTATCGGCATGGTCGTCTCCACTGTGCCACCCGCACGTTCCAAGCCGTTCGCATTGCAGTGAATCAGGAGCTTGACTGTCTCGAGCCGGCGTTGCGCGATGCGGTAGATGTGTTGTCTCCCGGCGGCCGCCTCTGTGTGATTTCATTCCATTCGCTCGAAGATCGGATTGTGAAGCACACGTTTCGGGCGCTCTCCGGCAAGGACGATCCTGCATTGGTGGTGCTCACCAAGAAGCCGCAGATCCCCAGCAGGGAAGAATCGGACCGGAATCCTCGATCCCGCAGTGCCAAGTTGCGGGCTGCCCAACGGGTATCCAAGGAGGGTCATTCATGAAGACGTTGACGATTGTGGCCGGTGTGCTGTTGGTCTTCGTGTTTGTGTGGGAACGTGTCGATGTCGTTCGTTTGGGTTATCAGATCGAACGATTGAAGACCCAGAAAGTATTGCTGGAGCGAGAGCGGGATCAATTGCAAGTGAAATTTTCTGCGCTGATGGCTCCGGAGCGGATCGCGAAGGTGGCGACGGAAAAGTTGGGGTTGGTTCCACCGCAGCAGGGGCAAGTGCTGATGGTGCATCAGCCGGGTGACATTCCGGGCCTGTCGCTTCCGCCCGTGGAGCAAGTCCGTCTGGCGAGACATGTCTCAACCGGGAGGGTGAGCGAGTGACTGCCGGCCCTTCTCGCGTTCGTCGCTATGTGATGCTGCTCCTGCTCCTTTGTGGGTTCAGCATCATTCTATTTCGGCTGGTCACGCTCCAAGTGCTTCAAGCAGCAGAACTCACGGCCAAGGCCGATCGGCAACATCAAAAGACCGTGTCCTTCGAGGGAGCCAGAGGCATGGTGTCGGATCGGCATGGCAAAGTGCTCGCGATGAATGTGGAGGTGCCATCCGTGTTCGGCGTACCGACGTCGCTGGAAAGCCCGTCGACCGTCGCCCGTCATCTTTCCCCGGTGCTCCATATTCGAAGCGATGAGCTTGAGAGAAAGCTTCAACAAGACAAGAGCTTCGTGTGGTTGGCGCGAAAGGTCGAGCCTGAGCAAGGCCGTCGGCTGGAGCAGTTGTCGTTGGACGGCATCGGCGTGGTGATGGAGGGACGGCGGTTTTATCCCAAGGGCCCGTTGCTGGCCCATGTCCTTGGATTTTCCGGGATGGATGGGCAAGGGCTTGAGGGGCTCGAGCGCCGATACGATTCGCACCTGCATGGCGAAAAGCGCGTCACCGTTTTACAGCGCGATGCGTTAGGCCGCACGGTTTTTCCCAAGGGTTTGGCGGAGCAAGTGCCTACGCCGGGACATGCCCTCACGCTGACCGTCGACGAGGTCATCCAATACATTGCAGAAAAAGAACTCGAAGAAGCCGTCACTCATACCCGTGCCAAGTCCGGGACAATCATCGTCATGGAGCCGCAATCGGGTGCGATTCTCGCGATGGCCGTCAGTCCACGATTCGATCCGAATGTTGTCGCCGCGTTGACGCCCGATCGGTGGCGCAATCGTGCTCTGACGGATACGTACGAGCCTGGGTCGACCATGAAAATGGTGGTTGCGGCGGCGGCGCTTGAAGAAAAAGTGATGACACCCGACTCCATGGTCTTCGGTGAAAACGGCCATATGGTGATTGCGAATACGACAATTCACGACCATGACAAACTGGGGTGGATGACGTTCTCTGAGGTGGTTCAAAAATCCAGCAACATCGGCGCGGCCAAAACCGGAATGGCTCTCGGGGAGCAGCGGCTTTATCGCTATCTCCAAGCGTTCGGATTCGGCGAACGTACTGAGATCGACCTGCCGGGTGAAGTGAGCGGACTCTTGAAGGCTCCCAAAGACTGGGGCCGTCGATCGCTCGCGTCGATTTCGATGGGACAGGAGGTTGGGGTGACGCCCCTCCAGATGGTGTCGGCAATGGCGACTCTCGCCAATGGGGGCGTGATGATGAAGCCCTATGTGGTATCCGAAGTGCGCGATCAGAAGGGTCGCTTGCTTAAGGAAGTACTGCCACACGTGAAGCGGCGAGCCGTGTCACAGGACACGGCCCGGACGATGACGACGATGCTGGAAGGTGTCGTGACGAATGGGACGGGAACGAAGGCGGCCATTCCGGGTTTTCGCGTGGCGGGTAAAACCGGGACCGCGCAAAAAATCGATTCGCGAACCGGCGCCTATTCCTCCACGCAGTTTGTCGGGTCGTTTGTCGGGTATGTTCCGGCAGAATCTCCGCGGCTGGCGATGATCGTGGTCCTCGATGAACCTCAAGGCGAAGCCTGGGGCGGGGCCGTGGCGGCGCCCGTCTTCCGGCGGGTTGGCGAGCAGGTGCTCAACTATCTTGGTGTGTCCAGAGAAGACACTGTGAAAATCGCACTGGCGATGAAGGACCACTAAGAAGCCATGGCGCGCGATCCCATCACCCTCACGCAGTTGCTCGCGGCGCTCCGTGGGCAGGTCGAGGTTCTGGAGCAGCGCGGCGATCTGAGTTGTCCGGTGCATGCGATCACGGACGATTCGAGGGCCGTGAGGGGCGGGAGCCTGTTTGTTGCCGTCAAGGGTGAGCGCGTTGATGGTCATGGATTTGTCGAGCAGGCCATCAAGGCCGGAGCAGTTGCGGTGGTCGCGCAGGCGCCTGTGGCATCAGGGCCGTTACCGCTCGTGCTGGTGGCTGATTCGCGCAAGGCGCTCGGTCTTCTCGGCAGCCGGTTTCACGGGGATCCATCCGCCCGTCTCAAGATGATTGGCGTGACGGGCACGAATGGAAAGACGACGACGACGTATCTCTGCAAAGCGTTACTGGAAGGGATCGGCCGACGGGTGGGGTTGATCGGCACGGTGGGGTACCAGATCGGGCAAGAGACGCTTCCAGCCCCTCACACGACGCCCGGCGCACTCGACCTTCAAGCACTCTTGGCGAAGATGGTCGAGGGCGGACTCACCACCGCAGTGATGGAGGTGTCGTCCCACGCCCTCGCGTTAGACCGGACATCGGGCTGCGAGTATGACGTGGCAGTCTTCACGAACCTTACGCAGGATCACCTCGATTTTCATCACACGATGGAGGAGTACTTCGAGGCGAAGTTGCGACTGTTTACCGGATTGGCCGGGGGGCAGAAGCCCGGGAAGCGCGCCCTCGTCAATTTGGACGATCCCCGAGGAGCCACGATCCGGGCGGCCTGTCCTGTGCCGGTCTGGGGTTATGCCATTCAGAACCAGGCCGATCTCAAGGCGGAACGAGTGTGTCTCTCGCTAACCGGCACCACTTTTACTGCGGCAACTCCCGCAGGCTCGTTTATCGTCGAGAGCCGGTTGGTCGGGGAGCACAACGTCTACAACTTGCTGGGGGCAATCGGGGTGGCGCTGCACGACGGGGCGACGTCCGATCAGATCTGCGAAGCGACCGCCCATATTACCAATGTCCCGGGTCGCTTCGAGCGAGTCTCTTCCGGGCAGGATTTTACCGTCGTCGTCGATTATGCCCATACCGAAGATGCGCTCCTCCGGTTGCTGACGGCAGCCCAGGCGTTGAAGACCGGGCGGATCATTACAGTGTTCGGCTGCGGTGGTGATCGGGATCGAGGGAAACGGCCCAAGATGGGACGCGCTGCCGTGGAATACAGTGACGTGGTGGTCTTAACATCCGATAACCCTCGAACCGAGGATCCGATGGCGATCCTTCATGAAGTAGAGGTCGGCGTGCGCGAGGCGCTGGAGCGCCGCAGTCATGTGCAGTATCACTTGGTGCCGGACCGCCGTGAGGCGATTGGCGTCGCCATCCGCGAGGCGCACCGCGGCGATATGGTGCTCATTGCCGGCAAGGGGCATGAAGATTATCAAATCATCGGCACCAAGAAGTTTCATTTTGACGATCGTGAGGTGGCTCGCGAGGCGATTCAGCAATTGCGGGACTGCGCGTGAAAGTCCATGCCACGGTTGGGATCGCGCAGGATGAGGAATCGATGGGACTCTTTACGGTCGAGGAGTTACGAGAAGTCATCAGCGTGAAAGTTCTCGCGGGGCAGGACTCGTTATCGGGGAAGCACCGGATCAGACAGATCAGCACGGACTCCCGATCGGTTCGCCGCGGTGATCTGTTTGTGGCACTCAGGGGCGATCGGTACGACGGGCATGAGTTTGTGCCGGCCGTACTTGCTCAGGGCGCAATAGGAGCCATCGTTCACGATGAATATCGCCTTCCTTCAGGCTCCGCAGCGGTACGCCGAATCGAAGGTCGGCCTGCGCCCTTTCTCTTCGGAGTGCGTGATCCGCTGTTTGCCTACCAACAGTTGGCGACGCATCATCGCAGTCGGTTCCATATCCCCGTCGTGGCGGTGACTGGGAGCAACGGCAAGACGACGACGAAAGAGATGGTCGCGGCGGTGTTGGCTCAGCGGTGGCCGGTGTTGAAGACCGAAGGGAATTTCAATAATCGGATCGGCGTGCCGTACACCCTATTTCGGCTCACGGCTCGCCATCAAGCCGCCGTCATTGAGATGGGGGTGGATCAGCACGGGCAGACGACCAGGCTCTGTGAGATGGTCAGGCCCACGATTGGGTTGATTACCAATATTGGCCCCGATCATCTCGAGTTCTTCGGTAGCATGGAAGGATCGGCGCAAGCCAAGGCGGAATTGTTGGACCTGCTTCCGGCCGATGGCACGGCGGTTTTGAATGCCGACGATCCCTACTTTGACTATCTCGCCGCGCGTGCGCAATGCCGCGTCATGTCGTTCGGATTTTCGGAGCTGGCCGATGTCCGCGCGAGCGGGGTCACGTCCGATGTTCGCCAAGGAACGACCTTTCGCTTGCACCTCCCTGGAAAGAGCCGTCCCACGATTGTTCGAATCAAGGTGCATGGTGCCCACAACGTCATGAATGCGCTCGCCGCGGCGGCGGTGGGTGCTGCTTTGAACCTGTCCGGTTCGATGATTGCCCAAGGGCTGGGCCGATTTCGTCCTGCCGCAATGCGGTCGCAAGTGGTGACCCATCACGGCGTCCATATCATCAACGATTGCTACAACGCCAACCCTGCGTCGATGAAAGCGGCGCTCCAATTGCTGGCACAGTGGACTCCTGCACGCGAACGGATTGCCGTGCTGGGAGACATGTTAGAGCTTGGCTCTGAGACCGGCATAATGCACCGGGACGTTGGACAGTTTCTTGCCGCGCAGGGGCTGTCGCGGCTGATCGTCTGCGGGACGTTGGGGCGGGACATTGCGGAAGGAGCCCGGCAGGGCGGGTTGGCAGGTTCTCAGATCGACGAAGTGGTCGATGCGGCTGCCGCGGCTGATTGCCTCAAGAGGATCGTGCGGCAAGGTGACGTGGTGTTGGTGAAGGCCTCTCGCGGCATGAAAATGGAACAGGTAGTACAGGTTCTGACAGGGATGAGGGCAGTCATCAGGCAGGCATCGTAAGGAGTCGGCGTCAATCCAAGGCTAGGGTCGGTCAGGCGGACAAGCTTATTTTTTAGGTACAGGCGCATGCTCTACAACTGGCTGTATCCGTTTCATACGGAATATTCGTTCCTGAATGTCTTTCGGTATTTGAGTTTCCGGATCATCTATGCGGCCGTGACGGCGTTCTTGATCGCCTTTGTGCTGGCCCCGCGGGTGATCAGGGAGTTACAAGACATGAAGCTGGGTCAGCAGATTCGTGGCGACGGTCCTCAACATCACCTGGCGAAGAGCGGCACGCCCACCATGGGCGGGATCCTCATCCTCTTTGCCGTGGTCCTCTCGACGCTCCTCTGGGCCGACATCGCGAAGCCCTACGTCTGGCTTGTGCTCGCCGCCACGTTGGGGTTCGGGGCGATTGGATTCGCCGACGACTATCTTAAATTTATCAAGTCCCAATCCAAGGGATTGTCGGCGGGGCAGAAATTCACGGCACAAGTGGTGCTGGCTTTGGCGATTGCGCTGGTCCTCTATTTCCTGCCCGGCTATACGACCAAGCTTAGCATTCCGTTTTTCAAGAATGTTGTTCCGGATCTCGGCTGGCTGTATGTCGCCTTTGCCGTAGTGGTTATTGTCGGGAGTTCCAATGCCGTCAATCTGACCGATGGTCTCGATGGGTTAGCGATCGGACCGGTCATGATCGCGGCCTTGGCCTATACGATCGTGGCCTATGTCGTCGGCCATCGACTCATGTCGGACTATCTGCTCATTCAGCACATTGAAGGCGCGGGTGAACTCGCGGTGTTCACCGCAGCCATCCTGGGGGCGAGTCTGGGATTTCTGTGGTTCAACACCTATCCGGCTTCCGTGTTCATGGGGGATGTGGGCTCGCTTCCGCTGGGAGCGGCGCTGGGCACGGTTGCGGTGATCAGCAAGCACGAGCTGCTGCTTCTAATGGTCGGCGGAGTGTTTGTGATTGAAGCGGTCTCGGTCATTTTTCAGGTTGTCTCGTTCAAGTCGCGCGGGAAACGCATTTTTCTCATGGCGCCCATCCATCATCACTTTGAGATGAAAGGGTGGGAGGAGCCCAAGGTCGTTGTGCGCTTGTGGATCATCGCCATCCTGCTGGCCTTGTTGAGTCTGAGTACCTTAAAGCTTCGGTGATGGCATGGTGGGAGAATCGGCTGTGGAACTCGCGGGAGCACGTGTCACGGTGATGGGACTTGCCAGAAGCGGCGTTGCGGCTTGCCGGTTGCTTCAGGCGGCGGGAGCACGTGTCACGGTAGCCGACCGGAAGGAATCGGCGGAACTGACATCGGTCCTCGGCGGCATCGACCGTGATCACGTCGGCGTGACCGTCGGAGCCCAGTACGAATCGTCCCTCGACGAGGCGGACCTGGTGGTGATCAGCCCCGGAGTGCCCTATCGACTAGCCCCGCTCGAAGCCGTGCGTCGGCGCGGCGTGAAGGTGATCAGCGAATTGGAGCTCGCCTCGCAGTTCCTCCGGAGCCCACTCCTTGCAATCACTGGTACCAACGGCAAGAGCACGACCGTGACCCTGATCGGCAAGTTTCTTGCCGAGAGCGGCCAGCGGGTGTTTGTCGGCGGCAATTTGGGCACTGCCTTGAGCGAAGCGGCGGTGGAAGACCTTCGCGCCAGCCAGGCAGGTAAGCCGAGTCCGTACGACTATCTCGTCGTGGAGGTCTCCAGTTTTCAGCTTGAAACGATCGATCGGTTCCAGCCGTGGATCGCCGCCTTGCTCAACGTGACGGTCGATCACCAGGACCGTTATGAGTCGCTGGATGAATATGTCGCGGCTAAACAGCGGATCTTCGAGAACCAAACCGCGTCTGATTTCGCCCTGTTCAACCTTGACGATGACCGTGTGGCCGCGCTGCGACAGAGGGTTCGTGCGAAACGCCTGGGGTTTACGACCGCGACGACGATCAGCACTGATTTGTCTGGGGGAACCTACCTCGAAGATGATGTGATCGTGACGACGGTTACCGGGGTACGGCAGGAGATTTGCCGTCGAAGTGAGATCCGTATCATCGGCAACCACAACGTGGAGAACGTCATGGCAGCCGCGACCTATGCCGTGCTGTGCGGCTGTCCTCTCGACGCGATTCGTCGCGTCCTCGCGACGTTTCCCGGACTCGAACATGCCCTTGAAATCGTCTGCGAGCGTCGGGGGGTCCGATTTGTGAACGATTCGAAGGGTACGAATGTCGATGCCACGCTCAAAGCGCTGGAGAGTATCGATCAACCGATTTGGCTCATTGCCGGCGGACGGGATAAGGGTGGCGACTTCTCGCGACTCGCTCAGGCGGTCAGTCGGCGGGTCACGCGCGTGATTCTGATCGGAGAAGCGGCGCCGCTTCTCCGACAGGCTTGGGAGGGTGTCGCCACGATGACCGAGGCGGCCACCTTGCGGGACGCCGTGGATCTTGCGGCGCAAGGGGCATCGCCGGGTGACGTCGTGTTGTTGTCCCCGGCCTGTGCCAGCTTCGACATGTTTGCGGACTATCAAGACCGTGGTCGTCAATTCAAGGCATTGGTTCATGCCTTACCGGCGTGACGTGCAAGGCGAGGGAGGGGCGGTTCTGAGCAATGGCGCATCGATCAGCTGGGACTCTGGCGCTCCCATGGTCCCAGACCACCAGCCAACGATCTGGCAAGCAACGGGTGGCGGCGGACCACACGCTCCTGGCGGTCACCATGACCCTGGCGTTGGTGGGACTCGTCATGGTGTTCAGCGCGAGCGCCATCGTGGCGGGCAACCGGTTTCAGGATCCTGGGTTTTTTCTGAAGCGGCAGATCGCCTGGCTCGCGTTCGGCTTTCTATTGATGCATCTTACGTCGCGTATCGATTACACGTTCTGGAAGAAGCTCTCCGTTCCACTGTTGGCCTGCATGTTGCTGCTGCTCGTCATGGTGCTGGTGCCGTCGCTCGGTGTGGCGGCCAAGGGGGCGCGGCGATGGTTGCGGTTGGGGCCCCTCTCGGTTCAGCCGGCGGAAATGGTCAAGCTCGTGGCGGTCATCTATATGGCGGCGTATCTGACCAAAAAAGGGGACAAGATCACGTTGTTTCGCGATGGTCTCCTGCCGGCCCTGATCGTGATCGGACTGCTGAGCGGGCTGGTGTTGCTGGAGCCGGATCTAGGGACGGTCGTGGTGCTCGGACTGGTGACGGTCGGGATGTGTTTTCTCGCTGGGGCGCGCATCTCCCATCTCTTGGCCTTAGGCCTCTGCGCGATTCCGGTCGTGTTGGTGCTGGTCCTTGGTTCGAGTTATCGACGCCAACGGCTCATGACGTTTCTTGCTCCATGGAAGGATGCGTCGGACGCCGGGTTCCAAATCACGCAATCCTTCTTGGCCTTCGGCAGCGGCGGTCCGTTCGGGGTGGGATTGGGCGAGGGCAAACAGAAGCTCTACTTTCTCCCGGAAGCGCATACAGATTTTGTCCTGGCGCTGGTCGGCGAAGAACTGGGGCTCATCGGGACCGCCACCGTGACCCTGCTGTTTGCATTTTTTGTCTGGCGGGGGTTTCAGATCGCTGCGCGCGCGCGGGTGCCGTTCGGCCGCTATCTGGGCATGGGCATTACCTTGTTGATCGGCGGCCAGGCGCTGGTGAATGCAGCGGTGGTGACAGGGCTCTTACCGACGAAAGGGCTCACCCTACCATTCATCAGCTACGGAGGGTCGTCGCTGGTGGTCAGTCTGATCGGCGTGGGGATCTTACTCAGTATTTCTCGCGACCGGCATGCCGGCGGGTCTCGAAGTGGACGTGGTGGGTTGGATCACGGATGACGATCGTCATAGCAGCAGGTGGAACCGGTGGCCATCTTTATCCGGCTGTGGCGTTGGCACGAGAGTTTCTCCGGCGCGACCCCGCGACCAAGGTGCTCTTCGTGGGGACGGCGCGTGGACTTGAATCGAACGTGCTCGCCCACGAGGGATTCGACCTGGTTCTGATCAGTGCCAAGCCGGTGATGGGCAAGGGGCTGTTCGGGGCGGTGGCAGGCTTGTGCGCCATGCCGGTCAGTTTGTGGCAGTGTCTGCGAATCCTGCGAACCAGACGGGCGGATCTGGTGATCGGGGTCGGCGGGTATACGAGTCCGATGATGCTTCTTGCTGCAGCACTGGCCGGGGTGACGCGCGTGATTCTTGAGCCGAATGCGAATCCCGGCATGGCGAACAAAGCGGTGGGGCCTTTCGCCCAACGCGTCTTTCTCGCATTCGAGTCGGCGGCTGACTCGTTCAATCGTTCTAAGGTGCGCGTGGTGGGGACCCCGATTCGTAAGGCGTTCCTGGACGGCGTGCAGCAGAGCCGGGAGAAATCTGGACCGCCACATCTGCTGATTTTCGGGGGGAGCCAGGGTGCGAAGGCGACTGAATGCTGCGGTGATGGAAGGATTGCCTGATCTGATGACGCAGCTGCCACATCTTACTGTGACCCATCAGACCGGCGAGTCCGACCATGCGCGGGTGGCCGAGGCCTATCGTCGCGCCGGCATCGAGACACAAGTCGTGCCGTTTATCTATGACATGCCTGCGGCACTGCGGGAGGCGGATCTGGTCGTGGCGAGAGCCGGCGCCATGACAGTGGCGGAACTCACGGCGTGCGGAAAGCCGGCCATCCTCATTCCGCTGCCGTCCGCCATCTACGACCACCAGACGCGGAATGCCAAGGTGATGGAAGCAGCCGGGGCTGCCGTGGTGCTCCCGCAATCTGTGCTCACAGGTCCCCTGTTGGTCCGCACGGTGGCAACCATTCTCAGGGATCCGGAGCGATTGCGGGGGATGGGCGAGGCCAGTCTATCGCTGCGGCGAATCGATGCGGCCGAGGTAATTGTCCGCGAATGCTACGCACTTATGGGGGGTCATCATGATGCTAACCACTCTGTCGGAGCGGCAGGAGTCTAATGTTATTGGGCAAAGTGGACAGGGATCACAGTCGTATCCACCGGTTGGTGGAGTGAGGCGTGTGCCGATGTTTCGCAAGACGCAACAGATTCACTTAGTCGGAATAGGGGGTTCGGGGATGAGCGGTATCGCCGAGGTGCTGTTGACGATAGGGTACAAAGTGACGGGCTCGGACCTGCAGGCCTCCGATACGACGCGGAGATTGGAAGAACTCGGCGGGCGCATCTTTGTCGGCCATCAGGAATCGAATGTGGGGGAGGCTCAAGTGGTGGTCATCTCCTCCGCCGTGTCGGCACAGAACCCCGAGGTTGTGGCGGCCAAGGCGAAGCAGATCCCCGTGATTCCCCGGGCCGAGATGTTAGCGGAGCTGATGCGACTGAAATTCGGGGTTGCCATTGCCGGCGCTCACGGAAAAACCACGACGACGTCGATGGTGGCCAATGTGCTGGCGCAGGGCGGGTTGGATCCGACGATGGTGATCGGGGGTAAAGTGAATGCGCTGGGGAGTCATGCCCGGCTTGGTCGAGGCGATCTCCTCGTGGCGGAAGCCGATGAGAGCGACGGGTCGTTTCTGCGTCTGTCTCCGACCATTGTTGCGGTCACGAATCTCGATCGGGAACATCTCGATTACTACGGCAGCATGGAGCGCATCAACGAGTGCTTCCTCGAGTTTATCAACAAGGTGCCGTTCTATGGGTTGGCCGTGTTGTGTGCCGACGATGATCGGCTCAGGGCGCTTTTCCCGAACATCGTGAAGCGCTATCAGACCTACGGGCTCAGTGAGCGTGAAGGTGTCACGCCGGACTTCTTTGCGACAGAGATCAACTTGAACCAATGGGGCGGCGAGTTTCGGGCGCAGTACCGTGGGCGCAATTTGGGCCCGTTCCGCCTGGCGGTACCCGGCCGACACAATGTCTCCAACGCGCTCGTGGCGATTGCGATCGGGATCGAATTGGATGTGCCGGTGGACCTCATCAGGAAAGCTCTGGCGGCCTATACCGGGGTAGAGCGCCGCTTTCATCTGCGAGGGGAAGCCAAGGGGATCATGGTCGTGGACGATTACGGGCATCACCCGACTGAGATCAAGGCCACCCTCGCTGCAGCGAAGCAAGGCTGGGGGAACCGGCGGCTGGTGGTGCTGTTTCAGCCGCATCGCTATACCAGGACGCGAGACTTGCTGGAGGATTTTGCGAAGGCGTTCGACCAATCGGATCTGTTGTTCTTGACGGAAATCTATGCGGCAGGCGAGCAGCCGATTCCCGGGGTGTCCGGAACCAAGTTGGCCGACATTGTTCGTGTAGCCGGCCATCCGTCTGTGACCTTTGTAGAACAGAAGGACACATTGGTGGATCAGGTGCTGCCCCATCTGAAATCGGGGGATCTCGTCATCACATTAGGGGCGGGGGATATTTGGAAGACGGGGCTTGGACTCTTGGCCCGATTGATCCCCACCGCATGATGCAATGAAGCAAGGAGGTCGGCGTGTCACGACAGCGGCGAGAGGGCCTGCGCGATTTACGCAAGCAGATGTGCGGGCTGCAGTGGCAGGCCTCCGGGGATCTGTGTCCTTCCAGGCTCCGTTGCGAGAGTACACCTCGTTCAAGATCGGAGGGCCGGCGGATGTCGTGGTTGAACCGGCTGATATTGAGGATGTCTGTCTGGTGGTCCAGCAGGCGCGCGCACGCAAGATTCCGTTGTTCGTCCTGGGTGGGACGAATCTGCTCATCCGGGACGGCGGTATCCGCGGCATCGTGGTCAGCCTGGTGCGGTTACGGGCGATCAAGGAAATACCGGGGTCCATTCTCTATGCCGAAGGAGGAGTCGGGATGCCGACGTTGATCGGGTACGCCATCCGCCACTCCCTCGCGGGCTTGGAATGGGCGGCGGGAATTCCCGGGACTGTGGCCGGCTGTGTGGTGATGAATGCCGGGACGAAGCTCGGGGAAATGAAGGATTCGGTCAAGGCCGTTCGCATGGTGAACATGAAAGGCCAGGTCGTGGACGTGGAAGCAGCCCAGGTGAGGTTCGAGTATCGACGGGCCTTGCTGCCACGCGGCATCGTCGTCGGAGTATGGGTTCAGCTGAAGCAAGGGGTCCGGTCTGAGATTGAGCGAGTGGTCAAGGACTACCTCCACTATCGACGGGACACGCAGCCGCTTGCAATGCCGAGCGCGGGCTGTGTGTTCAAGAACCCTCCGAACGGTTCTGCAGGCCGATTGATCGAGGCGGCTGGCCTCAAGGGTGCGCGCGTCGGCGATGCGGAAGTATCGATGAAGCATGCCAACTTCATGGTGAATCGGGGGCAGGCGCGTGCGGCGGATGTGATGGCGTTGATTGGGAAGGTCCGCAGCGCGATTCGCCGTCAGGTGGGTGTGCGGTTAAATCTTGAACTCAAAATCGTAGGAAAGACGTAGCGGTATGAGCGAGCCTCGTCCGACAGAGCGACCCCTTTTGACCCACGCCCGCATTGGGGTACTGATGGGTGGGCAATCGGCCGAGCGCGATGTGTCGCTCCGGACGGGCGCCGCGGTGCATCGGTCGCTGGTCCGTCGCGGCTACAACTCGGTGACCATCGATGTCGGACCGACGCTCTCACAGGATTTGCACGACCAGAAGATCGACCTGGTGTTTCTCGCGTTGCACGGACCAGGTGGTGAAGATGGCGCGATTCAAGGATTCCTGGAAACCCTGGGAATTCCCTACACCGGATCCGGCATCCAGGCCAGTGCGATCGGCATGCATAAAGTCGCCGCGAAAACTCTCTTGGTCTCAGCGCGCATTCCTGTGCCGGCAGGCGCGGTCGTGAAGCGCGGGGAGAAGGTCTCACGCGCCACCGTGATGCGGGCGGCGAAATTGCTCTGGCCCGTCGTGGTGAAGCCAGCGTCGCAAGGATCCACGATCGGCGTCACGATCGTGCGGAAGCCGGCGCAATGGCGTGACGCCCTGGCCTTGGCCCATCGCTACGACGTGGATGCGATGGTCGAGGCCTACATTCCGGGACATGAGGTCACGGTGTCGATCATTGGGAGGCGCCATGCTTCTCCATTGGTGCTCCCTGCCGTGGAAGTTGTTGCGCCGGGCGGGTTCTACGATTTTGCGGCGAAGTATGAAAAGGGGAACACGCAGTATCTCTGTCCTGCGCCCTTGACCGCGGCGGTGACCCTGCAGATTCGGACCTTGGCGTTGCGCACCTATGAAGTGCTGGGTTGTGAAGGTGCGGCCCGAGTCGATTTCCGTATCACCCCGCGTGGCCGTCCTGTTGTGTTGGAAATTAATACGGCGCCGGGCATGACCGAAACGAGTTTACTGCCGATGGCAGCGGCGCAGGCCGGGATTGACTATGACGAGCTGACCGAACGGATTCTCGAGTCCGCCCTCGTCCGCGCAGCCCGCCTCGACCTTTCGTCAGGGGAAGGGAGCATGCCATGAAGGTGTTTTTGCGGAAGCGAGCGGTGCCTGCAATCGGCCCTCGGCTGAACCAATGGAAGGGCGCGCGTGCAAGTCAGGTCTCGGATCAGCGGCAACAGGCGCGTCGGGAGAAACTCGTCTCGCGGGGGCGACGTGCGCTGTGCGTGGGGCAATGGATCGTCGGTCTTGCGGCGTTGGCTTGGGGGCTGACCATGGTCACGCGAGAGATGGGGCCGGTTCTTCAGGGCTGGCTGGAAATCCGCGAGGTGGAGGTTGAGGGCATTCACCACGTGACGAAGCCGGAAGTGTTGGAGCGGCTCGCCTTGAATCCCGGCATGGGGCTTCATCAAGTCAGCACCGCGTTTCTTGCCGAGCGAGTGCGGACGCATGTCTGGATCAAAGAGGCGACGGTCGAACGCAGGCCACCGCATCTGCTGCATGTCACCGTATTGGAACGCACGCCGGCTGCCATTATTCGGATGGGCGCGGACCATTGGTTGAGCGATGAGAGCGGATACCTCCTTGCCAAGTTGGGTAGGCAGGATGACCAGACGCTGCCATTGCTGACCGGGCTGGAGCCTCATGCCCTTCAGCGAGGCGAGGCACGTGTCCGCAACGCGGTTCAGTCTGGGGTCGTCCTGGCCAAGCTCATCGCCAATACCCTCGACGGGCGGGTTGAAGTCGATCTTGCGAATCCCTCGAATGTGGTGGCGTCAGCCAATGGGGTGCGATTCCAGTTTGGTGGCGATTCTCTGGTTGATCAGTGGGAGCGGTTCCGGAAAGTGAACCCGTCATTCAAAACTGCCTCATCCGATGGTCGGAAGCGCGAGGTGAGCGAGATCGATCTGCGTTACGACAACCGTGTCATTGTGCGGGAAAGGGTGTGAGGGCTGTGCCGAAGCGTGATCAAATTCTTGTGGGGTTGGACATCGGGACTACGAAGATCTGCGCCATAGTTTCGGAAGTCACCGATGAGGGGGCCCTCAACATCATCGGGGTCGGATCCAGCCCGTCGCGAGGGCTCCGCAAAGGCGTCGTGGTTGATATAGAGAGTACCGTGGAATCGATCAAGAAGGCGGTCGAGGAAGCCGAGCTGATGGCGGCGGTCCAGATCAATTCCGTCTATACCGGCATCGCCGGCAGCCATATCTCCGCGGAGAACTGCAAGGGGGTCGTGGCGCTCAAAAAAGCAGAAGTTACGCGGGAAGACATCCAGCGTGCGATCGAGAGTGCGCGGACTCTGGCGGTCATCCCCCATGAACGACGGATTCTTCATGTGCTGCCTCGTGAATTCATGGTGGACGGGCAAGAGGGGGTTCGGGAGCCGTTGGGTCTGTCCGGAAACCGTCTCGAAGTCAACGTGCATGTGATTACCGGCGCCGTGACTTCAGCGCAGAACATCATCAAGTGTGTGAATCGTGCAGGGCTCGATGTCGTGGATATGGTGCTACAGCCATTGGCTTCCAGTGAGGCCGTCCTCAGCCAGGAAGAGCGCGACCTGGGGGTTGTCATGGTCGATCTCGGTGGCGGGACGACCGACCTTGCGATTTTTCTCGAAGGGAGTATTCGGCACTCCGCGGTCCTGCCGATCGGCGGGCAGAACCTGACGAAGGATCTCGCAATCGGGCTACTAACCTCTCAGACCGAAGCGGAGAAGATCAAGCTGCAGCGCGGGATCGCCCGAACAGGATTGGTGCAGGGTCATGAAACGGTGGAGGTCCCGTCGGTCGGGGACCGTCCCGCTCGGACGTTTTCGCGCCGTGACATTGCCGAGATTCTTGAGCCGAGGGTCGAAGAAATATTCGAGCTGGTTCGTCGGGAAATCACGCGCGCCGGCTATGAGGGCATGTTGGGGGCAGGGGCGGTGATTACAGGCGGAACGTCATTGTTGGCAGGGATGCCTGATGCGGCAGAGCAGGTCTTGAATCTTCCGGCTCGCCGCGGCGCACCCAGTGGGATCGGAGGGCTTCGCGACATCGTCAGTAATCCCATGCATGCCACAGGTGTCGGCCTGTTGCTCCATGCCCGGCACCATGTTGAGGAGATGGCCACGGCTGGTCTGCGCAGCGGACGGCAGTTCAATAAGGTATTCGATCGTATGAAGTCCTGGATGTTCGAGTTCTTTTAACCATGCGCGAGGCGGATGGCCGCAACGCGGATTCTATAAAGGGAGGTGTCCTGATGTTTTCATTTGAAGAGGATGTCGTGTCCCCCGTTCGGATCAAAGTGATCGGTGTCGGTGGCGCCGGGTGCAACGCCCTCAACACCATGATCATGTCCGGATTGGCGCGGGTAGATTTCATCGCTGCGAATACTGATCTGCAGGCGTTGGATCGGTCGCGGGCGTCGTATAAGGTTCAACTGGGTCCTGAGCGGACCAGGGGACTCGGCGCCGGGGCGAAGCCGGAAGTCGGAAAAGACTCGGCGTTGGAAAGCAAAGATCAGATTCGGGAGTGTCTTGAGGGTGCCGACATGGTGTTCGTAACTGCCGGGATGGGCGGTGGAACCGGGACGGGTGCCGCGCCGATCGTGGCGAGCATCGCGCGCGAACTCGGTATCTTGACGGTCGGGGTCGTGACGAAGCCTTTTTCATACGAAGGTCATCGCCGGATGATTTATGCGGATGAAGGGATTCGCGATCTCCGTCGCCACGTGGATACCTTGCTCGTGATCCCGAATCAGCGACTGCTCGGCATCGTCGACAAAGCGACGCCGCTGCTCGAAGCCTTCAAGGTGGCCGATGACGTCCTTCGGCAGGCCATTCAAGGGATTGCGGATGTGATCACGACCACCGGCCATGTGAACGTGGACTTTGCCGATGTCCGCACCGTGATGTCGCATACGGGTCGCGCCGTGATGGGCATGGGGGTGGCGCGCGGGACGAATCGGGCGATCGAAGCGGCGCAAAAGGCGATCTGCAGTCCGTTGTTGGAGGAAGGCAGCGTGGAGGGCGCGCGTGGTGTGTTATTGAATATCACCGGCGGGCCCAACATGTCGCTGCACGAGATCGAGGAAGCGGCCACGATTGTCCAACAGACAGCCGATCCTGAAGCCAATATCATTGTCGGGCAGGTGATCAACCCCGATATGGGAGACGACCTGGTCGTAACGGTGATTGCCACCGGATTTGAGCGGGAGGAGCAGTCCGCTCCGGTTCCCGTGGCTGCGGGTCGGACTTCCCGCAACGGGCAACAGACGATGACCAGTGCCGGCCAGACGATGGGAGAACGATCGTATGCGGAGCGGCCCTTCAAAGATCTCGACCGTCCGACCTTCTTGCGGCGGATGGGAGATGCAAGCGTGTCGATGGAGCGAACTGCGGCGGTCACTGACGATGAGTGGGATGTGCCCACGTTCTTGCGCAAGCAGGTCGACTGAGCCGACAGGTCTGTAGGGGTGAGTAGTCTCAGCGGAGTATGGCCATGAGTGCAGCGGTCATCACGGTTCCTGCCTTCGCGTCCGCGCGCGACGGCGTCCGACATTTCTTTGGCACGCGCGGTCATGCAGACTCACTGGCACTCGATGTAGGAGTGCCCGCTCGTCAGTCCGGGGCGCAGGGGCGTGGTTGGCTGCTGTCCGTCAAGCAAGTGCATGGGACCGATGCCTTGGTGGTGGATCGTCCCCTCACCGAATCGGATCAGTTCCCCGGCGGGTGGGACGCGCTGGTGACCGATCAACCCGGCGTGACGGTGGCGGTGCGCACGGCGGATTGTGTCCCCGTGCTCGTGCATGACCCACGTCGGCGTGTCGTGGCGGCGATCCATGTCGGTTGGCGGGGCGCTGTCGCTGGGATTGTTTCGAAGACCATCACCCTGATGGCGACCAGATTTGGATCGACGGGGTCGGATCTGCGAGTCAGCATTGGACCCTCGGCCGGTCCCTGCTGCTATGAAGTAGACGATCCGGTGCTCGACCGCCTTCAACTGGGCTTGCCCGATTGGCAGTCGGTTGTGCGGGACTATCAAGGGCACAAGGCTCGGCTGGATCTCAAGGCCCTGATCCGTCGGCAAGTGGAAGGAGAGGGTGTGTCCGCACCCTCTGTTTCGTCGGTGAATCTCTGTACGATCTGCCATGATCAGCTCTTTTATTCCTATCGACGGGAAGGCCGGGTGAACGGGACGATGGTAAGCGGGATCACCCTGCTCTCTCATCGATAGAAGCTAGCCTGGATGTGCGCGCTGACATTTGCCCGGCGATTTCTGTACAATACTTCAGAACTTCCGAGAGACGGCGCTTCAGCTCTGGCTGATCGGATGAGCAGGATCTACGGGAGTAAGGACCACCTCCAAGAGGCGCTTCCCATAATCGAATGGCTGCGGGGGCGGGGACCCGATGCCAGTGGCACGATATTCTCCCTCGCCGAATACCCCTCTTTGAACGAACTCTCAAAGGGTATGTCGAACGATTATCATGTTGCAGTCGAAGAGGGGGCCGCGATGGTGCGAGTCGACAGGGCTTTTGGGGGAGCGCGGCATGCCTAGTCCAACGATTACGAGTAAGATCACGTTCATCGGGGGTGGCCAGATGGCTGAGGCCATGATCGGCGGTCTTCTCTCAGGACAGGTGTGTTCAGCTGAGTCGATATGGGCGACGGATCCCGTTGCCGAGCGCCGCGATCGCTTAAAAAGTCATTTCGGTATTCGGGTTGGTTCCTCCAACCGTGAGGCTGTCGCCTGGGCTGATGTGGTCGTCTTGGCGGTGAAACCTCAGACGATTCCTGCCGTGCTCAGTGAGCTTGGCCCGATCCTGGCCCATGCCCTTTTGATTTCTATTGTGGCAGGGGTGATGATTCGGACTATTGCAGAACAGGCGGGCGGGGCGACGAGAGTGGTCCGTGCGATGCCGAATACTCCGGCATTAGTCCGGGAAGGTATGACCGCTCTTGCTACGGGGGCCGGGGTTTCCAACGATGACGTTCGGCTGGTTCGAACAATGTTCGAAGCTGTCGGCCTGGTGGTGCTGGTTGAGGAACGATTGATGGATGCCGTGACTGGACTGAGTGGCAGTGGGCCGGCCTATGTATTTCAGGCCATTGAAGCGCTGGCGGATGGGGGTGTTATGATGGGCTTGCCTCGGCAGACTGCCGAGCTTCTTGCCGCCCAGACGGTGCTCGGCGCAGCTCGCTTGGTGCTGGAGTCAGGGGTGCACCCCGCTCAATTGAAAGATCGGGTGGCGTCTCCCGGAGGCACGACCATCGCGGGGCTTCATCAGCTCGAGCAGGGGGGATTCCGTGCCGCGCTGATGGCGGCGGTCGAAGCGGCCACCACACGATCGAAGGAGTTGGGACGCTGATGTTTGTCATAGGCAATGCCCTGAGCGCATTGGCAACGGTCATCCATTATGTTTTAGAGATCTATATATATGTTGTTGTCGCTCGCGCGCTCATCTCGTGGGTCAATCCTGACCCATGGAACCCTATTGTGCAGTTTCTGGTAAAGGTTACTGAGCCAGCATTGGCTCCAATTCGCCGGATAGTCGGTACGCGTTTAGGATTTGATCTCTCTTCTTTTGTTCTCATACTGATTCTGGTATTTCTTCAGAGGGCCATCGTACCTTCGCTACTTCAGATCGCAGTAGCCATGGACGGACATAGTATTGGGGAGGTGCCATGAAAATTACACCGCTCGATATCCAGCAAATGGTGTTCAAGGTCAACTTTCGCGGGTACGACAAGGAAGAGGTCAATCGCTTCCTTGAAGAACTGGCACAGACGGTTGAATCGTTGAATCGAGACCATGCGGTTCAGCAAGAAAAGATCATATTTCTGGAGCAGCAGCTCGCTGAACTGAAGCGGACGGAAGCGACATTGTCGAACACCCTCCTGTCTGCTCAATCGCTGGCAGAGGATGTGAAGCGGAATGCTCAACGGGAGGCGGATCTCGTCATCAAGGAGGCTGAACTGAAGGCCGGCGAGTTGATCCGTCAGGCCAGGGTCGAGCTGACCGATACGCAGCGCGACCTCTCGTCGCTCCAGAAACAGCGACTGCTCATGATTGAACGGTTGCGCGCGTCGTTGCGGATGTTCGAGCGTCTGTTTGAAGCGGAAGAACAGGAAGCTCTCCATGACGCCGCGACCGCATCGGAGGAGAAGCTCGAAGGAGAATCAAGCCCGGCGTTGTGACGTGTTAGACCTGGTCGATCCTTGCTCACTGATGCGGTCCTTGGTTTGCCTCGCGCCGCCCACCAGCAGCAGATTCCCCCACTCATGACAGGTGTTTCACGTATGGCTTCCCGTCACGTCATTCAAGCGGCACTGGAATCGGCCGTTGACGGCGGTGTCTTTCCCGGTGCCCAGTTGGCGGTGCGTCTGCGTGGCGAGCTGCAATGTGTGGCTGTAGCCGGGCGATTGTCGTCAGAGCCTCCGGGCCTTCCCGTACAACCCACTACTATCTATGACCTCGCCTCTCTCACGAAACCGCTGGCGACAGTTACATCAGTATTGCTTCTGATTCAGCGCGCCAAGGTTGCTCTTGGGGATCCCGTACAAGAGGTGTTAGCCGAACTTGAAGGGGCGCCGATCGGTCAGGCAACGGTGCGAGAGCTCTTGACCCATCGCTCGGGCTTGCCCGGGTGGCGACCGTTATACGAGCGGCTTGACGCAAGAGGTATTGCCCCGGGGCACTCTGAGGGGAATCAGCCCGTCAAACAACATGTGTTGAAGATGATTCGTGACGAACCGTTGATCTATGCAGGCGGAGAGCGAAGTGTCTACAGCGACCTTGGATTCATGTTGCTAGGATTTCTGGTGGAGCGTCTCAGTGGAATGGCGCTGGATCTCTGGTGCGAAGAGGCCATCGTCAGACCGCTACGGGCCGACCCACTGATGTTTTGCCCTACGACAGGGCGAGCGCACCTCGATGTTGTACGCCCAATGGTTGATGTATCACGCATAGCCCCGACCGAACAGGATGAATGGCGCAATCGATTCTTATGTGGGGAGGTGCACGACGAGAATGCCGCGGCGATGGGTGGCGTCGCAGGCCATGCAGGGTTATTCGGGACTGCCGAATCGGTGCTGGCTGTTTCCGGAGCCTGGCTCCGCGGCTATCATGGAAGAGAGTCGACTCTGGATGGGGAACTTGTCAGGCAGTTTACGACCCGTCAAGAATCTGACGCGCGATCGAGTTGGGCGTTGGGATGGGACACTCCGTCGGCGCCGTCCTCATCGGGGTCCCATTTTTCCGAGCGGTCGTTCGGGCATCTTGGCTACACTGGGACGTCGTTGTGGATTGATCCGCTGTGCGAATTGGAGGTGGTGCTGTTATCCAACCGGGTTCATCCGAGCCGGAGGAACGAGAAGATTAAGGTCTTCCGCCCGTGTATTCACGACCTGGTATATCGGGAGTTTGTGTCTGCGTGATAGTCAGGGCTACGCCGGGTCCTGGTAATCGACCCAGGTTTCTTTTTCGGCGAGATACTTAGTGCCTTTGAAATTGGCGCGAGTTCTCATTCTGCTGAAGCCGAATCCCTGCATCGCTTCGATGAGTTCTTGTACCGCAGCGGCTATGGTCGGATGCGAGTGCCCTTCGACAGTCAGGGCTTCATACATGACCTTGGCGGCGTAGCCTGAGGGTGTTCGATTGACCAGGACTGTGCGATTGAAATACCGATCGCTCGGGTCGACTCCTTCAACCTGGTGCTTTTCAATCAGTCCGTCTTTTTTGAAGAGCAGCGGGAGCGAACTCATTACGACCTCCATGGCACACAAATGGAATGGTCCACGGCCTCGATTATAGGGAGAGGCCGGGCCGACTGCAAGCCGTTGACAACCGCTTAACGCCCTCCTATCATTTCCCCCCGCTGTCGTAGCCCGTTATGTTCCGGAAGATATGAATATCCCCAACAGTTTGACCATCCTCCGTATTCTCCTGATTCCCTGCTACATTGGGTTACTTATCTACGGCAGATTTACTCTCGCGCTCATCGTGCTTATCGTGGCCGGACTCACCGATGCGCTCGATGGGGCGATCGCCCGCGTGAAGAATCAGTATACTCGGCTTGGGGCCGTGTTGGACCCTCTGGCCGATAAGCTGCTCCTCACCTCCGGGTTCATCACGCTCTCGATGATTCATTTGATTCCGTCGTGGGTCACCATCCTGGTGGTCAGCCGAGACTTGATACTGCTGTTGGGAACGGCGGTGGCGCACTTCACAGATTCTCGCGTGGATCTTACCCCCACCTTCTTGGGCAAGGGCACCACGTTTCTCCAGCTGTCCTATGTCGTGTTGGTGATATTTCTGAGTTCCCGTCACATCGATCTTACCGTCTTGCTGCCTCTCTTGTTCGGCATGATCTCCTTCACGCTATTGTCCGGGCTGCACTATCTCTACCGAGGCTATCGGCACACGAGTGCGATCAGCAGCTAACCCGCATTATTCATGACGGTTTGTCGCGAAATCGCGCAGTCGCCAAGCGAGACAGGCGCGCGGAGCCCAGGGGACTGGCTCCGCGGTCAGCGGCGGTCCCTGTCCCTAACAGTACGGTGATGGTCCGAGCGGCGAGCCCGCCTGCCTGGACGCGACGTCCGCCGCGTCCAGGCTTGTCGCAGCGGCGAATCCGGGATGGCAGCAGAAGCAGTCATGAGTAATGCGGGTTAAGGCTCTGTATTGCTTGAGCCTGCGTGCCTCGTCGCCTGCGCAGAGATTGTGCATTTGTTTGACAGGTCTGGGGGTGGCCAGTAGACTCGCCTGGTAGGTATTCACCTCAGTCTACAACCGGCCAGGGCTATGGCCACATCGAAGGGTGAGTGTTGCGTATGGCTACCTTTGCGTATGTCGGACGAAGCAGATCGGGTGCCGTCAAGAAGGGCGAACTGAGCGCAAAAACCCGAGATGAGGCGGTGGATCAACTCCGCAAGCAAAGCGTCGTCGTCACCAGCCTTGAAGAAAAGAAGAGTGGCGCGGGCGGATTCAAACTGAGTTTTGGGTCTGGTCTTACCGATAAAGACCTGGTTGTATTTACGCGACAATTTGGCACGATGATCAATGCGGGTCTGCCCTTGGTGCAGTGTCTCGAAATCCTCTCGACCCAGTCTGAGAATAAAGTGCTGCGAGAAACGATCGGGGAAGTGAAGACTCAGGTGGAAGCAGGTTCGACCTTTTCGGACGCCTTGCGGCGCCATCCTAAAATCTTCGACGATCTTTACGTCAACTTGGTGCATGCGGGCGAGGTGGGTGGCCTGCTCGATACGATCTTGACGCGTCTCGCCAAATACATCGAGAAAGCGATGAAACTCAAAGGGCAGATCAAGTCTGCCATGGTCTATCCTGCCACGATTATGGGAGTTGCCGTTGTTGTTATCACTATTCTCATGCTTTTTGTCATTCCAATCTTTGCAAAGATGTTTCTTGAACTGTCAGGCGGGAAAGTGGCATTGCCCGGCCCTACGCAATTAGTCATCGACCTCAGTAACTTCTTTATAGCGTACTGGTATGTCATTCTTGGGGGCATTGTGGGGATCCTTGTTGGCATTAAAAAATACTATGGCGACCGTTCAAGGGCGGATGGTCATTGATAAATTACTTCTCAAGTTACCAGTGGTTGGAGACCTAATCAGAAAAGCCTCGGTTGCCAAGTTCACCCGTACGCTCGGGACTTTGCTCGCTAGCGGGGTCCCATTACTCGATGGAATGACCATTTGTGCAAAGACATCGGGCAATAAGGTTATTGAAGAAACGTTGATCAACGCTCGTCTCAGTATCAGTGGCGGAAAGACCATCGCGGATCCCTTGGCAGCAAGCGGGGTGTTTCCGAAGATGGTTACGCATATGATCGCAGTCGGTGAGTCAACTGGCGCGCTGGACGCTATGTTGGGGAAAATTGCCGACTTTTACGAAGACGAAGTTGATCAGGCAGTTGCTTCGTTGACGGCACTACTTGAGCCAGCGATGATGGTGTTTCTGGGGGTTGTGATTGGGTTTATCGTGATTGCGATGTACCTCCCGATCTTCAAAATGGCGTCCGCAATCGGATAGAGGCTGGCGTTTCGTCCGTTCCCCTCACGGAGCTGGGCCTAGCTCCCAGCATGAAGGCTCTAAGCCCTTCCGGCTCAACCACTCGGTGCCCCGTCGGATGTGCGATGACAAGGTTTCTGGCCCCAAATCCGAGGAGAATGAACAAGGCACATCTCTCTTCATGCCCCGCCGATCTCCTTCTCGCCCGGTGGTCTTCCACTCATGAATGATTTGCGCATAAGACTGTATTGGATCATGGGGCTTCGGATGGCCCTCGTGACCCTGATGCTCGGCCTGTCTCTCGCTTTTCAAGTCGGGAAGGGCGGGCGGGTCGAAACGTTCTACACCCTGATTATTGTCACCTACATCCTGACGATCCCTTCCGCCATTCTGCTCCGTGCGCTTACCTCACCGGCAGCTCTCACGATACTTTTTTGGGCTCAGGTCGGGATCGACTTCCTCCTTGAAACGGTGTTGGTTATTAGGACAGGGGGGATCGAGAGTCCCTTCGCGGTGCTGTATGTCATGACGGTGGCGGTCGCCAGTCTCGTTCCCCGTCGGCGAGTGGGACTTCTTACCGCCTGTTTCTGCATTATTTTGTTTGGGCTCTTAACGAACATTCAATTGTATGGTTTTGTTGAGGGGTGGGGGTGGATGCCGCCGAGTCGGCTGACTGTGCCTGAAACATTTCAAACATTCGGCGTCTATGCCCTGGCTCTCCTTGTCGTCGGGATTCTTGGCGGAACCTTAGCAGATCAGCTTCAACAGGCGGACCAATCGTTACGTGAAAAGGAACAGGGACTGACTCGCCTCCAAGTCTTTCACGAGAATATCATCCACAGCATCAGCAGCGGTGTGTTTACGGCAGATGCCACGGGGTGCATCACCTCGTTCAATCCAGCGGCACAGGAAGCGACCGGGTATACGATCACTCACGTTGCCGGGCGTCCCTGGCGCGAGGTCTTCAACTGGCATCCTAGCCAACAATCAGACGAACAACTCAGTGGTGCCGTATCGACGACAAAGCGATTTGAAGTGGAATGCAAGCGTGCTGACGGCAATCGCCTGATTCTCGGTATGACCCTTTCCCCATTGCACGAGCAGGGGCGGCAGACAGGCTTGGTTGGTGTGTTCAAAGATCTGACACAGATTCGGGATCTCGAAGAGGAAATGCGGCGTAAAGATTGGTTGGCGAGTTTGGGTGAGATGTCTGCCGGGATGGCCCATGAGATTCGGAATCCGCTTGGCGCGTTGGCCGGCGCGATGCAAATGCTGCGTAAAGATGCCATGGAAGACGAAACGAATCGCCGGTTGATGGACATTGCGATTCGGGAGGCCACCCGACTCGACAACATCATTACTGAATTCCTCCAGTATGCACGTCCGCCGGCGCTCCATCTCGCAGAGCGTGATCTCAACAAAGTACTTGCCGAGACGCTCGATCTCGTTCAACATGAAGCGCGAACACGTTCCAAGATCAAGATCGTCACGTCCCTGGCAACCGGGGCGCTCACGGCCCTGGTCGATCAAGATCAGTTCCGGCAAGTCTTCTGGAATATGGCGACGAACGCGTTTGAAGCGATGCCGGAGGGCGGACAGTTGACGATCTCGACGAGCTGCCGCCAGATCGATGCCGGCGGCCGTAAGGGCGACGTCATCGAAATTGCGTTTCAAGACACTGGGGACGGTATTCCGAAACAGAATCTCGACAAGATCTTTCTTCCATTTTTCACGACGAAGAAAGAAGGGTCAGGGCTGGGTCTCGCAGCTGTGCATCGCATCGTCGATCTGCACGGGGGGTGGATCAAGGTCGAAAGTCAGGAGCGTCAAGGCTCACGGTTTGTCGTATGTATGCCGCGTTCCGGTGATGCCGGGGTGCGGTTGTGGCATGAGGGACGGACGCCGTGGAAAAGATCCTAGTTGTTGACGACGAGAAGGGGTTGCGCGAAGTCTTGAGCATCATGCTCAAACGCGCGGGCTATGTCGTGACCGAAGCGTCGGATGGCGAAGAGGCCATCGGTCATATAAGCAAGGAAATCTTCGATCTCGTCATCACCGACCTCCGCATGCCGAAAGCCGATGGCATGGCGGTCCTGAAGGCGGTGAAGTCTTCTTCTCCTGAAACCGTGGTCCTCGTCATTACGGCGTTCGCGACCGCGGACTCGGCGGTCGATGCGATGAAGCAGGGCGCGTACGACTACCTGACCAAGCCGTTCCAGGTCGATGAAGTGCAGTTGATCATTCGTAACGCTCTGGAGAAGCGGCGTCTCTCGACGGAAAATATTCTATTAAAGCGCGAGATGGCAAGCCAATCGTCGTTTGCGCAGATCGTCGGCCAGAGCGAGAGCATGCTGAAGGTGTTCGACGTGGTGCGCAAAGTCGCGGACGCTAAGAGCAATGTGCTGATTTTTGGGGAGAGCGGAACGGGAAAAGAGTTGGTGGCGCGCGCGATTCACTATAATAGTGCTCGAAGCCCGATGCCGTTTGTGGCGGTGAATTGCAGCGCAGTACCGGAGACCTTGCTCGAAAGCGAACTCTTCGGGCACATGAAGGGGTCCTTTACCGGGGCGATGGCCAATAAGGCGGGGTTGTTCGAAGTCGCCAACGGCGGTACGATCTTTTTGGATGAAATCGGCGATACGACACCAACAATTCAAATCAAGCTGCTGCGCGTTATTCAGGAACGAGAGTTCCGGCGTGTGGGCGGCAACCAGGATGTAAAGGTCGATGTGCGCATTGTGGCCGCGACCAATAAGGACCTTGAAAAAGCTGTGGCCGACGGCTCATTTCGCGAAGATTTGTACTACCGCTTAGACGTGATCCCGATTCGGCTCCCACCGTTGCGGCTTCGAACGGGAGACATCCCGCTTCTCACGAAACATTTCCTTGAGAAGTTTTCACAGGAAAGCGGCAAGCCGGCTCCCGTATTGACATCGGAGGCGATGCACGTGTTGTTGGGCCATGAGTGGCGCGGCAACGTGCGCGAGCTTGAAAATTTGATCGAGCGCGTTGTCACCTTTTCCGTCGGTGCGCCTGTCTCGGACGCGGATATTCGTGGCTGGCTTCATCGAGTCGTGATTCCTCAGCAGCAGGGGGTGCCCACCGATTTGCCTGAAGACGGGTTGGATCTGGAAGGGCTAATCAACGGCATTGAAAAAGACCTGCTCTTGAAGGCGCTCGAACGGGCCTTGTGGGTGAAGAAAAAGGCCGCACGGCTTCTGAGACTCAACACGCGATCCTTTCGCTATCGACTAGAGAAGTATGCCATCAAGGGAGGCCGTGATTAATCCGCGGCCGAGCCCATCCGAGATCACCGTCTTCGCTCCTGCCAAAATCAACGTGATTCTGCGTATCCTCGACCGCCGCCCAGACGGGTTCCACAATCTCTGGTCGATCATGCAGACGGTTGCCCTCGAAGACGAGGTGCAGATCAGGTTGCGTACTGACCGACAGGGTATTCAGCTGAGTTGTGATGCGACGCAGCTGGCTGCAGACCAGAGTAACCTCGTCTATCGCGCAGCCGCCGAGGTGTTGACACGAGCCCAGCAATCGATCGGGCTCGACATTGAGCTGCGTAAGCGCATACCGATGGGAGCCGGCCTCGGTGGCGGAAGCAGCGATGCCGCAGCCACTATCATAGGATTGAACCATTTATTACGGTTGGAATGGTCTCTAACGCAGATGGCTGATGTCGGGCAATTGTTAGGTAGCGATGTGCCATTTTTTCTCTTTGCCCCCTCAGCGTTTGTGGCGGGTCGGGGAGAAACAGTTCGGCCGGTCGTCGTTGAAGGGGCACGATGGGTCGTGCTCGTCAACCCGGGGTTTGGGGTCAATACCAAGTGGGCATATCAAGAATTGGCTGCCGCCAGGACCGCTGTGACGCCGCTGTCGCTGGTCCAACGAGAACTCGACCGGCAATCGCGGGTGAGCTGGGCCCAATTGATTGCCGCGGCAGAGAATGATTTCGAGGCGCCAGTCTTCGCCGCACATGGGAAGCTTCGGGAGATTAAACGGAGCTTGCAGGCCCACGGAGCCGAGATCGCGCTGCTGTCAGGAAGCGGGGCGACGGTATTTGGGGTGTTCGCGGACGAGGCGCGCGCGCGCCTGGGCCAGGCCCAGTTCCTGAGCGAGAATTCGATGAGCGTTTTCGTGGCTCCCACTTGTTCAGGCCCGCTCGGCTGGCGGTACGAACTACCACGATAAGCCGTGTCTCGGTTGACAACTCCCCGTACATTCCGTTAAAGTCTGACCCCTTAGTTGGCTTCCTCAACAGCGCGCAGCGAATTAGGTAGGCGGGTCACGATCACGCCCACCGACGCCCGCCGTCGAGACGAACCCTATACGAAATCAGAACGTGACGCAGCCGCATCCAGGGACCCTCTGAGGAATCGATGAGCGGAGAGCTACAGATATTCTCTGGCAACGCTAATCTGGCCCTCGCCCATGAAATTTGTGCCTACCTTGGGACCAAGCTCGGCGAGGCCACGGTCGCGTCATTCAGTGACGGCGAAATTCGCGTCAAGATTGAGGAAAACGTTCGTGGCGGCGACGTGTTCGTTGTGCAGTCGAGCTGCCAGCCGGTCAACGACTCCCTTATGGAGTTGTTGATTATTATTGATGCGCTCAAACGGTCCTCCGCGAGTCGCATCACCGCGGTCATCCCGTATTTCGGCTATGCCCGTCAGGATCGTAAAGATCAGCCACGTGTGCCGATTTCAGCGAAGCTCGTGGCCGATCTCATCACCACCGCCGGCACCGACCGGGTACTGACGATGGACCTCCACGCGGGGCAGATCCAGGGGTTCTTCAATATACCCGTGGACCATCTCTATGCACTACCCGTGTTGTTGGATTACATTACGAAGCAGAAGGTGAAGGTGAGTGATCTGGTGGTCGTTTCGCCAGACGCAGGTGGAGTCGAGCGGGCCCGCGCCTTCGCGAAGCGGCTCGAAGCGAATTTGGCGATTATCGACAAGCGACGTGAAGGACCGAATCAGACGCAGATCATGAACATCATCGGCGACGTCGCAGGCAAGAGTGCGCTCTTGCTGGACGACATGATCGATACGGCCGGCACCATCGTGAAGGGGGCGCAGGCCTGTATGGATCATGGGGCTCGGGAAGTATGGACGGCTTGTACGCACGCGGTGCTCACCGGGCCGGCATTGGACCGGATCCAGCAATCCTGCCTGAAGCAAGTGATCGTGACCAATTCGATTCCGTTACGGGGCAAAGAGCAGAGCTGCCCGAAGTTGCATCAATTATCGGTCGCTCCACTGTTAGGTGAGGCGATTCGGCGAATCCATGAAGATGAGTCGGTGAGTTCATTGTTTGCCTAGCAGGCTGCGGAAAAACTATTGTGGCACGGTGGAAATTCAATGGTCCGCACGTCTAGGACAACAGGAGAACACCGTCCAGGATGCTCAAAAAGGCCGTCCAGCAAGGCCGCAGCGAGCGAAGAGGCGAAGGCGTACGCTTCGGTACGTTGAGCTTCTGAGCGAAGCGAGAACGCCGCTGGCGGACTTTTTCAGCATCCTGCTAACTCGAGACCGAGGCATCTAAAGACACGCGAGAAGGGGACGGAGGCCTGTCATGAAGTTTGATCTAGCAGTCACAGTGAGAGAGAAAACGGGAAAGGGTGCGGCCCGCCAACTTCGACGGGAGGGCAAGGTCCCGGGCGTGTTGTATGGGCAGGGCGAATGCCTGCTCTTGACGATTGAACCCGATAGCCTGGTCAAGATTTTGAAGGCACAGGCGGGGGGGGCCGCGCTCGTGTCGCTCACGCTCACTGGTGCGAAGTCGAAACCGAACCGGACCGCACTTTTGCGCGATTTCCAGGTCGATCCAGTCGAAGGGAATGTGCTCCATGCGGATCTGTTTGAAATCTCGATGAACAAGCCGATTCGCGTGAAGGTGCCCCTGCATTTGACCGGCGGAATGCCTGCCGGTGTCAAAGAAGGCGGCATCCTTCACCACAATATGCGCGAGTTGCATATTGAGTGTCTGCCAGCTGTGTTGCCTGACTTCATCGAAGTCGATGCCTCGGGGCTCGCCATCGCGCAAGGTCTCCATCTGAAAGACGTGGCCGCGCGCGAAGGGGTCCGCTATCTCGACGATCCTGAGCAGATGGTCGTGAGTGTAGCGGCGCCGATGACGGAAGCCAAACTCGAATCACTCCTCGTGAGCGGCGCAGCCGGGCCGGAGGGTGCGAAAGAGCCTGAGGTAGCCACGAAGGGTAAGGTGGCGGGTGAAGCCGCCGAGGGTGGCGAAGCGGCGAAAGCCGGTGTGGCTGCTGCTGATGCAAAAGGCGGCGAGAAGAAAGCCGGTGCGGCTGTTGTTACTGCCGATGCGAAAGGTGGCGAGAAGAAAGGCGCTGCAGCGCCAAAAGCTGAGAAGAAAGAAACCGAAAAGAAGAAGTAACGTTGCGCCTCATCATTGGGCTGGGCAACCCGGGCGCTGTCTATGCCCAAACCCGCCACAACGTCGGTATGTGGGTCATCGAGCGGGCCGCAGCTCGGTGGTCCATCCAGCTCGCCAAGCGCGGCATGGCTCATCGTGGATCGGGACGGCTTGGCTCGGAACTCCTCGAACTCGCCGGCACCCTCGACTGGATGAACATCACCGGTCCTCCGCTCAAAGGCCTCCTGCGTGAGTTTTCGCTGACCGCCGACGACCTGATCCTCGTCCACGACGATCTCGATCTTGATCTGGGGCGTCTCCGGATCAAACAAGCCGGTGGGCATGGGGGACATAACGGAATCAAGTCGGTCATTGACACGATCGGGACGCCCCAGTTTGTGCGGGTCAAGATCGGAATCGGCCGACCGGCACCGCGTCAGGATTCGGCGGACTATGTGTTGCAGGCATTCACGAGAGAAGAGATCGAGGTGTTGAATCCCTGTCTCGACCGCGCCGTCGATGCGTTGGAATGTTTGATTCATCGAGGAGTAGCGGTGGCAATGAACGAGTTCAATGTGCGCGAGAATGTTGGAGAAGAGGAAGAGGGGGAGCCAGGCTGACCTGCTGCTCGCGCAACGCGCGGCCTCGGGAAACGAGGCTCTCGGCGCCCGAGGGTGGGCGGGTGAGAATGGGGAAGGCCCTCGTTGGACGCGCGCATCCAAGGTCGACCTGGCTTCCCCTCCTCGATGGGTTGAGAGGGAGAAGAGAATGGGACTCTGTTGCGGCATGATCGGACTCCCGAACGTGGGGAAGACCACCGTCTTCAATGCGCTCGTCGGCGCGGGGGCGGTGGTGGCGAATTACCCGTTCTCAACGGTCGAAACGAATGTCGGGATCGCACAGGTGCCCGACCCGCGGGTGGATCGGCTCGTCGAGATTTTCAAGTCCAAGAAAAAAACACCCAGCACATTGGAAGTCCGTGACATCGCGGGTCTGGTCGAGGGAGCCAGCACAGGAGAAGGGCTGGGCAATCAGTTCCTCGGACAGATCAGGGAAGTCGACGTGCTGATGCACATCGTGCGCTGTTTCCAAGGCGGGGATGTCGTTCATGTGAGCGGTAGCGTCAATCCGATTCGCGACATCGGCGTCATTGAAACCGAACTCATGCTCGCCGATCTGGAGACGCTGGACCGCCGCAAGCAAAGGACCGAAAAGAAAGTCCGCGCCGGGGATAAGAAAGCGGCGTTTGAGTTGGCCTTCGTCCAGAAGCTGATGGATCTCCTCGACAAAGGCGAATGGCTGGGCAATTTGCCGTATACACCGGAGGAACGGGTGATTCTGGACGAGTGTCAGTTGCTCTCCGCCAAGCCCGTGCTCTTCGTCGCCAATGTGACGGAGGGGGCCAATGCGGATGAGGCGATGGTCAAGACGGTGCGAGAGTTTGCCGAGAAGCGCGGTGCGTGGGTGGTCACGATCTGCGGGCAGCTCGAAGCGGAGTTGTCCACACTTCCGGACAGTGAGCGGACCGATTATCTGAAAGAAATGGGGCTGACGGAGTCGGGCCTTGTTCGCCTCACGCGCGAGGCCTACGCACTTTTGAATCTCATCACGTTTTTTACCGCCGGCGAGACGGAGTCGCGAGCCTGGCCGCTGCGGAAAGGGCTTACGGCCCCACAGGCGGCGGGAAAGATTCACTCCGACATGGAACGAGGATTCATCCGCGCCGAGGTCTATACCTATGACGATCTGTTGGTCTGCGGATCAGAAGCGAAGGTAAAGGAGAAGGGACTATTTCGCCTTGAAGGTAAAGACTACATCATCAAAGAAGCCGACATTGTCTACTTCCGCTTCAACGTGTAATCCTTCGTGCTCTCATTCAACGGTCCAAAATGTGTTCGCAGGTTCGTGCTGAATCGTTGTCCTCCTTTCTCGTCACGTCTTGCACGCCAGGGCGAGTCGCGTCGATGTAGTGATGCCCGTTGGTAAATTTTCTAATATCTTCTGCAAGTAAAGATTCCTACAATGTGGCGCTGTTTCTCGGGGGCGGTGCAGAGACTGGTCGTTGTAGTGGGAGAGAGATTTCATGACCAGAGTCCTGTTGGTTGGGGAGAATGAAGCGGAGGCGCGAGATGTCCGAGCCATGCTCCAGCAAGCGGGGCAGGGACAAATTGAAGTGACGCATGTGACGCGACTCAGCTCGGCGCTTCGGCGTTTGAGTGCCGAATCCTTCGATGCTATCTTGCTGGATGGCGCACTCGTCGATACCCATGGCCTCGGCACCTTGGATCTCGTTCAGGCCGCTCTGGGTCGTATGCCGATTGTCGTTATGACCGATCAACACGATCCAGCGTTGGAGCGAAAAACCATTCAGCGGGGCGTGCAGGATGTCGTATTCAAAAAGCAGTGGACACCCGAACTATTAGCCCGAGCGGTGCACCATGCCGTCGATCGCAAACACGCCGAGCGAAGCCTGGCCTACCTTGCACAATTCGATCCCTTGACCGCATTAGCCAATCGGGCACTGTTCCGCGACCGGCTCGCGCACGCCCTGGCGATGGCCAAGCGGAAGAAAATCGAAGTTGGGGTTGTGTTGCTGGGATTGGACCGCTTCCAGGAAGTGGCAGGGCAACATGGCCTTGAGGTTGGCGATGCCCTTCTTACTGCCACCGCTGACCGTCTGAAGCAATGTATGAGGGAAGTCGACACGGTTGCGAGACTTGGCGGCGATGTCTTTACCTGTCTGCTGGAAGGTATCACGTGCAAGCATGATATGGAGATCGTGGCGAAGCGAATTCTTGTCTCGATGGCCCAGCCGGTCAAGATAACGGATCAGGAAGCCGTTGTCACGGTCAGCCTGGGACTTGCAGTGTACCCGCTGGATGGGCAGGAAGCCGACGAATTGTTGGATCGGGCCAAGGAGGCCATGACCCGCGCCCAAGAAGCCGGCGGCAACGGGTATCATCTCAACGTTTCTCAGGGATGAGAACAGGAGTGAACAGGCACTCGCCGCCAGCATTATTAATTCCCCTTAATCCAAGCGGTTTCCCTTCCCACCTCCTCACATTTCGCCAAAACCTCGTAGTAGAATAAATGCAAGCCTCGCCCATGGAGCACACCATGATGCACTCGGGGCACGTTCGACAGCGGTTCTTCCTCAGTCTCCTCCTCCTGACAGCCTTATCCTTGATTGCGATTCCAGCACAGGCTGAATGGTATGTGGCGGGCCAAGCCGGGTACAGCTTTGCTGACGCCTTGCGCAACGTCACAACCACGGGTCCATTCAGTGGTATAGAACTGCAAGATTTCGACATGAAGAACAGTTTTGCTTATGGCGGCAAGGTGGGTGTGTATCCCTTTCACGGGTCGCTAGGATTCGAGTTGGATGTCTTCCACAGCACGCCGCATGTGAAGAATCTCGACAATAGCCCCGGCATTCATCTGGCGGTGACGAATGTCGGCGCAAATATGCTGTTACGGTACCCCGGCGTGACCTTTCAACCCTATCTCGGCGTCGGCCCCGCTATTTTGATTGCGCACTTGAGTCGTTCGGTGGAGACGCAGCCAGGACACACAGGTCTCGATCGGGTCCAATTTTCTCACTGGGATCCGCGCATTCGTGAGGCCTAAAATGGCGCTGTTCACGGAATACAAATACACGCATGCGAAGTTTGGCTTTCATGACGCCTTCGGTTCGTTCGGTGGGTTCGACAGTACGTACAGGGCGCACCAACTATTTGTCGGCGTCTCCTACCATTTCTGAGGGAGGGTGCCATGTTGGCCCGATGGATGACGACCATTATCGGTGGAGTTGTGCTGTTGAGTCTCACGGCCTGTGCGGAGTCGCTGCATCAGACGCAACGGATGACCATGCTCAGTCAGGCTCCGGAGAACGGCTACGCCGACGTGTATAACCCGGCCAGCCCCTTCTACTCTAGTCCCGGGTTCTGGTGGAGCCCCTTTGGCTACTATCCAGGATTCTCCGGGTATGGGCCTGGGTATCGATCGGGTTCGACCCCTATTCTTATCCCTATTATGGTTATTCCTCCGGCAGGTCGTCTCCCAATCCCAGCGGACCAAGCTTCCGTCCTTCGCCTCCAGCGAATGCACCGTCACGAATGTTCAAGCGAAAGAACTAGACGAGGTGAGAGCCCATCGGCAGCTGTTTATTGACACTTTCTCAAGGCCTGTGTTAGCTTCACCCCTTCGCGCTGGCTGAATCCAGCGTGCCTACACCTTGCTCCGGGCTCGTCCCGGGGCCTTTGTCCAGGAGGATTGCTGCATGGAGCTCTACGAGTCTCTGTTCATTATTCGTGCGTCTGTCTCCGACCAGGAGACCGCTGCCTTGATCGAGAAGATGAAGGCGGTGGCAGAGAAGACCGGGGCGCAGTTCATTAAATCAGAAAACTGGGGTAAGAAGAAGCTCGCCTATGAGGTGAAGCGGGAGCGGAAGGGGACGTACGTCTATTTCTACTTCAGGGCGCCCAACATCACGGTTGGAGAATTAGAGCGGTCCTACCGGCTGGAAGATTCCATCATCAAGTTTTTGACCGTCCACCTCAAAAAAGAACTGGTGCCGGCACGACCACACGAGACGTCATCGGAGGAGTTTGCCGGTGGCCGGGTTTAACAAAGTCATTCTCATCGGGAATCTCACGCGGAATCCTGAGCTGCGGTACACGCCAAACGGGACGCCGGTGGCCAGTTTGGGCCTCGCGGTCAGCCGGCGATACAAGCAGGGCGATGAATTGAAAGAAGAAGTCTGTTTTGTCGACATTGTCGTCTTCGGCAAGCAGGCGGAACATTGCGGGCAGTATCTCAGCAAGGGGAGTGGGATCATCGTCGATGGGCGGCTGCAGCAGCGCCGGTGGGAAACGGAAGACGGCCAGAAACGCAGCAAGCACGAGGTGGTGGCCCAAACGGTGACATTCATGCCGAAACGCCAGGATGGCGGTGGTGGTAGCGGGACTGAGGCGCCGGCGCATGATGATCCCGGGTATGAACACGACGAGCACGTCTAACAGGATGCAGAAAACTATTGTGGCACGCGAGCACGTCGATGGTTTGCACATTTGGCACAACGGGAGAACATCAGGCAGGATGCTCAAAAAGACCGTTCAGCAAGGCCGCAGCGAGCGAAGAGGCGAGGCGTACGCTTCCGTACGTTGGGCCTCTCAGCGATGCGAGAACGAAGCTGGCGGTCTTTTTCAGCATCCTGCCAACAGAGAGGGAGACGGTTTATGGAGCGTGAACAAGGCGGAGACCGAGACGGCGGCGGACGGTTTTTCCAACGCAGACGGCCTTGCAGATTTTGTATTGATAAAGGGTCGATCGATTTCAAAGATGTCGGGCTGCTGAGAAATTTTTTAACTGAGCGGGGTCGGATCGTTCCGCGGCGTATCTCCGGCAATTGTATGAGGCACCAGCGCGAATTGACGGCCGCCGTCAAGCGGGCTCGGCACATCGCTCTCATCAGCTTTGCGGAAGAGCGATAACCCGGTCACGTTGGGGATGGGAATGCAGGCAGGTGCCGCGATGGAACTGCTCAGGCCGCTGCTGGCTGACATAACTGCCGATGGGCTTTCGCTGGTCGGTGAAGTCACGGCTGAAGAACTCGGCCTCACCGAGGATGATGCCGTGGTCCTGGGTCCGCTGGCTGTGAGTCTGGACCTGACCAACGTCGAAGGGCTGGTCGCCGTGACCGGTGTGCTGGAAGGCACGATCGTCCGCGAATGTGTGCGGTGCTTGAAGGAGTATGAGGATCCGCTGGCTTTTTCTGTGCGGGCGGCCTTTATCCCGGAGCCCAAGTCGGCGCCGCGTTATCCGAAGCGAGTCGATTCTCGAAAGGCGCGTGCGAAGGGCCTGGAGGCCGAACCTGAAGAGGAGCCGGACGATCAGTATCAATATCAGGGCAATCAGTTGGAACTGGCTTCCATGTTGCGTGAGCACGTGATCCTGTCCGCGCCGATGCAGCCTCTCTGCGGCGACGACTGCTTGGGACTCTGCGCGCGATGTGGGAAAAACTTGAATGAGGGGTCCTGTCAGTGTGTCGCGGAACTACCGATCCCGACATTTCGGGTGGTCCAGGTCACGAACCGCAAGAACGGCGGACCGTCAGCATCATAGCGTGACCGCCTGCTATCGAAAGTGAGAAGGAGTCGCCATGCCAAATCCGAAACATAAACATTCCCGGGAACGACGCGACAAGCGGCGCACACAAAAGCTGCGCATCACACCGCCGGGCATGTCCGTCTGTCCGCAGTGCCACGAGATCAAGTTGCCGCATTATACCTGCTTGAATTGCGGAACGTATAAAGGCAAGGCGGTCATCCAGGTCGAAGAGTCCTAAGCAGGATGGTGAAAAAGGCCTCCAGCGGCCATGGACCGTGACGCGTGCCGCGCGAGACATGCGAGAAAGGCGCGACGTAGACACATTGGGATCCCATCTCGGTTGGCCCGTCTCGTTCATCCCGCCCGTCTTGCACGGCTATCCTGCGAGGTCGGGCCCTGTTGTCCCAGACATGCGGACCATTGGATTTCCGGCGGGCCGGCATCGTTTTTCTGCAGCCTTATAAACTCCTGCCGTATGTATCGTGGTGACGGATGCTCTTCTTTTGTGACCACGTGACACGTCATCATTCGATGAGTACTCAGCCGCTATGAAGATTGCACTTGACGCCATGGGCGGTGACGATGGACCGGCCCCGGCCATTGAGGGCGCCCTCCAGGCTGTCAAGGAATTTGATGTCGAGGTCATTCTTGTCGGCGATGAAACTACGCTGAAACAGGAATGTCGCCGTCTCGGTTGCACGGACTCCCGCCTGTCTATTCGGCATGCCTCGCAAGTCGTCGAGATGCACGAGTCGCCGGCTACCGTAGCTCGCAAGAAGCGGGATTCCTCTATCTGGGTTGCCACTGAGTTGGTCAAGCGTGGCGAGGCGAATGCCGTGGTCAGTCCGGGGAACACCGGCGCCAGTATGGTGGCGTCATTCTTTGTGCTCGGGCTGACGAAGGGCGTCGAGCGTCCGGCGATCGCGACAAGCCTGCCCACTCTGACCGGTACGGCGATCATGTTGGATGTGGGGGCTAATGTGGACTGTACGGCTCAGCATCTGGCCCAATTTGCCATCATGGGGAATGAGTATGGCAAGTATCTCTTTGGGAAGCCCAACCCACGTGTCGGGCTGTTGAGTATCGGGGAAGAAGACAGCAAAGGGAATGAGGTCACGAAGGAGGCGTTCAAGCTTCTCAAAACCAGTCCGCTCAACTTCATCGGCAATATCGAGGGTCGTGATGTGTACAGCGGGAGCGCTGATGTGGTGGTGTGTGATGGCTTCATCGGGAACGTCGCGCTGAAGATTTCCGAGGGAGTGGCCGATACGATCAAGAAGTTGTTGTTCAAGGAAATCTCCGGATCCTTCTTCGGCCGCTTGGCGTATCCGCTCATTGCGAAGCCGCTGCTTAGCTTAAAAAAGAGAATCGATTACGCGGAATTCGGTGGGGCGCCGCTCCTGGGCGTTAACGGCATTACCATGATTTGCCATGGACGTTCGTCTGCCAAGGCGATCAAGAATGCCATTCGCCGGGCGAAGGGGTTGGCAGAGAGTCGCGTCGACGAGATGATTCGACGCGCTATTGAAGAGAGCCTTTCACAAACCAAGCCCACCGAGGATATGCCGGCATGAGGGCCCGCATTGTAGGGACCGGATCGTATGTGCCCGCCAAGGTGCTGACCAATGCCGATCTCGAACGGATGGTGGCCACCTCGGACGAATGGATTGTCGAACGGACCGGTATCCGCGAGCGACATGTAGCCGGTCCCGGTGAAGCCTGTTCTGATCTGGCGGTGAAGGCAGCAGAGAGGGCCCTGACGGCCGCTGGGGTGAGTGCTGCCGATCTTGACCTGATTCTGTTAGCCACCTGCACCGGTGATTATCCGATTCCTGCCACCGCGTGCCTGATTCAACATCAGCTGGGGGCGACGCGTGCGGCGGCTTGTGATTTGTCGGCCGCCTGTTGCGGGTTCGTCTATGCGTTATCGGTGGCGGATGCCTATGTGAAAACCGGCATGCGCCATGTGTTGATCATCGGGTCGGAAGTGATGTCGGCGATTACCGACTGGACCGATCGCAACACCTGTATTTTGTTCGGCGATGGAGCTGGCGCGGCAGTCATCAGCGCCAGTGAGAACGACCGGGGCATCCTGTCTACGCATCTTCGTTCCGATGGCGCCCTCTGCGACTTGATTGCGGTGCCAGGGGGAGGATCGCGTATGCCGCCCTCTGAAAAAGTCGTGGCGGAACGGATGCAGTACATCAAGATGAAGGGGAACGAGACCTTCAAGGTGGCGGTTCGGACCTTGGAAGAAGTCGCACGCGAAACCTTGGCTGCGAATCATCTCCGTATTGTGGATCTCGATCTCTATGTGCCGCACCAAGCGAATGTGCGTATTCTCAAGGCGGTGGCCGAGCGTCTCGGACTCCCGCCAGAGAAAATGATGCTGAATCTCGATCGGTATGGGAATACGTCAGCGGCCTCAATTCCCATTGCCTTGGATGAAGCCGTACAACAGCGGCGAATCAAAGAAGGCTCGCTCGTCATGCTGGGTGCGTTTGGCGCGGGATTCACGTGGGCGTCGGCACTTATCAGGTGGTAGCAGGGGAAGCGATCAGCAGTTCACCTCAAAGGATTGGCTCATAGCTGAGGGCCGATCAGCTTCAAACCAACTTTTCCCGTTGACATTCAAAGGAAATTCGACGATATCTAACCCCACGGGGACGGCGCGGCGCGCCCTCTCCAGCTTCGAATATTACGATGATGAGAGTAACCAGTAGCCTCGTGCAATCACTCCGGTAGTATGGCGACTCTCCAATCAACAAGGTCATCCAGTATTGGGTTGGTCTTTCCAGGCCAGGGGTCTCAGTCAGTCGGGATGGGAAGAGCGTTGGTGGAGGCCTATCCGAGCATCAGGAGTCTCTACGAAGAGGCATCGTCGGTGCTGAGATATGACATTGCCGCGCTGTGTTTTGAGGGACCAGCGGAACGATTGAACCTCACGGAATATACACAGCCGGCATTGTTGGTGAGCAGCATCGCCGCGCTCCATGCCTTCAAGCCATTGGGCATCACGCCGGTCGCGGTGGCCGGTCATAGCCTGGGTGAATACTCGGCCCTTGTCGCCGCTGGCGGAATGACCTATCGTGAGGCGGTGGCGATCGTGCAGAAGCGAGGCCGCTATATGGCCGAAGCGGTGCCGCCGGGGACTGGGCTCGTCGCCGCGCTGCTCGGTCTCACGGCAGACGTGGTGAGAGAGGTGTGTCGAGACGCCTCATCTGTGGGAGTTGTGGCCGCGGCGAATTTCAATTCGCCTGGTCAGGTTGTCATTGCCGGGGAAAAGGCCGCCGTGGAACGGGCCATTGAACTGGCGAAAGCCAAGGGATGTAAAAAGGCGATTCCCCTTCCCGTGAGTGTGCCGGTGCATACGCCCCTGATGCAGAAGGCGGCCGATCGACTCGCCGAAGATTTGGCGGCGATCACATGGTCCGATCTCAAGATGCCATTGATTAACAATGCCGAAGCCAGGGCGATCACCAAGGCCAGTGACATCCAGGCATCGCTGGTACGACAACTTCCTTCGTCGGTGCTCTGGGAAGATTCGGTGAAGGCCATGGCCGCGATGGGTGTGACGACGTTCGTCGAGGTTGGGCCGGGAACGGTGTTGAGCGGCTTGATTAAACGGATTCTGCCGGACGCGGTGACCCTGAATGTCAATGATCCTCAATTCGTTCGAGGCGACCCGCGCTGCGTTCGGTGCGTGAATAGGATGTAAGGAGCGTAGCGGAGATGTCACTCCATGGTAAGGTTGCGATTGTCACAGGGGCGGCGCAAGGGATCGGCCGGGCGATAGCCGAGTCATTGGCTCAAGCCGGGGCTGATATTGTGGTCGCCGATCTTGATCCGAGCCGGTCGAAGGACACGGTTGCGGCCGTGGAACAGTTGGGGCGCAAGGCTTTGAATGTCAAAGTCAATGTGGCGGACGTCGCTGACACCAAAGCCATGGTCGACCAGGTCCTCAAGGAATGGGGGAAGGTCGATATTCTGGTGAACAATGCCGGGATTACGCGTGACGGGCTGCTGTTGCGGATGAAGGAGGAAGATTGGAACCTGGTGCTGCAAGTAAATTTGAACGGGACGTTCAACTGCACGAAGGCGGTCTTGCTCCCGATGACCAAGCAGCGGTATGGTCGTATCGTCAACATCGCTTCGATCGTCGGAGTGATGGGCAATGTGGGCCAGGCCAATTACGCGGCATCGAAGGCGGCGGTGATCGGGTTGACGAAGACGGTTGCACGGGAATATGCGAGCCGCTCAGTCACGGTGAATGCGGTCGCGCCTGGATTCATCGATACGGCCATGACGCAGGGGTTATCGACGGAGGTGAAAGACACGCTTCAGAAGCAGATTCCATTGGGACGGCTGGGTACACCGGCTGATATTGCGGCGGCGGTGCGGTTTCTCGTGTCGGACGAGGCAGCCTATATCACCGGGCACGTGTTGCACGTGAATGGTGGGATGTTGATGTCCTGACGACTGGGCGGACAGAATATTGTAAGATGCTGCGGCGGCAGGCTCGCAGCGACAAGGAGGGTCTAGGATGGGGAAGGAGGCGGGAAAATCAATGGGCACTGTGGATGAACGGGTAAAAAAAATTATCGGTGAGCAACTCGGAGTCGAAGAGGATGAGGTCACGCCCGAAGCCAGCTTCGTGGAAGATCTCGGCGCCGACTCGCTCGATACGGTTGAGCTGGTGATGGCCCTCGAAGAAGAATTCGGCATCGAGATTCCCGACGAAGACGCAGAGAAGATTCTGACGGTCGGGAAAGCGCTTGGACTACATTAAGGAAAAGGCCTAGCGGTCGTAGGACGTGATGAGTCCTCGTTCGACCAGGCGGATTGTGGTGACCGGTCTGGGGCTGATCACGCCTCTGGGAACGGGTGTCGAAAAGACCTGGAAGGCCATCTGCGCCGGTGAATCCGGCATCGGTCGAATCACGAAATTCGATCCCGCGGCCTACGATGCCCAAATCGCCGGTGAAGTGAAAGACTTCGATCCAGCCGAGTTCATCGAGAAAAAAGAAATCAAAAAGATGGATACGTTCATCCATTATGCCGTGGGCGCTGCCCAGCTGGCGGTGGATGATGCGGGGTTTACCGTGGCGCCGGAAGAGGCCACGAAAGTCGGTGTGTATATCGGATCGGGCATCGGGGGGCTTGGGTCAATCGAGCACTACCACAAGATTCTGCAGGAAAAAGGCCCCGGGCGTGTCTCGCCATTTTTCATTCCGATGACCATCATCAACCTCGCTTCCGGACAGGTGGCGATCAGACTGGGCGCCAAGGGGCCGAACTCCTGTGCGGTGACGGCTTGTGCGACGGGCAATCACTGTATTGGCGACGCGTACCGGCTGATTCAGGCGGGCGATGCCGATGTCATGATCGCGGGCGGGGCGGAAGCCGCCATTACGCCGTTGGGGGTTGCAGGGTTTGCGGCGTCGAAAGCCTTGTCGTTTCGCAACGATGACCCGACGAAAGCGAGCCGACCGTTCGACAAGGACCGCGATGGATTCGTGCTCGGCGAAGGCGCTGGAGTCGTGGTCTTGGAGGAACTGGAGCATGCGCGTCGGCGTGGCGTTCGGATCTATGCCGAATTGATCGGCTACGGCATGAACAGCGACGCCTACCATATTACTGCTCCGTCTGAAGAGGGAGAAGGCGCAGTCCGGTGCATGGAGCTGGCGCTCAAGGATGCCGGTATCGGCAAGGACCAGGTCGGGTACATCAACGCGCATGGAACCTCGACGATGGCGGATGCGATTGAGACCAAGGCCATCAAGCAGGTGTTCGGTGAGCAGGCCTACCGCATTCCGGTGAGTTCGACCAAGTCGATGACCGGCCACTTACTCGGGGCAGCCGGTGGGATTGAAGCGGTGTTTAGTGTTCTGGCGCTTCACCACGGGATTCTTCCTCCGACGATCAACCTGGATCATCCGGATCCTGCCTGCGATCTGGACTATATTCCGCACAGGGCCAGACCGGCTACGGTGACGGCGGCGCTATCGAATTCTTTTGGATTCGGCGGGGTCAATGCCTGCCTGCTCTTCAGAAAGCCAGACGCCTAACTAGGCCTGCGCGAGGGATGTACTCGCCACTATGACTTCGGCTTCATCCGCCGACTCGCTCCAATCCTCGTTGGGCTATCGATTCAAGGCGCTAGCCTTGCTCGATGAAGCCTTGACCCACTCCTCTCTCGTCAACGAACAGAAAACGGCTGCGCCTCAACATAACGAGCGGCTCGAATTTCTCGGCGATGCCGTGTTGTCACTTGTGATGAGTGAGTATCTGGCCTCCGCGTTGCCGAAGTCTTCAGAGGGGACCCTCTCGAAGCTGAAAGCACAGGTGGTGAGTGAGGCATCGTTGGCGCAGGCAGCCCGCCGGCTCGGACTGGGAGAGCATCTCAAGCTCGGGCGCGGGGAGGACCGTTCGAAGGGGCGAGAGAAAGACTCGTTGTTGGCCGATGCGCTGGAGGCGGTGCTTGCGGCGGTTCATCTTGACGGAGGATTCGAGGCAAGCCGCACGGTGACGCGCCACATTTTCGCAGAGGAACTCACGCATATTGCTGCGCAACAGGAGCAGCCTGGAGCGGGCGACTACAAGACCCAGTTTCAGGAGTGGTGTCAAAAGCGGCATGACACATTGCCACGCTATGCGACTATTCGAGAAACAGGGCCCGACCATCAGAAGTTATTCGAGGTGGAACTGTCCATTCAGGGCGAGGTTGTGGGGATGGGGTCCGGGCGAAGCAAAAAGGAAGCAGAACAACAGGCGGCGAAGCAGGCTCTCCTCTCGAACAGATTAGCGGAGCCCTGAATCTGAGTCAGACGAGCATGGTAGGATGACCTTGCGCAATCGAGATCAGTTAGCTCTTATTTCAGGGAGGCTGATGATGCAGAGACGAATCATAGTGAAAATGGTGGCAGTGACGCTCGTGCTTGGTGGGAGTCTGTTGCTGGGGATGGGCGCCCTTTTCGCAGCTGACAAGTCTCCAGCGGAGAAAGCAGAAGACGGCGAAAGGTCCCAAGGCCATTATCAAAACAAAGTTTGGCGACATGGACATCGTCTTCTTTCCTGAGAAGGCTCCCAAGCATGTTGAAAATTTCATCGCGTTGGCGAAATCCGGCTTCTACAACGGCACGATCTTTCATCGGGTGATTCCAGGCTTCATGATCCAGGGCGGCGATCCCAATACCAAAGATCTGAATAAGCCGGAGACCTACGGCCAGGGCGGGCCGAGTCAGCAGCTCAAGGCTGAGTTCAACGACATTCCTCACCGACGGGGGATTCTCTCCATGGCACGCACGAACGATCCCAACAGTGCCGGTTCGCAGTTCTTCATTGTCGTCAAGGATTCGAACTTTCTCGATGGGCAATATACGGTCTTTGGTGAGGTGGTGAAGGGGATGGAGGTGGCGGACAAGATTGTCAGCTTGCCGAAGAACAGCCGTGATCTTCCGACGGAACGGGCGGAGATGACGATCTCGGTGGTGGAGTAAACGATGCAAGGCTGGTGGGCCATGACGCGTGACTCAGCCGCATGAGAAGTATCATATTGTGCGGAGTCGCTGTCGGCAGTCGGTCTCCTCACCGGTTGTGGAGGGAAGGCCGACGTAAAACCGGTTGCTCCTCCGTCAGCCCCTGGTCCGAAAGCCATTATCAAGACGAAGTTCGGAGACATACATATCAAGTTGTATCCGGATGTGGCGCCGAATCATGTTGAAAACTTTATCAAGTTGGCCAAGTCCGGCTTTTACGATGGGACGATCTTCCACCGGGTTATCCCAGGTTTCATGATCCAGGGCGGTGATCCCAATACCAAGAACTCGCTGCGCAAGGACACCTATGGGCAGGGTGGGCCCAAGGATGAGAAGGGCAATCCCATCTTGCTCAAGGCGGAATTCAGCGATACTCCTCACAAGCGCGGCATTGTGTCGATGGCGCGAGCGAACGAGCCTGACACCGCCGGATCGCAGTTTTTCATTGTCGTCGAGCCGTCCCCCTTCCTCGATCGAAAATACACGGCGTTTGGCGAGGTGACCAGAGGCCTTGGCGTCGCCGATAAGATTGTGAGCGTGCCGAGAAACGACCACGACTTGCCGAACGAACGGATTGAGATGACGGTGAAGATTTTCGAATAAGAGGCGTGTGGAAGGGATAACGCTACTTGATTTTTCCGATGAATGTCCGGAGGCGGGCTCGCTCGGACGGGAAGAATAGAATGAAGCCCAGGCCAAAGGCACGGCCTGAGACCCAACGTACTGAGGCTCGTTCGACTTTCACTGGTGGGGACTGGTCGGGAAGCTGAAGCATGACCTGAACGTCGAGTCCTTCCGCTACATTGATATCAGATTCGGCCCGACAGCCGGCCGTCGAGATGTTTGTGATCGTGGCGTCGCCTTCGACCTCCCCGGAAGAAAATCCCAGGGTGCAGCGTAACTCCACCCGGCGGGCTTTTCTGATCTTTCGTTCTTTCTCTGCGCTCATGGTCGTCTGGTCTCTGTCCTCGGGAGTGGCTACCCGTCAGTGGTGGTGTGCACCCCGGTCCATGGGTATGGGGCTCAGGCGCCGGGGGCGGCATGAACTGTTGCCCTGGCAAGATGATGTGGCCCGGTTCACGTTGCGTTGGTCAGGTGTTCCGCAATTTCCGGATGGTAGGCTCGCACATAGCCGATGAGCCCACCGAGGAACCGTTGTGATTGGAAGTCCGTACCGGAAAATCGTGAGACGAAGGCGATCGCACGGTCCAGTATCTCCGGTGCGGAGGACATATCGGCAATCTGCTGAGGGTTCTGCTTCTTGAACGTGTCGTACTCCTTCTTCAGATGTTCCGCGAAGACCGGCATCGGTGCGGCAGGCACATGGAGGGGGCTGAGCGTTCGTCGTAAGGCCTGCAGCGCCGCCACGACTTCCGCATCCTGCCCGTCGCGACGTCTCTGGAAGTAACTAAAGATGACGACTTCGACGAGATTAAACAGGGCCACGGCCTTCTCGCCGCCCAGCTCCGCCAGCTCGCGATAGAAGTCGCGGCGCACCGGCATGAATTGTACCGCAAGCCGTTTCTGCTGATAGTCGCTTCCGGATTCGAGATAGACGCAGTCAGCCGGGCATGAGACCCGCACGATTCGGTGTTCGCCGCAACACTGGCTGCAGATCAGCCCTGCCAATGCGGGGCAAGGCCGCTTGCCTTTCCGTTGTGTGCAATAGGCGCATTGGCTCATTTTTTTGCGGGTCCTTCCGGTGCCGGTTTCGGTGGTGGAGAGATGAAGCCATAGTCCGCCAACGTCCGTTTTTCTTGCTTGGGCTTTCCATCGCTGGGGGTTTCAAGCCCGTTCATCTCGGCCGCATGGGCCAATTCAAACGGTACAAGGATGAGGTTATTCGCGCGGTCGATACTCAGATCTCCCGGCGAGGGTAAGAATTCGGCGATGACTTGAAACCGCTTGTCCCAGCTCATGCGCCAGACTTTTCCCGTCGTGAAATCCGACACGTACATGTTGCCCCAACGGTCGAAATCCACCCCGCGGAGATTCTGAAAGCGGCTGGAAAAGAATCCGTTGGAGAAGAGCTCCGTCACCACGCCTTCCGGCGAGACCTCGGAAATCTTGCCCTTGTCCCAGCTCACCGCGATGATCTGGCCGGACTTGGGATGGACGACAAGGCCTGAGGGGCCGGCCAGGGCGCGGTCTGTGACCAGCACGGAAAAAGTCTGGGTGGCGAGATCGACACGGTAAATCGTGTTGGCCTTCTGGTCGGAGCAATACAAGTGGCCCTTGCCATCGAAGGTCACGTCGCTCAAGGAGGCCTGTGGCAGCTCAGACTGTGAGGTGTGGGGATCGGATGGTGAGCACCAGGACTGGCTTGCCGGTGGCCGTGTCAAAGCCCCGTAGGGTATCGAGATCGGCCACGTAGAGCACATGTTCCACCACGGCCATGCCTTTGGGGGCATGGAGGGTGACGTCGCCCTTCCCGCCTTGAATGAATTTCAGATTGAGGAGTTTGCCGTTGCGGATCGAGTTTGGTGATGAACCCGTTGTTATCGGCGGTCTCCGGCTCGCCGTTGACGCTCGAGATGAAATAGCCCTTCTCGACGGGTCATGCACAAAGCTATAGGGAGATTGCAGTTCCGTTACGGTGATCTGGGCGCCGAGCGGGCTGACGATCACAATGGGGATGACTATGACCAGATAAGCCAGGCCGCTGGATGGCTGATGACGCGTGTCAGAAGGGACATCACAGAGGAGATTCTGCTCACAAGATAGATGGCTGTTGATCGTGGTTGATGGAACCATCGTAGCTGTCAGGCGAAGAGCCTGTCAAGAAACGGACGTGAAACGGTAAAAGGTGAAGTGTGAGGGGTATGCATCAGCAGCGATTGATCATATGATTTTCCCATCTCTCATTTCACCTTTCACCGTTTTACGTCTCACGCCGAGAGGTCGTTGACTTGCGTAAAAATGCCCTGCTATGGTGCCGTGATTTTTGAATCATTAGGTTAAGGCCAAGGCTGAGTGGGAATTATAAGTGATGGTTATCCTTGACCTTAGCCTCAACTTACAGGCTCGAGTGAGGAGGGAATTGTGGCGGCACGATTGATCGACGGCAAAGCATTGGCATTGCAAGTACGTGAGCGGTTGGCAACCGAATCCGCTGCGGTCTTGGCTAAGACCGGGATGAAGCCAGGTCTGGCGACAATTTTGGTAGGCGACGATCCTGCCTCGCATCTCTATGTGAAGAGCAAGCAGAAAGCCTGTGATGCGGCGGGCATCTATATCGATGATCACAAGTTGCCGGCAAGCACGACGCAAGCAGAGTTGTTGGCCTTGATCGAGAAAAAGAACGCCGATCCCAAGATCCACGGGATATTGGTTCAGTTGCCGCTTCCGAAGCATATCGACAGCAAAGTCATTCTCGAAGCGGTGTCGCCCGACAAGGATGCAGACGGGTTTCATCCGTACAATTTCGGTCGACTCGTTGAGGGTCATCCGGTGTTTGAAGCCTGCACGCCGAAAGGCGTCATCAAGATGATCGAATCCACCGGTGTGAGTATCGAAGGAAAGCGCGCCGTCGTATTGGGACGAAGCAACATCGTCGGCAAGCCGTTGGCGCTCATGTTGCTCCAGCGCAACGCCACGGTGACGATTTGCCACTCCAAGACGAAAGATTTGCCGGCGGTCTGTCGCGAAGCCGAGCTGCTGCTGGTCGCGATTGGGAAAGCCAAGTTTGTGACGGCCGACATGGTGCGCGAAGGGGCGGTCGTGATCGATGTGGGGACGAACCGGCTCCCCGATGGGAAAGTCGTCGGCGATGTTGATTTTGAACCAGTCAGTCAGAAGGCAGGCTGGATCAGTCCTGTGCCGGGTGGTGTAGGGCCGATGACGATTGCGATGTTGCTGGATAACACGGTGGAGTCTGCGAAGAGAATGGCAGGAATGCTGTAGGAAGAGCGAGGGCGCTCCCTTGCTCGCGAACGCGCACGATACAACCGTGCTCGTCCGATGCGCGCAGGGGAGCGCCCCATGTCCACCTACAGCTATGAGCGGGAGTGGAGGAGTAAGATAGAACGCATGAGTCGAGAGCCGAGGCGATTGAAGAGAAGTGCTCGATCAGGGACAGTTTGCTGTCACGGTTGAGTACAATCCCCCAAGGGCACCAACATCTCCGGCGTATTAGAGAATGCCAAACAGTTGGTCGGGCGTGTGCATGGGGTCAACGTGACGGACAACACGGCGGCCGTTGTGCGGGCCGGGTCTCTCCCTGTCTGCCGACTTCTCTACGAACTCGGCCATGATCCGGTGATGCAGATGACCTGCCGTGATCGGAATCGGATTGGGATACAGTCGGACCTCATGGGCGCCTCCATGCTCGGCATCCAGAATATTCTGTGCCTCACCGGGGACTATCCGACCGTCGGAGACCACAAAGAAGCGAAGCCGGTTTATGATCTGGACTCCGTCCAAGTGATGCAGCTCGTGCAAGGACTCAACAACGGGCGGGATCTTGTGGGGAACAAGTTAGATGGTGCGACGCAGTTCACCATCGGGGCTGCAGTGACTCCGGAAGCCGATCCGTTGGGTCCTATGCTTGCCAAGTTTGAAGTGAAGGTGAAAGCGGGCGCCCAGTTTTTCCAGACCCAGGCGATTTACCATCCGGAGCAGTTTGCGTCTTTCATGAAGGCGGTTCGCCCCTTCAAGGTCAAAGTGCTGGCGGGCATTCTCGTTCTCCGGAACGCCAAGATGGCGGAGTTCATGAATGCGAATATTCCTGGTGTATCAGTCCCGCAGGAGATGATCGACGAACTCAGGGCTGCCGGCCCCGAGCGCGCGGAGGATGTGGGGGTGGACATCGCGGTGCGGACGATCAAGGCGGTGCGGCCGCTACTGCGACGGGGTTCATATTATGGCCATCAAGGCCACGCACCGGCTGGCTGACATTATCACCAAAGCGGAAGTGGGTTGATGACGATCCCCGAGTTTCAGCGGCTACAAGCGCGACAAGAAAAAGCTCATCGTCGTCACGGCCTACGACGCGCTTTTTACACGCATTGTCGAACAGGCCGGCATCGAGGCGATTCTGGTCGGGGATTCACTGGGTGTGGTCGTACAGGGGAAGGCCAATACGCTCTCTGTGACGATGGACGACATGCTCTACCACACGAAGCTTGTGGCTGGGGCCGCCCAACGAGCGCTCGTCATCGGCGATATGCCCTTCATGTCCTATCAAGCCAGCAGCGAAGACGCGCTTCGTAATGCGGGACGGTTTCTGCAGGCTGGGGCTCAGGCAATCAAGCTGGAAGGCGGCGCGGTTGTGGTCGATCGGGTAGCCGCGATGACCAGTATCGGCATTCCCGTGATGGGGCATCTCGGCATGACCCCCCAATCGGTTCATCGATATGGCGGCTACAAAGTACAGGGAAAAGAATCAGATCATGCGCTGGTCTTGCTGAATGATGCCAAGGCCCTTGAAGCAGCCGGCGCCTTCGCTATCGTGCTCGAAGCGATTCCTGCCGAGTTGGCCAAGACTATTACGGAACAATTGACCATTCCGACAATTGGAATCGGCGCCGGTCCCCACTGTGATGGCCAGATCCTCGTGCTCTATGACCTCTCGGACTGTTCGACGATTTCGTGCCGAAGTTTGTCAAGCCCTATGCCCATCTCAAGGCCGATGCGCTGCAAGCCCTTAGCCGCTATAAGGAAGAAGTCGAGCAGGGCAAGTTTCCGAGCGACTCCGAGTCCTACCACTAGCAGGCTAAAAGTTTGCAAAATAGCAGTCTGCATCCGCAGCTAGTTCTTCAAGCCCCTAGGCGAAGAAGGGGTCAAGTGCGAGGTGAACTTGATAGGGCTCAGAGCTCACAAAGGGCGCAGAAGGAGTTCCGTACTTTTCAGACAAAGCGATCACGTCGATTCCCATATACAATTGAGGCAGGTTTTGAAGACGTGCGAGCCCGCTACGCGCAAGCTTCTGCGCGGCTTGTTCATTGCCGAGGAATCGCTTGAGATTGGCGGCGGCGAACTGGATGAGGGCTTGGAAGAAGTTCCCTTGTTCGGTGTTGTGGCCCGCTGCGTGCCAGAGCCCTTCGAAAATTTCGTGGCATTCCCACCAGTAGGCGTAGTTGTAGAGGTCGATTCCATACAAGTAATCCTCTGACCGTTGCCATTCTTCCGGTGGAGAGGCGAGGGGCTTCGGCTCCGGCTGACCGTAGGAATGACCGAGGGGATCGCGCCGCGGGTGCGGATTTTTCCCTGGAAGGAATCGATAGGATGGAAACGGCCTCGTTGAGTAACGAGGCAAAGCCGGATCAGGCTGGGTGAGGCTCAATCACGGACGCGCTCGTCGGACACCTGCGACCTGGAAGATTTTGCGATCTTCTAGTCGCACTGCGGTCAATTTTTTCCCCCATACACAGCCGCTGTCGATGGCTAACAGATTGGTCTCGATGTGCAATCCCAACGCAGCCCAGTGGCCGCAAATGACGGTTGCATCGGCATTTTTACGGTTCGGGATGCGGAACCAGGGAAGATATCCTGCGGGAGCCTGTTCCGGCGGGCCGGAGAATCCTGACAAGTCGCCGGCGGGGGTGCAGGTTCGTAGTCTCGTCAACACTCGGGTGATACTCGCGAGACGTTCGTCGCCAATCAAGGCGGGGTCCCATCGAGGTGAGAGTCCGCGGAAAAGCGCTTCGAGGACGGTTCGATAGTTCGGGCCGGATAATACCGCTTCGACTTCTCTGCGCAAGGTTCACTGCTTCATCGATGGTCCATTGAGGGAGGAGACCTGCGTGCACCATGAAGAACGATCGCTCGCGGTGATGGAGGGGCTGGCGACGAAGCCAGTCCATTAATTCTGCTCGATCCTCTGCCGCCAGCACATCCTGAATCGTGTCTTTTGGCCGGAGTGCGACGATGTCTTCTGCGACAGCGAGTAGAAATAGATCATGGTTTCCCAGCACGATTTGTGCGGCAGGGCCAAGCTGTTTGATGTATCGAAGGACCTTGAGCGAGTTGGATCCTCGATTCACCAGGTCGCCGACGAACCACAATCGGTCTGCCGTGGGATCAAATTGATGCGATCGAGGAGTTGACTCAGCTGAGTGGAGCAACCTTGGACATCGCCGATGGCATAGGTGGTCATGGATAGGGTGGTAGGTTAGCTGAATCGAAATCGTGCGGGAGAGTGTCTCACGGAAATCGTGCTTCAATCACACTTCTGAGTCCGCCGCGCGCTGCGAATGTACCTGTGACTTTCGCCCATACAGGGCGGCAGGCTTTGACGATGTCCTGCAATATGCGGTTTACGGCGTTCTCATAAAAAATGCCGAGATTTCGGTAGGCATGAATGTACATTTTGAGCGATTTGAGCTCCAGGCACTCCTTGTCAGGCATGTAGTGCAAGCGTGATGGTGCCGAAGTCCGGAAGACCAGTCTTCGGGCAGATCGCGGTATATTCAGGGATCTCGATGGTGATTTCGTAGCCCTTGTATTGGTTCGGGAATGTTTCGATGTCCGGCAGTGGAGCGGTAATACCGCTCTTTGCATGCCGCTCGTTGTAACCAGGTTTTGTGGTCTTCGATTTTCTTCCTGCCGTTTCACGATTCACGTTTCACGCCTCACGTCTCTCTAGACCTGTTTCATCCACTCCACCTGGCCGATTTTTTCCAGTTGAATGTAGAGGGTCACCCAGGGGCAAGCCATCTCGGGGTACACCTCACACAATCCCCCTTTTCGCACGCCACCGCAGGGGCCATGGCTCATGAACTTCGGGCACTCGGCTTTGAGCGAATTGTCGGGAATCGGGGGGCGCTTATGGATCCCACCGGCGTGCTGAGCGCCTTCGTCTTCCCCAGGGATGATCACGCGTGTTGACATACGGGTCTAGTCTAGACAGGTTTTGTGAAATCGGCAATCTCTCTTTCCAATGCCATGAAGTCGGTCGTACGTTCGGCTGCTGTGAAAACATCGCGAAACGCAAGTTGTTAGGGCGAATGGCCTACTGGCTTGGGGTGTGCTAGGGCTTCTTTCTGGCATGGTGGGCCTTCTGAGAAGTTGCGTTGATTATCAGGAAGTTATAGTATTTTTCGGTGAGCATGTGATTCGAGGGTGTGTCGACGTTTCTCATTGACAGTCTTTTTTGGTCTTTGCTACCATGCGAAGTCGTGTGAACGTCTTATGAGCGGGTCAGCCCAGTTCATTTAACCTCGAATTCCTGCGGGCTTGTTGCATATAACTATGTCTTTCCGATAGGCAATGGATTTCCGTTGCCACGATAGAGGGAGGTGTTCCGATGAGTCTTGATTATGTAAAGTTTTCCGGTGGATTTGAGAAGTTCATGCCCAAAGAATATCGGGACATGGTCGAGCATGGCCCGTTTGGAAAGAAAATTTCGGTCTCCCAAATGGGGAGCTTCAAGGAAATTCTCGAAGAACATCCCATGTGTGCCGGTTGCGCGATGACTCTGTTCATCCGACTGGCGATCATTGCCTTCCCCAACCCAGAAGATACGATCACTGTTGGAACAGCAGGCTGTGGACGGTTAGCGATTTCACAGGCTGCGATCCCGTTTGTGTACGGTAACTACGGCGATCAGAACGGTGTCGCGAGCGGACTGTCCCGCGGGCTGCGGCTGCGGTTCGGTGACAAGCCGAAGGATGTGGTGGTCATGGCGGGAGACGGCGGAACGGCGGATATCGGTTTCCAGCAAGTGCTCCACTCCTGGTTCCGAAAGGAACGATTCACCACGATCATGCTGGACAATGAAGTGTACGGCAACACCGGTGGGCAGGAGAGCGGGATGACCAACCGTGGTGCCGTCTTGAAGATGGCCCCGTTGGGGAAGAAGTTCGAGAAGATGGACATGGTACAAATGGCAAAGGTGGCTGGCTGTGCCTATGTGGCGACGGTGGTTCCGAACAATCCCCGCCGCGTCGAGAGCGTTATCAAGAAGGCTGTACTGATTGCCCGCGAAGTGGGCTCGACCTACATTCAAGCCTACACCTCCTGCAACATCGAGTACGCGATTCCGACCGACAAGGTGATGGAAGACGCGAAGACCGTTGAGAATGATCGGTATCAGTTTACGGAGTATGTAAGCGATGAGGCCAAGCAGTATCTGACCGAGCGGTATGGCTACAAAGACTATCTTCCGAAGGCGGCTGCTCCTGCCGCTGCAATTCCAAACAAGGCATAAGCGACCCGGAGGGAGGCTCGGACATGGCAAAGCGCTTCAACATTCGGATGGCAGGTGTCGGCGGTCAGGGTGTCGTGACGGGGTCACACATTCTGAGCACCGCAGTGATCCATGCCGGCGGTGAAAGCACGATCGTCCCATTTTATGGATCGGAAAAGCGGATGGCACCGGTCGAGAGCTACGTCCGCGTGTCGGATGAACCGATCTATGAGATCGGGGAAATTACCTTCCCGCACATCATCATTATCTTTCACCCACAGGTCATTACCCATGGCAAATCCTATACGATGCCGTTCTACTTCGGATTGAAGGAAGATGGGATTGCACTGATCAACAACGATGGTCCAATGAGCCTTCACAGGGATCAGCAGCGTGAGTTGGATGAGCGCCGTGCAAAACTCTATTACTTCCCCGCCACCAAACTGTCCCTCGAAGTTGCAGGGATGGACCTCGCGACGAACATGGCCTTGATGGGCTGCATCGGAGCGATCACGGGACTGACCTCGGTTGAAGCGCTGGAGCAGTCGGTGAAGGATCGGTTCCTAGGTAAAGGATTTGTCGTCTCCGGCGGAACCGCGGCCTTGGACAGCGTCGTCGAGCGGAAGTTCAAGAAGAAGCAGGAATTGATCGATAAAAATGTGGCGGTGATTCAGGCCGGCTGGAACTACGCGGTCGATCATGGCTGGGCTGCGGCATCGGTCAAACGGTCGGAAGCTCGTGCGACCGTAGACGCCTAACTAGGATTTAGCACGAAGGAGTACCATGTATCTGGTAGCCAATGTCGATGTTGAGATTTGCGCCTCGAAGAGCTGCAAGCTCTGTACGCAATATTGTCCTGAAGCGAATACCATTCAGTATAGCGAAACCATGGGGACGGATAAGGGCTTCAAGTACGGCACTGCCTACATAGCGGTGGATCGATGCAAGGGTTGTGCGCTGTGTGTGTGGGTGTGCGACACGATGGCAAAAAATAATGCCATTAAGATGATTATGATCGATCAATTACCGCTGGCTGCCGTAACCGATAACATTAGCTATGAAGAAAAAACTACCGTTGCAGTCCTGTCCAATCCAATGATTGTGATAGGTAATTAGAGAGGTACGGGAGTGGCAACGACGATCGATACAAGAGAACGCATCATTGTTCCTGGTCCCGCCGGATTCCATCCACCTTCGGCGGCTCAGTTGGGGGTCGCGCTGCCTGACCCAGGGCAAGGACTTTACTATGGGTTGCTGGAGGAGAATGAGGACAAGGTCATCGAAGAGATGGCCCGTAAAATGTTGACCAGCCCAAACGCCACGATTTTCCCTGGGCCGCTAGTACTCTGGGCCTGGAACGAGCATGCAGTTGAAAAGGCCAAGGCAGTGCTGGAAATCGCCGCCCAGATTCCTGACGTCATGATCATCCCCATGCCGGACTATCGCCCGAAGTATCCGAAGATCGATCCGGAAGAGGTCATCAATCCGAACCATCCGAACCTCACGATCTGGGGCAACAAGATAGAAGCTTGCGTCTTCATCGGCGTGCATTGCCATTATGCCAACTTGACCTTGAAAATGATTCGTGCCGGGACGAACTGCCTGACGATGGCAATCTGTGCGGAGCAGGGGCATGAAGATGCGATGTTGACGATTCGGGATTCGGACATCATCAAGTTGAGAAAGACCGCGCAGGTCTTCAAGCGGGTGCGCGAAGAAATGGGCATTAAGTTGCCGGAGAATGGCGAGAACGTACGATTTACCGGTACGCAATCGAGAGTGCACGGCGGGAAAACTCACACCAATCCCCTCACCTTTGCGCCAGCGGCTGGCCTTGCCGGTGCGGCTGCCTTCGGCCATTCCGCCGAGCAGATGAAGCGTGAAGGCTGAGTAAGGTCGAACAGCACGGGCGATATAGCTAAGAGGTGTCACAATGAGCGAAGCACTCGAAGCAGAACAGAAGACAAACCCCCAGGGCGATCCCATCACGAGTGTCGCGGCCCCTAAACCGGCCGAGACGACGGGCGCAAGGAAAGATCCCCATGCCGAAGCGAAACGGCAGAAGGTGGTCACGCCGGAATACTTGTTTCTCGAAGCCCCGCGAACGAAAGAGTTTATAACGGGCAGCGAAGCGGCGAAAGAGGCTGTTCGGCGCTCCAACGTGGACTTGGCCATCGCCTATCCGATCACCCCGCAGAGCGAAACGATGCAGCTCATCGGCGTGCTCTACGGCGAAGGGTACGTGAAAGAGTACTATCGTGGTGAAGAAGAAGTCGGCGTCATGGCGGCGATGGCAGGCGGATCCCGAGCCGGTGTCCGCTGTTTTACGGCGACCGCCGGTCCTGGCACGCTGAGGGGTATGGAAGGCATCTCGTCATGGCCCGGGCATCGGCTGCCCATTGTTGCCATGTTCACCTGCCGCGTCGTCAACGCCCCGTTGGCCATTCAGCCGGACAATATTGAAGTGGCCTATTTATTGAATTCAGGCTTGATCGTCTTCCATGCTGAAAATCAACAAGATATGTACGACTTCATCATGGCGGGTTTCACGATCAGCGAAAAAAATGACGTGACACTTCCCGTCGGTGTCTGCTGCGACGGGTTCTTCGTGACCCATGCCCGTGGGTACGTCCGAATGCAGGACCGCAGCATGAAGCTTCCCCCTCGTGACGCATGGCGCGGCGCGGTGCCGGTACTCGATGCGGAGAATCCTCCCGCCCGGCTGTCTCGTGACGCCCCGGTTCAAAAGTCCAACTTCATGGCCTATAACATCCATGCCGTGTGGCAGCAGGAAGTGTGGGCCGCAGTCGAGCGGTCTCGCAAGTACATCACTCAGTATATGGGTGGCTTGCTTACAGCTGAGAATGTGGACGATGCCGAGGCGGTCATCATCGCCTCGGGTAGTGCCGCGGCCCAGTCACGGGAAGCCGTTCGCATCTGCGCGGAAAAGGGCATCAAGATCGGCTTGATCAAGGTCCGGTCGATCCGTCCATTTCCGACGCAGGAGTTACGGCAGCTCTGTGGCAAGACGAAGCTCATCGTGGTGCCCGAGTTCAACTATGTCGGATGGCTGGCGAAAGAGGTGGCTACTGCGATTTACGGGTACTCTAAGGCCAAGATCATCGGTGGGCCGCGGGTGTATGGCGGTCAGTCGATGCCGGTGGAGTTGATCGTGGACGAAGTCGAGTCCGGTCTGACCGGGAAGAAGTCGACCAACGTGGCGATGTCCTCAATTATGGGTGGAGCCGTCAATCAGGATGATGTGGCGCATTTCATGCGCAGTATCTGACACCCTTGAGCTGAATAGCAAAGGCCCGATCCTTCGCGGGATCGGGCCTTTTTATTTTCAGCTCGGGGTGCGTTATACGTGAATGGTTAAACGTTCATCGTTTCGAAGTACCTCTTGCGTTTCACGTTTCGCGAATAACGAATTTCACCCTTGCAGCTCGTCCTGCACCATGTCCTCACTCTCCGGCATGCCATAGGCGACATACTTGGCATAGGAGAGATAGATCATCGCGCTATCCCTCATCGCTTTGGAGCCTTGCGACAATCGGAAGACTTGGTCGGCGTCGTGGGAGGGGGCGGCACCCATCGTTTCCACGTGGCTGTGAAGGAGTTCGGTGAATCGTTCCATCGAGCGTTCCACATCTTTGTAGGCCAATAAAATTGCGTCTGTCATGGTTGTCCTCCTAATCACCATCAGCTTACACTATGCCCATGCAACCCTTCAACGAGAAGAAACCGTCCAGTCTGTCACCGGAAATTCTAAAGGCCCTGGCAAAGGTGTCGTCCGAGGGGGATCTTCACGATGACGTCTTGGCCCAGGCGGTCGTGAACCTATCACGTTTGTTCACGACCGCACGCGCAACATTGCCCCTGCATTACCTGGATGATCCCGTCCACGCTTCTGCCTATCTCTCGTATTTTCTCCCTGTGAACCTTTCCAAAGTCCAAGTCCTATTAGACGAACTGCCAGAGGGCAGCGGCATGGAAGCGTCGGATCGTCCAATGGCCGTACTTGACCTCGGCTGTGGCCCAGGGACTGGGGCTTTAGCCCTCTTAGATTGGCTGTGGCATCGCAGCCCTGAGCGGGCGAAATCTCTGTCGGTCCTGGCCAGCGATGCGTCCAACGGACCATTGCGGGACACGAAGAGGCTGTGGGAGGCCTATTGCCGGGAGGTTGGAATATCAACATCAGGACTTCGGTGTGTCGAGGGCAATCTGGAACATCCGCTCAAAGGCGATCTTGGCAAGCAGATTGTGCGGGATGGGCCGTATGACCTCATGATCATGGCGAATTGTCTCAATGAATTGTTTCCTGCATCGATTGACTCTCCATCAGAGCGGGCCGCGGTTGTTGGCCAGATTCTGCCGTTTCTCGCACCGCACGGCACCATCATGATCATCGAGCCGGCCTTGCGGCAGACGGCTCGAGCGTTGCATCATATGCGTAATCACCTGCTCAAGCAGGGTCTTTGTACGGTCTATAGTCCTTGCCTGCATGAAGGGGCCTGTCCCGCCTTAGACCATCTGGACGATTGGTGTCATGAGGAGCGACCATGGCAGACGCCTCCGGCAATTGCTGCGATCGATCGGGACGTGGGGTTCATTAAAGACGCGTTGAAATTTTCCTATCTGCTGTTGCGCACAGACGGTCGCACCATTGTGACGCGGAGCCCGCAGACCTTCCGGGTCGTGAGCGAACTACGAGAATTGAAGGGGGAGAAGCGAGCCTGGTTGTGCAATGAAACAGGGCGGCCTGAAGTCGGTCGGCTGGATCGGAAGGCCTCTCCTCACAATGCGGCTGTCGATAGCTGGCATCGCGGCGCGATCGTTCAGATCGAGCGGATTGTACGCAAGGAACGAGAAGGGAAAGTCTCGCCAGTTGGAAGAATTGAGAGTGATGCGGCAGTGCAGATCATTCGGTCCGTCTGAACCTCCGCAATCAGGAAAAAGGAAGCGTGCGGCCTCTCGCTTCGGCGCCTCCCGCGGCACCCCTTCCTCGGCGCTCTGAAGCAGAAGGAAGAGGTGCCCTGGTCGTCCTCCTGCTCGCGGAACGCGCGCCCTCGGAAGGGCCTCGTTCGACGCACGCAATGGAGGATCAACGAGGCCACCTCCTGGAAAAACACACGAGCAAGCTTGGAGGGATCAGTTAGACGTATACCGGTCTCTCAATGCGCGCAGTAAGTAAAGGGCAGCCTCGGCCACTCCCTCTAAGAAAAAGTATAAGGAGTCGGAAGGCCCTCATTGGGCGCGCGCACGTATGGGATCAGCCCAGCCGCCCTAGTTAAAGAGAGGGGCAGGGACAGACCACTGATGGGCCTGTCCCCGTTTAAAATGAGGCGCAGAAAACTTTCTTGCTACATGCCGGGAAAGCGAATAGGATTTATCAAGGACCGAGGATGATCAGCACGTTCTCCAAAGAGCCTTCCTTCAAGGACCAGCCAGCGACATCGCCGATTGCCCAGGTCACCTCTTTTATCACAGCCTTCGGGTCAAGCAATGAAATATTTGTGTCAGGCTCGTGTGTTCGAATCGCGAAGAATCTCTACCTTACGGCGCGCCATGTTATGGTGGATCACTTGGAGCGGTATGGTCATATCAACGGCATCCCTAACTTCAATGTGTGGGCAGTCCACATACAGGCCGGTCCAGAGTATTCTATCTGGGAGGCAGATCGGCTATGGATTTCTCCGCATTCAGACCTCGCAGTCTTCCATACAAAACCCCATAACGACGTTGCTGGTTCAGAGGGTTATGTGCCTATCATGGCGTTAGATCTCCGCCCACCTGCAATCGGGAGTCGAATCGTGGGGTTCGGATACCACAGCCCATCGGGCCGTATTCGCATAGACGAGCATGGAACACGGCACATCGAAATTGATGTAACAGGAGCGGCAACAGTAGGCGAGGTTCGCGACATCCATGATCGGCAAAGAGATCAACGGCTGAATTTTCCCTGCTATCAGGTTAATGCTCGATTTGATGGCAGCATGAGTGGCGGACCTGTGATGAACGACAATGGCCATGTGTGTGGAATCATATGCTCGTCACTTCCCTCCGAGAATCTGAACACGGAGCATGTGTGTTATGCTGCTACGCTATGGCCGCTCATGGGTCTCGCCATAGACATATCGACAAGCGGAGAGCCACAAGGTCGCGCTTATCCCTTTCTCGACTTAGCGCGAGACAACGTCATTGCAGCAATAGGTTGGGAGCAAGTTGTTGCTCGGGAAACTTCAACAGCAGGGCTTTATGAGGTTTCGCTCCGTGCGATCTAGCCTCAGTGGAACGGATGGGCTACTAGGTTGGAAATAAGGAGCCGGGGGCCCTTTCTTGAATTTCTCGCGGTAATGATTGAACCACCCACCTAGGCTGTTCAAAAAGGCCTGCCAGCAAGGCCGCATTCCTCGTTAAGGCGACGGGTCTGTGAGCGACTCGTCGCCGTCTCCCTTTCTTTTAGAGCAGCAGCACGTAGCAGGATGACCGCTTCTGCGTCGCGAATCGCGCAGGCGAGGGTACCGCACTTGCCGAACAGATGCGATCCGCCGAAGGCGGACGGCGAGGACTGTTTGAAGTTCCTTTCAGGCGAAGCCTGGAAAGGAACGAGTTCCACAGCCGAGCAGATGAGAGGCTTAGTGCGGTCGAGCCGAAGCGTTTGAGCAGGGCAGAAGCGGTCACCCTGCTATAGGATTAGAAAGGCTGATGGCTGAGGATGGTTAGAGGAGGCGAGGACTAATCCGCTTCAGGTTCCGAGCTACCGTGCTGATGCGACACCCGGTCTTCGTCGAACATCTCCGCCATTTCCTCGGCGATCATGTCACCATCGTCTTGAATGGCAATGAGCGGGATTTCTTTTCTCGTCTTGGCCACGGTCTCGGGAGCAGGAGCTTCGGGGGCCTTGGCGGGAGTCTTTGGTGGCTCACTCATGGGAAGAGTATACACCACGCTGGGGATGAAAAGGGGAGTTATTCAAAGGCTTCCAGGGAGGAACGCTCCGGGAACGTCTTCTGGCAAGCGGTACAGGTCAGGAAATAGATGGATTCTCGGACGGACATGGTGACACGAAAATTGAGGTTTACGCCTCGTTGATTGCAGGTCGGACAGGACATCTCCTTGAGCCGGTAGGGGATATCCGGTTGTGTGCGCAGGTAGAACTCCATATCTGTGTAGATTGGGAAGGTGTAGTAGCATTTTCTACAGATGCCGCGCCATTCACCATCTGCCTGCATAGAGCGCTCATCGATTCCAAAGCTTGACCCCTTACAAATGGCGCACTGGACGGTTTCAAGCCTGGTTTCAACTTCTTTAACGGTCGGGCTGGGCATCGGGGTGGTTCCTTGTGCAGAAGTCGGCGGTATCGTGTGGCCAGTATAGCGTTCACCTGGAAGCGACTGCAACGGGACAGGGCTAGATTTCTCCTTGACCTGGCGGCGTGCCTCTTATACTAAGTCCACCATGCACCTTATCACCGAGACTCTGTTGGTCGGGAATATCAACGACGCGAAGGAACCGCCGGTAAAGATCGGCGCGCTGCTCCTCGTTGCCGCTGAGTATACGTTGGAGTCCCACGGTGGTCTGGTCTCTCGGCAGGATTCCATTTTCGGAGTATGCCGAAGCCGAGCCGCTCTTGTTGGACCGAGCCGTAAGCTGGGTCGAACAGCATTTTTCAGACCATCGGGTCATGGTCTGTTGCCGTGCCGGCATGGGCCGGTCCGTGTCGGTCGTGATGGCCTATCTCTGTTGTGTCCAAGGGATGACGTATGCTGAGGTCCTGAAGTTGGTCATGAGGCGCCGACCCGGTGCCATGCCCCTTCCCAAGCTCGAAGAAGCCATCACCCAGGTTCGCTTTCTTCGCGAGGCTCGTGCGACGGACAAGAAGAACCTCGCTTCACGCCCAGCCCCTGGCGCATAACTACAGTATCGAGCGCGTCTCTTAACACACATTGCCTTTCCTGTGCCTGCCCATGGCCTAATCCAGGATCGCATGGCACAGATGCGACCACTTCACTGAGGACCTCTCACGATGCCGGAATTGCCTGAAGCCGAAGTCGTTGCTCGGCAGTTACGGGATCATCTCCTCGGCGCGCAACTCAACGAGTGTCTGGGTTGGACGAGCGGATATTGTTCGGGAAGGGTTGCTCACGCTCTCGTGGTATCACGGCGCGCGGCTGGAAGCGGTGGAGCGATACGGCAAGAGCGTCGCACTGGGGTTTAAAAAAGAGGACGAACTCAGATATGTCGTCGCGGAGCTTGGTATGACAGGCCTCCTTCTCTTTCGCGCGACGCAGACGAAGTATCCGCAGCACGTGCATGTCCGCATGTCGTTCACGGGGGGCCGTGAATCAGAACTGCGCTATTGGAACCCTCGCCGTTTCGGACGGCTTTCCTTGCTCGATCGGGCAGGACTTGACCGCTACCGTGCTCGCCGCTTTGGGGTCGATCCCCTCACGGTGCCGCGCGATGAGTTCGTCCGTCTCATGCAAGCCAGGCGTGGACGCCTGAAGCCGCTGTTGATGCATCAGCAAGTGATCGCAGGGATTGGGAATATTTACGCGAACGAAATTCTCTTTCGCGCCAGGCTCCATCCGAACCGTGAGGTGAATCGGCTGCGCGGGGCGACGATTATCACGCTCTATGACACCATGCAAACGGTGCTTCGAGAGGCGATTTCCTGTGGCGGATCAAGCGTCAAGGATTTCTATGCACCGGATGGCACGGAAGGCCGATACAAGCGCCGCCATCTCGTCTATGGCAAAGAAGGTCAACCCTGTCCCAACCGCTGCGGACGGATGATTCGCCGTCTCCAAAGTGAACGCAGCTCGTTTTTTTGTCCCGCCTGCCAATCCAACCGCCTTCCAGGATAATTCTTGCCTCACGTACGTGAGATGCTTCGCGATGAAATAATTATATTGCGCAATAGTTTCAACAGCTTAGATCTCAGTACATCTACCGTCATCGCCGCTAGGTCTTTTGAGCCATCTTCGGTTAGTCCCTCTGACGTATTGAGTACCTCAACCGATTTCGTTAGAATCCTCCTCCTTTATATTGTTTCTCACTATTTCTGATGGAGTGACGCCATGGCGAAGGTGCTTGAAGGTCCCGGGATGGGGCTGATGAAGAAGTGGGGCATCACGGTCCCCAACTATGTCGTCGTCACCTCGGTTGACGAATTGACGAAGCTCGGCCAAGTCAATGAATGGCTCAAGAAATCCAAGTTGGTGGTCAAGGCTCATGAAGCGCTCGGCTCTCGGTTCAAGCTCGGCCTGGTGAAGGTCGATCTGGATCTCAAAGGAGCAGAAGCAGCGACCAAGGAGATGATCGGTCGCCAAGTGGGCAGCATCACCGTCTCGCAAGTGATCGTGTCTGAAATGATTCCGCATAAGGAAGAATATTATTGTGCGGTGAAATCCACCCGTGCAGGGACGGACATTCTGGTCGCCAACTGCGGCGGCATTGAAGTCGAATCGAATTGGGAGCGCGTGAAGCGCCTGGCATTGGAAGTCGGGCAGCAGCCCTCGGCGGACGCGTTCGAGAAGCTGGCCAAAGATGCGGGCTTCACCGGTTCTCTCTTGAAGAAGATGGCTGATTTCGCGGGCAAGATGTTTACCTGTTTTGACAGCGAAGATGCGCAGTATTTGGAAGTGAATCCCGTGGTCCTGCGCGAGCAAGACAGTGAACTGATCGCATTGGATGCGGTGACGCTGCTCGATGGCGATGCCAAGTTCCGGCACCCCGATTGGAATTTTGCCTTTGCCGCAGAATTCGGCCGTGCCTATTCCAAGCACGAAATGGAAGTCATGGCGGTCGATTCAAAGATCAAAGGGTCGGTCAAATTTATCGAGATTCCAGGCGGGGACACAGCCATGCTTCCAGCCGGCGGTGGCGCCAGCATCTATTATTCCGATGCGGTCGTCGCACGCGGTGGCAAGTTGGCCAATTACGCCGAATATTCAGGCGATCCACCAGACTGGGCGGTTGAAGTGTTGACGGATAAGGTCTGCTCGTTGCCTGGGATCAAGAACATCATCGTCGGCGGCGCGATTGCCAATTTCACCGACGTGAAGAAGACGTTCGGCGGCATCATCAATGGATTCCGCAAGGCGAAGTCCGAGGGCAAGCTCAAGGGCGTCAAGATCTGGGTGCGCCGCGGTGGCCCGCGTGAGAAGGAAGGGCTCGATGCGATGCGCGCGCTCAAGGACGAAGGGTTCGACATTAACGTCTTCGACCGCAATACACCGCTCACCGATATCGTCGATAAGGCGCTCCAAAAGTAGTAACGAGTACTGAGATTTGAGTGCTGAGTAGGAGGAAGCTCCGTCCGGCTCAGGACTCATCGCTCGGCACTGAAGAGAAGGGGAGATCCCGATGAGTATCCTGGCAAACAAAGATACCTATGTGGTCATCCAGGGCGGGGTCGCAGGCGTGAATGCCGCGCGCCGGATGGCCGAGTTTTGCTACCTGATCAAGCGTTCGCTGAACGTCCTGGCCTTTGTCTATCCGCCTGACGCCGGCAAGACGAACGAGATTCCCTACGGCAGTGGCTTGCTGGCAATTCCCATCTATAAGACTGTCGCGGAAGCCACGAAGCATCATCCGCAGATCAATACCAGTCTTGTCTACATTGGCGCAGATCGGGCGATGAAGGGCGGGATGGAAGCCTTGGACGACCCGCACATCAAGGTGGTCTCCATGATCACCGAGGGTGTACCGGAAAAAGATGCCAAGATCCTAGGCCGTCATGCGACCAAGCTCGGGAAGGTCTTTAACGGCCCTTCGTCGATCGGCATTGTCTCAGCCGGCTCCTGCCGGTTGGGTGTCATCGGCGGCGCCTTTGATAACCTTGTCCTTTCCAAGCTCTATCGCGAAGGTTCGTTCGGGGTCATCACCAAGTCAGGCGGCCTCTCCAACGAAATCATCTGGATCTGCTCGCAGTTTGCCGACGGCATTACGACGGCCATCGGGATCGGCGGCGATGCCTATCCGGGAACCGACTACGTCAGCTATCTTGAAATGTTCGAGAACGATCCGCAAACGAAGGCGGTCGTCATCGTCGGCGAAATGGGCGGCGATCTCGAAGAGCGGGCAGCCGAGTGGTACGGCGCAAAGACAGCGGCGTGTGAAGTTGATTGCCGTCGTCTCCGGCTTCTGCCAGGAAAGTTTGCCGAAGGGCATGAAGTTCGGCCACGCAGGCGCCAAGGAAGGCCTGAAGGGCGAAGGATCGGCCCGTTCCAAGTCCGATGCCCTCAAGAAGGCCGGCGCGATCGTGCCGGCGACATTCGGCGCCTTGGGCCCCGCCATCAAGGAGACCTATCAAGAGCTGTTGAAATCAGGCCAGGTCAAGGAACCGGTTGAACCGGCTATGCTGCCGAAGCTGCCGAAGAGTATCGAAGAGGCGATGAAGGCGGACGAAGTCATGGTCGCCCCGCTGATCCGCACCACGATCAGCGACGACCGAGGCGACGAACCCTGCTACGACGGGTACCCCGCTTCCGAGCTCATCAACAAAGGCTACGAAATTCCCCATGTCGTGGGTCTGCTGTGGGACAAACGGCTGATCTCCAAACAAGAAGCTGAAATTATCAAGCGCATCATGATGCTCTCGGCCGACCATGGCCCCTGCGTCAGCGGGGCCATGGGAACGATCATCGCGGCCTGCGCAGGGATCGGCCTGTCCCAGTCGGTTGCAGCCGGATTGATCATGATCGGCCCTCGCTTCGGCGGCGCCGTGACCGATGCCGGCCGCTACTTCAAACATGCGGTCGACAACAAGATGTCCGTCGACGAGTTCCTGACCTATATGAAGAAGAACGTCGGGCCGGTGCCCGGGATCGGCCATCGCGTCAAGAGCTTGCGCAATCCGGACAAGCGAGTGAAGGAGTTGGTCGGGTACGTCAAGAGTTTGAACATCAAGACTCCCTGCCTGGACTTTGCGCTCGAAGTGGAAAAGATCACTTCGGTGAAGAAGGACAACCTGATTCTGAACGTGGACGGAACGATGGCGGCGGTGCTCGTCGATATCGGGTTCCCGGTTGACAGCTTGAACGGCTTCTTCATCCTCTCACGCACGATCGGATTGATCGGGCATTGGGTGGATCAGAAGCGTCAGGATAGCCGCTTGATCCGGCTGTTCGATTATCTGGTGAATTATGCGGCGCCGAAGCGGCGGGAAGTGCCGCCGCTGAAATAGTGCGCGAAGTGCCGCCATTGAAGTAACGAAAATTTTTAATTTTAAATTGTCAATTTTAAATTGAGGTCACCATGTCGATAGATCTTGCCAAAAACCTCTATGCGAAGATGCCGGACGTGTTTGCCAAGGCCAGGAAGAAGTTCGGCCGTGGTCTGACCCTGTCAGAGAAGGTGCTGGTTTCACACGCCGATAATTTCGAGACCCAGACCTGGGAGCGTGGCAAGGCGATGTTGGCCCTGCGGCCCGATCGTGTGGCGATGCAGGATGCGACGGCTCAGATGGCCATGTTGCAGTTCATGCAGGCCAACAAGAAAAAAGTGGCCGTGCCGAGCACCATCCATTGCGACCACTTGATCCGTGCCGAGATGGGTTCTGAGAAGGACCTGCTCCGCGCGATGGACGAGAACAAGGAGGTCTATAATTTTCTCGCCTCGGCGGCCAAGAAGTATGGCATTGGCTTCTGGAAGCCTGGCGCCGGGATCATTCACCAAGTCGTGCTGGAAAACTATGCGTTTCCCGGCGGCTTGATCATCGGCACCGACTCACACACGCCCAACGGCGGCGGGCTCGGCATGATTAGCGATCGGCGTCGGCGGCGCTGATGCCGGCGAAGTGATGGCCGGCCTGCCCTGGGAAGTCCTCCATCCGAAACTGATCGGCATCCGCCTGACCGGTAAGTTGAGCGGCTGGGCCTCGCCGAAGGATGTGATTCTATACCTCTGCGGCTTGCTCACGGTGAAGGGCGGGACCAACAAGATCGTCGAATACTTTGGCCCCGGCGCCGAAACCATCAGCGCGACCGGTAAGGGGACGATCTGCAACATGGGCGCGGAACTTGGCGCCACGACATCGGTGTTTCCTTTCGACCAGAAGATGGTCGCCTATTTGAACATCACGGATCGGGCCGATCTGGCCAACCTTGCGATCGCCAACAAGTCATTGCTTGTGGCGGACCCCGAGGTCTTTCAGTCGCCTGAGAAGTACTACGACCAGATTGTCGAAGTCGATTTGTCGACGCTCGAGCCCCATGTTGTCGGGCCCCATACGCCGGATCTCGCCAGGCCGATTTCCAAGATGGCGGCGGAAGCCAAGGAGAAGGGTTATCCGGTCGAGCTCAAGGCGGCGCTTATCGGAAGCTGCACCAATTCATCCTATGAAGACATCAGCCGTTCGGCCCACATCGCCCAGCAAGGGTTGAAGGCCGGGCTCAAAGCGAAAGCCCCGTTCCTCGTGTCGCCTGGCTCCGAGCGCATTTATCATACGATGAAGCGCGACGGGTTTCTGGACACATTTGAAAAATTGGGCGGCACGGTTCTGTCCAACTCCTGTGGCCCCTGCATCGGGCAGTGGAAGCGGGCCGATGGCGTAAAGGGGAAAGCGGATTCGATCGTCAGTTCCTTTAACCGTAATTTCCCTGGCCGTAACGACGGCATCAATGAAACATTGTCATTCCTTGCGAGTCCGGAAGTCGTGACGGCCTACGCGATCACGGGCGATCTTGGATTCGATCCTGTGAATCAGACCCTCAAGGGGGCGGATGGGAAGGAATTCAAGTTCCTGCCGCCGGTGGGTGAAGAGCTTCCGGCCAAGGGTTTCGCGAAGGGTGAGGAAGGGTTTGTTGCGCCGGCAGCCAACGGCGAGGGCTTGACCGTCGAGGTTCCGCCGACCAGCGAGCGACTGCAACTATTACAGCCCTTTCCGCGCTGGGACGGCAAGGATTTCGAGAAACTTCCGCTGTTGATCAAGACCAAAGGCAAGACGACGACCGATCACATTTCTCCGGCAGGACCCTGGCTCAAGTTCCGCGGCCATTTGGACAAGATCAGCGACAATATGTTCCTTGGGGCGAACAATGCATTTTCTTCCGAGCCCGGCAAGGGCACGGATGTCTTGACGGGCGAAACGGGGCTTACCATGGCGCAGATCGCCCGCCGGTACAAGGCGAAGGGCATCGGCTCGATCGTGGTCGGCGACGAGAATTACGGGGAGGGCAGCAGCCGGGAGCATGCCGCCATGTCGCCGCGGTTTCTCAACGTCCGCGTCGTCATCACGAAGAGCTTTGCCCGCATTCATGAGACCAATTTAAAGAAGCAGGGGATCTTGGCGTTGACCTTTGCTGACCCGAAGGATTACGAGAAGATCGAGCAACAGGACCGCATCAGCGTGACAGGGCTAAGCAGTCTGGCTCCTGGCAAACCGGTGCAAGTGACCATCCATAAGGCGGATGGCAAGTCACTCACCATTCAGGCGAACCACAGCATCACCGAGCAACAGATTGCGTGGTTCAAGGCCGGTTCAGCGTTGAATGCGCTGAACTAACAAGGAGTTAGAAGAGGAGCAATCATGACCACTACCGCATCAAAAATTATTTATACGAAAACCGATGAAGCCCCGATGTTGGCGACGTATTCGTTTCTGCCGATCATCAACGCCTTCAGCAAGGCGGCCGGCGTGTCCGTTGAATTGCGGGATATCTCGCTGGCCGGGCGCATTCTCGCCGTGTTTCCCGATTACCTGACGCCGCAGCAGAAACAGGCGGATGCATCTGTCCGAATTGGGCGAGCTCGCCAAGACACCGGAAGCCAATATCATCAAGCTCCCGAACATCAGCGCCTCGCTTCCTCAGATGCAAGCGGCCATCAAGGAATTGCAGAGCCAGGGCTACAAGCTTCCTGAGTATCCCGAAAATCCGAAAGACGATAAAGAGAAGGACATCAAGGCCCGCTATGACAAAGTCAAAGGCAGTGCCGTCAACCCGGTTCTGCGCGAAGGCAACTCCGATCGCCGCGCGCCGCTCTCCGTGAAGGCTCATACCAGGAAGCATCCGCATAAGATGGGAGCCTGGAGTCCGGACTCCAAGACGCACGTCGCCCATATGAAGGGCGGAGATTTCCGGTCCAACGAAAAATCGATGACGATGACCGCGGCGACCGACGCGCGGATCGAGTTCGTCGGCCAGGACGGCAAGACGACCGTGCTCAAGCCGAAAGTGGCACTGCAGGCCGGGGAAGTCATCGATGCCACGTTCATGAGCAAGCGGGCCCTGCGCCAGTTCCTCGAGGAGCAGATCGAAGATGCCAAGAAGCAGGGCGTCTTGTTCTCGCTCCATATGAAAGCCACCATGATGAAGATCTCGGATCCCAAGATCTTCGGTCATGCCGTGACGGTGTATTACAAGGACGTGTTCGAGAAGCACGGCGAGACGCTCAAAAAGCTGGGCGTCGATCCGGACAACGGCCTCGGCGATCTCTACGCGAAGATCAAAGCCTTGCCGGACGATCAGCGCAAGGCGATCGAAGCCGATATCCAAGCGGTCTACAAGAAGCGGCCTCCCATGGCGATGGTGAATTCCGACAAAGGGATCACCAATCTGCACGTGCCCAGCGACATCATTATCGATGCCTCCATGCCGCCGGTCATTCGCGACTCGGGGAAAATGTGGGGTCCGGAAGGCAAGCTGCAAGATACCAAGGTGGTCATCCCCGACGCCAGTTACGCGCCGGTCTATCATGAGGTCGTTGAGTTCTGCAAAAAGCATGGCGCCTTCGATCCGAAGACGATGGGCAGCGTGCCCAACGTCGGTCTCATGGCGCAAGCGGCGGAGGAATACGGTTCGCACGACAAGACCTTCAAGGCACCTGGCAACGGCACGATTCGCGTGGTGGATGCTTCGGGAAAGACGCTTGCTGGAGCACAAGGTCGAAGAAGGGGATATCTGGCGCATGTGCCAGGTGAAGGATGCGCCGATTCGGGACTGGGTCAAGCTAGCGGTGAATCGTGCGAAGGCCACCGGAGCCCCGGCGATTTTCTGGTTGGACAAGACCCGAGCGCACGATGCGCAATTGATCACGAAGGTCGAACGCTACTTGAAGGATCACGATACGCAAGGGCCTCGACATCCGGATCATGACGCCGGCCGATGCGACGCGCCTCTCGTTGGAGCGGATCAAAGAAGGGAAGGACACGATCTCTGTGACGGGGAACGTGTTGCGCGACTATCTCACCGACCTGTTCCCGATTCTCGAAATCGGGACCAGCGCAAAAATGCTCTCGATCGTCCCGCTGCTGAACGGCGGCGGGCTCTTCGAGACCGGAGCCGGCGGCTCGGCGCCCAAGCACGTGCAGCAGTTCCAGGAAGAAGGGTATCTGCGGTGGGATTCGCTGGGCGAATTCCTGGCGCTGGCCGCCTCATTGGAACATCTCGCCAAAGTGGCGAACAATCAAGCAGCAAAAATTCTGGCCGACGCGCTCGATCAGGCCAATGCCAAGTTCCTGGAGAGCAATAAGTCGCCGGCCCGCAAGGTGGGTGAGATCGATAATCGCGGGAGCCATTTCTATCTGGCGTTGTACTGGGCGCAAGCCTTGGCCCAACAGACTCAGGATAAGAACCTGGCAGCACGCTTTGCCAAGATCGCCAAGGATATGGCGGACAATGAAGCCAAGATCTCGAGCGAATTACTCGGTGCTCAGGGGAAGCCGGTCGATATCGGCGGGTACTATCATCCTGATGATGCGAAGGCGTCAAAAGCGATGCGTCCAAGCCCGACCTTGAATGCGATCGTGGACGCGATTGCTTGATAGACGGTAAGGGGTAAGGGGTGAAAAGTGAGGGCGTGGATTTTCGTCTAACGCGCCTTACCCTTCACCGCGCTCACGCGGTTCGAAGGAACAATGGCACAAGAAGATACGAATGTGATCGATCAACCCGAGGTGCTCAAGCCTCGGATGGTCACCATCGAGATTGCCGGCAAGAAGTACGAAGTGCCGGAGGGGATCACGATCATTAAGGCCCTGTGGTACTCGGGTCAGGAAGTCGTCCGCGGGGCCGGCTGTCTTGGCGGGTTCTGCGGCGCCTGCGCGGCCTACTATCGGACCAAGGACGATCCTAAAGTGAGGACCTGCCTGGCCTGCCAAATGGCGGTGCAAGACGGCATGTCGATCACGATGATGCCGCCGTTTCCAGCCCGGAAGGCCACCTACGACATTCAGACGCTCAAAGATCCGAAGCAAGACCTCTTCAATCTCTATCCTGAAGCGCCGCTCTGCCGGAACTGCAACGCCTGCACCGAAGCCTGCCCGCAGAAGATCGATGTGCGCGAAGGCGTCTGGAAGGCCGTGTTCGGAGACTTCAAGAGCGTGTCCGAAATGTTCATGGATTGTGTGATGTGCGGGCATGTGCACGCCGGTCTGCATTGCGGACATCGCTCCCAATCTCGTGGCCCTGTATGTGAGCCGGGCGCAGGGGGCTCATTTCACCGAGAAGCCTCTGGGCCTGGATACGCGCATCAAGGAAATCCAGGACGGCCGTTTCAACGACGAGTGGACCAAGATCCTCAAGATGACCGAGAAAGAACTGGCCGATCACTGCGCAACCGTGAAATAGCAGAATGAGCAGTCAGCCGTCAGCTCTCAGCTTCTGAAATTGAGGCAGAAGCTGAATGCTGAACGCTGATAGCTGAAAGCTAGAAACATGGACATCCACGCCCTTCAACAGATCGTGCACCAGACGCGGGATGCTCGACGCAAGCAGACCCTTCCCAAGTTCTCTCCAGCGGATCGCGACCAACTGATCCACAAATATCATCCGGATTTTCGGGAGCGAGCCTATCGGCCGATCCGTTTCGGTCCCAATGAGGGGGATAAGACGGTTGTCGAGTTGGCGACATTGCTGGAGGGCGATAGCCCGATTGCCGACGGGTTCGATCTGACGGCCGACTACACGACCGATGTCCTGGTGGTGGGCGGCGGCGGCGCCGGCTGTGCGGCGGCGCTCCATGCGCATGCGGCTGGCGCCAAGGTCATCCTGGCTACGAAGCTCCGTCTCGGCGACTCCAACAGCGTGATGGCTCAAGGGGGCATGCAGATTTCTGTGGCGCCCGAGGACTCGCCCGTCACGCATTTCGTGGATACGCTGAAGGGCGGCCACATGCAGAATGACCATCAGCTGCTCAAGGTGATGGTCGAAGAAGGCCCCTCGATTGCGAAATGGCTGTTGAGCCTGGGCGTGCTGTTCGATCGTGATGGGGACGGCAACCTCCATGTGAAAAAAGGCGGCGGGAGTTCGAAGCCTCGCCTCCTGACCTGTTCAGACTATACCGGCCTTGAAATCATGCGGGTGCTCAAGGACGAGGTGCTGAATCAGAACATCCAGTTACTCGAGTTCTGCGCCGCGGTCGAGCTGACGAGTGACGAGAAGGGGAACTGCACCGGCGCCATTTTCAAAGACCTCGACAACCATCGCCACTTCGTCGTGGCAGCCAAGTCCGTCATTCTGGCGACCGGCGGGATCGGCCGGCTCCACATTCAGGGATTCCCGACCAGCAATCACTACGGTGCGACCGGCGACGGGCTGTGCTTGGCCTATCGGCTGGGCGCGAAGCTCATGCACATCGATACGTTCCAGTATCACCCCTCCGGCGCGGTCTATCCCGAACAGCTCATCGGGGCGTTGGTGACAGAGGGCATTCGATCCGAAGGCGGACATCTGGTCAATGCGAAGGGTGAACGGTTCGTCAACGAATTGGATACCCGCGACGTCGTGTCCTCCTCGATCATTCGGGAGTGTGAAGAGGGGCGCGGCATCCGCACGATGTCCGGGCGCATCGGCGTCTGGCTCGATACCCCGCTGCTCGATGCCGAACATGGCCCCGGCACCCTGGAGAAACATTTCCCCGCGATGATGCTGCAGTTCGAACGATTCGGCATCGATATCAGCAAAGATCCCGTGTTGATCTATCCGACGCTGCACTATCAGAACGGCGGCGTGAAGATCGATACCAATTCAGAAACCAATGTGAAACATCTCTTCGTCGCGGGCGAGGCCTCCGGCGGATTGCACGGGCGCAATCGATTGATGGGCAATTCGCTCCTCGACCTGATGGTCTTTGGAAAGCGGTCTGGGTTGACGGCCGCAGCTCGTGCCGCTGCCATGCCGCAAGGGAAGTTGACGGTCGGGCATCTGAAGGGGTTCCGTGCCGAGGCCAAGAAGCACGGCAGTGCGAGCGGAGTCGTGTCACCCATGATCCTGCCGCCGTACACAAGAAAAGAATAGAGCGTAGTAGCAAGTGCTGAGTGCTGAGATAAGACCAAGAGATCGCTTCGGTTCCGAGCTCATGCTATTAGCCATCAGCACTTAGCGCTAAAGGAGGTGACGATGAACGTTCATGAGTTTCAGGCGAAGCAGTTGTTTGGGCAGTTCGGGATTCCGGTTCCGCGCGGGAAAGAGATAACCTCACCCGAGGCAGGAGCGGCATGGGCGGCAGAACTCAATACCCCGGTCTTTGTCGTCAAGGCGCAGATCCATGCAGGCGGTCGCGGCAAAGCCGGCGGTGTCAAGATTACGAAGGACAAGGCGGCTGTTCCAGGCCTGGTCAAGGAACTGATCGGCAAGACGCTCATCACGCACCAAACCGGCCCGAAAGGCCGAGAGGTCCGTCGCCTCCTGATCGAAGAAGGGGCGGGCATCGCCAAAGAACTCTATCTCAGCATCCTCGTCGATCGTGATACCGGGTGGCCTGTATTTATCGCGAGTACAGAAGGCGGGATGGAGATCGAAGAAGTCGCCGCCCACACGCCGGAGAAGATCATCCGGGAAGCGATTGACCCGGCCGTTGGGTTTCAGGGGTACAACGGGCGAAACATCGCCTTTGCGCTCGGGCTTCCTGCCATGGAATCGGCCGTCGTGACCCCCTTCATCCAGATGCTGGGGAACCTCTATCGCCTGTTCATGGACAAGAATGCGGCAATGGTTGAGATCAATCCGCTGGTCATCACCAGCGACAAGAAACTCATCGCACTGGACGGCAAGGTCTCGTTCGACGACAACGGGCTGTTCAGGCATGCCGATGTGCAGCAGATGCGTGACCTCCATGAAGAAGACCCGCTCGAAATCGAAGCGGGAGAAAATAATCTGAACTACATTAAGCTCGACGGGAACATCGGCTGCATGGTGAATGGCGCGGGCCTCGCCATGGCGACGATGGATGTGATCAAGCTGGCGGGCAGCGAACCGGCAAACTTCCTGGACGTCGGCGGCGGCGCCACCAAGGAGACTGTGGCTGCGGGATTTCGGATCCTCCTCAAGGACCCGAACGTCAAGGGCATCTTCATCAACATCTTCGGTGGGATTGTTCGTTGCGAGCGGATTGCCCATGGCGTCATCGAAGCGGCCAAAGAAGTGAAGATCAATGTGCCGTTGGTCGTCCGACTGCAGGGGACGAATGCAGACGAAGGCCGCAAGCTTGTTGGCGGAGTCCGGCCTCAAGCTTGAAGTGGCCAACGATCTGTGGGAAGCGGCGCAAAAAATTGTGAAGTTGACGGGCAAGGCGGCGTAGGCTGCCGATCGTCCCGTGCCCCGGAGCGACACCTTCCGGGCTAGGCCGAGCTGAGCCTTTGGACATCCCTCGGAGCACTCGCAGTTTCCGCTTTCCATCTGGACGAGCTCGGTGGGTCCCGCTCCTTCGGCAAGGTCGCTTCGGCAGCCTGACGCCGCTTTGCCCGTGTGGTGGGGAAGGATAGAAGAAAGAAGCTATGTGCACAACGTCCGCGGCTAATATCACTGAACGGTGAGATCTAACTTAAATAGGCGAGGGAACTGTGAGCATTTTCGTGAATAAGAATACGCGGGTGGTGGTGCAGGGGATCACGGGCAAGGAAGGCTCGTTCCATGCGACGCAGTGCAAGGCCTACGGGACGCAGGTCGTCGCGGGCGTGACGCCTGGCAAGGCCGGGCAAGAGGTCGAGGGCATTCCGGTTTTCAATACGGTGCGCGATGCCGTGAAGAAAGCCCAGTGCGACACCTCGCTGATCTTTGTGCCCCCGCCATTTTGCGCCGATGCGATCCTGGAAGCTGCCGATGCCGGCATCAAGCTTGTGATCTGCATTACCGAAGGCATTCCAGTCAACGACATGGTCAAGGTCAAGCGCGCGCTCCGTGGCAAAGACGTCCGCCTGGTCGGACCAAACTGCCCCGGCGTCATCACGGTCGATGAAGCGAAGATCGGCATCATGCCGGGCTTCATCCATAAGAAGGGTGTTGTGGGCGTCGTGTCACGCAGCGGGACCCTCACTTACGAAGCGGTGCATCAGCTCTCGACGCTTGGGTTGGGTGAAACGACTTGTGTCGGCATCGGCGGCGATCCGGTCAATGGCACAGGCTTCGTCGATGTGCTGGCGTTGTTCGAGAAAGATCCCGAGACTCAGGCGATCGTGATGATCGGCGAGATCGGCGGCGATGCGGAAGAGAAAGCCGCTGAGTTCATCAAGAAGCAGGTGAAGAAGCCGGTCATCAGCTTCATTGCCGGGATCACGGCCCCTCCAGGCCGCCGCATGGGCCATGCCGGCGCCATCATTTCCGGAGGGAAGGGCACGGCAGCTGAGAAGATGAAGAGCTTGGAGGCAGCGGGTGTCCGAGTGGTGAAGAACCCGGCTGAGATCGGCAATGCGGTCAAGGTTGCGCTCGGGCGGTAAGTAAGAATCTCGCGTCCAGATCTAGTTCATTTGGTCTGTTCGGTCTATCTGGTTTTTGGTGCATCAGACTAACCCCTGTTGACCAGACATGACCGGGCTTCTCAGACGGTCTGACCACCGAAGCTCTCGCGTGCAAAAATAGTTTCTCCGCATCTTGTTAGGCTCAGCCTGTTTGGTCTTCTCTCACGGTGAGCGAAGTAATATCCCTTCTCCTGCCATGGCATTCGTGTTAGGGTGATTACATGCGGGTATTTCTCATCCACGTTCGCGACCCACAGTTCTACGCCCTTCCAGCTAAAACACGCGCGAAAAATGGTCGTATCCGGGTCATGGGCTTCCCGCCCATCGGCATCATGTCCCTCTCGTCGGTGCTCAAGCAGGCCGGCCACGAGTGTGTGATGTTCGATCAAGCGAACCCCGACACGCCGAACGAGGTGATCATTGAGGAAATCAACCGGCATCAGCCGGCCTTGGTCGGCCTCAGTTTCCTCAGTACCACCAGCTATCCCTACGCGAAGATCTTGGCCCGTCAGATTCGCGCCGCCAACTCGAAGGTCAAACTGGCCTTCGGCGGCGTCTTTGCGAGTTTGAACGCCGCATTGGTCAAACTGCAGTGCCCTGAAGTGGATTTCGTCTGCCGCGGAGATGGCGAGCAGTTGCTCCTCGATCTCCTCGAACGGATTGAGGACCCGGCTGGCGTCGCTGGGCTGACCTGGGCCAAGGACGGCCAGGTCGTGCAGAACTCAGGCCGGCCGATGGAACGCCATCTCGATCAGTGGCCTTTCCCCGATCGCGAAGGTCTCCCGCTCGACTTTGTGGAGTCTATGCCGCTCGACGTGCCCGCGGTGCTCTCGATGGAGCGGTTCACGACGATGCAAACCTCCCGAGGCTGCCCGTGGCCCTGCGTGTTCTGCGACATTCCGATCTTCAACGAAGGCAAGTGGCGCGCGCGGAGTGCCCAGCACGTGGTGAGCGAACTCAAGTACCTCGAAGAATGCGGCTACGGGTCCGTCTATTTTGTCGACGACCATTTTCTGCTGCAACCCAAGCGGATCGAGGCGATTTGCCAAGGCGTGATGGATGCGAAGCTCGCGATCCAATGGGGCATCGAAGGGCGCGTGGACTCGGTTGCCCAGCATTTGTTTCCTGCCATGGCCAAGGCCCATTGCCGGACGGTCATGTTCGGGATTGAAAGCGGGAGTCAGAAGATTCTCGATCGTCTCAAGAAAGAACAGACGTTGGAGGAAGTGGCCACAGCAGTCAAGAACGCCAAGCAGGCCGGCATCGAGATCGTGCACGGCTTCTTCACCGTGGGCAACCCCGATGAAACGGTCGAAGATATGAACGCCACGTTCGACCTGGCCTCCAAGCTGCCGCTCGACACGTTCGGCTTCAATCGACTCTGTGTGTATCGAGGGACCCCGCTCTGGCAAGAATATGTGAAGCGCGGGTTGGTCAGCGAAACCACCGATTGGTACAAGTATTTCAAATGTTCGGAGATCGATCCGACCTGCTTGCCCGGTGAAGTGATCAATGAGGTCCGCCGTCAGGGGCTCAAGCGACTGTTCATCTACAAGCTCCTACACTATCCCCTCCAGACGTTCCGGTTGCTGCGGCGGTTTCTCCGCTTCATGCCGGCTCGGGACGTGGCCTACCTCATCATCAAGCCGTTCCTGGGCCAAAAGAAAGGCGCCACGAAGGCAGAGGTGCTTTCGCGGGCGGTCGAACATGGCGAGATGAAAGATGCTGCGGCACAGCTGACCCAGATGACGGATGAGATGCTCCACCATGTGATGGAAGAGTCGCGGCTGGAACGGTTACGCATTCAGCAGGAAGCAGAAAGTTCGCGCGAGTTGCCGATGGTCCACAGCCGCTAGCGCAGGCCTCTCCTGTTAAACTCGCAATCCCCCGGTCAGCCGATCAGGAAGTAGGCCCCCAGGCCGATAGCCGCGAGCATCGCGACGCTCAGCATCACCTTCTCATGCCCGCACATCCCCGCCTGTGCCTTACAGACAGCCAGAGAACACATAACTGACATCGTGGCCTCCTTCTTGGATTTGGGTGAAACGATACGCCGCTTAGAATGCGTAGTCAACGACGGTCCGGTTGACCCTCTGCCGTTCACATGCCTACGCAGGAAACCACGGCTGCCCGTCCTCCGCAGTAGTCAGCTACGGAGGGTGGATGAAACAATCGCCTGCTTCGTTTCATCTAGATGTTTTTGGAGATACGTCATGAATGGTGTCCCGCCTGTTCCCACGGCCGTGGGGTTGCTTGCATGGGCCTGGTGCTGGCGGTGGATGTAACTGTCGGCGTAGCCGATGTGGATCTCGCGAAACTGTGCGAGGAGATCGACGCAGGCGCAATAGGCGGTCCAGAGATCTGGGTTGCGGAGTTTCCGATCGCGGACATAGCCAGAGAGCACGGGGCGACCCAGGTCATCAGTGGCCTTCTCTAGGACCTGTAGGAATGCACGGTGGCGCGGGGGCATGTAGTCGCGCATCTCTTGTAAATACAGGGTCAAGGGATCAGGGGCATGGGCGATCCCAAGTCCGGCGTCGAGACTGGGCACAATAGAACTTTGCGCGCCGGTCTCACCTCGAAATTGTTGCGGCTGCCCGGCATAGGATTCGACGCCCTCGTAGGCGAGCCCGTTCGGTAAGGAAGGGCTGTTCTTCCAGCCGTGGATATAGGGCCGCACGCGGTTGTAGTACACATAGGGATCGCAGCGCTCTCTCATCCTGAGTAACGTGTCACGCATTGCCGTTTGGGCCAACGCCAAGGATTTGAGCCCAAGCACGACCTCGTCCTCCTTGTCCTCAGCCGCACCGCTCATCGCGCGTAGGAGTCCAGCCAGCCCTGATCCCGCTTCCTGCTCGATCTGGATGTGAACCACCACAAACCACTCTTCATCTAAACCGCCGAGAAAATTTTGGAGCAGCACAATATTGTCGAGCTCAATCGGCTTAGTTTGGTCGAGCCTTCGCCAATTGTCGAGCGCGTAAGACGCATAGGAGAGTACCGGAGGACGGCCAAGCCGCTGCGCAACTTCGTGCCAGGGTTTCGCCAATTGTGGTGGCAAGGTCGCAACCGGTTGGTCCGGCACTTCCAACACGTAGGCATGCCCGGCGAACGAAAGGATCCGCATCGCGGCCCGATAGTCTTCTGTGCGCCATGTTGGAGGGATGGAAGGGAGCAGTTGGCGTTGCTCGTCGATGAACCGCCGGACCGTGCGAGTGCTCAGCAATTTCGGCAATTCGCGCCCAAGCTGGGTGAGAGTCGGCAAGTCCGGAAGATTTTCAAGTGGGTCCTTCGGGAGAAAACCCTGTTCAGGGGAGATCTCGTAATCGGAGAGGTCGAGAGGAGCGAAGTTCGTTGATCTCATAAGAGCCTCCGGTACTCACGACCTCAGCGCCCGTCCTCACCCTCCTACGCAGGCAGCAACGGCTGCCCGTCCTCTGAAGTAGTCTGCTACGGAGGGTGGATGAAGCCCTGGGACTCCACTCTACCACACCCTGATGCATCACAATCGAGTCATGGATTGGAAAATCAGCATGTCTTCACTTTCTAGTTGATTTCTAGGATGACGATAAAGAAAGCAGGAAAGTGACAACACTCAAATCATTGTCGGATATGGACTCTGGTGTGCCGTGGTTGGATGTATACTGGGGGCGCTACTAGTTAGTATTATTGGTGGAGGAACACATGAGTATGCGGCAGGAATCCCAAGTGGCCCAGTGCTGATGATGCTTACTGGGACTATCGACTCTGTGTGTGGCATCCTGTATGGGATTTGGCAGGAATATTTTTGAAGCTGGTCCTTCATAAGAATGAGTTGCGAAGCTCGACCAGTAGGGAGTGTTATCCTAATCGAAATCAGTATGTCTTGCCGACAGCATATCGAAGATTGTCTCGCGACCAGCCGGGCGCCAACGCTTTTCGATGAGCTCCTTAAATCGCGCTAGATCTCCCTGGACGCGCAAAGACAGCACTCCCAATGCATCGCCTACATTTTCGGTGAAACCCTGAGTGGCATATTCTAATTGCAGCATGACCGTTGATCTGGTATCCGAGAGTTGGTGAAATGTCGCGACCCATCCTTTGATGTCGCCGCCTCGACTCGTCCACGCGAGAGCTGGTCCGCCGTCTCTTCTGTGATCTCCGCATCCCACGCTCTGTCCTGGCCCGAGATCTCTGCTTTCCAATGAAGACGTTTGGCATCCAGCCGTTTGACTTCTTTTACACCTTCCATGAACTGAGGAAATTCCTCTAAGTGCGTCCATTGATTGTAGGCGGTATACACAGGCACGTTGACTTCAATGGATCTCTCAATGGTCGACATGCGTTCCTCTTTTGCGTATTTTTCGGTGAGTCGGTGTGATAGACCTATTATTGAACGCCAGGGTCTGGGTGGCAATGTCGGACAGCTCATGGTCAGTCTCTTCGGCACACTGCGCATACTATCACAACTGCTCCCGTGATTTACCCTCCCCGACTAGGCGTCAGAACAGCGCCACCGGGGCCCAGGCCAACCTTCTGGTCCGTATGTGGATAGCACTGACCTAACGGGCTTATGCGAGAAAGAATTAGACAATTGAAACACGAAGGCCACCTGAGAGGGTGACCATTTTCTTCACTCCTCACGAGCAGGCTGGTTAATGGTCTATTTTAGCGGATGGCGCTGACCGGAGCCCGTCCGCCTTAGCTTTCATCTTCTGTTAAAGGGTGGCCCGATTGGTCTCTAGAACCGCGCGCGTCCAACGAGGGCCTTCTGAGGCCGCGCGTTGCGCGAGCAAAGGAGACTAACGGGCTACCCTCTTCTCTCCTACACCGGGCGGGGGCGAGGACGGACGGGCTGGTCAGCGACAAGACCCGCCATCAGGTCCCCATTTCCCAGGACGCGAGATATTTTTCCTGTTCCTTCGTCAGCGTATCGATCTTCATCCCCATGCCGGCGAGTTTGAGGCGGGCGATTTCCTTGTCGATCACCGGCGGGACCGGATAGACCTTCTTCTCCAGCTTCTTGTAATTTTTCACCATGTATTCCGCGCCGAGCGCCTGGTTGGCGAAGCTCATGTCCATGACGCTGGAGGGATGGCCTTCGGCCGTCGCCAGGTTCACGAGTCGCCCTTCGCCGAGCAGACTGACCCGACGGCCGGTCTTCAGCGTGAATTGCTTCGACGCCGGGTCGGATGAGCGCGCTTCTTCCGGCTCAATTTCTCCAAGGCGGGAATATCCAGCTCGACGTTGAAGTGGCCGGAGTTGCAGACGATCGCCCCATCCTTCATCTTGGCAAGTGCTCACCGCGGATGACCTTGAGGTTGCCGGTGACGGTGACGAAGAAATCGCCCACCAGCGCCGCCTGCTCCATCGGCATCACCCGGAAGCCATCCATCACCGCTTCGATCGCCTTGACCGGATCGATCTCGGTGACGATGACATCGGCGCCCATGCCCTTGGCGCGCATCGCGATCCCGCGCCCGCACCAGCCATAGCCGGCGACCACGAAGGTCGTGCCGCAGATCAGTCGGTTCGTCGCGCGGATGATGCCGTCGATCGTGCTCTGGCCGGTCCCGTAGCGGTTGTCGAACAGGTGCTTGGTGTCGGCGTCGTTGACGGAGATGACCGGGAACTTCAGCACTTTCTTCTCGGCCATGCTGCGGAGCCGGATGACGCCGGTGGTGGTTTCTTCCGTGCCGCCGATCACGTGTTTGAGCAGGTCTTTGCGCTTGGAGTGGATCAGCGAGACGACATCGGCGCCGTCGTCCATCGTGATCTGCGGCTTGTGATCGATGGCCGATTGGATGTGCCGGTAGTAGGTCTTGTTGTCTTCGCCCTTGATCGCGAAAACCGGAATGCCGTCATGCTGGACGAGCGCCGCCGCCACATCATCCTGCGTGCTCAGCGGATTGGAGGCGCAGAGCCGGACCTCGGCGCCGCCGGCCTGGAGTGTTTTCATCAGATTGGCGGTTTCGGTCGTCACGTGGAGGCAGGCGGTGACGCGCATGCCCTTGAACGGCTTCTCTCGCTGAAACCGTTTCTTGATCAGCCGCAGCACCGGCATGGTGGCTTCGGCCCATTCGATCTTGAGTTTGCCCTGGTCTGCCAGCGATATCTTTCACGTCGTATTCCACGGAACCTCCGTAAGTGATGAGTGACGGTTATGTGTGATCAGTAAAAGGGGGGCGGATTTTTCAATCCGTCCCCCTTGTGATCGGTTGCGGTTCTAAGACTACAGCCCTGCTTCTTTGCGCAAGATTTTGGCCTTGTCGGTCTTTTCCCAGGTGAACTCCGGTTCGTTGCGACCGAAGTGGCCGTAGGAGGCGGTCTTTCTTGTAGATCGGCCGGCGCAGCTTGAGGTGGTCGATGATGCCGCGCGGGGTCAGGGGGAAATGTTTCCGCACGAGCTTGTCCAGATTCTCGACCGCCACCTTTTCCGTGTCCTTCGTGTCGACCAGCACCGAGACCGGATCGGCCACGCCGATCGCATAGGCGAGCTGCACTTCGCACTTCTCGGCCAGCCCGGCGGCGACGATGTTCTTCGCGATGTAGCGGGCCATGTAGGATGCCGACCGGTCCACCTTCGTGGGATCCTTGCCGGAGAAGGCGCCGCCGCCATGGCTGCCGCGGCCGCCATAGGTGTCGACGATGATCTTGCGGCCCGTCAGTCCGGTGTCGCCCATCGGACCGCCGACCACGAAGCGGCCGGTGGGATTGATGTGGTATTTCACGCTGTCGGGTCGTAGAGCCCTTTCGGCATCATGGGCTTGATGACTTTCTCCATGATGTCGCGCTCGATCTGCTTGTTCGTCACGTCGGGGCTGTGTTGCGTGGAGACGACGATGGTGTCGATCCGCACCGGTTTTCCGTTCCGGTATTCCACGGTCACCTGGGATTTGCCGTCGGGACGGACCCAGGGCAGGATATTCTTTTTCCGGACTTCCGCCAGTCGCTTGGTGAGCCGATGGGCCAGCACGATCGGCATCGGCATGAGCTCGGGCGTCTCGTTGGAGGCATAGCCGAACATCAGTCCCTGGTCGCCGGCGCCGCCGGAATCCACGCCCATGGAGATATCACCCGACTGCTGGTGAATGGCGGTGAGGACCGAACAGGTATGGTAGTCGAATCCCCAGGCGGCGTCGGAGTAGCCGACATCCTTGATGATCTCGCGAATGATATCGGGAATTTCGACGTAGGCTTTGGTGGAGATTTCTCCGGCGACGAAGGCAATGCCGGTCGTCAGAATCGTCTCGCAGGCCACCCGGGCATGCTTGTCTTGGGCAATGATCGCGTCGAGGATTCCGTCGGAGATCTGGTCGGCGATCTTGTCCGGATGTCCTTCCGTGACGGACTCGGACGTGAACAGGTAATTATGTCGCATTAGCCCCTCTGGGTTCAGGTGATCGGTAATCGGACAAAAGGCTGAATCCGCGCGATAGTATCTGAATGAGCCCTAGTTGTCCATTCCTCCGATGGTAGGGGATTGTCCGGGATGCTGACGCTCCGGCTTGCTTGACACCTCTTTTCCGGCACTTGTAAGATGATTAAATTCTTCGGTTCTCGCCTCTTTTGACGAGTTAGGCTACAACGCGATCACGGTCGGGTTCCCCTTACTGGCCTTCGGTACCATTCTCGTGGCGATGGGGGCCAATTATGTCTGGGGCTTGTCTATTGGAATTGAGATCCCAAGAGAACCTGGTCGCTGTTCGTGCCGGTCATTCACGGCGCCTATATCCATGCCCGCATCGATCAGCGGGCCGTCATGCAGATTGTCATCGGGCCGCGTGACTGGACGAGACTCGATAGTCTGCAAGTCCTGACCAAGTTGCTCAACGTCACGCCCAAGACGGCGGACGCTGTGCAATTGGATCGCGGAGTGAGGAAGGGATGATGAGACTTGCGATTGCTGGAACGGTCGCTTGTCTGATGGTTGCGCTGGTTGGGATAGGCGGTGCGGCGGCGCCGGATATTTTGCCGGTCGCTGAGCGCAATGGGGTCAAGCTGGGTGAGCCGGCGCCGAACTTCCAGCTTCGGGATTTGGATGGCCATCTCGTGACGCTTTCGGACTTGCGCGGCAAAGTGGTGCTGTTGAATTTTTGGGCCACCTGGTGCGGCCCCTGCCGGGTAGAGATGCCGGCGATGGAAGAGCTCTATCGGACGTTTTTGCGGAAGGATTTTGAGATTCTCGCTGTGTCTACCGACGCGCAAGGTGTGGCGGTCACCAGGCCGTTTCAGCAAGAGAACCACTTGACGTTTCCCATCCTCCACGATGCCGACTATCGCGTGGGATTGACCTATGGCGCACGGAGTCTCCCGATGACCTTCATGGTCGATCGACAGGGGGTTGTCCGCCACCAGATCTTCGGCGCGCGCGACTGGGGAGCTTCGAAGCGCAGCAGCTTGTGCAGATGTTGATGAAGTCCTAGCAGGTCGTCCACCGTCTCCCAACTAGCTCATGATAATCCTGGCTAGCCATGTCCCGATCACGAATATCTCTCTCGTGGCGGCCTTTTCGGCTGGGTTGCTGTCGTTCGTCTCGCCCTGCGTGCTCCCGCTGGTTCCTTCCTACATTTCGTACATCACCGGGCTGTCCATCGAACAACTCACCGACTCGACGGTGCGGTCGAAGTTCAAAAAAGCCATTGTCGTCAACGCCCTGTTGTTTATCGCTGGATTTTCAGCAGTATTTGTCTCCTTCGGCGCATCGGCCAGTTTCATCGGACAGGCCTTGATCACCTATCAAGATCACATTCGACGGATCGGCGGGATCCTGATCGTCATCTTCGGCCTCTATTTATTGGGGATCTTGAATATCAATTTTCTGAAAATGGAGCATCGGTTCCAATTCAGAAATCGACCGGTCGGGTATGTGGGATCGTTCTTAATCGGCGTGGCGTTTGCCGCCGGGTGGACGCCTTGCGTCGGGCCGGTACTCGGGACCATCTTGTTGTATGCCAGCACCACCGACTCGATGCTGAACGGGGTGCTGTTGCTGACGAGCTATTCGTTGGGATTGGGGTTGCCGTTGTTTCTCACGGCCCTGGGGGTGGATCGGTTCCTCGCCTATTTCAAACAGGCGCGTATGTATTTGTGGGGCGTCTCCACTGTGAGCGGGGTGTTGCTGGTCGTCGTGGGCGTCATGATTTACGCCAATACCCTCACGATGATTACCGGTTTTCTGGAGCGGTATGGGATTGGCTGGTACCTTGGGCAGTAACGCAGTAATGCTGAAGTTCAAGTGTTGAATGTTCAATTGAACATTCGAGAATTGCGCATTGAACATTCCTTCAAGAGTTAGACTTCCTTCTTCCAATGCCCACTCTGCCTGACGTCAAAGCCTACGATGCCTTGGTTGTCGGCATGGGACCGGCTGGGGCCGTCGCTGCCTACGAGTTGAGTCGAGCCGGCCTGTCTGTGCTCGGCCTCGATAAGGCCACGCATCCACGCTACAAGGTCTGCGGCGGCGGTTTGTCGGTCCGGATCGAGCAACTTCTTGATCCAGGGTTCAAGTCCGTCGTCGAAGACACCATCTTCGGATTTCAGTTTTTGTACCGGGGTGAGGAATCCATCACGATCGAATCGCCCAGTCCAATCGCCTATATGGTCATGCGCGATCGGTTCGATCATCACCTGGTTCAACAGGCCCGACGCGTCGGTACGGAAATTCACGAAGGGGAGCACCCGCAGTCGCTCCGTCACGTGCCGGGAGGTGTCGAGGTGACAACCGATCGCGGGTGCTATCATGCAAAGGTCTTGATCGGCGCCGACGGCGCGAACAGCCAGGTCGCGCGGCATCTTTTCCCCGACCGGCGGCAACGCTGCATACCGACGTTAGAGAGCGAGATCGAACTTGGACCGGGACCGCAGTATCCGGCCATAGGCAAAGCCGTGATCGACATCGGCGTCTGCTCGAAGGGATATGCCTGGATCTTTCCCAAGCAGGGGCGGTTGTCGGTCGGTGTGGGGGAGTTTCAGAGCAAACCGGCGAGCCTCAAAAAAACCTTCGATCGATTCGTTGGGGGAGAAAAAGGCCTGGCGGGCTTGGATGTGCCCAAGCCGATTGGCCATCCGTTACCCCTGTTTAGCAGGACCGAACTAAGTCCGGAACCGGGACTGGACGACCTTGTGAATGGCCAAGCCATGTTGGTAGGCGATGCCGGGCACCTTGTCGATCCATTGTTTGGCGAGGGTATATACTACGCCGTCCGTTCCGGCAAGCTGGCCGCGATGGCTGTCCTCAATCAGCGGCACGATCGGACCAAGAGTTTATGGGACTACGAGTTGGCAGTCAGAGAGCAGTTGTATTCTGAGTTTCGAATTGCTTCGCGTCTCGCCGACATCGTCTATACGTTCCCGCGCCTCTGTCACAGGTTATTGAGTCCCTACCGAGAGGTCGTTCAGCTCTACTGCGAAGTCCTACAGGGGAAAGAAACGTATCAGTCCTTCATCCCGCGGGCCAAGGGAATTGTGAAGTCCTCCACCAGTGAGCTCCTGCTCGAAGCCCTGCAGCTGCGTTGAGTACAACAATAACTTTCAGTGATCAGCTTTCAGCCTGAAGAGATAACAAAGAAGTTGTTTCGGCGCGAGTGCTTGCCGGCAGCTGAACGCTGACAGCTTCGATGCTGCTCCGGCAGGCTGCGGAAAAACCATCGTGCCACGGTGAAAATTCAATGGCCAGCGCACAGATGGGGCAACGGAAGAGATCTCGCAGGATGCTCAAAAAGGACGTCCAGCAAGGCCGCAGGCGAAGCAAGAACCGGAGGCGTACCCTCCGGGGTACGTTGAGGATTCTTGCGAGATGACAACGAAGCTGGCGGGCTTTTTCAGCTTCCATGCCCGCTTGGTCAACACCAGGCGCCGAGGCGGCAACTTACAAAAGACTGGCTCAATGCCGTGGCGGAAGGGAGGCGGAACGATCCAGCCGGGACAGAAGGGATCAGTCCAGCGGCAAGATTTGGTTGATTTCCCGATGGGGGCGCAGTCGGCGAACTGGAGGAGGGCGTGGGTTCGGCCTTTTGGGCCAGTAACGTTGGAGGTTTTTCCCCTTCAATTTTTGCGAGCAGGCTCTTGCCTCGCTGGAATGCGCACTGTCCGGGTATTTTTCTGCCAGCAGCGTCAGCTGTTCGCTGGCCCAATCGTCCGCACCCAGGTCGTGGTAGCTGAGTGCCAGAAAGTACAGGGCATCGGGCGCGACCGACTTGTCGGGGTATAGTTTCATGATTTGTTCGAAGCGATGTGCGGCGGCGAGATATGAGCCCCGCCGATAATAGAATTGGCCGACGAAGAGATGCGTCTGCGCCAGGAGGTCGTGGCATTCTTGGATCTTCTGGAGCGCTGGGCCGTCATACCGGCTTCCCTGAAAATCTTTCCGCAGCCGTTCAAAGGCTTCGAGGGCTTTCTGAATGGGGCCTGGATCACGCTGGATTCCCTTGGTCAGTTTCATCTGGCTTTCTCCGATTCGGAACACCGCATAGGAGGCGAGGATGTGGGTGCGATGGAGATCGAGAAATGGTTATACTCGACGATGGCCTCCGTATACTCCTCTTTCTCGAAGAACGCCTCTCCGCGCTTCATGATGACGTTGGGGTCGTAGTTCTTTTTGATCGTATCGCCCAAGAAAATCTGTTCGTCGGTGCCGCTCAGGGCTTTTTTCGCGGTCTCCTGGTTCTTGGGTGTGCTGGAGCAGGCGGTGATGACACAGAATACCGCGACACAGAGGCCGAAGGCCACCGTCATTCGTAGCGGGGCAGTCGAGATAGGGAACAGCGTACCATTACTGCCGGAAAATGTAGCAGGAGCCCCGGCTGATTGCAAGGTTTCGACGCCATCAGTTGACCCCTGTGGAGCTCGGATTATCAGATTGCGGGGAAAACCAGTTCGGCATACCGAGAACTTCGATGGCCTGCAAGTCTGGAGCATAAGAAAAACACCCCGCAGGATGCTCAAAAATTCTGTCCAGCAAGACCGCAGGCGAAGCGAGAACCGGAGGCGTACCCTCCGGGGAACCCGTTGAGGATTCTTGGGAGCTGAGAACGAAGCTGGCGGACTTTTTCAGCATCCTGCTATAATCCCGCCGATCTTGCAGCAAACCACAGAGTATTCAGACATATGATACGAACGAAGATTATCGGGACTGGCTCATACCTTCCTGAACGAGTGGTGTCGAATCGCGAGGTAGGAGCTTCGTTGGGCATCGAGCCGGCGGTTGTCTCTCGCTTGACAGGAATTCAGGAGCGACGCAGGGCTGCTGCGTCCCAAGCGTCTTCTGATCTTGCGGTGGAAGCAGCTAGGTCGGCGCTTGAGGCTGCCGGACTCCCGGTTTCTGAGCTGGGGGCGATTATACTTTCGACGACCTCTCCCGATACGGTCTTCCCCTCTACCGCCTGCCATGTTCAGCGAATGCTCGGTTGTCCCACGATACCGGCATTCGATGTGGCGGCTTCCTGTTCGGGCTTTCTCTATGGACTCTCGATGGCCGATGCGATGATTCGGAGCGGGCAGGTCAAGACGTGTTTAGTGGTGGCCGCGGAAGTGAAGTCTCGTTCCGTCGATCCCGCCGATGGCGATACGGCTCTCTTGTTCGGCGATGGGGCCGGTGCGGTGGTGTTGCGGGGCGAGCCAGAGGCAGGCCAGCTGAGCCGGGGGATCTTGGGGCTCCGTCTCCACGCGGACGGTGCTCAGCATGGCTTGATTACGATTCCCGCAGGCGGATCGCGCCGGCCGACGACGTCGGGGACGGTCGAGGCGAAGAGCCATACGTTGCGGATGCAAGGGGCGCCGCTCTTTCGTCTGGCGGTCAAGCGATTGGACCAGGCCATCCGCGAGATCGTGAAAGAGTTCGGTGTCGATGTACACGATATTGCGCAGCTGGTATTGCACCAAGCCAACGGGCGGATTCTCGACCAGCTCACGAAGCGGCTTGGGATCTCGCCGGAACGGGTCTGTTCCGTGATCGGACGCTATGGCAATACGTCGTCGGCGTCATTGCCGATCGCGCTCGACCACGCAGTCCGTTCGGGAAGGATTATGCCCCACGACATCGTCTTGCTGGGAAGTTTTGGCGGTGGCGTGACGTGGGCAGCAGGGTTGGTTCGGTGGTAAGGGCTATGCGCTCGCATCGCATGACCGCTTGCTGAAATCGCAGTCCGCCACGCGAGCGTTCCGTCAGCGCGTTCGCCCTCGGAGGCTCACCGTACTGTAGCGTACAGCCTCGCCTTCTTCACTCGCTCCGGCTCTTGCTCGCGTCTCGCCTTTTTGTTCCAATCCTGTTAGCTAATCGGTTGACTGATCTGTTGGACAGGTAGCCGGACGACAAAACGGCTGCCGGTCGGGGCGTTCGCTTCGACCCACACCCGCCCGCCAAGACCCTCAACGATATGCCTGACGATCGCCAGCCCGAGCCCTGTTCCACCTAACTCACGCGAGCGGGCCTTATCGACTCGATAGAATCGTTCGAATACGCGCGGGCGATCCATTTCAGGAATTCCCATGCCGGTATCGGTCACGCTCAGTTCCACAGCCGTGGCCATCGCGGGCTGTTCGGCATCGTCCGAAACCGGGTGGGCCGCCACGGTGATGGTCCCTTTCTCGGGGGTGTATTTGACGGCGTTATCGAGCAAGTTGGACAGGACTTGTATCAGCCGGTCTTCATCGCTGAGCACAGCAGGCAGATTGTCCTCCACGAAGGAGACGAGCCGGTGCCCCTTCTTGTCTGCTAAAGGCTTGATCATGGCCAGCGTTCGTTCGATGACACTCTGGATATGAAGCGGCTCTCGCTTGAACTGGACCTGCCCGGATTCGATCTTTGACAGCTGGAGGAGGTCTTCCAGAATCAGGTTCAGCCGGTCGCTTTGCTTGAGAATGATGTCGAGGAATTTTGTGCTGGTCTCAGGATCGTCTTTGGCGCCATCGAGCAAGGCTTCGATATACCCCTTGATCGACGTGAGCGGGGTCCTCAGCTCGTGGGACACGTTGGCGACGAAATCTTTCCGGATAATTTCCAGGCGGCGTAATTCTGTCATGTCGTGAAAGACAAGCACCGCGCACGCGTCGTTCTCTCGATCGGATTCAGTGACCGAGGCCTCGATATGGAGACGGCGACCACTCGGGTGCAGGAGAATTTCATCTTCCTCGTTCATTCGTTTCGTCAGGACCGTTGAGACTAACGTATCCAACTGCGGATGCCGGAAGACATCGGAGCAGGGGTGTCCCCGTGCTTCCATCCTGGTGACGTCGAACATCCGTTCCAGCGCTGGATTGATTTGCAGCACGCGACCTCGACGGTCCAGGACCATCACGCCTTCGACCATTGAGGTCAGCATGGCCAAGAGCTGGGACCGATCTTCGGAGAGTTCATCGATCTTGGTTCTCAGTTGGTCCGTCATGTGGTTGAGCGTGTCGGCCAAGAGGCCGACTTCATCCCGTGATCCGGTCCGAATGCGGACCGCATGGTCACCCTTTGCCAGCTGCTGCGCGGCGATCGCAATATCGGACAGGGGTTTCGTGATGCTGTGAGCGAGCCACACACTCAGCGCGACGGCAATCAAGAATGCAATCCCGAAGGCGAGGGCCAAGTCTCGGTGCAACTTGGCCACTTCACGATCAAACGTCGTCATCGGTAACCCCAGCCTCAAGAATACGGTAGGCGTCGCCTGGTTCGCACCGCTCAGACCGACAGCCAAATACAACGTGCGCTCACCGGTGGGGTGACTCGTGCGGAGATCCGTTCCGCGCCCGGTGGCAACGGCTTGCTGAATTTCCGGTCGCGTCCGTTGGTTCTCAAGCGTGGAGAGGAGGCTATCCGAGACGGCGCTGTCGGCCAACACCCGTCCATCCGGAGCAATGACGGTCACGCGTGCGAGGGCTCGCGCGCTGAGATCTCGTACGGCTGCCTGTAATTGGGGGGTCGAAGACAGCGCCCCTGATTGTGTCAGAAACGGCTGCAGCCCGTATGCGACGAGACTGGTTCGAGCCTCCAGTATCTGGCCCGATTGGACGATCTCCTGTTGTTCAAGGGAGCGAATCGCCAAGGTTCGGGCGATGAGAAGCCCACAGGCGAGGACCAGCAGGGTCCCGATAGTGACCTTCCATCGGATGGAGAGTGCCATGAGCCGCTTTCGTTAACCGTTCATCGTGAATCGTTAAAAGATTTCCAGACATTTCCTGCGTTTAACGATTCACGATCCACGTTCACTTCTTTTAGCTTATACCCTAGGGATTTGACTGAAATAATCGCCTCGTTGAGCGAGGGGAGTTTCTGCTTGAGTCTTCGGATGTGGACATCGACTGTCCGCGTCGTGCCGTAGTAATCGTATCCCCAGACGGTATTGAGGAGGATGTCTCTTGTCAGGACTCTGCCGGGATTGCGCAAAAGATGCTCGAGCAGGCCGAATTCTTTTGCCGTGAGGGGGACTTCTATCTTCTTCACGGTGACTTCGTGCCGCGCGAGATCCATGACGAGATTGCCATAGCGATATTGCGCCGGGCTGTCGTCCGGTTTCCGCTCAAGCCGTCGAAAGAGGGCCTTGATGCGGGCAACCAGGGTCTTGGGGCTAAATGGTTTGGTGACGTAGTCGTCGGCTCCCAGCTCCAGGCCAATGATGGTGTCCGATTCCTCGGCTTTGGCGGTCAACATGATGATGGGGAGCATCGCGGTCTCTGGAGCCGACCGAAGGCGTTTACAGACCTCGAGGCCATCGATCTCGGGCAGCATCAAGTCGAGGACGACCAAATCGGGCTTCTCCTGTTTCACTTGCCGGAGGCCCTCCGTACCGGTCTTGGCCGATACGGTTCGAAAGCCGTCTTTCTCCAAATACAGTTTGACCAGTTGGAGAATGTCGTGCTCATCTTCAACGATGAGGATTTTTTTGCTCGCAGGGCTTGACATAGCTGATGGTGAGAGCCTACGAGGGAGAAACCATTGTGTCAAGACGGACAGGGAAGAGAAGCGCGGGCCAATTGTGTTGACGGAGCCCGCTGCTCTGACGTAAGGTGGACGCCAGTGATCTGTGAGTATGTGGGCACGCATGTGGCCATGTCCGGTGTGAAGGAAAGGTTACCATCATGAAGATCTATCTCGCTAATCCACGAGGGTTTTGCGCCGGAGTCGACCGGGCGATCGATATCGTCGACCTTTCGCTGAAGAAGTATGGGGCGCCGATCTATGTGCGACACGAAATCGTCCATAGCCGGCATGTCGTGAACTCGCTCCGCACCAAGGGTGCCGTGTTTGTGGAGGAGTTGGGAGAAGTGCCGGAAGGTTCGGTCGTGATCTTCAGTGCCCATGGGGTCGCCAAGTCGGTCTGGGACGAAGCGAATCGGCGGCGGCTGCATGTGATCGATGCCACCTGCCCGTTGGTCATCAAAGTGCATAACGAGGTCAACCGCGACTATACGCAGGGGTATGATCTCATTCTGATCGGCCATGCCGGCCATCCCGAAGTGATCGGGACGCTCGGACAGATCCCGGACAAGTTCCATCTGGTCTCCTCCGTAGCAGATGTCGAGAAGCTGCAGGTTGATAACGTCCACGACCTCTCGTACGTCACGCAAACTACGCTGAGTGTCGATGAGTGCCGGGATATCGTCGGTGCGCTCCATAAACGGTTTCCGCATATCAAGGGGCCGCACCAGGAGGATATTTGTTACGCGACACAGAACCGCCAGAATGCGGTGAAGGAGCTCTCCAAGCTGGTGGACGTCATTCTCGTCATCGGCTCCCCGAATAGCTCAAACTCCAACCGCCTACGTGAGTTGGGGGAGCAGTGCGGGATTGCGTCCTACTTGATCGATGCCGCGTCTGACATCAATCCAACCTGGCTCACGAACGTGCAAGCGGTCGGGATCACCGCCGGCGCTTCAGCGCCCGAGGTTCTGGTCGAAGAAGTGGTGACGTATCTCAAGACGTTTGGGACCGCAGAAGTCCAAGACCTGACTGTGATCGAAGAAGACGTTGAGTTTCTTCTTCCCAAGGAACTGATCACCATTGAGTCCTCCAACAAATCTGTTGGGGCTCAGGTGGGATAACCGCATCCCTCGCCACCGTTCCACTCCCAAAATGTTGTAGGTCTCTCTCCTCGTGCCTACCACCGGCAGTATTTTTCTTTGATTTCCCCCTAGGCCTGTGCTACAAAACCAGGCGTTCCATCCGCTTGAGTCCTCCCAGACAGGCTACCGAAGGAGTCGCCGATGTATTTGAAATCACTTGAAATGGTGGGGTTTAAGTCGTTCGCGGAGGCCCGGATCGAATTCCCCGATGGCGTCACCGCCATCGTGGGGCCAAACGGGAGCGGGAAAAGTAATGTCGTCGATGCGATTCTTTGGGTACTCGGCGAGCAGAGCACGAAGGCCCTGCGTAGCGAGAAGATGGAAGATGTGATCTTTAACGGGACCGAAATGCGGAAGCCTCTCGGCCTGGCCGAAGTTTCGCTCGTGATCAGCGGGCTGGATCGGATCAATGTGGATCCCCTGTCCGGTCTTTCGAGCCAGCTGTCGGAATATCAAGAACTCATGATCACGCGCCGCCTGTACCGTAATGGCGACAGCGAATACCTCATCAATAAGACCACCTGCCGGTTGAAGGATGTCCGGAGCCTCCTACTGGACACCAGGGCTGGGACAAAAGGACACACCGTCATTGCGCAGGGGCAAATCGATCAGATCCTTAACGCGTCACCACAAGATAGGCGCGAGTTGATCGAAGAAACCGCCGGCATCATTCGCTACAAGAAGCAGAAGGCCGAAGCATTGCGCAAGTTGGATGCGACGCAGCAAAACCTCTTGCGCGTACGGGACATCATTGCTGAGGTGAAAAAGCAGTTGAATTCCCTCGAGCGCCAAGCGCGGCAGGCGCGGTCCTATCAGACGTTGCACCAAGAGGCCAAGTCGCTGGAGATTCAGTTGCTGACCAACGAATACCGTGTCCTACGAACCACGCTCAAGGAGGTGGAGTCGGAACTGCAGACGTTGGGGGACCACGAGTCCGAACAGTCCGCCGAGCTGGCGCGTTTGAATACAGAACTTGAGCGGATCAAGCTCTCGATTGCCCTAGCGAACGAGGCGATCGGGCAGCGGCGCGAGGAACTGTCGAAGGTTGAACAGCAACAGGCGCGGGCGCTGACGGCCGCAGAAGTTGAGCGTAATCGCGGAGAACTCTATGCGCAGCAGCAGAGTCAGGGAGGGCAGGAACTCGAGCGCCTCACCCAGGAGCAGAAGCAGGGCGCGGCGGAAGCCGCGACCCTCGAGGCTGCGCTGGCTGCGCTCGAGCGTGAATGTGCGGAGCGGGAGCAGGTGTTCGCGACGCTCGACCAGGAGATGAAAGAGCTGGTCCAGCAACGAACCGCGGCGTTGGCTGAAGAAGAACGAGGGCGTCTGGACGTACTCAACCTGGCGGTATTGGTCGCGAATACCGAGCAGACCCTGGTGCAATTGGCCGCTCGCATTCAAGAGGCGGCGGATCGTGAAGGCCGGCTGGCTCGTGAGCGGGAAGACTTTCGCCTGCAGCATGTCACGGCAACGGACAAGCGCCAGGCGCTCCAACAGGCCTCCCATGACGCGGAGCGATTGGTGGCCGACCTGCGTCGGCAGCAGCAGGGTGTCGAGGAAGAGAGCGAGCGTCGGTCGGCCGAGTTAGTCGAAGTCGACCAATTGGTATTTCGTCAGTCGGAAGAATTGGCCGCAGTGGATTCTCACCTAAGAGCACTGCAAGGCGTGCTGCAAGAAGATATGGGTTATGGGCGGCGCGGCGACGAAGAGTCGACTGCGCTCAAAGCCTGTACCGGGGTTCGCGATGCCATTGCCGAGTGGTTGGTCGTGCCTCCTGGGTGGGACCGCGCGGTGGAAGCGATTTTGGGCGAACGGGTCAGGGGATGGTTCGTCGACAATCCCGCAGCCGCTTGTGAGGCGATTGAGTTTCTCAAAAGGAAAGATCTCGGGCGGGGCACGTTCATTCCTCAGCAACCTCGATGGACGACTCGGGATACGGCATCTCACCAGTGGTGGCCCGCGATGGAGGGCCAGCCTGGTGTGGTCGGACGTGCGGTTGATCTGATCCACGTGGAGGGTCAGCGCGAAGCGGCCCGTGACTATCTCTTTGATCGGATCGTGCTCGTCGACACGCTCAAGGACGCGACGGCATTGTGGGAACTACAGCCCTGCTCTGCTCCCGATGGGCCCATCTTCGTGACGCGTGCAGGAGAAGTCTTGGATGCGGCCGGGGTGATTACCGGTGGACAGGCCGGCGCAACGGGAGGCCTGCTGCAACGGCGCCGAGAGGTGCTTCACTTGGAAGCCCAACGCGTCTCGCTGACGGGATGTGTCGAAGAAGGGAAGCAGCGACGGGAACGATTGTTGGTGCAGGGACAGGAGTTGCGCGAGCAGAGCCGGCAATTCGTGGAGTCGCTGCGGGACGCAGAAATGCGGGGGCTCTCACTACAGAAAGACGAAGCCGGGCTCCAGCATGTGCTGGGAGAATCTCAACCAGCGGATCGATACATTGATGAGTGATGCGCAGCGAGGCTCAGCGGAGGCGCAGCGGCTTAAGCAAGAAGTGCGCTCCGGCGAAGCGCAGTTCGCACAGTGGATGGCGGAGAAAGCCGGCCAGGAAGCCGGGCTCAGTCGTGTACGCGAACGGGTGGGGCAGATTGATCACGACATGCAGGGGCTCCAGCAGCGATTTACAGAGGCACAATTGGTGGCGCAGGGAATCCGGACAACCCGTGAGCATCGCCATCACGATCTTCTCCGTGTGCAGCAACAGCAGCAAGACGCGATCGCACGCATTGAGACGTTGACGCGCCATGTCGAGGGGCTCACGGCCTCGATCGAACAGAGCCGGGTTGAACGTGAGCGCCAAGAAGCGCGTTGTCGCGAATTCGGTGAGTCGGCAGCCGAGGGAAAGGCTCGGCTGGTCGAACTTCAAGAAGAACAGGCACAGGACATGGCGGCGGCGCACCAGCTCGATGTCGGGTTGGAGGATGTTCGCCGCGCAGTGTCGTCTCTTCGCGAATCCCGTATGGCGGTGGAGGTCAAGAAGGCGGAAATTCGAATGCAATTGGGGACTGTCGAATCCACGCTCTTGGGAACGTACCAGGTTGATCTCGCGACGCTGCTCGAATCACCGGTCGTGGAGATGACACCCGAACAGCTGTCCATCGGGGAGGAGTCGATCCCGGAAGGCCAACCGGCAGTCAATGAAGTCGCGCTACGAGAGCAACTGCAGAAGATTCGCGAGAAGCTCGATCGCCTGGGACCGATCAATTTGGCTGCCATTCACGAACATCAAGAGTTGGATGAACGGTATCGATTCCTGACGACGCAGGAACAAGACCTCTCCACGTCCATCAGATCGCTTAAAGAAATCATTCAGCGCATCAACCGCACCACGAAAGATATGTTTGCCGGTACCTTTGCCGAGCTCCAACAGAAATTCAGTGAGGTGTTCGTGAAGTTCTTTCCCGGTGGCCGGGCCGAACTCCAGCTGGTCGAGGTGCCGGCGGATGAGACGGCAGAAGGCCGCGGACCGCAGGAGCCGGGAGTCGACATCGTGGTGCAACCGCCGGGCAAACGCTTGAAGAGTATGACTATGCTCTCGGGTGGTGAGAAGACCTTGACGGCGATGGCCCTGCTCTTCGCGAGCTTCTTGATCAGACCGACGCCGTTCTGTATTCTCGACGAAATCGATGCGCCGCTGGACGAAGAGAACATCGGGCGCTTTACCGGCGTATTGCGTGAACTTTCCGAAGGTGCGCAGTTCATGGTCATCACCCACAGCAAGCAGACGATGGCCATTGCAGACTCGTTGTTTGGGGTCACCATGGAAGAGCCGGGAATCTCAAAAATGATCTCGGTGAGACTGGGCAACTTGCAGCCGGTCTAAGCACACCAGATTACCTAAAACATTCGTACTTCAGAGGACTTCCGCCTCTCTGTTTCTTGACGTCACAGTAGGGTGTCTGCTATATAGCCCTAACCGGGCAGATCTATGAGCGTGCCGCTCGTAGATCGAGCTTTATCTATGGGGGTGATACGAGTCACCCGCGTTGTCCCATCTACTTTTAGTATTTCACCGACAACTACAATGAATCTGATTCGAACGCTTCTGGATCGCCTATCCGATAGCCTCTTCGTCTCCGTTCCGGAGAAGCTGGGGCTGGCGACCGAGCCGTCCAACGTTCCGCCGCTGCGTCTGGTATCGGACAAGTCCGTGTCCTCGGCACCCGTCGACGCTGCGACACGTCGCTCCACCAGCCATTCAATCAGTCAAGTAGATGTGCTCGACGACGCGGTCCGGCGCAGTCAAGCCTGGTTTTTGTCCAGACAACATGCATCAGAGGGGTATTGGGTTGCGGAACTCGAAGCCGATACCACGCTGACCGCCGAATACCTCTTGCTTCGGCGGTTTCTCGATCGGGTCGATCCCGAACGGGAGCGCCAGGCGGTCCGCTATCTCCGTGCCATGCAATTGCCTGATGGCGGCTGGCCGATTTTCTACGGGGGGCCTTCGGAGATCAGCGCCTCCGTGAAAGCTTATTTTGCCTTGAAGTTGAGCGGCATTTCGGCAGACGAGCCGTCCATGCTTCGGGCCCGTGACTGTATTCTGACTCTGGGCGGCGTCGTGTGCGCAAACGTCTTCACGAAAATCACTCTAGCACTGTTCGAGCAGTATGATTGGAAGGGCATCCCGAGCATGCCGCCCGAAATCATGCTCCTGCCGAAGCGGTTCTACTTCAGCATCTATGCCATTTCCTATTGGTCTCGTGCCGTCTTGATTCCCTTGCTTGTGGTCTTCGCGAATCAGCCTGTCTGCCGTATTCCTCAGGAGCAGGGTATCGACGAGCTCTATCTCACACCTCGATCACAGATTCGATATCGCGACGTGCCACCCTTCAATAAGGATCAACGGTGGTTCACGCCGCATAATTTCTTTGTCCAGCTGGACGGGGTGCTGAAACTGTACGACCGGATGCCACTGAGTTGGTTGCGTGAAAAGGCCTTGCATGAGGCTGCCACCTGGATGTTGGAACACCTCAAGGGCAGCGGTGGGCTGGGGGGGATTTATCCGGCCATGGCGAATTCGATCGTGGCCCTTCGCTGCCTCGGCTATCAGGTCGACGATCCATTGGTGCGGAAGGCGCTCCACGAAATCGAAGCGCTGGAAGTCTACGACACGGTATCGATCGGCGATCAGCGCGTCGAGGCGCTGCATCTTCAGCCCTGCCACTCTCCAATCTGGGATACGGCATTGCTCATGAACGCCTTTATCGAAACCGGGATGCCACAGGACCACCCATCTCTCCGGAAAGCGGGTGCGTACTTGCTCTCTCGCCAAACGAAAACGGTTGGAGATTGGAAGTTTTCGTCTCCCGATGCGGAACCGGGAGGCTGGTACTTCCAGTTTGAGAACGAGTTCTATCCCGATGTGGATGACTCGGCAGTGGTGTTGATGGCGCTCTCGAAAGTCCGGATGGCTCAGACCACCGAGTTACAAGATTCCATCCGACGGGGGGCGAATTGGGTACTCGCCATGCAAGGGTCCGATGGCGGGTGGGGCGCGTACGACAAGGACAACAATCGTATCGTCTTCAACTATATCCCATTTGCCGACCACCATGCCTTGCTTGATCCGAGCACGTCCGACTTGACCGGACGCTGCCTCGAGATGCTTGGGGCGTTGGGCTACGATCAGACGCACCCCGCCGTGGCGCCGGCCCTCCGGTTCCTCAAGCGAGAGCAGGAGACCGACGGCAGTTGGTACGGTCGGTGGGGCGTCAATTATATCTATGGCACCTGGTCCGTCCTAGCTGGTCTGCGTGCGATCGGAGTGGATCTCTCGGAGCCCTATGTTCGCCGTGCGGTCGCCTGGCTTGAGTCGAAGCAGAATCCCGATGGCGGGTGGGGCGAGTCTTGCCTGTCTTACGGCGACCCTGCGTGGAGCGGGAAGGGGGACAGTGCGCCTTCTCAAACGGCTTGGGCCATCATGGGCCTCATGTCGGCCGGGATGACCGATGCCTTCAGCGTCGCTCGCGGCGTCCAATATCTGCTCCGTCACCAAATGAAGGATGGGTCGTGGGAAGAGGTTCGCCATACAGGCACCGGATTCCCTCGGGTGTTTTATCTCCGCTACCATTGGTACTGCCGGTACTTTCCGTTGTGGGCCTTGGCGATGTACCGGAATCTGCGGACGCGTGGGAAGATGCGGGCCGACGAAGTACGGCAGCACGTACTCACGTCCGGGCATCATCGAGCCGATCGTTGAATCGCCCGCCGACGTCATCCGTTGGCGCGGGGCAACCTCTCTCAGGATCTGCGGTGCATCCCATTGCCATCTTTGCCGCGACTCGCTGGGAACTCCAGGCCGTTCGGCGCGCGCTCGCGACGGATCGTGTTGCGACAATCGCCGGGGTCCGCTGCCATATTGGCCAGCGAGGGGGTCACACGTATTGGCTCATCCAAACCGGCGTCGGTCCCGATGCGGCCGGCACGGTTGCGGGAAGGGTGTTGAAGGCACAGGCCATGTCGCTGGTGATGTCCACGGGTTTTGCCTGCGCGCTTGTACCGGCTCAGGTGGGAGACCTCATCGTTGGCACAGCGGTGTCTTCTGTACATGCTGAAGGAACCTGGACGATGAGGAATGACCGTGTGCTCTGCGATGGGGCTGTACAGGCAAGCCTTCTCATCGTGGCACAGGATGCGGGGTTGGTCGCACGGGTCGGAACAGTCGTGTCATCGGGGACCGTGGTGTGGCAGGCAGAGGAGAAGCGCTTGCTGCGTCGTCTGACCGACGCGACCGGACTCGATATGGAAAGTGCAGCGGTGGCGGCGGTGGCTCAGGAGCGAGGCCTACCTATGGCGATCGTGCGGGCGGTCTCCGATCTGGTGGATGAAGATCTTCCTCTTGACTTCAATCTCTTTCTCAGGCCCACTGGCTGGATAAAAGGTATGCAGGCGCTCATCGGTCGCCCCTCTAGCGTTGAGGGGCTGAATCGGCTGCGAAAGCAGAGCCGGGTGGCAGCGGATCGATTGACTGAATGGTTTCAGCGCTATGCGGAGACAGACAGTGAATCTCTTCGACCGTCCAGGTAACTGATGACAAACGTGACCGAACAACTGGGTGCGTGGGTCGTCATTCGTGTACAGGAGATGGGCCGCATGCTGTTGTTTGTGCTGTCGGCGTTTGCCTGGCTGGTGCGGCCTCCGTTTCGATTCCATCAAATCATGAAACAGCTCCATTTTATCGGGTATAGATCCACGTTTGTCGTCGTGCTCACCGCGGGGTTTACGGGGATGGTGCTGGCGCTCCAAGGTTATTACACCTTGCGGAAGTTTGGTTCCGAGGGGTTGCTGGGCTCCGCGGTGGCGTTGAGCATGATCCGGGAGTTGGGGCCGGTGTTGGCTGCATTGATGGTGACCGCGCGGGCTGGATCAGCCATGACCGCGGAGATCGGCATCATGCGGATTACGGAACAGATTGATGCGCTCGATACCATGGCGATCAATCCGCTGCAGTATTTGGTCTCACCAAAATTGGTCGCCGGCGTGATCGGGGTGCCGTTGCTCGTGGCCATATTTGATGTGGTCGGTATCTATGGCGGCTCCCTCGTCGGAGTGGATCTGCTGGGAGTGAGCGAAGGGGCCTATTGGAACTCGATCGAATCGGCCGTGGAATGGAAAGACGTCTACGGCGGCATTCTCAAGTCGATCAGCTTTGGGCTGATCGTCAGTTGGGTCTGCTGCTATAAAGGGTTCTACACGAGGCAGAGCGCCGAGGGACTTGGGAGTGCGACGACGGAGGCGGTGGTCTTGTCGTCGGTGCTCATCCTCGTAGGGGACTATTTCTTGACGTCGGTGCTGCTGTAGAAGCGTAAGGGGTGAGGCGTGAGGGGTGAGGCGATTTCAAAGAAGCGAAGTCCTGTACCCCTTACGCCTGACGCCGTACGCCTCACGGAACACGCATGATCAGGCTGGTCGGCGTCGAGAAAAAGCTTGGTGGGCAGCCGGTCTTGCAAGGCGTTGATCTCTCAATCCCTGTCGGCAAGCTCACGACCATTATCGGTCGCAGCGGAGAAGGAAAGAGTGTGCTCCTCAAGCACATGATCGGGCTCATGCAGCCGGATCGTGGTGAGGTGTGGGTCGGCGATGTGGAGATCTCTCGGCTATCGGGCACGCGCTTGAACGATGTGCGGAAACAGTTCGCGATGCTCTTTCAGGGTGCAGCGCTGTTCGACTCGCTCTCGGTCTTCGAGAACGTGGCGTTCCCGTTGCGGGAGAAGTTGCACATGAAGGGCCCGGCGGTGGCGCGACGGGTTGAGGAGAAGCTGGAAGAAGTTGGGTTGGCGGAGATGGGGCACAAGTTTCCCGCCGAGTTGAGCGGCGGCATGCGAAAACGGGCTGGATTGGCACGCGCATTGGTCATGGAGCCGGAGATTATCCTCTTTGATGAGCCGACGACAGGGTTGGATCCTTTAATGGCGAAATCGATTCACGATTTGATTGTCACGATGCACCGGCGATTCGGCTTTACGGCAGTCATGGTCAGCCATGAAATTCCGGAGATCTTCGCGATTTCCGATTGGGTGGCGATGCTTCGGAAAGGCAAGATTGCGTCGATGGCCACGGTCGCTGAGTTCCAGCGGACCACCGATCCGGAGATTCATGAATTCATTTCAGTCGGTGGGACTGTGGCGCTCCCTGGTTCGCTCGTTGGGTGAGGAGGAGTACCAAGGATGGAAAAAGCCAAGTTGGAGATGGTGGTCGGCGTGTTCGTATTTGTCGGCATATTGTGCCTCGCGTATCTGTCGATCAAGCTCGGGAAACTCGAGATGATCGGCGGCGACGTCTACGAAGTCGAGGCGCAGTTCAACAGCGCCTCGGGACTCAAGCCGGGTTCGACGATCGAAATCGCCGGGGTCGAAGTCGGCAGGGTCCGAGGGATTACGCTCAACCAGGATCGTGCGATGGTAAAACTGGCGGTCAACAACACCGTCAAGCTCTATTCGGACACCATTGCCTCCATCAAGACGCGAGGCATCATTGGAGAGAAATTTTTGGCCCTGTCTCCGGGAGGGGGTGGCGATCCGCTCAAGCCGGGGGATACGATACGCGATACCGAATCGGGCCTCGATCTTGAGGAGTTGGTGAGTCAGTATGTTCATGGCAAAGTGAACTGATCTATCTGGTTCATTTGTGTTCATCTGGTTAGTGTCGTTCAAACAAAAAACCAGACAGACCAGACAAACCAGATGAACGAGACAGCCTGGCGGACTTTTTCAGCATCCTGATACTGGAGGAGGATACATGGAGATCCAGAGATCCGCCGTTACACAAGGGCAGAGACGGAGTTGGAGTGGGGTCGTGAGCGGGATGGCCGGTCTGCTTGTTGCTGCTTGGCGGGGTGGCCGTCCAGCCGGCAGTGGCAGGTGGCGCGACCGAGGCCATGAAAAGCACCATCGACGAGGTGTTGAAAATCGTTCGGGACAAGGAACTCAAACAGCCTGGGAGAGCTGAAGAGCGCCGGCGGCGACTGGAACAGGTTGTCGGGGATCGGTTTGACTATGAGGAGATGTCGAGGCGGTCGCTGGGGGCTCCTTGGAATACTCTGTCCGACAAAGACAAGCAAGAATTCGTCGCACTGTTCAAGACGCTCTTGACCAATTCCTATGCCGACAAGATCGAAAACTATTCCGGAGAAGGCGTGCAGTATATCAATGAACGGACCGAGAAAGACTATGCCGAAGTCAGGACAAAGGTGTTGACCGGCAAGACCGAAATTCCGCTCGACTACCGCTTGCTCAATAAGGGTACTGATTGGCGGGTGTATGACGTGGTGGTGGACGGTGTCAGTTTAGTGAATAACTACCGGGGGCAGTTCTCAAAGATCCTCCGTTCTTCAAACTACGCTGACTTGGTGGACCAGCTTCGCAAGAAATCCGAAAAGATCAAAGCCTCGTAGATCTCTCCAGGAAATCCATGATCAGTTTGCGCGGCCTCGTCGCCGTTGTCATCGTGTCCCTCACGGCGAACGCCGCCACTCTACCGGACTGTGCGCGGGCCGATGTTCAATACTTCCCGATTCCAGCCGTGTCCACCAGCAAGAATGATGGGAGCGATGTCGGGGTGGTTGTCCCGATTATGATCACGGATCCTGACGGGGAGTTGAAGTATATGATCGCCCCGATGCTCGTTCACAATTCCATCGTCGGGACGCGTGGTTCGTTCAATCTGTTTCGATACGAGCCGGGCGGGCGGGAGATTCGGTTCATCGGATCCTATACGGAACAAATCGAGCGCAGAGTGGTCTTCAGCTATGCCGATCCGGCCTTCAGTAATGGGCGCTACTCGTTGAACTTTGGTGCCTCGTTTTTCAAGAACGCCACCGCTCGGTTTTTCGGCTTAGGGCAAGCGACATCAGAGTCAGGGGAAACGAATTACACCGATGTTGAAGGACGGGTGAACTGGCGATTCGGGGTCCACGTGAACGAAGTCACCCAGATCGCCGTTGGTCAGCGATTTCGTCAAGTGAGTCTGGAGAAGGGCGCAACGGATCTTCCGTTTACGGGCGACCAGTTCCCCTCCGTCGACGGCGTTCAAGGCAAGACGCTCATTCTCGGACACCGGGCGACGTTCTATTACGATACGCGGAATAACCTCGTTACACCCACTGACGGGATGGCCGTCACGGCCTATGCGGAGTTGAACCAGAATATCCGCAACGGCGATCATCCCGTCTACTCCCGCTATGAACTCGAGGCCAAGAAGCTGTTCCCGAGTGAATCGAAGCGCGCGATTCTCATCGTGCGGGCGGACCTTCAAGCCACCATCGGGGATCAGGTGCCGTTCTTCGAGCAAAGTTCATTGGGCGGGCAGAACAATCTGCGAGGATATGGCGTCGATCGTTTCATCGACAAGCATCTCGTGGCGCTCAGTATCGAAGAGCGTATTCATATGGTGCGAACGAGGATTGCGGGGGTGACGGCGGATTTTGAGATTGCGCCGTTCTTAGATACAGGGCAGGTGTTCAGTGATTTCAGAGACGTCAACTTTAAGGACTACCGCATGACTCCAGGTATTGGATTCCGTGGGATCGTCAAGCCCAACGTCGTCGGGCGGGTCGACTACGGCTACAGCCGGGAGGGGGGCGCGATCTTTGCGGGACTCGACTTCCCGTACTGATGGGCAATCCGTCAAAGGCTTCAAGGGGCGATCGATATTCTATTGGGTACGTTCTCGCCGCACTCCTCTCTCATTTTTCTGTGTCCAGCCATCGTGGGTCAAGGCGGAGGGGTTCGGTCCGTTCCCGGTCAGAAACTTCCAGCCCTTTCAGCAGTTGGTGCTGAGTCTTCCTGGCGATCGTGCAACAGTCGTGAAACCGGGTACGCTGGATGTGCGGTTGGAACTTGCCGAGACCGCCAGCATCTATAACGAATATTCGCCGCCGAGCGAAGTGATCGTAAAATTTGAAACCCTCAGATCCGGTCTCTTCCTTCGCTATGGTGCCACCGACAGATTGGAGCTTGGGCTGGAAGTACCGGTGCTCTATCGCTATCAGGGATTTATGAATGGAGCCATTTCTGCGGTCGAGCGGGCAACGACCGGCTTGAATCCAGCGCGCGCTGCGCTCAAGCACACCAACTTTGTGTTCAATGTCACTCGGAACGGACAAACAATTATGAGCGGAGATCCGGGCGCCATAGGGCTGGGGGATACGACACTGCTGAGTAAGTATCAACTCCTGACGGAAGGGGCAGTGATGCCGGCTGTTTCGCTCCGTGGCGCAGTGAAGTTGCCGACGGGGGATCAATCAGATTTTTTCGGAAGCGGGAGTCCGGATTTCGGATTGGGTTTCGCTGTTGAGAAGCTTGTGGCTGGCCGATGGATGCTCCATGCTAACGTGACCGGAGTCGTCCCGACGGGCACCATAGCAGGGCTTGGCCTACGGCCTACTGTGTCAGGACTTGCCGCCATCGAGTACTTATGGTCGGAGAACCTGTCGATCACGGCCCATTTTGACTACTATTCATCGCCGTTTCACGGGACTGGCGCAAATGCATTCGACCAAGGTGTGGCAGAATCAGTCCTGGGGTTCAGCTACCGTGTGGCCCCGCACTTCCTGTGGCAAGTGTATGCGGTCGAGAATCTCGACTTTATTACAGGGAGTGCCGCAGACTTTACTGTTTCAACAGTATTTACCTATCGGTTCGAATCCGGCTCGAGTCGTCAATGAGCGGGGTCGCATTGGCTAACCCCTTGACAGCATGGGATTCCCATGTGAAACTCACCCCTGCGAGCGTTCAAGCTGCCACAGGGCTTCGCCAGTGCGTATCTGAGCCCAACTCGTTGTTACAGGTGCACGTATTGATGCAAAGGAGCATCTGTTATGTCGATTTTGAAGACCATTCAAGACCCGGCTGATCTGAAACGGCTATCACCGGCGCAGTTTCCTGCCTTGTGCCAAGAGCTGCGCGAGCAGATTATCGGCGTGGTGTCCAACGTCGGAGGTCACCTTGCCTCGAACCTCGGAGTGATTGAACTCACGGTGGCATTGCACTACCTGCTCAATCCCCCCAAGGATAAGATCGTATGGGATACGAGCAATCAAGCCTATGCGCATAAGCTACTCACCGGGCGTCGCGAGGGGTTCCATACGCTCCGGCAGTATGGAGGGCTGAGCGGCTTCTGTAAGCGTGAGGAAAGTGAATACGATACGTTCAACGCAGGCCATGCGGGAACCGGCGTATCCGCGGCCTACGGCATGGTCGAGGCGCGTGAGCAGTTGAAACAGCGACACAAGGTCGTCTGCATCGTCGGCGACGGCGCCATGACGGCCGGGATGACTCTGGAAGGTCTGCAGCATGCCGGAGGGCTGGGGAAAGATTTCCTCGTTATTCTGAACGACAATCAAATGTCCATCTCGAAGAACGTCGGAGCCATTTCCTCCTATTTGAACCGGACCTTGACCGGTAACTTCTACGCCAAGATGCGGGAGGAAACAGGGCAACTGTTGGGGAAAATCCCCCACATCGGGCAGGATATGCAGAAGTTGGCCCGCCGGGCTGAAGAGCTGGCCAAGGGCGCGATCCTTCCCGGGCTGCTCTTTGAGGAGCTTGGGTTCAGGTATGTGGGGCCGATTGACGGACATAGCTTCGAGTATCTGTTGCCCACCTTGGAAAATGTGATGAAGATGAAGGGGCCGGTGTTGCTCCATGTCATTACGAAAAAAGGGTTGGGCTATGAACCAGCGGTGAACAATCCCGTGTGGTTCCATGCCTGTCCGCCCTTTGTTCGGGAAACCGGGGCACCGGCGAAGAAAGCGGCGCGGCCGTCCTATACACAGATCGCCATCGAATCATTGGTCAAGCTGGCCCGAGCGGACAAGCGGATCGTCGCGATTACGGCTGCGATGTGCGAAGGGACCGGGCTCAATATTTTCGAGAAAGAGTTTCCGGATCGGGTCTACGACGTGGGGATTGCCGAACAGCATGCGGTGACATTTGCGGCGGGTCTTGCGACGCAGGGCCTCCGTCCGGTGGTGGCATTGTATGCCACCTTTTTACAACGTGCGTACGACCAGGTGGTACACGATGTCGCCACGCAAAATCTGCCGGTGACCTTCTGCATCGATCGCGGCGGGCTGGTTGCGGAAGACGGGACGACGCACCACGGGGCATTCGATTATGCGTTTCTGCGCCACATGCCGAACATGGTCGTCATGGCGCCGAAGGATGAAAATGAGTTGCAGCATATGCTGAAAACCTGCGTCCAGCATAACGGGCCTGCCTCGGTGCGGTATCCGCGCGGACTGAGCCTGGGCGTCACGATGGATCAGGAGCCGAAAGCGTTGCCGATCGGGAAGGGCGAGTTGTTGTGCGATGGCATGGAGATAGCGATCATTGCCATCGGTGTGCCGGTCTGGCATGCGGTGACGGCGGCGAAACGGCTTGAGGAAGAAGGTATTTCCACGGCGGTGGTGAATGCGCGTTTCGTGAAGCCGCTGGATCAGGACTTGATCGTCGAGGTCGCGAGGCGCGTTCGTTACGTGGTGACGGTTGAAGAAGGCTGCAAGATGGGTGGGTTCGGCTCAGCCGTTCTCGAAGCCCTGTCCGATGCCGGCGTGACGGATGTGACGACGAAGGTCCTTGGGTTGCCGGATTGGTTCATCGAGCAAGGACCGCAGGACTTCCTGCGCGAACGATATGGGTTGACGGCGGAAGGCATTTATCAGAGCGTGAAGGAATTAATCGGCAAGACACCGGCTTCCTCACGAGAGAAGTTCACCCTTGCTTCATCGGCCGATCGGCTGTCGCACGGAGATGAACAGGGGAGCTGATTGAAGACGTGAAACGAAGGTAGCGAAGAGACACGATGCACATCACGAGACGGAAAACACGGCAGATTCAAGTTGGCAAGGTCAAGATCGGCGGAGACGCGCCCGTGTCCGTGCAGTCGATGTGTTCGACTGACACGCGCGATGTCGCGGCGACGACGGAACAAATTCGCCAGTTGGAGGCCGCAGGATGCGAAGTGATCCGTGTGGCCGTGCCGGACGACGAAGCGGCGGCTGTGCTGTCCAAGATCAAAGCGGCGATGACCGTACCGCTGATCGCGGATATTCATTTCGACCATCGGCTGGCATTGAAAGCGGCTGAGATCGTGGACTGCGTCCGGATCAATCCGGGCAACATCGGGGCCTGGTGGAAAGTTGAAGAAGTCATCAAAGCCGTGAACGAGCGAGGGATTCCCTTGCGCGTCGGCGTGAACGGCGGGTCACTTGAGCGGCCATTGCTAGATAAATATGGCTGGCCATCACCGGAAGCCTTGGCCGAATCGGCGCTCAATGCCGTCCACGCGTTGGAAGACGTTGGCTTCACGAACATGAAGGTGTCGCTGAAGGCGTCGGATGTGCATCATGCGATCGATGCCTATTGGTTGTTTGCGCACCAGTCCGACTATCCGGTGCACATCGGTATTACAGAGGCGGGAACGGCGATGACCGGGGCCGTCAAATCCGCCATGGGTCTAGGGTATTTGCTCTCGCAGGGAATCGGCGACACCATGCGTGTGTCACTCGCTGCTGATCCAGTCGAAGAAGTGAAGGTGGGGTTCGAAATCTTGAAGTCCCTCGAACTGCGCCATCGAGGGATCAATGTCATCGCCTGTCCTACGTGTGGTCGCGTAGAGATCGATGTCGTGAAGTTGGCCAATGAACTGGAAAAGAAGCTGGGCCATATCAAGGTCCCGCTCAATGTGTCGGTCCTCGGCTGTGTCGTGAACGGTATCGGCGAAGGTAAGGAAGCGGATATCGGGATCGCCGGCGGCGAAGGCAAAGGCATCCTGTTCAAGAAGGGCAAGCTCGTCCGAAAGGTGCCGATCGAAGAGTTGATGGATACGCTGATTCAAGAGGTCGAGCTGATGGCCAAGGAAAAAGACGCCGAAGGGAATGGGGAGGCCGCGGTCCATTCGAACGAGGGATGGGAATCGATCATCCCGCGGTCGGATCAGCCTGCGACCCTCGGAAAAGAAATTCCCGTGCTGCCTCGTCAGTAAGTGGCCGTTACTTTAAAGGCCGCCTCCACTACTTCATTCTCGCCTTCGATTTCACATTGCAATTAAGCTGCTTGACGCGGCATGAGAGGATCATGTATCTGGGTCCCCGGTGCATGCTGAAAGCAGGCATTGAAACGCGCGGGGCGATGCTTTGGTGACTCCATGAGTAGGTTTTCCCCAGCAAGTCTGCTTACGGTCGGCTTCGTCATTGCAGCGGCAGTTCACGGATATATTGTCGCCTTCCAACGGTCATTTCGTTTTCGAGACATCGATATCCATCGCGAGATTGGGAGACGCTTCCTTTCCGGGGAATACCTCTATGCAAATGATTACTGCTATGCCTATTTGCCGACCGCTGGTCTCTATTTTGCGCCATTGACGCTGATGGGGAGAAACGAGAGTCTAGCACTGCGCTACCTGGTAGCCATTGGGTGCTTAGCCGTCACAGTCTTTTTGTTTCATCGCATGGTGTACGGTACAGATGAGTCAAAGGGCAGGAGTCACCTGCTTGCCCGCTGGGGAGCGGTCGTGTTCACCTTACAATTTCTCATAGCCGATCTCGATGACGGTGGACCCCATCTCATTCTATTGGCAATTCTTACGTGCGGGATCTATGCGATATGGGTGGGAAGGGAATGGGTCGGTGCTGTATTGTTCGGGCTTGGTATTGCTCTCAAAATAACCCCCGCGCTCTTTGTGCTGCTGTTTCTCTGGAAGCGGCAGTGGCGAGTGGCTTTCTATACGGTGCTTGCCGCCATCTTTTGGATCGTTCTGCCCGCCGTTCACATGGGGCCGACGAGTTGGTGGGAGCATCAGACCGAGTGGACAAGGAATGCCGCCTTATCCTTGCTCGATCAGCAGATGGAGGGCAGGCAAGAAAACGAACAACAAAAATCCAATCTATCGCTTCGGCATACACTTATGCGCTACCTCGTCACCTATCCGGAGAGTCATCGGCTGCGGCAAGTAGACCCTTCTTACAAGCCTGTGTTGGATCTGCCGCCACGAGCTCGCGACGCTGATCGTCGTTTCCGTGACGTTGGGTCTACTCGGTCTATTCGCCTGGTCCAGTCGAGAATCGTTCCAAGGGCCTAGAGATACCGCTTGGCCTCGAGAGTGCGCCGGAGTCTTGATCTTGGCGTTGTTGCTGTCCCCCATAACCTGGAACCAGCATCTGGTGTGGTTGATGCCGGCGGTGTTTATCGTCGTTGCTGCGGCGCGAACTATGAGTTACGCAGGATACGTAATGTTGGGAGTCTATGTATTGTTCACGACGGTCCTGAGTCACGAATCATTGGGCAGAGTCAGATGGGAGGCGCTGAAGAGCTATCATCCTCTGGGCATCGCGATGCTGATTCTGTTTGGACTCCTCCTCAAGAGCAAAGGCACATCGAGCGATCTACAGCCGGCCCTTGGAAATATGCGTCCGAGATCTCTCGATGTGGGTGGTGGGACATAAGCCTGAGACCTTAATGATGGCGCGCCATAACGGCTGCTGGCTTGCTTCCATATTGAGTTAAAGAAAAAGAAGCGACTATAATGACATCTTCGTGAGGCGCCGTACCCAAGTGGTTAAGGGAGCAGTCTGCAAAACTGCGATGCAGCGGTTCGACCCCGCTCGGCGCCTCCAAACCGTACTTGGTGCGTGGTCTGTAACCAAATAACCATCCCATCAGCTTGCCCGAATCCTACCAGTCGCCTGCCGTTCCCTCCGGGCATACGTGCGCCTTCGAGAGAAGTAGATAGGACACGTTTTCATCTTTCAGATCGGGCTCGTCGGCGCGGAGCATCGTAAACTCAATCTTTTCATTCGCGAACGTTTCGTCGCCGGTTCGCAGCACGCTCTCCCGGTTCAAAATCTTCATGGCATTGAGACGAGAGACTTTGAGTGGAAAGGTCCCGAACTGGTCCGCAGACAAATAGGGCACCTGGATCGTCATCCGACCATGATCCGTATAGATAAACTGACGCAATGTCTCGTCGATTGGAGTCTTCACACTGATGACCGCTGAGGTCATTGATGCGAGGGCCGGTATAGAGATGACATACGTGCGTGGGGCATCCTTCGCCATGGTGCTCCATGCCCCAGTCGCTTCCAGATTCGATGTTGCGAACAGTGTTGTGGTGGGACGCAGGAGAGGAGACCTGATGTCCATGCGGAGGTTCGTGATGCTCTGGTCCGACACATTTTCAAGGAGAAACTTGATCAAGACCCAGGACTGCGGATCAGGTGTCTTGGCGCGGCCTTTCGGCAGGGTCTGTTCGATTCTCCGGAGACTGCAATCGGACACCAGGTTCCGATTTTCATAAAAATAGACCTTGGTATTCCCCTCCAGGAGGAAGGCACGCTCGTATGTGTAGAAGGCTACGCCTACATGGATCGGGGTTGGCTTGAACCAGGACACAACCACAGGGACGAGAAACAACACCAACGCGGATGAAAATCCAATGATGACAACCTTATTGAGCCGACTTTGCCGCCCAAACCACCTCCACCATCCCTTCAGAAGCTGGCATGCCTGTTCACTCATAGAGAACCTCGACCGAGTTGTTCAGCAATCGCCGGAGGTGCCACGCTCGTACCTTGGCCGTGGAATTGCCCACCATTGTTGGTGACAGCGCCTGGCACGGATGAATTAGCCAGCTAGTGTATGTCTCGGAATCTCGAAGGCAATGAGGCCTCGCAGGAATCGGCTTTATTGTTGGCCGGCAGGGGAGTGCAAACTCAAGCAATGAGGTGGGTAGCCCCATCGGCTTCCCCGCGGGGGAGGGACAGGTGGGTGGGGGACAAGAACCGTTCATGAATAATGCGGGTCTAGCATGAAGGCGGGAGAGAATTGACGGCGGCGAGACTGAGTGTTAGAATCGCCAACGTTTACAACCTACTAGTCCGGTGGCCGGTCGCCGCCGTTACCGATATAGATTGAACAGAAGGAGAGAGAGGAATGGCCGTTCCACTTTCCCAGATGGCTACTGTTACGAAGTATGTGCTCGCCCAGAAGCTGAGCGGGGTGAAGCGGTATCCGCTCGTGCTGATGCTGGAACCCTTATTCCGCTGCAATTTGGCCTGTGCCGGCTGCGGAAAGATTCAATACCCGGATCATGTGCTGGATAAGCGCCTCACGCCCGAGCAGTGCTGGGCTGCGGCGGAGGAATGCGGCGCCCCGATCGTCAGTATTCCCGGCGGCGAACCGATGATCCATCCCGAGATGCCGGAGATTGTCCGTGGGCTGGTTGCGCAGGAGCGGTATGTGTATCTCTGCACCAATGCGATTTTGATGGAGCGAAAACTCGACGAGTATCAGCCTTCGAAGTTTCTCACGTTCAGCGTCCACATGGACGGTCTGAAAGATGAGCATGATTTGGCGGTCTGCCGAGACGGTGTCTATGACGTGGCGGTGAAGGCGATCAAGGCGGCGCTGAAGCGGGGGCACCGGGTCACGACCAATACGACCCTCTTTGATGATGCCAATCCGGAGCGCGTGCGGAAGTTTTTCGATGCGATGATGGAGCTTGGCGTCGAAGGCATGATGATTTCGCCCGGGTACAGTTATCAGAAGGCGCCGGACCAGCAGCATTTTCTGAAGCGAGAGCGCACGAGGGAATTGTTTTCCCGTATTTTGGGGAATCCGAAGAAGGAGTGGCAGTTCAATCAGTCGCCGCTGTTCTTAGATTTCTTGATGGGCCGGCGGGAGTACGAATGCACGCCCTGGGGCAATCCGACCTTTAACGTGTTTGGGTGGCAGAAGCCCTGCTATTTGCTCCAAGAGGGCTACGCGAAGACGTTTCGTGAACTGATGGACAGCACGGAGTGGGATCGCTACGGAACAGGGCGGAATGAGAAATGCGCCGATTGCATGGTGCATTGCGGCTATGAACCGTCTGCCGTCGAAGATACTTTCGGCACGCTGTCCGGGTTTGGCCGGACCGTCAAGTTGACGATGCTTCCAACCTCGCGATGACAGATTGCGTGAATCGTCGGCTGTTTCTCTTTATTCGCAAGAGCACCCTGACCATCTTCTTGTTCGGCGTTTCACATTTCACGTTTCACGTTTGACGATCCCTCGATGACCGATACCAAGAACCATAGTAGTGGCGGCGTAACCGGATCGCCCGAAGGTCGCGTATTTCAGCCAGTTTCTTTCGCTGAGCTGGCAGAAGCGGTGGAGCTGGCGTTCGATTATCGCGGCGATGTGACGGTTTCATTGAAGTCCGGCGAGTCCCTCAGCGGGTATCTCTTCAATCGTCAGGTCAACGGTCCCGACTCCTATCTTGAGGTGTTCCCTTCCGACAGTTCTCAGGCTCGGCACATTCGCTATGACCAGATTGCCGCGATCGCCTTTACCGGTGAGGACACGGCCACGGGGAAATCCTGGGAGAACTGGATCGCCAAGAAGGATTCGGAGCGACGAGCCGAAGTGGAACGTGTCGCAGCCGACGCAAAAGCAAGAGGAATTGTCTAAGTTCTCCGTCTGCCGATCGCATCTCTTCTTCTCATTTTTTTCTACACAGGCTCATCGCGGATGGCCCCCTCCAAGTGCTTGGAAAAGGGCTTGTCTCTCTGTCCGGTCGGGCAGTCAATTCGTTGACAACGGGTAGGCGCTATGCTAAAAGTGTCGCTCTCAAAATTGGCTTGGCTCGTCGGTCATCAAACGTTCTGTTGTGTGAGGCGGACGCAAGCGCTCGGCGACGGAAAGAGGCGTCAGTCCAGAGCACGTGAGGCGCAGACAGATCGAACAGAGAAAGTCACGATGGCGGGAATGCATCCTAGCCGTTGCGATGGTGGGGTGTGTCCCCTCGGTCGTTTCTGCGACGCATGAAGCCGACCATCGGTTTACGGTCGAAGGGTTTGTCTGCGGAACAGATGGGAAAAGAAGCGCGAATATAGACGTGCTCGTCAAGGATACAAAGATCTCCTACGGGCAGATCGTCAAGACCGATGGAGACGGATACTACAAGGCGGCGTTTCATCTTCATAACGATAATCTTGGCGATCCGCTGCTGATTGAAGCCAACGGGCAGCAGCAGCAACAGAAAGTCTCGTTTGACCCGAAGGATCTGGAGGCAGAGCGAATCATTCAGGTCAATTTTGGGACCGGCTGCATACAGGACAGGGGCAGTACTCCTCTGTGGGTCTATCTAGGGTCGGGGGCCGCGGCGGCAGCAGTCGGTGGGTTCATCGGGGTCAAACTGATTCGTTCGTGGCGGAAGCAGGAACAGAAACGAGGGAAGTCTCAGGGCAAGCGTAAGCAATAACCGAAGCGGTCCGTGGGGCTGATGTGCACCTCGCTGGATCGGTGACTTGAAGTGGCAGGGGAGTGCGCGTGGCGGCACGGTATTCGTTAGGATCGGCGCTTTTACAGGGGTGATGATCACCCCCGTGAAAGCGTTTTTTTTCGTCTGAGTGTGAGAGTGAAACGTCATTGATGGGGTCGGGAAAAAAGGAGCAAGGGATGGTTATGAAGCAGATGAAAGTTTCGCAGTTGGCGGTTGTGTTGGGGATGGGGCTCTTCATGGTGGCATGCGGGGGAGGAGAGGAGGAGAGGGGCCGATCGTTCCGCCGCCGCCGGCTCCTGCTGAGTACGCCGACAAACATATGCCGGCCGGTTGGTGGGCCGATGCGGCCAAAATGGAAGAAGGGCGGAAGCTCTTCATCGGCGAGACAAACCCCGATGTGAATTGTGCCAGCTGCCATGGCAAGGACGGCAAGCCGGTCAAGGCTGGTGCCCGTGACTTCCGCGTCGGCGAGCGGATGAAGCTCTACTCCGATTCAGTGTGGGCCTGGCGGATTTCCGAAGGGGTTCCCAATACGAAGATGAAGGCGTGGAAGAGCAAGCTGTCAGAAGAAGATATCTGGAAGCTGGTGTTGTTTGAGCGGAACTTCGGGCTGGCTGGGAAGGGATGGGACGCCGACAAGAAATCATGGGTTGATGCGGCAAGCGTCTCGGCTGCTCCTGCTGCAGCTCCGGCTGCTCCGGCACCGGCGGGCAAGTAAGGGGACTTCAATCTAGGAGCCTGTCCGACATTAACCCAAGAAACCTTCTTGCCCTGAGCCTCCGGGTGGGCTACCGGTGTATTCGCTTAATGATAGCCTAGGTGCTATGCGATGCCTGGACGAACGTTTCGCCCCTACGGTCATGACCAGATCTTCTTGTGGCCCCCGTCAGTTCTTGTCGCGGGGGTATCGCACGGTTCACGGTGAATGGATGCTGTTCTGTACGACGCACAACCTCCTGACGCCCAGCAGGCTGCGGAAAAACTATTGTGGCACGGTGGAAATTCAATGGTCCGTGTGAGGAGGGGCGGCGAAATATCATGAAAACTTGGCAGCGCAGTCTCGTGGCGGCATGTGCGCTTCTGGCGTTGATCGGAGGAGTGGCGTATGCCCAAGCTCCTGGCGCGCCTCCGGTGGAGTTTCCCTATACGGGGAATCGGACCGCGGTATGGATCGTCGCCCAGCTTCACATTCTGTTTGCGGCGTTCATTCTCGGCGCCCCGATCTTTGTCGTGATCTCAGAATGGATGGGGTATCGGAAGCAAGAGCCTCGATACGATCGCTTGGCAAAAGAGGTCACAAAGGTGACGGTCATTCTCTACAGCATGACTGCCCTCACCGGTGGCCTGTTTATTTTCGTGCTCCTCGCGACGTACCCGCAGTTCACCACGTGGCTCATCAATCACTTCTTTCTCGTGTTCGCGGTGATCTACCCGCTGCTGTTCATCAGCGAAACCATCTTGTTGTACCTGTATTTCTACACCTGGGACTCCTGGAAGGGTGAGAAGAAGGCCCGTCATATCGCCCTCGGTGTGCTCTTGAATCTGATCGGTTTGGTCACGCTGTTCGTGATCAACGGCCCGACGTCGTTCATGAATACTCCGGTGAAGGCTGAGGGTATCTCGCCGCAAGAGTTCCTCGCAACCGCGACCTTGTGGGACAAGATCTTCAACTATAGCTGGATGCCGCTCAATCTCCACCGGATTGTCGGTAACGTGACGTTCGGAGGATTTGTGGCGGGCATGATCGCCGCCTACATGTACATGGGGGCGAAAAAGGATGAAGAGCGGGCCTACTACGATTGGATGGGCTTTGTCGGAAATCTGATCGGCGTGGGCGCGATGCTGTTCCTGCCCTTCATGGGGTATCTGTTGGCGTACGAGCTCTGCGACTACGATGCGTCGATCTGCCCGTACATGATGGCCGACCAGCTCTCGATGTTTTTTGAAATGCAAGGAGCGATGATCGGACTCATGTTCTTGGCCAGTAACTATTACATCTGGCTCAGCATGAAACGCATTGAGGGGGTCGAAAAGGTCCGGATGACGATCCTGGCCCCCATCGCGATGGTAGCTGCTCCCCTTGGTGATGACCAAGGTGATGACGGACTATCCGGTTCCCGACCCGATGTCGTTGGCGTTCCTGCTGCCGTTGATCCTGGCGCCGTTCACTCTGGGCCGGTTCATCCCGTATACTGTTTCTGCGCGGACCGTCATTAAAATCGGCTTCTTGATGGTCGTCGTGGGCGATGCCATCTGGCTTACCCCTCACGGATTCGTTCCGACCGGCGCCAAGCTGGTGGCGGAGTTGGAGTTGCCGTCAGATTGGAACTTCCTGGCGTTGATGCCGGCCAAGAATTCGGCGGCGTTCACGTTGGTGTTCGTCACGGTCGTCAACTACGTCATTTATAACCGGGCCATCAGGCAGGGCACGATTGTCTGGGGAAAAATCGATTTCGCCTCCCAGTTCGTGCTGATCTTTCTCGCCTTCAGCTCAATTTGGACGATGGGCTTGATGGGCGCCGTTCGCTCGCTGCTGCGGAAGTACTACCACACCTACAATTTGTTGCCCGACTTCACCGCGGAGTCCTTCACGCCGACGCTGTCATATTCCGCCTGGTGGATTACCGGGATTACGGTCGTCTTTTTCGTAGTCGTGAGTTTCGCCATTATCGTGACCCTTCGGCCTTCCGATTCGAAGGGGCACGCACCAGAAGGTACTCCTGTTCCTGCCAGGGCCAAGTAACCGGGGTGCGGAACGCCTACTGAAGGAAAGAGAGTCTGCATGGGGAGTGTGATTAAGAAGCTGGCGATCGGTCTGGTGGTGGGCGGCGTGCTTATCGGTATTACGAGAGCGCTCGAGTTTCCCTTCATTTTCCAGATGATGTTCTTCGGCTACGCGATGTTGGGGGCTGCCGTCTTCATATTGCTGGACGCTCCGACGCTCAAGACTATGAGCGGGATAAAGTCCCTGATCGCCCTCGTGGTGTTCTACGCCGTGCTGTGCACGGTGTACATTTCCGGCGCCTCGATGTGGCCGCAATACGATCCGGAAGATGAAAAGGGAAAGATTGCCAAGATATTGGGGCCCAAGTTTGCTGCGACTCAACAGGGAAAAGCTGAGGAGCTGATTGCGCGTGCGAAGGCGCTCGATCAGCAGGTGAAAGCCTTAGAGGTGCGGCTCAAGGCGCTGGGCGGGGATCAGGCGACGAAAGAGCCGCAGGCCGGCGCTGCCACGGCAACGACTGCCGTGGCAACCGGAGACTTTATGAAGCAGGGGGAAGAGCAGTGGCAGCTGCAAGAATGTTACAACTGCCACAAGCTGAAGGGCGAGGGTGGGAAGAAGCGCGGTCCGGAGTTGGACAACATCGGCACGCTATCTCACGGTCGACGAGATTAAGCATGAAAATTCTCGATCCCAAGAGCTTTATGGCCGAGGGATACGAGAAGGACTGGGAGAAGGGCAAGATGCCGGACAAGTATAAGGACCTCATGGAGGAAGGCGACGTCGTGGCGCTCGCCTCCTGGCTGGGTACATTCAAGAATACATCGGTGAACACGCCAAAGCCGATTAAGAAGAAGTAGCATGCAGCCTCAACTGAAATCGAAAGTCCGCTGTACGGATCGAGAAGTCGGAGAAGTGACCAAGGTCATCATGGACCCGCTGTCCTTTGAGGTCAGCCATCTCGTCGTGTCGATGAACGGCACGGGCGAACGGCAAGTATCGATGGGTTCGGTGCAGACCGTGACGGACGATCTGGTGCAACTGCGGTCGTCCTCGTCCGAAGTCATGGCCTTGCCGCCCTTCAAGCGTGACGACTATGTCACGCTGCATGAAGTGGAAATCCCGGGCCTTGAGAAGCATATTCACGTCACGCCGGGCGAAGTCCTGGTGCCGTTCCCTGAGTTGGAGCGGAACGTCAAGCGGCGGAAGTTTTTCGCAAACTTGACCTACGTGATGGGGCTGTTTATCGGATTGCCGCTGGCCTACCCCGTGCTGAAGTACTTGATGAAGCCGATGTATGCACCGTTCGACAACGGATGGCTGAAGATCGGCAACGTCGGAAAGGTGAAGGCGGACGATACCGGGACCCAGTTCAAGTTCATTCACAAGGTCAAAGAGGCCTATCTGCCTGAAGCTGAGATTGAGAAGAACGTGTGGGTTGTAAAGGCGACTCCCGCGGTGCTGGAAAAGGTGTATCAGGGGAAGGATATGGAATTCCGGGATGCCACAGGGAAAACCCTCTGGACCAATAAGAAGGACGTGCCCTACATCGCATTTTCCGGCAAATGTCCCCACCTTGGTTGCGGATATAAATGGCGAAAACACAAAGTGCTCGGGCCGGTCTTTCTCTGCCCCTGCCACGTGAGCATCTATGATGCGTCCGGCAGGGTGCTGGAGGGCCCCGCCCCGCGCCCCCTCGACCCGCTGCCGATTCAGGTGTCCGAGAGTGGCGAGGTGCAAATTATCGATATGGAATTCAAAGCCGGGACGAAGGTCCAATCGCGGATGGTTTAGATGAGCCACACTCCTTCTGCTCCGTCTGCCGGCACGCAGCCAACGGTCGTCGAGAAAGTCTTCGACTTTGTCGATGAGCGGGTTGGGCTGAAGCTGCTTGCAGCCAAGATGCTCAATGAGTCGGTCCCCGGCGGCTCTCGCTGGGCCTACGTCTTTGGGTCGATTCTGTTGTTTATCTTCATCATGCAGGCGGTCACGGGTGTCCTGCTGATGTTCTACTACGTGCCCACCGCCGACCATGCCTATGCCAGTACCCAATACATTCTTCATGACGTCGACTACGGCTGGTTCCTACTGAGTTACCATTTCTGGGGCTCCACGGCCATGGTGGTCTGCGTTTTTGCGCATATGTCCCAAGTCTTTCTCTGGGGCGCGTATAAGAAACCGCGTGAACTCATCTGGCTGGTTGGGTTGTCACTCTTCGCCCTCGTCATGGGATTCGGCTTCACGGGCTATTTACTCCCGTGGGACCAGCGGGCCTATTGGGCTACGACTGTCGGCGTCGAAATTATGGATAAGACGCCGTTAATTGGCGACTTCCTGGCGCGGCTCCTCAAGGGAGGTGCGACCCCAGGACAGATGACCTTGAGCCGGTTCTTCGTCATTCACGTCATGGTGCTCCCTGCAGCCCTGATTGGGTTGGCCGGGTTGCATCTCTTCCTCTTTAGATGCGCGGGACCGGGTGGTCCCTTCCGGGGTACGCCGGTGGAGCTGAAGGCGAAGACCGACTATTTTTTCCCACGGCAGATTTGGAAGGACGTCGTCGGGATGGCGGTGGTGTTTGCCTGCATCTGTGCGCTGGCCTTCTGGGAGCCGGTGGTCTTGTTGGACGAGGCGACGCCTGACCCGGGCGATTATCACCCGGAACCGGAATGGTATTTCTTGTTCTTATTCCAGCACCTGCGTCTGAAGATGTTTTCCGGTGAGTTTGGGCAGTTTCTCGGTGCGATAGCATTTCCCAGCCTCCTTGGGGTTTTGCTGGTTGCGTTGCCCTTTATCGACCGCGACCCCGAGCGGAATATTTTCAAGCGCCCCATTGCCCTTACCTTATGGGTGATGTTCATGGTTTCGATCCTGATTTTCACGGTGTCGGCGATTATCAATCGAGAGTTTTTGGACTAGTGTGAATCAATCATGAACGATCAGATCTCCCCCACAAAGCTCGGGTTTGGCATTCTCTGGCCCGCCTTCTGGACCGGGTTGCCGATCAAGCTTGCCTTCGCCGTGCTCTTTCTGGCGTTTGGGATCGTGCATTTTGAAACCAGAATCGCTCTCGCGTTCTTGATGCTCCTGGCGAGCCCGGTCACGGTGTTTGCGCTTCCAACGATCACTCTGGGATTGGAATCACACATCGGTGAAGGAGCCGGCATCGCATTGCTGTTCTTGCTGGCGATCCCGATCGACATCTGGGCGCTCGGGGTCGCGGGACGAACTTTTTTCCTCGAACGGTTGCGGCGCGAACCGCCAGATGGGTTGGGGATGACGCTCTGGTGGAAGTGCGCTTTGGTCGGTGCCATCTTTCTCCCGACTCCTCTGGGTGGCTGAGAATGCGATCACTGAAGCCTCAATCTCTGCTGCCCATTCGCTATTTGAGACGGGTTTTCTGGAGGGAACTCCTGTTCCGGAGCGGATCAGCATTGAGCTGACCCTCTGGGGCACTGTGGCCACAGGGGCGCTTCTGTTGTTGTTAGTCATCGGTTTCTCACTTGTGGGACGGGCGATCCGGGGCACGGTGAAGTCGGCACGGCATGCCGTCAGAGAATTATGAAGGGCTGATCACCCGCTGGGATCTGATGCGGGTGCCGGGGGATCAAGGATTGATGCTGACAGCATTGTCCGGTGTGGCCGTTGTGATGTCCCTCCTGTTCTGGTCTTCTCTCCCAGTGTTTACACCGCACCCGCACGACTGTTGCAAGAAGGAGGAAGTGAAGGCAGAGCCTGCATTCAAGCCGCTTGAGACGCTGAATAAAGACGAAAAGATGATTACGCAGCTTGCGGCGCGGGTCGAGTTGCTGGTAGAACAGCGGGCGGAAGCCGAACTGGAAAAAGAGAAGAGTAAGAAAAAAGGCGAGGCAGGCAAAGACGCAGTGAAAGCGCCGGAGGCAAAAGAACCGGCTCCGCCTGCCGCCGTGAAACCGTAACATGGGAGAAGATGAGGTGAGGGCAATGCGACATCAGAGTGGATGGATTCAGAGGCTTCTCCGGAGCGGCAGTGATCATGGGGGGACGCTCTTGGGGCTCGTGATGGCAGCGGGCCTCCTCAGCCTTCCCGCGCTGGTCTTTGGGGCAGATGCCGCGCCGCCAGCTCCGGTCGAGTATCGTGACGTTCCCTACGTCGGGAGCCGCAACGTCATCTGGGTTGTCGCGCAGCTCCATTTGTTGCTCGCGGGATTTGTGCTGGGTGTGCCGCTCTTCGCCTGGGTGTGCGAAATCGTCGCCTGGAAGGGCGGCGAAAAGCGCTACGACAAATTAGCCAAGGAATTCACCAAGCTCCTGACCTCCGCCTATGCCACAACGGCGCTTTTCGGCGGCATCCTGCTGTTCCTGCTGATCTCGTTTTATCCCAAGCTGATGAACTACCTGACCGATATTTTCTTCCCGTCTTTTATTGTCTATTGCCTCCTCTTCTTGGTCGAGACCGCGACGCTGTATCTCTATTGGTATGGCTGGGATGCGATGCAAGGTGGCGGCAAGAAGACGTTTCATATTTTCCTCGGCTTCCTGCTGAATTTCTTTGCGTTCTTCATCATGATCGTGCCGAACTCCTGGGCGACGTTCCAGTCCAGTCCCGTCGTGCTTGCCGAGGGGTCGGATATGGCGCGGGCCTGGGCTGCGACATGGAATCCGACCTGGTGGCCGGTGAACATTCATCGCATCATTGCGAACGTCGTGCTCGGTGGCTACATTTGCGGCGCCTATGCAGGGATTCGCTATTTGTCTGCCACGAACACGGAAGAGCGCGACCACTACGACTGGATGGGCTATGTCGGGAACTTCATCGGCGTATTCGGTCTGTTGGCGCTCCCTTTTGCCGGCTACTGGCTCATGCGTGAAATTTACCAGTACAACCAGCAGATGGGTATCACGCTTATGGGAGGCTTTCTGTCGTGGCTGTTCATTCTGCAAGCCATGCTCATCGGGGTGCTCTTTCTCGGATCGAATTATTATTTCTGGCTGGGGATCACCTATCGCATCCCCGGCTCTGCGATGAAATACCGGAAGCCGATGTTGGCGATGTTGATTGCTCTGCTGCTGTGCCTGGGTGTTTGGATGACGCCCCACTCGCTTGTGGCCAGCATGGAAGAAGCGAGAAAGATGGGGGGCAGCCACCATCCGCTTCTTGGCGTGTTCGGCGTCATGTCGGCCAAGATGACCGTGGCGAATCTGATGATTCTCGTCACATTCATGAGCTTCATCATGTATTGGCGGGCCGGCAAGCAGGAAACGGCTGGCTGGGCCAAGGTCGCCAAAGCGATCATGGGCGGCGTCCTTGCCTGCGCGGCGATCGCGGTGATCGTCCTTGGCGTATGGGGGTATTTCGTTCCCGCTATCATTCGCATCAATTACTTCTCGACGTCGCAGGTGTTGGTCGTGCTCGGTGTCATGTTGACGATCACTCCGCTGACAGCCTTGCTGCTGAGGAGTGCCAAGACCACGACGGAAATGGTCTGGGGCAGGATGCCTCCCCGAGCCGGTTACGCCCTCGTCCTCAACGCGGTCATGGTCATCCTCCTGATGACGCTGATGGGCTATGCACGGTCGTCCTCTCGCGTCCATTGGCATGTCTATGGCGTGGTCCGCGATACGTCGCCATACGCGTTTTCACCGGCGCTCGGCTATGCGGCTGCGCTCATGGCCTTGTGCACATTTTTCTTCTGCATGCTTGTCGCCTTCATCTTCTGGGTAGCCACGATGAGCGATAAGGCAAAGGCGCCTAGTGCACCGAGTAAGGGCGAGTTGCCGCACGGCATGCCGGCGATGGCAGGCGCATCGAGTGCGCTCGATGAACCGAACGCACCAAAGTTCTGAATTATGAATCTGAATTTTGAGTTGTAACTCAGCACTCAGCACTCAGCACTTCTAACTACCCGAAGGGGATATATGAGCGAAGTTGTCAAGTTGCAGTTGATTGGTCTCTCAGTGGTGGGATCCGGGATCCTGATCCTCCTGTTCATTCGCGCCTCGTTCGTCCGGGTCATCGGATTTGTCGCGATTGTGCTTGGCCTCTTCACGCTCATCGCGTTGTCGGTGCCGCAAATGGCGTCGTTGCCGCCCGTCGAGGAGAAATTCGATATTGCCACGGTGAAAACGCCGACCGACATGGCGACCATCGGGCAGAAGATTTTCTTTAGTAAGGGCCAATGCGCGCTTTGTCACACGATCGGCCCCAGCGAATCGGCCCGATGCCCGGACCTGAAGGGGATCGGGGCCAAGTTGAGCCGCGAGTTTCTTTTTGAAAGTTTGACGCAGCCGCAGGCCTATATCTATCTCGACTATCGCCATGAAGGCGTGGCGAAGGAGTATCCGGCCCGGATGCCCTACATCAATAAGAATCCGATCGGGCTGTCCAGGAATGAAATTCTCTCGGTCATTGCATTTCTGCAGCAGATGAGCGGGGAACCGATTTCTGTCACTGTAGCTGAACTGGACGCGCCGGGACAGGCGCCTGCCGCTCCGGTGAAGGCAGCCCAGTCCGGTCCAGTGGCCGTGGCGCAAGCGCACTGAGGAGGAACGTATGGGGCCGTTGATCAGACTCATCATTTTGAATGTGATCGCCTATGCGATCTTGAAGTTTGTCGTGCCCAATATCCCTGGCTCGGCGCCGCTGCCGGCCAGTCTGGTTTTTCTCTATCTGATGCTGACGACATCGGGCTTTGTCATCTTCGCCACACTGAGCGCAGAGTCCAAAGAGGCCTTCTGGGGTCCGATCCAACGGTTCCTGACGGGAGAGAATATTGGCGGGCTGCAAGCATTGCGTTACGGTGTCCTGATTCTGTTTCCTTTGCTGGTCGGCTGGCAAACCTATAGCAGTACGGCGGTAAGCGATGCGCCGCCATCAGAAAACCGGACGATTCACCCGGCGCCGCCAGGCGAATATACCGGCTTGTCGAGTCCGGTTGCCAAGACACCGGATGCCATCCAGCAGGGGAAGGGTTTCTATGCCGCGTTCTGCTCCCCCTGCCACGGAGGGAACTTCGATGGCAAGGGTCCGGCGGCCAGGGGATTCAATCCTCCCCCGGCCAACTTCTCCGATCCAACGACGATCGCCATGCTCCAGGAAAGCTATCTCTTCTGGCGCATCAAGAAGGGCGGCGTCGGCCTCCCGATCGAAGGGATGCCATGGAAATCCGCGATGCCTCGCTGGGAAGTCGAACTTCCTGACGAATGGATCTGGAAAATCATCATGGGCGAGTACGATGGAGCGCATCAATCGCCGAGGACATGGGAGTAGCAGGGGGTAGCGCGGCTCGTGATCGTCCTCCTGTGCTCGCGGAGCCCGCACGATAAGAATGTGCTCGTTCGACGCGCGCAGTCGAGGACAACCAGGCTACCCTTGAAAAGAAAATGGGGATTGAGGATAACGCGCGCAGTGGAAGATCAATCGGCCGCATCGCTGAAGAAATGCGGCATGGAAGGCACACAGCCCCACCCTCTGAGGAGTGAGTAGGGAGAGGACGGAACTTATGATAGCAGCGGACTGAACCAAATCGTTCCGAATGTCGTCGTCGGTGTATGGCTTGCCGTGGGATTCCTGATTGTGCAGCCCGTCTCAGCCGAGGAAAAGGTCGCGGCCACCGCTCCGCCAGAGTCAACCCTGCAAAGCGTCTCGGTCAGCGCTCCGATGGTGAAGGGCGCCCTGCCGAGCGATGACCCGACTGCGGCGGTGTGGAGCAGCGCGACCCTGGCGAGATTCCCGATGTCGCCTCAAGTCCATTGGCCGAATCGTATTCTGGACGCGACAGTTAAAGATTTGAACGTGCGTGCCTTGCATGACGGGACCAACCTCGCCATTCTCTTGGAGTACGCCGACCCGACGGAAGATCCAGACGATTCAGCCGCGGTTGAGTTCATGGTGGGCGACAAGAAAGCCCACTTTGCCCATGGCCAGCCGATGGCGCAGGTGGAAGGCGGTCCGGTCAATATTTGGTATTGGAAGAACAAAGACAACAAAGGCGTCGACATGAATGCCAAGGGCTTTGGCACACTAAAAATACAGACGCACCAAGATGTGAAAGCCAAAGGCGTCTACGCCAACGGCACATGGAAAGTTGTCTTTTCGCGCCCGCTTGCCACCGAGCATCCGGACGAAGATACACAGATCACGACAGCTGGGTTCATCAATATCGCCTTCGCCGTCTGGGATGGCAAGAAGGACGCAAGCGGCGAGCTGAAGGAGAAGGGGTCCCAAAAGGCGGTCACCTCCTGGTGGAATTTCCGCGCAGAGGCGCCACCGAATTATTCCGGCTATTACTATGCGGCCATCGCCGTCGGCCTGGCTCTCGGATTTCAGTTCGTTCTGATCCGCAAGCTCAAGAAAGGGCATTCAGCATGAAGGCGGCTCGTCGATACGTATTGGGAGTGGTGGGTGGACTAGTTGGCATCTGGGCCATGGCTACCTTAGGTTGTGCTAACGAGCAGCAACAGAAGGGGCATGAACTCTACGGCCACTACTGCTCGCACTGTCACGGTGAGAGCGGACGCCAGAACGAAGGATTCAATTGGTCCTCGATGCCCGATCCGAAGCCCAAAGATCTCACGAACAAGTCAGAGATGAGCACCTTGAAAGATAATGACATCTTCAATACGATTTCACGCGACATGAAGGATACGAGTGAGGGCGGGGACGAGATCGGCGACGACGATTTTGCCGTGCCCACCATGCCGACATTCAAGTACACCCTGTCCGAAGACGAAATTTGGGCCATTGTCGGTTATGTCCGCGGCCTCCACGGCATGAAGCTGGAGTTTAAAGTCGAGGAGCGGAAGAAGGAGCTGGCCGCCGCGCTCCAAACGGCTCAAAGCAATTTAGACCAGGCCACAAAGACGTATGAGGCGGCTGAGAAGCAAGCCAGCGAAGAGGCCGAGAAGAAAAACGTCGATGTCGATGATGCAGTCTATGCTAAGGAAATGGCAGCCATGGCGCAGGCGAAAAAAGAACTTGATGCTGCGCAGGCCGCGCTGAATAATTTCTCCACGAGACCAGGAAAGGGGACGAGCATAGCCCGGCCAGATCTCACTGTGAAACCGGAACAGGTTGCGAAGATGGTGGAGCTCGGGAAACGGCTCTATGAGGACAAGTATGGCTGCAACGGCTGCCATAGCCTCGGCGCAGAGGGCGGCAAGGTCGGGCCGGCTCTCGACCGCGCAGGATTCAGATTGAACGGGACCTGGATTTATCGGTGGCTGAGGAACCCGCAGGCGATGAAGCCTGAAACCCGGATGCCGGCGCTCGGGCTCAGCGATGCCGATGCCAAGGCCGTGACGATGTACCTTGGTACGCTGCGAGGGGCAAAGTCTGAGGACGAGACCGAGGCCACGACCGCAGCCCCGGCTGCGGCTCCGGCCCCGGCTGCGACTCCGACCGAAAAGAAAAAGAAATGAACTGAGCAGGCTGCTCAAAAAGACCGTCCAGTGATCCGTGTGACGTGAATCGTTAAACGTGAAAGGTTTCGGAGGAAGAGCACTCGGCAGTCCTACGGTTTCACCTTTCACCTATTACCTTTTACGGATCTTGAGAGCGACTTTTTCTAAGCATCCTGTTAGAGTAGAAATCCCGCAATCATTCCAATGAAGACAGCGGTTCCTACCCACACATGTTGCTGAAACATGTGGAAGGCAGTGGGAGCCGGCACGGCCTGTCTGAGCTGCAGGGCTTGCCTCAGACACCACACTCCAATGGCAGCGAGCGCTGCGTAGTAGATCCAGCCGATGTGGGCGAGCCAGCCTGCGAGTCCCAGCAGCAGCAGCATCGCGCAGAAGACCGTGCCGACGGCGATCCACGTCGACGAACCGAACAACAACGCCGAAGATTTCACGCCGATCTGACGATCGTCCTCCCGATCTTGAAGCGCGTAGATCGTATCGTATCCGATGGCCCAGCAGACCGTCGCAGCGAACAGGCACCAGGCCGGCGCTTCAATGGCCCCCCGCGAAGCGGTCCAGGCCATGATGGTGCCCCAGCCGAAGGCGATACCCAATATGGCTTGCGGGATGTGGATGACGCGTTTGGCAAATGGGTAGAGGCCGGCCAAGAGGATGGCGATTGGACTCAAGAGGATCGTAAGCGGGTCAAGGAGCAGCACGAGGGCTCCGGCCAGCGAGAGGAAGAGGCCGACGACCAGCAGAGCATGTGTAGCGCTGAGTTCACCAGACGCGAGTGGACGTACCCGCGTGCGCGTCACATGTCGATCGAAGGATCGATCCGCTAGATCGTTCAGCACGACCCCCGCGCTGCGCATCACGAAAGACCCGGTGACGAAGATGGCGAACAAGTGAAGCGGAGGCATGCCGCGCGCGGCCAAGACCAAGGACCATAGAGTTGGGAGCATGAGCAGCCATGTCCCAGTCTGGTTCTGGAGGCGAATGAGTCGGCTGATGGCCGACCAGGAGAGCTGCGGCGGCAATGGCGATCCTGGTGCCGGCGAAGAAGACTCGGTCATGCGGGTGAACTTAGCCGAGGGGTGCAGGGCTGTCAACGACGAGACTCGCGGCTGAGTCTCTCTCGTTCATTTGGTCATTTGGTTTGTTTGGTTGAACTAGTCTAACCAAATGAACAAAACAAACCAGATGAACCAGATCAACTCGCCCCGTCTCGTGAGTTGTGCTCGTGGGATGCTTTTCTGTATAAGAATGATTGTGCAGGTCATTGATTCAGCGCGTCCTTCCTTCCTGTATTGTGCAGCCTCAGGGGTTGCCGTGGGGCTGTGTGTTGCGACGTTGACGAGCTGCTCGCTCTTCTCGAGTCGAGACGACGCGACCATCGGATACTATCTCCCCCTGACCGTCCAACTGCGATCTGACCCCAGTATCGCCGGGGCGCAGCTCACCTATCAGGACGCCTGCGGCCAGAGGCAATCCTTGCCGATCAGTGCTCCATTACAGGAAACGCTCAGGCGGAAAACAGGCCGCGTCTTTGAAAAGGTCCTGACGGGTGAGACAGGATCCTCGTCGGCACCGGATGGCTATGTCGATGCGGCGTTGGGCCTGGCCCATGTCGATCTGGCTATCCCTCGAAAGGCTAACAGAAGCTATCCAGCCACGGTCACTCTGGGATTGAACTTTGCCTACACGGCTGCCGACGGGAGGGTTCTCTACAGCAAGAAGATTCAAAGCATTGGTCGTGGAGAGGTCGATGTCACCGAGGCCTCGTGTGAGGTGAAGGGTCTCGATAAGATTGCCCAAGAGGCCATGGGGTATGTGACGGATGGTATGGCCAAGCAGCTCGGGACGTCCAACAATATTATCGATGCCGCTCAAGCACGCCAGGCCGGTGGCCCCAAGGCAGCCCCGTTGCAGCCGGCGGTGGCCGTTCCTGTGACGGTTCCAATGGGTGAGCCTGCCACAGTGATATTCCGGGCAATCTTCCGTAACGAGAATCGTGATCAGGTGCTCCATACCGGGGAAGCCGTCGCGATCGAAGTTGAAGTCAAAAATGAAGGGCCTGGAACCGCACGGGCTGTCGAGTTGTCGGTGACAGCCACGCCGCCCTTGATCGAGCGGATCCCCAGCGTGGTATCTGTCGGTGATCTGCAGCCTGGCGAGGTGAAACGCGTGACGTTGGACGGCAAAGTCGGCATGGTGAAAGATGTACTTCAGGGAGAATTGACGCTGATTTTGCGTGCCGGGTCCCCATTGGTCCAGCTGCCGTCCGCCAAGAAGTTTCTGGTGGCGATGAAGCCTGAGTCTGCGACGGAGGCTGTGGCGCTGTCGGTGGTCGATGTCGATCAGCTGCCGAAGCAGACCAGCATACTCAAACAGCCGAAGGCCGTAGGCATTGTCATTGGCGTGGGGCGGTTTCGTGAGAGCAGCATTGCCAGGGTCAAGTACGCTGCACGAGATGCGGAGGTCATGGCTACGTACCTCAAATCGATCGGAGGAATTCCTTCCGAGCGCGTGCGCACCCTCGTTGATACCCATGCCCTCAAGAGCGACCTGGCCGAGGTTTTGGAGGAGTGGTTGCCCAAGCAGGTGGACCCCACCACCGTAGTCTATGTCTCGGTTACGGGCCGAGGAATGGTTGAGGCCACCACCGGCGCAGTGTCGATGATGTTGTTCGACAGTACGGCCACGTCCGGCGCGCGCCTCTACTCGCTTCGTCGGCTGCAGGAATCCTTGGCGAAATTGCCGATTCAGCGGGCCGTCGTAATGCTCGATCTCTCGCTTGAATTGGTACCGGGCAAGGCAGCAGTAGACCGGATCGCCCCGCTGTGGGAGCAGGAGGGCAGCGGGAAAGAGAAGATCATGTGGATGGTCGGCAACCGGGCAGTCCAAGAGGCTCATAGTTATGACCTGGGCCGGCACGGGCTGTTTACCTATCAATTGCTCAAAGGCCTGGGCGGTGCAGCAGACCTCGATAAGAACGGCACTATCCTTGCCGGCGAACTCTGCACCTATACCAAGTGGCAGGTGCTCAAGGTGGCCCACGAGCAGTATGGCAACGAGCAGGAGCCCCTCTGCCTCCCTGGGCCAGGCCAGGGGGCCTTGGTCAGGCTGCAGCCCGTTGCCCGGTTCCAATAGCGGCCATTGCTTCTCGACGGCTGGTTTGTCAGTCAGAGCGTCTGGCAGGGCGCGTCTTATATCTCATCTGTCGTCTGTCGATGCACGAAAAACCCCTTGAGGCTGAGAAAAAACCCGTGTAAGTTGTGGGCTCTTGTGCAAGGGCCGGCGTAGCTCAGTTGGTAGAGCAGCGGTTTCGTAAACCGCAGGTCGTCCGTTCAATCCGGATCGCCGGCTCCAATTGTCACACCTGACAAGCATTACAACACGGTTGGGTGCGCATTCCTGTTGGTTGAACGGACGACCTGGGGGGTTCGAAGGGGGTGTGCCCCCTTCGTGGGGATGGTACAAGGGGGCTGGCCCCCTTTGTAGGAATCGGTGAGGCAGGTTTCAGGGCCGAGCTGATGACAGGTTGTTCCGTTCAATCCGGATCGCCCGGCTCCATTTTTCAGGAGCTTATAAAAGCCTCGTAAGCCGAACCTGCATGCGTTCAACGTGAGCCAATGTCCGTGGGATGTGGGCTATTTTGCTTAGGCGAGGGGAATACCATCATGTCCCTACTCGGCTCTTGTGCCTAGCTCCACAAGCCTTCTATAAGATTCCTCCCCTAAGAGGCGATCATGCCCTTCACACTTCGTCCCTACCGCCGCTTTCCTGTCTGTTGCCCTGTGACCTACCACGCGGGTCCGTTCCAAGGCCAAGGCACGATCTGGAATCTCTCCTGTACCGGGTGGCGACTCACTGGTGATCTACCGATGCGACCAGGTGAAAGAATCTCTTTGACCGTCACGCTTCCGAATGAGCAACGGATCGTAGTGCCAGAAGCGGTTGTGCGGTGGTCAAGAGGGCAGGAGTTCGCAGCGGAAAATCTGTCGATTGAGCCGCACACACAGATGCGTCTTCAGCATTACGTGAACCGATTGGTGCAGGAACCGACGGAGATTGTCTCATGAGTGACGATCTGCTCATAGTGCTCCGATTCCCTGTCGCTCTTGTGCTGTCGATCGTCTGTCTCGCCGCAACTGCGTGGGCGGACTTCAAAGCAGGCGAGAATGCCTATCACCGCGGCGACTTCGCAACGGCTTTGCGTGAGTGGCAACCGCTGGCCAAGCAGGGACATGCCGCCGCGCAATACAACATCGGCCTGCTCTATGCTAACGGCCAGGGCGTCCCAAAAGACGATTCCCAAGCGCGGCAGTGGTATGAGAAAGCCGCCGTCCAAGGACACGCGGCCGCCCAGGTCAACCTGGGGAGCTTATTTGATTATGGACGGGGTGTTCCGCAGGATTTCAAGATGGCTGTGAGATGGTATCGTCGATCCGCAGAACAAGGAAATGATTTAGCGCAAAGAAGACTCGGCCTCCTGTATGAGCGTGGGGACGGCGTACCGCAGGACTATGTTCAGGCCTATATGTGGTACAAGCTGGGAGCAGCGAACGGAGGAAAGTCTGGGGCCGTGCTGCGGGATTCGCTCGCCATACGGATGAACTCCGACCAGCTCACCGAGGCGCAAAAACTGGCGCGGGAGTGGAAGCCGTCAAAGAAATAAGTCATCTTGCCTTACCAAGGCCCAATCTCGACACAACCAGAAGACTTGTCCGTGGTAATAGATGCCGGATATCACAATGCTATCCCTTGGCGGGATTCATTGGTTTTCATCAAGTTGCCAGTTTCCAACCCGTTGCTTAGCTCGAAGAGCGTGTAGCGCCGGGAAATGATTGCATGTTGAGTAATCGGAAATCCGGGATTTGATCAGGACGCGGAATGAATGCCATCTCAGCGATGGCCATTTCGCCACGTTCACTTGTCGCCATGATTTTCACATCATAGTTGTCTACTGGAATACGGCGATTCATATCCTCTGGCAGCGAAGTGACGCTAAGGAATGAATATCCTTCAGGACCTAAAAAGAATCTGAATACATCAACAAAAATGGCATCCATAAATTGTGGATCTTTAGTGGGATGAACATTGAAGTTCGTTGTTCCGACCCGGTCATGTTTCAGTTTAAGATGACTGCCAATGGCATCGAAATTCTGCGGCTGCTTCTCCAAAGAAGTGAGTTTCACTTCTACATTCCTTAGGGTCGAATCATCGCTGTTGATCAATGCGATACGATATGTGTACAGCCATCCGCTGAGGTGCGCTGCCTGCGACTGATCTATGCCTGGATCCACCTGTACCCAGGGTTCTCCTTCACAAATGATAATGGACAATTTGCCACTCCTTACATTTGTTCGCACATATAATTGAATAGCCCATGCACAGAAACCCACAAACGCAATCCAAAATACCCATGTATCTGTGGACCTATTGGCTAGCCATGGTGGGACATTCTCAATGCCGAAATATATGAGCCAGGCTTCCACATTTGACCTGGCTTGCCGAGGGGTTACTGTCGAAAGCAACATGAGCAACCCAAGCCCCAAACTTGGGACTGATTTAATAACCCATTTCCAATACACTCGCATTCCGCACTCCCTTTGATTATTTCAAGAGTAGGCGGTTTCTTTTGGGGTGGCAAGTCAGACATAACCTCTCTTCATGCATGCCGCCGCGTTTGATCATATCTCGGCGGGTCGGTACCTTATCTCCAATTCTTCACATCCTATGGAGTGCCAAGGAGCCTGTCCGACATTGACCTTTCTACTGCGGCGAATGATCCGCGACCATCTGCGTCGTTCTCGGCCCGAAAAAATCCTCAATGTATTCCAGCGAATACACCTCCGGTTTTTCCGGGCCTGAGGCCTCGCATCTGGCCGCGCCTCCATTACCTCGTCACGAAGGAAATGTCGGACAGGCTCCAGTTGTCCAAGAATCGAGAAATAGTTGGCGGGATGGTCTAAGGACGCTAGTATGTGGAATCATGGTAAAGCATCACATCATGGCTGGTCTTGTGCTCGCCTTTGTGGCGACATGTCCGTCTCTCTTGTGGGCGGACTTTGGCGCCCGAGTCGTCACCGTCCATGAGGGCGATCGTCTGACGATCCATTACGAGGGCCGTAGTGAGACAATCTATCTCAAAGATATCGATTGTCCAGAACTCAAGCAGCCCTACGGGAAACAGGCGAAGCACGCGATTGCAGCCTATGTGGGAAACCGCGAAGTTGTGGTTCGCGCTCTGAAGCGGGACCGGGATGGCCTGGCCACTGCCGAAATTCTTCTTCAGGATGGGCGCAATGTGGGGCATGAGCTGCTGAAAGAAGGGTTGGCCTGGTGGCAACGATCGGCCTCCAACGATGCCAGCCTCGAGGTACTTGAAGAACTGGCCAGGGCATCGCGCAAGGGCCTCTGGGCCGACTCCAATCCCGTGCCGCCGTGGAAATGGAAAGCACCGAAGAAGACGAGCCGGAAGTATTCCAATTAGCCGCGTTTCCCTCATCCTGGTTCTCTCCCATCGTACCCACATCATCCGTCACAATATAACGAAACGGGCTTGAGCCTCTGGCGATGCAAAACGAAGCTGGAACTCTGTCTCGCTTCTGCACTTGGGCCTGCCCCTACATGAGGCGAAGTGCCTCATGTAGGTAGGCTCAGGTGATTTAGCTGCCGGAAGCCGGATCTGTCGTCAGTGGAGACGGATCGGTTGCCGAGGGATCGGCAAGGGAAGGAAGCAGGTTGTCTGCAAGTGAGCCGGGACCGTCTGTGTTGCTGTTCTGGTCATCAGCTGATTGGATCGGATTGGAGGTCTTCGGCTCAGTGGCGACAGTGGGAAGAATCATATGGTCCTTGCCGATCTTGCGAATTTCGAGGTGTACTCGCCGATTCATATTGCGGCATACGTCGCTGTTGTCGAGACAGAGCGCGCCATCCTTGCCAAGACTCACCACCTTGATGGCCTGGTCGGAGACACCCTGGCCGACCAGATACTCCTTCACTTTCTCAGCCCGCATGAGTCCTAGCTTGTTGTTGTAGCTGATCGAACCCTGCTGGTCGGTATAACCCTGCACAAGAATGCCGAAGTCGGGATCGTTCTTCGCCAAGTCGGCCTGCGTGGCGAGGATCGCCTTGGCGTCGTCGGTGAGTCCCTTGCGGCCCACCTCGAAATAGATATCCGTATGGATGCTATCGGATTTGTAACTGGAGGCTGGGATGCTCTGATTGAGCAGGATCGGCTCGCTGAGCGGGCTGGTTGCACTCGTATTCTTGAGCAGGGTTGTAACCTGCTTGTCGGTCAGCTGGCTATTCGAACTGTTTGCCGACGGTACCACCAGTTCTTGAGAATAGAACCAGACGGCTCCGATTGCGATGGCCAGGATCAGGACCAGCCCTCCGACCACATAGACTTCCTTCGAGTCCTTACTCGGTCCCACAATGGCAGGGGAAATGTTTCCTGACGAGACTGACGATGATGGCTTCTCCATGATGGCATCTCCTTCTTTTGGTGAAACGTGAAAGGTTAAACGTGAAACGTTCGTACGATCATGTCGGCCTTAGCCCCGAATCACCCCCTTTCCCTCCGTATTTCCTGGGCGCCGACGATCTGATGCTTGAGCAACCGAGGTGCCATTGGGGAAAAGGGGAAAAATTGGATGATAGTTGAGGAAAATTCAGGGGTTCAGAAAATTGGGGAGAGGTGTGGTTGATGCGGGGAGATCTGAACCGGCATGGGATGCGGGGATGGACCCGCAAGAAAAAGAGGGCCTGGCAGAGAGCGGTCGCGTCCTCGCCTCCCAGAGCGACCCTATCGGACTCAGCCAGGCGGAAGCCTTCAGAAATTCCCTCGCGGACTCGGTCAGTTTCTGCTTTCCTTCCTGGCTGAGTCTCGATGGGGCCCCGCTCCTCCGGCGAAGTTGCTCCGCTCTCTGCCAGGCCCTTAGGGGTAGAGAAGATATGACGTGGTCGTTCGACGCGCGCAATCGAGGATCAACCAGGCTGTCCCCTAAAGAGGTAGGGAAGCGAGATCGGAGGGAGGGGGATGGAGCTTGATGATCTTCTGTGCTCGCGCAACGCGCGGCCTCCGAAGGCCCTCGTCTGGGCTAATGGCACGTCTCGGCGTGCCAGTGGGTGGGCGGGTGAGAAAGTTGCGCGCAGTGGAAGATCAATCAGCCCCCACCTCCGAAGAGATAACGAGCGAGCTTGGAGGGAAGGAGGGAACAGCCAGGTGCCCTTTCGTGCTCGCGGAACCCCCACGATGAAGCTGTGGTCGTTCAACGCGCGCAGTAAAGGGCAACCTGGCCACTCTCTTGAGGGAAAACGACCTATAGCTGTGTGGATAAGCGCAGGCAGTAGCAGTAGACTTGCCCGCAACAGATTGTTGAGGCTGCCTTGATTGATACCGGGGTAGTTCGCGGCAGATGAATTAGTTAGCCTATAGCGCACACATGACATCTGCCACTATCAAGCTCTTCCTTCCACGCGGAGACGCGAAGAGCCTACGCACTGCCGAAATCTCTAACTGGTCCGGCAAAACTGTCGCCGCGCCCCGCACCGAACTAGATGAGCTTCTAGCTCGCGAGGAACTCGAAAAGGCTGGCGTCTATATCCTCATTGGCAGCGACCCTCTTACCAACGCAGCCCGCGCGTACATCGGCGAAGCGGAGGTTATTCGTGATCGATTAAAGCAACACAAGACAAAGGAGTTTTGGGTTTCGGCCATCGTTTTCGCCAGCAAGGACGAAAATCTTACTAAGGCACATGTGAGGTATCTCGAGAGCCGGCTCCTCACTGAGGCCGCTCAGGTCGGCAGATTCACGCTAGAACAGAATCAGGCTGGCGGCTCGAAGCTTCCCGAGTCTGACCGCGAGGACATGGAAGTCTTTCTGGCGCGCATTCGGCAGCTCCTTCCCGTACTCGGCTCCGACATTCTCGCGTCGATCACCCAACCCGCCGCGAAAGCTCAGCCCGGCGGCGTGCTCTTCTGTCGCATCAAGGGAGCCGAAGCGCGAGGCCAGCGGACCGCGAACGGCTTTGTTATATTTCACGGCTCCACCGCCGTCTTGGAGGAGCGCCCATCGGCCGAGAGTTACCCCTATGTCGTAGCCCAGCGCAACCAACTCATCACCGATGGCACGCTCATCAAAAAAGATGACTTCTTGGTCTTCACCAAGGACGCGGAGTTTTCGAGCCCATCTGCGGCGGCGGTTGTTATACACGGCGGGAGCGCAAATGGGCTTACCGCGTGGAAAACCAAGGATGGAAAATCGCTCAAACAACTCGATGAGCAGGCCTAACCTTGCGCTGATAGTGGAAAACAAGAAAATGGTTCCAAGAACCATTTGAGGCTCCAGCATAGTCAATAGTAAGGCTGCAGGACTGATATAAATCACTCCCGGCTGGTGCTATACTGCCGACCGAACACCGAGGGTCACGACGGCCAGTTCTTCACATCACACCGAGGAGGCTCTCATGCTGCTATTCAGCCTCGTGTTGAGTCTGATCGCCCTGTTCACCTCGCCCGCCGCCGCGGAACAATCATCTGCGTGCTCACTCCTGACGTCGAGTGACATCGAGGTCGTGACCGGTGGGAAAATGGGCGTAACCCAGCCGATACACTTTGATGACGTTCCAGCAGGTCCGAACAGGAGCATGAAGGTACTCGGCTGCCTGTATGCTGTCCCTTCCCAGCAGGGCCAAATCGCCATCAGCTGGTTCACAGGCCCCGTCACTGATGAAGACATCGCCAAACTGATCACGATGTCCAAAAACAACGTGGGAACCGACGACCTCAGGAAGGCAAACTACAAGGAGGTAGCAAAGGATTTTCCTCATGCCTGGTGCTCGACCTTTACACCCCCAGCCTCTGCCAAGGATGGCCTACCGATGTCCACCTGTGCCGGCGGGGCAAAGAGCCAGGCTCTTTCTATCACGTTCATGAGCCCCACCAAAGTGCTCACCAATGACCAGGCGAAGGCGCTGCTCGACAAGGCGGTCGGACGTCTCCACTGACAATGAGTCTAACTTTTCCTGTCGACGCGAAACTCAAGGATGGCTCGCCCGTTCAATTGGTGTTGGCCGATCATCAGGATATTGAGCCGCTGCGAGACCTCTACCGGGTGATTGTCGAAGAGGGGACGTCGTACCCGCATGACCGGTTCCCGGATGAGGATGACTTCATGGACTATTGGTTCCGCGGCAAGAGCACGGTGGCGGCCTATGTGCCGGACCGTGCCGTGCGGCGGGCATGGCCGGGGCGTTCTACCTCAAGCAGAACTGGCCGGGGCGGGCAAAACAAGTGGCGAACGCCGGCTTCATCGTCGCATCGGACTGGCGCAACAAAGGCTTGGGTTGGCTGTTGGGCGCCACGATGCTGGCCTACGCCAAGCAACTCGGCTACCGTAGCGTGATCTTCAACCTTGTGTTTTCTGAAAATGTAGTCGCGCGCCGTCTCTGGGAAAAACTCGGCTTCAAAGAACTGGGTGTGATCCCCGGCGCGGTGCGGAAAAACGATGGGACCTATCAGGATGCGATGATTATGTTTCGATCGTTGCTTGAAAGTTAGCCCGCCTCTTTTGATTGTTCCTGAGACAGGTTGTCGGGAAAACTGTGCGCCCACGCCGGATTTCATGGGTCTATGCGTCTGGGACAACAGGATCCCACCACGCAGGATGCTCAAAAAGGCCGTCCGGCAGTAGCCGCCGGGGCGTAATCTTGACACCGGAGGCGATTTCTCCTCAGGGGCGCACGTGTATGCGACGGGAATCGTCGTGAAATGGGACTTGGATAGCACCAAGTCGATGTGGGCAAGCTACGCGCGAGTTAGCTTGAGGATCGAGCAACGGGACCCCGTTGTGGGCCTGAAGATGCGTAGTACACGAAGCCGACGGACTTTTTCAGTGGCATCCTGATAGGAGTAATGTTCGAGTTGCCGAGTGACGCAGCCAATCCGACGCAACGCGTCGTGCGTGGCGCGAACTGTGTGTTTTTCAGCGATTGGCGAAAGGATTCACGTATGTGCCGCAGTCCGGTAAGGGATTGAGGAAGTTCGCATCCGAGAATACGCAAATACACTCAGACCCGCGAACGATCGGCCACTTCTATACGCACTTCGGACCGCATGAATCTCGAAGTCGAGAGCCTGGCTCAAACGGAAATCACTGAACACTGGATTGGAGGTCCATTGACGGAGTTTCTTCGTCTCGCGACACTGATTGAGCGCAGCGCTCGAGACAATGTGGTCGGGAAACGCATTGCGTTGCGCTCGAGTCTCTCGCCTATGTCTCCGTATGAACCCTTCTTGGATGTTCGCAATGATGCGTTCGATCCGTTCACTTGCCCCGAGCTCAATTTTGGTGAGGAGGGATGCCCTCTAGCGATGTGGGAGGAGCCTTTTTTTCAGACCAAATGGATCTGGCCGGTTCTGGCGAAAGTATTGCCGAACCAGTGATCTCGACTGAGGCGAAATGCCGGTCGGGGAGGTTTTTGAATCGCCGTTTGCAATCGAGGAGAGCTTCGTTGGCTGTGGCGAAGGGCTCGATCACGGACATGAGGTGGCTGTGGTAGTCCATGAGCTTCAGCTCCACGGTTCTCAGATGGCTGGGATCGCCGGCGATGGCCAGTGCGGCTTTAGCCTGGTCACCATTGGATTCGACCAGCGCTTGGAAGCAGAGGCCCTTCAATCGCTGCGTGACGGTGCTGCGATCCCACCCTAACGTTTTCGCCGCTGCCTGCATGTCGAAGCCATGTTGTCTCAAACAATTCAGCACTGCTGCATCGCTGGCCGGATCGGGAAGAATCTGTGATGGCTTGGCTCGACCAGCGGGCGATGCGGATGCGCCACCGAGGCGCAATGACTCTTTGGTGAGCAGGGGGCCGTCGTTGAGCGCGATAGCCTGTTCCAGGCAGTGCCGAAACTCCCGCACGTTGCCCTTCCACTCCTGCTCGACTAGCGCGCGAAGCGCCTCGTTCGAGAGCTTCGGCACCGGCTTGCCCATCTGACCGGCGATGTCGTTGAGAAAAATATCCGCGAGGATCGGCACGTCGCCGGTGCGTTCTCGCAACGGCGGAAGCCGGAACACTAGACCTGTCAGGCGGAAATAAAGATCTTCGCGGAACCAGCCTTCGGAAACCCCTCGCTGCAGGTCGCGATTCGTTGCGGCCACGATACGCACATCCACCGTCGTTGGGATCGTCGCGCCGACGCGATAGAAGGACTTCTCCTGTAAGACCCGCAGTAGCTTGCTCTGGTGGTCCAAGCGCAGATCGCCGATTTCGTCTAAAAAGATGGTCCCATGGTCGGCCAATTCGAAATAGCCTTTTCGATCGGCCGTGGCGCCGGTGAAGCTGCCTTTCGTATGGCCGAAGAGTTCGCTTTCGAAGAGCTCAGGGGAGATGGCCGCCATATTGACGGCGATGAAGGTCTTGCCGGCCCGTGGACTGAGCCGGTGGACCGCCCGGGCGAATAGTTCTTTCCCGGTCCCCGGTTCGCCGAGCACAAGGACCGTCAGAGGCGACTTGGCCCCTTTCTTGAGATCCCGATAGAGGCGCAAGAGGCCGGGGTCCTGGGTGATGATGCCTAGCTGCCGGCATTCGTCCCGGAGGCGATCGAGCTCCACATCGCCCATCGCGATGGGCTCGCTCGTGGCCGCGCGCAGACCGTGGAGCTGATGTTCAAGCCCTTCTAATTTCCTGCGCGCTTCATCTTCCTGCGCCTGGGCGTCGGCGAGTTGGGAGCGAAGGACGTCTGCGGATCTGGTGAGTGCTTCCTGTTGACCTGTCGATTGCGTGATGGCGGCCCGCGCGACGGCGAGATCTTCCTGCAAGGTCTCTGCTCGGGTCTCGCGCAGGACCAGGGCTTCGCGCACGGCGACGGCTTCCTGCTGCAGGCGGAGCATGTCCTGTTCTAAGAGCATCAGCCGCTGATGAGCGGTGAGGTGGCTCCAAATGGTCGTGCCGACGAGCACCAACAGGGCAGCCGTCAGAGGCATGGCGAGGGGAAGCACCAAGTGGGCTGCCACGAGCGCGAGGGGAATGAATGTTCCATAGATGGCAATGGCCGTTCCGGCAAGAATCAGGCTGAGTCGTGCCTCGGAACTGAAGTAGGAGCCAGGCGACCAACCAGGCTACGAGCAGCGTCATCAAAGAGCGGCTGGCTGTGCCGAGTTGGTAGAGCCGGTTGTCGGTCAGCAGCATGTTCAAGACGTGGAGATGGACCACCGAGCTGGTGACCGTTTGTCCCGTGGGCAAGAGCGAGCTTCCCCCCGCGATCGGGTTTGGGAAGAAATACGACGACCTTGCCCTTGAACCACTCGGTGAGCCGATCGCTCTCGTGATGCTCGATGGCGTTCCAGACGGATGAAATAGGAACCGTTGGGAAGGCGTTGATTGTTCCATTGCCGACATAGTTGACCAAGAGCGAGGCCGTGCCTTCTTCTGAAAGAGACGGCTTCGTCGAGGAGGTCTGTTGTTGAAATGCCTCGTACAGTGCAATCCCGAAGGCTGGGACGGCTTGCCGGTCACCGGTTGCCGCCACAGGCACCGTTCGTGCGACGTGATCGGAATGGGTCGTGACCAGCAGATGGCCCGCGATCGTTGTGTCCGAGACAAGCGTCGCGTCAGGGCTCTGTACCACGACGATGGGGCCGGCGGTGCTCATGGCTTCGAGCAGCAGGGCATCGCTCGCCGCCCCGCCGAGCTGCGCCGGGCTGGCATGGTCGAGGCGATGATCGAGGCCGATCGCGAGGGCTCCGGATTCATGCGCGCTGGTCAGTAGGCGTGCGAGGATGGCCCGGTCCCATGGCCCGGTGCCGAACTCTTCTTCGCTGGCCTGGATCCCGTGTGACGATGAGAAGGGACGGGCTTACCGGGATGGGTGCGCGATCGGTCAACCAGAAATCGTACGCGGTCCAGTCCAGAGCTGTGAATGTGGTTGAGGCTGCAGCCCACAGACCGAACGCCAGGACAGTCGCGAGCAACCCCATGGCACCGGCTTGGAGCCAGGAGGAGCTGAGAAACTGTCGCCACAGGCGTGAAGCATCGAGCATGACTATTTCCTAGCGCCCCGCAATCTCATCCAGGACCGATTTGATCTCCTGCTTGGACAGCCCCTTTAGCATCGCCTTGGCTTTCTGCAAATCTGGCGTGACACCGAGGCCTTTGCCATAGATTCGTGCCAGCGCTTTCTTTGACGGGATGAAACCATCGGCAGCGGTGGTTGCAAAACACGTCAGGATGCGCTTATCGAATTGAGCGAGGTGGGTATCGAGGCCGGTTTCATACAGGCGCGCCAGTTCGTCGTGCGCAGTCTCGCTCAGTGCATAGGCCTCGGCAAACAGAGCCGTGACGCCGTTGGAGGCTTGGCTATCTTTGAGCAGGGCGATGCCCAATGATTCGCTCGGGTCGTTCCTGCCTGCATCCGGGTAGTCAGCCCAGAGTTCGTCGCGATACTGTTTGAAGGCCTCGATCGCGTCTTTTCGACGGCGCTCAGACTGGTCAGGCGATAGCGCTTGGCGGCGAAGCTGTGAAAGGGATTCCGCCGCGCGCTGCTGGCCGAACTCGACGGCGTTTGGTCCACCAGCGGATCGCCAAAACCAGATTCTTTTCGACGCCTTGTCCATTGCGATAGGCGTTCCCCATGAAGTACTGCGCCTGCGGAACCCCGCCGATCGCCGCTTCCTCCATGAATTGCGCCGCTTCCTGATGCCGATTCGTCAGCTTCAAGACCAGCGCAAGACGATAGCGGGCGTCGGGAAAGTTCGGCTGCAGATCCAAGGCTCGACGATAAGATTGCATCGCGGCTGTGAGATTGCCCAGCGAGTACTGGACGCTGCCCAAGCTGTAATGCGCGTGTGTTAATTCAGGATCGAGCAGGATGGCTTCCATCAAGGCTATGGCAGCTGCATGCCCATCTTGTTTGGCCATCAGTGTGACACCGAGTTGCAGATAGGCTTTGGCGTTGTGTGACTTGAGCTTGAGCGCCACGCGGCATTCATCGAGTGCGGCGTCGAGATCGCCGATTCGGTAGAGCCCTTGTGCCAACTTCAGCCGGTCGTCCGCGCTGTCCGGCGACACCAGGACTGCGCTGCGCAACTCACCCAGCGCCATCACGGCGTCCTCCCGCTCGTGCGGCAAGAGTTCAGGGAGCCGGTGCTCATCCGTAGGCACTGGAGCAGGCGAGATTTCGGAGACGGCGGGGGACTCGATCACTGGAGGCGGTTCGTTCTCAGGCGCTTGCGCGAACGATGAATGGACGGGGAACCGAGCGATGAAGGACGTGAAGATGAGGGTCACGAGTACCAATCGACGATGCATCGGAAACCTGTGACCCTCCGGATCTGTTGTCAAAGATGGACTGCATTATATCACCGAATCGATGTCGGTGGGCCGGGTGGAGATTCCTTGAAGGGAGCGGCGATTCGTGATTCAACGGGCGTTCTGAATGGCCTGCTGCAGGCGCTGAACCGTGCTCTGGAGATCCGGCCCTGAACGGAGCATGGGCTCATGCTGCACCCGCCACACTGGTTCAAGGGGGGCCGGGTCGCTGGCCAGTCGGGGAATCACATGCCAGTGGATGTGGGGGAGTTGGTTGCCGAGGAGTTCATAGTTGATCTTCCTGGCCTCATAGACCTGGGCAAGGGTTTTGGCGACCAGGTTCACTTCCTCCATCAGCTGAATCCGTTCCGTGGGAGCCAGATGAAATAGCTCGGTCGCGTGGCGTTTGAAGACGACGACGGTCCAGCCGGGGAAGAATTGATCCTCATGCAGGTAGGCCTTGGAGAGGCCGAGGTCAGCGATGAAATGGTCTTCTTTCGGCCAGCTGCCTTGGCAGGCTTTGCACGTTGGATCCGTCATGGCTGGTTGGCCTTGCGCCATTCTTCTTCTGTGACCACTCCCTTTTTGATCAACAACTGAATCAGCTTGTCGACGGAGTTGCGACTGGGTGCTGTCGGAGTGACTCCCGGCTGAACCGGGGCAGCCTGGGTTTGTTTTGGCTCAGGCGGCGGACGTTTTTGCCCCAGCACTCTAAAGGAAGGTGTGAAGACCGAGAGATAGTCCTTGTTCCTGAGGCGGACGGTGGCTGGGAGACTGTCGGTGAGTGGGCCGAGGTCCTGGGTTGGCCCGACTGGAATGCGAAAGAACGGTTTGCCATCGTCGGTTTCGCCGTCCTGCCCCAGCACGTCAAACCGGATGAGGAAGGATTCGCCTGTCAACCCTTCTCGGTCTTCGCCGGCAAGGTTGGTAATCTTATCGAGGACGATCACCAGTGAGTCGGCGATCAGCAGATCAGACGTGTGGTTTCTGACACTGACGTCGTAGCGATATTCGCTCGTAAAGTTGTCGCGGCCTTTGAGCGTGACGACGACTGAAGCCTTGCCGGTCAGCTCGGTGAGTTGATCCAGCGGCCCGGCACTGCTTTCGGGCACCATCGGCCACAACAGACCGAGTAGGATGACCGCGAAACTCAGCCTCCAGAGTGTCATATTTCTCGACATGGTTGCCTTCCCAGATTGTGAGAAGCGCCTCGCCCTCAACTGGTCTGAGCATAGCAAAGATCGTCGGGTTGAGCGAGCCTTCTGCGCGTTAGATCATCTTGACAGTCTCTTTCCGCGAACGCTATTCTCGCCGCAGTTGGAGTTGTGCTCAACCTTTCCTCTGTCACCACGAATGACATCCATTTCACGACGTGCCCCGCTCCTGGTTCCCCGTGCACTCCTGACCCGGTTGATGCGTCTCTACGATTACCCGCATCCCTCGCAACGCGGTCGCATCATTCGCGGGTACGATCGGCCCCATGCCGTGCGGACTGCGCGTATGTGCGTGGCGGTGGCCACGGCGCTGGGCCATGGAGCCGAGCGGCTCTGCCAGTATCAGATCGCGTGCCTGTTGCATGACTTGGGCCGTGCCGGGCTCGATCGCCAACTCTTCGGGAAGATTTGGTCCTGGGCCAAGGAGCGCGGGATTCCGACAAGACCACGCGAATGGAGAGCCATACACCCGGAGACGACCTACGGGCGCGAAACGGAGGCCTTTCTCCGACACTATCGCAACGATCTAGAGGCTGATGGTATTGCGATGACTCCTTGGGCCAAGGAACAGGTCGAGATGCGGCTGGGATATTCGCGTCGGCTTGCCCGTCGGCTGCGTACGGTTCGACCCGCCATCAGGAAGATGGGGGTGACCTGGGCGCCTTGGATGCAGCAGGTGATGCTCTATTATTACTATCCGGAGAAGCTGGCGTCGGCCAAGTCCTGGGTCAGGCAGTTGGCGGAGATTCTTGTCGCCTGCGAGCAGTTTGAAGCCTACAGCAATCAGCGTCGTGGACGGGACTACTATGTGCGGAAGAAGGAAACGTTGGTCGATGCCTTTGCCTATTTGGAGAAGCTGCAACAGGAGGGCATTTTGAGTGGCGCGGTGATGGGGGCGTTGCGCCGGTTGACGGCGCAAGGCGAGTTTGATGCAATTCTGGAGGAGGCTCGTGGCTGCGCCTTTACGCGGGGAGAGCGACGAGCGCTCCGAGCGATGGAGTCATAAGATGGCGGTCAAGACGGTGTCGTTGCGTCTCACCATGCAGGGGAACACGCAGATCGAAAATATTACGAAGTCTGTGGTCGACGCCCTGATGGGTACCGGGCTGTCGGCCGGGATCGTGACGGTGTTCGTCAAGCACACCACCGCGTCGGTGATGATCATCGAAGATGAACCGGGTATCAGGTCCGATACCGTATCATTTTGGGACCGGGCCGTGCCGGCCGATCCTGCCTGGCAGCACAATACGAGAAATGCCGGTGAGGACAATGGCCACAGTCATTTGCGAGGTCAGCTGCAAGGGCCATCGGTCACCATTCCTTTCCTAGACGGGGCGATGTTGCTGGGGACCTGGCAACAGATTGTCGTCGTCGATTTCGATACCAGATCCCGGACCAGGGAACTCATTTTCCAAATCATGGGTGAATGATCAGGATGAAAGGGCGAGTCGGACCAGCTTGGCCTGTCGTGTCGGCGGGACTCTTGCTCATCAGCCTCTGGCCTGTCTTGTCGGCGGCGGAGTGGGGCAAGCCGCTGGGCGGGACCTACGGCGGGCCTGAAGGGAAGCCGCGCGTCGTGACGCCCTCGCCCGCCGAGTTGGGCGCGGATGAGCGGGCCACGATGGCCGTGTTCGAGCGGGCGACGAAATCCGTGGTCTTCATCGCGAATACGGCGATTCAACGAGACCCCTGGTCGTTCAATCTCTTTGAGGTCCCGCAAGGGTCCGGAACGGGATTCGTCTGGAACAAGCAGGGGCACATCGTCACCAATTTTCATGTCGTCTACGGGGCAAATTCGGTTACCGTCACGCTGGCCGATCGGACGGAGCATAAGGCCACGCTCATCGGTGCCGACCCCGATCACGATGTGGCGGTGCTGCAGATTCGTGCGCCTGAAGAGGTTCTGTCGCCCCTCACCGTCGGGACGTCGCAGGATTTGCGCGTCGGACAGAAAGTATTGGCGATCGGGAATCCGTTCGGCCTGGATCATACGCTGACGACCGGCGTGGTGAGTGCCTTGGGGCGGACGATCAAGTCCTTATCGAACCGGACGATTGAAGGGGTCATTCAGACTGATGCCGCCATCAATCCGGGAAACTCCGGTGGGCCACTGCTCGATAGCGCCGGTCGATTGATCGGCGTGAATACGCAGATTGTAAGCCCGAGCGGGGCCTTCGCCGGAATCGGATTTGCCGTGCCGGTCGACACGGTCAATCGCATCGTCCCAGAGCTGATCAAGTACGGCAAACTCATCCGTCCGGGGCTCGGGGTCTCGCTCGTTCCCGATGCGATGGCCAAGCGGTGGGGGATCAAGGGGCTGATTATCGGTAAGGTATCGCGTGGCTCCGGGGCGGAGCAGGCCGGGCTGAAGGGTGCCCGCGAGACCGTCGACGGCCGGGTGGAGTTGGGCGACATCATTACGGCGGTCGAAGGCAAGCCGGTCGGGACCCTGGATGAACTGATGGATGTGATGGAACACCACAAAGTCAACGATCAGGTCACGGTCGAGCTCTTACGGGGGACCCACCGGGAACGTGTATCCGTGACCCTCCAAGCTGTCAATTGAGCGGCAATCCATGAGGCCGCTATGGTAGGATCACCCATCTGTTCCGCATGGAGGACCACCGATGAGTGATCGCCGACCCGCTAAGCCACAGAATCCAGAACCCAACGGGAAGACGGAGGATGCCGCGAATCCGTCGATGCGCATGGAATCCGATCCGCTTGAGCTCATAGAGCAATGTCTCGCCTCATTCCCCGACAGTGACCCCCGGCAGAAGATCCTCTACAAGTTGCGCCATGCCGTGATCCTCGGGCAAGCGGCGCAGCAGCAGCGTGAGGTCGAATTCAAGAAAGTCGCCGACGTGATCGCGAAGCTCACGGCGCCGGCCAATCGGGTCGGTACCCTGCTTGAGGTGCCGGGTGAAGGTCTCGCACGGATCCTGGTGGGGGGCGCTGAGTATTATGCCGCGGTCGATCCACGGGTGCAGGCCGCCGAGTTAAAGATCGGTGCCCAGATTCTGGTCAACGAAGCCTACGCAGTCATTAAGATATTGGGCTACGACCGTAATGGGCCCGTGTTGAAAGTGGCGGAAGCGTTGGCAGATGGGCGGCTTCGTTTCGAGCAAGAGATGGGGCGGCAGGTCTTGATCCTCCAAAGATCGAGCGATCTTGTCGGCGTGGACCTGAAGGTCGGCGATGAGGTGCGTATCGATCCCAGCCTCCACGTGGCGATCGAGAAATTGGAAGACCGGAAAGCCAAGTCCCACTTGCTCGACGAGGTTCCCACTGTCACATGGGAGCAGATCGGGGGGCAAACGGAGGCGATCGCAGCCATTCAGAAGGCGATCGAGTATCCCTTGCTCCATGCGGAGACGTTTCAGCGCTTCAAGTTCACTCAACCGAAGGGCTTCCTGCTCTATGGCCCTCCCGGCTGCGGAAAGACCTTGATCGGACAAGCGGCAGCCGCCAGTCTCTCAAAGCTGGTGGGGGAGTCAGGTCAGGGCGCGTCTGGTGTGAAGGGGGACAAGCTGCCGGTGACTCGAGGGGCCTTCCTCCACATCAAGGGGCCCGAGATTCTGAATATGTGGTTGGGGGAATCGGAGCGGATGGTCCGGGATCTCTTCGCCCAGGCCCGCGCTCATCGGAGCGAGGGGGCGTTGCCCTTTATTTTCATCGACGAGGCGGAATCGATTCTCGGCTCGAGACGGGCGTCTCGTTCATTCAACATCTCCAGCACCTTGGTGCCGATGTTCTGCTCCGAGATGGACGGGATCGAGTCGTTGCGCGATGTGGTGATCATTCTGGCTTCGAACCGGCCGGATCTGATCGACCCGGCCGTGCTGCGGCCAGGGCGTATCGATCGCAAGATCAAAGTGAGCCGTCCGAATCGTGACTCGGCGGCAGCGATTCTGAACGTGTATCTGACAGATGACCTGCCGCTGGACCGGCAATGGATTGACCAGCACGGCGGAGATCGGAAGAAGGCCTGTGCCGACCTCATCGAGCATGCGCTCTCCGCGATCTTCTCGCGCATCGATGAGAATCGACTCCTGTCGATTCGGCTGCGAAGCGGACAGAATAAGGTCCTCTATCGAGGCGATTTGATCAGCGGTGCGATCCTGGCTTCGATCGTTCAACGGGCGAAGGAGCAGGCGATCGATCGCATGATTGCGGCCGGCGGGGCTGAGCAGGGCGGCATGACCTTGGACGAACTGGTGAACTCCGTTCACGCAGAATTCCGAGAGGGCGAGATGTTGCCGCCCGATGATGCGGCGGAAGAATGGCTCAAGCTCCTCGATCACCATCCGGAACAGGTGGTGGGGGTCTCGTCGTTCCGGAGGGGGCGGCAGTCCGAAGAGAAGCTGATAGGACAGATTATATAAGGGATCAGGTGGCTGGGGGCTCTCTTTGCTCCCAGAGCGCGCACGATCACAATGTGCTCGCTCGATGGGCGCAGTCGAGAGCACCCCAGCCACCTGATCGTGATTCTGTCCCTGGGAATGGTGAGGAACACGGGAACGAAGATGCGGCTATTCGGCATCGAAACAGAGTATGGGATTACCAGGGAAGACCAGGATGCGGTCGATCCGGTCGTGGAGTCGATGGAACTGGTGCGGGCCCATCTGACGGCCTCGTTCGAGCGGCGCTGGGACTATGGCGGTGAAGATCCGCACGAGGATGCGCGGGGGTTCCGAGTATCCGGCCTGCAGCAAGATAAAGAAGAGGACGAGTTCGCCAAGGTAGATGCCCATCGGCCGTTTTCGTTTCATGAGATGAAGAGCGATCTGGTTCTCCCGAACGGCGCACGCTTCTATAACGATCATACGCACCCTGAATATTCCACGCCTGAATGCCGAACACTATTAGATCTTCTTGCCCATGACCGTGCCGGGGAGCGTATTGTCCAGCGGGCGGCGGAGCGTCGCAACCATGCGATCGGCGGGTCCCATGTGCAGCTCTACAAGAACAACACGGACTTTCACGGACATAGTTACGGCTGTCACGATAACTATCTCGTTTCACGCTCGATTCCCTTCCCTTCGCTGACTGCGGGGCTGCTGCCGTTCCTTGTCAGCCGGCAGGTCATTGCTGGAGCCGGCAAAGTCGGCGTGGAAGGTCAAGAGAGCGGGTTCGTGCCGGGCCATTATCAGCTGTCTCAACGAGCCGACTTTATGGAGACGGATCTGAGCGTCGACACGATGCACAACCGGCCGATTCTGAATACGAGGGACGAACCGCACGCGGTTCGGGAAAAATATCGACGGCTCCATCTCATCATCGGCGATGCCAATATGTGTGAGTACAGCACGGCGTTGAAAGTCGGGACGACTCAGTTGACGCTAGAGTTGATCGCGCGCGATGTTGCCCCAGCTCTTGAATTGGAGCATCCCGTCACCGCGGTGAAGCAGCTGTCTCGCGATCAGAACCTGAAGGCGACGGTTCGTCAGAAGAACGGCAGCACCATCACGGGCCTCGACATTCAAGAGCAGTACTACCTCGCGGCCGAGAAGCACTTGGCCGGTGTTGACGCAGGAGATCGATTGGATCCTTCACGAATGGGCCGCCACGCTACGGTTACTCACCGGCGATCGACGACAACTGGTCGGGCGGCTTGATTGGGTCACCAAGCTCTGGCTGTTGGAAACCTTTATGCAGGAAGAGCGGATTGGATGGGATGATCCCTGGCTGGCGAGTTTGGATTTGGAGTACCATAATGTGAATCCGGATCGCGGACTCTTCCTGGGGCTCGAGGCCGAGGGGAAGGCCTGGCGGATGACGTCGGAGCAGGACGTCGAATCGGCATTGGTGGTTGGCCCGGCCGATACCAGAGCGGGGATTCGAGGCCTCTGCATCAGACGGTTTCCGGATCAGATCAAATCGATGCAGTGGGAACGTATTCAGTTCAGCGGTGGGCTGCTTCCACGGACATTAGAGATGGGCGACCTCTTCGAGCCACAGGCGGTGCGAGCCTGCGCACAGGTATTCGAGCGCGCGGCATCCCCGATGGATGCGCTGAACGCATGGAACAGAGAAAAGGAGTCCCGATCATGAACTACATCTCAATGCCGGAACGTCGTGAAGGGCCCGGCAATCCGATGCCTAAGGCACCGAGTCCGTCTGATGAGGGCGGTGGACCGAAACGGCCAGAGACCGGGTCGCCCGATAAAGATAATTTGCTCAAGCGCATGCGCAAGGTCGATCCAAAACAAGCTGAGCGGTATCGGCAGACGAACGGGAGAGTAAGGACGGTCAGAGGTAAGGGTGCTGGAAGCGTGGATGAGACTCGTGGACGCGAGTATTTGAACGCCTGACTTCGGCACCTCTGACGTTTCACGTTTCACGCTAAGGGAGGTAAGAGATGGGGATGCAAGGGGATTTTCTTCAGCTGTTGAAGGAACAGGGCTACACACTCGGCGTACCGGCGGCGGTGGGGACTGGCCATGCACTCACGAATGCCACCACGATTCTGGCCTTCAAGTATCGCGATGGCGTGCTGGTGGCTGGAGATCGTCGCGCGACCGCCGGCAACATGGTGATGTACGATCGCACGGACAAGGTGTTGGAAATCGATCGGCACAGTGTGATGGCGATTGCCGGGGTCCCGGCGACGGCCTATGAGATGGTGCGTGTCCTGGAACATTCCTTCAAATACTACCGGAGAACGCAGCTGCAAGAATTGAGTTTCGACGGCAAACTTCGCGCAGTCTCCATGCTCTTGAAGGACAATGTGCCTGCGGCGTTAGCCGGGACGGGCGCTGTGGTCCCTGTGTTTGCCGGCTACGATGTGGAGCAGGGCTCGGCCAAGATCTATTTCTACGATATCCTCGGGGCGGAGTTTGAAGGCGTGGAGTATGCCGTATCCGGTTCCGGTTCCCCCACGATCCGAGGGATCTTGCACTATCTGAATACGTGGGGCGGACAGCCCCTCAGTGCGCTACCAGAAGAACAGGCGATGGTTCAGGCGTTACGATTACTCACGAGCGCGGCAGAGTTTGATTCGGCGACCGGCGGTGTCAACCGGGAGGCGAGTTTGTACCCCGTGATCAAGTTGATTACCGGGGCCGGTGTGCAGACGGTGCCGGATGCGACACTGAAACCCCTCTATGAGTCACAGGTGGTGCGCTATGTATGAAGAGCCCTATCGCTGGGTGGAAGCAGTCGGCAATCGGCGACAGTATCTCGACGAACAGTTCAAACAGGGGAGCCCGGTTGTCGCGCTGACATATGAAGGAGGCATTCTCCTGGCGACGGTGAGCAAGGGGACCGCGAAGCTTTATGAGATCTACGATCGACTGGCATTGGGTGGGATGGGGCATCCCACGGATTTGGAAAAGCTTCGCTTCAGTCTGCTCGAAATGGCGCATGTCGAAGGCTTCAACCGCTCGCCGTCTGATGTGACGGGATCGAGACTGGTGAAATACGGCATTGCTCCGGTGATTAAGCAGGCCTTCGAGGAAGTATATAAGGCGCCGTTCATCGTGCGCATTCTGGTGGCCGAGTTGGGCCTGAAACCGGAGAAGGACGCGCTCTTGACGATCAACTACGATGGCACGTTTGAGGAAGCGACCGGTTGTACGGTCTTGGCTGCCACCCCGGCTGTTCAGACCAAAATGATGTCCTATCTCAAGGAGCAGATGTCCGCGACGCTGCCATTGGAGCAGGCATTGGATCTGGCATTGCGTACCTGGGCAATCGGCTCGTTAGCGCATCAACAGGAAGAGACAGACCAGCAGGCTGAGGCCAAGCCACAGACAAGTGGAGCGGGCTCATCTGCCGGCGCAATCCCAAGCAGTGACACCTTGCTCGCACATGTACGGGGCATTGCCGGTGAACGGACGATCGAATGCGCTGTCCTCGATCGTCAGGCTCCCGGCACCTCCAAGTACCGGTCGCTCAAGCCGGCAGATCTCTCACGCCTCCTGCCGAAGGCTCTTCAATCCGTCGTGGCGAACTGAGATGTTGAACCGTATTTTCGGACTTGAAACCGAATACGGACTCTTGGTGAATCAAGACCAGCCTGATCATTCCCCCACCTGGTTTGCCCACAAGATTCGAGACCATCTCTTTCATGTCCAACGGCGGGGCGTTCTCGATCTGCACCACCGAGGACATGATGAACCGCCTGGCAACGGAGGATTTCTCACCAACGCCGGGCGCATGTACCTCGACATGGGACATCTGGAGTGGGCCTCGCCGGAGTGTGAGTCTCTCAGTGATGTGGTGGCTGCCGACCGCGCCGGCGATCAGTTGCTGCAGGATGCGATTCAAGACCTCGGTCTGGCCGACACGGTTTCGTTGATCAAGAACAATGTGGATCATGAAACCGATGCGACCTTTGGATCGCACGAAAACTATCTCGTCTCGCGAAGTTTCCCCTTTACGCGGCGCGGCCTCGGGCCCTTTGTGACCTTTCTGGTCACCAGACAGATCTTTACGGGGGCCGGACGTGTCGGCGCGGCGGGTCCCCAGGACGCCTGGATTCAGATGGACCGACTCATCGTCCCGCGGGGAGCGAACCATCGCCACAGGCAGCAGCCTTTCCTCCCGTTTCAGCTCTCTCAGCGTGCAGATTACATCGTGAATGACTTTTTCGAATGGGTGCAGCAGAATCGCGCCATCGTGAATACCAGAGATGAACCACTGGCCGACCCGAATCAATACCGCCGTATTCACCTCCTACTCGGGGATTCAAACATGGCCGAGGTGGCGACGGCTTTGAAGTTGGGTACGACTGGGCTGGTCCTTCAACTGATCGAAGAGGGCCATGCGCCGCTCGATCTTGAGATCCATGAACCGGTTGAAACCATGCAGGAACTGTCACAGGATCAGAACCGACGATGGATCGTTCGGCTGGAGTCAGGGAAAACGATCTCTGCGATCGACATTCAGGAAGCGTTTCTCGCGGCGGCGCAAGCGCACTATCGGGGACAAGACGACGAAACCGATTGGGTGCTCGATCAATGGGAAGCGGTCTTGCAAGATCTCCGCGGGGACTACCAGACGCTGGTGGGCCGGGTCGATTGGGCCTCGAAGTTGTGGCTGCTCGAAACCTTTCGCGAGGCGGAACAGACAACGTGGTCAGACCCTGCACTGAAGAGTCTTGATCTGGAGTACCACAATCTCCATCAAGGCAAGGGGCTCTATTATGGTCTCATGGAAGAAGGGCGGGTTCCACGACTCACTACGGACAAGGCGATTGTCTTGTCCATGGACCATCCACCACGCAACACCAGGGCGTTTGGCCGGGGTGAACTTGTTCGACATTTGCTGGCCTGTGGACCTCCGGATGAACCAGCCGATGCCAAGCCGGAAGAACGGTTTTCTCCTTCGTATGTGATCAACTGGTCGATCTTCCAACTGCGTGGTCACGCGCCCTTCCCCATGCCAGATCCGTTCAAGACCTACGTGCAGGAAGTGCGTGCCCATCTTCAAACAGCCTGATCGGGGTGGCCAGCGCGCACCGGTCTCCTCACATTCGTTCTTGCAAGAAGTCCACAATCCGATTCTCTGCCCAGTAGGAATCTTCTCCGTTGTGTGCCCAGTGAAAGAACCCGCAATGGCCCCCGTAGCGAGGCGCGACCACCCGAATCTTAGGGTGGCGTTGAATCAACGGCACAGTAAACATTGAGTAGGGAATGAAGGGATCATCTTGTGCCGTGATGATAAGTGTGGGGACAGCGATGGAATCGAGCACGTGACGTGCGCCTGCGCGATCGTAGTAGTCGGCTCCGCTGGCGTACCCTCCGTCCGGGGCTGTATAGCGGTCGTCGAATTCGCTGATCCAGGCGATGCCATCGAGTTCCTTGAGATCCCACTTGCCGGAGAAGAGCTCGGCCTTTCGGCGCAGTCGTGCCTTCAAGCCCACGAGAAAATGTCTGTGATAAATCCAGTTGCGCGGCTGCTCCAAGGCCTCGACGCATTTCGGGGGATCAATATTCGGACAGACCGCGATCACGCCGGCCAACGCTGCTTCTGACGAGCCGGCTTCTCCGGCTGCTTTCAGGACGAGATTTCCTCCCATCGAATAGCCGACAAGCCAGATGCGATTGAGTCCATCCACGCGCGCCAATTCATGGACGACGGCTCGATAGTCCTGACTTAAGCCGCTGTTGTAGAGCGTCGGTGTCAGGTGCTCGGTCCCGCCACAGGTCCGTTGATTCATCCGGATGACATTGAATCCCGCGCGATAGGCTTTCCCTGCGATGCCGCGCATATAGTGAGACTCGCTGCAGCCTTCAAGGCCGTGCACGAGTACCACGGTCTGGCATGCTGTCCGGTTTGGCTGCCAGTGGCAGAAGCCGAGTAACTGGGTGTGAGGCTCGGTGGTGAAGAGCCTCGACTCGGTCGGTACTCCGGCAAGGAGCGCTCGGCGAGGCCAATAGCCTGGGAACACTGTCATGAAATGTGGGCTGCGGAGCCAGGCTGCCGGGGTAAAATCTCGCCCGTCGGGTGACATGGAGGTCATCATACAGAAAAGTTCGATGGCTCCGCAGCAAGTATTGCTAGGACACGACATACTGGAAGGGAGTCTTTCCACTGAAGACAACAAAGGCCTTCGAGAGAGGTCTCGAAGGCCTTGAGATGGTGGCTCCCCGGGCAGGACTCGAACCTGCGACCAGCCGGTTACAAGTGCCCCAGTTTTTCAACCGGGCTTGGACTATCTCTTCACCCACCTGCAGAAAAAGCATGGGAGGGTGTCGGGCGCTAGTGAGGCGTTATTGGATCGGCTCCTCAGCCTCTAGTCTCTGCACGTTCCTGCCTACTGCTTTGCCGTTCGGCAGGCTTCGCTCAGGATTCCCATTCCGACTCGTGTGTGAGTTGGGGCAGGCTTCCCTGAATTCACCCGAAGTTTCAACCACGGTTTCCCGTGGAGGCTGCAGTGAGGAGTGAACTTCTCTGTGGCAGTTTGCGCAGAGGAGCACACATTTCTCTAACTCCGCTCGGATTTTACTCCCAGCTTCGGGTGTATCCCTTACTCGAGATACCAAAATCCTTTTTTGTCGAAGTTAGATGATGGAACTCCAACGCTTCCATACATCGATCGTAACCACATCTCTGGCATCGCCCACCTTTATAGGTTAAGGCTCTGAAGCGAACCATCTTTCGCCGTTTGCGGACGGCATCGATGAGATAGTTACGACGATCAGTGTATGTGCGGCGCTCGGCCACGAGTCACCCATCGTTCCTACAGCCGGCTGCTCTACCAACTGAGCTACCGGGGAATCTGGATGAGCCGAAACGAGCGCATTCTAGCATAAACTGGTGGGGTGGGAGCGAGCCTTTTTTACGGGAGAAACGGATGGGCAGAACCACGTTTCACTAACAGGCTGCGAAAGAACAGTTTGGGTACGCCTGAATTTCACTGGTCTGTACGACTGTGATAACAGGAGTACACCCAGCAGGATACTCAAAACGGTCGTCCAGCAAGGCCGCAGCGAGTGAAGAGGCGAGGCGTACGCTTCGGTACGTTGAGCCTCTGAGCGAAGCGAGAACGAAGCTGGCGGACTTTTTCAGTATCCTGCTAAACGTCGAAATCCTCGGTTTCGTCCTCATCCGAGGTGGCGTCAGTATTGCCTGCTGCGACGGATGCGTAGTGCCTTGCCCAGGTCAGATAGAGATTTCCACTGTCGCGCATGGTATCGGCAGCTTTGACGAGTGTCTGTGCCAGTTCAGGGTCTTTCCCGCTGGCATGGATATCGGCTGCACGCCGTTCGAGCACTTTCGGGTACTCGTGGATCAGCCCGGCAATCTCTCGAACGAGCTCATCAATGACATTGTCTTCGGTTTCCATCTATTATTCCCTCCCCCAGCGGCACCAACAAAAAACCCCACAGCGCAGGCGCCATGGGGTCTTGCGCGGGAGACCCGCTACACAAAACGGTTATCCTTGGTAGGCCTGCCCCAGCGCGGCGGACTCACCTTTTTGGGACATCAGCTTTCCGGTGGCGCTGACTGCCTGCATGGTAATGGCATTATGCTTGGCCGCGTCGCAGACGATCACGCAGAGTTCACAGCCTTTACAGCGGTCAATTATCACTTCGGCCACCATCTTGTTTGAGTTGAGGTCGAGGCAGTTGGCCTCAGGACAATACATGATGCACAGTCGGCATCCCTTCTTGGCCACGCATTTTTCGTCGATGACTTGCGCTACGTTATACATGCGAGCTGGTTCCTTCTCTCTCGTTAAGCCGCAACGGCAGGATTGCCGACTCGCAGCTCATACTGATTCTTCTCTGCCCACTCACTGGCGATGTCATAGGCCGCCTGCACGGTTGCCAGGTTCTTGGCCAGCAACATTTCTTTCTTGGCAAATTTCTTCTTGATCGCTTCATCCAAGGAGGCGGTTCCACCGGAGGCGACGAACTTCTTCCCGAACCGTTCCTGTAAGGCGCCGTCCAGGGATCCCATTGAGACGCACTTGGTGATGCCTGCGACCGATCCGATCATCGACATATTCGTGGATAACTCGGTGCCGGCCACCTCGATCGCGAGTTCGGTTCCCGCAATGTAAAATACCTTCACATTCAGGTCCTTGAGACGTTCAATGTCATCTGCTGACAGAAGCTCCTGATCGGAGTTGATGATGACGAGGCCACCTTCCTTCACGCCGGAGTAGAAGGGCATGGTGTAGCTCTTCCCCATGGTGATGACCTGGGGATGAAAGACCTGGATGACGTCGGGAAATACCAACTCGCCACGGTCGTAGATCCGTTCGATGCCGATCCGACAATAGCTCTCCGCCGGCGCCATGCGTTTCTCGGCGCCGAAGAAGGGATTGGAGATTGAAAATTTTCCGTCGCGGTTGGCAGCCATGGCCAGGACATGCGCGGCGGTGACGGCGCCCTGTCCTCCTAATCCCGACATCCGGACATTCAGTCTTTTCTTGATCATGGTCGTCTCTCCTCCAGAATCGGATTAGGCTCCCTGAGAGGCGAGCTGTTTTGCAGCAGCCTTCTTTTCCTTGTCCTTGGCGGACACCTCTGCCAGGAGTTGCTTGGCAGGCTCGCTGATGTACTCTTTGTAGGCGAACCGCTCGGTCGGTTTTTCCGAGTCCCGCATTTCCTGGAGCCCTTCCATGCTGTTCTTCCCGATTTCGAGAATGCAAGGCGTATAGAGCTGGAGGTAGGTCGGGCCGATTTCGCGTGCGATCATGACCGCGTTCCTGACCACCTTCTCAATGAGGGATGGCTTGCTGACGGTGCATTGAACCACGTAATGGCAGCCTGATTCGCGAGCGATTTCCGGCAGACGGACCTTGTCGAAGAGCTTCCCAACCGGCGCCATCTTGGCCACGAACCCCTTCTGCATCAGGCCGCTCTCCTGGCCACCGGTGTTGGCGTACAGTTCGTTGTCGAAACAAATCGTGGTGAACTTCTCCTGGCGGAACCAGGCTTGAAGTGTCATGTCGAGGCCGATATCGACGGTGGCGCCGTCGCCGGCGAGCACGACCACGTCTTTGGTCCGGCCTGGGAAGCGGACGCTTAAGGCGCGCTTCAAGCCGGAGGCGATGGCGTTTTGGTTACCGAAGAGGGAGTGAATGTTGTGCACGGCCACCATGGGGAACACCAGGCTGGTGCAGCCGGTGGAGCCGACCATGACGGTGTCTTCGGGGTTCGGCAATGAGGCCAGGATGTACCGGAAGGCCATGGATTCCGGGCAGCCGGCGCAGAGGGAGTGCTGCTCGATCAGTTCCTTGCTGTTGCCGATATCCTTCCAGCCCCGGTCTTCCTTGCCGTAGGTCGCGCTCTTGACCAGGTCTTGATAGTCGGACGGCATGATGTCGTACAGGTCGTCCGAAATCTTGATACGTTCCTTGCTCATGATGGCCTCCTCAGTGGTGCGTCTTATTCAGGGTGTTCGGTTCTTGCTGCATAGGTGCGATCAACTGCCGCGACCGGCCAACGACATGGTGCGCATGCCGAGCAGGGTCTTGATTTCGGAGACAATAATTTCCGGTGGCATCGTCATGCCTCCGCAGACACGTGGGCCGGCGTGCACACGTTCGCTGTTCGGAATGGTGGCTCTAATTTCTTTTGCCAACCATCCGGTCACGTTGAATTCCGGGACGATAATATGCTTGGCGTTTTTCGTGGCTTCACGGATTTCCTCGCCTGGCCAAGGCCGCAAGACCTTGATCTTTACCAGACCGCAACGGATGCCTTCGTCCTCGAGGAGCCGGATGGCTTCACGACCCTGCGACACTGCCGTACCAGAGGTGACGATGATGACCTCGGCATCGGTATTTTCTGTCTCGATCAAGCCGTTCAGCCACTTGATCGTGTGCTTGCGGGACCGTTCCACTGCCGCCCAGACTTCTTGTTGCCAGGAAGCGTGGGTGGCATAGCTGATGTAGTTGCTCTTCATGACAAACGGATCGCGCATCATCCGGACCGGCGGACATTCCATGTCCATGCAGGGCACGGGCGAGCGGTATGGGTCATAGGGTGGAAGACACATGTCGGCCGGGGTGAGATTGACGACGTCCTTGGTGTGCGTCACGAAGAATCCGTCGCAGCACAGCGCCAAGGGGAGGTGCACATCAGGCTCTTCCGACACCATGTAGCCCTTGAGAATCCAATCGAAGAAGTCCTGTGCGGTTTCCGCATGCCAGACGAGCATGCCGGTATTCAGAAGATACGCAATCTCGAGTGTGTCAGGCTGAATCGACAGCGGGGAGTTGATGCCGCGGCAGGTGACGATCATCTGAATCGGCAACCGTGCGCCGGACCACATCGGAAAGTTCTCCATCGCGCGCATCGTGCCGGGTCCTGCGGTCGTCGTAAATACCCGAGCCCCGCCGAAGGCCGCTCCCGCGCATTGCGACATGACGGCGAATTCGCTCTCGCCGCGGAAGTAGTCGCCGATGTAACCCTCGGCAAAGAGCTCGCCGATCAAGGCGGCCGCTTCGCTCTGCGGTGTAATCGGGTACGCGATCATCACGTCGCAGCTGGCCCGCCGGAGCGCTTCCTTGATGACCTCGCTGCCCGTAAAGAACGACGGCGTGCGCGGCGCTTCGTTCATCATCTTCCAGGTGTCGGTAAAGGTCTGCCCTTTTTTATTTTTTGTGCCGATGACTGAGTGTGTGTCTGCCATGATTCAGGCTCCTTTCACTGTCTTCAGAACCTCAAACGGTTTAGTTTAGTTTGAGGCTCCGCTCTTGGCTGACGTCAGCCGTGGTTTAACCGTCCCTTTTAATCGTTTCACGGCATCGGCCAGATTCATAATCTTTTCGACGGATGCGTCGCGGAACGATAGCATCGCATCTTCATGGCCGGCTTGAGCGCACATAGCAATTGTGTAGCAGGACGTGCCTCCCCGAATGATTTTGAGCGACAAATTCGCTTGATGGCAGTGGACCCCGATGAACATACAGCAATCGATTTTATTGTGCCAGATGGTCAGATTCGGGTGGTTGGGATTGATCTCGACTTCAGGATTAATCTTGGGATACTTGGGGCGGTAGTCCGGCATCGGGATCAGCATGGGCGTTTGCCCGGGTTGCACAGATTCCTTGAGTGTGTTGAACAAGTGACGGATGGCCGTGGCCTTCTTGGCCGCCTTCTCGTTCCAGGCCCACAGGACTAAAGGGCCAGGGAAGAGGGTCGGCACCTTGGCCATGAGGAATTGTTTCGCCGCTTCCTCGTATGCCTTTTCCTCCGGGACGATCACACCGTTGATGTGAGCTTCCCCAGGGTTCGGCAACCGAATACCCATGCTGGCAGCCGATGGAGGAAGGAAATGTTCCGGGCCTGGAAGGACACGATACTGAGTCATTAGAGCTTAATCTCCGGCAAAGGGGTTAAAGAACAAGAAACACAGGTTTTCCAATGATCTCAGCCATCCCCACTCTAAGCTTTTTCCGTGCCGCCTGCAACCTCGCAGAAGGCCCACCGCCGAGAAATTTTGGGCCATCGAACAAGGGAGGCTTAGGCCTTTTGTCCTAAGATTCTGCTTTGCCCACAAGCAGCCCGGAAGAGCGCCCATCTAGCTCGCATTTTAGGAGTTGGCATTATAGGGTCGGCCCGTCCAGTCTGTCAAACCAATCGGTAGGCTTCAGACTGCATTAGGTTGGCTCGCTCGTGTAGGAGATGCTGACATGAAATCAATATGTTGCGCGCGGTTACGGCAATTGCTCACAGGCTGGAATGGATCCGAGGACGCAGGCTCGCTCAAGGTCATCCTTGGCAAGCCGACCCTGTAAACGTTCTCGATAAAGTTTTGCTCTGGTCACCAGGGCGGCAGCATTGGTGGGGTCGACCCGAATAACAGTGGACAGATCTTCAATCGCCCGTTCCGGCTGATTCAGCTTGAGATAAATTTCGCTCCGCAGTGCATACGCCTCTTTTTGATAGGGGATCCAACTTTCAGGCGTTTCGGCGTTGAGGAGTTTCTTTAGCGTGGCTAAAGCCTGATGCCAAGATTTGGCGTCCGCCTGACGGCGGGCTTGTGTCGTGTATACGCCGATGAGGGGCTGGCGAGCGATATCGGCAAACGGATCGAGCTCAAGGGCTTGCTCGTAGGCAGCGGCAGCCTCGTCCAATTGTTTCAGCCACGTGAGTACATCCCCTTTGCCAACCCATGCCCATACATTTTTGGTGTCGAGTGTGATGGCGCGATCGAAGTCTATCCTGGCTTTGTCCAGATAGTCCGCATAGACCAATGCCTGAGCCTGTTGGGAAAAAGCCAGTGAAACGAGTCGGAGATAGGTTTGCCCTCGCACAATCAGTGGATCGACGTAGCGATCGTCAAGGGTGGCGGCGTCGGTGCTGAACTGGATCTTGTCCCGCAGATTCGATGTGTGGAGAGCGGTCTCGAGCATCGCGCGTGCCCGTTGGTGTGAGGCGGACTTCCCGTTCGGATCGATTGCCAGCATTCGGACGCCGATCGGTCGCTGTTGAAGCTCTTGCAGTTGCGAGCGCAATTGGTGATTTTCCTGCTGGAGCTGGCGAAAGTTTTGCGCGAGTTGCTGGTCGGATTGAAGTCGGCGTATCGCCTCCGTCAGACTGCTCACGTTGACCGTGGCACGAATGCGTACGAAGAAGACGGGACGATCCAACTCGAAGGAGCGCCTGGATTCGAGGATTTCCGTTTCCGTGACAGCGGCGGCAATCGTTCTGATTTCCAGCGAACTGATTTGTGTGCTTCTCCCGCCAGATTCTTTTTCCACATCGTGGAATGTAGCTTCGAGATAGACGCCCGCTTCTTCCACCGCTTTGCGCTGGGCTCGTTGGAGGACTTTTTCTTCTGCGCCGGCTAAGGTGTCGCCGTCGGCCATGACATATTGCCCATCGGCGATGACGGTTTTCGTGGAGGCGCTGAACGCAGGGGTTCCCCATAGAAAGAGCGCGAAAAGGGCGGGATAGGACAATCGCCAGTACAGTTCCATTCGGATAACTATACCGCGCGATGGCTGAAGGGGCAATGCAACCGGAGCGGGGCAAACGGAGTAAGGGCTCAGGAATGGAGCGACAGGCCTGGGGCTACCGTTCTTTTGGAAAGACTTGAATAAATGGGTGGACGTCGACCCGTTCAAATACACCGTGGACGGTATAGGGGTCTTCGCGAGCAAACCGTTGCGCGTCTTCCAGCGAGTCCGCTTCGATGACGATAAGACTCCCTGTCTTATCCGTGAGCGGACCGGCTAGCACGACCCGGCCTTGCGCATCGAGGGGTTCCATCTTGGCGAGATGCGCCGGGCGATAGATTTTTCGCTTGGCCTCTCCGTCGGGACCGTCGAATCCGAGTATGACAAATTTCATAGATGGCTCGAGGGTTGAAGAAGGATTCCGATCTCAGGCCAGGTCCTCTAGCGGGCAGCGATCTTTATAGCCGGTGGTCGTTTCATGCCACCAGCGAACTTCTTGTTCCCCGAGCTTCCAGCATAGATAGACCACTCGGCCGTCACGAAGATGGGGAAAGTCACAGAGGCCGAGATCCAAGTCCTTCACCAGGATGCCGAGTTCCTGAATCGCCTGAAGATTCGTACTGACTTGCTGAAGACCCAAGATGTAGAGGTGTCCAACGGTACTGCCCCCGCCATATTCGGCCTGGGCGCTGGCTTTCTTGATATCTTCTTTCGTGCGTGACAAGACGGCCTTGGCTTGCTGAATCGATGTCAAATTGGAATTGAGCTGAGGGATGAGGCGATTGGCCTCGGACAATGTAAATATCCGCTCGTGCTGTCCGTGTTCGTCGTCGTGCGCCATGGTGCCCCCGCGAAGCTTCTCATTTAGCACACCACTCTTTTGCGCTGCAACCGCAGGCGTCGGCGCAGTGCTGTTGTCAGGAAGAGCCGGGGCCGGCTGGACTAGCTCAGTGCGAAGTGGGTAGCATGAAAAAAGAGATATCCCTGTTGACAAGGAACCGCGCTCGCGTTATTATCCACTCACTATCTCAGCTCGATTCAAAGTTATCTCCACACACAAGACTTCCGGGGCGCATCTCGACGCAAGTCACAATTGCTCAGGGAACAGAGGCGAGTCAGCTCGGCATGAGTTCCGGCCTGCAACAATATCCGCAACCATGAGACAGAGTCGTACCCTGATAGCGACGAGCGAAAACAGGTAAGTCCCTCACGGGTCACCCTCTTTTAGCTGATATACACGACACAATCACCAACGCATTACCATTCACTATACTATTCAGTCCGTGGACAATTTCCCATGGTTCACCACGTGCGATCGCTGCTGATAACAATGCAGCCGGGGGCTTGAGAGGATACTCATGACACAAACGAAGGGGGAAGTTATGCATCTCGCGGAGCTGAAGCAGAAGTCTATCGCCGATCTCAATGAGGTGGCACGCGATCTGAAGATCGATGGCGCACCCAATCTGCGAAAGCAGGAATTGATTTTTGCGATTCTGCAGGCGCAGACCGCGAACAACGGCGTGGTCTTTGGCGAAGGCGTGCTCGAAACGCTCCCTGATGGGTTCGGATTTCTGCGCGCTCCCGATTCGAACTATCTCCCTGGTCCCGACGACATCTATATCTCGCCCTCTCAAATCCGGCGTTTCAATCTGCGCACCGGCGACATTGTGTCCGGGCAGATCCGGCCGCCGAAGGAGAGCGAGCGGTATTTTGCGTTGCTCAAAGTCGAGAAGGTCAATTACGAAGATCCCGAAGTGTCTCGCGACAAGATCCTCTTCGATAACCTGACACCACTCTATCCGGAAGAGCGTCTGGTCCTCGAGTTTGACCGTGAAGAATATTGCACCCGCGTGATGGATCTCACGACCCCGATCGGCAAAGGCCAGCGTGGGTTGATCGTCGCGGCTCCCCGAACCGGGAAAACGATGTTGCTGCAGGCCATCGCTCGGGCCATTCTTAAAAACCACAAGGAAGTAACCTTGATCGTGCTGCTCATCGACGAGCGGCCGGAAGAAGTCACCGACTGGCAGCGGCAGGTGAAGGCCGAAGTCATCAGCTCCACCTTCGATGAGCCGGCCCAGCGCCATGCTCAGGTGGCTGAAATGGTGCTCGAAAAGGCCAAGCGACTGGTCGAACATAAGAAAGATGTCGTAGTGCTGCTGGACAGCATTACTCGTCTGGCGCGCGCCTACAATACCATTGCGCCGCCGAGCGGCAAGGTGTTGTCGGGAGGATTGGACTCGAACGCGCTCCAGCGGCCGAAGCGGTTCTTTGGGGCGGCCCGCAATATCGAAAACGGCGGCAGTCTCACCATCATGGCGACAGCTCTTGTCGACACCGGTAGCCGGATGGATGACGTTATTTTTGAAGAGTTCAAAGGGACCGGCAACATGGAAGTCCATCTCGATCGCCGTCTGGCCGATAAGCGGCTCTTCCCGGCCATCGATATCAGCCAGTCCGGGACGAGAAAAGAAGAATTGTTGGTGGATAAGGATCGTCTCAACAAGATGTGGATTTTGCGCAAGGTGTTGAGTCCGCTTGGGACGATGGAAGCCATGGAGTTTCTGATGGACAAGCTGCATGGCACCAAGACCAATCAGGAATTCCTGCAGTCGATGAATCGATAATATCCGACTTGTATCTGGTCGCTGAGACAGGGTACAGTGACAAGATCTTCGAATGGGCGAAGGCTGATGAGTGTGACGTCAGGGGAGTGTGAATCATGAAGAAGGGAATTCATCCTGTGTATCGGGAAGTCGCGGTGCATTGCGCCTGCGGCAACAAATACAAGACCCGATCGACGGGTGGCGATATCAATGTCGATATTTGTTCAAACTGTCATCCGTTTTTTACGGGGACGCAGAAGATCATTGATACCGAAGGGCGCGTTGAACGGTTTAAGAAGAAGTACGCGAAGAAAGGCAAGTAGCTCGAGAAGAGGCCATACGAGGGACCCTGCTTCGCTGAGGGGCAGGGTCTCTTTGTTTTTGTGCGTGCCAGGGGCTGAGAGCGAATCAGAGGGAAACGGGGCCATGGAAGCAGTCTTACTGAAGAAATGGGAAGTGTTGGCAACTCGATATGATGAGTTGACGAATCAGCTCATGGACCCGTCTATGATGAGCCAACCCTCGCAGCTACACAAAGTAAATAAGGAGCGGACGGATATCGAACCGGCGGCCAAGCTTCTTGCAACCTATCGAGACAACGCAAGGCAGTTGGAGGAAGCCGCTCAAATTCTTGCAGATCCCACGGCCGGGGCCGAGTTTCATAAGATGGCAACGGAGGAGAGCGCCACGCTCGAACGCCAGCAGCGTGAGATCGAACAGCAGGCCCAAGAGCTTCTCATTCCCAAAGACCCGCGAGACGAAAAGAACCTGCTCCTCGAAATCCGCGCCGGGACCGGCGGTGATGAGGCGGCGCTTTTTGCCGGAGCATTGTTCCGCATGTACAGCAAATATGCCGAAATCAAAGGGTTCAAGGTCGATGTGGTCGAAGCCACAGAAACTGGGCCCGGGGGCTATAAGGGGGTCGTCGCGCTTATTGAAGGCAAGGGCGCCTACAGTCACTTCAAGTTCGAGGCCGGGGTCCACCGTGTACAGCGTGTCCCCGTCACCGAGGCCAGTGGCCGGATTCATACGTCGACCGTCACCGTCGCGGTCATGCCTGAGGTGGACGAGGTGGATGTGCACATCGATCCCATGGATCTCCGGATCGACACCTTCTGTTCATCCGGCGCCGGAGGCCAGAGCGTCAATACGACAAAATCGGCGGTGCGGATTACCCATATTCCGACCGGTGTGGTGGTGAGTTGCCAGGACGAACGGTCGCAGCTGAAGAATCGCAACAAGGCGATGCGGACCCTGCGGGCCAGAATCGTTGAGGCGGAGCGGGAGAAGCAGGAAGCGGAAATCGCGCAGAATCGCAAAGCTCAGGTGGGCACGGGCGAGCGAAGCGAGAAGATTCGTACCTACAACTTCCCGCAGAATCGGGTGACAGATCATCGCGTCGGGGTGACATTGCATAAGCTGGAACAGGTGCTTGAAGGGGATCTCGACGAACTCGTCCAGGCGTTGAAGGCGCAGCGTCAGCAAGAAGTGGGAGCTGCTTAACATGGATGCGGTTGCCCCCATCCCGCAGTCAGCAGACCAGGCGACGCTCGGTGAGGTGATCGCCGAGGCGCAACGGATGCTGGAGCAGGCCGGCATCGAGAGTGCGGGGCAGGAAGCGTTTTGGATAGTGGAGCACGTGCTCCGTCTTCCCGCACATCATGTTGTCGCCGGTCGAGACCGACTGCTGTCTCACGCCGAGCTGCTGGCTGTGAGAAGGCTGGTCGAACGGCGGGTTGGTCGTGAGCCCTTGCAATATATTCTGGGAACCCAGGAGTTTTGTGGGTTGGAGTTTAACGTGAATCCGGCGGTGCTCATTCCGAGGCCGGAGACTGAGTTGCTGGTGGAGTATGTCGCGCAACGGATTCCCGCCGAGCGACAGGCTACCATCGTCGATGCATGTACGGGGTCCGGGTGCATTGCCGTGGCGATTGCGCGGCTGAGACCTCGTGCGCGGGTGATCGCAACCGATCTATCTAACCCCTCGCTCGATGTCGCCAGGCAGAACGCCACGCGCCATGAGGTATGTGAGCGCATCACATGGTTGGAAGGCGACTTGCTGGGGCCATTGGCGGAGCAGGAGCTGGAGGGGCGCATTGACGTCATCGTCTCGAATCCTCCCTATATTGCGGAGGCCGATTGGGCGATGCTTCAGCCGGAAGTGCGGCTGTTCGAACCGCGACGTGCGCTGGTGGCAGGGCCTCAGGGAACGGAGTTGCACGAACGGTTATTACACGAATCTGGTCGATACTTGTCTCCCGGCGGCGCACTGGTCATGGAAATTGGTGCCGGCCAGGCTCGTGCGATGCGCCGGATTGTCGACCAGATATCCGGGTACAGATTCCACCAGCTGGTCTACGACGCGGCGGGGCTTGAGCGTGTGGTGATTGTGGAGCGATCGGAACCTAGCAGGTTCGGAAAAACCATTTCGGCATAGCAGAACTTCAATCGCTGTACGGTTGAGGTAGGGAAGTAACACTCACGCAGGATGCTCAAAAAGGCTGCCCAGCAAGGCCGCAGCGAGCGAAGTGGCGAGGCATACGCTTCTACGTTGAGCCTCTGAATGAAGCGAGTACGAAGCCCGGTGAAAGGCGCGTCCGGCGCGCAGGTCGGGGGTGAGAAAAGCGACCTTTTCAGCATTCTGCCAGGCGGAGACGATGGATCGTATTGTTATCACCGGTGGCATACCGCTTCGAGGGGAGGTCCAGATCAGCGGGGCGAAGAATGCCACGTTGCCGATCTTAGCCTCCACCATTCTTGGCGGCGGCGAGTGCGTCATTACTAACGTGCCTCGCGTGGTGGACGTCCTCACCATGGGCAAGTTGTTGGGCATCTTGGGCGCGAAAGTTCACCATGAGGAGAATCGCGCACTCATTAACGCCGAGGTGATCACTTCGACCCAGGCTCCGTACGATCTTGTTAACACCATGCGGGCCTCCGTGCTCGTGTTGGGGCCGCTGCTGGCGCGATGGGGAGAAGCCACGGTGTCGATGCCAGGTGGCTGCGCGATTGGGTCACGGCCCGTCAATCTCCATCTTGCCGGACTGGCTAAAATGGGTGCGGAAGTTTCGATGGAACACGGGTATATTCGCGCCAAAGCGAAGCGGCTGACGGGTGCACAAATCTACTGCGACACGCCGACGGTCACCGGAACAGAAAATCTGATGATGGCTGCGTCGCTCGCCCAGGGGACCACGGTCATTGAAAACGCTGCGAAGGAACCGGAGATCGTGGACCTCGCGAATTTTCTCGTGAAGCGAGGGGCTCGAATCGCGGGTGCCGGGTCGGATGTCATCACGATCGAAGGTGTCCGTGAGTTGCACGGGAGCGATCACGACGTCATTCCAGATCGCATCGAAACAGGAACGTATCTGGTGGCCGGAGCCATTACGCGGGGAGCGGTGACGCTCAATCGATGCCGTCCGAATCACTTGGACGCATTGCTGATGAAGCTGCGGGAAGCCGGCGTCGGGATGCAGGTGGAGAAGGAACGGATTCATCTCAACGCGGCAGCGCGACTCAAAGGGATCGACATTCGGACGTTGCCGTATCCCGGGTTTCCCACCGACATGCAGGCGCAGATGGTGGCCTTGATGACGGCCGCCGAGGGCACGAGTGTGATTACGGAGACGGTGTTCGAAAGCCGCTTCATGCATGTCGAGGAGTTGCGACGGATGGGTGCCGAGATTAAGGTCGAAGGCAATCGCGCGGTGGTGACCGGACCGACCAGGTTGGCCGGGGCTCCGGTGATGGCGTCCGATCTTCGTGCGAGCGCCGGATTGGTCTTGGCTGGTCTTGCGGCGGAAGGCACGACGGAGATTCTCCGCGTCTACCATCTGGATCGTGGCTATGAGCGGATGGAGGAGAAACTGCAGGGGTTGGGTGCGACGATCACCCGTCATAAAGAGGGAGCGACTCCGGCCGGGACTCGCTGACATCATGCTGACGATTGCCTTGTCAAAGGGGAAAATGTTGGATCTCACGCTGGACGTCTTTCGCCGAGCGGGATATGCGCTGGGCAGCCTCTCCACCGAGAGTCGCCGGCTGGTGTTTCCCTGTCCGGAGATCGGGATGACCTTCCTGATCGTGCGGCCGACCGATGTGCCGACCTATGTCGAATATGGCGCGGCGGATGTCGGGATTGTCGGGAAAGACGTCTTGATGGAGCAGGACAGCGACGTATATGAGCCATTGGATTTAGGGTTCGGAGCGTGTAGAATCGCCGTCGCTGCGCTCAAGGGGCAGGCCTCACGCGACCGGCTGTCCTCGAAAATTCGGGTAGCGACCAAGTATCCGAAGATCACCGAGCGGTATTTCAATCAGCGCGGCGTGCCGGTTGAAATCGTCAAGTTGTACGGCTCGATTGAACTGGCGCCTTTGGTCGGTCTGGCCGATCGGATCGTCGATCTGGTCGAGACCGGCAACACGCTGAAGGCGCATCACCTCGTCGAAGTGGAGTGCATCGCGCAATCCACGGCCCGGTTAGTCGTCAATCGAGCGAGTCTGAAGCTGAAGCATGAGGTGGTCACAGAGCTGATCAAAAAGCTCCGGGCCGTCAGCAGGACACCAGCCGGGTCTCGAACATCCGTTCCGCGCAAGTCCTTGCGCGGGGCACGTCGAACGGTCAGACGAACGCGCCAGATGAAAATTGTGGCCTCCACCGAGCGAGCCTTTCTCCCCGCACTTAAGAAAGTGGCGTCGCGTGCCCGCGTGCAAGGGGCTGCCGTCGAGAAGACGGTCAAGTCGATTCTGCAAGCCGTGGAACGGGGCGGCGATAAGGCCGTCCTCCGCTATACCAAACAGTTCGACCGCGTCTCCATGAAGGACACGGGGCTGCGCGTCACCCCCGAAGAGATCAAAGAGGCCTACTTCCACATCCGGAAAGACGAGGGCGACGCACTCCGGTTTGCAGCCAAGCGGATCACGGCGTTCCACGAACGCCAGCGCATCAAGACCTGGATGTATCATGACAACGAGGCGACGCTGGGGCAGGTGGTCACGCCGGTCGATGCAGTCGGGGTGTACGTGCCGGGGGGCAAGGCGGTCTATCCCTCGTCGGTCTTGATGTGCGCAATTCCGGCCAAGGTCGCGGGCGTCTTCCGTGTGGTGATGTGTACGCCGCCACAAAAAGGCCCGATCAATCCTTATTTACTGGTCGCAGCCGACATCGCCGGCGTCACGGAGATCTATCGTGTCGGAGGCGTGCAAGCCATCGGAGCGATGGCCTATGGGACAAAGACGATCCAACGCGTCGACAAAATCGTGGGCCCCGGCAATATTTATGTCGCGACGGCCAAACGGCTCCTCTACGGCACGGTCGGAATCGACATGGTGGCAGGTCCGAGCGAACTGCTCGTCGTCGCGGATGGCGACGCCAAACCGGCGCATGTCGCGGCCGATCTTCTCTGCGAAGCCGAGCATGACGAAGATGCGCAGGTCTATCTCGTCACCACATCGGCTCAGTTGGCGAAGGATGTGGTGGAACTCATCGGCAGCCAGTTGAAGGGGCTACAACGGGAAAAGATCGCAGCGAAGTCCATCGCGCGCCATTCGGTGGCCTTCGTAGTCACCACGATGGAGGAAGCCATCAATGTGGCCAACGAGATTGCCCCGGAACATTTGACCCTCTCGGTCGATGAGCCGTTTGATTATTTAGAGAAAATCCGTCACGCGGGGGCGCTCTTCTTGGGTCGGTACACTCCTCCGTCGGTTGCGGATTATGTCGCTGGGCCGAATCACGTCCTGCCGACCGGCGGGACGGCGCGCTTCTTTTCGGCACTCTCCGTCCACGATTACATCAAGGTGAGCAACATCGTGCACTATACGCGCGAGGAATTGAGCAAGGTGAAAGATCATCTCGTTCGGTTGGCCCACATCGAAGGGTTCGACGCGCATGCCAAGTCGGCCCAGAGCAGGTTCTCATGAAGAAGAACGGATCCGCACCTCGACAGTCGTCGATTCACCGGGCCACGAAGGAAACGGATATCCTGGTCGAATGGACGCTGGACGGCAGCGGGCAGGGGAAGATCGACACCGGGATTCGCTTCTTCGATCACATGCTGGAGCTGTTGTCCAAGCACGGCTTTTTCGACCTGACCGTTCAGGCCAAGGGCGACATCGATATCGACGAACACCATACGGTGGAGGATGTCGGCATCGTCATGGGCCAAGCTCTGCACCAGGCCCTCGGCGAGAAGGCAGGCATCAAGCGATTTGGATTTGCCTCAGCGCCGCTCGATGAAACGCTGGCGCAGGTCACAGTCGATCTCAGTGGCCGGCCCTATCTCGTCTACAACGTCAAGTTGACGGATCGGAAGATCAAAGCCTTCGATCTGGGATTGTTCGAAGACTTCTTCCAAGCCTTCGTCACTCACGGTGGCTTAAATCTCCACGTGAATCTCATGTACGGCCGCAACCCGCACCACATCATGGAGGCCATCTTCAAGGCGCTCGCCAAAGCTCTCGATCAAGCCACGATGCTGGAAGAGCGGTTGGCAGGAAAGGTGCTGTCGACGAAGGGGATGCTGTAGGCACGTCGAATAACTGAAGCCTAACGACTCATGCTGAACGACTCAAAGGGGGACAGGCCATGTGTTGTCTGTCCCCCTTTCCATTTCAAAAGGGATGAGTGGCGGGACAGAGCTGGTTGCGGTATTGTTACAGCCTTACGGCTAGGCTAGGGTGAGGGGTGCGGGGCAACGGGCGAGAGCAAAACCAGGAGTCTTCCCTCGAGCCCCTTGCCTGCACGGAGTGGCTATGATCGCGATCATCGACTACGGCATGGGCAATCTCCGCAGTGTCTCCAAGGCCTTTGAGGCGGTGGGGCACCAGGCGGTGGTTACGCGTGAGGCGCGCGTGATCGAGAATGCGAGCCATGTCGTCCTGCCCGGTGTAGGTGCCTTTGGCGATTGCATGGCCAACGTTGAGCGCTATGGGTTGGCGGAACCGATTCGCACAGCGGTTCAATCGGGAAAACCTTTTCTGGGAATCTGTTTGGGGCTCCAATTGTTGTTTGAGGAAAGTGAGGAATTTGGGACCCACAGGGGTCTCGGCATTATCCCCGGCAAGGTCAAACGATTTGCTGCCGACCAGGGGTTGAAGGTGCCTCACATGGGTTGGAACAACGTCACGATCGAGCGACCCTGTCCCCTGTTCGAAGGGATTCCCAACGGGTCCTACTGGTACTTTGTGCATTCGTTTTATGTCGATCCCTCTAACAGTACCGTTGCGGCAACCACGACGGACTACGGGTTCGACGTTTGTCTCGAGTATCTGGCGGGACAATGTGGTGGCCTGTCAGTTCCATCCGGAAAAGAGTCAGGACGTCGGGTTACGGTTGATCAAAAATTTTGGATCCTGGCATGCATAGCCGCCAGGGGTTTGGCGTGAGGGGTGGGGTGATTAAAATACGAAACAAGCGAACCGTCGCCTTACGCCTGACGCCTCACGCGCTCACGCTGACGGTTCTCGTGCTAGCCGTAGTCGGCTGCAGCGGGTCGAAAGTGACCACGAAATCATCCGCGGAATTGCCGCGCTATCAGATTCGTACCATCGCGCTGGTACCGTTCACGACTCTCGCGACGCCACAGGTGAGAGACGTAGTCGATCAGACCTTATCAGCACCGCCGGGTGCTCGCAGGTCTGATATGGCGATAGCGGTGTCCGCCGAATACCGAACAGCCTCTTCGGCAAACAGTCACAGTGCCGACCGGCGCTGGGGACATCGTCACGCAGTTACTGTGGAGCCGGTTGATGGCAAGGCAGGGTATGACAGTGCTTTCGCCGGGTGAGGCAGCGAAAGCGCTGGCATCTTCGGCGACGCCTCAATCTCCCGCCGGTCAGTTACTTGCGGTGACGGTGGCAAAACAGCTCAAAGCGGATGCCTCGCTGATCGGCCAAGTGTTGGTGTACCAGGAACGAGTCGGGGGTCGCTTTGGTGCCAGCCCCCCTGCAACCGTGGGTTTTGAAGCCAAGGTCGTCGCGGCTGACGGGCAAGTCCTGTGGGAAGGGAATTACTACGAGAAGCAGCGACCGATGACGGAAGATTTTATGGGATTCATTCAGCGGCATGGGGTGTTTGTCACGGCGGAGGAGCTGGCGATCTACGGGGTTGATCATATGCTCCTCGAATTTCCGTTTGGAACGGCAGGGGAACGCTAACAGGGGACGGTTCCTTTTATGCTCGTTATTCCAGCGATTGATGTGAAGGATGGCCGCTGCGTGCGGTTGCGTCAGGGCGACATGGCGGCTGAGACGGTCTATTCCGACGACGTGCCGGCTGTCGCGAGGCAATGGCAACAAGACGGTGCGACGCTGATCCATGTGGTCGACCTGAATGGAGCCGTGGATGGGGAGCCGCGCAATCTTTCCCAGATCGAAGCGATCATTCGCACCGTGAGCCTAAAAATACAGGTTGGAGGAGGGGTCCGGTCGATCGAGACTGTGCGCCACTATCTCGGCGCGGGTGTGACGAGGGTGGTGCTCGGCACTGCGGCATTGACGGATCGATCATTCCTTGAGCAGGCCTGTCGGGAGTTTCCTTGCCAGATTCTGTTGGGACTGGATGCGCGGGATGGGAATGTGGCGGTCAAGGGCTGGACGGCGGTATCGGAGATGAAGGCGACGGACCTGCTCAAGGAGCTGGCAGGCTATGCCTTGGGCGCCGTGATCTATACGGACATTGCCCGCGATGGTATGTTGGGCGGGCCGAATCTGGCGGCGTTGCGGGAGGTGGTTGAATTGTCGTCCTTTCCCGTGATCGCCTCCGGAGGGATTTCGCGCGTCGAAGACTTGCAGGCCGTGCAGGCGCTCGGTCCACGGGTTGAAGGTGCGATTGTGGGTAAAGCCCTCTACGACGGGAAACTCGATTATCGGGCCGCCGTCGCAGCCCTCCTGAGTAGGGCCTGGCGTGAGGAATTCCTTACCCGCTTCACCTCACGTTTCACGTTTCACGAGTTGTCATGTTGACCAAACGCATTATTCCCTGCCTCGATGTCAAAGACGGCCGCGTCGTCAAAGGCGTGAGCTTTGTGAACTTGCGCGATGCAGGAGATCCGGTCGAAGTGGCAACGGTCTACGATCGCGAAGGAGCCGATGAACTCTGTTTCCTGGACATCACCGCCTCTCATGAGAACCGTAAGACCATCATTGACGTGGTCGAGCAGACGGCGGCGCAGGTGTTCATGCCGCTGACTGTTGGCGGAGGAGTGAGAACGCTTGACGACATCCGTGCGCTGTTGAAGGCGGGGGCGGACAAGGTGAGCATCAATACGGCGGCAGTTCAACGGCCTGAATTTGTGAAGGAAGCGGCGGAGCGATTCGGGACGCAATGTATCGTCGTGGCGATCGACGCCAAGCGTCGCGCTGCGCCGTCGGCAGGGTGGGAAGTGTTCACCCATGGCGGCCGCAAGTCGACCGGTCTCGACGTCGTCGAATGGGCGAAGACGATGGCGCAGTATGGGGCAGGTGAAATTTTGCTCACGAGCATGGATCAAGATGGGCAACAGCAGGGCTATGATCTTGCACTCACAGCCACTGTGTCAGAGGCTGTGTCGATTCCGGTGATTGCGTCGGGCGGCGTGGGGAATTTGGACCACCTCTTTGACGGATTCGTCAGGGGCAAGGCCGATGCGGTGCTGGCCGCGTCTATTTTCCATTTCCGGACTCACACGATTCCGGAGGCGAAAGCCTATCTTCGTCAGAAGGGAGTGGCGGTTCGATAATGGATGTGGGGCAATTGAAATTCGATGCGCAGGGGTTGATTCCGGCGGTCGTGCAGGATTGGCGTGATGGCACGGTGTTGATGGTGGCCTTCATGAACCAGGAGGCACTGCAGAAGACCATCGAGACGAAGTCTGTGCACTTCTGGAGCCGTTCGCGCCAGATCTTATGGGAAAAGGGTGAGACCTCCGGTCACAGGCTGCAGCTCAAGGACCTGTTTCTCGATTGTGACGGCGATGCCCTTCTCGTGAAGGTCGAGCCGGTCGGCCCGACGTGCCATACGGGGGAGCGGGCCTGCTTCTTTTCCCGCCTGGACTCGCCGGAGACGAAGACGTCCGAATCCTGGGGTGGAATTCTCGAACGCCTCTATCAGATGATCCAAGAGCGGAAGCGTCAGCCCTCGAGTGAGTCCTACACCTCCAAACTGCTGGAAGGCGGTGTCGATCGTATTCTGAAGAAAGTCGTCGAGGAAGCTGGCGAGGTGGCGATTGCGGGGAAGGGTGGAAAGAAGGAAGAGATCGTCTACGAAACTGCGGATCTGCTGTTCCATACCTTGGTGGCACTGGGGTACCACGGCGTGACACCTCAAGAAGTCTATCAGGAGTTGGCGGCTCGGTTCGGGAAGTCGGGCTTGAGAAAAGGAACCACCTCATGAGCGAGTGCATTTTCTGTAAAATCATTGCGGGGACCATTCCCGCGGCGCTCGTCTATGAGGACGATTTGGTGGTCGCGTTCGACGATGTCAATCCCCAGGCGCCGACGCATACGCTCGTCATCCCCCGAAAACATGTGGCCTCGATGGCCGAACTTCAAGATTCGGATGTCGGGCTACTCGGGCGTCTGATGTCGGCCGGTAATACGATCGCAAAACAGAAGGGGATTGCCGATGCCGGGTACCGCTTCGTCGTCAACACCGGTGCACATGGCGGCCAGAGCGTGTTTCATCTTCATCTCCATGTCTTGGGCGGGCGCCATCTCTCCTGGCCTCCTGGTTAGCGCATTTTCACCACGTTGACAGATTTCTTTTCCGTCTGTTACCCTAATCGGTCTATTTTACGACCACTTACGTTTATCTTTCTCACCGATGCCAGGTGGGGAAATAGGAGCCGCGACTCCCGTGGGCCGAGGTTTGATTTCTGAAGACGTGATCAATCAGGTCAGAGATCGGGCCGATATTGCCGAGGTGGTCGGACATCACGTGAGCCTGACTCGGGCCGGCCAGAATCTTGAAAGGTCTCTGTCCCTTCCATCAGGAAAAATCGCCCTCCTTTACGGTCAGCCCTTCCCGCCAGATCTTTCATTGTTTCGGATGCGGCGCGGGCGGCAACGTGTTTACGTTTCTGATGCGGATCACCGGCGCGAATTTTCCTGAGACGGTCCGTGAACTCGGGCAGAAGCTCGGGATTGACGTGCCGGACAGCGAGCCGAGCGCGGGGCCTCAAGCGGCACAGGCGAGTCGCCTTGAACCGCTCAATCGGGCGGTGACGGCGTGGTTTCAACAGAATTTGCGGGATGGGGTAACCGGTGCGACGGCGCGGGACTATTTGGCCAGCCGGGGCATTCACGCTGGGACGATCGAGCGATTTGAAATTGGTTGTGCACCGGCGGAGTGGGACGGGCTCATCAAGGCGCTAAGCAAGCAGGGTTTTGCACAGAGTGATTTGGCTGCCGCGGGATTGACGGTGGCGCGCGAACATGCGTCCGGGTCCTACGATCGTTTTCGCGCCCGCGTGATGTTTCCTATTACGGATCTGCGTAAGCGGGTTGTCGGTTTTGGAGGGCGTATCCTCGGCGAGGGGACTCCGAAGTACCTGAATTCGCCGGATACTCCCTTGTTTAAAAAGGGTCAGACGCTTTACGCGTTGGATCTTGCACGTGAAGCAGTCGCCCGGCTCAAGACCGTGATCGTGGTGGAAGGGTATTTTGATGCGGTCGTGCTTCATCAAGCCGGGCTGACCCATACGGTCGCAACGCTGGGGACCGCATTGACGGCGGAGCATATTCAGGTGTTGAGACGGTTTGCCTCGAAGGTCGTGCTGTTGTTCGATCCGGATCAGGCCGGGGTCCGTGCCGCACTGCGAGGGCTCGATCTGTTTGTGAATAGCGGGATTGGAGTGAAAGTCGTCACCTTGCCGGCTGGAGAGGACCCCGATACCTATGTGCGGAAGGAAGGGCCGGAGGCCTTCGCGCGGTTGGAAGAGCAGGCTCCGAGCCTCTTGGATTTTGCCCTTGAGCATAGCTTGAGCACAGCGGAGTCCAGTACGATCGAAGGGCGTATCCGCAGCGTGGACGATGTGTTGCGGATCCTGCAAAAGAGCGAGCATCCGATCGAACGAGAGGAACGGATTCGCGTAGTCGCCGAACGACTGGGGATCAGCCAGCAACGATTGATCGAGCGTTATCCGGCGTTGGTGCAGTCAGAGGGGCGTCGACCGGCGGCCACTCAATCGGCTGGCCCCATACCGGCGACGTTCAAGGGTGTGAGCGAAGAGCGGGATCTGGTGTATTTGCTGCTGCATGGGCACCTGACGTCCGCCGATGTGCAACGACTGCGGCCCGAGGCGTTCTCCGTTCCGGCCTGTCGGTCCCTCGTTGAGGCGGCGCTGAGTCGCCTTGATCGAGACGGCCGAGTCGGGCTTAGGTTGTTATTGGATGCGGTAGCCGATCATCCGGATTGCGGGTCGTTGGCGACTGAGCTGTCCATGCGGGAAGACCATTTCGACGACGTGAGGGCCCACGTCGCGGGGTGTTTAGAAACGTTGGATCGGAAGCGGGCCGAGGCCGTGTTTCGCGATCTGATCGCGCAGCTCAAGGCTGCCGAACGGGAAGGCCGTGTGGAGGATGCGCGGATACTGAACGCGCAAGTGAATGAATTGCGAATGCAAAAAGCCGGTCGGCCCTCCACCGGGATGTTGTCCTTAGTGAAGGAGTAGTCATGGCGAAACCAGAGTTGCTCGGCGAAGTCAAGAAGCTGATCTCGATAGGGAAAGAGAAGGGTTTCCTGACGTACGACGAGCTAAATAGCACGTTGCCCGCGGAAGTGGTGTCCTCCGAGCAGTTCGGCAGCATCATGATGATGTTCGGCGAAATGGACATCGAGATTGTCGATGCGCCCGAGGGGGAGCGGATCAAGAAAGCCCGAGACACCGAGGAGACAAGTGAGGAAGCCGAGGAGGCCGACGTCGAAGCCGGTGCTGGTGTCGGGGAGGAGAATGAGAAGGAAGAAAAGGAAGAGAAGGAAATCGATCTAACTCCCGGCGCACTCAGCCGGACCGACGACCCGGTCCGGCTCTATCTCAAAGAGATGGGAAGTGTGGCGCTGTTGAGTCGTGAGGGAGAAATCGAGATAGCGAAACGCATCGAAGAGGGGAAGAAGGACATCGCCTCGGTCATCTATGGAATGCCGATGACGATTGAGTTTGTCCTCGCACTGTGCGATCAGCTCAAGAACGGGACCATCGATGTGCGGGAGATCGTCCCGATCGTCGAGACCGAAGAGGAATTCGAGGAAGAACAAATCCAGCGGGACTATGAAGAGCTTCGGGTCAAGACGCTCGAGGGGCTGAACTCTGTCCGGAAAATCTCGACCTCACTCAAGAGTCTCTATGAAGTGGCCCGGCATGCCAACAGTGATCCCACGAAACAGAAGAAGATTAAGAAGCAGATCGATACGATTCGCGATCAGGTCGTGGAGAGGATGGAGTCCGTCAACCTGCATGGCGTGCTGAAGGATCGGATGGTGCAGCGTGTGAGGGAGTTGGCGATTCAGATCCGGACAGCGGAGCGAGAAATCGTCAGTTGCCAGCGGCGGCTTGGGATCAGCGGTGAGGCCGGTGCTGAGGCCCTCAAGAAGCTCTGCCGCGAACGGAAAGACTTCCTCGCCGTCAAACGCAAGACGAGCTGCTCGGCGGAGGCCCTCACCGAGATTAAGAAGATTTACCAGGCCGCGAGGAGCCGGATTCGACAACTCGAGACCGAAGAGGCCCTCGTGTCCGCGGAAGAGATCAAAGATGCGGTCAAGCATCTGGATGTGGCGGAGGAAAAGGTCAAGCGCGGGAAAGCCGAGCTGGTCGAGGCCAATCTTCGTCTCGTCGTTAGTATTGCCAAGAAGTACACGAACCGCGGTCTCCAGTTCCTTGACCTGATCCAGGAAGGCAATATTGGTCTGATGAAGGCCGTCGATAAGTTCGAGTACAAGCGCGGCTACAAGTTCAGTACCTATGCCACCTGGTGGATCCGCCAGGCGATTACGCGCGCAATTGCTGATCAAGCCCGGACAATCCGTATTCCAGTGCATATGATCGAGACGATCAACAAGCTGATCCGAACCTCCCGCCATCTGGTCCAGAAACTCGGACGCGAACCGACGCCGGAAGAAATTGCCGAGCGCATGGATCTGCCGCTCGACAAAGTGCGGAAGATTCTGAAAATCGCGCGCGAGCCGATTTCTCTGGAGACCCCGATCGGCGAAGAAGAAGACAGCCATTTGGGCGACTTTATTGAGGACAAGAAGGCGGTTTCTCCTCTGGAGGCGGCGATCCGGTACGATCTCCAGCGCCAGATCAACAGCGCATTGGAAACGCTCACGCCGCGGGAAGAGAAGGTCTTGCGGAAGCGGTTCGGCATCGGCGAAGCCACGGACCATACCCTCGAAGAAGTCGGTCAGGATTTCGAAGTGACCCGCGAGCGTATCCGGCAGATCGAAGCTAAGGCCTTGCGCAAGCTGCGTCATCCGAGTCGGAGCAAGAAGCTACGCAGCTTCGTGGAAAGTCTGTGATGCGCCATGGAATGTTCCTCGGGATTTGACTCCGCTCCCTGGGCAGCCTAAAATTGGCTGTTCGTGTCTGCGGGTCAGGCGCGAGGGAGTCATCCGCCTGATCGGGCCCATAGCTCAGGTGGTTAGAGCGGCTGACTCATAATCAGCTGGTCCTAGGTTCAAGTCCTAGTGGGCCCACCAGCGCGGCGACGAACTCATAGGTCAAGTTCGTTGTTCGGAATAACAGCGATAGGAGTGCGTTGAGCCAGAATCTTTCCCCCCTTATCGAGCTGCAGAAGTTGGATCTCCGCATCACGGAGATCAAGGACCAGCGCCGAAAAATCCCAGAGCGGCTCCAAGCGGTTGAAGCCCCGCTTCGAGAAGCCCAGCTGCGACATCAACAAACCAGCGCCTCTGTGGAGATTTTCATCAAGGAACGGCGGTCGCACGAACAAGACCTTGAAGCGCATGAAGCGCACACTGAGAAAATGAAGTCGCGGCTGTCAGAGTTGAAGTCTAATAAGGAATATCAAGCGCATCTCTTCGAGATCGAGGTTGCCAACAAGAAGAAAGGGGACATCGAGGAGAAGATTTTGCTGTGTATGGAGAAGATCGAACAACTGCAGCGCACGGCGAAAGAAGCACAAGAGAAGCTCAGCGCCATCGAAAAGGCCTTTGCGCAGGGGAAACAGGCGCTCGACGAACTGGAGCACACACTTTCAACAGAGTTGGCCGATCTCGAAGCGCAGCAGCAAGCCCGTTCGGCTCATGTCGAGAAGGGGCTCCTCAGCCGCTATAACACGATCAAGGCAGCGCGGAAGGATCAACCGCTCGCTGAGATCAAAGAGGGGATCTGTTCCGGATGCCGTCTTCAGCTTCCTCCGCAACTGATTTCAGAAGTGAAACGCGCGGAAGATCTCCATACCTGTCCCTATTGCCGGCGGATGCTTTACTGGGATGGACAAATTCCTGTTGAAACAACGTCAGGCCCCGAACTCGATAAGTCGTCGATCTTCGAGATTGGCGAGTCGGTCTAGTCTGTTTTTCCCAAAACAGCCTGAGTCGTTTTGAAGTGCAGTTTGGCGACCGACCCCAGTCGTTCCTCTCCATGCTTCTTCACGATCATGCGTCCGGCCAGTTCGACGGCGGGTGACGCGCCTTTGGGCAACGTCGTGCCGATCTCATCCGAGAGACGTTTCAATCGCAGGAGGAATTCTGCACGGGCCAGGATCGAGGCGGCGGCCACGGCTAGATCGGATTCGGCTTTATGCCTTTGTTCTAATACGATCGTGCGTCCCTTCTCCTGTAATGCATTCAGGATCAACCGCTCGTCGCCAAACTGATCCGAGATCGCGCGCCCGCACGAAACCCTTTCCAGCAAAGTCTCCAGGGCCTTGGCATGTCCCCATGCCAGCAGGCGATTCAAGTTCCGGATCTTCGTGTAGAGTTCGTTGTATCGTGGCGGACCGATTGCGATAATGCTGTGAGGGCAAATTATTCTGATATCGGGCGCCATTTGAAGTATGCGGCCGTCTGAGATTTTCTTGCTGTCCCGGACCTGCATGAGGGTCAGTTCCTCCTGCGTGATGGCGTCGACGAAGACGGCGGCGATGACCAGGGGACCAAAATAGTCTCCCTTGCCGGATTCATCGATGCCGATGCGTTCGATCGAGGTGTGCGGCGTCTTGTCGGTCACAGGCAAATGGCCTTAGTAGAAAATCTCAGAGCGGCGGGGTAATCTAACAGAGCCTCAAAGGACGGTCAATTTTTCAAATCGTAGGCAACGGGTCATTATCAAGGAGAATGTGCGATGCAGGCATGGAGGTCGTTCTCTCGCGGAGTGCTGTTGGTTGTCGCGGGGTTGGGAGTGGCGGTGGTCAGCGGGTGCGAAACGAATCCATACACCGGGCGATCACAGTTGTTGATGACCTCGGTATCCGAGGAGATACAATTAGGCGCACGGGCGTATAGCCAGGTGAAGAACGATCCCAAGCTCAGGCAGTCGCAAGATCCCCGCGAGATCGAACCGGTCAAGCGCGTGGCGGCCCGCATCGTCGAAGCGGCGAAGCGTTCGAAGTATGCTGAGATGGCGCAGCAGTTTCAGTGGGAAGTGACGATCATCAAGGATGACAAGACGGCGAATGCCTTTGCGTTGCCTGGCGGTAAGATGGCGGTGTATACCGGCATCTTTCCCATGGCCAAGACTGAAGCAGGGCTGGCCGCCGTCATGGGGCATGAAGTTGTCCATGCCTTGGCCCGACACGGTGCAGAACGGATGAGCCAGGGCCAACTGACGAATGCCGGGCTTCAGGTCATTGGCGCGGCAGCCGGGGCGGCAGGCGGGGGTGGGATGTTGGGGCAATCGGCGATGGCGGCGCTTGGTGTGGGGGCGCAAGTCGGCGTGTTGCTGCCCTTCAGCCGAAAGCATGAATCGGAAGCGGATTATGTCGGGATTCTGCTCGCGGCGGATGCCGGCTATGACCCGCGCGAGTCTGTAGCTCTGTGGGAACGGATGGGGCAGATGTCCGGTGGTGACGCGCCGTCAGAGTTTATGTCTACGCACCCAAGCCACGAGACCCGTATCACTCAGCTAAAAAAGTGGATGCCGGAGGCCATGGCCATTTACCAGGCCAAGCCGCCGGTGCCTGCGGCACTGTTGCCGCCCGTGCAGTAAGTCGAGGCATTCGTGGTGAGCCCTTGAAAGCGCGGACATCCAGTCCTATAGTACTCTAGCGCGAGGGAGAAGACCGGGTGATCGCTTGGAGCGGTGACGCTCTGAGAGGAAAGTCCGGACTTCATGGGCAGGGCGCTGGGTAATTCCCAGGCGGAGCGATCCGACACCAGCACCACAGAGAACAAACCGCCGATGGCCAAAGCGACGGGATTCCAATCTGGTCACTTTGGCTCAGGTAAGGGTGAAACGGTGGGGTAAGAGCCCACCGCGGTGGTGGCGACATCACCGGCAGGGTAAGCGTCGCCTGATGCAAGGCCAAATAGGAAGACATCTGTCGGCTTTCTTCGGAGAGTCGGCGACCGGCTGGCCCGGCCGAGGTCTTCGGGTAGGTCGCTTGAGGTTCGAGGTAACTCGAATCCTAGAGAAATGATCACCCCCGCTTGGGAGCATATCCCAGGCGGGACAGAATCCGGCTTATCGGTCTTCTCCACCGCGCTCTTTTTATCGCTCGACGTAGCTCCCCTTCCGTCACTTTTCCTGCGAAGTGTTCGACCTCGTCGAGCAAGACGACGGGAACCCGCGCCCCATAACGTTCCGTCAAGACGCTGTCACCGTCGATATACACTTTGCTCGTTTCGATGTGGAGTTCTGATTGAAGATGTAGCGCGATTCGGTACACGACTCCGCACAGATGGCAGTCTTCACGAGACAGGATCGTTACACGGACAGGCATGCTCATGGAGGCGCGACTCAGGGCCAGCGTGATGAAGCTGGATGTTATCATGTGGGGAGACAGACTGTCAGGGAAGGAGGCTCCCAGCCCCGCTCTACTATTGACGGTGGAAACACGTGGTGATAGGATCACACATCTTTCTCCCTGATTTTTCAGAACGTTCTGAGCAGTCGCGGGAGTCGTGTCAGGTCTAAATTGGACCAGCCGCAGCGTAGCATATTGTGTGCTGACTCCTCCGCCTAGTTCTCACTGGCGGTATGGAGGGAGGTTCCGTCATGAAACTCACCGGTGCTGAGATCTTCATCGAATGCCTCAAGCGGGAGGGTGTGAAGACCGTTTTCGCGCTTCCCGGCGGGGTCGTTTTGAAGATTTTCGACATGCTCCACCAACAGAAAGACCTCGAGATAATCTTGACGCGTCATGAGCAGGGCGCGGGTCATATGGCCGAAGGCTATGCGAAGGCCACCGGCAAGGCGGGCGTGTGCCTCGTGACGTCTGGTCCCGGTATGACCAACGTGATTACGGCGTTGGCTGATGCGTACATGGACTCCGTGCCGCTGGTCTGCTTCAGCGGACAGGTTCCGACCAACTTGATCGGCAACGATGCGTTTCAAGAAGCGGACAATGTCGGGTTGAGCCGTCCCTGCACGAAATACAATTTTCTCGTGAAAGATGTGAACGATCTCGCCGCGACGATTAAAGAAGCCTTCTACATCGCGACGACGGGGCGCCCAGGGCCGGTGCTGGTCGATATTCCCAAGGACGTGTCGATGGCGAAGGCGGACTTTACCTATCCGAATTCTGTGTCGATCCGCGGCTATAACCCTGTGTATGACGGGAACAAATGGCAGATCAAGCAAGCGGCTGAAGCGATTACCAAAGCCAAAAAGCCGATTCTCTATGTGGGCGGCGGCGTGGTGTTCTCCGGTGCCTCGCAGGAACTGCTCGAATTGGCCGAGATGACGCAGATCCCGGTGGACATGACGCTCATGGGCCTTGGCGCGTTTCCCGGCGAACATCCATTGTCCATGGGGATGATGGGGATGCACGGCACCTATCAAGCCAATATGGCGGTGCATTACTCCGATCTCGTGATCGCGGTCGGCGCGCGGTTCGACGATCGGGTGACCGGCAAGGTGTCGGAATTTTGCCCCTACGCCAAGATCATTCACATCGACATCGATCCAACGTCGATCCGAAAAAACATCAACGTCGATATTCCGATCGTCGGCGATTGTAAGGCCGTGTTACGCGAGTTGAACCAGATTCTGCGCGCGACGGTGAACGGCGAGCAGAAGGAACTCCGGAAGCCCTGGTGGGATCAGATCCGCGAATGGGAGCGAGATCACCCCTTGGCGTATCACCAGGAAAAGGACGGGCCGATCAAGCCGCAGCAGGTGGTGAAGCGGCTGTATGAGCTCACGAAGGGTCGAGACCCAATCGTCTCGACGGACGTCGGACAGCACCAGATGTGGGCCGCACAGTACTTCAAGCTGGCGAAGCCGAACCGGTGGTTGACCTCCGGTGGTCTTGGGACGATGGGCTTTGGATTCCCCGCGGCCATGGGCGCGCAGGCCGCCTTTCGAGATCGCCTTGTCCTCTGCATCGCCGGCGACGGCAGTATCCAGATGAACATGCAGGAGATGGCGACGGCGGTGGTCAGCAAGCTGCCGGTGAAGGTCATCATTCTGAACAATCGATTCCACGGGATGGTGCGTCAGTGGCAGGATCTCTTCTACGAAGGGCGTTATGCGTCCAGCTATCTGGGTACGACGCCGGATTTCGTGAAATTGGCGGAAGCGTATGGCGCAGTCGGACTCCGCGCCGAACAAGGTGGCGGATCTCGACGGCGTGCTGAAAGAAGCGATGGCCACCGATAAGCCAGTCATCGTGGATGTCCCGACGTATCCGTACGAGAACTGCTATCCGATGATTCCGGCCGGTGGCTGCAATCACGAGATGATTCTCGAAGATCCGCCGGAGCTCAAGAAGAAGCAGTCTCAAGCCGGCTTGGTGACGCCGGAAGACAAAGACACCGTGTTAACGGCGTAAGAGGAAGAGAGCGTATAGCACATCGCTGATGGCATACACTTGAAGGCGCCGGGCCCCTGGTTTGGGCCATATGCTATCAGCCATACGTTCCTCGTATTTCCATGGAACATATTATTTCCGTGACGGTCGAGAATAAGTTCGGAGTCTTGTCCCGCATTGCCGGACTCTTCAGCGGGCGCGGTTTTAACATTGAAAGTCTTTCGGTCGCGCCGACGCTCGATCCGTCCATGTCGCAGATGACCATTGTCACGTCTGGAGATGAGCGGATCATCGAGCAGATCGTGAAACAGCTCAATAAATTAATCGACGTCATTAAGGTCGTGGATCTGAACGAGAGCGACTTTGTCTCGCGGGAGACGGCGCTCATTAAGGTGCATACGCGGCCGGAAGATCGCGCGGAAGCGTTGCGGATCGCCGATATTTTCCGGGCCAACGTCATCGATTCCACGCCGGCGACGTACACGATCGAGGTGACCGGAGATCCACGAAAAATTGAAGCGATCATCAACCTGCTGCAGCCCCTCGGAATCAAAGAACTCACACGTACCGGACGGGTTGCGGTTGCCCGCGAGTCGATTCGGTCGGCGGGTGTGCAGGCGAAAAAGATTGCCCGCGAATAGGCTCTGCCTGGCGCATCATCCACATCAGTTCAGTAGAGCGAACACCGTTGTTACCCAGGAGTGATTGATGAAGATCTACTACGACAAGGATGCCGATATTCAACAGATCCGGAACAAGAAAGTTGCCGTGATCGGCTATGGCAGTCAGGGCCACGCCCATGCGCTCAACATGAAGGAGAGCGGCGTGAGCGTTGTCATTGGGTTGCGCGAAGGCGCCTCATGGAAGAAGGCGGAGCAAAGCGGGCTGAAAGTCATGCCGGTGGCCGATGCCGTCAAGGCGTCCGATGTCGTCATGATTCTCGCGCCTGACGAAGCGCAAGCGGCCATCTATCGGCAGGACATTGCCCCGAATCTGAAGCCGGGCTCCTCTCTCGCGTTTGGCCATGGCTTCAATATTCATTTTGGACAAATTGTGCCACCGTCCACGATCAATGTGTTCATGGTCGCTCCGAAAGGACCGGGCCATCTCGTTCGATCGGAATATACGAAAGGCAGCGGGGTGCCGTGCTTGCTCGCGATCCATCAGGATCCAAGCGGAACGACTAAGCAGGTAGGCCTTGCCTATGCCAGTGCAATTGGAGGCGGGCGGGCTGGTGTGATCGAAACAAACTTTCGGGAAGAAACCGAGACGGATCTCTTCGGCGAGCAGGTCGTCCTCTGTGGAGGACTCACGTCTCTCATCCAGGCCGGGTACGAGACGCTCGTGGAAGCCGGCTACTCCCCGGAGATGGCCTATTTCGAGTGCCTGCATGAAGTAAAATTGATCGTGGACTTGATCTATCAGGGCGGCATTGCCAACATGCGGTATTCCATCAGTACGACGGCCAAGTATGGTGATGTCACTCGGGGTCCTCGGATTGTGACGGAGCAGACAAAGCAGGAAATGAAGAAAATCTTGGGCGAAATTCAGCAAGGCCAGTTCGCCAAAGAGTGGGTGCTGGAGAATCAGGCGAACCGTCCGGTCTACAATGCGCTGCTGGCTAAAGGTGAAGCCCATCCCATCGAAGAGGTCGGGGGCCGGCTGCGGGCGATGATGCCCTGGCTGAAGAAGGACCAACTGGTCGATAAGAACAAAAACTGAGGAGTGAGGACTCTGTGGCAGATCGTGCCGTCGGAATCCCGTTTGCCAAAGAAGGAATTCCCTTCATCGGGGCTGCTGCCGGCGTTACACTGCTAGCAGGATGGCTGGGCTGGATCATTGTGGCGGTCGGGGCGGCGATCCTGACGCTCTTTGTCTCTTGGTTCTTTCGCAATCCCTCACGGGTGGTTCCTCAGGGGCCTCGGCTTGTCGTGGCGTCCGGTGACGGGAAAGTCATCGCCATCGAAGAAGAGTTCGAGCCACGATTCATTAAGGATCGCAGCATTCGACTCACCATTTTCTTGAACGTGTTCGATGTGCACATTAATCGGATCCCCTGTGAAGGGGTCGTCGAGGAGGTGCGGTATCAGCCGGGTTTATTTCTCGTGGCCAGCAGGCCGGATGCGACGTTGATGAACGAGCAAAATGCCCTGATGATTCGGACAGTGCAGGGTGCGAAGGTGCTGTGTGTGCAGGTGGCCGGGTTGATTGCCAGACGGATTGTCTGTTGGATCTCATCGGGAGATCGGGCCGTGCGCGGTGAGCGATTCGGCTTGATTCGGTTTGGGTCGCGGATGGATACGTTTCTTCCTATCGGGACGGCTGTAAAAGTTGCAGTCGGCGATCGAGTCAAAGGTGGGGAGACTATCCTGGGGGAATTACAATGAAAACCACTGGACTTCGTCAATCATTCGGAAGAGATGGGAAGCGGCGCAAAGCCGCCATGCACCTGATCCCGAATCTTTTTACGACTGGGAATCTACTGTGCGGCGTGTATTCGATGCTGTCCGTGTTCAATGCGAATTACATGGTCGCAGCGGTCGCAATTCTGGTGGCGATGATTTTCGATGTGCTCGATGGAAAGTCGGCGCGGTTGACGAACAGCACCAGCCATTTCGGCCTTGAATACGACTCCTTGTCCGACGTGGTGTCGTTCGGGGTTGCTCCCGGCCTCTTGATTTATTCCTGGGCGCTGAGCGGACAGGGTACGTTTGGTGTGGCGGTGATGTTCGCCTACGTGGCGATGGGTGCGGTTCGGTTGGCCCGGTTTAATTCGGCTGCGGCCGTATCGGACGGCAAGTACTTTACTGGGTTGGCTATTCCTGCAGCGGCAGGGGTCGTGGCGTCGCTCGTGATTTTCGATCACTATAGCGTCAGGATTGGAACGGAAGTGAAGCCCCTTCTCGTCCTGATTATTACGCTGACCCTTTCGTTCTTGATGGTGAGCACCATCAAGTATCGGAGCTTTAAAGACATGAAGTTCCGCGGCGGTCAGCACATTACCTATCTCGTGTGGGGGATTTTGGTGCTCATGCTCGTAGCCGCCTGGCCCCAAGTTATGCTATTTGTTATCTTTGCCGGGTACGCCTTGCTCGGTCCGGCAGAACGGCTCGTCGGACTTCTGTCCAAGATGGCCGGGAAACGTCCGTCGCCGAAGACCGAGCAGTCGGGGATTGAATCGAAGTTCTAATGGCTGCGACGAGGAGTAGTACGCGATTCGTACAGCAGTGAGAGAGAGCTGGTGAATGGTGCAAACCAGCCTGTGCGGCGCCGAACTCGCCTCTGAGCCAGAATCCACGAAACCCGAGTAATGGATTCCGCCTCGCCCCCGTGACAGGGCGTAATGAAGGGCTGTGGACAGCGACACGTTGTTCATGGCTAAATCAGGGTGGTACCACGGAGCTTCTCAAGCCTCCGTCCCTGGGCCTGGGGATGGAGGCTTTTGTGTTTTTGGGGCTGCTGAAAACGCCTGCCAGCTGCGTTCTCGGCTTGAAACCATCCTCAACGTACCCCAGAGGGTACGCTTCCGGTGTTTTCTTCGCCTGCGGCCTTGCTGGACAACCGTTTTGAGCAGCCTGAGCGGAAGAGAGGTGAAACCATGACACGCATGATTCGAATTTTCGATACGACGTTGCGGGACGGCGAACAGTCGCCCGGCGCCAGCATGAATGTGGAAGAGAAAATCATGGTGGCGAAGCAGCTGGCACGTTTGGGGGTCGATATCATCGAGGCAGGATTTGCCTATAGCTCGCCAGGAGATTTTGAAGCGGTGCGGCGAATCGCGCAGGAAGTCGAAGGACCGACGATTTGCAGCTTGGCGCGGGCGCGTCCGGAGGATATCGATCGAGCCTGGGAGGCATTGAAGGGGGCCCCGAAGGTCCGCATTCATACGTTTCTCTCGACCTCGGATATCCACTTGAAGCACCAGTTCAGAATGACGCGCGACGAGGCGAAGAGGCGCGCGGTCGAGATGGTCCAACGAGCGAGGGGCTATGTGGACGATGTGGAGTTTTCGCCCATGGATGCCAGTCGCTCCGATCCTGCCTATCTCTATGAGGTGATCGAGGCGGTGATTGCCGCAGGAGCTGGGACGATCAATATTCCTGATACGGTCGGCTATGCGGTGCCACAAGAATTCGGCAGGCTCATTCGTGGAATTCGCGAGCAGGTGCCAAACAGTGCGAAGGCGGTGATCTCCGTCCATTGCCACAACGACCTGGGCCTGGCCGTAGGGAACAGCTTGGCGGCGGTGTTCGAAGGGGCCGGCCAAGTCGAGTGCACGATCAATGGGATTGGTGAGCGGGCAGGGAACACGGCACTGGAAGAAATTGTTCTGGGGCTTCGGACTAGGAAAGATTTCTATCAAGCCGACACGAAGATTCATACCGAAGAGATCTCGAAGACCAGCCGATTGGTCAGCAAGATCACCGGCATGGTGGTGCAGCCCAACAAGGCGATCGTCGGGGCGAACGCCTTCGCCCATACGTCCGGCATTCACCAAGACGGCCTGCTGAAGGACAAGACGACCTATGAAATCATGCGGCCGGAGTCGATTGGGTTGGTTGAGAGCAAGATGGTCATGGGGAAGCTCTCAGGCCGGCATGCGTTTCGACAGCGGCTCGAGGAGTTGGGGTATACGCTCTCCGACGAGGAGGTGAACCATGCGTTCGAGCGGTTCAAGAAGTTGGCCGATCAGAAGAAGGAGATCTACGAAGAGGATCTCGAAGTCATTGTCTCCGAAGAGTTGGCCAAAATGGCCGATCGGATCACCTTGAAATCGTTCCATGTGGCCAGCGGGACGGATCAGGTGCCGACTGCCACGGTTGAACTCGAGATCGACGGACGAGCGATCTCCCAGACCGGGACGGGCGATGGGCCGGTGGATGCGGTCTATCGGATGATTGCCGCAATCACGCAGACGAAGAGCACGCTCCTCATGTATGTCGTGAAGGCGATCACTGGTGGGACTGATGCCCAGGGCGAAGTCTCGGTCCGGGTTCAAGAGGATGGACGCACCGTCTCAGGCCATGGGGCGGATACGGATATCATCATGGCCTCGGCGCGGGCCTATCTCAATGCGCTAAACAAGTTGTCGTACTTGGCGGGAAAACAGGCGCAGGGCGAACAGAAGGTGAACTTGATTTAGGGAAAGTGACCACGGTAGAGTCACCGGCTCCGGTCTGGGACCGGGAAGGTATCGTTGGCTGTGAGGTGCGCCGTGGTTCACGTCACCCTGGCAGATCGGCCGGAGTTTCTGGCAGGCGATCATACCGTCCTGCGTGAGCTGCTGCATCCGGCGAAACAACCGCTCGCGCTTGGGTATAGTGTGGCGCATGGGACATTGGCTCCCGGCGTTCGGTCGAAATGGCACAGGCTGACGTCCTCAGAGGTCTATTACATTATCGCCGGTCGGGGACGAATGACCGTAGACGACTCGGTCGTCGCGGTGGAACCAGGCTCCGTCATCTATGTGCCGCCGGGAAGCAAGCAGTCTCTGGAAAATAGTGGACCCACCGCCATCGAGTTCCTCTGTTTGGTCGATCCCGCTTGGCGACCAGAGGATGAGGAAGTCCTTGAATAGAGGCTGGTGCGGTCATTCCTCACAAAGATGGAGAGTGGTCTGTGAAGGCGAAGATTGCCGTACTAGCCGGTGATGGAGTGGGCCGGGAGATCGTTCCCGAAGCCGTGAAGGTGCTGAAGGCTGTGGCCCAGAAGTTCGAGCACCGGTTCGAGTTTCTGTCCGGTGATGTCGGCGGGCAGGCCATCGACAAAGTGGGCGTCCCGCTCCCTCAGGAGACGCTGACCCTGGCCAAACAGAGCGATGCCGTCTTGCTCGGCGCGGTCGGCGGCCCCAAGTGGGAGGGGCTGGAGTATAGCCTGCGTCCGGAACGCGCGCTTCTGGGATTGCGCGAGCACCTGGGCCTCTACGCGAATTTACGTCCGGCGAGGTTGTATCCGATGTTGGCCGATGCCTCCACACTGAAACGTGAGGTGATTGAGGGGATCGACATCCTCGTCATTCGTGAACTGACCGGCGGCATCTATTTCGGGAAGCCCAAAGGTATTGAGAAGCTGCCGAACGGGAGCGAGCGAGGTATCAACACCGAGGTCTATACCACTGAAGAAATTCAACGCATTGCGAAAGTGGCGTTTGAGGCGGCGAGAAAGCGTCGGAAAAAAGTGATGTCCGTCGATAAGGCGAACGTTCTGGAGTCATCCGAACTCTGGCGTCGTGTGGTCACCGATGTCCACAAGGATTACCGGGATGTAGAGTTGAGTCACATCTATGTCGACAATGCGGCGATGCAACTCGTGCGCAACCCGCGGCAGTTCGATGTGATGCTCTGCAACAATATATTCGGTGACATTCTGAGCGATGAAGCCGCGATGTTGACCGGCTCCATCGGCATGTTGCCGTCGGCCAGTATTGGCGCGCAGGTTGGACTGTTCGAGCCGATCCACGGCAGCGCGCCGGACATTGCCGGGAAGAATGTGGCGAATCCTATTGCGACGATTGCCTCGGCGGCCATGATGTTGTCCTACGCGTTCAAGTTGGATAAGGAAGCAGATAGCCATCGAGCAGGCGATCGTGAAGACCCTCGATCTCGGCTATCGCACGAAAGATATTCATAGCCCGGGTACTCGCCTTGTCAGTACGACAGAAATGGGCGAGGCCATCCTGCGAAATCTGAACTAGTCAGGATTATCGAGACGGATGAGTACAGATCTCAAAACTGGATCGATCCGGACCGTTGCCGGTACCGGAGACCCTGGGTGGTCCGGTGACGGAGCTGGGGCCCTTGCCGCTTGTCTGAATGAGCCGAAGAGTCTCACCCTCGATGCAGAGGGAAATCTGTTCATCGCCGACTCTGAGAACCACGTCGTTCGGAAGATCGACCGGGAGAACAACTGTATCAGGACGGTAGCGGGCCGCATTCAGGGAGGTGAATCAGGAGCGAAACCCGTCTCGCCCGCTCCGGTGGCTGAGGGAGTGGATGACGATCCTTTTGCTGAAAGCGGCACTGTCAATTCGCACGCCGTTACCCAACAGACTGACTTGAGTGGGACCGTGCGTTATGTTGTGACCGGTACAGCGCCGGCCAAACGCTTCAGTGGAGACGGTGGTCTGCCGTTCAAGCTCTGTTGAATTTTCCGACCGCGGTTGTGGTCGATCGGGCGGGGCATCTCTACATTGCGGACACGCTGAACCATCGGGTGCGCCGTGTGGATGCGGCGACCGGGGTGATCACGACAGTTGCCGGCCTGGGCCAACCTCGGTGCTTTGGTGATGGGAGATTAGCCGTGGAGGCCGGGTTGAACGAACCGGCTGCCTTAGCGGTGAGCGACGAGGGGCGTCCTCTATATTGCCGACCAGAGCAACAACCGCGTGAGGGCGGTGGATTTGGCTACCGGAGTGATTTGTACGGTCGCAGGGACAGGAACGGCTGCGTATAATGGAGATGATGTGGCTGCGATGGAAACCGGTCTAGCAGGTCCCAGCGGATTGGCGCTTGCGTCAGATGGCACGTTGTTCATTGCCGATAGCTTCAACGGAAGGATTCGTGCCGTTGATCCCGTCACTGGTCTGATACGAACTGTGGTGGGCGACGGCGGTGAGTATCGGTACCAGGGGCCTGATGAACCACCCAGCAGCAGTCTCTCTCGGCCATCGGGGATTGCGTTGGATGAAGAGGGGAATCTCTACTTTACCGATTCGGACAACCATCTGGTGCGGCGATGGGATCGAATCACTGGGTGTATTGAGCGCATTGCCGGGGTTGGTGTGGCACACTACGGGGGCGACGAGGGCGCGGCCCTCGACGCCGGCTTGAGTTACCCCTTTGGAATCGTGATGGATCGCGCGGGGCATTTGCTCGTGGCCGATACATTCAATCATCGTATTCGCGAGATCGCGCTGTAGGTAGGATCGAGGCTCATGTTGAAAAAGAAATCAGGGTATGTCGTGGCGGTCGTCGGTGCGACCGGGGCGGTCGGCACAGAAATGATCGAGGTGCTCGAGGAGCGAAAGTTTCCCGTCACACGTCTGGTCCCGCTTGCCTCGACTCGTTCGGCCGGCGGTACAGTGACATTTGAGGGGAACGAGGTGCCCATTGAGGTTTTGACGAAGGACTCGTTTGCCGGCGTGGACATCGCGCTTTTTTCTGCCGGGGCGGAGCTCAGTCGAGAGTTTGCTCCGATCGCAGTGAAGGCCGGTGCGGTGGTGATCGATAATAGTGCCGCCTGGAGGATGACTCCTGAAGTGCCGCTCGTGGTGCCGGAGGTGAACGCGCACGACATTCAACGGCACAAGGGTATCATTGCCAATCCGAATTGTTCCACGATTCAAATGGTCGTGGCGCTGAAACCCCTGCATGATAAGGCCAGGATCAAGCGGATTGTCGTCACGACCTTTCAATCGGTCTCCGGCACGGGGAAAGACGCCATGGATGAGTTGATGGAGGAATGCCAAGACCTGCTGAGCTTCAAGTCGGCGAGTCCCAAGGTCTACCCCTATCAGATCGCCTTCAATTGCTTGCCTCAGATCGACGATTTTCTGCCGTCAGGGTATACGAAGGAAGAGATGAAGATGGTCCATGAGACTAGAAAGATCATGGGCGACCAGTCGATTCATGTGACGGCGACGACGGTGCGGGTCCCGGTGTATGTCGGACATTCGGAAGCCGTCAACATTGAGACTGAGCGGAAGTTATCGGCCAATGAGGCCCGCGCCATTCTATCCACCGCGCCCGGCGTGCTGCTCTATGACGATCCGGCACACAAGATCTATCCCATGCCGTTGGAGGTTGCGGGGAAGGACGAGGTCTACGTCGGCCGCGTTCGTGAAGATGAGTCGATCGCCAATGGTCTCAATCTGTGGGTGGTGGCGGATAATTTGCGCAAAGGGGCCGCCCTCAATGCGGTGCAAATCGCAGAACATTTGGCTCAAGGCTGATGGCTGAGTGGGGAAGTCTCGGCAAGGTCTTCATCGGAGTCGGGCTATGCGTGGTGCTGGTCGGCCTGTTGCTGCTGATCGCAGACCGCGTTCCAGGAATTGGGAATCTCCTGGGATGGTTCGGCAAGCTTCCCGGCGACATCTCTATTCGACGAGATAACTTCAGTTTCTCATTTCCCCTCGCAACCAGCCTGCTCGTGAGCGTCATCCTGAGTCTGGTATTCTATTTAATAACATGGATCTTTCGCCGGTGAAGCTGTTGAGGGGTGGAGTCTGCCGTGCCATCATGGCAGGAGCATGCCTTCTCAGCCTGTCATCGGAAGCCGAGGCGGCCGAGTCGATCCGAGTTCTGCTGTCGGCCGACGTGTCACGGCTCGATATCCGTGCAGACGGTCTGTTGTGGGTTACGGACGCAAAAGGCCGTGCTCAGGCTCTGCGCGCTCCGGTCCAGGTCGCAGCCGCTGGAACAGGGTTTCTGCGGAATGGCGTCCGCATGCAGACGGAGCAACTGACGCTGCATGGCGGAGAGCAAGGCCTCACGCTGACCTTCCCACGGCCCGCTCGGAAGCCCAACGGGGCGGCGATATCATCTGGCGACTCCGGCACGGCGATCTCGGTGAGCGGCCTTGTCCATCTCGTGCGAAGAGGCAATGGGTTTTTGGTCATTAATCGGGTGGATCTTGAAGAGTACGTCAAAGGGGTGGTTCCCGCTGAGGTCAGTTCGACCTGGCACCCGGAGATGTTGAAAGCGCAGGCGGTCGCCGCACGGACCTATGCGCTCTACCAGCAGATGTTGAGCGCCACGCGGGAGTACGACGTGGAGGCTACGGTGCAGGACCAAGTCTATCGCGGGAAGCAGGGGATTGATGCGGGGATCCTGCGCGCGGTCGAAGATACGCGAGGGCTAGTCGTGACCTATCAGGATGCGCCGATCTACGCAGCCTTCTCATCGACGGCCGCCGGGTTGACGGAAGATGCCATGAATGTGTGGTCGAAAGAATATCCCTATCTCAAGGGCGTAGAGTGTCCCTTCGACCTGGCGTCGCCCTACTATCAATGGAAGTCCTCCTTCAAAATCGACACCCTCGAACAGAATTTGCGGCAGCAGGGATTTTCCGTGGGGACGATCGCGACGATGACGCCCTTGTCGTTCAGCCGCGGGGGGCGAGTCGCGAAGCTGCGCATCCTCCATTCTGGTGGAGAATTGGTTCTTCGCGGAGAAGAGTTGCGGAAAGCGGTTGGGTACACCATTATTCCGAGCACGCAGTTTGCCATCGAATCTATCGGCCGAGATGTGGTGCTTTCCGGCTTCGGCGCGGGCCACGCCGTCGGCATGTGCCAGTGGGGCGCGAAAGAACTGGCTGAGTTGGGCTATCCCTTCTCCACGATTCTTCGGTATTATTATCCGGGTACCGAACTGCAGAATATGACGCTGACCAAACCTCCGATCCCTCCGTCTTCCTGATGCAGCTCTCCGAATTCGATTTTCCGTTCGACTGCTCGCTCATTGCCGCTCACCCAATCCTCCCGCGCGATCATGCCAGGTTGCTCGTTCTGCAGCGTGCTTGATCGCTCGCTCGCCCATCGCCGCGTCGACGAGTTGTCCGATCTTCTTCAGCCCGGCGATCTCCTCGTGGTCAACAATACGAAGGTGTTGGCCGCGCGCGTGGCTGGACGGAAGCGTCCTTCCGGCGCGGAGGTCGAGATCCTCTTTGTGAAGGATCTTGGCGATGCGATCTGGGAAGTGCTGATCAAGGGAACGTTCCGACCTGGACAGATTATTGAGATGGGCGCAGAGGCTTCTGCTGTGGTGGTCGAGCGTGGCGCGACCCGAACGACGGTTCGGGTTGAGAGTCCGATTCCGTTGTCCGAATGGCTGCGACAATATGGTCGAATGCCGCTTCCTCCCTACTTGAAACGCGCACCGACCGACCGGGATCGGGAATGGTACCAAACCCTGTTCGCTCAGCATGAGGGCGCCATTGCGGCGCCGACCGCCGGGCTCCATTTCACACCGGAGCTGCTGGCACAGCTGCAACAGCGAGGGATCGGTCTCACGACCGTCACGCTACATGTTGGTGTCGGGACCTTCAAACCGGTGACGGTCGATCAGATCGAAGACCATCGGATGGGCACGGAATGGATCGAGGTCGGAGCAGAGGCTGTTCGTGCCATCGAGCAGGTGCGAGCGACAGGGAGACGAATTGTCGCTGTCGGGACCACGGTCGTACGCGCGCTCGAAACTGCGGCTCGCGCGGACGGCCAGATCCGACCCTATCGTGGAGAGACCGATATGTTTATGACACCAGGGTTTCCGTTCAAGGTGGTCGATGCCCTCCTCACGAATTTTCACTTGCCACGCACCACATTGCTGATGCTGGTCTCCGCATTGGCCGGGACCGAATTTCTTCGCCAGGCCTATGCAGAGGCGATTCGAGAGCGGTACCGCTTCTATAGCTATGGCGATGCGATGTTGATTCTCTAGCAGGATGCTGAAAAAGTCCGCCAGCGGCGTTCTCGCTCGTCTCAGACCTCAACGGGAACGCGTCACTAACCGGCGGCGCGCACAGACTTGGTGCTCCTTATTCTTGCACCGTGCGCAATGGACGTCGGTCTTCACTCGCTGCGGCTTGCTGGACGGCCTTCTTTGAGCATCCTGCGGCTATTCTTCATCTGTGTCCTATTCTGTCAGATTCCAACGGTGTATTCAGTGCATAACTATTTTTCCACACCTGGTGACGAGTCTGAAAGTTATCAAGTCTTCAAGTCAAAGCCCTGACGAAGATCGCCTGAGACTTAGGACTCGATGATTCGGGAGGGGCGCTAAAGCAACTCGCGGTTGATCTTGATGGGGACGGTCGTTTTGAGCGATTCAGTGTAGGCCATCAGAGCGCGTTGCTGCTTTTGGAAGAGGACGTCCTGCACGGCACGGTCCTTCGCCGCGGCGGCTTTCGCGGGATCTGATTCCGTTTGCCGAAGCGTGAGGGTTTGCGCCTCGGCAAGCTCGGCAGGGGTAAGGGCCACGGCGTCGCGTATGATCATCCGGGCTTTGTTGCTCAGCACTTCTTTCGCTTCCATTGCTTCGAAAATCGAGGGCGTCAGATGATTAGCTGCCAGGAGCCGTTGGTAGATCTCCGGATCGAAGGCGCCGTTCTTTTGAAAATCCGGGATCTGCATGATGACTTCACGCAGCTCGTCGTCAGCCACAGTGAGGCCCATGTTCTTTGCCGCGATAAGCCAGGTCCGATTATCGACGAGTTGATCCACCACTAATTGCTTGATCGTTTCGTCTTTGAATTCTCCAGGGACTTTGTCCTTATAGAAGCGATAGGTATTCTCATAGGCGCGTCGGAATTCATCGTGGGATACGGTGAGATCTCCGACTGAGGCCACGACGGAGCCGCTGCTGGGCTGATCACGGAATCCCCACCAGCCCATAGTGATGACGAAGGCGAGGGCGATGACCCCCATGATGGACTTGAGGAGCCACGGATAGCTATGCGACGCTTCGCGCATCAATTTGAGCATGACAACCCCTCGGGAGATTCGTATGGACGGATTCTACTCAGGGATCTATGCAAAGGCAAGAGACGGCCTTTCCTCCAAGCTGCGATCTCAGGATCGAATAGAGTGGTCTGTTCGTGAAGACGAGAAATATCACCCGCAGTGTCGATCTGCCGGAGAATGGTCTTTATTTGTGCTAGGTAGTCTGATTTGCTATACTTTGCCACTAATTGTAAGGAGATCCCTTGGCGGAGGAGGTCAGCGGGGTTCATTTAATCGGTGGAGGGATCTACCCCAAGGCGCGGGTCCTGAACCGTGGCATCGCCAAGCTGATCGATCTGTTCATTGTCGCGGCAGCCGGTCAAATGATCGTGCCGGTAGGTTTTCTTGGAGGATTGGCGTATATACTGGTTGCTGATGGATTTGCCGGTGGGCGCAGTATCGGTAAGCGGGTGATCGGCCTCCAGACGGTGCGTCCGGATCGGCGTGAGGCAGCAGGGTTTCGGGAATCCATTATCCGCAATCTGCCCTTTGCGGTCGCTCAGTTAGCCTTCGCCGTCCCGTATGTGGGATGGCTTGTGTCTGTAGTAATCATTGCGTTTGAAGCGGTATTGATTCTTGGGAACGAGCAGGGGCGGCGTCTTGGTGACGAGGTTGCCGGTACCCAGGTGTTGGATGCAGGTCGACTGGCGTTGCCTGACTGAGTGTGCCGTCAGAGTCTGAGGGGAAGGGAGAGCAATCGTGGGCTTTGGGAGCGATATCTTCGGATGGTTCTCAAACGACCTGGCCATTGACCTGGGGACGGCGTCGACCCTCGTCTATGTGCATGGGAAAGGGATTGTGCTCAACGAACCCTCGGTCGTGGCGGTTGAGAAGAAGACCGAACGAGTGCTCGCGGTCGGCACGGAAGCGAAGCGAATGTTGGGACGCACGCCGGGCAACATCATTGCGGTGCGGCCCATGAAAGAAGGCGTGATCGCGGACTTCGAAATGGCAGAGCAGATGTTGAAACGGTTCATTCAGAAAGCTCACAACCGCAGCGCATTCGTGCGTCCGCGCATCATCATCGGTGTGCCGTCGCGCATTACGCAGGTGGAGCAGCGGGCAGTCCGAGACTCGGCTGAATTAGCCGGCGCTCGCGAAGTGTATCTGATCGAAGAACCAGTGGCCGCAGCCATTGGCGCCGGTCTTCCGATCACCGAACCCTCCGGCAACATGGTGGTCGATATCGGGGGCGGCACGACCGATATTGCCGTCATTTCGCTCGGCGGAATTGTCTATAGCGAGTCTGTCAAGGTCGCGGGCGATCGCATGGACGATGCGATCATGAATTATATTAAGAAGAAGTATAATCTCCTCATCGGTGAACATATGGCGGAGCGGATCAAGTTCGAAATCGGATCCGCCTATCCCTTTGAGGAACGCAAGACAATGATGATTAAGGGGCGCGACTTGATTTCCGGCATTCCCCGCACGCTGGTGGTGGATGACGCGGAAGTCCGAGAAGCGCTGCAGGAACCGATCGGAACAATCGTCAACGCGATTAAAGTGGCATTGGAGAATACCCCGCCCGAGTTGGCGGGCGACATTATCGATCGTGGCGTCGTACTCACGGGCGGGGGATCTTTGCTGAAGGGCATGGATACGCGTTTTCGGGAGGAAACGAATCTGCCGATCATCACCGTGGATGATCCCCTGACTTCCGTAGTCTTGGGGGTCGGGAAAATCCTCGATGAGTTGGATCTGCTCGCCAAAGTGTCGGTGATGTCCCAGGCCAATACCTACCGATAAGGTTCCATCCCTAACTCCTTTATGTGGATGGCTCACTCTCGCTCTCCCTACGGTGCCAGACGCCTGGCGTTTGCCTGCTTTGCTCTCCTGTTGGTGGCTCTTTTTCTGCTTCCCAGTCAAATCCAAGGACTCTTGCAGTATCTGGATGGGCCAATTGGACACGTCGTGCGTGTTCCGCTCGAAGCCATTGCGTCCATCGATGCTGGCATTGCTGATCGCTGGGAACAGTACGTGGCGTTGCAAGGGGTCCGGGAAGAGAACCAACAACTACGGAAAGAAATTGAGTGGTTGCGCGGGCAACATAGCCAGTTGCGTGAGTCCGCCGCCGCGACAGAACGATTGACGGCCCTGCTGCATTTTAAGGAGCAGGCGCTCCCCACGATGGTAGCCGCTCAAGTCATCGGGCGTGATGCCACGAACCGATATCGTGCCATCATTCTCAATAAGGGCGAGAGTGACGGGATCAAGCCGGACATGGGAGTAGTCACGCCCGCTGGTGTCGTCGGGCGCGTTGTGAAAACGACAGGGGCGTCCGTCGGTGGTGCTCTTGGTGACTGATCCGAACAACGCCATCGCTGGTCTCATTCAGCGGACGAGAGACGAAGGCATTGTGGAAGGGACTCAACAAGGGCTGGCCCAGCTGAAGTATATTCCGTTGTTGTCGACGCTCCGAGACGGTGATCGGGTCGTGACCTCGGGCCTTGTCGGAGGTTTCCCCCGAGGGCTCGTGATCGGCACGATCACGCGCATCGATAAACAGGAAGGCGCCCTCTTCCAGTCTGCCGAACTCATGCCGGAAGTCGATGTCGGTCGTGTGGAGGAAGTGTTGGTGATTCAGACATCCTATGGACAGTCCACGAAGACCGGGGCGGGAGCGGATCTGCTCGGGAAGCCATCACCATGAAATACCTTTTCTATCTGATACTCGTGCTGTTGCTCGTCCCCCTGCAGACGACGCTGCTGCCACATCTGAGCGTGTGGAATATCAAGCCGGATTTAGGGCTTGTGGCCGCCGCGCTTGCCGGGCTTTTTGCTGGTGAACTGGAAGGCCTTCTCGTGGGGCTCGCGATCGGATGGGTCCTGAGTCTGTTCTCAGCCGGCGAACTTTGGTTTAGTCTCTTGACGAACGGGGGCGTTGGGCTCTTGGCAGGATTCCTGGGGCGGCAGGTGTCGCAGGTGACGTCGATCTCACTGGGTGTGGGGCTGATGTTGGTGTCATTGGCGAGCGGGCTGTTTGCCGCGATGAATTTCAGGCATCTCGACGTGTCTCAGATGTGGTGGATGGTCGAGTCGATCGTCCTTCCGCAGGCTTGTTTTGACGGGGCGGTGGGGGCGGGATTCTATTGGCTGCTCTCTCAACGGTTTGATCTCACCCGCCTGAGGACCGAATAGCAGGTCCGTGATGGGCGTGGCGGAATGTTGATTGTGACGCATGGCAACAGCTGGTCTGCACGATTCTGAACTTGGAGAACTCCAACGCCGATTGATCATTCTCCGCGTCGGCTTGTTGCTTGTCGTGGCTTTACTGGGGCTGCAGCTCTGGTACTTGCAGATTCGTGAGGGACCCTACTACCGCGATCTCTCCGAGAACAATCGGACACGCTCCGTCATCATGGAGCCGGCTCGAGGACTTATCTACGACCGCAATGGGGTGTTGTTGGCGAATAATGTCCCCAGCTTCACGCTCTACGTCTCGCTGGAGGAGGTCAAAGATCGCGACCTGCTCATCGATCAGCTCAGCAATCTCCTGGGGTTAGATGCTGCGCTCGTCAGGAACAAGCTCACGGCTCGCGGCAGTAAACAACTGCCGCGCAAGGTGAAGGATCGCTTAACCCTTCGAGAAGCGACGTTGGTCGAGTCTCACCGTCTGGACTTGCCCGGAGTGATGGTGCAAGTCGAATCGCAGCGGAACTATCCTGGCGGAGTGACGGCCTCACATCTGTTGGGCTATGTCGGGGAAGTGTCGCCCGAGCAGTTGGAGAAACCTGAATTTGCCGACCTGCATCAGGGCAGCATTGTCGGGCAATATGGCGTGGAGAAATTTTTCGATCGGCTCGTGCGTGGTCAGGCTGGGCAGAAAAGCATAGAAGTTGATGCGGTAGGGCATGAGAAACGAACCGTGGTTGTGGAGCAGCCCCATGCTGGGAACAATTTGTACCTCACGATCGATGTGCGGCTGCAAAAAGTGGCCGAAAATCTGTTGGGGGAGGAATCCGGCGCGATTGTCGCGCTTGATCCCAGGACAGGTGACGTGCTTGCCATGGCCAGCCGTCCTGGCTTCGATCCGAACATCCTCTCGCGGGAACTCACGCCGAAACAATGGGCCGAGATCGTGCAAGACGAGGGGCGCCCCTTGAATAATCGAGCCTCGCAAGGGCAGTATCCACCCGGTTCGATCTTCAAAGTGATGATGGCCGCTGCAGCGTTGGAAACCAAGACGGTTACGCCGTCAACATCCATCTACTGCAATGGAGGGTATCAGTTCGGTCGGCGCGCTGTATCATGACTGGAAAGCCGGGGGGCATGGTTCGGTGGATCTCCGGCACGCCCTCGTGCAATCGTGCGACGTCTATTTCTACACGGTTGGGCAGCGGATGGGGATCGAGACGATAGCCTCCTTTGCCCATCAGTTTGGGTTGGGAGAGGAGACGGGGATTGAGTTGCCGTCTGAACGGGTTGGGATCGTGCCTTCCGAGGCCTGGAAACAGAAGGCCAAGAATGAGGCGTGGCTGCCAGGCGAAACGATCTCGGCATCAATCGGACAGGGCTATGTGAATGTGACCCCGCTGCAGATGGCGAGCTTGATCGGCACCGTCGCAAACGACGGCGTCATGTTCCGTCCGCGATTGGTCCAGGCAGTGATGGATCGAGCGACCGGGGAACTACAGCAAAGGCCTGCGGTTCCCAAGCGCACGGTGAAGCTGAGGCCGGGATCTTACCGCTGATTAAAGAGGCGCTGGCCGGGGTGGTCAAAGAGGGGACGGGCACGCGGGCGCAGTCGACGCTGGTGACGATCGCAGGGAAGACCGGTACGGCCCAAACGCTGGCCTTGCGCACCGGTCCAGAGAAAGATATTCCGAAGAAATTCCGCGATCATGCCTGGTTTGTCGCCTTCGCTCCGGTTGAAGCGCCCACGATCGCCGTTGCGGTGCTGGGTGAACATATGGGCCACGGGGGTTCTGCCTCGGCGCCCCTGGCCAAAGAGCTGATCGAGACCTATGTGAAACTGGATCTCCCCGCTCCTTCCGGTGTGACAGATGGTGCCGTTGCGCGGGAAGGGGCTGCCGGAGGACAGGGAACGAGATGATCGACCGGGTGATTAATAGCCGTGGCTTCGACAATTTCGATTTCCGTTTTATCGGACTGATCTTTGTCATCCTGGGGATCGGCCTCCTCTCGATTTATAGCGTGACGCATGACCAAGGGGTCGCGTTCCCGTTTTATGCCAAACAGATCGTGTGGATTGTGCTCGGCACGGTCGCGTTTCTAGTCATGTGGCTCTCGGACTATCATCGGATCGCGCGGTTAGCGTATCCTGCCTATGCAATTATCTTAATCTTATTAGTCGTCGTGCTGTTTGAAGGGAAGAGCAGTCGAGGGGCCCAACGATGGATTTCGATGGGACCATTTGCCTTCCAGCCATCGGAATTCGCAAAGCTGGTCCTCATTCTGACCTTGGCGCACTACTATTCGGAGGCGCCTCGGGTGGGCTGGCTCCAACGAGTGGTGCTCCCGGGGCTGCTGGTGCTGCCAGGGCTGCTCCTGATCCTGAAGCAGCCGGATCTCGGGAGCGGATTGAGCTTCGTAGCGGTCTATGCCGCGATGTTGCTGATGGTGGGCATGCGGTCGAAGGCGTTGGGTGTCATCCTCCTGTTTTCGCTGATGCTGTTCCCCTTCGCCTGGGAGATGATGTGGGGGTCATTGCATGATTATCAGCGGCAGCGCATTATGACGTTTGTCGATCCGGTCTACGACCCTGGAGGCAAGGGTTACCATGCTCTCCAATCGCGGATTGCCATCGGAGCGGGAGAGTTGACGGGGAAGGGGCTCTACGGAGGGACGCAAAGCCAATTGAAGTTTTTGCCTGAAGGGCATACCGACTTTGTCTTTTCGGTATTTGCGGAGGAATGGGGATTTCTCGGAGTGCTGGCTCTCTTGCTGTTGTTTGTCGGGTTGATCTGGCTCTCGCTAGAAATTGTGGCGCGCGCGAAGGATCAGCTCGGGGCACTGCTGGCGGTCGGCATCATCTGCATGTTGTGTTTTTGCGTCGTGATCAATATCGGCATGACGGCGGGTATGTTCCCCATCGTAGGGATTCCCCTCCCGCTCATGAGTTACGGCGGAAGTGCGACGATTATGACGATGGCATCGCTCGGCCTGCTCTTGAATGTCAAACGCCGTCGATTGAGTTTCTTTTAGTGAGAGAGTGATCGCACAGTCTCGAATGAATCGGGATCGAGGCAAGAGGTTATATTGTATGGTGCGAACCGTCGGGTCGACGAGGTGTCGAGTGAAGGCCGGAACCTGGGGATTCCCCGCGTTTGTCCTGCACATCGGTGCGACGGTTCTACTGAATGGAAGGAGTCGGTATGGGAGTAGAAATTGCGATTACAGTCGCGCGCGAGGAAACTCGCGTCGCGGTGTTGGACGGCGGAGTCGTCACGGATCTCTTCGGGGATCGTGCGAAGCACAAGGACTTTGTCGGGAACATTTATAAAGGAAAAGTGGCGAAAGTGTTGCCTGGCATGCAGGCGGCATTTGTGGATATCGGCCTCGCGAAGGCGGCCTTCATGCACGTGTCGGATTTGTCGTTGGACTCCGAGCCGGGCGACACGCTCGTCGATGCGGATGAGGACGACAAGGATGCCGATAAGGATGGAGATATGCTGGGCCCCCGGCGCCAAAGCTCCAAGCCGATTGAGCAGCTGCTGAGTGAAGGGCAAGAGCTGATGGTGCAGATTTCCAAAGGGCCCATCGGCACGAAAGGCTCGCGGGTCACGACATATGTGTCGCTCCCTGGCCGGTATCTTGTTTTCATGCCCAACGTGGAACATATCGGTGTGTCCCGCCGCATCGCCCGTGACGAGGAGCGGGCTCGACTCAAGGACATTATGAAGCGAGTGCGGCAGCCAGGCTGCGGATACATCGTCCGCACGGTGAGCGAAGGGGTCAAGGAAGATGAGCTGCGATCCGACGTCGACTTTTTGCACGTGCTCTGGCAAGACATTCTGGCGAAACGTGAGCAGAAGGGGGCACCGGCATTGCTCCATGCCGACTTGAGCCTGAGTTTCCGCGTCGTGCGCGATCTCTTCGGGAAGAAGGTCGATCGGTTATGGATCGACTCGCGTGAGGAATACCAGGCGGTCCGGGACTTCGTGCAGCGATTCTCGCCGGAGCAGACTTCGCGCATTCATTTGTACGACAAGGATGAAAGTCTGTTCGATCATCTGGGAGTGGAACAGGAGATGGCGCGGGCCCTCAGCCGCAAAGTCTGGCTCAAGTCCGGTGGGCATCTCGTGATCGATCATACGGAAGCGATGACCGTCATCGACGTCAACACCGGACGGTTCGTCGGGAAGCGCGATCAGGAAGAGACCATTCTCCGGAACAATCTGGAGGCGGCTAAAGAAGTAGCCTATCAGATGAAGTTGCGTGGGATCGGCGGAATCATCATCGTCGACTTCATCGACATGGAGCGAGAGAAGAATCGTGACAAGGTATACCACGCGTTGCTCGATGCGATGTCAACCGACAAGGCCCGCACCAGAGTGTCCAGAATCTCTGACCTGGGGTTGATCGAGATTTCTCGTGAACGGGTGAGAGAGGATCTCCTGCGTTCGCTCTCTGAGCCCTGTCACTATTGCGAAGGGCGGGGCTATACGAAGTCTCCGACCACGGTGGCCTATGAGATATTCCGCGATGTCCGTCGGATCGGGAGCAGCCCCGAGCCGCAGCGGATCGTCATCGGCGCCCATCCCTCGGTCGTCGGGCTGTTGCAAGATGAAGAGCGACAAGGTCTTGAGGCTGTGGAGCGTGAGTGTGCCGCGAAAATCATCGTCATGCCGGACGAACACTTGCATCTGGAACAGTACGATCTAGCGGTGCTCTAACAGAGTGGGGAGAAACTGTTGTGGCCCCTCGGGCGCTTCGATGGTCCGCACGTTATGGCCCAGCAGGAGAACGTCTTCGCGGGTTGCTCAAAAAGGCCGTCCAGCAAGGCCGCAGCGAGTGAAGGGCCGAGGCGTACCCTCTGGGGCGCACGGTGCGACGAATAAGGAGCACCAAGTCTGTGCGCGCCGCCGAGTTAGTGAGGCGGCCGGGTCCCCGTTGAGGGGTCTGAACGACGCGAGAACGCTGCTGGCGGACTTTTTCAGCATCCTGCGAAGGATTGTGGTTCGTGTGCGACAAGACCTATGCAGCCCTTCAGCCAGCCTGTAGGTACGGATTCCTCTGCTAAGGTAGCGGGTCCATCCTCCGGTCAGCCCATGACAAGACCGGTGTTAGAGTCTTGGCTCCGCCTGCGGGCGATCGATGGAGTGGGGGACCTGGTGGTGCTTCGGTTAGTTCGCGCCTGGCACTCTCCCGAGGCTGTGCTGCGTACCTCCCGTGATGAGTTGATTCAGAGTGGATGCAGCCCGCAATTGGCAGACGCGATACGACGCGGGCCTGATAGTTCCGCATGTCGGAGCCTAGAGCGGGAACTCAAGGCGATCGAGCGTAAGCGCATTGAAGTCCGGAGCGTGCTGGATCCTACCTATCCCACGCGACTGAAGATGATTGCAGACCCTCCGCCGCTCTTGTACATCACAGGCACATTGACTGAGCAGGACGAGCTGGCGGTGGCCATCGTGGGTGCACGGCGTGCGACGGCAGCCGGACGTGCCATGACCGAAGAGTTGAGCCACGACTTGGCGGGAGCGGGCATGACGGTGGTGAGCGGACTTGCGCGCGGGGTTGATGCGGCGGCCCATCGAGGCGCGCTCGCTGCGCAGGGGCGCACCATTGCGGTGCTGGGCTGCGGGATCGATCGGACCTATCCGCCGGAACATGAGCGGTTACGCCGACAGATCGAGGAGCGGGGGGCGATTCTGTCTGAGGTGCCGATGGGTGCGCCACCCCACGGCCATCACTTTCCTCGACGGAATCGCATCATCAGCGGGTTGTCCCTGGGGGTGATTGTGACAGAGGCGGCCATCAGCAGCGGATCGTTGATTACCGCGAGATTGGCCGCTGAACAGGGCCGAGAGGTCTTCGCGGTTCCGGGCTTTGTGAAGGAAGATACCAGTCACGGAACGAACGCACTGCTCAAAGAGGGTGCGGCCTTGATCGAATGCGCACAGGATGTCATCGACGCGGTCCTGCCGCAGCTGGAACAGACGCTGCGCCTGCGCTTGCAGCCTTCTCGAGAGAAGAACGTACCCGGCGATCAGTTGGGCAAAGAGGAGCAGCGGGTGTATGATGTCCTTGTCGTATGACCCGCTCACAGTGGACGACGTGATTGTCACCACAGGGTTGTCGGTGTCCACCGTGATGGCTTCGCTCTTGTCCCTGGAGCTTCGACAGCGAGTCAGACAGCTGCCGGGGCAACGCTACCTTCGGGCGTAATCGTCGAACAGTTGCACAGATTTGTATTATTTGATACGGATGAGAGGGTAACCCTCTAGCGAACCGGAGTCTTCATGGCCAAGGCACTCATTATTGTCGAGTCCCCGACGAAAGCACGCACCATCAGCAAGTATCTTGGGCGGGGCTATACCGTCATGGCTTCGGTCGGCCATATTAAAGATCTTCCCACCAGCAAGCTTGGCGTTGACCTGGAACACGATTTCGAGCCGCAGTATGTGACGATCAAGGGAAAATCGAAGGTATTGGCGGAGATTAAGAAAAAGGCGGAAGAGGCCGATAAGGTGTTCCTCGCCCCGGACCCTGATCGAGAAGGCGAGGCCATCGCGTGGCACCTCGAACAGGAGTTACTCGGCAAATCAAAATCCAAGTCCAAGAAAAAGACAGAGGGAAAGGTCTTCCGGGTACTCTTCAACGAAATCACGGAATCGGCCATCAAGCGCGCGCTGCAATCCCCGGGGCAGGTCGATATGAAGCTGGTGAATGCGCAGCAGGCCCGCCGGGTGCTTGACCGGATAGTCGGATACCAAGGCAGCCAATTGCTCTGGACCAAGGTGCGTCGCGGACTCAGCATGGGCCGGGTCCAGTCCGTGGCGATGCGATTGATTTGTGAACGTGAACAGGAACGAGACGCGTTTCGTGCGGAAGAGTATTGGTCGATTGCGGTGGTGCTGTCCGGGACCAACCCCCCCCCGTTCGAAGCCAAGCTGCACAGTATCAACGGAGCAGGACGCCTCGATTGCGACGGAGACCGATGCGCGACGCATCGTCGAGGCCATTCAAGGGAAAGAGTTTGTCGTTGACTCGATTGAGCGAAAAGAAAAGAGACGGAATCCCGTCGCGCCCTTCATCACCAGCCGGCTCCAACAGGAAGCAGCGCGTAAGCTGCATTTCTCATCGAAGAAAACGATGACCCTGGCGCAGAAGCTGTACGAAGGGATAGAAATCGGAGCGGAAGGTCAGACCGGTCTCATTACCTATATGAGGACGGATTCTCCACGCATTTCGAACGAGGCGATGGCAGAAGCGCGCCAGGTGATCCAGGAACGGTTTGGCGCAGAATACTTGCCCGCCACGCCGAACGTGTACAAGACTCAGAAAGCGGCGCAAGAAGCACACGAAGCGATTCGTCCCACGTCAGCGGCGCGCGACCCGGAGTCTATCAGACAGTACGTAGAGCCGGATGTCCATAAGCTGTACCAGTTGATCTGGAACCGGTTTATCGCGTCGCAGATGGTCCCTGCGATCCTCGACGTGACTCGCGTGGACTCGAGTCCTGTCAAGACGAACGAGAAATTTCTTTTCCGATCGACCGGCACCGTGGTGAAGTTTCCCGGCCATACGATTGTCTACATGGAGGGGATTGACAAGGAGCTCTTCGCGCAGAAACAAAAGAGCGAACAGGAGGTTGAGGACGAGGTCGAGCGCCAGCTGCCTCTGCTCAGCGAGGGAGAGCGGCTGCGGCTCGTATCCCAGGAGGGGCAGACGGTCCCCGGCGTGCTCTCGAAGCAACACTTCACCCAGCCTCCGCCTCGGTATAACGAAGCCTTGCTGATCAAGGAATTGGAAGAAAAAGGCATCGGCCGGCCATCAACCTATGCGAGCATCATTTCGACGATTCAAGATCGCAAATATGCCGAGAAGGTGGACGGACGGTTCGCTCCGACCGAAACAGGGCGGACCGTGAACGATTTCCTGATGAAGGGATTCCCGGACCTGATCAACGTCGACTTCACCTCGCACATGGAAGAGGAGTTGGACGAGATCGAAGAAGGCACCAAGCCGTGGGTGACGGCGGTGCATGAGTTTTACGGGACCTTCGCGATGGACCTGGAGAAGGCGAAGACGATTCCTGGCCCCAAGGACACGGTGGAGCCACCGACGGATATTCCCTGCGAGAAGTGCGGCAGAATGATGGAGATTAAATGGGGACGTAACGGCAAGTTCCTCGCCTGTCCTGCGTACAAAGACAAGCCTCCCTGCAAGAACACGCAGAACTTTGAGAAGCTCGATGATGGCACCATTAAAATTGTTCCGAAGATTGAGTTGACGACGGATGAGAAGTGCGAGAAATGCAGCAGTCCGATGGTAGTGAAGACCGGGCGGTTTGGAAAGTTCATCGCCTGCTCCGCCTATCCGGAGTGCAAGACCACCAAGCCGCTCGCGCTGGGCGTGAAGTGCCCTCAGCCAGGCTGTGGAGGCGATCTCGTCCAGAAGCGCACGAGAAAAGGACGTTCGTTCTTTGCTTGCAGTAAGTATCCGGCGTGTGAATATGCCCTGTGGGATCGTCCGATCAACAAGGTTTGCCCAACCTGCAGCGCCCCGTTCCTCGTTGAAAAAGTCAGTAAGCAAGTTGGCCGCAGCGTCCAATGCCGTAGCGAGGAGTGTGGCTACCGCGAAGCAGGCTAAACCGATTCTCCTCTCCATCCATTCCTTCCTTCTATCTTCGCCTTGTCAACTCAAACGATTGCGGAGCAGATTCTCCGATGTCCGCGTTCAGTTTTCTGCGAGATTGAGAACCAGTGTCGCCAATGATGAAAATCAAACTCAAGGAGACTCGACCGATCGAGTTGACGAAGGACTCCAGACGTGTTGATAATGAATCGAAGCGCAGCCACTGGCTGCGAAAGTTTCATCAAACAAGTGCGCCCCTTACGTGAGGGCCTGCCCATCTTGAGAAAGGGGGAAGACCGATGAAAGCAAAAGAGGGCGTCGTCAACATCCTCAATAAGATCCTGACCGCAGATCTGACGGCAATCAATCAATACTTTGTCCATGCCAAGATGTGTGAGAACTGGGGCTATGAACGACTCCACCACAAAGTGCGAGAGCGGAGCATCGCTGAAATGAAAGACGCTGATGAGCTCATCGGCCACATCCTCTATCTGGATGGTGTGCCGAATGTGCAACGCATGAATACTGTGCAGGTAGGTGAAACTGTTCCTGAGCAGTTGAAGCTGGATTTGAAAGCCGAACAAGAAATGCTCACCTTGTTAAGCGATGGCGTGGTGCATTGTACGAAGGTGACCGACTTCACCACGCGGCACATGCTCGAGGATATGGCCAAAGACGTGGACGCCCATATCGATTGGATCGAAACGCAGCTGGAAACGATCAAGCAGGTGGGGCTGGAGAACTATCTGGCGGAACAGATCAAGAAAGAGGGGGCGTAAGCACCAGTCCCGTTCAGCGTCATCCCCCCCCTCTCACGAGCAACCATCGACTCTGAGCCGCACGATACCATGGTCTGCTAGCTCATTCCTTTTCCCCGTGCTTTCCTGCCATCAGCGGCTGATTCAAGACCCACATCTCGTAGAGAGGGATTGCCATCATGATCAGAAAACCCACCGTCATGAGGGTATCGCCCGTCAGCATGGTTAATACGAATATGGGAGAGACGTAGCTGATGAGCCAGGGAGACAAGAGATCTAGCGTCACCCCACCGAATGAGATCCATGTCGTGACGACTTTCAATCTGTTGCCGGCGCTGGTGAGATAGAGCACATGTACTAGGATCATAAACACGACCGGCATCGTAAAGAGGTGGAAGTGGGTGATTTCTGCCAGCTCTCTGAACGACATCGGTTCGCCGAATGTTGCATCCGATCCGCGGTAGTGATTGGCGATTCCTTGAGGTGAGAGCCCCGTCATACTGTGGGCCCAGAAGAAAGAAAAGGTAAAGCCAGCCAGCATCAAGAGGAGAAAGAAAGTGTAGACTAGCCGGATATGCCGATCTGAGTCGCGGAGTCGGAAGCGAGTGTTGAAGTTGCGCATGGTTGAGAATGTCGTCGACCCTTGTTAATTTCCGAAGATGGAGCCGAAAATCCCATCTCAGATTTCTTGGTGGCCACGGTATCGCTGCCAAGTCCTGCCGGCTTTAAATAAAACTCATCGACCAGCACCAGCACCCGTTTAATTCCCGCGGTCATCGAGCGGACAGACATGGTGGCGCCGCTGATGTTGATAATGTCCTTGTTGATGCCTGACCGGATCGGACACCGTCTTGCCCTCATACTGCACGTTGAAGCGTTTGGTCCGCACCTCGCTGCCGCGAGCTTCCCGAAACACCAACAATTCCACGTTCAAGACGTGCCCAGTCTCATCTACCCCGACCATGTACGTCATGGGTTTGTGCTTGCCGATGGTATTCTGGACCAAGGCATACCCGTCAATCTGTGCGCCGGTCTCGCCGATGTAGACTTCGAAATATTCTTCAGGAAATTTCCAGCCGATCCGCTCCTCTATCTGAGCCTTCTTCTCTGGCGTCAGCCGAATGAAATCTTTCCGGATCCGTTCGGACTTTGGGAACATTAGTTTTGACCGCCTCTTCCTCTGTCAGAAAGACTTCGGCATGGTTCATCTCCTGTTCCGTGAGATAGCGTTTGAGTTCGGCTGTCCCAGACTCGTTCGCCCGGACAGGGAGGGGAAGAACGAGAATGATGAAAGATGTTGCCAGGAGCCAGCCTCGACGATTCATGAGGCGACACAGCCTTTCTCTTTCAGCTTGGCGTTGAGCCGAACGACGACGTCGTTCATCGCATCTTCCGATGGTTCTATAGGCCACCACTTGGTGGCCTGGGAGGTGGCGCCACCGCGTGAATGCCATTGCTGCCTGGTTTCCAATACGCTCACAGAGGCCACGTCATTCATTCGTTTGACGGACACCGTCATGCGTGCGCGTTCGTAGTTGCCAAAGCCTTCCCGCCCAAAGATGCCAAAGGACCGTTCTGAGGTTGGTGGGACGTCCAGCCAGCTTGTCTCGATCAGTCCCTTCTCTTTATCGTAGGTCGCGACGGATTGCCCCTTCATGGTCTCGAGCGCGGCATCCCAGACGCTGTCATAGGAGCACACAAAATATTGCTCTCGGCTTCCGCTCAGAACGGCGCATCCGACAGAAAGGAGCGCGAGGACTACCAGGGCTATTCGAGGTGTAGGCAATATGCACACTGCTCTTTCTTGCTCACGGCGACCCCTCTCGGTGGAAAGGGATCGCCGGTGTTCGCCTTAGAAATACGTCGCGGCAGAGATGACCAGAGCCGAGTCGTGAATTCGTTCAGCGGTGTTCGGGTTAAACGCCTCCGGCATGTACTGATAGCTGATTTTGAAGACAGCATCCTCGATGGGGCGATAATTCAGGCCAAATGAAATCTGCTCCAGGTTGCCGAAGCCACCTGTTCCATTGCTGTTATCCAGGTTGGTGTTCACCTTGTCGTACCGGATCACAGCCGTGAACGTCGATCCTTCGCCAAACCGTCTCGGGGAAAACTTGGTCAAGAACGCCGGCATGAAATGATAGTTGCCCTGGAGGTAGTAGCCATTCATGCGTTGCGGTGGGATACCCGGACCGCTGTTGCCCTCGATTCCTGTCAGTAAAGATCCTGGAGCAAATCCCATCGTGTTTCCTTGAATGGCACGCGAGTTTCCTTTCGCATAGACCCAGGCAGCTTCGCCGATAAACTCGAAGGGGCCCCGTTGGAACGTCCAATCTAGGGCCGTGATACTGAGGGGTTGGCTGCTCATCCCGGAAGGCGCGGCATTGCCATAGTAGCTTGACCCTGCCACCTCGACTCCGAGCATCGGGCTAAAGGCCACGCGACCTGAGACCGTTTTGCCGTTATTGATGTCGAGTCCGTCATCGGATTCGCATTTCCGTTGGCGGGAGTTTTTTGTGCCGTTTTCCTCATTGACGCGCGGGGTGCCGTCAGCGTCATACCCGCAAGGACCGGTCGTCACGTAGAATTCATAGTCGAGCTTACTGGTTCGCCCAGGGTATAAGGTGCCATAGAATCCCACGCCTGTCTCAGACATGGTTGATGGAATCACAAACTGGCTGACAAGCGGGCGATCGGTCAAGTCATTCAACGGCGAGTCGTGGAGTAGGTTAAATTTTCCGATCGGGATGAGCACAATACCAGCCCGGATATTAACCGGTTCATTGATGAGATAGTCGATATGACCAAATTCCAAGCTGACTTCGTTCTCACTGCCCCCTCTAATCGCGTGCTCGATCTCAATTTCAGCGGCAAACTTCACATGCTCAGTAATATCTGCATAAATGAAGGGTACGAACCGTTGCTGGTCAAAGCCATTGGTTACCCCGTTGCCATAGCCTTCCAAGACGCCTTTACTATGTGAGCGGAATTGGATGTCAGCGTAACCACCGACGATGGCTTTGGGCGAGGACACGAACGGCTTGGCGTAGACTAATCGGCCTGACCCGGTTGAACCGAAGGACAATGTCGGCTGGCTGTCGGTTCGCCGTTCTTTTCCGACCTCAGGCAGGGGACCGATACCTGGTTCACTCTGGGGGGTCACTGTGCCTTCTCGTCTTTCCGTGACACCCTCGCGCCGCTCGTGTTCCTGGAGCCGCTTATTGACTGCTTCATCGACCATTCGCTGAATGTCCTCCGGGGTCATGTTTTCCGCCCACACCGGCATGACCGGCAAGCTGGCAATGACAAGAGCCCCGAGGATTGACCGGATCTTCATCTGTCTCCTCCTTCGTGAGTAAGATGGTTGTGGTCTGACTCGGGACTCGCTGGTCTCTGGTCTTCTCTGAACAGACAACGATTAGGTCGCGTTCGGTAAACGGGTGTGATATCTCCTTTCGTCGATAGGTTGATCATGATGCGATAGTGCCCCATCCTTCGATGGAAGAGAAGGGGATGACAACAATGCGTTTGCAGCGCTTGCACTTGAGCTCCAACCCTTGTCCGCGCACCTTGGCAATCAGTTGACCGCACTCGCAGCGGGTCTCGCCGCAGTCGGCGGAGTGGCTCATAGGAGACGTCGTGCCAATCATTGCGAGATGTTCCCCTGTCCAAATGAAATTGAGAACGATTATTAATATCCTAATCGATATTCGAAAGTCAAGGCCGATCATGGCGCTCAATTCACCGAGGAGGGAGTGCATTAGGCCTGGTCCTGTCCTATAATTCGTCGCCTCTTTGGCGTAGGAAAGGGAGGGGAGAGGATCGAGTGCATTCCAACCTGTTCAATGAGTCTTTTTGCATCCAGATGTGGCTCCTCACGCTGCTGTGTAGCGCCCTCGCTGGCTGTGTGGGGGTACCCGCTGGCCAGGAAGCGGCCGTCGTTACCAGGGCCCAGATGCAGATGGGCACGTTGGTCAAGATTACGGCGGTGGCGCGGAGCGAGTCTGTCGCGCAAGCTGCGGCGACCGCCGGGTTTGCTGAAATCCGCCGCCTGGAAGAGCTCCTGAGCACCTGGATTCCAACGAGCGAGCTTTCTCGCGTAAATGCCTCGGCGGGGGTCATGCCGGTCCATGTGAGTCCAGAGACGCTGACGGTCGTCCAACGTGCGATTCAGGTTGCGGAGATGACCGATGGCGGATTCAATATCGCCATTGGCCCGGCGGTGGACGCCTGGAGCGTGATTGAAGACCGACGAATACCGACAGAATCTGAGTTGGAGGCCCTCCGTCCCTTGGTGAATCTGCAGGCGGTTCATGTCGATACACGGGAGCAGACGATCTATCTTGGGAAAGCAGGGATGCGAATCGATGTGGGGGGAATCGGCAAAGGCTACGCAGCAGATCAGGCCGTCGAGGCGTTACGGAGAGCAGGCGCCATAGCCGGAGTTGTGGCGCTGTCAGGGGATATTAAAACATTCGGCCGGTTGCCGGGTGGGAAGATGTTTCCCGTCGGTATTCAACACCCACGAAAAGACGGCTCGGTGCTGGCCTGGATTGATTTGCAGGACGAAGCGATTTCAACAGCCGGGGATTATGAACGCTTCTTCGAGCGGGAGGGGGTCCGATATCATCATATTCTCGATCCGCGCACGCTCCAACCAGCGCGCAGCTGCCAGGCGGTCACGGTGATTGCCCGTGAAGGCATCTGGGCAGATGGGTTGGACACAGGGATATTTGTTATGGGGGCTGAATTGGGAATGCGGCTTGTCGAAGCCTTGCCGGACGTGGAGGCCATCATCGTGGATCATGAAGGTCATGTCCATGTATCCTCAGGGTTGCGGGATCGGATCCGCCAGCCGTGAAGCAGAAGGCTGCGGGACGATCAGCCGGTCGAATGGTGGAGAGGGTCGACTCATGCGAAGGCCGGCATGAATAGGATGGATTGCCGTGTGCTGATGGGATTGGTGGCTTGTGCTGGATATGAGACCGGTTATTTCAAAGGTCGTGTCAATGAGGCGACAGAGGAGATGGTCGCCAAACGCTATGGCCCTCCCCATCAGATTGAGCAGCGCGAGGGCAATCAAACGGTCTGGACCTACTTTGACCGGGGGAGTGGCACCTCCAGCTACGTCGGACGGCCCGTTCAACCTTTTGCGTCGCGTATCTGCTGACATTTGATCGACAGGAGATTCTGCGAGGCTGGCAGCAGCAGGAGTGCCGAAACTAGCAGGATGCATCCCTTTTCTGCTTCGGCTAGCGGTCCAATCGATAGCTCATCGGAATCTTGATCGTCATGCGCGGCTGTCCTAGTGGACGAGGTAAGTGGAACGGAGCTGCTTCTCGCATAGTTTCAACAGCGGCCTTGTCGAGACCGGGGTGTCCCGAACTCTGAAAGACTTCCACCTCGCCGATGCCCCCGTCCTCGTCGATCACGGCTTTCACCACGACTTTTCCCTCGGCGTGATCCACCCGAGCGGAGGCGGGGTAGCGTTTCAATTCTTCCACACGACGTAAAATCGCTTCAGAGAGCCACCCGTAGTCGCGCGTAGTCGGCGCGTTCGATGGTGCCGAGGAGATGGCTGCCATCTGCGTTGGTGCCGGAGCCTGGTCAGATTGTGCGGTGTGTTCGAGGATTGCGGACGGCGCGCTCGATGGTGCCGTCTGGGCAGCAGATTCAGCAGAGACTGCCACCGATGCTTCGGCCGGTTTCACAATGGATGTGGCCTCGGCGACCATCGGTGCCACAGTCTCATGTCTGATTGGCTCGGCTGGTTGTGTTGTGTGAGCCGCTGATTGTGAGGGAGCAGTTGGTTGCGGTGGGGGTGGTGCGGGAGGCTCAGTTACCACCGGGGTGACGGTCCGCTCAGAAAACGATGGAGTCGTCTGTTGCGCAAGCGGCTGGGGTGACGGGAGCGTCTGTGCCGGCGCAGTCTGCTGCATGTGGGGAGAGGGGACCGAAGTTGTCGATGGAACAGCTGGGGCCGGAGCCTGGTTCGGGGATGATGCCGTTGGTTGAACTGGCTGTGTCGTCGACACCATGGCGACGTTCCACTTGAACGGTTCGTCCTGCGGCGCGAGTTGGATCTGCTTCACAAACAGGATAGCTGCGAGAGCCACTGTGCCGTGCAAGAGGACGGAGACGAGCCAGCCCTGGACGTGAGCCTCCTGATGGCCTCCGGAGCGATGTGGCTCAGCAGCGATCACAGTCGGATAACCTCCAGACTGACTTGTTGAAATCCCAATCCCCGCACTTCATCCACCACGGACACGAATCGTTCGAGCAAGGTGACTTTATCCGCCCGGACGACGACCGCCGATTCTCGAGGCTCCGCAGTCAGCGCACCCTGGAGCCCTCCTTCGGGAACTGCACGATCGTTGAGAAAGAGCGCGCCGTCGGCAGTCAGGGTGATCACGATGGGCGCCTCTTTGCGATCGCCGACTTCTTTCGCTTTTGCCAAATTGACCGGAATCTGTCCGCTGCTGATAAAGGTGGCGGTGGTCAGCACGATGACCAACAGTACCAGCATGACGTCCACGAGGGGGATGACGTTGATCTGATCAATGTCTCGTTGCATGGTGTTCCTTGTGTAGGGCGAGGATCTCGGCCACCTTCCGTCGGAGCACGTTGTTCATGACGACGCAGGGAATAGCCACCAGCAGCCCGACCGCTGTGGCTTTCAGCGCAAGGCTGAGCCCGATCATGATGGCATTGACGGCCATGGTGCCGGAGGTGCCCATCGTATGGAATGTGAGCATGATACCAAACACGGTGCCCAGCAAGCCAATATACGGGGCGTTCGCGGCCACTGTGCCAATGATGACCAGGCGTTTGGTCAGAGCCATTTCCAATCCCAGGCTGTTGGGGTACTGGGCGAGATCAACACGGCGGTAAAAGAGCCACCGCTCCACCGCGACGGCCACTGTCCAGACGCTGAGCGCTAATAGAAGTCCGATGACTCCGTAATCGACCACGTTTTGTAACGCGTTCATAGGCACGGCCTCATTTTCTCTAAGTCATTCACGGATCGGTGGGGCTAGCCCGCATCATTCACGGCAGTTCGTCGCGAAATCGTTGAGCTGCGTCGCGAGACCGGCGTGCGGAGGCCAGGGGACTGGCTCCGCCGACTGCGGCGGTGCCAGTCCCCGCTCCTCAGACAGGGACAGGCGCGGGAAGAAGGGCGCCAGTCCCCAACAGTACGGTGAGGGTCCGAGGGGCGAGCCTGCCGGCCGAAGGCCTGTCGTAGCAGCAGATCGGCGATTGCAGCAGAAACGTTCATGAATCATGCGGGCTAGGGACCGTCGTGAGGGTCTATCAATGCCAGATAGTGAAAAAGCCTGTCAATGCTCTCGTGCGATCGGTTAAACCGGCTGCGACACTTATCCGGTCGATTCCTCTCGCCGAAAGAGCACGGTATGGGTAGCCAGGACACGGAGTTCCACCGTAGTGCCTTCCTGATAGACGCTCGTGGACCCTTGACTGCTATGGACGATTTGACCGGAGGGGAGACTGACCGTATACAGATTCTCTGAGCCATGGAATTGGCGAGAGAGAACGCGCGAGCGGGCGCCTTCCGTGGGGACGAGGTGAATGTCGTCTGGTCGAATCATGACGACCACGGCGGTGCCGTCCTTGCATTCGATCGTGTCGGGAAACTCTCCCAGTTCGGTGTGGACCATACCCTGGGAGACGGTTCCAGGAATGAAGTCCGCCTGACCGACAAAGTCGGCCACGAAGGGCGTGGCCGGCATGTGGTACATCATCTCCGGCGTATCGAATTGCTCCAAGCGGCCCTGGTTGAGGACGGCGATCCGATCGGCCATGGCAAAGGCTTCGTCATGATCGTGTGTGACGAGCACGGTCGTTGTCTTCGTCCGGCGTAACAGGTCGTGCAATTCCTGGCGCATGCGTCCAGCCATGTCAGGGTCCAAATTGCTGAAAGGCTCGTCGAGCAGCAGTACGACGGGATTCTGGACGAGGGCGCGAGACAACGCGACCCGCTGTTGTTGGCCGCCTGATAATTCGTGAGGATACCGCCGCTCGAATCCCTCCAGTCCTGTGAGGCGCAGCATTTCCTGGACCCGCGCGGCGCGTTCGCTTCGGGCGAGGTCATGGAGCCCGAAAGCGATGTTGTCCTGAACGCGCAAATGGGGAAACAGCGCATACTCTTGAAAGACCATCCCGACGTGCCGGCTCTCCGTAGGGATCATCACGTCCGGCGACGACACGAGTTGGCCCGATAAGAAAAGTTGGCCGGAGCGAACCGGTTCAAATCCCGCGATCGCCCGAAGAATTGTCGTCTTCCCACATCCTGAAGGGCCAAGTAGGCAGAGAATTTCCCCTTCTCGTGCCGCGAACGAAATTCCCTGGACCGCGGGCCGTCCGGTTTCGTAGGCGCAGGAAACATAGCGCAGTTCCAAGACCGAGGAGGCCGGTGTAAAGAGGTTGCCCTGGAATGTGGTCTCCTGGGAGGGAGTTGGTGCGGTAGAATGGTCTATTGTCACTGATTCATAATCCTTCCTCTAGCAGGATGCGGAGAAACTATTTCGGTGCAGCAAAACTTCGATGATCCGCACTTTTTGGATCAGAAGAGAACACCCTTGCAAGATGCTCAAAAAGGCCGCCCAGCAAGGCCGCAGCGAGTGAAGACCCGAGGCGTACCCTCTGGGGCGCACGGTGCGAAATAAGGAGCACCACGTCTGTGCGCGACGACGAGTCGGTGAGGGGGTCCCCGTTGAGGATTTCGATGAACCGAGAACGAAGCTGGTGGACTTTTTCAGCATCCTGCTAGGCGGCGCGCCAATCTTTCGAGACTAGTAAGGCCAGTGCCGGGAGACTCAGTAAGACAATGAGGAGCGCGGAGGGGGCAGCGAGCTGATAATACTCCTCGCTCGCTTCCATCCAGACGCGAATGGCCAGGGTGTCGAATCCCACCGGCCGCAACAAGAGGGTCGCAGGTAATTCCTTCATTGTCTGAAGGAATATCAAGACCCAGGCCACGACAAATCCGTTCCGGACGAGTGGCAGCGTCACCCGTCGCCAGGTGTCACGCATTCCAAGGCCGAGTGTGCGCGCGACCTCTTCCAGATTTGGCGAAATGTGCTGGAGCGCCGGCTCCAGCGACTGGAGCCCGGCCGGGAGAAAGTGGATCACGTAGGCCACGATAAGGATCAGCACCGAGCCATAGAAAACAGGGGCCAGTTTGGTAAAGAGGACGAGGACGGCCAGTGCCGCCACCGGTCCTGGAAGCACATAGCCGGCATAGGCGGCTTGCAGGCAGCCCAGGTTCAGCAGAGTCGGGCGGCGGCTGGCGAGGTAGGCAAGCGGCAAGCCGATCAACACCCCGCCTGTGGCGGCACTGGCGGCCAGGATGCCGCTGTTCCAGACGAAGCCGAAGAACCGGCTGTCGAGCGTTGCCTGTGCCTCGGGCGACAGGCTCCATTGAATAATAGCGAGGCTGGGAGTGCGAAGGCCGCGCCGACGATCAGTCCGAGATAACCGGTGACGGCGACGGTGCCGAGCCAGCCATATTGGTGCCGTTGCGGAGCCCGGTAGTGGCCGGTGGTCTGATAAAACCGGCTCCGTTGTCGGAACCACCGTTCAGTGATCAGGAAAATCAGCGCGAGCCCGACCAGCAGGAGGCTCAAGATGCTCGCCGCGGTATTGTCGGACCGCCCAGTCATCTGCTGGAACACGGCATAGGTGAGCGTCTGGTAGCGAAGCAATGACACCGCACCGAAGTCCGACACGACGTACAAGATGACGAGCGCAACCCCGGCGGCAATCGAGGGGCGCATCAGCGGCAGCGTCACGCGCCAGAGGGTCGAGAGACGGGAGACGCCGCTGGCCCGTGCCACCTCTTCGAACGACACGTTCATACTGAGGAGGGCACTGCGGCTCAGGAGATAGACGAAGGGAAACGTATCCAACGCCATGACGAGCGTTGCACCCCAATAACTATGGGGAGAAAAGATTCTCGCTTGGGGACCGGCCACCAGTTGCCAGAGATGCTCGACGGGGCCGCCGAATCCCAATAGGTAGGAGTAGACATAGGCCAGCACGTAGGTCGGCATCGCCAACGGAAGGACCAAGGCGCCTTCCCACAGCCGGCGACCGGGAAATTCCACGCGTGTGATTAGCCAGGCGGTCGAGACGCCCAGGACCAGCGTGATGACCGCCACGCTGGCGGCCAGCGAGATGGTGTTGAACAGCAACTCGGGAATGCGGGTCGCCCACAAGCGGCTCCAGACGACCGGATCGGCCGAGAGGGCTTGTGCGGTGACATAGCCGAGCGGCAGCAGGATAATTCCGGCAGTCGCCAAGACGACGAGTTGCAGCGGCGAAGCAAGTTGTTGGCGAATCGTACTCACGGTGGGTCCCTTCGAGTTACCGGAGACCCACTTGTTCGATCAGGGTGAGGGTCGGCTCGCGCAGTTCGGCCAGCTTGGTGAGGGGGACCAGCGCCGCGCGGAAACTCTTCCGTTCCACGAGTGCCGGGTCCGCCTTCACGTCCTGGTGGAGGGGATATTCCTTGTCGAGATCCGCAAATAACTTCTGCCCCGCTTGAGCGACTAAGAATTCTACGAGCAACTTGGCGCTGTCGAGGTGCTTGGTCGACTTGATGACGCCGACGCCGGCGACGTTCATGATCGCCCCCATGCCGCCCTCTTGCTGATCCGGCATCAACACCGCGATCGGCGCTCCTGGCTGCGTGGCCAAATGACGATAGACGTAGTAGTGATTCACGATACCCAGCGCGACTTGCCCCTTGGCGACGGCATCCACGATCTGCGAGCTTTTCTGGTAGACCTGGCTGTCCGCATTGGTTTTGAGGCCTTGCAGGAACTGCCTGGTCTTCTCGTCTCCATACGTGGCGCGGATGACCGACACGCCTGCTTGCAAATACTCACTGCCGGAATTCGGAATCGCAATCTTATCTTTCCATTTCGGATCGGCGAGGTCGAGGAGCGACTTCACCTGGTCCGGCTTCACCATCGTGCGGTTGTACACCACGATCCAGAATCGTCCAGAGAGCCCCACCCAGGCATTATCCGGTGCGCGAAACTGCGCCGGGATGGCTCGTTCAATTTCCCGCATGTTCAAGGGGCGGAGGAGGCCGGCTGTTCGGGCCAGTTCCAAGCTGCCGGCGTCGTTGGTGATCAGGAGATCTGCCGACGTGCGATCACCTTCAGCCTTTAGTCGATTGACCAATTCTGTCGTCCCGGACGACAACAGCTCGATTTGAATGCCGGTTTTTGCCGTAAAGGCGTCGAGCACCGGCTTGATGAGTCGTTCTCCGCGACCGGAGTAGATCGTGAGTTGGTCGGCGGCCGGGGCGGAGGGCACGAAGAACCCGGCGGCGAAGAGCAGAAGGAGACCTGAGAGAATCGTCCGGCGCAATATGGGCAGGGAGCATACGAATGACATGAGAGAGGTCCTTATGAAATTGAAATTGATAAGCTGTCTCAAAATGATACTAAAAAAAGGCGGGTTCGTCAATGACGGCAGCGAGAACAGAGGCCGTAGAGCTCAAGTCGGTGGGTCTTGATGGTAAATCCGTTCCGGGCGGCCACTTCTTCTTGGAGCCGCTCAATTTCCTCGTTTTCAAATTCCACGATCTTCTCGCAGCCGGTGCAGATGAGGTGATCGTGGTGGCCCTTGTGCGAGACGTTGTCGTACTTCGTCTGAGAGCCGAAGTGCCGGGCTTGTGCGAGGCCGGCATCGCAGAACAGATTGAGCGTTCGGTAGATTGTCGCGAGTCCAAGGTGAGGATCGGACTTAGCCAGCTGGTGATACATGGCCTCCGCGGTAATGTGCTCTTGCCGGAGGAAGGCGCTCAGAATCATTTCACGTTGGCGGGTGAGCTTGAGCTGATGCTTGCCCAGGTGCTCCTTCAGAGCCTCCATTTCCTTCACATGCTTATTTGCCATGACAGGCCTCCGATAGGGCCTCATTAAAGACGAAACTGCCCAACTGGTCAAGGGGGGCCGCGCGCGAGCAGCACAGATGGAGGAATTGACGGAGATCTCAGGGGCTGTCTATAGTGCTCCCTTCAGAAAAAAGGCGGAACGATGGAAGTACTACCGGCATGCGGAAACCCAATCAGATTACGGTCGACCGGGCCCTCCTGCTCTATGTCCTGCATCTGGCGGAGCCCCACGGGCTGCTCAGCGACGTAAAGCTGCAGCAACTGTGCTTTTTGTGCGAGCTGCAGATGTTCGGCAAGGGCGTTAAAGGCTTTCACTTTGAATTCTTTCGGTTTGCCTATGGGGCCTTCAGCAAGGATCTCGATAACGACCTGATGTCGCTGCGGCGGAAAGAACGAGTGGAAAACTTCACGCCGTCGGACCAGGCACAGGAAGAGGTCATTCCGTTGCTGGAGAAAGGCATTGAGGGGGTTGAGACGAACGAGAAGGTCGCGGAGATTCTGAAGGCGGTGGTGACGGCCTATGGGCCGCAAGACAGCGGGACGATCACCCAGTCGGTCGAGTCAGTCGAATTGAGTACCCCGCAGCAACCGGAGTTCAAGATCCCGATCCGCGATATTGTCTTTCACACGACGCTCTTAGTGCCGTCTCGCATCGAGGTGCAGGCGGAGTTCACGTTGCCCGCCACGGTGCTGGCCAAGCTTAATCAGGCGATGGGATACTGCCTACAGGCCTAGCAGGCCTGAAAATTTTGAATGTTGAATTCTGCATGTTGAATTTGCCTCAAGAAGCCCAGAGGTACGCCTCCGGAGCCTCAACGCTGCGGCCTTGCTGACACGGCGTCTCTGGCAGCCTGCTCAGACCCGCTAGAGGTGGTAAAGCTCGCCGTATTTTCTTCTCAACATAAGATAAGAACGGTTCAGGGTCGAGGCTCTTTCCCGTCACTCGTTGGGAGAGGTGGTCCGGCGTGAACATCCGGCCCCAGCGATGAATCTTTTGTCCGAGCCAACGCCGCAGCACCATCAGTTGTCCTGCCGCAATTTCATCCTCCAGATGCGGGATCTCCAGTTTGGCCTGCTCATAGAATTGAACGGAGTAGAGATTTCCGAGCGTGTACGTCGGGAAATAGCCGAAGGCGCCTAACGACCAGTGCACGTCTTGTAGCACGCCTTCCGCATCGTTCGAGGGGACGATGCCCAGGTATTCCTCCATTTTCTGGTTCCAGATCCCCGGCAGGTCCTCCGGGCGCGTCCGGCCTTCGATGAGATCCTGCTCGATTTCGAACCGCAGCATGACGTGGAGATTGTAGGTGAGCTCATCGGCCTCGACCCGAATCAGCGACGGCTTCACGCGATTGATGGCCGCGTAGAATTGTTCCCCATCGAGGGCACGCAATTGATGATGAAAGGTTTGCTGCAGCATGGGGTAAAAGAAGCGCCAGAACGATCGCGACCGGCCCACGCAGTTTTCCCACATGCGCGATTGGCTCTCATGAATGCCGAGCGAGACCGAATCGCCAAGCGGTGTGCCGAAGTAGCGGGGGTCGAGACCCTGATCGTACAACCCATGGCCGCCTTCATGGATACAACTGAACAGGCAGGATTGGAGATCGTGTTCGTGCACACGGGTCGTGACGCGTACGTCCGTCGGATGGAATGACGTCGTGAAGGGGTGCGCCGACAGGTCGAGACGCCCCCGTTCGAAGTCGTAGCCCATGGCGATCAAGACCATCCGGCCGAACTCCAGCTGGCGCGCCTGATCGAAGGTGTGAAATAAAATCGTATCGTCGATTTGAACCGAGCTCTGCTGAATTTTTTTGAGCAGCGGCACGAGACGCCCCTTGATTTGTGCGAACAACGGGCGCAATGCCGCGATGGTGGAGCCCGGTTCGTACACATCGAGTAGGGCATTGTATGGCGAGTCTCGGTAGCCGAGGTACTCGGCCTCTTCTCGCTTGAGCGACAGGACCGTGCGGAGATTCGGGAGAAATTGCGAGAAGGCGTGGTTTTCTTTTGCCTCGGCCCACACTTGCTGCGCCAGCGAACATTCCCGGCTGAGCGTCATGACAAAATCGGAGGGAAGCTTTTTCGCGCGGCTATAGTCACGCCACACTTCGCGGAGCAACGATCGAGTGGGCTCGTCCCAAGCATCCCCGGGGCTTTCACGGATCTCACCGGTCTCTGGATCGACCCAGGTGGCGAGCAACCCTTCAATCTCCGGCGAGACGAACTTCTGATGTGCGATGCCCTGGAGCGTCGAAATCTGCTCGGCGCGGGCCTCGCCTCCGCCGGCCGGCATGTAGGTTTCCTGATCCCACGAGAGGAGCGAGGCCGCGCTGTTAATGCGTTGGATCTCCAAGAGTCTGGTCGTCAAGGCTTCCACAGTCTTCAGGGTTTTCACAGTAGAGTGTTTCCTCCAGGAACCGTCATGCTATGATCGCGCCGATCTGCATCCCGTTATGTAGTGTACGCAACGAACCATCCTTTTTCAAACCCATGATCTCCATGAACGATGAATAGACTTGTCTCGGCTGACATCGAGACCTATGCCCAGGCCCATTCCATGGCGGAGTCGGACCTCTGTCGGGCCTTACGGGAAGAGACTCAACGGCGCATGGAGTCACCGCAGATGATCGTCGGGCCGCTCGAAGGGGCCTTTCTGAAGATGATGACGCAGCTGGTGCAGGCAACCAGCGTGCTGGAGATCGGCATGTTCACCGGCTATAGCGCGCTCTGTTTTGCGGAAGCGTTACCAGCAGAAGGGATGGTGATTACGTGCGAGATCAATGAGGAGTCGGCCGCTCTCGCGCGCCAGTATTTTGCGCGATCACCGATTGGTAAGAAGATCGAGATCCGCATGGGGCCGGCGCTCGATACGATGCAGGGTCTCAAGGGACCGTTCGATCTGATCTTCATTGATGCTGACAAACTCAACTATGTGAATTACTACCAGCGGGCGCTCGATCTTGTGTCGCCGCATGGGGTGATTCTGATCGATAATGTCCTCTGGAATGGTGATGTGCTGAAACAGCCACCGCCAGATGAAAAGACGGCGGCTATTCAGGAGCTGAATCGAGTGGTCGCAGCTGATTCGCGTGTCACAGCGGTGCTTATCACGATCCGGGATGGAGTCTTGGTGATTAGACCCCAGTCATGAATGCAAATTGCTTAACGCCCGTCAACAAGGACTGTAGCCACTGCCTATGACACCTCAGACAAGCCGTCTGGCCTATGGTGCGATCATCGCTGCCGCCGTGCTCTGGGGCGGCTCGATCGTGGCCCAGAAGCTGGCCCTGAGTGGATTCTCAGCCGTTGAAGCCTCGGTCCTGCGGGACATCGGCGGGTTGGCGATCCTCCTGACCACGTGGTGGTGGCAGGAAGGCACCTTGGCCAAGCTGACCAAGGCGGATGTGCGTATGCTGGGGCTGCTCGGGCTCGGCGTGTTGGGCAACCACCTGCTCATTCTCATGGGGCTCAACTATGTGAGCGGGGCCGTGGGTGGGGTGATCATCGGATCGAGTCCGGTGGTGACCGCGCTGCTTTCGGCGTTGTTGATTCACGATGTCCCGTTGCGCGCCGTGTGGGCGGGCGGTCTCCTGTCCTTCGCAGGAGTGGGGTTGGTCTCCGTGGCGGGGTTCCAGGCCGCGGGCGATCAGCCGCTGCTCGGCAGCCTGCTGGTCTTTCTCGGCGTGGTGAGCTGGGCCCTCTATAGTATCGGCAGCCGGCAGCTCATGGAGCGCCACTCGGCCTTAACCGTCAATTGGACGACGCTGCTCGTCGCCACCATCCTCCAAATTCCCCTGTTGTGGACGGATCGCAAGATGCTGGATGCCGGACTCGGGTCCGTGACGCCGGCGGACTGGATGGCGCTGGGGTATCTGGTCCTGTTCGCCACGGCCATCGCGCAACAGGCTTGGCTGTTCGGCGTGAAGGGAATTGGGCCCTCGCGCGCCTCCGTCCTTGGCAATCTGACTCCTGTGGCCGCCGTCGTCCTGTCTGCGGTGCTGTTGAAAGAACCGGTGGGCATGAGTGAAATCCTCGGCATCGCGCTGATCCTGGCCGGAGTCTGGGTGGTAGATCGGCAAACATCCCGGCTCACAAGCTAACAGGCTGCTGAAAAAGCCCGCCAGCGTCGTTCTCGGATCGCGAAATCCTCAACGGGCGCCCAGAGGGTACGCCTCCGGTTTCGACTCGCTGCGGCCTTGCTGACGGCCTTTTTGAGCAGCCTGCTAGATCGAGTCCGTTCCGCCTTTCCTCCCTAAGATGGAATACCTGGTTCTGCTCTTCCCGCCCTCATTCTTCCCCTCGCCCTCGTCTCCGTGATTGCAGTATGATATGGCTCATTTTTCAGGTGAGGAGCCGCGCATGCTGGAACAATGCATCGAAGAAGTGAACAAAGCGAACCACGCGTTCTATGCCGCGTTTGGCAACCTCGACATCGGCGAGATGGATAAGATTTGGGCGCACCAGGAATATGTGACCTGCATCCATCCCGGCTGGACGTTGCGGTCGGGCTGGCCGCGCGTGCGCGACTCCTGGGTCTTGATCTTCAATAATACCTTCTCCATGACGTTCGAGCTCACCGACGTGATGGTGCAGGTAGCAGGCGATATGGCCTGGGTCGTCTGCGAGGAGAACATTACCACCCATCAATCTGACGAACCGCAGCAGGCAAAGGTGTTAGCCACAAATCTCTTCGAGCGCATCGGGGATGAGTGGTTGATGATTCATCATCATGGGTGCTGCGGTCATGGGGTAGAGGGGGTGTCCCCTCTTGCTCCCGCACCCCCCCACATCAGAATGTGCGAGGTGGACGGGCGCAGTTGAGTGAAACCCACCTCCACCCCATTTTTAAGGGGTAGGGGGAGATGTGAAGGAAACGAAATGGGCAGAACCGTCTCAGTGAGAGGATACCGCGAAGCGAGTTGGAACTCATCGAAGCCCCGTGTACGTACGATAGAACAGGCCCCAGTTTGAGCGAGTGTTTTGAATCCGAGATTCGCTACGAACAGACCTCTGCTCGATCAAGCGAGATCGGATCTCCAGCCGATCCCGATCTCGACATTTGATCGGACAGTTAAGCCGTACGGAGGAGGGGAAGGTCCCGGCTGAAGTCGAGAGTTAGAGCTAAGAGAGTGCTAGCGCAGGAATACGGTGGCAGGAACCATTTTCTTGTGTGTTGGTGTGGAACGTTAGGTTTTGGTGCTGAGGCGGTTGGGACTCCATCATGAGGAATATATGAGTGTTCTGCAACTTAGAAGGTACTAGCCGCTGTTGTTATCCTTTTGTCGGTGGCTGTACGACGGTGGCGCAGGTGACCTCTCTGTCGGATCAAAATTGTCGTCACACGTTCGTGGATCGGATGAGTTCGATCCTCGTTGAGCAGGGGGAGAAGCAAGAGGTGGCCGAGAAGCTTGCTGAGTCCTCCACTACATTACCCTTAACCGGCTCGCTCGGGCCGCGCCCGTTTCTGGTGGCTTCGCCTTCCGGGGCGGACTACGGTTTTTTTGTGGAGCAGAATTCTTCGGATTGTCTGCTGACGGCTGTTTAGCCGGCAGAAGGGCTTTACGCGGTACAGGAATAATCTGACCTACATCGCGACGCGTTCACTCACTGGGTGTACTGTGTGCAGAATAGGGCGAACGTGTCAGCGTGTTCGGATGATGAAGGATTTCATACCTTCTGAACGGCGGCGTTGGGCGCGTCGACGATGGTGACGGTCTTAGCCCACTCGGCGACGATGGGGTCTCGTTCTTCCATCGTCATCCCTGCATATTTCATAACATCTGCGGGCCTTTGCGGCGTCGCCAGGTCAGGTAGCTTAAGAAATGCTCCCGGCAGATGCTGTGCGTGCCGGCTGGGGCATAGACTCTGGCTTGGCAGCCTTGGATCATGCAAGTGAGGTCGTGCATCGGTACTCCGTTCAGTACAGATAGTATGCAGGAGGGAGGGAGCTGATTTTCAACTGCTTGACCCAGTGACTCTGTTCCGGTAAGCCATTCCACATGATGCTTCAGTTCCGCCTGCTCTTCCTTCTCCTTGCCTCGATACCCGCTGTATTCAGCTGTGTGTCTGCGTCCCGCGAAGGGCTTCCGCCAGGGAGTCCCTTTGCCGATCCTGCGACCCCGACGACGAATCCGCTGCCTCAAGGCATTGCGGTCGGAGACGTCACGAGCCAATCGGCGCTCTTGTGGCTCGGACAGAAGGGCCGCATAGCGGTGCAAATTGAATGGGCCTCGGTTGCGGCTTGGGAGCTCATGTCGAAGATGGCGACGATCCGATCGCCGGCTGCTCGAACGGCGGTATTTGTCACTAGTGCCGACACGAGACTACACCTTGACCATTCCCCTGGATGGACTCACCTCCGCCACGCGCTATCGGTATCATGTCTTGGTCGGCCAAGCGCAAGGAGAGGCGCTGACCGTGGCGACGCGCGGGGAGTTCACGACCTTGCCGGATGCCGCAAATTCAACCCCGGTGACTTTTGCCTGGAGCGGCGATCTGGGTGGTCAGGGGCGCTGCAGGCGTGGCGCTGTCGGCTATCCTATTTTCGATGTGATGCGCGCCCAGCAGCTCGATTTCTTTCTGTTTCTCGGCGATACGATTTACGGCGACAGCTTGTGCCCGTCGCCTCCGAATGAGCCGGGCGCTGACTTTCGCGCGACGACCCTGGCCGAGTATCGTGCCCGTCATCGGGACCAACGGGGTGCGGAGGCACTGCGGCGGTTTTTGGACAGCGTTCCGGTTTATGTCATCTGGGACGATCATGAAGTGCGGAATAACTTTGCAGGGCCTTTTGACAGCCAGATGCCGGTCGGGCGTCAGGCTTTGCGCGAGTATTGGCCGATCCGCGTGGCGTCTGACGATCCCCATCGGCTCTATCGAACGGTTCGTGCCGGGGCAGATCTGGAGCTGTTCATCCTCGATACGCGGCAGTATCGGAGCCGCAATGCCGATCAGGATGGCCCGGCGAAGACGATGTTGGGAGAGAGGCAGCTTCAGTGGTTGCTGAGTGGGCTCACCGAGTCAACCGCGACATGGAAAGTGATTGTGACCACCGTACCTCTGTCCATTTCGAAGGGAGGAGGCGCCGGTGTTCCTGGGAACGATGGCTGGGCCGGAGGGGCGGACGGCACCAGGGTTCGAGCGGGAGCGGCAGGTCATTGTGGACGCGATTCTCGCCGGAAGATGAAGAACGTGGTGTTTCTGGCCGGCGATGTCCACTATGTGCAAGCGAATGCGTATGATCCGAACGGTGACGGGACTCCTGATTTCCATGAGTTTATTGCTGGTCCGTTGTCCGCCGCGCCTGGTCCACTGACGCCGCCCAGTGCAGGATTACACCCGACCACATTGATGAATGAAGGCGGGTATTATGAATTTTGGTCTCGTTCGAGTCACGAAGTCCACATTCGATGTCACAGTCCTCGACGAGGCAGGAGCCACGCGGTTTTCCCACCATCTGCCCGCCAAGTAACCGGCTCCTCTGCGAAAATCCTCTTGCAATCGGGACGGGTGGCCAGTTACGGTAACGCTTCGTTGTGCGTCGTTCATCGAGGAGTCCTGACGAGGTTCGTGATGCTGTTGCAGCTGATTTCCATGCTGGGCGCGCTGATGGTGCTGTCGGCCTATGGGCTGATTCAGGGCGGGGTCTGGCGTGAACTGAACGCGGGATACCTCGCGTTGAACATTGTCGGGTCGTTGCTTTTGGGATTGTCGCGATTGCGGATCAGCGGGTCGGATTCATTTTCTTGGAGTTTGCGTGGGCCGGCCTTGGATTGGTCGGCGTAGCCAGGGCCGTGAAGGCCAGGCTACCGCGAGTTAACAAGGTTCGGATGAAAGGACTACACACATGGCAGGGTTGATGTCGGCGGATGAGATTTTTGAAAAGGCTCAAAATGCCGCTGCGGCGGCGACGGGGCCCGATGAAAAGGCCATGCAGATCGATTATCCGGCTCTGAAAGAGAAAATCCGCGCAGCCTTAGGGGATCGCAAAGTCGCGCTCTGCCACATCAATAAGTTTTTGCCGGAAGGCTACGAAGATCAGGGGCGCTTCAATCTAGTGTTGCTCACTGCCGGCAACGTGGTGTTCGACATGGTCATCGGCGATTCGTATTTTCGCTACGACGTGGTGTCGGTCAGTCAGCTGGACAAGGTTCAGGTGATCGATGCGATGTGGGACAATAAAGAAAAGCGCCGTGAAGAACCGTTCCTCAGTCTTCGCCTGATGCATGGCGAGGAAGCCCATCTCTTGCTGGCGCTTGAAGATGACGAGCGGAAGAGCCTTCTGGCTTTCGCGAGCGCCGTGTCGGCGGTCCGGAACCCGGAGAAATAACGATCCGCAGGATGCTCAAAAAGACCGTCCAGCACGGCCGCAGCGAGTGAAGGCCCGAGGCGTACCCTCGGGGTACGTTGAGCCTCTGAACGATGCGAGAACGAAGCTGGCGGGTTTTTTCAGCATCCTGCTAGGAGCGGTGGTAGAAGGGGAGCGCCTTGACCGTCGCGTCGTGACGCGCGCCATCGACTTCAATGGTGAGGTTGGTGCCGGGGGCTGAAAAATCCCGGAGTGGGAATGCCAGGGCGATAGGGGCCTTGAGCTGTGGTGAGTCCGTGGCGCTGCTGACCCAGCCGACCTCCCGGTCTCCGCTGAATATCTTGGCGCCCCTCGGCGGGATGATCGAGCCATTCATGACGAGCCCGACTAAGTGCCGCCGTACGTTGCCGTAGGTGTCCATCCTTGCCACGACTTCCTGCCCCGGATAGCAGCCCTTATTCAAGCTGAACGCTTTCCCTTCCAGGTTCGCTTCTGGTGGGACGATCTCTTCGTTGAGGTCCGGCCCGGCCTTCGGCAGCCCTGCTTCGATGCGGAGGGCCTCACGAGCGTGACCGCCGACCGCCTTGATGCCGTATGTCGCACCGGCCTCCATGAGTCGTTCCCAGGCCGTGCTGAGGGCGTCAGCAGGCAGTAATATTTCCAGGTCATCCTCTCCGGTTTCTTCTGTACGCAGGACGAGCGAGGCATGGCCGCCGATCTTAGCTGAAATGGCACTCACCGGCTTGAGGTCGCTCATTTCGACGCCGAAGGCGTCGCTGACGGTCGCGCAGGCCTTGGGCCCGCTGACAAGCAAGAGTCCCCAGGACTCTGCACAGTTCTCCATCTTTGCTTTGATGCCATAGAGTAGAAACTTTCGGAGTGCTTGGAAGGTGGCGTCGCCGACTTCGCCGACATCTTCCACCCACAGGCTGTCAGACAGGGCATAGACTCGAAAGTAGCCGAGCATCTTGCCCTTGTGCGTGAGAAAGCTCGAATAGCGGCCTTGGCCTGGCTGGAGCGGGAGAATGTCGTTGCTGATGAGGCCCTGCAGCCATTTCACGCGATCGTCGCCGGTGACGCGAATCTTGCCTCGGTGCGAGAGGTCGGAGAGTCCGACTGCCTGGCGTACCGCCTGATATTCCGCAACCCACTTGCCATAGTGAGCGGGCATGTCCCATCCGGCAACCTCTTCAAAGGTCGCACCGAGCTTCGTATGGAGATCGTGGATGGGTGAGTGTTTCATATTCAAATGTTCAATTGTGAATGTTCAATGTTGAATGAGATTCAGCATTAAACATTCAACATTACCTCTTCGACCAGGTCTTTCAGTCGAGCGGAAAACTCATTGCGCGAGACAATCTTGGTCACGCCCAGCGCTCTGGCCCGGTTAAACGTGTCGACTTCTTCATGATTGGCAAAGGCGAGGATGGGAATGGTCTTCAATCGTGCATCGGCTTTGAGGGTTTCCAGGGCTTGAAAGGCGTTCAGTGTCTCGTCATTCATGTTCAAAATTACTGCGGATGGGCTAGTGGCCGAGGCCTTTTCGGCGATGTCCTGTTGCGTTCGAGCCCGTTCGATCCGGTAGCCTTTCGACATCAGGGCGTCGCGGACTTTGGTGTAAAAGAAAATATCCGTCACGCCCACGAGCATGGTTTTCTGGTCTGTCTGGTTTGTCTGGTTCATTTGGTCTGTTTGGTTTCTCTGCGTCTCTTTGGTTCAAAGTGACCGTACTGTTCAACCACAAGAAAACAAGACTAGACCAGATGATCAAGACAAACCGGTTCAGTTCAATGAGCTGATCAATCGTCCCAGCGCTTTCTTTGCCAAGGCGTAATTGGGATTGAGGGCCAGAGCTTTCTTGTAGGAGTCGATGGCCTCGGTCCATTGGCCCTTGCGCTCGTAGACCCGACCCAGGTTGAGATGGGGGAAGGCCGGGCTCTCATAGCGTCTCGCCTGCATGGCTTTCTGAAACCAGGTAATCGCTTCGTCGAGTTCGCCCTTTTCGATCAGATAGGCCCCGATGTCATTATAGGGGTTGCCGAAGTCGGGATCCTGCGCGATGGCCTTGTGACATTCCTCGATCGCATCGTCGAGACGTCCCATGAAGCTATAGGTCCACCCGAGGAAGGTATAGGCCTCGGCAGTCGGATGCGTCTCAATCGATTTCTTGTAGAGCGTCACGGCCTCTTCCAGTTCGCCCTTCATCTGGCGTTCATAGGCCTGTTGGAAGAGTTGCCACGCCTCGCGTTTATCCTCTTCGTGGCCTTCGCCTTGTATTAAAAAATCTTGAACATCCATAGTGCGGCTTCTGAAAAAGTCTCCAGCGTCGTTCTCGGTCGTTCAATCAACTCAACGTACTCGGAAGTACGCCTCGTCGATTTCGCACTCCCTGCGGCCTTGCTGGATGACCTTTTTGATCAGCCTGCAGGAACCGCTGGTTCACGTTATTCGTTCTTCAGCTTCTTCTTAATCAATTCTGCGCCGTAGCGTCCTGAGAGCAACATCGAGCCGAACGCCGGTCCCATGCGGGGCGTGCCATAGACTGCCGCCACTGCTAACCCGATGACGAAACAGTTGGGATAGACCTCGCCGGTCCGGTCCATCACCTCTTCTTCGGATCGAGAAACCCACATGGCCCCGTTGCCGGGCACGGCTTTGTAGAGATTGCGTTTGTGCAAAAGTTCCACGACGACGGCATCGTGGCCCGTCGCGTCCACCACGATCTTGCTTTCGAGCGCGATGGGGTCCACGTGGAGGATGTCATGGCCGGCCATTTCAGCCGTCGTGTTATTGACCACCACGCCTTCGAGAATGCCGTCGCGCCGAAGAATTAGGTCGACCACTCGCGTGAGGTTCATGATCTTGGCGCCGCCTCTGTACGCGGCGGCAATCAGCGCGCCGGTGGCGTGCGGGGGATCGACCATGTACATCCCCTCGCATTCCGTGATCTTCTTGCAGGGCACGCCGATCTCTTCGAGGATCTCATTGGCCGGCTCGCAGATCGTGGCCTTGTTCATCAGGTAGCCGCCCGACCAAAAGCCGCCGCCAAGGGCGAGGCTCTGCTCGACGATGACCGTACGAAATCCCATCGCAGCCAGATCATGGGCGCAGATCAACCCGGAAGGCCCGGCGCCGACAATGATCACATCGCTCTCGATGAGCTGGTCGAACTCCTTGTAGTATTCCCGCGCGATCTGGCGCGTGATATCTCTTTCCCGTAATGGGGCTGGTCGCGGTTTACTCATGGTCGGTTCTCCGTTCAACGGATGCTGAAAATAGTTCCCAACTTCGTTCTCGGCTCATCGAAATCCTCAACGTACCCCAGAGGGTACGCCTCCGGTTTCGATTCCCCTCGGGCCTTGTTGGATGACCGTTTTGAGCATCCTTGCTTGCTCTATCGATAGATTTCTGAACCAGTCTTTCGGAACTCATCCGATTTTTCCTTCATGCCGATTTGAATCGCTGTGTGTTCATCCACCTGTAATTGCGCGGCATAGTCCCGGACATCCTGCGTGATCTTCATTGAGCAGAAATGAGGGCCGCACATCGAACAGAAGTGCGAGACCTTCGCAGCATTGTCCGGCAAGGTCTCGTCGTGGAAGAGCCTTGCCGTGTCCGGATCGAGCGAAAGATTGAACTGGTCTTCCCAGCGAAACTCGAAGCGGGCTTTTGAGAGCGCGTTGTCCCGAATCTGCGCGCCCGGATGGCCCTTGGCGAGATCCGCTGCGTGGGCGGCGATTTTGTAGGTGATGACGCCGGTCTTCACATCTTCGCGGTCGGGGAGGCCCAGGTGTTCCTTGGGTGTCACATAGCAGAGCATCGCACAGCCAAACCACCCGATCATGGCTGCGCCGATGCCGGAGGTGATGTGGTCGTAGCCCGGCGCGATGTCGGTCGTGAGCGGTCCCAGCGTATAGAAGGGCGCTTCCTGGCAGGCCGTCAGCTGTTTTTCCATGTTGACCTGGATCATGTGCATGGGCACGTGGCCCGGTCCTTCAATCATGACCTGGACGTCGTGGCACCAGGCAATTTTGGTGAGTTCACCCAACGTATCCAGCTCGGCGAATTGCGCCTCATCGTTGGCGTCTGCAATGGATCCGGGGCGCAACCCGTCGCCCAAACTGAACGATACGTCGTAGGCCTTCATGATGTCGCAGATTTCTTCGAAGTGGCGGTAGGCGAAGTTTTCTTCATGATGAGCCAGGCACCACTTCGCATGGATAGCCCCGCCGCGGGACACGATGCCGGTCATGCGTGTGGCGGTCATCGGCACATAGGCGAGGCGCACACCAGCGTGGATGGTGAAGTAGTCGACTCCTTGCTCGGCCTGTTCGATCAGTGTGTCGCGAAACAGTTCCCAGGTCAGGTCTTCGGCCTTGCCTCCGACTTTTTCCAGCGCTTGATAGATCGGTACGGTGCCGATGGGCACCGGAGAATTTCGGATGATCCATTCGCGGGTCTCGTGGATGTTCTTGCCGGTGGAGAGGTCCATCACTGTGTCGGCGCCCCATCGAATGGACCAGATCATCTTCTCCACTTCTTCTTCGATGGAGGAAGCGACTGCGGAGTTGCCGATGTTGGAGTTGATCTTCACCAGAAAGTTACGGCCGATGATCATTGGTTCGCTTTCCGGATGGTTGATATTGGCCGGGATGATCGCGCGGCCACGGGCGACTTCATCGCGGACAAATTCCGGCGTGATCACAGAGGGGATGCTTGCGCCCCATGACTGGCCCGGGTGTTGGGTGACCCCGCCGCCGTGCCCATTCCGCGAGGCCAGTTCGCGCGCCACTTCGCGAGATTGGTTCTCCCGGATCGCAATGAATTCCATTTCCGGTGTGACGATGCCTTGTCTGGCGTAGTGGAGCTGGGTCACGTTCATGCCAGGTTTGGCTCGCAGCGGCTTGCGAATGTGTTGAAACCGGAGCCCGTCGAGCTTGGGATCAGTCGCGCGCAGGCGGCCATAATGTGAGGAGATATCCGGGAGCTCGACGACATCGTTCCTGCCGATCACCCAGTTCCGTCGATAAGGCGCCAATCCAGACCGCGCGTCGATCTGTACGTCCGGGTCTGTATAGGGGCCGGAGGTATCGTAGATTGTGATCGGTTCATTGGCGATGGGTGTGCCCCCATTCATCGACTTGGTGGCGGTCAGGCCGATCTCTCTCATCGGGACCCGCACGCCTGCCTGCGTCCCCTGCACGTAGACCTTGCGCGAGGCGGGAAACGGCGTGGTCGTCAAGGCTGATCCGGCAGACGTGTGTCCGTTCCCAGTTGCAGATCCATTGCCGATTGTATGGTCGCTCATGAGGAGATCCTTTCTCCAAAACGTGAACTGTGCTCAGTCGTCAACAATAAAAAAAGCCGCACCTGATGCTTAGGGGTGCGGCAGAGAGACCAACGGTTCCGGTTGTTCTCGCTTCCCTACGCTGGTATTACCCAGGTCAGGTTCTGAGGGTCGTCCGTTCGGGCGGACTCTCAGCCGTGTGGCTCCCCTAGCTTCGACGGAGAATCGTATCGCCGGCCTGCTGCGTTGTCAACGGGGTATTAGGCCTAGCCGGGGCTGAACCGAGTGGATCATCGCCTGTGTAGGCTTCCTCACAGCGGCCGGTTCATTGATTGTCGGGAAACCCTAACGTAGAATGAAGCCTTACGCTATTTCGCCAAGGAACCTATGCAGACCGTCTCGACCTTCCGAAACCGATCACCGACTACCAGCAATTGTCTGGGGAGGAACTATTCCGCCGGACCGCGGAGGCTAAACGTGTGCTCGGCGACCGGGTCATGATTCTAGGCCATAATTATCAACGGGATGAAGTCATCGAACATGCGGACTTTCGAGGGGATTCCCTCCTGCTTTCGAAACTGGCAGCCGAGCGGTCAGAGCGGCCCTATATCGTCTTTTGCGGTGTTCACTTCATGGCCGAGACCGCCGACATCCTGAGCCGCTCCAAACAAACGGTGATTCTTCCGGACATGGCAGCAGGCTGCTCCATGGCGGACATGGCAGCCATCGAACAAGTCGACCAATGTTGGGAGACCCTGGGACGAGCCTTCACGTGGAAGAGACCGTCATGCCGGCGGTATATGTGAACTCTGCAGCGGTCTTAAAAGCCTTTTGCGGTGAACATGGCGGGATCACCTGTAAGTCCCGCAACGCCTCCGACTCAAGTAGTCTTCAACGGCCCGACGATGCGTCAACACCGACGAGCGCCTAGAGCCCAGCCCGCAGGCGATCGAGGCGCTGATCGCGGGCTAGCCCGCCTGCCTGTCAGACAGGGAACCGGCCTCGTGGCCGGTTCCTTTTTTCCTCGCCGACGGGTTCTTCCTTATCGGCCGACGGGCCCGGCGCGCAACGTCCGCGTCGACGCACATCGCGGACAATCGCACGGCTCGTCGCCTCTGCAAATCACTTGAAGCCCTTACCGAGTTCCGTCGCTCATTCACTGGTAGCGCGCCGCACGGGCAGGCGGCGGAGAAGGAACTCGGATGAGGGTCAGTGCTCGACGCTACCGCCTGCATGGCGCGATCGAATCGCCAACCACACCGTTCTTGCAGAGTCGCCTAGGGGAATGGAAAGCGCCATTGGCCTTTGAGCCAAAAGGGCAGCCTCCGCCCGCGGCTCTCGCCGGCGGCGTGACGGTCCGCGACGGCGCCGATCTGCTCCGCGCTCACCCGCGGGCCATCGAGGCGCTGATCGCGGGCTAATCCGCCCTTCCGTTTGCGCCCCGCATGAGGGTGCCGACTCGCCTTACGTGTTCGTCACTGAGCCCAAAGGCTTAATGACCGAATCAAACATCAAGAAGATGATTGCTCGAGCCGGCCGCGCGGCATATCGCGGCTCTTGAGCTGTCCGCGAACGCATGTACGAAGACTAAGACAGGAGGCTACGGATATGGACTGGTTTGACCGCTCCGCTCTCGCAGCTTGCTACGTCCTTGCCGCTTCAACGCTCCATGCGCAGGAAAGTGCACGTTCGACAATCTCGGACGCGATCGATTCACCACCTAGGTCAACGGAGCCACATGCAAACGCCGCCCGGGCTCGATTCACGGACTGGGGGAAACCTGTAAGCGTGGGTCAGCCTCCCAATAGCGAATTCGGAGATCTGTGTCCGACCGTCTCCGAAGACGGCCGCAGTCTCTATTTCTTCTCCAACCGGCCGGGCGGACTGGGGGGCAATGATCTATGGGTCGCCCAGCGGAACAAGATCAGCGAGCCGTGGGGACCGCCGCAGAACCTCGGGGCTCCTACCAATACACCGTTTGACGACAACGCAGCCTCCCTGTCTGAAGACGGGCATGCGCTGTACTTCACGAGCAATCGCCCTGATGGTTTCGGCGGATTCGATTTATACGTTTCGCGACGACCGAATAAACGCAACGATTTTGGCTGGCGCGCGCCGGAGAACGCTGGTGCTGGCGTCAACACGTCTGCAAGCGAAGTAAGCCCCGCTTACTTCGAGGACCATGACACTGGGAAGATCGCGCTCTACTTTGCTTCCGACCGGCCCGGCGGTCTTGGACTCGATGACATCTATGTAGCCACGCTCGACGAAGAGGATGAGAGTTTCGGGCCCGCAACTCTCGTTGAGGAACTCAGCAGTCCGTTCGCCGACAGGTTACCCGGCATTCGCGATGATGGACTCGAAATGTTCGTGACGTCTGATCGCACCGGAACCATTGGCGCTCTAGACGTCTGGGTTTCGACTCGGAAGAGAACGTCCAGCGAGAGTGGTGCCGAGCGGTGGTCGATCCCGATCAATTTGGGACAAGACATCAACTCGATCGCGGTCGATGGATGCGCGCGGCTTACCCATGGTGACCGTATTCTCTATTTTCATTCGACTCGTCTAGGCGGCGCTCCGCTTTTCGACTTGTATGTTGCAACGCGCGACAGGCTACGTCGCATTCCCGCCGAGCGTGATTTTTACGGACGCCTCGAAGAAATGATCAGCGATGATCGATGAAGCATTAGCGCGGCGGTCGAGCCGCCGCAGTTCCGCGCTCACCCGCGGCCGATCGAGGTGCTGATCGCGGGTTAATTCCGCCAATTGGCGGGTCTTGGAGACTCGCCTCGGGCGAGCGCGGGGTCTCCTTTGTCCGTCACAATGGCACGACTACTGTCTGATCTGCGATCCACGCCCATGTCCGGCCCTGGCGAACACATACGTCTGTGGTACGAAGCGTCGCTGCTCTAGTTTCACCGGTTTCCTTGTTGGTGCGCTTGGCCGTCGTGAGGTAAAGAATCACGGCGATATCCCCACTGATGTGGACCGATAGAGGCTCCAATGACATGAGTTCCGTATCGAATTTCTCAAAATCGCCTCGCATTTCTGCTAGGCGTTCTTCCTTTGTTTGGACGTTGTTGGAGTCGAGCGACCATCCCTTGAAGTCCTCATGAAAGCACTCGTGGAGGTTCGCGAAATCCGCCACCGCTCTCCTCACGCAGCCCTCTTGCCAAGCGAGCAGTGTGCGTTCTTCCTCCGTCCATTCCTGACCGAAAACGGGCGATGCGATGACGGCTGCGATCGTGAGTACCACTCCCTGAAAGACTGTCATTTTCGTACCTCCTCTTGTCCCTATCTGTTTTTGAGTACCCCTGCCCCGCCATCTTTGGAACTAACGCGAGATCGAGCAGTTCGCCTGACGTAGCGGTTCGGCATACCCCTGACTACATGCGCCGCGAAGCTATGTGCAAGACACTAAAAAGACGCAGCGGCGCGCATTGTGCGTCACCGCCGCGCGGGAACGTCACAGCGAAATCTGTTCGCCCTTGTAAGACTTCCATTGATCGGCGAGATACTTCGCGTCTTCGTCGGAGCGCGGCGTTACTCCCATCAAGATGCCGCCCTCTTTGAGACCGGCCTCGTAGTGCTTAACCCGCTCTTCAGGAATTCCCCAACCGACAAGTGCACCGATGATTCCACCTGCCGCTGCACCGGCGCCGGCGCCGGCCAAGGCTGCGGCTAGGGGTCCGGCAATCACAATGCCAAGGCCCGGGATTGCGATGGAGGTACCAACGGCCGCGATTGCCGCCGCGATCCCTCCCACCGTAACGCCGACCGCTCCACCAACTCCGGCTCCTTTCGCTGCTTTGTTTCCGAGCTCAGTTTGTTTCGCAGCAGGCTCAGAGAAGTACTTGTTACGAGTTTCATCAGACATCGCGACGTTGATGTCTTCCTCCTGATAGCCGCGCGACGACAGACTCTCGTAGGCTCGCTCCGCGCTGTCCTTATCTCTAAACAAGCCAGTCATTAACTTAGGTTTCCCGGTTTGACTCCGAACTGTGGCCATCCTTGTCTCCTTACGTCCTGTAGTTTCAAAAAAGCTCGTAGCTAATGCATGGACCGTGCCGTGCATGTCCTCGCGTTCGCGATTGGCGGGCCGCCCGGCACGAGCGGCGCCAGGCCAGGCGAACGAAGCACGACCATCGGTGGACATTGCAGAATTTGGAGGCAAACGTCGGGCCAAGCTAACGCTTACGACTGGTTTGCGCGCCCAGGGCAAAGTCGATCCTTCGTTTCTCGCGAAACCGCCATACAGTAGTAGGCAGGTCGGACACTGGATGGACGCTACGCCCCGAAATGGTCACGATTCCAGGATGCGATGCGCCGCGTTCACCTATCCGACGGATGATCTCGAGCAAGCGGAGGAATCTTGCCGGAGCGTAACGAATATTTACAGAAACGATGCTCGAGCGGCAAGAGAACCCGTTGATCCGAGGCCGGCAGTTCGAGAGCGCGGAGAAGTTCGAGCGGATCGCGGAACGGATGAAGCGGTTTCGCGAGGGCTCAGCTATCGCTGAAAGGCCGTGATTAACATCGCCGCTACGAGTAAGGCGATAGCCACCGCGGCTGCAATTGCGACGATATTCATCAAACGATCGCGGGAACTCGTCGAGCTCGGCGGCTCTAGCTCCGGTTCACGATTCGAGATCCACGTCGAGGATGGTGCCGGAGGATAAGGCCCAGTGGCTGCAAAGGCCCCGCGAATGCAGGGTCTCTGCGAATCGCTAGCGGAGGCCCGTTTGCGCAAATCCGCGCCGTCCAGGCCCCGGCCCGCGAAGTTCGGCCGAAGTGTGGTGGAAGTGTGGTGAGTACCGCGCCCGCTTCATCGTAACTCTCTGTTTTTATTTGGTCGGGGCGACAGGATTTGAACCTGCGACCCCTTGCACCCCATGCAAGTGCGCTACCAGGCTGCGCCACGCCCCGACCGGAGGCGGCAGTGTAGCGGCAAAGACCGCGAGGCGGGAACCGGACGCAGCCCGCTCGGAAGGCTAGCGGCGCAGGAGCTTCAAAACGTCTTCGAGTTCCGCGCGAACCTGTCTGATGATTTGCTGGCTCTGGGTCGTGTCCGCGCCGCTTCGTCGCCTGTCAGGCGTTGGCGCGCACCGCCGATCGTGAAGCCCTCGTCGTACAGCAGGCTGCGGATCTGGCGGATGATGAGCACGTCTTGCCGCTGGTAGTAACGTCGGTTGCCGCGACGCTTGACCGGCTTCAGTTGCGGAAACTCCTGCTCCCAGTAGCGCAGCACGTGCGGCTTTACTGCGCAAAGCTCGCTCACTTCACCGATTGTGAAATAGCGCTTTCCAGGGATTGGAGGAAGTTCGTCGTTATTCCCGGGTTCCAGCATAGGCCTCGACTCGCGCTTTTAGTTTTTGTCCTGGACGGAACGTCACCACGCGGCGCGCGGAGATCGGAATCTCTTCCCCGGTCTTCGGATTTCTTCCAGGTCGTTTGTTTCTTGTCACGCAAATCGAAGTTTCCGAAACCGGAAAGCTTGACCTGCTCGCCGACTGCGAGCGCCGCACGCAGGTCTTCGAAGAACATATCGACGAGCTCCCGCGCCTCACGCTTGTTGAGGCCGAGCTCGTTGAACAGCGATTCGGCCATGTCAGCTTTGGTCAGTGCCATTCAAGTCCGGTCGTCAATACTGTTACGTTCTTATTGTCGCCCCGAGTTCTCGCTCCAGGCGGAGCGTCACGGATTGCACGTTGCGTCCGCATCCTCGTCAGTAAGGGTGCGGGAAGTCATCCTGCAAAATCAAGCCTAACGCGATGCTTTTTCGGCTTGAATCTACCCCCTGCCACGGTATACGTCGAAAATGACGACGTGCTGAGCAAGCTGCCGGCGGCCGCCGCGCGCATCGCCGATCAGCTCGGCTGCCGAGATCTTCTCGTCGACGACCATCGCGAGGTCGCGGCGGATCGACGGGAATTCGAGTAATGCTCTGGAACGCCGGCACGTCGCGCGCGAAGTCGCATCGACGTTGAGCGCGAACACGACCGTGTCGCGTTGTCGATCGAGCATGCTCTGCAGATCGCGGATGCAGCTCGCCGAGCCAGCCGATCGTCTCGCTTGCCGTCGCATGATTCGCGCCGCCTGCCCGGGTCGCAACGCCGGATGTGTCGCCGGCGCGAAATCGAACTCTCCGCCGGCCCGGTGAGTGCCAGCAACGCCTCAACGTCGCCCTTGACGTCAAAGAAATCGACGTCCGGTCCGGGCCGTCCCACTGCTCCGGCGGCCGTGGACCGCAGGCGCAGGCCCGCGATGCGCGGCGGTCTCGCCGCGACGCCGTCCGCGTCCGCCGTCGAACTCCTGCCGATCTCGAACAGCTTGCACGCGCTGCGCTGGTGGCGCGAGATTGTGCCGAGCGCCGCGTGCAACATTCCCGGCCACAGCGACGTGCGCATGACCGCCATGTCGCTCGCGATCGGGTTCGCCGAGCGCCACCGGCGTGACGCCTGGGCGACTGCCGCCTCGAGCGCCGGCGTCGACGAAGCTGTAGGTGATCACTTCGCTGTAGCCGCGCGCGACGAGCAGGTCGGCGAGCGCGGTCGGCCGTCGACGCCGGGTCTCGGTCGCCGATGCCAGGCGCTCGCGTGCCGCCCCGGCGTCGCCGGGATCCGATCGTAGCCGTGCATGCGCGCCGACCTCCTCGATCAGGTCTTCTTCGATCGCCGATGTCGAATCGAACGCGCGGCGGCGTGACGCGCCAGCCGTCGCCGTCGCTCTCGACGCGCATCTCGAGCCGCGCGCAGGAGTGCGGGACCTGCGTCGCCGGCGACCGTCGACGCCGAGCACGCGCTCGCGATCGCGGCCGCGCACGCAGATCGGCAGCTCGCTGCGGTACGCGGCACGCGCGTCTCGGCCACGTGACGAGCGGCCCGGCCTGCGCCGCCGCAGATCTCGAGCAGCAACTCGGTCGCGCGCTCGACGGCGCGCGCTTGCTGCGTCGGGTCGACGCCGCGCTCGAAACGCATGCGACGCGTCGGTATGCAAGCCCGTAGCGCCGCGCTCGGCCCGCGATCGCGCCGGCGGCGAGAAGTACGCGGCTTCGAAAAAGACATCGCGTGCTCGCGGCGGTGACCGCGTGTCGAGCCCGCCCATGATGCCGGCGAGTGCCGATCGGGCCTGAGTCGTCGGTGACCACCAGGACGTCCGGGCTCAGCGTCGATCGTCCTGCCGTCGAGCAACACGAGCGTTTCGCCGGCGCGCGCCAGACGCACGACGATGGTGCCCTTGAGCTTGTCGCAGATCGAAGGCGTGCAGCGGCTGCCCGAGTTCGAGCATCACGTAGTTCGTGACGTCGACGACCGGATGAATCGCACGCAGTCCGGCCCGCCGCAGTCGCTCGCCCAGCCACACCGGCGACCTGCGCACTGGGGTCGATGCCGCGGACCACGCGCCCCGCGAAGCGCGGGCACCTGCTCGGGCACTGGCAGCTCGACCGGCGAACCGCGTCGCTGGTCGCCGGCGGCGGCGGCCGATTGCGGCGCCGCGTGAGCGGCGCTTCGGCCAGCGCGCGCGAGCTCGCGCGCGATGCCCAGACGCTGAAGCAGTCGCCGCGGTTCGGCGTGAGCTTGACCTCGAAGATCGCGTCGTCGAGCCGCAGATAGTCCGTTGAGCGGCATCGCCGAGCGGCGCGTCGGCTCGAGCAGCAGGAGGCCGTCGCGATCGTCGCCGAGCCCCAGTTCCTTGGCCGAGCACAGCATGCCGTGCGACTCGACGCCGCGCAGCTCCGCCGCGCCGATCGCCTTGCCGCCCGGCAGGCGGGCGCCGACCGGCGCGAACGGCGCCTTTATGCCCGCCGCGACGTTCGGCGCGCCGCAGACTACCTGCAGCGTGCTCGTCGCCGTCGTCGACGCGGCAGACGCGAAGGCGATCCGCGTTCGGATGGCGCGCGACGCTCGAGCGACTTCGCGCGACGACGACGCCGTCGAGCGCCGCCGCCCTGCACGCTCGATGGTTTCGACTTCGAGGCCGAGCGTCGTCAGCTCGTCGGCGAGCGCGCGCGGCGTCGGCGTCGGGTCGACCCAGTCGCGCAGCCATTCGAAGTTCACACGCATCGGCGCGTACTCTCACGGGAACTGCTCGAGGAAGCGCAGATCGTTCTCGAAGAAAGAGCGCAGGTCGTCGACGCCGTAGCGCAGCATCGCGAGACGCTCGACGCCCATGCCGAACGCATAGCCGGAACTCGTTCGGGGTCGATGCCCGCGTTGCGCAGCACGTTCGGATGCACCATGCCGCAGCCGAGAATCTCGAGCCAGCGGCCTGCTCTCGGCCAGCACGTCGACCTCGGCCGACGGCTCCGTGAACGGGAAGTAAGACGGCCGGAAGCGCAGCTGCACCTCGCGCTCGAAGAACTTCGACACGAACTCGTGCAGCAGCGCCTTGAGTTTCGCGAAGCTCACGTCGCGGTCGATCACGCAGGCCTTCGACCTGATGAACATCGGCGTGTGGGTCTGGTCGGAGTCGCGGCGATAGACGCGCCCTGGCGCGATCAGCCGGATCGGCGCACCGTCGCCTGCAACGCGCGGATCTGCACGGGCGACGTATGCGTGCGCAGCAACAGGCCGCCGGGCTCAAATAGAAGGTGTCGTGCATCGCGCGCGCCGGGATGATCGTGCGGGATGTTGAGCGCCGTGAAGTTGTGGAAGTCGTCCTCGATCTCGGGTCCGGTGCGCACGTCGAAACCCGCGTGGCCGAAGATCTCGATCATGCGCGCAGCGGCACGTGATCAGGATGCAGCGGCCGCCGCGCTCGCCCCGCCCGGGCAACGTGACGTCGACGGCATCGGCGGCGAGCGCCGCTGCCAGCGCGCTGGGTTTCCAGGCCTCGCGGCGCTCGTTGATGCGGCTCGCGAGCGCCTGCTTCGCGCGGTTGATCGCCTTGCCGGCCGCCGGATCGCTCGGGCGGCAGCTTGCCGACTTGAGCTGCGCGTCAGTTCGCCTTTCTTTCCGAGGTATCGGACCCGCACGGCATCGAGCGCGGCCAGGTCTGGCCGCGCGTGACGGCCGACACGGCCGACTCCAGCAGTTGAGCGATGCTGCTCACTGCCGGACGCCCGGCCCGCGGCGCCGGTCAGGCGGCGGCTCGCTAGCGCATCTTTCGCCGCTGTGGCGAGCGCCGCAAAGCCCTCCTGGTCGTGCACGGCGATGTCGGCCAGCACCTTGCGATCGACGTCGATCTCGGCGCAGGCCCAACCCGTTCATCAGGCGGCTGTACGACAGCCCGTTGCGCGCGCCGCCGCATTGATGCGGGTGATCCACAGCGCGCGGAACTCGCGCTTGCGCACCCGGCGATCCCGATACGCGTACTGGCCGGCCTTGATGACCGCCTGTTTCGCGGCGCGATTGACCTTGCGGCGCGCACTGTAGTAGCCCTTGGCCTTGCCCGAGGACCTTGCGTTTCCGCGCCCTGGCGGTGACGCCTCGCTTGACTCGCGCCATTTCGTCCTCCTCAGCTGTACGGGAGCATGCGGCGCACACTCGGCACGTCCGAATCGTGCAACCTGCTTCGGTCGACCGAGATGGCGCTTTCGCTTCGACGTCTTCTTCGTGAGGATGTGGCGCATGTGCGAATGGCCGGCTTTGAAGCCGCCCTTGCCCTTCGCGCGGAAGCGCTTCGCCGCGCCGCGGTTACTTTTTAGCTTCGACATGTCTTTCTCCTCTTTTCTTAGCCGTTCCAGCGTTGCCTCGGCTGGGCAGGCGGTTCGCGTCAATCGCCGTCGGCGGCGAGCGGCACGAGACACTTGTTAGTTCGACGGGACCTTCTCACGTTTTCTCGGAGCGATCACCATGACCATCTGCCGCCCTTCCATGCGGCAGCTGCTCTACGGCACCGTATTGCTCAAGTCATTCCTGACCCGGTTCAGCAGCTGTGCGCCCAATTCCTTGTGCACCATCTCCCGGCCGCGGAACCTCAGTGTAATCTTGGTCTTGTCCCCGTTTCAGGAACTCCATCAGGTTACGCAGCTTGACTTGTAGTCGCCCTCTTCGGTGCCCGGGCGGAACTTGATTTCCTTGACCTGGATCTGTTTCTGCTTGCGCCGTGCCGACTGGGACTTCTTGTTCTGCTCGAACACGTACTTGCCGAAGTCCATGATTCGGCAGACCGGAGGGTCCGCGTTCGGCGAAACCTCGACGAGGTCCAATGCGGCCGCTTCGGCGCTTCGCAACGCCTCTTGGATCGACATGATGCCCACCTGCTCACCGTTGGGACCGATGACGCGGATCTGAGGTGACTTGATCTCAGAATTGCGTCTTACGCGTTTACCTTGGACGATTCGGTGCTCCTTACGTTACCCGGAAAAACATCGGCCGCGGCTCGCTGCGATGAGAAAGTCTTGCTTTCGCGCTCGCCAACGGCCGTCCCGTCGCATTGAGTCCCGACGATCGGCTAATCCGCCGATCCGCGGGACAAGCGGCATTGTACGGGCACGTCCGGACGCGCACAAGGCGGACGCGCCCTAATGCCTTTACTTTCAGGCAGTTCGCGATCGCCTGATGCGCGACGGGGCCGCGCGCGCGGTGCCTCGGCGCGGCGAGGCCCCCGCCGTCGGCGGAGTCAGTGCGTGCCGCGGTTGAGCTCGAGCATCCGCGTCACGTCGTGCAGGCTCTCGACCTCGTAGTCGGCCGCGAGATCGCCCGCGGTGTGGGTTTCCTTCGACAGCCGCCCCTCGGGCCGGCGCAGCCACGCGGCGATCATGCCGGCCGACATCGCGCCCTGAATGTCGAACATCGGCGCCGCGCAATACAGCACGTCGCGCGCTTCGAGGCCGGTCTTGCGCAGGACCCATTGATAGGTTCGCGGATTCGGTTTCGCGACGCCGGCCTGCTCCGTCGTGCCGACGAAGTCGGCCTTGAACTTCTTGAACTTCGCGACGTACATGTCGAGATACTTCGTCTCGACGTCGGATAGATGAACACCTTGACGCCGAGGTTCTGTTGGTTCGTGAGCGCGTCTTCGGTATCGGGGAACAGCTCGACCTTCGCTTGCAGATCGAGAAACCGTCGACGTCGTCCGCGTCGCCGCGGATGCCGTGCATCTTGTAGGCGTTCGCGAGCGCCTCGCGCACGATGTCCGTCACCTGCGTGTAACGGAAGAACGCGGCGCGCCGGTGCAGCCCCTCGAACTCCCGGACCCAGGTCTCGACGAACTCCTGCTCCCCGACTTGGCGCCGTGCTTCTTCAGCAGCTGCGCGGCGGCGCCGCGCCAGCTTCCCGCCCAATTGAACAACGTCGTCTTGGAGTCGTAGAAAACGGCGCGCGGCCAGCGGCCCGTGATCGCCATGGTCGTCGTCCCTCGTTGTGGATGCTCCCGAGCCTCAGTAGCGCGAGGTGCGGCTGGGGACGACACTGGTGCCGAGCGAGCGAGCGCGGTAGCGAAGCGCCGATGACGCGCGATCGTCGTCGGATACACGCTCCGCAGCTGCATCGCGTCGCCGGGCGACAGTCCCGAGACCGTCGCGATGTCCGCGCGGCCTCGAGCTTGTCGCGATAGCGGCCGAAGAACAGCGGAATGTCGCCGCCGAAGCCGAAGAAATACATCACGTCGCGAAATTCGCAGTGTGCTCGAGCCCGAGCGCATGGCCGATCTCGTGGACGCACGTGAGGTAGACGATTGTGTCGCGAAACAGCGGTCCGTCGCGCGCGTCGGCCGATCTCGGGTCCGAGCGCGTCCGTGTCGGGCCGGACGAATACTGCCGCGCCGCGCTTGCCGGCGACCTCGATCGGGCGCATCTCGCCGTACTGGCCGCCGCCGTTGAGCCGACCCAGTAGACGTGCAGCAGCGCGGTGTTCTCGCTGCCGGGCTCGAACCTGATCGCGCCGTGGCCGCGCGCTGCCAAGCGCCGAGTGCCCAAGTCGCGAGATCCCGGTCTGCGGGTCGATACTCCGAGCCAGCCTCTACCCGGCGCTATGAAGAACGTGACCGTGCCGTCGGCGTCGAGCGGCTCGACCGACCAGGTGTCTTGCGCCGCCGCGGACAGCGCCCGCTTTGGGTGATGACCCAAGCCGCCAGCGCAGCGCGCCGCTTCGCGAGCGAGCGCTCGAGCACGCGCATGCGCGTAACTCGAGTCGATCGTCTTGATCGTCCCCTCACCGCTAACTATGACAAGGAGATGGCCGTAAGGAATTCGGGCGCTGCGCCGTGGACGGGGCGACGAAATCCGTGGCCTGCTGCTCGTCAAAAACTAAATTTACAGATGGCCGCCGAACGTCGGGAGCATTGACCAATGGGCTCTGTCCCGATTTTCTCGGCGGAGGCCAGCTTAACTGGAGCGGACGAGTTCCCAATGATAATCGGCGACCGAATCAACGAAAGACTCTGCCTGGCTCCAATGGGTCGAAGATTAACACGCCGGCAACGGCTACCGCAGCTTGTGGCAGAGGCGTGCGCTGAAGATTCATGCCGCGATCCTGGTTCGCTTGTGCTCCTTGGAGTGCTCTGACTGGCGATAGTCGCTTGGCTGGGATTT
>CAVZKI010000008.1:0-86056 GCA_963775905.1 Nitrospirota bacterium | reverse complement strand
CTCGACGGGAAGGACCTTCAATTGAAAGCCGGAGAGGCGCCTGCAGCACCGCGTCCTTCACCCGAGAGGATGTTTTGGCCGGATCGTAGAGCACTCCTAGCCGGTGAATGGTCGGCAGGAACGCCCGCATAATCTTCAGCTGTCGGTCGACGGGAACCTCCAGGAGCGTGCCGGTCATGTTGGCGGCTGTGAGCTGATGTTTCAAGGGGTCCTGGATCATCATATAGACGATCGGGATATCCACAATTTCCACTTTCGCTGCCAACGCGGCCTTGAGCCCTACGGCGACGACCAGTGACGCATTCGATGCCCGCAGCTTGCGGGCGAGCTTTTTCCCAAGCTCCAGGTCGCCTTGCACATCGTATTCGGTATAGATCGCTCCAATCGGGCCCGTGGCCTTCAAGCCTGCAACGGCCTCATGATACGCGGGAATGTCGGAAGACCGCAGGATGGCAATGTCCATCGCCATGGATTCGGACACACACAGGCTACAGAGGCCGAGCAACAAGACCAGTCCCACCACAGCCCAGGCTCCCAGGGAACGCCCTGCGCGGAAAGCTCTATGTCTGATTCTTTCATCATCCGGACGCATGGTCCCATGGCAATTCCGGTATCGGGTCTGTCGAATGTTAAGGATGATGAGGCACTCCGTCGAGTCCGACCTCCTTCAGATTCGGCATTTAACATTCCCTCTGACGCTTACGCTCACAGTCGTGGCGCGGACCGTTCCCAATATATGCAAAGCTTTTCCGTCGCGATCTCGAATAATCTCACCCGTCCAGACACACCACTGGAAGCTGCCGTTCTGTCTCATGACACGGTGCTCAAATACCACGTCGGCTGCCGGGTTGATCCATCGCCTGGCGCATCGTGCGCGCCATCGACTCCCGATCCTCCTGGTACACGAGCGCCAGCCACTCGTTCTGCGTACGAGGCCGCGCCCCGTCCGATAGGCCGAGGAACCTGTCGACCTGCGAGGACCAATAGATTTCATCGGTGTGGAGGTCCCAATTCCACGTACCCACCTCTGCCGAGGTCAGGGCAAGGCGGAGTTGTTGCTCACGAGTTCGGAGGGTCTGTTCGACGCGCTTCCGCTCGGTAATGTCGGTGGAGATGCCGCAAGTCGCATAGGGCTTGCCGGTATGGTCGCAAAGCGGGAATTTGATCGTGATATAATCGGAGGCCATCGGAATGGGGCGCAGTTTCCTCAAATTCGACCGAGTGTTCCGCTCCAACACCGTCATATCGTTGGCGCGGAACGCATCGGCGATTTCCCTGGGGGAAATTCGTGATCGGTATGACCGAAATCTGGTCCGCTGGTGAGGTGAAAGAGCTGTTCGAACCGGCGATTGGTGAGAAATACCGGCCGTCGGCATCTTTCACATAGATCTGGGCGGTGGTGTTGTTGATCACGTCTTGCAGGAGTTGCTCGCTCCGGCGAAGCGCATCCTCCGCTTGTTTGCGATCCGTCACGCCTTGGAGGGAGCCGGCCATACGGGTCATCCGGCCGGTCTCGTCCCAGATCGCTTGGCCGCGGGCGCGGAACCAGCCATACTCTCCTGCCTTGGTGAGGAGCCGGTATTCCACGTCGTAGGGATCGCGTCGTTCGATATGGGCGGTCAAGGCAGCGAAGACACGGTCGGTATCCTCGGGGTGGAGCCGGGAAGTCCAGCTCTCCAAGACATCCGGAAATTCCTCGTCGGTATAACCCAGCATGGTCTTGAGGCGAGGAGACCACCAGACCGGTGTGCGCGGAGAACTCCAAGGCTCGTCGGGAAGCACCTGTCCATCCCAGAAGCCGTCATTGGAGCCTTGGATCACGAGCTCCAAGCGTTCTTCGCTTTGGCTGAGGAGGTGTTCCGTCCGTTCGATCTTCACGGCGAGGTCCTTGACCCCGATGGCGCGACGGAGCGTGTGCCGGAGTTCCTCCCGATCATATGGTTTTGTGAGATACGCAAACGCCCCCTCCATCAGCGATCCTACGGTGCGATCCCGTGAGATATCGGCGGTCACGATCACGACAGGGAGAGAGGAATCCAGGCGGTGAGACTCTTTCAAGACCTCGAGCCCATCACCGTCCGGCAGGCCTAAGTCCAACAAGATGGCGCTGAAATGATGGGCTCGAACGAGTTCGATGGCGCCGGCGACGGTGCCGGCAACGGTGACGGCGTAGCCATCATGGTGCAGCAAATCCTGTAACCCGATGACGAGGTCCGGGTTATCTTCGACGACGAGAACGGAATAGTGACTCGTTGCGGTGACCATGGGAACCTCAGCTGCCTGGAAGTTCTGAGTTCTGAGTTCTGAGTTTTGAGTTTTGAGTCACGGATTCGGCGAGTTCTGAGTTCTGAGTTCTCGGCTTCGTGGAGTTCTGAGTTGTGAGTTTTGGATTCTAAGCTTTAACTCGAGCCTGCACCCGTAGCAAGCTTGCGGCGCGTGGTTAGAATGATACTGTTCAACATTCTTAGCAGCCCATCGCATTCTTTCAGTAGTTCGGCAAGCTCTTGCTGATCATGAGGATGAGTATCCCGAATAAGGCGTAGCCAGTATCCCGTTTCCCGAGCCTCTTTCGCAGCAATTGCGAGCTTGGAAATGAAATCTTTACTGCTCTGTCCTCCCAAGGCCTCTTCGACGTTGGCTCCGATGGAGGTTCCTGAGCGGAGGAGTTGTCTGGTCAGAACAAGGTTGACGTGATCTTTCTGCTGCCGGCGAATGTACCCGACGATTTGCACGGCGAAACGGAAACTCTTGTCCTGCACAATGCTCTGAGAGCGCCGTTGTTCCATGTCTAGCTCCTGCTCTCAGAGTTCGAGTTAGTTCGGATTCTGAGTTAGCACTCTACACTCAGAACTCAGATCTTCTCACTCCGTACTTCCTACTCAGAACTTCGCCATCGTTCACGCCAGAACTTCCTTCGCTTCAACTCAGAACCCAGAACTCACAACTCAGAACTTCTTCTCAGTATCTCACCGTGATCCATCCCATCACGCGGCTGCCGATCGTATCGCCCAAGCGGATGCTCCTTGTGCTCGTCATTCAACGCATTGAAGGCGGAGATGGCCACCTCAGCGTCACGCATATAGCCCGCCTCCGCTTTCTGCTGCCAGAACTTGTAGGCCCCACGGAGGTTGAGCAGGTTGTAGCTGTCGACGCGTAGGATCCGGCGCGTGTTACCCCAAAGGGTGCGAAAAACGGTGAAGGCTTGGCTTATCGGATAGGTTGCAGCTCCGACGTAATGGTAGAGGATTTCGCCACTGAGACCATTGTCCCATTCCCCTCGTAGCCCGGCATTCCATTTGAATCTCGGCCCACCGCGACGAGCGTCGGCCGTGAATGTTTGGTTGATTTCCTGATACGAGAAGTTGGCAAATCCCGTGAGCCAACGAGTGGCGAGAAATTCAAATCCGGCCTCGCCACCGTAGATATCAGCGTTTCCACCCTGAATAGGCTGGTGGATATGACGTAGGAATAATGAGGTCAGAAAGGTGGTTATAGAATACATTCGCACGAACCGAGAGCCGGTGCCGAAAATACCATCCCTGATAGCCGGCTTCATAGGACACGATCTGTTCGGGACTGAGATCCGTGGAGCCGTGAGTCACGCTAATTGGAGGAGAAGGAAATGGAGGAGGCAGGGTTGTGACGAACTGCGAATCGTAAATTGTCTCAATCAAGCGTTGGCGGACGGTAGGCGACGGAGAAGCCAAGACGGAATGTATGGTCGGGAGCCGGTCGGTACAGGAGAGCAACGCGGGGACTGATCAGTCGGCATGAATAAACGTATCGAGATCGTACCGCGCTCCAGCCACGAGGGTCAGGGTCTGTGTCGCCTTCCATTCATCCTGAACATAGAACCCCAGCCGGTTCTCATAGTTCGATTGGTCATAATTGAGTTGCCCGACAGGGTGTTGTAACGATAGTTGAATCCATAGGTCAGCCGATTGGCGGTTCCGAAGTCCAGCCGTGTGCTGAGCCTCAATGTTGTACGTGTCGGCGCGAGTATCTAAGTCAGGACTGCCATTCTGGTCAGTGATCCGGAGGAAGTCTGCAAGGAGTGGATTCGTGATAGATGTTCACGCTGTCGTCCCAGCGGTTCCAGTAGGCGCGCAGGAAAAAGTTCGGACGTTCGTAAACTGACATGGGCATATCCGAGGGCCGGGGTCGACTGCGCTGATCGATGCGCCTGTTATCGGACCATCAAACCGGTTCGCATCGACCAGGCCCCCAGAGACGGACAGTTTCGAGTCGCTCGACAGTGCGTATTCAGTCTGGAGATTGAATTTGTTGGAACGAAATGCCAGTGCGTCGCGGTTCCCCATTGGGCGTTTTGATCGTGGCCGACCGATAGACGATAGCCGAATTTTCCGATCGTGTTGGCGTGGATGGCGGCGCTGCTGATGGTGCCGAACTCTCCACCGCCGAATTGCAGGGTCGTGCCTTTCATTTCTTGCGGTGATTTCGTGATGATGTTGATCACGCCGTCAAAGGCGTTGAATCCATATATGGCCGAGGCTGGGTCCCTTCAGCACCTCGATGCGCTTAATTTCCGGTAAGGTTACGGGAATGGATTTCCAGTACACTTGGCTTGGGCATCCACGATAGATCGACCGACCGTCCACCAGGACCAGCATCTTATTGGCCAGCAACTGGTTGTCTCCGCGGGCACTGACATTGAAGTCCGCTCCCGGTCATCTGCATCACTTCGATCCCAGGAACTCGCCGCAATACTGTCGGCAGATCTGTTGCCCCAGACTGCCGAATATCCTCGTCCGTGATCACATAGACATTCGATGGCGCTTCCGAGATGGGTTGCTCGTAGCGCGAGGCGATGCTGACCGTTTCCTCTTCCTTGATCAGCTCGAGTTCCGGAATGGGAACCTGATCGGGCTGGGTGCTCACTTCTTCCGTGTAACCAGGAGGGGGTGCCTGAGCGACAAGCACGATTGTCAGCATGCCGAGCCACAGGGATTTTTGGGGGCCTGTAAGTCGCGTCATCTCTTTCCCCGTCTTGTCAGAACCTCTTTCCTAATTCTGGGTTCAGAGTCAAAACTCAGAACTTCCCTGGGTCCGCACTCAGAACTTTCTTTCAGCCTTTCTGACCAATTCATTCCCCATTCCACATTTCTCATTCCGAATCAGTGAGGGGCAATCGATCACAACGATGTGTGCTGGAGGAGGATCCGAAACAAGAGGGAGATGGCCGGCTATCGGGGTACATGGAGGGCTGGTGCGACTCCATCTGGGAATCCATGCCATGAGCGGACTATTAACGCGTCTTTACGTGCCTCACCGGCAATCAACGAGTACGACAAATAGCAAGAGCCGTGCTTGCGGGGGAGGAGGGACGGAGGAGTGAAAGGCGCAAGTTCGGAGTGCTGAGTTCTGAGTGCTGGGTTCTAGACAGGCGCGAGGGGCGGGGACGGGCGAAAGTGTTCTGAGTGCTGAGTTCTGGGTTCTGAGTTAGGTCCGGAGCTGACGGCTGACTGCTGATCGCTTGGGCAGTGATGAGTGAGAACTCAGAACTCAGAACTCAGAACCCAGAACTTCCCCGCCCTTCCCGTGTGGGATGGAGTGGAGAGGGGAGTGCTTTCGTTGTCGTCGCCCTCGCTTGAGAGGGGATACACGTTGGGGAAAGGCCCCTCCGTTGGCCTCCTCCATCTGGGTGACGATATCTTTGATTGCTTCGGCCACCAGGCTCGCGAGGGGAAGATCTTCTGTCCAGTAGACCGCGTTTCGGAGACGCTCAATGAGTGGCGTCGGCAGAGAGACCGTAACCCGCTGGTTCTCCGAAGGGGGAGACGGCAGCAGCGGATGATGCATTCCATTGAGGACGAGGTGATTATGGATAGTGGGTTTTGTTGCATATCTGTATCGGAGCCTAATCCTCGCCTTCAGCCTGTCTCGCGGCTATCTGTCCGTTTGTCAGACCGCGACCTTCGATTGCCGGGATGAGCGTTCGTGTGCTTCCTCTCCGTCATGCGGTTCCGGCGAGGGGCTTCCTTGCCGCTTGTCGTGGGGTGATGGTCGTCACCACGGATGCCGAGAACTATCACCCAGATGAGCCCCACCAGCCCTATTAGCAACAGCCACAATGAGTTCCTGTGTCATGGCTGCGTCTCCCTTCATCGCTAGCTGAAGCGCATATCAAGCAAGCCGCGTGCCTAATCTGAAATGGGTCGCAGTCCGTGGTTTTTCCCAGAATTGCGCCTGTGGGCAAGCTCCCACAGGAGGATGGAAGCGGTCCACGTGAATCAAAAACGATTCAGCACTGAATCAAATTTGATTACAGGATCGGCGGGACGGGCAGGGAGGGAAGTTCTGAGTTCTGAGTGCTGAGTTCTGGGTTCTGGGTTTTGAGTTGGCCGGAAAAGCTGACGGAGAGATGCGAAGGAATGCGGAATGAGGAATGTGGAATGAGGAATGAATTCGGCCAGAAACGCGGAAAGAGAAGTTCTGAGTCAACGGCCATCAACTCAGAACTCAGAACTCAAGACTCAGTACCCAGAACTTCCCTTCACGGATATTGTTATTTGGGGCCACTTGAACGGGGGCACGGGGGCTAGGATGGAACGAAGATCCCACTCCGCCACCTTGGAAAGACCGATTTGATTCAGCAATGCGGCGCGTTGTCTGCGAAGCGCTTGGTCTGAAGGGTTCGAGTCGATCAAGTCACAGAGGCAGGCCATGGAGTCGTACCAAAAACCGCGCGAAGCATTCCGCATTATGCTGTTCCGGTCGCAGCTCAAATCGACTTCCATTTCCACGAGGCACGTACTGAACTCACAGCGCTCGATCATGCCGCCGGCCACAATGTCCTGCGACGGCGAGTCTGGATTGCGAATCGCGGAGATGTACCAGCGATATTGCACGTCTGGTTCAAGTGCAAGGTTCCAATCTTTGAGATTGATGGATTGGACTCCTGCCTGACCCGGTGTGGGAATGAAGCCTTCATGCAGCGGCGTGACCGATCGGATGTCGATGAGCGTAAATTTCAGCGGGTATGTCGTCGGTTTTGAGAGAAACCAGTTCAGGACGGGAGACTTCTTGACGGTGAGGCCGACATGGTCCGGCACCAAGGCCACGAGCACGGGATCGTTTCCGTCCGTCCCGCGCAATCCACCACCCACGCGAGCACGCGGGATCAGCTTCTTGGGGGGCTGGTAGAGGGGAAGCGGCATATCCTCCGTTGGCCCCGACTGCGCGACGGCTGGGCTGATCCGATACCGCCAGCGTCGTAGCAGGATCACACAGCCCAAGGCTCAGGATCAGTCCCAATAGTAGAGAAACAGTTAGGCTTCGCATCGGTAGCGCCTTCCACTACGGCCGATCGACCAATAATGGATACAATGCTGCATACCATAGCACAAGGCCGGCCACATGTCATAGCCTGGATTATTCATGAATGCCGTTGCGAGACGGCCGAGACCGACGCCCGCCGGGGCTTCTCGCAAGTGAAGCCGACACAGGCATCCTGACAGGCTGTCGAGGAGGCTGAACGAGAAAAGCCCCGCCGGGCGAGAGGATCGGCTGTCGCAGTAGGTATTCATGAATGATCCTAGCTAGAGCCAGTTGTTCAGCAACAGAAACGGCGACCAGTATGCCGGATGTTCATAGACCCGATCTGCCAAGAGCTTCTGCTGTGCATGCTGCAAAGCCTGTGCCTTCGACTGAGCGGGGTCCCGTAGTTGCCGGTAGAATTCGGAGACCAAGGTCAGCCGAGGCCTCATCGTTGATGAACCAGAGTGTCGCGAGGGCACTCCGGGCCCCAGCTTTGATGGCCACACCGGCCAGGCCGAGCGCCGAACGGTCATCGCCGATGCCGGTCTGGCACGCGCTGAGGGTCAAGAGCTCCAGTGGATCTTTTCGATACCGGAACAGTCCAATCAAACGGTCCAGCTCATTGATGGTGAGTTTTCCGTTATAGGTCAACAGATAGGACTGCGTGGTGTCTGAGGCAAACCAGCCATGGGTGGCAATGTGCAAGATGCCATAGGGGTGGTCTTTTAATTCTTGTTCAAGACGCGGAGTCAAAAACTCGGCATTCAATAGTTGATCCCCCTGGTAGAGCGTGCGAATGGCATTGATTTCTTCTTCGACGAAGGGGAGGGAGGGAAATCCTTGAACGGCTTGCGTGAGCCCGCTCGACAACAGCCGGACCTTCTCGCGGTCGATCGGCTTCGGATCGGTGAGATTCAGGCCGGGCGTGGTGGCCAACGCAAATTTCTCGATGAGGAACTGCTGGCCGTCATGGAGCGCGGCCATCGGCACCGTGCGGAGCGGGCCATCGGGGACAAAGACCAGTGTATCGATCCGGAAGGAGGCCAAATCCGGCTCGAGCGGGCGGATCAACCAGGCGTACAGTTGTTGGGCGTGAGGGAGATACTCGCGCGTCGTTCGCTTTTCGACCGTTTTGCGAAAGGCGCGCACTTCCTGTGTGAGCGTGGCTGATGAGACAGGAATCGACAGCCGTTTCAGCCCGTTGGGGAGGCTGACCAGCAGTTCCAATCGATCCTCGAAGACGATGGGATACACCACGGCCGTTCCGGCGGCCAGCTGTGTCCAGCTTCGTGATACGCGCTTGCAGGGTGTCCACACAGTCGTCCCGGAAGTAATCCCGTAACTCGGCGGCCTTGTAGGTCTCGATCGCGTCGCGTGCGCGGCGCAGATACTGCTCGGCCCCTTGCGAGTCGTCCGTCAGCGAGGCGCGCTGGAGCAGCAGATCGGCCAGCTCAAAGTAGAGCGCGCGAACCGAATCTTCTCCGGCGAACGAATCGGTCCCCCATGCGGAGGCGACTTCCGTGCGAATGGGGCGCAGGGTCGTGGTGGCATGGCCGTAGGAGGCAATGGCCTCGTCCAGCTTGCCCGTCGCCGCCAACAAACGGCCGAGCTGCCATTGCCAGCGGAAGAGCGACTCCGGCGCGTTGGCCGACTGGGCGGAGAAGACCGCGCGTCTGGTCAGTTGCAACGCCTCGTCGTAGCGATGTTCGGTTTCATACAAGTGACCGAGATAGCCCTCGGCATAGGAGCGCGTCCGCGCGTCGCCGATGTGCTCCGCCACGGTCGTCGCTTCCAGCAACGCGCCGGCCGCGCGCAGCAGCAGGGGTGCGTTCATGGCCGGCATCGAGGCACGGAGTTGCTGATAGCCCAGTCCCACCTGAATGAGATTCATGGCCTTGTCGTGCGAAGGCTCGAAATCTTTCAGGGCATCCAAGGCCTGGTCCAGCCAGTTACGCGCGTTGTCCGGTTGATTCAGCTTCAACGCCATGCGGGCCGCATTGATGTGGGCCCGCACAGTCAGAGGGCGATCACCGGCCGCTTGCGCCTCTTGCGCGCTGGTGACGAAGGCGGCCAGCGCATCCGCGTCATGCTGTTGCGCGACGTGGGCGATGCCGAGGTCGTTGTGGATGGCCGCGATGAGGCGTCGATCCCCATCGGCTTCTGCCATGGCCAACGCCTGGGTCAGATACTGCACCGCTGCGTCCGGTTTGCGCGCCGCCAGGTACGTCCGACCGAGGCTCTCCATCACGGCGGCGATCCGGGCGCGATCTCCTGTCTGTTGTGCCAGGGTCAGCGCCAGTTCCAATTGCTGCAATGCCTGACTGACCTGCCCCAACGATTCCGAGGCCTGCGCCGCCTGCACAAGGGCCTGGCTCTGTTCCTTGACCTTGCCCTGGTGCTCGTAGAGGTCTGCCGCCTGCTTCCAGGCAGTGAGCGCCTGATCGAACGAACCCCGTTGGTACGCTTGAAGACCCTGCGTCATCAAGGTGTCCGGATTCGGCTCGACCGCGGCGACCGTTCCGGATGCCTTGGCCAGCACGAACCCGGTCGCGAGGATGAAGAGCAGGACGAGCCTGACCAGATGCATTCGCATGTCATATCCATTGATCGTGATGTGCATGATCCAGTTCAATGGAAACATCTCGGACGCTAACTCGAATAGTTCATTCTTTCGAGATCACATGCGCAACTTCGAAGTCCCAGTACGCAGGATCTCACGCTTCAGCGTTGAACCTCAGAACCCAGAACGCAGCAGTCGGACTTTTGCAGCATCTTGCTAGAAAAGATTGACCACAATGCCCAGATGCACTCCATGATCCTGGATCGTGTTGCCTGACCTAGGCACGTCGTTCAGTTGCTGCCCCCAATAGACTTCGAAGCTGGCCCTGTCGTTGGGCAAGATATTCCACCGGAGCCCGGCGCCCACGCTGGCGAGCGTGTCGGGGAAATTGGTGATCGGAGCCGTCACGGCAGGGCGGTTGTCGCCCAGGTTCCAGCCATGCGCGACATCCACAAAGGGCGCGAACTGCACCATCGGTTCGCCGCTCGCCCAGCGGAACAACGGAAAGCGCGGCTCGACCGAGGCGATGAACGAGTTGTCGCGCAGGATGGTCACCTCGCGGTAGCCGCGCACCGTGTACCGGCCGCCGAGCGCCACCTGCTCAAGGGGAAACAGCGGCGAGTTGGTGAGTTGCAGATCCATGCGGCCGAGGAGCTGCATGCCGAGCAAATTTTCACCGAACTGCTTGATCGCCTGCGCCTGGCCCAACCAGGAGAAGAATTGCCCGTCCGGCGTGTCGGGATTCGCATTGATGGTCGCGCCCAGCACGTTCAACCCCACGCTAAATCGCGAGCGGACCGCCAGCACGGTATCGAGTGTGCGGTGAGTCCAGTCCTGCGCGAAGCGGAGTGCCGACACGGTCGCCGCGCCGTTCTGAAAACCGGGAAACGAATTGAAGGTCATCTGGTCGGGGGTACCGTTGAAGAGAAAGCTTTGGGTAAAGAGATGCTCCCCGATGATCGAGAGCGCCACCTCGTCGGTCACGGTCTTATAAATCGGCTGGCGGAGGCTCATGCCGATGATCTCCGTGTTGGTCTTGATGTTCAGCGGATCGAAAGGCGGCTCGATCAGTTTGAAATCGTAGCGCCGGTAGTACGGAGAAAAGGTCGTCCCGTATCGGTTCAAGGGGAGCGCGTAGGAAGCATCCACAATCGGAAAGGCGCCGCTCGACTGGCCATAGCTGAGGCTGAGCGGGTCTCCGTGGCCTGTCAGGTTGTCGTGGATCAGCGTGCCGATCCCACGGATTTCTCCGACCAGCGGCGTCTGATAGTTGTTGACCTCCATTGAGGCATGAAACGGATTCTTGTCCTGCACGCGCACATTCAACACGCTGTCGCCCCGCTGGTCGCCGGGCCGCAGTTCGGCATTGACCCGCTCGATCCGGCGATCCTGCTGCAAGAGTTGCAGCTGTTCCTGCAAGGGGTCGAGCGTCACCGGCGTGCGGCTGCCGAGTGCAATGCGATCGCGCAGGTAGGACGATCTGAACCAGCGGTTGCCCTCAACGTCGATCCGCGTCAGCTTCCCTTCGATGATCTGCACCGTGATGACGCCCGACGCGACGTCCTGGTCGGGGATGATCGCGCCGGAGGTCAGGTAGCCCTTGTTGATGTAGAGCAGCGTCAGCGCCAGCCGGAGCCGCTCGAGGTCCTCGGTCAGCAACGTCCGGTTCTTATACGGAGCCGTCACCTCGTCGATCTCGGCATCCGAGAACACGGTGCTGCCGATCACATGCATGTCTTGGACGAACACCTGCACGGTGCCGGGCTGTGTCGGCACCCCGGTCTCCGGCGGGAGCGGGACGATCGGGAAGCACGGGACTCGGAGGCGGTGTGGGCCGTTGAAACTCTTCCTTCAAAGGGCCGGGCGGTTCACCAGACGTCCCGTCGGGTCGATCATCTGTGCGAAGGTGGAAGTATGCTGCCAGCACCATGACCATGGCGAGACCGATACCGGAAAAGAGTTGTCTCACGAACCGAGGGGAGCGAGCAGGCGCCGGTTTCCCAGCGCGATGGGTCATGATTGACAGCCTGCCGACCAGTCCACGGCAAAGGCCTGGGTCAAGAACCCAGCCGGCGCGATCTGTCGCAACGACAGCAAAGGATGTCTCTCCCGCTAGCCTCGCTCGACGCCCTGTCAGCCCGCTCGTCCCCGTGCCTGCGCTCAGCATGCGTCAGGCCAGCGGACTCGCGAGCCAACTGCCCGGTTCGGTGGGCAGGCTGTCTCGTCCCGCCACGGTGAAGCTGCTGAACTCCCCGCCGGCCAGGGCCGCGCAGCGTTGGCTGAGCAGCGACGTCGGCGAGCAGCGGCGTTTTCCCCAGCGGCTGAATCTTGCCGCTGGCCGGAGCGTTCGGCGATTGAATCGTCACGGTGCCGTTCACGCCGAATTGCGAGGAGGCCGAGATTACACTGTTCGCATCCGGCAGGAGGAGATTGGTCGTGATGGTGATATTTCCGCCCGGTCCCTGGACCGCTTGGCCAGAATCTGGCTGTTCTGCAGAATGACGAACTGCGGATCGATATTCACGCTGCCGCCGCCGCCAGTGCCGTCGAGGACCGACGCGCTGATCGTGCTATCGGTGAGCTGCACCGTGCCGTTCGGGGTTGGTCGTGATCTTGATCGCGCCGCCGCTCGCCTGGTTGGCCTCCGTCGTCACCGTGCTATTCGTCATTGCGAACTGGTTGCCGGCATTGATCTGAATGTTGCCGGTGTTGCCGTGCCGGCTGGCGGCGGAGACCGAAGCGCCGTTGTCCATCGTCATACGAGCGGCCCGGACGTTGATGTTGCCGCCGGCGCCGCTTGCTTCGCTAGCGGTAAAAAGGCCGCTGCCGGGGCCAGTGAGGGCGACAGGCCCTGTGGCATTCACGGTCAGCGTGCCGCCAGCCCCAGGTCCGAAGCTGGCGCTCGTGATCTGCGCTCCCTCCCCGAGCGTGAGGTTCTTCGTCACCAGCACGAGGTTGCCGGCATCACCGGCACCCGGACTTTCGCTCACTGAGGCCGTACTGAGACTACTGGCAAACACCGTATCGCCGCTGATGGCCACGCCTGTGAGAGTCACAGCCTCTGTCGCGGTGACCTGGATGGCTCCTCCCGCCCCCGGCCCAAAGCTGGCGCTCGTGATCTGCGGCTCCGCCCTCGATGATGAGTTCCTTGGTCTCCACTACGATGTTGCCGGCATCGCCAGCGTCCGAGGCTTCACTTTCTGCATTGGCAATCAGAGCGCTCGGCCACCCTCCGTCCGGGCTTCTACCGGTGAGCGTCAGACGCTCGGTGGCCGTGACATGAATATTACCGCCCGTACCGGAGCCCCAGCTTGAAGCCGAAATCCACCCACCCTCTTCTACAGTGAGGTACTTTGCTGTCACGAAGATGTCCCCACCCTTGCCGGGGCCTGGCGTGGAACCTTGGTGGCCTATCCCGGAGACTGGCACGTCACTTGTGTTGTCGGCGAATATGCCGGCAGCCCATATGCCGTCCCAGCTCACACCAGATATCGTTAGGGTCTCAGCGACCGTGATATTAATGGTGCCTCCGTCCCCGACCCCGAAGGTTTGGGCGCCGATCGTCGCGGCCCCCTCGCCCATGAAGAGGTTCTTCGCTTCCACCGTGATGCTCCCGCCGTCTCCTGCGTCCGGACCTAAACTATATGAGCCGACAAACAGGCCGCTAGGGAATAAAGCGTCCTCGCTCTCACCGAGCAAAGATACTGTCTCGGTAGCCTTGAGGTAGATCGATCCGCCATCTTGAGGCCCTATGCTTTCGGCTGCGATCCCGCCTCCTCCACTGGCAGTAAGGTTCTTCGTCATCACCATGATGTCGCCGGCTTTGCCGGTCGCCGATGCGTTGGCCGTCACCTGGGTCTCGCTCACTCCATCCCAACGCATGCCGGTTAGCGTCACCAGATCGCTGGCAGTGATGTGAATGGCGCCACCATCCCCGGCTCCGAAACTGTCGCTGGCAATCTGGGACCCGCCGGACAACGAAACGGTCGTCGCATCGACTCGGATGGTCCCCCCTGCAGCTTCGGGGACGACACCGAACGTAGACGCCGAAAGTAGTCCCGAGTCCGACAGCATCAGCGTATCGGTCGCCACTGATAGGTTCCCGCCCACGCCGGTCCCGCTGGTGCTGGCTGAAACGATTCCCCCCTTCATGACAGTCATATTGTTCGCAATGTGAAGATCGATCGCGCCGGCATCGCCTGATCCGATGGTTCGAGACGTCATCGCTCCGTGGTCGGTTATGGCAAGCGTGTCCGCCGTTAGCGTCAGCTCCCCACCGCGCCCGGCGTTCGTACTGGTCGTGATGCCCGTGGCGGCGTCAAACCCGAACGTTTCGATCAGTTGTTGTCGTATCAGAGGGTCCGCACTGAATATATCCGGCCCCACAACTGGCACGGGGTCGACGGTTCCGACCACCCCAATGATCCGCACGTCATTGGCTGTAATGTCTACCCGGCCGGCTGGGCCGGTCCCCTCGACGGCGGAGGCCGCAATCAATCCACGATTGCTGATGTCAACCGTCCCGGCTGTAATATCAATGTTGCCGGCGTTCCCCGGGCTTCCATCAACCAGGTCTGCCCGAATTTGCCCGCTGTTCTGGACGACGATTGAATCGGCTAGGACCTGGATGTCACCCGCGGTCCCTGAAGCGCAGTGCCTATTGCACTCGATAACAGACTGCTCGGAGCCTATCACTGAGGTCGACTCCTGAAATCAAGAGACTATTGGCCCGAACATCGATAGGTCCCCCATTTCCAGAGCCTCGAGTGAACGTGCCGATCTGCGATCCGTTCAGGACCTGCAGATCTCCTACGTCCAATCGCACGGTCCCGCCTTGTCCTGTTCCAGCGCCCGCCGTCGTGCTTAATATGGAAGCCTCGTCCATCTTGATGGGCGAGGCAATGAGCTGGATGTCCGCACCCGGATCTGGTCCAGAATTTGAGGTCACTATTGAACTTCCTGGGCTGAACGAGAGTGTCTCTGGTGAGCCCGGGGTTTGAGAAGTGGTGAGCACCGCGTCGTTCACCGAGAGAACGAATTGCCCGCCTCTAATCGAGACCGTACTCTCGCCGCTCACGTTGATATTTGAATCTGGTGTTAGAGTAATGGACCCAAAGGAAGTGAACGACACGCCGTCCATATTCGGCAGCGGCTGAAGCGTCGCCGCGTCGAACTCTCCGGCCGATGCGGCGCTGGCCAGGAGAATGTTGCCCTTCGGCGCCGAGAGTTGAGTGGGATGCGCGGTCTCACCTACCGGTGTCCCAGACTCAATCGAGATGTTGCCGCCGACGAACGAGATGCTTTGCCCGTCTGTCACGGAGAACTGGCTACCTTGAACGGTGATAGCGCCGGGATTCGATCCCAAAAATCCAAAGGAGGCGACCGGCGAAGCCGTCAGCAGAGCATCGGCTGCTGCGTTGGGAATCGCATTGAATCGCGCGTTATCTGTGAGTTTGAGATAATCGGCGCTAGTGAAGGCTACCATCCCGCCGACGTTCACCGTCGCGTTCGGGCCGAATAAGAATCCGGCTGGGTTCATGAGGAAGAGGTTGGCGTTCCCAAAATCAGTGGTCTGGATGGTGCCGAAGATGTTGGAGATATTCCCTCCGGTCACACGACCGAGGATATTGGAGGTCGGGACGCCGGTCTCGTTGAGGAAATTTGCGATGTTATTGTTGAGATGTTGAAATCTCCGAAACTATGGAATAGGTTTGGCCCATTGCCCGGTCTGGTTCCGCCGGTGATGTCATATTGGACGTTTCCGGCAGGCGGAGTGGTAGAGAGGTTGACTTGGGTGCCCAGTCCAGATGGGGTGATAGGAGTTGGAGTCTGGGCGCGACTCATCTGTGGGTCAACCCCCTGACTCCCGATCAAGATGGTGAGCAGACCAACAACAGCTTTCGAACGAATGGCTGGTCGCAGCGGTACTCGCTGACCGTTCACGGTACACCCCATGGCCAGGTCGTACATATTCTTGGCCCTCTCTTCATTCAGCTATGCCATGCAACTATGGCCCTCTCAGCTGCCACTGGGACCACCGATCTGTCTCACTAGCTACCGTGACCAAGGCGCAATTCGTGAATTGAGCCTTGCTAGCAGGCGCCGGTTTCACAGCGCGATGGGTCATGATTGACAGCTCGCCGACCAGTCCGCGGCAAAAGACTGAGTCAGGAACCCGGCCGGTGCGATCTGACGCAACGACAGTGACGGAGTCTCTCCCTCTAGCCCTTCGCCTCGCGCCACGTGCCTCTCGCCCCTTACCCCTATCCCCTCACCTCCGCCGGAGGCGACCAACGGGCTGGTGAGCCAACTGCCCGGTTCGGTTGGCAGGCTGTCCCGTCCCGCCACGGTGAAGCTGCTGAACTCACCGCCGGCCAACGATGCGCAATGTTGATTGAGCAGCGACGTCGGGAGCAGCGGCGTTTTTCCCAGCGGCTGAACCTGACCGCTTCCCGGAGCGTTCGGCGACTGGATCGTCACGGTGCCGTTCACACCGAATTGCGAGGAGGCCGAGATTGTACTGTAAGCGTCAGGCAAGAGGAGATTGGTCGTGATGGAGATGTTCCCTCCCGGACCATGTGTCGCCGTCGCCAGAATATGACTGTTCTGCAAAATCACGAACTGGGGATCGATGTTCACGCTGCCGCCCCCGCCGGCGCCATCGAGGACCGAGGCGCTGATCGTGCTATCGGTGAGCTGCACCGTGCCGCTGGGGGTGGTCGAGATCTTGATGGCGCCACCACTTGCGGCATCGGCCTCGGTCGTCACCGAGCTATTCGTCATAGTGAATTGGTTACCGGCATTGATCTGAATGTTACCCGCGTTGCCGGTGAACTCTGTTGACGTTGAAATCGCCCCTCCATCAACGACCATAGCTGGAGTAGTGAGAATGATCGATCCTGCATTTCCACCTGAGAAGCCTGTGCTACTACTGTCGATGCGAGCTCCATTCGTGACTTCAATGATTCCTTTTATTGAAGATATGGAGATCTGGCCAGCATCACCTACAATTGATGGATCGGGAAAGTCGCTGTGTGTGCTTGAGAAGACACCGCTTCGTATTGTTGTGCCAAACTCATCGACTCCTTGTCCGGTGAGTAGGACTTTGTCCGTTACGTTAATAGTAATGTCTCCTCCACGACCGATTCCGGCCTGAGACGCACTAGTAATCTGACCACCATTGGAGAGGGTCAGACTATCACCGGTGATTGTGATTGGGCCTGCGTTGCCATCAGCTGATGTAACTGTTGCGATTCTAGCTGTATCACTTAGACTGATGGTTTGCGCGGAGAGATTGAGCGCTCCGCATCCCCGCTAAAGTTGAACACGCGGATCTCGCTCCCGGTCGTCATATTTATCGAATTATGGGCCTGTACTGAAAGTTGAGGATCTCCTGGGGCAGGCAGACTAAAAAATGTACTGTTGAGTACCCTCGCTCCATCAGACATCACTAAGTTATTGGTGTCCAAAGCGATTGTTCCCGTGCCGCCAAATCCTTCATTCCTGTTTTCAATACCACTTGTATTGCTTTCATCGATTCGGCCTGAGAGGGTGATCGTATCCGTGGCTGTAACTCTGATATTTCCCGATGGCGCAGATTCACTTCCGGTATTTTCGATTCGACCGCCATTGTTCGCAAGGAGGTTTCCCACACGCAGGGTGATATCTCCAGCAGGACCATCACTAAAAGCCTGCGTGCGAATAACGGCTTGATTGTCGAGGGTCACTGTCGACGCGACAAGGTCGATTGATCCTGCAGAGCCGCTCGCAACTGTCGCGCTCTCAATCCTGCTAGGATTTCCCGAATTGTCTATTCCAACCAGTGAAACGATATCTGATACGGTGATGGTGATGTCACCCGCTTGACCGGTTCCGGAAGTCTGTGTGCCAATGCGCGATCCTTCACCCAGAGAAAGGTTGGCAGATGTGAGCTCCACGTTGCCACCTCGACCCGTGTTCAAGGTCTGGGCTACAATTGCGCTACGATTGGTCAATGCGATATCCCCGGTCACGTCCAGACTGATGGCGACCGGCATCCCATTCACTTGATCCGGTGGTGTTTGCCACAAGAAACGCGTTGTCCATAATAAACTGCCCGCTGAGAATCCTGATCGTGCCGCCCCCATTGCCACTGACATTGAGCGTCGCGCCGCCCGACATCGAGATAGGACCCCGATCTGTAAATGTTTCCCCATTGATGTTGGGGCCAACTACCATTGTCTGATGGAGGATTTCGCCTGGCGAAGCAAGGCTGGCGATTCCGATCTGGCCTCCAGGGGCCGAAAGTTTGCCACCCGTCATTGTCACCCCGCCTGGCACGGAGGGGGTAGCGCCCGTGTCCGGATCGGTATAGGTGAACCCCCGGTTTCCACCGACGAGTGAAAGGCCTGTCCCATTCGCCACGGTGAGTTGACTGCCCTGTACCGCGATGGCAGCCGGATTCGAACCCGAGAATCCAAAAGCCGCGACGGGGAATGTGGTTAGCATGGCATCGGCTGCAACGTTGGGAATGGCGTTGAACAGATTTCCGTCAGCTAATTTAAGGTAATCGGCACTTGTAACATGCATCATGCCACCGACGTTCACAGTCGCATTTGGTCCGAACAAGAATCCGGCTGGATTCATCAAAAAGAGATTGGCGCTGGGATAGTAGGTCGCGCTGTCGATGGTACCGAAGATGGCTGACGGGTTTCCGCCGGTCACTCTGCCGAGAATGTTGTTCATCGAGGCGTTTGGAATTAAGTTGGATGTTTGGAATTGTGCAATGTCGCCGGTTCCTACACTGAACTGACCGAAACTGTGAAACAAATTGGTTCCGACATTATTTCCACCTGTGATACCGTACACATTGTTGTTTGGCGGCAGAACTTGTGTGCCGAGACTTCCTGCGCCGGGTGTGGGTGTGATGGAACTAGCAGCGTGAACCGGAGAACCCCATGTCAGAAGTGAAAGGACGAGTCCTACGCCTAGGGGTAGGGAGCTGACCAGCCGAGAAAGAACGCAAGGTAAGTGTTTATTAGAGTCCCAGCGTGGCATGTCCGGTCCCTTCATCTTGATTGCTGGGAGCGGTCCGCGCAGCCGCGACCGCTCCACGCAAATTCAATTGCCCCCTCGATTCTGGCTGTTCCACATTTGCCTGAAGCGATGCAACGACTTGCTCTGGTGTCTCAACTCCTGGAGATGTCCGATACGTCCCTTGCGCCAACTCGAAAAACGCAGGCTGCTGCTCGTCCGGAACATTGAGCAACGCAGCCAGGGAAGCCAAGTGCTCTCCCTGTCCCCGAGCTATATCCTGTGAGAGATTATCCCAGTTAGTCGATGCAAACAGTTTCACCTTGGCGTGTTCGGCCACCTGTCCGTCCTCCGTCACACACGAGGGACAGCCGAATGCTTTGGCGGTTGAATAGGTAGTCATACAAAAGGCATTCAGCGTGCTTTGCGGTATATATTCTGCGGGCAGACATTCCCCAGGCTCTGGCTGTTCAGGAGCTGCCATTTTTACGCCTGTACCAGTCGAGAAGGTGCTGCCGCTTTGCTGCAGGGTGACTATGAAATCAACCTTGAGGATTCGGTCTGTTAGTCCAGGGGACTCGTTCTCGCCGGTCTTCTTGTCGGCGTATTGGGTACATCCTGTCTGGTCGCAGATCACAGTAAATGTTAGGTTCGAGCCCATTTGATCCGGCGTACCAGTTGTTGGGTTTGTATACCAGCCCTTCGCGGTAAATGCGTTATTCGCTTCCGGGCTGAACGTTCCATTGGCAATAATCTTGTAGTAGTTGGTGGCGGGTGCCACAGCTGATGGGTTTTTCTTAAACTGGCGCTTGAAGACAATCGTGACCGTTTGGTTTGTCGCGGTAGCCCTAATGCGAGCGTTGATCAGCCGTAGGGTATCGGTGTTCGGATCGGATGTGGTAGATGGAATTTCGACTCGTGCCGCGGCTGACGACGAGATTCTCTCGATGACGATGTTACCGTAGGTGCCTTCGACATTGATGCAGGTCTCCGAGGTAGCGGTGCCGCCGCACCCTACATATGGCACGACCGTGCCGTTAACTGTAACGGAGATGTCATATGGGGCCGTCGCATAGGTAAAGTTGGCCACCGGCAATATGAAGATGGCGCACATGCAACTGATAAGCATCATTCGTTTCATTCTCGCTCCCTCCCCCTATTAGGTGACCGGTTCCCCTGCCCCGGTCGAATTGGCTCGTTCGATATGCCGCCAGGCTCGTAGAAGATCGATATGTCATGCTAAGTCGAGTCTTATTGCATCCCCGGGTTTCTTGATTCCCTGCGGGTCAAGGCTTCTCGAACTCTTATTTCAATTTCTTCCGGGAAGGGTGCGTGAAGTGCATCCTCCAATGCTGCTGTAGCTGTCGTTCCCCCAATCATACTCAGTGCCGTGAGCGCTCGAATCCGATACAGCCTGACGTAGTTTTCGAGATGGAGCGCTCTGTACTCATCAAGGGTTAGAGTTAGTTGATTATTGGGGTTCGAACCGTGGTAATTCGCCATTCTCGCGTAATGGGCGTTCAACTCGTTCGTGTAAGTCTGACGACTCGATGGGGAGGGGCCATCCCTTAGGGCTACAGATAAAGGCGGAACCGCGATCGAGTGCCACTGGAGGACCGCCGTGAGTTCGCCGTCTATACATTCCTCGCACTCAAGCCAATTTAGCACGGTCCGCATCACCGCAGCCATCTGGTTGGGAGACTGAATGGACTCAGCTCCAGCCACAAGAGAGATGGTCATCCCTTGAGTTGTCATGAAACCGAAGATGAACAGGGCAAGTAGTGCTCGGACCAATCCGATTGTCGATACATGACGTATACATGTCCTATTTGCCTTAATGTTCATTCAGCACCAATCCAGGGACAGTGTTCGGATATGTAAGATTCCGTACAATCCCCCCTACCCGGTGGTGGCACGGCTGTATTCGGAAGGGCCAATCTATAGAGCGGTGAACCGGGATAGACATTTCCTCGGAAACTCTGGCCTTTGGTAAGCTTATATCGATCGTCAAAACCAGTAGGGCTAAAGCGGGCCCACATAATATTATACTTATCAAAGACCGTGTTCCCCTTCTCATCAATTTGGCTAACGAGGTCATTCGCATGGCTTTGGAGAGACAAGGCATGCCCCAGTTCATGGGCAAGCGTCGCCCGTCTCTCGATGGCTGTTCGGATAATAATGATGTTTTCATCCACTGTCCCACAGTGCCATCCTGTCGCCTGTTCGTCCTCACCAGGTGGTGGTGACCCAACATAATACACATTCAACTGATTGCTTCCGTACCCTACCTGGGGAAGTCCCGAGACCTCTGCATCGGCGCAGGTTGCGTTCCAAAAGTTACTGTTAATATGCACTTCGGGGGAGCCGCTTGGCATGAAGAACTGTATTCCACTCTGAGTATTTCCGTACAGGGTGTTGGCTTCCTGAAGATCTGTCCTCGCCATATCTACGGTGACTTGAGCGCTGCCATTCGGCCAGAGCACCCAGAGATTTACCGGCACCTGTATCGGAGGCTGTTGCATGTCGACGGGTACGATATCAGTTGGGGCATCAGTCCAGGTGGGCGCGTTAGAATCGATCACCTTGAGGCGCATGGCACGATCTTGCAGAAAGATGGACGCTTCTGAACTACACATACCGTTCGAGAGCATGTTTTCAAGGAAGATGTTGCTGTCGCCAGAATGTGACTCGACTTTGGCCCGGCGTTTCAAGTCGATGCAGCCGTCACTGCGGCGTCCGTTTAAGAGAACCGTTGGGTTGGGAGTTCCTGGATGGTTTTGTAATGTTATTCGATCATTAGGAGTTTCCGGAACCTTTTTACAGAAGCCTAACTTAACCAATGTCCGCTTCCGTCTCACTACAGAAGTGTAAAGTAATTGATCAACGTCAATCTCTATCTTGCCGATGTTTTGGTTTCCCAGGCCTCGTCTTTCTCGAAATTCTTGCGTAAGGGCCAGCACCCTCGTTTCGTTGGGAAGAGGACGGAAGGTGATCACGGGTGGAGGCATCTCACGCGTGACGGAAAACCCTCTGAGACGAGTAACTCCCGGCCCAATAGTCCATTGAAGCGGCTCTCGTCGATCAACTTCTCCTTGAAGGATCTCAATCCCTGCTGCATCGGTCGTTGACATGTTTTCGATGCTGAGCACCGTCGATGCGACAAGGTCGCTCTTTACGTTAATACGCAACTCGATCGGAGAATCAATTCGTGCTTGGAGACCACAATTGGTTAGACGGCACCCAACGACAATTTGAAGAGGGTCAGGTGGCGGAGGGCTCGGAATGGGAAGTCTAGAGATGGAGGAATCTACCATCGGGTCAAAAAACCCGTCTACGCACTCGTCTACGACATCCATTTCTTCTGTCATTTCGGTGAGTGGCTCTGCGTGGAAGGGCTGGGCAAGCGCATTCCCTCCTGTTGATATGGTCACTAGGAAGAATAAGAAGCCGTGGATCAGGTGTTGAGTGATGACAGAACAGGTGCTAGGAACGGTTTCTACCTGCGCATTGATGTCTACACCGAAAGCGGTGTGATCATGATCATCGTGGAGTTGCCCGGAACCCTTTCCAAATTGACTCCATTGTTCGTGCAGGATCCGATGCGATACTGATCGTGAGGGAGAAGATCGCACTTCTTGGAAGGCTGAAGGGCCATTCATGGCCGGCTCCATTTGAAGGTGGCCAAAGTTTTTCAACATCTCTGACATCTATAGCAGTAAAGGAGTTCTGGAAAATCAAATTGCTAGGGGAAGAGCCTGAATTTCTCCACCTTGACAATTGTATCGCTAACCACGTTGCCACACTCCTCTCTAGCGATGCTTGGTGGTACCGGTCTAACTGCCTCGCTCATCGCCTTGGCCAGCGTGGCCATCGCCGTGAGATTTTCAGCCAATTGATGAGTGGAATTAAGAGTGACTTCTTTTAGCAAGCCGGTGTCAGTAAGCATCAAGTGAAACTGACTTCCTGCAAACCAGCCCGTTTCGATCTTAATATCATAAGGATCTCCGACAGGGAGTTGTTCGATAGTTACAGTGTATTTATTGGGGCACCTCTCTGAACGAATCTCTGTACGGATCTCATGGGTCACGATGAAATTCGCAGGGGTATACACTCTAATACCATTAAATACAGTGGGGTCTTTCACCCCTTGAACGACTAGGTTTGCGGAGCAGGCCGATAAAGACAATAACATTCCGGTCATTGCGAGGCTGAAAATCTTCATACGAGTATTCCTCTCGTCAATGACAAGTGACTGAGCTAGGAATGTTACCGGAACTTCGAGCTGTCAGAAACAGTCTCTGGCTCTCTAATGGGAGAGGATTCCAGTCTGAGAAGATAGAGCAGGACGATTCTTTATGCGAGCCTGAGGTGCCATTCATGGCCGGCTCCGTTGAAGATCCAGTGAGAGAAACCAGCCACACAGCACACACGCACTGCTACGTGCAAGCAACTGGCAGCCTCTATTAAACCTGTACGGCATTTTTAGCAATAGCTATTTTGGGTTATACGGACTAGGAGCCTGTCCGACATTGCCGTTCGCCGCAGTAGAAAGGTCACTGTCGGACAGGCTCCTAGCCACCATATCTTGGGGCATGATCTCTACCTCGCTACGACAGCTAGCAGAAGGTTGAATCTGGTCTGAATGGTCGATCGGTTCGCAGGTTCCGAAAACCTCGAACCCTAACCCGTCCCGACTTTCCGATCCAACTCAACCAGAACTAGAACTACATTGACCAATCGAACCAGACTCGACCGCTATAAGGGAGGGAGCCGCAGCCCCGGGTATGACGGAGCCGGGGCTCCCGTGGCGTTGACGCTCAGTCAACCAGGAGCTTGGCAACCAGGAGGAGGTTCTGGTTGGTTGCTCCAGAATCACGTCGCCATTGGGTTCTCAGGCGTGAATCCTCACCAGTGAGTTCTCAAACGTGAGCCCAATGACTATAGGTCGACTGCTCGTCCGCCTTAGCAGGATGCTGAAAAAGGGCGGGTGCTGGGCCATCCTCGTGCTCGCGAATGCGCGGCTCAGAAGACCCTCGTTGGACGCGCGCAGTTGGGATCATCCCAGCCACCCCTTACTCATGAGTGCAGCTCGTTGCGGCCTTGCTGGACGGCCTTTTTGAGCATCCTGCGAGGTAGGTATCGCAATCGATGTGCCAGCGGCTTGCGCAGCTGGCTTCGAGAAATTCTTCGTGATTGCTTTCAAAATTGGCAGGAGCCTGTCCGACATTGTCTTCGTGACGAGGCGAATGAGGGGCGCCAGATGCGAGGCCGCAGGCCCGGAAAAACCGGAGGTGTATTCGCTGGAATACATTGAGGATTTTTTCGGGCCGAGCACGACGCAGATGGCTGCGGATCGTTCGCCGTAGTAGAACGATCAATGTTGGACAGGCTCCTAAGTTTTCACGATGTCGAAGGGAAACACGAAGGAGCAGAGCATGACAGGCACGATCTCAACTGAATCTATTTTGATTACCGTAGAATCCAATTGGATTCAGATGCTCTTGCACGTGAAGCGTCGCGACAACGGCGTGACTATCAAAGGTCGAAGTGTTGGAATTCGAACCTAGGCTCGGACGCCTCACACCCTTCCGGCCTCATAGGGCCTGGCATGGGCAGGGTGGCGAGATGCAAGTCGTAAAGTTCGCACTCTGGCACTGATGACGCACTATCATATCTCAGGATGGAGTAGTGGTAGCGCGAACGTTTTGAAGCACAAGGACTTGCAGCAAGCTGTTTCAGGACGATGCACAGGCAGAGAAAGTGCTCGGCGACGCATCGATGACGAAACATACGCGAATCCATGGCTCCGTGCTGAAAGAAGCGCGTACGGTTGAAGGACATGGCATCTTGCCGGGATGACCAACTTCATGCCGCTGAAGACAGGCGAACCCTTGCGGGCTTGTGGTCGCGTGTCGGTTTCTGGAAACTGGACGGCATCGTCTTCCGGTCTCTGAAATACGGCACGGCGCACGATGTGCGAATTGATCGATTACCATTTAGGATGGGAAAAGTCGACTGCGTATCGGAAAAGACCCTCCCGCCATCCTGGATTGTCGGTGCGACATGACTGCGCTCGATGCCACTGGGGCTATCCAGGATGGCGGAAGCAGGGCGAATGGCTCGCTGGATGAGTCTCGACGACGGCAGGCGTCTTTGAAGCGAATACGCTTGTGAATCGCCGGCAGAAGCTCCGGGATTTGCTCGCAGAGGATGCGCGATCCCGTCGGTAGACAAGGCCATTTGGCGGACGGCCTGCGGATAACGTGGTTAGCAGATGGCCGGTGGCCTCATTGATCTGTCGCGACTAGGCGGAGTAAGAAAGCTGGAACAATACTCAAGGTGAAGCGTGTGGCTGAGCATGGGCCGCAACCCGTTCAGGGTGGCGTGAAGGACCGTACGCTGATGGACACGGCTTGGTCTGTCTCGTATATTGGTCTTGTCTTGTTTATTTGGTTGAACCAGACTCAACTAGATGAACAGCATAAACCAGATCAACCAAACCAGAGTATGATTGCATCATAAAGAACGGGCTTGATACCTCCTACTGAGGTACCAAGCCCTGGTTCAAAGGAACCTTCTTGTCGTCTACGCGTGATGCCCGTCGTGATGCTCGTGATTGTGTCGCCACCCTCTGACGCCAAAACCGACCAGCACGATGAAACCAGCGCCGAACAGGATGCCGACTAGCGGCAACGGCACTAGTATTGATCCACTTGTGTATAGAGACTCATCGGTCGCCGTTGCTCCTGATCCTTGTGGGCTCTGATTCTTACATGGCACTCCAGTTCTTCCCCCACAAGGATTAGGCGTATTCGATACTTGAGTTGTGTACCGAGACCCAGCTGTCGCCATTTTTCCTGATCCGGGGGGGCTGTTCGTGCTACATAACGCTCCAGTCCTTCCTCCACAAGGAATTGGCGCATTCGATACTTGTTTGATTGGTAGGCTTGCTGTTCCTTTCATTTCTCCTGCCGTCAGGGTGCTGGCACCCTGTTCCTCTCGATCTGGAACGCATGGCCTCCATCGACAAAGAACAGTGAGAATAACAGCGCAGCGCCGATTGAGAGCAAAGCAGAATTCCTATACATCATCCACCTCCTTATGGTTGCTTACCGTGAACATTTTCTGGCCATGCTTAACAGCAATCAACATGCCAGTTGATCCTGTTCGAGGCCCTTGCACGTTTATCCGTGGATTTGTTGGATTTTTAGCGCGGCTGTCGCGATGATGTTGCTCAGAGTGCCTCGGCAATCAACCCAGTATAGAATCTAATTTGATTATGGTTGGAATCAGAAGGGATTCAACTGGTTGCTCTGGTCTGTCTTGTCTGTTCGGTCGGTCTGGTCTGTCCGGTCTGTCTCGTTTATTTGGTTGAACCAGACTAACCGGATAAACCAGATAGACCAGAGACACCAGAGTACTAGACAAACTGATCCATGGTTCCGGTAGACTGGGCCTGGCCAATCATTGATGCAGAAGTGGGGTGATGATGGATTGTGTATTGTTGCGGCATGGCATTGCAGTGGAGCGGGATGAATGGGAAGGGAAGGACGCGGACCGCCCTCTGACTGATCGCGGGGCGAAGCGCGTGGCGCAGGTGGCGGCTGGGTTGAACCAGCTGGATGTGCAGCCGACTCATGTCTTGTCGAGTCCCTTGATCCGGGCGATCGAGACGGCGAAGATTGCGCACAGCTTGCTGCGAGTCCGCTCTGCGGTGCAGATCGTCGATGAACTCTTGCCGGATGCGCCTCCCGATCGGCTCCTATCGATTCTTCACGATCTGCCGCCGGAGTCCTGCGTGCTCTGTGTCGGGCATGAACCGCAGTTGGGTATGGCCGCAAGCGTTCTCCTGTCCGGGCGGGCGTCTGCATCGTTCCCCCTGAAGAAAGCCGGGGCCTGTCTGATCGAGCTGTCGATCCCGGCGAAGCCAGGTCGAGGGGTCCTTCGTTGGTGGTTGACCCCGAGTCAGTTATGTGAGATCGGGAAGCGGGCGAGACGAGTGAAGAAGTTCTGAGTGCTGGGTTCTGAGTTAGGTCCGGGGCTGAGGGTGAGATTCTGAGGAATGCGGAATGAGAAATGTGGAATGAGGAATGAGGAGTGAGTTGCCAGACGAGATGAGAAAGAAGTGCGGTCCGCCTCTTACTCAGAACTCAGAACTCAGAACCCAGAACTTCCCCACCCGTCTCACGAGGCTATTCTGCTAGGCTGATGGGGCCGGCTGGATGAGGCGGTCGGACGGCAGTTCCGGGCTTTGCAGGTTGGTGGTGAGCAGCGGCTGAATCTTGCTGCGCAGTGCGTCCTGAATCTCATCCGGCGATTTTCTGGCATCGATCACTTCGAAGTGAAACTCTTCCGCCATTTTGTCGAACTCCTCGATCAGGAGCGACTGGTACTTCTTAAAGCTATCGTAGAGATCGCTGCCGAGACGAAGATCCATTCCTGATTCCCAGAAGTTCATCCCTTTGGTTTCGATGACGCGCAGCACGAGTGTTTCGATGTCGATGCGCAAGTAGCAGACGAGATCGGGTACTAAGGCAAAGCCGAAGACGTCTCTCACCCACTGGCGGTTCCCGCTGCGCACAAAATCGCGCGCGAGGGCCGTATAGATATACCGGTCGGCCAGGACGATGAAGCCCGAGCGAAGCGCGGGGATGATCTGGTGTTCTAAGCGATCCGCAAAGTCGGTGGCGTACAGCAGGCTGAACGACCACCGGTCGAGAATGTTGCCTTCTTTGGCCATTTCGATCGTCTTCGACATGAGATTGGAACGGGTCCAGCCGGTCGTGAGCACGCCATAGCCCTGCACCTCCAGCCACTCCTGCAACATCTCGATGTGCGTGGAGCGGCCGACACCGTCGGTGCCTTCGATGGCGATGAGTTTCCCCTTGAGGTCACTCGGATTTAGGTTCGTCAAACCGTCGCCAAAATACTGTGCGTCGACCATGGGTACCCCGTCTTGGTTTGTAATCTTTCAGCGCCTCTCCCACGAGCAGGCGCATGTCGTTCTGCTGGGCTTCGATGTCTTTCGTCGCGTCCATCGTGATGAGCTGAAACTCATCGACGATCTTCTCGTACTGGGCCAGGATGCTTGATTGGAAGATGCGGAAGCTTTCGGTGACGTCCGGGCTCAGGTTCATGTCCATGCCGGCTTCGTAGTACTTGAATTGTCCGCGCGTGCCTCCGAGGAGCCGCGAGATGGCCACCTCGATCGGCACCTTGAAGTAGAAGGCCATGTCCGGTGTGATGGCGAAGCTGTAGAGCTTGCGAATCCATTCAGGCGATACGCCGCGGGCCACGTCACGCGCGAAGGCGGTGTACATGTAGCGGTCGGCCAGGACGATCATGCCGGCTTTGAGCGGGGGTAGGATTTCATGATAGAGCCGGCTGGCAAAGTCGGTCGCGTGCAACAAGCTGAACGTCGTAGGCGTCAGGCTTTTGTTTTTCTTTCCCCGTTTAGTCGTGTCTTTGACCAGCTCCGAGGAGTTCCACTCCGTGAAGAAGACTCGATGGCCTTTCGACTCCAGCCACTTGTGCAGCAACAGCAGTTGCGTGCTCTTTCCGGACCCGTCGATGCCCTCGACGATGATCAGTTTTCCCGGGTAGGGGTGGGGAGGCCTGGGTAGAGGGGGTTGCTCGCTCATGCGGCATCGTCCTGCGAGATGACGGAAAACTTCACGCGGCGGCGGAACACGCGTTCAAAGAGATCAGCCCGGCCTGCGGCGGCCCAGGTTTCCAACTCCGCGTCGCCCGTCACGTGCAGCCTGATAATAATGGTGGCGCCGAGCCTCACATTGAGGGTGCGGACGACCGAAAAATGCGTCCGATCCAAGCCATCGGCGATCCGAAGCAGCGCCGACAGGATCCGCACAATTCGTTTGTATTTGGGGGAGAGGGAGTCGAATTCCTCGTGCTTCAGTTGAGGGACTGCGCGCCGGTGGTAGCGCGCCACGTTCGCGACCACCTGAATCTCCTCGCCGGATAATCCCCCGAGGCCGCTATTGGTGATCAGATAGTAGGCGTGCTTGTGGTGCTGGCGTTCGTGGATGAGGTAGCCGACGTCGTGCAGAATCGCGGCGTATTCAAGCCAGTTCCTCTCGGTGGGCCCCAAATGATGGAGGCGTGCCGTCTGATCGAAGAGGCGCAGGGCTAAGCCGGCGACATGAAGGCTATGGGCTTCCGGGGCATGGCAGCGACGGGCCAGCGCGATGACGTTGCGCCGCCGCAAGTCGGGAATTTCCGCTTCTGCTTTGAGTCGTTCACGGTGGCGATGGATAAAGTCGTAGATGATGCCTTCACGAATGGCCTTGTCGCACAGGATGAGTTCGTCTCGCCCTGAGAGCTCCATCAGACGGCGCAGGACCACTGTGGCAGGAAACAGGGTGTCTACGCGTTTAGGATCTAGCCCGGGGATCGCCAGCCTGGCTTTAATGGTGGATTGACGGAGGTCCTGCTCGATCTCTTTGACGTCCTTCAGTGAAATCGTGGCAAGATTGATTTGGGGGAGCGGGCGATTCGTTCGGCGTAAATGGATGACTTCTGCCAAGTTGGCTGCCATGCCGGAGGTGGCGATCAGGGAATCGAATCGTTTCGTCTTGAACGAATCGAGGGCGCCCTGTAATTGGGCCGTCACGGTGTCTTCGAGTGAGCGAAGCATCCCCTCGGAAGGGGGCGTGCGCTTGAGGAATTCATCCACCAGTCGGATGGCGCCCAGCTTCAGGCTCTTTGCATGGAGGAGCTGGTCACGGTTCCCGACCATCAGTTCGACCGATCCACCTCCGACATCCACCGAGAGCGTCGGCTGTTCCGTCATAGGCACGTTGTTTTTGACGCCCAGGAAAATCAGCCTGGCCTCTTCGGCGCCGCTGATGACACGAACGGTCAGCCCCGTGTTTTTGGCCACGAGATCGATAAAGTCTCCTCCGTTTTTCGCCTCGCGCACGGCACTGGTGGCGACGGCGATGATGCGATCGTAACCCTTGTTCTTGGCCAGGGTGACGAGATTGCGAATGACGTCGAGTCCACGTGTGATCGCCTCGTCGGAGAGGCGGTGGGTCGTAAAGGCGCCGTTCCCGAGTCGCGTCATGTCTTTGAAGCGATCGAGAATCTTGTAGCCTGTGTCCAGCTGGATCTCAGCCAGCACCATATGGATGGAGTTCGTTCCGATATCGATGACGGCAATCTTTGCCATATAATAATAGTGTATTCTTAGATACTTACGATTGATACCGCGTTGGATTCATGAGCTTCATCGTTTGCTCATGCGAGAGGCAAGTGGCGGAAGACTTGTGGTCGGAAGCACGGCTCTTCCTTCTACCCACTAGCCTCAGCGCCCATCGCCTGGCCTGTTGGCACAATTTCATGACGGCATCCAGGAATAATCTGGGTTAACAGCTGAGAAACCATAATGAAAGAAGTTGGCCTGTCAAGGTCGGCAGGGTTAATTCTTGGTGAAATGTTAGCTGGCTGCTCTCTTGTGGGCAGTCGTGGTACTCTCGCCTAGCAGGATGCTGAGACAAGCTCGGTCTGTCTGGTCTGTTCGGTCTGTCTCGTGTGTTTGATTGATCGAAACCAACCAGATGAACTAGACAGACCAGATGACAAGATAGACCAGATGAACCAGATCAACTCGTCCATGGCCGTTGTTGTGACCGGCGCCTCGACCGGGATTGGGGCGGCTTGTGCACTCGATTGTGCCGGTCGTGGCATGACGGTGTTTGCCGGTGTGCGCGACCCTCGGGCAGGGGAGGCGCTTGCCGCGAAGGGTGGTCCGTCACTCATTCCCATCACGCTCGATGTCACGGATGAGCCGTCGATTACGCGATCCGTCGAGGTGGTGCAATTGGTTGTGGGCGAGGGTGGTCTTGGAGGGCTCGTCAATAATGCCGGGATCGTCATCGGGAGTCCCCTTGAATTGATTCCATTATCGCAACTCCGGAAACAGCTTGAGGTCAACGTGATCGGGCAGATCGCTGTCACGCAGGCGTTTCTCCCGTTGCTGCGCCGTGGCCGCGGTCGAATCGTGAACATGGGATCGATTGCCGGTCGAGGTACAATTCCATTGTTGGGGCCCTATTCTGCATCGAAGTTTGCCTTGGAGGCGCTGACCGATGCGTTGAGAATGGAACTGCAACCCTGGGGGATTCAGGTTTCGATTATCGAACCGGGGGCGATCGCGACGCCGCTTTGGGAGAAATCAGCCAAGGCGGCAGGGGACCTCGAAGCGTCGGCCAGCGAAGAGGCGAAGGCCCTCTATGGCGAGGCGGTGAGTCGAATTCGTGAAGTCGTCGCCCAATCGGCCCAACGAGCGATTCCGCCGGAAGCGGTGGTTCGAGCGGTGCATCATGCGTTGACGGCGTCTCGTCCTAAAACCCGCTATCTCGTGGGCGCGGACGCCACAGCGCGGGCGTGGATGGTGAAGTGGTTGCCGGATCGCATTCAGGATAAGCTGCTGGCGTGGTACCTGAGATATCCGCGCGAAGGCTAGCCACGACCGTAATGCTCAATGTTCAATTGAACATTGCAATTGGCATTGAACATTCCTCGGAAACACGAGACAAACCAAATCAACCAGATGAACCAGAGAGCAGACCAAATTCAACCAACCAGATCGGGATTGAGCCGATTCATCGGCTTGATCGAGAGGGCTTTGATTTCGTTGTAGATGATCATGCGTCCTGCCTGGCGAAGGCGCGAGAAGACTCCTTCCACAATCACCTGGTCGCCTTCCCGAACTTCGATCTGACCGAGACTGATGATTTTCAGCGTGCCGGCCTGATCCTTCAACAGAAACCCATAGGCTGGTTCACCCTGCCGATTCGTCGCGAGTTGGACGTTGGTGACCTGGCCGCTTACCACCACTTCTTGGCGGTCGTACTGCTCGGGATGGGTGAGGAGCTCGGTGATCTCCAGAAGACCGGATGCGTGAACAGGCAACGGTACAGAGATGAAGGCGAGTAGGGGGAGCAGCACAATCAGGAGGACGGAGGTATGGGATTGGCTGGATACTCGATGGTCTGGCCATGATTCGTATATTATAATACCTCACCGGGGACAAAGTGCAATCGCCAATCCACTTTTCATGCGCATGTAGCGTTGGAAATCGTAATGCTCAATGTGTAATGCTGAATTTTGAATGTGAAATGTTCGGAAATTATCAGATCGAGTCCGACTCTGACAATTCAACATTCAACATTCCCAATGCCGGCTACCACTTATCGGAGGCTCTGCCGCTCACGTCTTCTCCCCTCATACTGTTGAGGATCTGAGCCTGCAACTCGCTCAGCTCCTTCTGAGGAGGCTCGGCAGGGGCTTCAAGCGCGCCCACTTCTAACTTTGGTATGGGCGCGGTCCGTTTAAGCAATTCTTCATCGACTGCCTCGGGAGAGCGGTCCATGTCGTTGAGGATGGTGGTGAGCCGCTGCAGCCCAAACAAGTTCCTGGTGATTTCTGAGTGCATGGCATTGGAGCTGGCTCCGAAGACGAGAGCGGTCCAGAACTTGACTTCGATCTCCTCGGCCAGGTTGCCCCATGCCATGGCGGTCAGCTTGTCGATGAGCGCGGACTCCGTCTTTTCCAACCCGTCGTAGGTCGAGAGCGAACGTTCGATGGGCTGCTCCGCGAGCACCGTGAAGGTTTCCTTCCATAAATCCAATGGTGCTGTCGCCGTGGCTGCCGCGCCGATCTGTAATGCGGCCTGGAGGGATTGTAGATATTGTGAGAGGTATTTCACTTTGCGGGCGGCGAGACTGCCGGCGGGGATGCCCCACACATGTCCGATTTCGTGATCTTGTAGCGGCGCAGAGATCGCGCTCTGCCGCTCGCGTTCCGCCAGGTCGAGTCGTTTGCGATATTTTTCGGCCATGCGGAGTTGGGTCTGAAATTCGATGCTGAGCCGTTGCTGCTGATAGTCCTCAGCCGTAATCTCATCGGCATCCCAACGCTGCCCCAGCAGGCGGATTGCCGGTTTGGGCAGCACGGTTCTCGCGGATGCGCGCAAGGCGTCAAGCCGGTCGGCGGAGACGGAGAAACGCTCGGTCAGGAGGGTGCGGGCACGGTCGGCGAAGGTCTCACGGAGCTGCGCGAGTCTCCGAAGACTGTCGCATTGCAGCCAGGTCCGTTCCCGCTTGAGCCGCACCTGTCGCCGGTATTGGTCGCGCCGGTCCGTGACAACCTTTATCGATTCTTTGGTCATGGTGGTGTTGGTGGGCTTCGTCCCGGCGACGCAGCGGGGATCCGGTCGATCTGCCACGATGTACAGGATTTCTTCGTCCGTCACGTCGAAGTACTGGAGCAGGATCAGTCGAAGCATGATCCGCCCTTGCATGGGCATGGCATCGATGACGGATCGGATCTTTTCAACGGTCAGCAGTGAAGCGGGTGAAGCTGGTGTGGTCATTGGGTTGAGGAGCCCCCTAGCAAGATGCTGAAAAAGTCCGCCAGCATGGGAGGGAGTGGCCAGGTGCCCTTCTTGCTCGCAGAATTCGCACGATGAAACTGTGCTCGTTCGATGCGCGCAGTGGGGGACTCATTCGAGCCATCATAGTTCAGCATACACGAGCAAGCTTGGTAGAATCATCTTTGGTCGCTCGCTGCGGCCTTGCCGGGATGAGGCGCGTCCCGGGGCGAAGAGGCTGCCTCGGCAGACTCGGGGCGGTGGGTGAAGTAGCCGCCGGGGTTGGGCGGGTGAAAAGTCTGGCCTTTTTGAGCATCCTGCGGAATTAGTCATCTGCAGCCTGCTAGGCAGTGCCGGAGTGACGCGATTCCAGATAGAGGGCGACGTATTCGCGAATCTCTTGAATGGTCCCGCTGACGAACAGGTCCCGTGGGATTTCCACGCGCGTGAGAGTGGCCGGATCTACCCCGCGTTCAATCGCGTAGTCTTCATCGATGTACAGGCTCACCGACCCGTCGGGAAAGCGGACCGCGTAGAGTGCGTTATTGTCAGCCATTGAATGTCGAGCGTTCTAGCGTGACCTCCAGCAGGAATACGATTCGGTCTGTCCGGATCTCTGTCTGGTTTCTTGGTTGAATGAAAAAACCAGAGACCTGATAGACGGACGACCGATGAACCGGACGCTGGTATCAGCCGCCGAGCGTGTCGAGCGTTTCCTTGAGGCTCTTGCGAATGCAGGTGAAAATCGGCGTATCGCGCAGCGTGTAGCGTGAGCCCTCGGTTTCGCGGAGCGCCATCACGAGATCCAGGAAGTCTTCCGGTTTATCGCTTTCAAACGCCACCACCCATTCCTGGTCATCCAGCCCGAATGAATAACTCGTGTTCAGCTTGACCGAGGGGAAGCGATGGCCGACTTCGATGTGCTCGTCCATCATGCCCTGCCGCGCTGCCTTCGTGAGCAGGAACCATTCGCGCGTCTTCAGGAACGGGTAGACGAAAATATACTTGGCTTTTCCTGGAACGACGGTCAGACGTTTGCTCTCTTGATTTTCGTGGGTGTGATGATCCACATAGACCGAGCGCTTGGTGATCGAGAGATAGGAGTAGGGAGTGGTCAGGTACTGTCCCAACCCCGAGGCCAAGATCTTCGTGGTCATGTCCTGGAACAGTTCCATCTCGTAGCTGATCCGCCACAGCATGATGTCGCAATCGCCCCTGATCCCAACCGAGGAGTACGCAACCACGAGGACCTTGCCGGTATAGTCTTCGACCGCCCGCAGGAATTCTTGCTTGCCTTTGGTGCGTTCACTCTCGGGGAGGCGCCGCCAGGCCGGGTCGACTTTATAGAAGGCGAAGTTCACATATTGGCGTCTAGGTGTTTGGGGCGCGGGGGCTTGTTCAGGTGTCGACATTGAAACTCCTCCGTATTACGTCTTGAAAAGGCCGCTAACCAGGACTGCTCATGAATAATTCTGGCTCAATCGCGGCTCGGTTTTTTATCACTTCACCTTTGCTGTTGTCAACCGGCGGAAGAGGGCTGGGCCGTTTGTTGACAGGAGAAAAGTGATCTGTTACAGGCATGCACATGTGGGTGGCACAGGTCCATAGACAGAGGAGCAGGCTGCTGTGGGTGGGCGTTGTTGCGCTGAGTTGTCTCCCTCATGTGTCAGCCCATGCTTTCGATGTGCATCCCACCGCGGGGCAGATTCAGACAGCACTCGATCAGGGGAAAGAGGCGGCTGAGAAGCGGATGCCTCCGGATAGTTTCTATGTGCGGTTCGGAGTGGCCGACGAGGTCCAACCCAAGGGATTTTTGATCACGAAAATAGGAGCCCTATCGGTCATGGCCGCGCATATGGCCTTGCGGGGGTTGGAGCCCAGTGAAGCCGATGTGGCCCAGGTGTTGGAAGGCAAGACGATGCTCATCAGCACCGTCATCTTCGGCAATAAGCCGAACTTTGCGGTGGACAGTTACATGGTGCTCGATCAGGATGGAAAGACGATCAAGCCCGTGATGGTGCGATTCGATGCACAAGCCAACCGCAGCGTCGTTTGGCCGAAGAGTCCTCGGTTCAAGGCGAAGGTCGTGGCGTCGTTCAACTATGCCGACTTCGATCCGAGGGCCAAGACGACGATTATTGTGTATCCGGCGACTGGAGGAGAGTCGAGCTTCACCATAGATTTTAGCGAGATTGACTAGCGCCAGGACTGCTCGCCTGCTATGCCTTGGCATCCCGTGCGTTCTCCGAAGCCCATGCGCTGACCAGAACCCTCGTGTGCAACAGCATCCGAACTCCACTCACTGCAGAAACCATCGCGATCGGCACGGAACTGTTACTCGGGGGCCGGTCCGATTCCAACTCTCTCTTCCTTGCCGACGAACTCGGTAAGTTCGGGATCGCCGTTCGATTCAAATCGGTTGTCGGTGATGATCGGCAGGATATCGTCACGGCCATTCACACAGCCGTGACGCGAGCCCAGGTGATCATCATGACCGGCGGACTCGGTCCCACCGTAGACGATTGCACGAGAGAGGCGGTGGCGCACGCGACCGGACACCGGCTCGGTCGTCGCAAGGAAGCGTTGGAGGGTATGACGTCCCGACTCGCGCAATGGGGCCGCCGGCCAAGCACAGGGCAGCTGCGGCAGGCGATGATTCCGTCCGGTGCCACTGTGCTGAAGAATCCGGTCGGCTCTGCGCCGGGGTTTTGCCTGACATGGAAGAAGGCGCAGATCATCTCGTTGCCCGGCGTGCCGCGGGAAATGGAAGAGATGATGCGGCAGGAAGTGTTGCCGCTGCTGCGCGCAGAGGGTGGCGCAGCGGGCCGGTCTCCCCGAGAGCCGATCGTCCGTCAGGTGTTCCACACGTTCGGCCTGGCGGAGGCCGACGTCGATGCCAAATTAAAAGGACTCATTCCAAAAGGAGCGCCCGTTGACTTGGGGCTGCTCGCATCGCCCATGGGCGTGCTGGTCTCGCTGACGACGAAGGGGACCCAATCCGCCCCGGAGAAACATCGTGATCTGCTGCAGAAGCTGGCGAACGACGTCCGCTCACGACTTCGTGAATGGCTGTTCGCCGAGGGGCGAGACACGATGGAAGAAGTCGTCGGGCGGGAACTCACCAAACGGGGGCTCATGCTGGCGGTAGCGGAATCCTGCACCGGCGGGTTGATCGGCCATCGGCTCACACAGGTGGCTGGTTCATCTGCCTATGTGGATCGCGCTGCTGTGTGCTACAGCAATCGGGCGAAGACGGAAATGCTGGGTGTACCGGCGAAACTCATTGCCCAACAGGGAGCGGTGAGCAAGGAGGTCGCAGCGGCGATGGCCTGCGGCATTCGTGAGCGCGCCAACGTATCGGTGGGACTCAGCGTCACCGGCATTGCCGGGCCAGGCGGCGGGACCGAGACCAAGCCGGTCGGGCTGGTCTATGTCGGATTGGATGATGGAACCGGCCGGCCGATCACACAAGAATTCCGGTTTCACGGCGAACGGAATGTCATCAAACAACGCTCATCACAAGCCGCATTGGATTTGCTTCGCCGCTGGTTGCTCGATAAGGCCTAGCCCGCATTATTCATGAACACTTCTGCTGCAATCGCCGATCCGCTGCTACGACGAGCCTTCGGCCGGCGGGCTCGCCCCTCGGACCCTCAACGTACTGCACGAGTACGCATCGGGTCCTCCGGGCTCCGCGCGCCGGTCTCGCGACGCGGCTCAGCGATTTCGCGACGAACCGTCATGAATAATGCGGGCTTGAAGTGATCCGGGCGTTCCTTGCCGTCGAACTGTCGCAAGAGCTGCGGGCCGAGCTGGCCACTGTCCAACAGGAGTTGAAGCGTAGAATTGAGCCGGAGATGAAGCGTGACATGCGCATCTCCTGGGCGCAGCCGGCTTCGATCCATCTCACGCTCAAGTTCCTTGGCGACATGGATGAGCAGGTCATTTCTCCCTTGCTGGCTGCGGTTGAACAGGCGATCGGAAGTCAGATACCTGTGAACGTGCCGCTTGAACGACTCGGCGCCTTTCCTCGTCCGCAAAGTCCGCGCGTGTTGTGGGTCGGGCCGTCGGAGAATTGGGAGCGGGGAGTAGAGGCGAAGCGAATAGCGGAGATCCATGGCGCGATCGAACAGGCTTGTGAAGGCTTAGGCTTTCTCCGCGAGACGAAACCGTTCAGTCCGCATCTGACCTTGGCGCGAATCAAGGTGGGGGAACGCCAAGTTGGAGTCGCATTGGCAAAGAGCGGAGTGCTGGATCGGCCGCATTTCGTTGGGCTCGCTGGCGGTGGAGTCGGTCGTGCTGATGAAGAGTGAATTGAAGCCAACCGGGTCGGTCTATACGAAGCTGTGGGAAGTGAAGATAGGAGAATAGCATGTCCTGTCACCGACCAGCCCGACCGTCCTCGCACCCCGCCCGGTGTAGGAGGAGAGGGGTGGCCCGTAGGTCTCCTTTGCTCGCGCAACGCGCGACATCAAAAGGGCCTCGTTGGACGCGCGCAGTTGGAGACCAATCGGCCCACCCTTTATATGGAAACACGAGCAAGCTCGGTGGGAGTTCTGGAAGACAATCGGCTTCCAGGTCGGCACCACCCGCTATTCTTATGAGAGAAGCGGAGGGTGAATAGAGCATTGGTTGCCGTCGTCCTAGCAGGATAGCCTGAAAGAATTATCAGGCCGCGCCTCTGCGAGGTTCACGGTGGAGCGCTTCGGCGACCGCTTGCAGATTGACGAGCGGCAACGCGCAAAGCGCAAGGGCAGGGCCATCCGTGTCCTGCGTCCCTGCTCCCAGTTGCGCAGCGTCGCTACACTCACGCCGATCATGAGGGCAAACCAGGTCTAGGCGACGTCCGTTTAAGTGTGATCGCGGACGGCCTTCACATCGGTTCTGGTCGAAAGGTCGATGATTCGCCCCGGCTTGAGCGTGCCTCGGCGAATCCGCCCAGCCTGGCGGATACTCGTGAGCAGTTCTTGGAATGCTGCGTCTTTCATGTAAATTCCTCCCGAGCGAGCCGCGCGAGAGCCTTCGTCTGAGACGACGTCAGGTCGCCTTGCTCGTTCTTGGCATAGAGGTAAAGCATATAGAACGTGTGGCTCGGCGGGTCCCAGTAGTAGATTAGGGGAATACCGCCTCGCTTTCCCCGTCCCTGCGTAGACCAGCGCAGTTTCCGCAGTCCACCCCCGCCCGGGATGATCGGGCCTTGCTCAGGGCGGAGGGCGAGAGCCCTCTGCAGCGCGCGATATGTGTCATCGTCGAGATGGCGTCGAAGTGCCGTAGTAAAGACCGGAGTCTCGACAAAACGCCTGGAGGATCATACGCCAATGGCGCAGTGCTTCGCAAGGGCTTACCGCTGGCGTACTGAATCGGCCGTTTTCATTGGGCTCACTCGCGGTGGAGTCGGTCGTACTGATGAAGAGTGATTTGCAGCCTTTGCCGTGGCGGCATTACCGCTGTGAACACCCTGATGCACTGAGCGTGGTCGGGCTAAACCGTCCCCGGCTCGATCGCGCCGCGCTTCACGTCGCGCAGCAGCCGTTCGACGATCAGCCGCATGAAGAAGAAGCCCAGCTTCGGGTTCTGGTAGTACAGGCGGTAGATCTGCTCGTCGGTCATCTGGTACAGCTCGCAGTCGGTCTCGCACACCACCGTCATCGTGCGCACCTTCTCGGGCGAGAACAGGCCGATTTCGCCGATCAGTTCGCCCGGGCCGATGAAGTGGTCGATGCCCTGCAACTTCAGCTTCCCGCTGGCCACGTACACCATCTCGTCGGCCACGTCGCCCTTGCGGAACAGCACCTCGCCGGCCTTGTGCTTGCGCAGGTGCATGTGCGGCAGCATCCATTCGGTCACCGGCGACTCCACGGTGGCCTGCTCGATCTGCTTGGTCAGCCTGTTGATTTCTCCCAGCCGCTTGAGATTTATCGGCAACAGGATCGCGTTCAGAATGAATTCCGGCAACACGATCAATTCCATGATGTCGAAGTTCGTGTGCAGCACACTGAAGATCAGGACGAGGATGCTGCTGACCAGTGCCAGCACCCGCAGGGGCACCATGGCTTTCATGTAGTGACTGGCGAGATAGAACAGCTCCACCCAGCATGCCGATGGCGGTGGTGATGTCGAAATGCATGAATCCTGGTTCCCTCTAGCAGGCTGCGGAAAAACTCTGTGGGCAGCATTCTCGATACCCGTGAAGCGTATCTCGTTATTCGCGCGAGACTTACGAGAAAGGCGCGACGTGAATAGATTGGATTTCCACCTCGTCTTGCCCGTCTGAAACTCAGAACCCAGAACTCAGAACTTCTTCGCTCGTCTCGCTCGGCTATCCTGCTAGATCGTGAGCGTTTGGTCCTCCTCGAGGACCTGTAAACCGGGGATATGTAATTCACGAAGCTCACGCAGAATCTGATCTTTGTATGCCGGCTTCAGATGGTAGGCATACACCGCTATATCGTCTCGATCGAGTTTTCTGAATTCCTGTGCGAGCAAAGCCGGTGTGAGATGTTTGCTCGTGCGGGCGAGTTCACTCATAGAATTTGGAAAGGAACATTCGATAAAGGCGGTTTTGAGGTGAGGGATGTGTTTCGCTTCGTGCCACAGTTCATCGGTGGAATAGGTGTCTCCGCTATAGACAAATGCAGAGGAGCGATCTTGCACAATAAATCCTGTCGTTGGAACGGTGTGATTCACGAGGATAGGTGTGATGTCGACTCCTGAGAACGAATACACATTCCCAGGTTTCAGATATGACGCAGTGAGCGTGGGACGTTCCGGTGTAGGGATGCTGAAAAAATCGGGATACACATCCGTATTGAAGATGTGACGTTGCAGTCCGTGAACCACTTCAGGGATACCCGCCACAACGATCGGGGCGCTCATCTGCTCGCTCAGATTGTCGGCTAACGTGGGCAGCTCTTTAATATGATCAAAATGAAGGTGTGAAAGAATAATGTGGCGGATCTGCTCCTGCTCGCTCAATGAGAGCTTGCTTGCCACAGTGCCGGCGTCAAGAAGAAGAGTTCCGTTGAGTAAGATGCTGCAAGTATTGCATCTGTGAGGCCCGGTTGCATATTGCAGCAGCGCATCGGAGCCATGACAACCGAGAATTCTAAGGTTCACGCTGTAGGCTCCGCCTGGCTAACAGGATGCTGGAAAAGTCCGCGTGCCTAAGAAGGCCGTTATTCGTGAAACGTGAGACGTGAAACCTATCACGAAGATCACCGTATCTCGTCTGGGCTAAAAGCCATAGGCCATACCTCCCACGAACTACATTTCACGTTTGACGTTTCACCTTTCACGAACGACATGGAGTACTACTAATGCAACGCCTGTTCACCGATCGCCCGCCTGACTGCATCCAACAGCGTTTGTGCCTGAGCCGGCTTGATGAGATAGTCCACCACACCTTGCTTGAACAGAGAAGTAGCTCCCTGGACATCGGGGTAGCCAGTCAGCACGATGACGGGCACCGACGGAAGTTTCGCCCGGATGAATGCGATGAGGTCATGTCCGTTCACCTTTGGTAAATCAATGTCGCAGATGATTGCATGGACTGAGAAACCAGGGGGATAGGATTGGATCGCGGCAATGGCATCTTCACCGTCAACGGCTTCAAGAACTTCGTAGCCACCTTGTGTCAGCGCAAGGCCGACTGTTTTTCTGACATGCGCTTCGTCATCAACAATGAACACTCTCCCCATTAACATGCTCGTCCTCGCAGCGCCAACTGTGAAATGATCGCTCACTTAACCCGCATCATTCATGAATACTTCTGCTGCAATCGCCCGGCTTCTATGCGTTTAGCCGATGCTATAATCCCCCTGCAGCGTTCTCGCATCCCAATTCAACGTACCGAAGCTACGACCTCGCTCATCAGCCGCTCGGCCTTGCTGGACGGCCATTTGAGATGCTACGTGATGTTCTACCTGTTGCCCCGAGGCGGACCCGTGCGTTCTACGTGTCCAGGTTTCCCTTAGGAACGAGTCGACTCTCCTGGCGCGCGCGGCAGTCGGATGTGTATCTTCGTTCCAGCGCCAAGTTCACTTTCAACCCAGACCGTTCCCCCATGAGCATCGACCACGTCCTTCACGATTTTCGTGCCGAGTCCTGTCCCGCCTTGCTTGGTGCTAATGGCGCGTTTGGTGAAGAGCCGATCTCTCACGTCCGGCGGCATCCCTCCACCCGTATCGATGACCGAAACCACGATCGCGTTTCAGACGTAGGGGGTTGTCCGCACACGGTCACGGAGCCGCCTGCAGGCACTTCAGGGATCGCGTTATTGATCAAATTATAGAAGGCACTGTAGAGCCGTCGCTGGTCTGCCACGATCAACGGGAGTAACTCCAAGTTCTCGGTGATCAGCCGGACATGTCTTTCCTGGGCAAGAATCCCCAGAGAGCGAAACACGTTGCTGACGACGTCGGCCACTTCGCACGCGGAAAAATCAAGCGGGGTGCTGAGTTCTTTGACCGCGTCCGCGATTTCCGCGACGCGATCGTGAATCCGGTGCGCGTCGTCCTTCAGCATCTGAATCACTTCGTTGCAGAGTTCGCGACTGGCCTTGGCCCGTTTGATTTCAATATCGGGTAAGCGATCCAGCAGCTCGTTGATTTCGGTCTGTAAGATTCCTGCGCCACACACAATCGGCATGAGGAGATTCTTGATGTCGTGGGTAATGTCGCCCATCAACTTCGCCACCTCGGCAAGCTTGGCGGCTTCCACCAAGCGTGTATGCTCAATCGCTACAGCGGCGAGTGCAGAGATAATGGTGAGAATCGCCAGGTCGTCTCGGTCGAGGAATTTCCCCCCGCGCTTGTTCATGACCTGAATGACACCGATGGGGTCACCCTCCCAACGCTTGAGGGGAATCGTGATCATGTCATGGGTAATGGAGCCGGTCGCTTCATCGACTTTCTTAAAATGGCGGTGATCGGCCTGTGCGTCAGGGACGATTTCAGGCACTCCCGTCCTATAGACCGTTCCGGCGATGCCCTCGTACCAGGGTACCGCTGTGCCCGGTGACACGGGTTTTTCGCCAATGGAGTGATAAAACACGAGGGTGCGATTGTCGGTGTCGGCCAGCAGCACGGAGCCATTTTCCGCATTCACGACATCCAGCGCGATGTGAAGCGACTGTTCCAGCAGGTCTTGGAGTTTGATCTCTTGAGAGAAGACCTCCGACATTCGCAGCGCAGCGGCAAGCTCCAATTCTCGTCTGGCAAGAAGCTGCGTAAGCGCTTCTTGCGATTCGGGTTTGGGCAATTGATGGGATGGGGTGTCAGAGAGTCGTGGAGTCGTCATGTCGGGCCTGTTTGCAGCGTTCGAACGCGGTTCGATTGTTGTGACACGTCTTCAGACGAGAAGCAAGGGCCAGCCTGCACGTCTGGGACAAGCCCAGTTTGTCTGGTCCATCAGGTTAGTCACATGTAACCAAACAAACCTGATAGACCAAATGAACAAGACAGACCGTATGGCGCTGTATGACCACGACGATTATCTCCCACCAGTATCAGCAAGTAAGTCCCCCAAATTAGGTATCCCCTCATCTGAGGGGATAGGCATTGATCTTTATTCCGTATACCTGATACCCTGGCCCCCGGAGAGGGTTAGAGGACTAAGGGCCTAAAACCTGGATGGATAAGGAGGATAGACGTTATGAGTAAAGGGAGAGTGCTGGTCGTGGACGATGAGGCGGACGTGAGAAGATCCGTGCGCCTCATCTTAACGAAGGCAGGGTACGATGTGGACGAAGCCGAACATCCAGAAGCGGGAGCCACCATGGTGAAAACGGGAGCCAATAAGCTGCCGTTGAACGCAATTATTACCGATCTCAGTATGCCGACGGTAAACGAAATCATCGTGATCCCCTATTTGCACTCCCAATTCCCGTCTTGTCCGATCATTGTGCTGAGCGGATCAAAAATGCTGGATAGATCCGCCAAACTGTTCAAGGACGCCGACATACAATTCCTTCCGAAACCGATTAATCAAGAGCAGTTATTGGGCGCCATGAAGAAGGCCGTCAAGGAGGCCTGATCGAGAAACAAGGTTAAGGCTGAGGCGGTCTCCTGGGGTCGAGGGGAAACCGGAGATGGAATGTCGTGCCCACACCAGGCTCGCTTTCCACCCAGATCTTCCCTTTGTGCGCGTCCACCACGTCCTTTACGATCTTTGTGCCCAGGCCAGTGCCGCCCTTCTTGGTGCTGACCGCCTTGGCTGAGAAGAGGCGGTCTCGAATCTCGGGAGGCATCCCGCGCCCCGTGTCTGCCACAGCGAGCGCAATACCCCCTGTGTCCTGATCGAGATGCCCCCGCACCGTGATCGAGCCTCCCTGCGGCGTTTCCGGAATAGCGTTATTGATGAGATTGTAAAACGCGTTGTAGAGCCTCCGCTCGTCGGCGTGGAATTCCGGCAGCGATTCAAGGCCATCAGTTCGCAAGGTAATCTGCTTTTCCCGGGCCAATACCTGCAGCGTCTGAAACACTTCGAGGATGACCGGCCCAACCTCGCAGAGCGAGAAGTTGGGAGGCGCACTCAATCCTTTGACGCAATCGGCCATCTCTTTGACGCGATCATGTAGCCGCCTGATGCCATTCTGCGCCATCTCGACCGGCTTCATCGCAGATCTCCTTGTTCATCTTCTTCTCGCGTCAACTCCGCCGTGCTCATTCCGCCGAACAGCTCGTTGATCTCTCCTCGCAATAACTCAACGCCCGCCACACCGGAGTCAGGAGATTCTTCAAGTCATGGCCGATGTCGCCGAGCAGCGTCACCACTTCAGCTTTCTTGGCGTCCTCGAATTGCTTGGCCTGCTGGATCGCCAGCGCGGCAAACGCGGAGATGATCGTGAGGAGTCCGAGGTCGTGGTTCGTGAACGGCCCCTCCTGCTTGTTCAGCACATCTAACACACCGATCGGTTCTCCTCTCCAGCGGCGAAGGGGAACGGCGATCATGTCGTGGGTGACGAAGCCGGTCGTCTGATCGATCTGGCGAAGATGGCCGGCATCTTGGTTGACTTGGTTAGTGATCCGGGGCTCTCCCGACTGGAAGACGGCCCGGAAATACCTTTGTCCCAGGCAATGGCCGTTCCCGCGGGGAACGGGCTTTTCGCCGATCGAATACTGAAAGATCAGCTCTTCTTTCTCCGGGTCGGCGAGCAGAATGGAGCCAGCTTCGGCGCCCACCTCTTCCATCGCAATATGGAGGGTCGTTTCCACGAGTTCGTCGAGATCGATCGACTGAAACAGGGCCTGGCTGATGCGCTCGACTGCTTCCAGCTGCGTCTTGTAGTGGAGAAGTTCTGAAGCATCAGCCTTGCTTAATCGAGTGAAGTCGGTGCCCGGCTGGTTCATCGCATCAGGGGAGGGTGGCTGCGTCATTACCGAGGTCCTTATGGGAAAAGGCCGAGGTTAAGGTTGAGGCTGAGCAAGGATCTGCCTGTCCTCATCCTGAACCTCAGCCTTGTGGATGAAGAAAGGGGTCGGCCGAACAGTCTGATCAGGACTTATGTGCTTCCATGTAAGCGCGGAGCAAGGCGTTAATCCGCGTCTGATAGCCAGGCCCCTTTGCCTTGAACCACTCAAGGACCCGCTGATCGAGCCGAATCGTCACAGTAGTTTTCGGCTCAGGCAGGACAAGAGTTGCAGACTTGAAAAAGTCTTTATCCAATTCCGGGATGTCCGAGTAATCAATGTCGCGATCGGACAGGGAATCAACTCGTGTCCAATTAGTTTTTGATCGCGTCTTGGAAGAAATCTTCTTCACGGCTGTTCGCCTTTCCTAGGAGCCTGTCCGACATTGACCGTTCTGCTGCGGCGAACGATCCGCAGCCATCTGCGTCGTTCTCGGCCCGAAACAATCCTGAATGTATTCCAGCGAATACACCTCCGGTTTTTCCGGGCCTGCGGCCTCGCATCTGGCCGCACCTCCTTCGCCTCGTTACGAAGGCAATGTCGGACAGGCTCCTAATGAAATGATTCGGATTGTGTTCGGTTCGCGTTTGGTGTAAGCGACTACCATAAACCGGCCTTGCACGAAGCCCAACCCTTGCCAACGTGGTTCCCCATAGTCCTTGCGCTCGTCCGATCTCACGAGCATGGGCGCAGCAAACATTTCCAGCGCATCTACATAGTCGATCCCGTGTTTGGCGAGGTTGGCGGCTCGCTTTGTCTCGTCTCATTCGAACCTCACAGTATCATTGTAAATACGATGTGTATGTACGTCAAGGTCTGGAGGGTTTTTCTTGGAAGGGATAACGGAGAGGGTTAGATCTGCTAGATCTCCGCAATAATAGGTGTGCTACGGACTTGGGGGTAGCTCGTCCTGTTCCTTTTTCCGAATCTCCTAGTGAATCGGATGGCGTACACGGAGGCTGGAGAAGCGATGATAGTCGCGATCAGCGGTGATCCATTCGCTGCCGCTCTCAATGGCCAAAGCGGCCAAAAACGCGTCCGGTATAAGGTTGCCCTTAATGTCGGCGGCCTTGCATAACCGGCAGAATATTTCCCAGTGACGTGGACCAGGATTGATCACGATGCAGGTCTGTTGGTTACGTAAGTCTTCCACGAAGGCGAAGGCGTTCTCCATGCTGCTCGGCGGGTTGAACACTCCAAGATGGGTGACGATGCGGAAAAATCTGCACAGGACAAGATCGGAGAGTCCGGCGGCTACGATCTTTATTCCAATTGGAGCGAAGGGACGGCGGAGAGTAAGGCGGCGCTGGTGTCTTGAAACCGCTTTGAAAAGCTCGTCATGGCGGATCGGAGCGTACGGGCACTTCCATCGTGCCGATGCTCCAGTGCCTCCCAGGCCAGCGCCAGATCGCCCGGTCGGTCTTCCGCCAACACATCGATCAATTGTGCGGCCTGCTGAAGGTCTTTTTCTATCTTTGTATGGTCGGTCACAGACCGTGATCGCGAGACAAGGATCTTGTGGAAGGCATACCGAGCCGGATTTGGCACATTGGCAAGAATGCCGTCTCCATTCACAATCCCGGCCGCTTGAGCCTGTTCGAGCAGGTAGCCCAGGTAGGGAAGCGGCTGGGCCGCAACATTGAAACGCTTGATCAGCACCGGCTTCTCGTCACGCGGCCTCTTGGCGGGCGTCACAAAATCCACCTGCAGGGCTGTGCCGCGAACCTTGAACGACGTCGATGGATATTTTCGATTCAACGGGGGGACCGGCAGAAATCCCATCTGCAACGACTCCAATATCTTCGGTACGTCGGTGTGAAGATCGGGAAGGGCAATGTTCAGACGTGAATCTCCGGCAATATCGATATCCTGTGTCTTGAGATGAGCCCCTCGCCATCGCACGCCTAACAGGTTCCCGATGACTGCGAATGCATGCGTGCCGACCAGGACTCCGCCAAGCTGAAACAGGCCGGCATCGGCAAAGGCCTTCAGGACTCGTGTCGGAGCCTGGCCAGAGGGAACAGCGCCACCGATACGAAGTTGAGCGCAGAGGCGTTGCAGGTGCGCCAGGTCTGCTTCCACGTTCGGTCTTTCCCGCTGGAATTGTTGCACAATACGGTCCAGTGCAGGCGTCTTTTTCCCGACGTACGCTTGGCGTGATTGCCCTCCAGGGTCCGAGTATTGAAAGTAGAGGTAGGGGTCACCCTTGACGGTTTTCGTCGTAAAGCATCCGGGAGCTTGGCCGATGGAATGCGTGGACGTCGCCGAGAGCAGTTGCGCAAGGAACTCCGCATACAGCGTTTGGGTTTCAAGAGGCAGACGTTCGATCATAGAGTTATCCGTAGCATACGAGGATCCTACGTATAACTCAACCTTCCGTATAGCGCCGGAGCAGAAGGCCTATCCGAGAATGGCTGGATATTACCGAGTGGCCGGACTAGTTATGTGGCAAAAGGGACCGCCGGTCATTCTTGAAGGACGACGATGAAGGAATTGATTCTCCTTCGCCGAATACCCCGTAGTTTCCGGCCTTCGTAGCCGAAGTGACTACTTCGGCGGAGTAGGCTGCTGCGGGGAGCTTCATTTCATGTATTATAATTCCGCTCGGATTCATTCAATGCTGAGGGTCACGTCTGCGATGGAAGCAGATGTGACTGATCATGTATGGAGCCTGGATGAAATTGTTAGTTTACTGGATTGACTTAGAAGCCTAAAAACACTGAGGCCGGCCCCTTACGGGAACCGGCCTCGCACCCTGGCCCGAAGGCTCAGGGGGGATAACTGATGGGTAGAGTATATCGCCCAAAAGGTAGGTGTCAAGGGAGGTACTATGCCTAGGGTCAACGTTTATATCGACGGGTTTAATCTTTACTATGGCTCATTGAAGAAAACGCCATATAAATGGTTAGACGTAAGTAAATTATGTCAGTTGATGCTTCCAAGTGATACAATTCAATCCATAAAATTCTTTACAGCGAATGTCAGCGCCCGTCCTCATGATAAACACCTACCCGTTCGTCAACAAATTTATTTCCGGGCACTGAAGACCATCCCGAATCTAACCATAATTCGTGGTCATTTTCTGACCCATTCAGTCCCCATGATTCTAACGGGCAGCGACCCCATAAAAAAAGTATGGGTGGATAAAACAGAGGAGAAAGGCTCAGATGTGAACCTTGCCACCCATCTTCTCCATGACGGATTTACGGGGTTATTTGATGTCGCGGTTCTTATAACGAATGACTCAGATCTTGTCGAACCGGTCAAATTAGTGCGGCAGGTTCTGCATTTGCCTATTGGGATACTCAATCCTCACAACAGAGATAGTCGTGAGTTACAACAATACGCCACATTTGTACGGAGAATTCGTCAACGCCACCTTATTGCTAGCCAGTTTCCGGACAAGATAACCGACAGCAAAGGAGAATTTCACAAACCGCAGGGTTGGTAATCAAACTTTACCAGTACCGAATCCGAGAGAGGCTGGACATTACCGAGTGACCGGACCAGTATCTGGCAAAAATGGACCGCCGGTCATTCTTGAAGGACGACGATGAATGAATTGATTTTCATGGTTGAAGAGGCTCCCGAGGGAGGCTTCGTCTCGCCTTTCTTATCCGCCTCTAACTCAGAACGCAGAACTTCTTTGCCCCTCGCGTCCGTCTAGAACTCAGAACTTCCTCGCTTTTCGCGCCTTTCCCGCTTTTCTCGCCAGGCTCGCACGGCTATCCTGCTAGGACCTCGCTATAGATGCTTTGCAACCATTGCGGTATCCCCCCCATTGGGGGGGTCTCGTCTGTGGGTATTGACGACGAAGAGCAAAGAGCATAGAAAGCGCACAGAATACGTTCAATATGTACTGAGCACATAACTTTCTTGTCAGGGGAGGTCTCCATGAGAAGTCTACGATGGGTTGGGCTCGTGTTTAGTCTGCTGATCGTTGGAGTCCTGGTAGGACTGATGGCGCCGCTTCCTTCGGAGGCCGCGACACTTACGCTAGATGGGGCTCCAATTAATGTGTCCACATCAACAACAAGCTGCACACTCCGCAGCGGCTTTAATGCCTGCTTTGATCTCGCCTTTACCAGCCCTCTTACGGTAAACAACAAATGGATCGTGTTCGACTGTGCGGCGCCAGACAAGCCATGCGGCAGCACATTTACGGGCAGGGGCAAAGCGGATGTTAACGACGTGTCCTCGTGTTCTACGTGCACTAGCGATATATTAGCGATGGGCGGAATAGGCATCAAGGCAAAATTTCCTTCGAGTACCGGGCAATCGGGCACTCTCGTCCTTAGACATACTTTCAATGCCGCCTCGAATGCCTCCAGCTCTTTTTACTACGCCCTGACCCAGCAGGGGTGGTTCGACCCCCCTCTTAGTGAGAACGCTGTAGGAGATTCAGTGACATTGACCGCCACAGCACGCCACCCCTCCACCAATGCGCTATTGTTTAGTTTAGGAGGATTTACTAAGGCTTCGATTGTGTCCCCCACCTCGCCTGATTCAAAGGTAAGTTTCGGCATAAGTCAAACTACTCCACAACTGAAGGGCACTTGCGATACGGGCAGCAATAAGTGTAATCCCCTAGTTGAATACGTTTATAATTTCACTGTAAAAGGAAGTGACCTGTTCGTTCTGACCAACAGTCTGGCTGGAGGCGGTGCAACGTGTGGCGATACGGGCAATCTACCGAGCTGTGCGGTTCTGATAGAGGCTTTAGCCGCCACAATTGGCAACATCGAAAATGAGGATAAGCAGGCGGCTCGGAACGCTGGCGCAGTGGAAGGGCAACTCTGTCAAGAACCGTGCATCGTGATCCGTCTTGAGGGCACGCCGGCAGCATCTGCTGAGGGCCAGGAGTTCACCTTTACTGCGACCGGCCCGGGTTTCGAAGACCTCAGCTCCTTCCCAATCCAGCTGGACTCGCAGGTATCGGGCGAGCTAGGGGTGGGGATTAAGGTCATCAGCAACCTCCCGCCCGACCCTCCGGCCGCCGACCGGACCATTATCATAACCGGTTTTCCCGGCGACATGGAGTTAGACCAGGTTAAATGCAGCGGCGGCGGCACCTGTCGGCTTGTCTATGATGGTAGTGGTAATTCGAAAACGAAAATTGGTTTTGTTGTTACCAACCTGAACGCCCAGCTCAACGCGGTACTGCACGTCCATTGATGGTTAGTCAGATTGTAAGACCCGGTCGGTGATGCAGCGCACCATGGCCCTTCGCTTTCCGGCCATGGTGGCGGTCCCATGGAGGATCTCAGGTTCCATCGCGGGCTGACGGCGAGGTCGTTGTGAGACAGCCTTCGACTCCGCGGACTCGTTCAGGTACGAACCCGAGTCGGTTCTGTCAGCCATGTAGGGAGCAGCGGCTGCTGCTCCCCGTTGTCAGGAGCGGGAAGGACATATGGATGACAGCAACCTGCGGGCGCGCCATCCTCATTCCATGAGGCAGGCCTTCTTGTGGGCTCTCTTCCCGACTCTCCTACTTGTCCTCGACGCTCCTGATACCACGTACGCGCAGGTGGTGACGAATATCACACCCACCACAACCGCTCCTCTTGATCTCGGCACCAATGTGGACACGGTCGGATCGACCACGCAAATCACGGGAGGGACCAGACCGGGAAGCGGCACCAACCTGTTTCATAGTTTTGACTCCTTCACGCTCGGCACCGGTAACACGGCGCACTTCCTTAATGACATGCAACTCCCGACCAACAATATTATTGGGCGTGTCATTGGCGGAGAGGTATCGACGATCGATGGAACGTTGCAGACCAATAATCCGCTCAATGCAGCGGATCCGATGAATTTCGGCGCAGCCAATCTCTGGCTCGTCAACCCGTCCGGGCTGTTGTTGGGACCCAATGCGCGTGTGGAGGTGGGCGGGTCGGTGAGCATGAGCACAGCAAATTATCTGCGATTTGAATTTGAGGGCACGTCAGCGGTCTTTGACATGCTCTCCTCTCCAGCATCGTTGGGCCAACTCTCGGTCGCGCCCGTGGTGGCCTTCGGATTTGTAGGATCGAATCCGGGAGCCATCACCGTTCAGGGAAGCCAGTTTTCTGTTACAGACGGGCAAAGCATCTCGCTCGTCGGCGGCAACATCTCAATTGAGTCAGGCACACCGGAAGGCGCGACCGCGCAGCCTGTTCAATTTACGGCGCCGAACGGTAAAATTCAGCTGGCCAGTGCCGCATCAACTGGAGAGTTCGACGCCGCGACGCTCCAGGCGCTTCCGAATGTGGATAGTACATCATTCACTTCCTTTGGATCTGTCTCCCTGGCGCCAGGCTCACATATCAACGTCAGCGGTGCGAGTACGGTCTTTATTAAAGGCGGGCAAATTGTTCTCTCGGTGAACGACGCAGGGCTCACCACTTCTCAGACATCAGGCGAGCCAGAGACAATCTCACTCAGATCAGGCAGTTCAATTGTGACGTCAAATTCGGGAACAGACCATGGTGCCGATGTGCAGATTTCGGCCGAGGCCGTCCAGATGGATGGAGCGATGATCCAAACCATCAACAGTGGAGATCTCGATGGGGGGAACATCTCGGTCAATGCAACGACAGTGGGTTTTACCAACGAAGCGTCCGTTCTGAGTTCAACAGGACTCGACTTCACGACGTTTACGCGTGTGGGTTCCGGCAACGGCGGCAATGTGACAGTGCAAGGGCTGGGGGAAGTCGGCAGCCCTGCAGACTTGGTGTCATTCTCCGATTCTTCGAACATTACATCAAACACCTTTGGACCAGGTAAAGGGGGAAATGCGGAGCTTACCGCTGGCACGGTAACGATGCAGAAGTTTTCGTCGATCTCGACATTTTCAACAGGTGGGGATGGCGTTGGAGGCGATGTGGTCTTGAATGTGGGAAAGGGAAGCCTTACTGGTGGTGCCTTAATCCTGAGCCAAACTGAAAACTCCACTCCTGGGGCAGGTGTGGGCGGGAATGTGATCATCCAAGGGCTGCAAGGAGCGGGCAGCGCGGCGGAGTCGGTTGACCTCTCCGGTGATAGCAGCCTGTCGACTCAGACGATTGGCAGCAGCGATGGAGGACGAGTGGCCATCACGTCCAAATCATTAACGATGGATGGAGCTGCCACCACATTCTTATCGGAAGCATTTGGTGTGGGCCTTGGCGGAGAGATCGTGGTGAATGTCCAGCAGGCGAGTCTCTCAGGCGGGGCGAGAATCAAAACTCAGACCTCCCTCAGCGACGTTCCCGATGTTCCACCGGGCCCCATGCTCACGGTGCAAGGTCTGCAGGGAGCGGGAAGCAGGGCGGATTCTGTCGTCCTTTCAGGATTTGATTCCGGCATCGTCTCCGATAGCGTTGGCGCGGGTCATGCTGGCGACGTTGCCGTGCATGCCAAGACGATCAACATGACGGATGGGGCTGTGATCCAAGGCGGTGCTCCAAACACCACAGCGGCGGGAGGGAATGTGACCCTCGAGGCCGACTCGGTCGCTCTCTCCAGCGGGAGCCGCATTTCGAGCCAGGCGGCCCGTGCAGATGCCGGCCAGGTCACCATTACGGCGAACACGTTTATCCTGGACCATGCTTCCATCACGACCCAGACCTCCCTTGAAGGCCGAGGAGGCGACGTGGTGCTGCACGTGGGAAGTGCGAGCCTTTCGAACAGGGCGACGATCAACAGCAGCAGCATAGGACCCCAAGGGAATGCTGGCAATGCAGGCAACATCACCATTCAGAGCGGATCGACCGTGGTGATGAACAACAGCTCGATGACGACCGAAGCGAGCAAAGCCAGCGGCGGCCAGATCGAGATCAACGCTCCGGAGATGGTCCGGCTGACCAACAGCAAGATCAGCACTCCGTGGCGGGGAGCGGCACGGACACTGTCGGCGGCAATATCACGATCGACCCGCAGTTCGTGATCCTCCAGAATAGTCAGATTATTGCCCAGGCCATTGCCGGAGCTGGTGGGGCTATCAATGTCACCGCAGGAGTCTTCCTTGCCGACCCCAGCAGCGTGGTGAATGCGTCCTCGCAACAGGGACCCCAAGGGACCGTCAATATCCAGTCGCCGGTCCAGAACCTCGGTGAACAGCTGACGCCCTTGTCCCAGCAATTCTCCAGCGCGGCCGCCCTGCTTGCCCAACGGTGCGCGGCGCGGGTCGCGGACGGCAAGTTCAGCACCTTCGTGGTCGCCGGACGTGAAGGTCTGCCGGTGGAGCCTGGTGGATTCTTAGCCAGTCCATCGTTGACGGCCGAGCTGCTTGGATCAAGCCTCTCTGGATTGTATCCACACACCACGATCGCAGCTGTCACGGGCTCGTTCCCGGAGTACGACGCCAGGCCCATCCAACTGGCGAAGTACGGGGACGCATGCCGCTAGTGACAGGCTCAATCGGTCAATGTCTGAATCTATCTGAATGTTGAATGTCTCGGAATTCATCAGATGCTCTCGCACAGCCAGTTTCAGACGATTCCGACCAATTGACCAGACACCATATACCATACCACATTCCCACAGCAGCTTCCGGGACTCTCGATGAGCCTACGCGCGGGATTGGTTGTTGCGACGCTGGTCCTGTTGGTCGTCTGGATCCTGTCTGACGTTGTGTGGGCGCAGGTCCCCCTTCCTCCGCCGATCGTGCCTTCTCCCACTCCGCTGCCCAAGGAACTCCCGAAACCCGAGCCGCCTGTGCCCAGTATCTTGCCCCCCGCTCCCGTTCCGGAACGGCGCGGGCCCATCCCCCAGCTAAAAGTGTTCGTCCGCGAGATCCGGGTCCAGGGGAGCACGGTCTTCAAGCCGGAAGAATTGGCCCAGGTCACTGATCCCTACCGCGATCGGGAGATCACGTCGGAAGACATCGAATCGCTGCGCCTGGCCATGACGATGCTGTACGTGAGACATGGCTACAGCACGTCCGGCACCCTGGTGCCGGATCAAGCGATCGTGGACGGAGTGCTCACGATCCAGGTCATTGAAGGGAAACTGAGCCGGATTGACGTGGAAGGCAATTACTGGTTCCGGTCCAGCTATTTCACCAGCCGGCTCCGGCTTAATGCCGGTCCGCCGGTCAACGTGCATGCGCTGCAAGAACGGTTGCAGCTTTTTCAAACCGACCCGCGCATCGAACGGATCAACGCAGAGCTACGGCCCGGCGAGACGCGCGGGGAAAGTGCGTTGCACGTCCGGGTGGCCGAGCGAAGGCCGATCAAGGCCTGGCTTGAATACAACAACTTCCAGGCGCCGGCGGTTGGTTCCAATCAGGTGCTGGGGACTATCGCGGATCAGAATCTATTGGGATTCGGGGACGCGCTCAGCGTCCAGTACGGTCAATCTTTTGGCACCGATAGTAATGCGCATGGCAGCGGGATCAATCCGAACTTCAACGCGCGCTACGTCGTCCCATTCACCCCGTACGACACGACCTTCGCCGTGGACTACCGGAAGGTCGATTTCACGGTCATTGAGAGCACGGTCAAGCCGCTGGACATCAACGGCAAGTTCGAATCGATTGGGTTTACCCTGCGGCAGCCAGTCTTCCGCACGCCGTCTCAGGAATTCGCCCTGGCGTTGACCGGCCAGTCGGAAACGTTCAAGACGTCTCTACTTGGGAGCCCGTTTGAATTCCAGAGCGGATCCACCAACGGAGTTTCCCGAGGTGTCGGCGCTGCGCTTCTCGCAGGAGTACGTGCATCGCACGCAGGACCAGGTCATCTCGGCGCTGTCTCGGATGAGTTTCGGTCTCCCCATTCTGGGGGCGACCGTCAACAGCGGGCCCGACCAGGCCACCGGAGAATTTTTTTCCTGGCTGGGCCAGACGCAATTGGTCAGGCGGTTGAACCCCACGAACATCACCCTGCTGGCGCGAGCCGATCTGCAGCTGGCGAACAAGCACCTGTTCATCATCGAACAGATGGCGGTGGGCGGGCGCTACAGCGTAAGAGGCTATCGGGAGTTCACGGTGCTTGGGGACAACGCCTTTCTGGGATCCCTCGAGGCCCGTATTCCGGTGTATACGTCGGCGATCGGGGAAGAACTTGTGTACCTGGTGCCATTTTTCGATTACGGCCGGGCTTGGAACACCAATGTCGTCACCCCTTCTCCGGAGTGGTTAGCGAGTGTGGGAGCCGGAGCGATCTGGAATTTCTGGCGAGGGAGCCGCTTCGAGGTGTACTGGGGCCAGCGTCTGAATCACCTGGACAATCCCCATACCAATCTGCAGGATTCGGGTGTGCATCTGCAGTTGGTGGTCGAGGTGTTTTAGCAGGATGCTGAAAAAGGCCGCCAGCGGCGTTCTCGCATCGCTCAGAGGCTCAACGTACCGAAGCGTACGCCTCGCCTCTTCGCTCGCTGCGGCCTTGCTGGACGGCCTTTTTGAGCATCCTGCGGAGCAGGGCTGAGTTCTGGTTCTGAGTTAGAGGCAGTAGAAGGCAAGACGGGAGGGTTCGAGCGTCCGAAGTGCAGTTTTTCGGACCTTCGATCTCGAAACTCAGAACGCAGAACTCAGAACTTCGAACTTCGGATCGCGCATTCTCGCGAGTCTCGCGCGAGATAAGGAGAACCGTCATGAAACGCACTATTCTCGTGAGTCTTTCCCTGTGTCTCTGTGTGGGATTTGGTGCTGACATCCATGCGCAGGAGACGCCTCCGGCCGATCAGCTGATGAAGGACGGCAGCCAGGCGTATCAGCATGGCGATTTCGAGCAGGCGGTCGAGCGCTGGACACAAGCGGAGGCGGCCTACGAGAAGTCCGCTGCGCGCCCGGAGCAGATCGACGCGCTGATCCGTCTGTCCGAGGCCTACCAGTCGCTTGGCCGTTATCGGACGGCGGCGATTCGGCTTGATCAAGCCAAGACCCTCGCAGCGGGCACGAACGATGCTCTCCTGTCGATTCGGATTCTTTGGAGGACTGGCAGCCTGTATCAGGCCGGCGGGCAGCACGCGGAGGCGGAGCGGTCGCTACAAGAATCCCTCAGGCGGGCCAAGACGCTTCCACAGGATGCGCTGACTGCCGCCATCTTGAACGATTTGGGGAATCTGGCCGCTTCGCAGGGAAAGTTTGCCGACGCGCTGGCCGCCTATACCGAAAGTTTCCAAACGGCTCAAGCGGCTTCGATGAAGCTTCTGGCGGCCACGAGCCAGGTCAACGCCGCCCGCGTGTCGGTGCCCTTGAAGCAGTATCGTGAAAGCAAGCAGCGGCTCGACCAGGCCACCGGCATCTTACGCGGACTTGATCCTTCGCACGAACAGATCAGCGTGTTCATCACGGCTGGGCTGACGTATGCCAAGCTGCGCCCCTTCCTCGTTGAGCTGAACACAGACCTCACGCTCGCATCGTTTCAGGCGCTTCATGACGCGGCGAGAGCCGCTGATCAACTTGGCGACCGTCGGGCCTCCTCCTTCGCGTGGGGGTACCTGGGGAAGCTCTATGAGGATGAACATCGGTATGCGGAAGCGCTTAATGTGACGCAACACGCGATTCTGATGGGCCAGCAAGCGGCGGCGCCCGAAGCGCTCTACCGGTGGCAGTGGCAGGCGGGTCGGGTGCTGAAAGCGCTCGGACGGCCTAAGGAGGCGATTGACGCGTATCGGCAGGCGATCGTTGCGGTCCAGTCCATCCGCCCGGAAGTCTCCGCCGCTATCGCTGAAGACCAGCCGGACGCCTCTTTTCGTGAGACGGTTGGAGCCGTGTACTTTGAGCTGGCCGACCTTCTGCTTCGGGGTTCTGAACGGGATGCCGACCCACAGCATCAAGAGGCCGTATTACGCGAAGCCCGCGACACGGTTGAACTGTTCAAAGTGGCGGAGCTGCAAGACTACTTTCAGGATGATTGCGTACAGGCCGCGCGGTCCCACGCCACGGGTCTGGAGCTGGTTTCAAAGACCGCAGCCGTGATTTATCCCATCATGCTGCAGGACCGTTTGGAAATCCTGGTGAGTCTGCCTTCGGGCATGGTGAGAAAAACGGTTCCAGTCGGTGCTGAGGAATTGACGGACGAAATCCGCGCATTTCGAGACTTCCTGGAGAAACGCAGTACCAGGGAATATCTTTCCCATGCCAAAAAGTTGTACGGGTGGCTGATCCAGCCGATTGAGCCGCTGTGGGCCGATGCCGGGATCGACACCCTGGTCATTGTGCCTGACGGTGCGCTTCGGACGATTCCATTGGCTGCCCTGCATGACGGCACGCAATTTCTCATCAAGAAATATGCTGTGGCGACAACACCCGGCGTCACGCTCACGGATCCTCGGCCGCTGGATCGCAAAGGCATCAAAATTCTCTCCGTGGGCATCACCGAAGCCGTGCAGGATTTTCCGGCGCTGCCCCATGTCTCGCGCGAGGTGGAGACCATCCATCGACTGTTTGGCGGCACCGTCCTCCTGAACAAACAATTTATGATGTCTCAGATGGAGAAAGAACTGAAAGCGCATCCCTACTCGGTCATGCATATCGCGTCTCATGGGCAGTTCCAGAGCGAAGGCAAAGACACGTTCCTGCTCGCCTACGATGGCAAGTTGACGATGGACCGGCTGGAAGAGTACGTGGGCATGCTTCGTTTTCGAGAAGAGCCCTTGGCCCTGATCACCCTGAGTGCCTGCGAGACCGCTGCGGGGGATGACCGGGCCGCGCTCGGTTTGGCCGGTGTGGCGATCAAGGCAGGGGCACGGAGCGCCTTGGCTTCGCTGTGGTTCCTTGATGACCAGGCTTCTTCCCAGCTGGTCACCGAGTTTTATCAACAACTGCATGACGATTCCGTGGCGTCCACGGCGATGGCGCTCCAGCGTGCACAAATCAAGTTTCTCGAACATCCTGAGTACAATCATCCCGCCTACTGGGCCGCATTCTTGTTGCTCAATAATTGGCTATAGTTTACGCTTCCGCCGTGAGCACCCTTCTAAAGGCGGGCCAATCGAATTTTGCCGTCAGCATCCTTGCGGGAGTGTTGGGTGCCCTCTCCGTCCTCGGCATCCGCAGTACCTCAATCCTTGAGCCCCTTGAATTAACCGTCTACGACTGGCTGATCCAATCCCGCCGTGGGTCGGAGGGGGCCGATCCCCGCGTTGTTCTGATTACGGTCACCGAGCAGGATATTTTAAGTCAAGGACGGTGGCCGATTACCGACGCGATCCTGGCTGACGCGTTGAAGCGGCTCGCGCAATTCCAGCCGCGTGCGATCGGGCTGGATATCTATCGTGACATCCCTGTCGATCCCGGTCATGCAGAGCTGAACAGGGTCTTGGTCGAACATCCCCAGATCATTACCGTGACGAAGCTCGGTGGTGGCATGGTGGCCAGTATCCCTCCGCCTCCGGTGCTGGCCGGGACCGAGCAGGTCGCGTTCAATGATATCCTCATCGATTCCGACGGAATTGTTCGTCGTGGCTTACTATTCCAGGAGGTTGGAGACAAAACGGAATATGGCTTCGCGCTACGACTGGCCCTACTGTTTCTTGCCGAGGAGGGGATTGGACCGCAGCCAAGTCCGGATGACCCTGAGCAGCTTCGCCTGGGACCCAGCACCCTCCGGCGATTTGGGTCCTACGACGGTGGATATGTCGGCGCTGACGCCGGCGGGTATCAAATATTAGTGGATTTTCTTCGTGGGCAAAGCCGGCCACGCTCATTCTCATTGACTGCCCTGCTCACTGGTCAGGTCGATGCGGACGCGATTCGGAACAAGATTGTCCTTTTTGGTGTCACGGCCGAGAGTGTTCCTGATCTGTTCCACACACCGTTCAGTTCCGGGAATGACACCGGCCGTATGATTCCCGGGGTCGCGGTCCACGCCCATATCATCAGTCAGTTACTCGGGGCTGGTTTGGAAGGGCGTCGCCCGATTGCCACGCCCAGTGAATCACTGGAGTGGCTGTGGACGATCCTGTGGGGTCTGTTCGGTGCCGGACTTGGTATGTGGACTCGTTCTCCCTGGCGGCTTGCGCTGGGTTCGGCGGGCGGGCTGTTCATCCTTGGCATCGTGGTGGTTGTGGCGTTTGTTCAGGGATGGTGGGTCCCGCTCGTGCCGCCATCCCTGGCTTGGGTTCTCTCCGGGTCCGCCGTCACGGTTTGGGTGTTGAGCCGGGAGCGGAAGGAGCGCGCCCTTCTGATGCACCTCTTTTCCAAGCACGTGTCCGGGGAAGTGGCTGAAGCTGTCTGGCAACAGCGCGAGCAGTTTCTGCAAAATGGGCGCCCTCGGTCGCAACAATTAGTCGCGACGGTCTTTTTCTCCGACTTTAAGGGTTATACGGCCGCTTCAGAAAAAATGACCCCTGAGGCTCTGATGGACTGGGTCAATGCGTATCTGGATGTCATGGCGGGGCTGGTGATCAAGCATGGAGGTGTCATTGATGATTACGCAGGGGATGCGATCAAAGCAAACTTTGGTGTGCCACTTCCACGGCACTCAGAGGAGGAGATCGCCCAGGATGCGGTGAATGCCGTGACTTGTGCGCTAGCCATGGAGCAGGAAATGCATCGGCTCAACATGCGACATGAACAGAGTGGTCTCGCGACGATCGGGATGCGGATTGGGATTCACACCGGACTCGTTGTTGCCGGGAGTGTCGGCACTTCGGATCGACTCAAATACACGACGGTCGGTGATGCGGTGAATACGGCGGCGAGATTAGAAAGCTTGGATCGGGATATCGTTCAGGAGACGCCGGGTCGGCGATTGTGCCGGATCTTGATCGACGAGAGCACGAAGCGCTATCTTGGGGATCGCTTCGTGCTCGATCGGATTGGAGAAGTGAGCGTCAAAGGCAAAGAACAAACCCTTATGGTGTACCGGGTCATCGGTCGCGCGGGGGAGGAAACAGCTACTCAGCAGTGAAGCTCCTCGCGCTCACACGCGATGATTGCCTCTTCCGGTCCTTACCCGGCCTTTCCATCCTGAATCGTGAGGTCAAAGGTTCCGACCTCGGGTAAGTCGACCTGATCCAGCAAGTCGGCCCTGTGCTTTCGCAACGCCGGATCGGCCGGCGCCGTTTCGATCAGTTGCGAAATGGTCATCACGGCGTCATACCACAGCCCATCTGCCGCAAATCGATAAAAGGCATCGGTCGTGGGAGCCGCTGCTAGGGCCTCAGGATTCATGTCGGCACGTTCGACTCGCTCAATGGCGCCCATCGCGATGATATCTTTGGATCGCCGCTTAGGGTCGAAGACGAGAGCGATGGACCAGATGTAGCGCTCACCGGGAACCAGTTTTACCCCATAGTCTGAGAGGCGCACCCGCTGTATTCCGGCCTTCGTGGGCACCTGCAATCGCTTTTCCAGTAGTGGGGTATCGCCTTTCTCAAGCGTCAGGGTCAATTCTACGGGGTTGGTCACTACGTCGGAGGCAAACCAATAAAGATCCGGTTGTTCACGTACGGTCAAGCCGGTATGATCTGGTGCAAGCACGGACAGAATCGGGATAGACTTGTTTGTCCCGCGAGTCCCTCCTCCCACCCGCCGCCCGGCTGAAGGGGCGCCGAGACCGCGAGGTGGCTGATACAGGAGAGCTTTCGTAACCTGTCCGGATTCTGCCCTTTGACCTCCTTCGCAAGCGATGAGGGCGCGGTTGCATTTTCCTCCGCGCTCACCACAAGCGGCAGGCTGATGAGAAACCCGATTATGAAACCCCACCTAAGTAGTGTTGTTTGTTTCATAGAGGTACCTCCTATTTTCCCGACACCGGTGCTATCCAATTAGAAGAATGCAATGAATAGACCAGACAGGATCGTTAATAAGATGATCGAAGTCACGAGTTGTCGCTAACACAATAACACTATGATTGTCCAGCGGTAAAATGACGAAGCTGGCGCGTGGCAGTGCTAGTCATTTCTCTCATTGGAGCTATCTTGGCTGTGATGAAACAGATCCAGTCTGAATCGAAAATGATTCTATTGTTATTTTCTGCAATGGTCAGCCGTGCCATAAGAGACATGCCTATTTTCTGAGCTCCTACGAACGAATCGATCGTCTAACTGCCAATGTATGATTCCCCTCGATTGAGGGGATATCTATTTGTAGGGATTGTGGTTTTCTCAGCATTCCCGTATACAGCTACGGTCGAACTGACCGTTTACCGTAACCGCCGAAGATTCGATCACGAGGGGATTGTGGTGTTAGATCTGAGTAGAGCGATCAGCATCATTCTTGGCGTGGCTTTGCTGAGCGCATGCGGCGAGCCGATGTTTGACAACGCCGGCAGCCAGCATAGTCTGCTTGAGGATCGGGAGGCCTGTGCCATGGAGCTGGAGAAGAGCCCCGCGGCTCTTGCCTACCGCCAGAATCCCACAGCGCATCCGGAATATGTGAGCCAGGTGTTTCACGACATGAATCGCTGCATCGAACGCAAGGGCTGGAAGCAAATAAGATCTCAACAAGAGCAAGAGCAGGTGCGTCAAGCGATCACATCCGAATTGGCTCAAACAGGGCAGCCAGTGCCACGCTCAGATCCCAAGGCCACAGAAGCGTTCGTGCGCGGAGTCGAGGACAGACTTGCGCGTGCGTCAAGCGGCGTGCAGCCTCATCCTTGACCCTTAGCCTTGATCTTGTCCTTTGTGCCTGGCCTGGTCCCACCCGGTCTTCTTCATGGCCGACTCTCCGCCCACCTGTGGGGAGTTTGTCCCGCACGATAGTTCTCTGAAACTACTGATTCGCGCAGACCGACCGCCAATACTCAGGGGCGGTTTTAGCCCGGACTATTCATGGCAGGCGAGGATGAAGGAGCGGTCTGGTCGGCGTGACGGCGACTGATATGCGACCACATTGGCCGATTTCAGTGTGGGAGGTGCGGCAAATGATGTGCGATTCCTGTCGTTTCAGCAAGGACCTCCGGGACGGGCCCTTGAGGTGTCGGGAAAATCATGCGAGCCAAAAGGCCTGTTCGGGTGGTGGTCTGGGTTTTTTGCATGATCCGTTTGAGATGCTCTTTGACGGTGTATTCGCTCAGGTTGATCCGGTTCGCGATTTCTTTATTGGTAAATCCGAGCATGAGATAAATGATGACCATTTGCTCGCGTTCGGTTAGGTGATAGCGTTGCTGCATGTCGGCGTCCGGGCATTCGAGCTTTTGCTGATTCAGCTTTTCCATGATGATGAGGAATCTGCTGTTCCGCGCGAGGGGTTCATCGGGAATACAGAACCCGCGAAGGAGGAGCCGCTGATCGTTGGCAAAACAGAGCCGTTCCACTTGGATGGACTCGCAATCCTTGGGATGATCGCAGTGCATCAAACGACCGATGAGGTCGCGGACTACGGTATGGATCTTTTCGGGAATGAGACAGGTGCCGTTCTCTCTGGTCGATAGTGGTTGCAGTTGTCGGGTAAATGCCTGGGCTTCGGTGTTCATGAACAACAGCTGCCCCGTGCTATTGAAGAGAATGATGCCGGTCGCGCCTTGTTGCGGCAGGCTCTGTGCCTGCTTTTGCCCATTGAGTGGCCCGGCTATTTTTTCTGCCGTGATGATCGACATGTGCCCCCCCAATCTTTGGTACTAGGTACTAAGAATCGCACTTAATTTATTCTCTTTCGCCGAATACCCCGTAGGTTGCTGGGTGGAGCCTCATTTTTGGCGTACTCTGCACGGTTCGGCTTCCCCCTGTCAAGGCTCTGTTCTACACCCGAGCAAGTTGTAGGCCAGAGTGTTGCCGTGCTGACGAGGGATTGGCGAAAAGTTCAAAACGATAGGAACGATAGGATTGGAGGGGTGTTTGGCAGGTGCGCATCACAGCTCTTCACGCACAGTGGGTGGTCCAACCAGGCATTCTGTCTGCATCTAAAACGATTCTGGCTGAATCAGATTTGATTCATAACTACTCAGGTAGACAGGCTGAAGGCTGTTAGGGTTGATTTGGTTCATCTGGTCTATCTGGTTTATCGGGTTAGGCTAGTTCAACCAAACAAACCAACTAAACGAGACAGACCAAACAGACCAGAGCAACCAGCCGGTTCTCGCGCGTCACGCCTCACGGTCTTCTACTGCTGCGGAGGCTGGTCGCGCATGGTGCGGCAGAAGAGTTCGGTCAGCGTGGGATCGAAGGCGGTGCCGGCTTGTTGCTCGATCTGTTGCAGGGCTTCAGTTGATGGGGAAGGATGTTCGTCCAGGTTTTTCGGCGGTCAGGTCGTCAAACACTTGGGCGATGCCGACAATGCGAGCGAGCAAGGGTGTGCGCTCTTCTCGTAAGCCAAAGGGGTAGCCCGTTCCGTCCCATCGCTCGTGATGAAGGGCGATAATTTGCACGGCGTCGGCTGATAATCCCATCGCGCGGCCCATCCTCGCGCCGAGGTCGGGACGATGGATCTGCTGGTCGGAGTCCATGTTCAGCACGGTACTGTCGGGGAGGCTGATCAAATCGAGATCGTGCACGAGTGCGCCGAGTGCGAGCGACTGCTGTTCAACGACGGGAAGGTTGAGTCGAATGGCGACGAGTGTCGCATAAAAACTGACGCGGTTTCCATGATTGAGCAGGTGGCGATCCTTGGCTTCTAAGAGGTCGGAGATCAAGGGAACCAAGGGCGACGTCTCATCGCTAAGCGACGCGGAGAGCGATCCCGTGCGGTTCATGGTGGTGTAGCGATCGACGAGGGCCTGCCAAGCCTTGGTACAGGCTGGTTCCTGGTCCCAGAGTGTCGTTGAGTTGGCGAGGACCGGGCGCAGTTGATCGAGCCGCAGTTTCTTCTGAGCGGTCTGCAAGGAAATGGCCAGCAATTCTGAGGCATTGAACGGTTTCAGGAGGAAGCCGGCCGCGCCGTGGCGGATGCAGTCCATTGCCGATTGAAGAGTGCCGTAGGCCGTGACCATGATGACTTCGATCTCGGCATGCGCGCGCTTGATGTCATGCAAGAGGTCCGATCCGGAACGATCGGGCAATTTCAGATCCAGCGTGACGAGATCGACGCCATGGTCGTCGAGGACGGCCAGAGCTGCGTGTGCATTCTCCGCGGTGAAAATGTGGAAGTCCTGCCTGAGGATCTGTGTGAGGGCTGCACGGGGGGCGGCCTCATCATCGACGATCAAGACGGTTGGTTTCGGGTCGGTGATCTCAGGGACGAGAGTGGAAGGCATAGCGTCACTTGTATCTCTATCCCCTCTGCTGGTCAACGAAATCTCGTGAATACACGGGTTTGCACACAGGACGACAGCGACGCGTGAAAAGTGGGAAGGCGGGACGGTCGCTAGGCTGAAGACTGAAGGCTGAAGTGTTCAGAACTTCGAACCCCGACCCTCAGCCTTCAGCCTTCGGACTTCGGCCTTGGATTGTGGGCTAGGTTTCTTTCTCTCAACTTGGGTATAATCGCCCCCGATCTCTCTAACACAAGAGGAGCACCCATGGCTGAAAAAGACGACAAGAAGCGCGCGCTGGATCTGGCCCTGTCCCAAATTGAGAAGCAATATGGGAAGGGGGCCATCATGAAGCTGGGAGGTGCCGAGGCCCCGGTGGATATTCCGGCGATTTCGACCGGATCCCTCGGACTCGATATTGCCCTAGGCGTCGGCGGGCTTCCCCGCGGTCGGGTGGCCGAGATCTTTGGCCCCGAGTCCTCGGGCAAAACGACGTTGACCCTTCACGTGATTGCGGAAGCACAGAAGGCCGGTGGCACCGCTGCCTTTATCGATGCAGAACATGCGCTGGATTTGGCCTATGCCAAGAAGCTGGGTGTGCAGGTGGATGATCTGCTGGTGTCGCAGCCCGATACCGGTGAGCAGGCGTTGGAAATTGCCGAGACGCTCGTCCGGAGCGGGGCGATCGATGTCATCGTGGTGGACTCTGTCGCAGCGCTCGTGCCGAGAGCCGAAATCGAAGGCGAAATGGGCGATGCGCATATGGGGCTGCAAGCGAGGCTCATGTCGCAGGCCCTTCGCAAATTGACGGCGGCCATTTCCAAGTCGCAGACGACCCTGATCTTCATTAATCAGATCAGGATGAAGATCGGCGTGATGTTCGGCAACCCGGAGACAACAACCGGCGGCAACGCACTCAAGTTCTATTCGTCTGTGCGGCTGGATATCCGCCGCATTGAGTCGATCAAGGAAGGGCAGGAGGTAACCGGCAGCCGCGTGCGCGTGAAGGTGGTGAAGAACAAGATGGCGCCTCCGTTCAAGCAGGCGGAGTTCGACATCATGTTTGCGCAGGGGATTTCGAAAACCGGCGAGTTGGTCGATCTCGGGGTCGAGAAGAAGGTGGTAGAGAAGTCCGGGGCCTGGTATTCCTATCAAGGCGAGCGGCTCGGGCAGGGACGCGACGCGGTGCGAGACTTTCTGTTGAGTAACCAGCCGTTGGCGCGTGAGATTGAAGGGAAGCTGCGTGGCCTGGCCGGTCTGCCGGGACGTACGCCTGAAAAAGCCGTTGTGGCGCCGGTGAAAGACGAAAAAAGGACCGAGGAGAAACGCGAGGAGCGGCGACCGCACAAGGTCGGCGCCTAAACAGCCGCCTGGCACGGTCGTTCGTGAAAGGTGAAGACGTAAAACGTGAAACGTAGTTCGTGGAAGGTCTGAGCCTCAGTATCGAGATACGCTGCATCTTCGTGATACGTTTCAGCTTCGTCAGCGTTTCACGAATAACGGCCTTCTTAGAGCTAACGGCTGGTGAGTAGGCGAGTCACAAGCAAGGCGGCATCATCTCCCGATCAGTGGCTGCAACTGGCGGTGCGCGCTCTGGCCCGCAGTGATCGCACAACGGCACAGATCGAAAGGTTGCTCGCGGCGAAGGGGGCGTCTCCCTCACAAGTTCGCGCTGCGATTCGACGGCTGACATCGTTGAGATACCTCGACGATGTGGCCTTCGCTGCCCGGTGGGCCGATCGGCGACTCGCACGCATGCCCATGGGGCGCGCGCGCCTACAGGAAGAGCTGCTCGCTACCGGTTGTTCCGAACACATCGTGCGTGCGACGCTGCGGGCGACCTATCGCAAGGTGAGTGAACGGGACTTGGCGATGCAGGTGGTCGCGATGGCTGGACGGACCAGCTCGGCACAGACGCGTGGCCGAATAGTGAGACTCTTGAGCCAACGAGGGTTTGACGAAGACACCATTGAGACGGTGATGGGGCCGCTGATGCGGGAGGGAAGTTAGGCTGGCATGAAGAACAGCACTCAAGAACTGCGACAAGCCTTCATTCGATATTTTGAACAGCATGGCCATCAGGCCGTGCCGAGTTCCGCCTTGATTCCTCAAGCCGATCCCACGTTGCTCTTCACCAATGCCGGGATGAATCAGTTTAAGCGGGTGTTCCTCGGCGAGGAAACGCGCGCTTACAAGCGAGCGGTCTCCGTGCAGAAGTGTCTCCGTGCGGGGGGCAAGCACAACGATCTGGAGAATGTCGGCTATACCAGACGGCACCATACGTTCTTTGAAATGTTGGGGAACTTTTCCTTCGGCGACTACTTTAAGGAAGACGCCATCACGTTCGGCTGGGAATTTCTGACCCAGACGGTCGGCTTGGCGAAGGATCGGATGTGGGTGACGATCTTCCGAGACGACGACGAGGCGGACCAGCTGTGGAAGAAGGTCGGGGTCCCGGCCTCGCGGATCATGCGGTGCGACGAGAAGGACAACTTCTGGCAGATGGGGGATACCGGACCCTGTGGGCCCTGCTCGGAACTTCATTTCGACCAGGGACCGTCGGTGCCGGGCGACGATCGGCCGAACGGCGCGGGCGATCGCGTCATCGAGATCTGGAATCTCGTCTTCATGCAGTTCAATCGGGATGCTGCGGGGAAGCTGCATCCCTTACCCAAGCCCAGCATCGATACGGGCATGGGATTGGAACGGCTGGCGGCAGTGGCACAAGGCGTCTACAGCAACTATGACAGCGATGTGTTTACGCCGTTGCTCAGCGCCGTGGCCACCAGGGCCGGGGTTCGGTATGGGGAGCAAGACACGATCGATCGGTCGATGCGCGTGGTGGCGGACCATCTTCGCGCGATCACGTTCTTGATGGCTGATGGTGTGTTGCCGTCGAACGAGGGACGCGGCTATGTGCTGCGCCGGATTCTGCGCCGGGCTGCGCGCCATGGACGGCTGCTGGGCATCGTCGAGCCCTTCCTCTATGAATTGACGACGGCGGTCGTGAACCAGATGGCCGGGGCCTATTCAGAAATCCGAGGCGCTGCCGCGACGATTGCCGAGGCGACGAGAGGCGAAGAGGAGCGGTTCATCGCCACGCTCGATCAAGGCTTGCCGATTCTCAACGAGATGATTGCGAAAGCGCTGCGCTGCCGGGAGTAAGGTCCTCACGGGTGCTGACGTGTTCAAGCTCTACGACACCTATGGGTTCCCGATGGACTTGATGGGAGAAGCCTGCCGCGAGCAGGGGATGACGCTCGATGAGGCGGGGTTCGATCAGGCCATCGAGGAACAGAGGAATCGTGCCAGGAAGACTGAGTGGGTTTGAGCAGGACACGACAAGACCAGCTGTCGCTGAAGTGGCTGGGCAGGTCGGCGCCACGAAGTTTGTCGGCTATGACCGTTTGGAGACCGACAGTGTCTTGAAGGCGATTCTCAAGGGCGAACGGATGGTGAAGGAAGCGGTTGAGGGGGATGAAGTCGAAGTCGCGTTCGAAGTGACGCCTTTCTATGCCGAAGGGGGCGGCCAGGTCGGCGATCAAGGTGTGCTGGTCGGCGTTGATGGGCGGGTTGACATCAAAGAGACCACCAGGCCGGTCCCGACGCTGATTCTCCATAAAGGTGTGGTGAGTAAGGGACGCATTCGTGAGGGCGAGCAGCTGCGCATGACCGTCAATGCCACGACGCGGCAGGACGCTCAGCGAAACCATACCGCCACCCACTTGCTCCATGCCGCGTTGCGCGACATGCTGGGGCCGCACGTGAAACAGTATGGCTCATTGGTCGGTCCGAACCGGCTGCGGTTTGACTTCGCCCACTTCCGACCGTTGTCGTCCCGCGATGCCGATGAGATTGAAACGGTTGTGAACAACGAGGTGCGGAAGAACGCGCGGGTCGCGACCGAGGTGATGAGCATTCAGGATGCGGTGGCCAAGGGGGCGCTGGCCTTCTTCGGAGATAAGTATGGCGAGCAGGTGCGGGTGGTGACCGTCGAATCCTTCAGCAAAGAGCTCTGTGGGGGAACGCACTGTCAGCATACGGGGGACATCGGCCTGTTCAGGATTGTGTCGGAGACCGGCGTCGCGGCTGGTGTGCGCCGTATCGAAGCTCAGACCGGTAGCGGGGCGCTCACGCACATGAAGAAACTGGAAACGGACATTCGGGAACTTTCGGACTTGCTCAAGGTCGGCCAGTCCGAGTTGGTCGCCAAAACACGCAAGGTCATGGCGCAACTGAAAGACAAAGAACGCGAGCTGGAAGAGCTGAAATTGAAAATGGCCGGCAGCTCAGGGGTCGAGGCCACGGCGAAAACAATAGCCGGTATCCAGGTGCATGTGCAGCGGACGGACGGTCTGGATGTGAGCGGCATGCGGGCGCTGGCCGATCAGTTGAGGGACAAGTTGAAGAGTGGTGTCGTGGCTCTCGGCGCCGCGACCGAAGATGGGAAAGTGTCTCTGTTGGTTGTCGTGACGAAGAACCTGATCGGCAAACTCAATGCCGGCGATCTGATTAAGGTGATGGCGGCCGAGGTGGGCGGCACGGGCGGCGGCCGGCCCGAGATGGCGCAGGCCGGTGGGAAGGACCCGGCCAGGCTGGATGGTGCGTTGGAAAAGGTCTTTGGGCTGGTCGAACGCATGTTGCAGCGGTACACTAATGCAGGGTAAACGAATACTCGCGCTCGATTACGGGACCAAGCGGATCGGGGTGGCTCTGAGTGATGAGCTGGGGTGGACCGCCCAACCGCTTGAGACGCTCAATCGGCGCACGTTGGACCGGGACATTTCCCATATTGCGTCCCTCGTCGGGACGCATGAGGTCGGGCAAGTCCTGTTGGGCTTCCCGCTTCAATTGGATGGCCGCGAGGGTCCGGCGATCCGGGCGATGCGCGAGTTCCAGGCCCGGTTGGAACAGGGAGTGCCCGTTCCCGTTATTCTCTGGGACGAACGGTTGACGACGAAGGCGGCGGAAGACCTCTTGATCGCGGCCGATGTCAGCCGGAAAAAGCGGAAGGGTGTGGTGGATCGCATCGCCGCTTCGATTTTGCTCCAGAGTTATCTGGCAAGCCTTGAACCGGCGTCGAAGATAGAGCCGGAATCATGGGCGGATGAGTATTCGGACAGGGGAACGGTAGAGCCACCTCATGAGCCTACGGATCATTCTCGGATGTCTGCTGGTCGTGGTCGTCGCACTCGGCGTCGCCGCATATCAGACGATTCGCTGGGCTGAAGGCCCAGTCATTCCCACGGAAGCGCACCCTCCCTCGAAAGTCGTCGTGATCCCGGACGGCTCGACGTTTCAATATGTCGCTGCGCTGCTTGAGCGCGAAGGGTTGATCAAGAACCGGTCTGTTTTTGTCCTTATTGGAAAATCCCAATCTGCCGACCGGAAAGTTCAAGCGGGTGAGTATGAACTCAATCCCGGCATGACTCCAGCGGAGATTCTCTCGAAGCTGCTCAACGGCGAAGTGCTGCTCCATCCGCTGACTATTCCCGAAGGGCTCACCATCACCCAAATCGCCGATGTGGTCCCGCAGCAAGGCCTCACGGATCGCGTGGAGTTTCTCCGGCTTGCGAAGGATCGGGAGTTCGTTGCGTCTCTTGGGATCAAGGCGGAGACGCTGGAAGGGTATCTCTATCCCGACACGTATAAGTTTCCTCGTCCCATCGAGGCGCGAGAGGTGTTGATGGCCATGGTTGAGCAGCTCAGGCAGGTGGTCGGACCGGATCTTCTCGCTCGGATGCAGGAACTCAAGATGACGATGCACGAAGTGCTGACCCTCGCTTCCATTATCGAAAAGGAGACAGGGTCGGGCGGCGAGCGGCCGGAGATTTCCGCGGTGTTTCACAACCGGCTTAAAAAGCACATTCCGTTACAGAGCGATCCAACCGTCATTTATGGCTTGCCGGCATTCGACGGAAATTTGCACAAGAAAGACCTGTCGAGTCCCAGTCCCTACAATACCTATCGGGTACAGGGGCTGCCGCCTGGACCGATCGCCAACCCAGGCATTGAAGCGATTCGTGCGGCACTCTATCCCTCTGATTCGCGCTCCTTGTATTTTGTCTCCCGGAACGATGGAACGCATCAGTTTTCTGCGACGCTTATCGAGCACAACAAGGCGGTGGAGAAATATCAGAAGCAGCCCTTTCGTCGCGGGACCCATTCCCAGACGTCAACCGTCCCCGGGGAGAGGGCTCGTGCTCACAAAGAAGGAGTGTCGTGAGTTTCAGGACGCTGAAAAAGTCCGCCAGCGGCGTTCTCGGCTCATCGAAATCCTCAACGTACCCCAGAGGGTACGCCTCCGGTTTCGACTCGCCTGCGGCCTTGCTTGGGCCAGGGCGCGTCTCGGCGCGCCAGGGTTGGGAGGGTGAGAAGGTCGCCTTTTTGAGCATCCTACGTGTCCTCTCCTGTTGTCCTAGATGTGCGGGCCATTGAATTTTCACGGTGCCACAATAGTTTTTCAGGTGCCTGTTATGTCTGAATGGAATTTGCCGGAACTTATAGACCATACGGTGCTCCGGCCGGACGCCACAAGGATAGATATCCTGCGACTGTGCCAGGAAGCTAAGGAGCACCGATTCACCGTGATTTTCGTCCCGCCTTGCTATGTGGATGAAGCGGTGGCAGCTGTCGCGGGCACGGCGATTCGTGTCGGCATCCCTATCGGGTTCCCCCTGGGTGGTCACACGACGAAAACCAAAGTCGCCGAAGCCGTTGAAGCGGTCGCGCGCGGCGCGAGCGTGCTGGATATGGTCATGAATGTGAGCCGGCTGAAGTCAGGCGATCGTGAGTATGTGCGAAAGGACATTGCTGAAGTGGTGAACGCGACACCAGGCGTCGAGCACAAAGTCATACTCGAAACGTGTTATCTGAGCCAGGAAGAGAAGCGTACGGCCTGTCAGTTGGTTGTGGAGGCGGGGGCCGACTACGTGAAGACTTCGACCGGTTTCGGCGCCGCTGGTGCGACGGTCGAAGACGTGAGGCTGATGAAAGAGGCTGTGGCTGGTCGCGCCAAGGTGAAGGCCTCCGGCGGAATTAGAGACTGGAAGACCACGCTGGCCATGCTGGAGGCCGGTGCGGATCGGATCGGCACCAGCGCAAGTCTCGCGATCATGGCCGAGTGGCAACTGCAACGACCGCCTGCCTCCTAGCCAACAGTATTCATTAACGCTTCAGCTGCAATCGCCGAGTTGATCTATCGAATGTTTAATGTTGAATTTTGAATGTTGAGTGTCTGGAATTCATCAGATGCTCTCGCACAACCAGTTGCTGCCGATTCCAATAATTCAACATTCAACATTTCCAATGCCGCTTCACGAGGAACGTATCCGATGCGTCTTGCTTCTGTTATAGTGCGCCCATGATTACTCGTGTGATTGTGCTGGTGATTGATGGATTCGGCGTCGGGGCCCTGCCTGATGCGGCGGAATACGGCGATGCCGGTTCCAACACCTTGTCCCATCTGGCCGATGCCGTTGGGGGACTCAACCTCCCCACGCTGGAAGCGCTCGGGCTTGGCCACATCACGGAGATCAAAGGTGTGCAGGTGATGGGGCAGCCGGAAGGATGCTTCGGTCGCCTTGGATTTCTCTCCAAGGGTGTGGATTCCATGGTCGGCTATTGGGAAATAGCCGGCCATCTGACGGACGTTGCCGGGCCGCTGTATCCCAACGGATTTCCTCCTGACATGGTCACGGTCCTCGAGCAGGCATTTGGCCGCAAGGTCATCGGCAATCGCTGCGCCTCAGGAACGGCCATGCTGCGCGAGTGTGAGGCCGAACATCTGTCGTCGGGCGCGCTGATCGTCTGGACGGATGGACGACGAACCTGCCACGTGGCGGCGCATGATAGTGCCATGCGTCCGGACAAGTTCTTGCAGCGCTGCCGAGCCGCGAGAAAATTACTCAAGGACCCCTGGGGTATTTGGCGTGTTTCAGCCCATCCTCTCTTGGGTGATGCCGGTGCGGTACAGTTCAGCCCACAACCCCGCGAGTTCGTGCTTGAACCCCCTGGCCCGACCATGTTCGATGTGCTCAATCGTGCAAGCCAGATCCTGGTTGGGGTGGGGAAAGTCGGCGATCTCTTCAGCGGTCGCGGCCTCACTCGTTCCGTTCCCGTTGGGCACTGGGCGGCGTTACTTGCTGAGGTCACGGGGATGTTGAAAAAGGTTCCCCGTGGATTAATTTTTGCGGGGCTTGATATCCTGGGATCGGATGCTGCACAGTCGGCCACGGCCCTCCATGATTTTGATCGACGGCTTCCCGGGTTGCTGGAACAACTTCACCCAGGCGACCTGTTCGTCCTGACGGGCGATCATGGACGGGATATCACGAAGGCGGATCAGGTTTCGACACGGGAATATGTCCCCCTCTTGGCCACTGGGCCGAAGTTGGCACATGGGGTCCATCTCGGTATCAGAGCTTCTGCTGCTGATCTGGGACATACCATTGTGGAAGTCCTGCAGGGGGGTCAACTTCCTGTGGGTGAGAGTTTTCTCGATGCGCTCCGCGCAGGGTAGTGCGTGGGACATCAGACGTAAGACGTGAATCGTAAATCGTAAGAGATGAAGGGAGTACGCGGGTCATCGGGATGTCCTACGAACGCAGACTGAAGGAACTGCATCTGGAGTTACCCCTTCCGCCGCAGCCGTTGGCGACCTACGTTCCGGCGGTCCAGGCCGGAGATCTCTTATTTTTGTCCGGAGTCCTTCCAATGCGCGACGGGCAGTTGGCGTTCTCCGGTAAGCTTGGACGTGATCTGACGGTCGAGCAGGGGATGGAGGCGGCCAGGCTCGCTCTCCTGAATGCACTGGCGATTGCCAAGCAGGAACTCGGGACGTTAGACCGAATTACGCGCGTCGTGAAGGTCGTCGGTCACGTGGCGTCGGCGGAAGGTTTTGTGCAGCAGCCCCAAGTCCTCAACGGAGCCTCGGACCTCCTCGTTGAGATCTTTGGAGAGTCTGGTCGTCATGCGCGTGTGGCTGTGGGGGCTGCTGAGTTGCCTCGCGGGGCTCCCGTCGAAATTGAAGTGATTCTTTCCGTTTGAGGTGGTCTCAAGGTCTGAAGTCTGAAGACTGTTAGGTTGAAGTGTTCGGTTAACTTCGAATCCCGACCTTCAGCCTTCAGACGGCGCCTGTACGCGCATGTCTCGACCTGACCTAACAGAGAAACTCAGTTCATGAATGCGTTCGTAACCGGCGTGAGTACGATGACGTTGTGGGCCAGTCTGAGCGCTGGCGTGTTTGCGGCCACTCCTCCCGCTCTCGAGCTACATCCGTCAACGGCGGTTCCAGGCGCCACCGTATCGATCGGCGGGAAGGGGTTCCCCGCATTTCGATCCGTGCAAGTCAATCGCGTGACTGTCGGTGGGTTCCCTGCGTTGATTCAGCGATGGGAGTCCGACCTGATCGAGGTGAAGGTTCCCTTCCACGCTCAATCCGGTCCCGTTGAAATCATGGCCGGGAAGAAGAAGATGGCTGCCGGGAAATTAATAATAATGCAGCCGATGATTACCGCAGTGACGCCGGCAGAGATCGAACCAGGCCAGACCGTGCAGATTACCGGCGTGCATTTCGGTGCCACGGCTGGTCCTCGCGATCCCAATACGATGTTCGGAGTGAACGATGTGCTGATCGGGGGCGTGGTCGTCAGGCCGCGTCGCTGGAAAGACGACATCATCGAAGTCCAGGTTCCCACGAATGCTGCGTCGGGCGATGTGGTGGTTCGATTGGCCTCGTCCGATCCCTTGCCGGATGGGTCCTGTTGCGCGCCAGTCCAGTACAAAGTGAGCAACGCTGTTCCTCTGAAGCTGATTCCGAGCATTCGTGTCGATCCCGTCAGTGGGCCGGTCGGGACCAAGGTGGTCCTTTTCGGCCAGGGTTTTGGCGCTGTGAAGGGAGCCGGTGACAAGGTGACGTTCGGCGGGCACCTCGCCGTCCTCGCCCAGTGGTCCGATGACGCCATCGTCGTGCACCTCCCGATGGATGCGGAGACTGGCCCCATCGTTCTGACTATGCAGGGGCGTGAGCGAACGGTCGGGACCTTTACGGTTCACGTGCCAAATGTGACAGCAATGACCCCTCCGGCCGCCCCAATCGGTACTCTGCTCAGAATCAGCGGAGAACATTTCGGATTCTATTCGGAAAGTGGAGCGACTCCCTACGCCTTTACCGATTTCAATACGGGTGAGAATCGAGTCGATATCGGTGGAGTCCGCGCCGTCATCTATCGCTGGCAAGACGATCGCATTGATGTGTGGGTGCCCTTCAGTGCGAAGAGCGGGCCGGTCGTGATGTATCGAGGGGCGAGGAAGCCCAATCCCGACGGTTCCTGCTGCGCGACGAAGGAAGTTCTAAAAACTGAGGCGGGGGTCTTTACGCTCGTGACGCCGAAGGTCGATTCCTACAGCCCGCAATCAGGCGGACTCGATGAGCTGATTACTATCAAAGGGTCGGGGTTCGGCTCTTTCTTGAAAACAGCCGAGCATGCCGATTTGGGCCTCAATCAGGGGGCCTACAAGCGACGAGACGATATCGAGTTGGGCGAGAACGTCTCGCGCACGGAAGTGCTGTTCAGCAACGTCGCGGCGCAGGTGATGTCCTGGACGGATACGGAGATCGTCGTGCGAGTGCCTCATCGGAATCTCTATGGTGTGGGGAAGCGCAATGAGTTCGTCAACGAGCTCGCCACTGGCCCGCTGATCGTGCGGCGCGGCTCCTGGGATGTGCAGCCTGACAATACTTGTTGTACTCCGAAGAAGTGGCTGACGTTGGAAGTGGGCACCTTCACCATTGTAGCCAAGGGCATGCCTGATCCGGGCTACTTTAATAAAAACCGCCCTGACGCCGACACCAACCAGTGAGAGACGGATTGCCAGGATCATGGTGGATTTCCTGTCTGTCACGTGGTGGATGCTTTGTGGGTATGGTGTTGGCGACGTTGTTGTGCGCCTCTCCCTCGTGGACTGCTGACTCTCCTCTTACGATCACCCCTCAAGTGAGCCATACGGACGCCATGCTGATGGGGCTCTATTTTCATACGCCTCAGCTGGGCTGGGCAGTGGGGTCTGGCGGCACCATTCTGAAGACGATCGATGGCGGGAAGAAGTGGAAGAGGGTCGTCAGCGGCACCACAGCGAGCCTCTCAGGCGTCTTCTTTCTCGACGAGAAGCAGGGATGGGCCGTCGGAGCCAATGGGACGATTCGCCAGAGCCAAGACGGGGGAAATACCTGGCATGCGCAACTCGCCGATACCCAGGTGGCGCTCTACGGCCTCTCGTTTGTGTCGCCCAGCGAGGGGTGGGTAGTCGGTGGCAACGGAACCATTCTTTATACGAAGGACGGCGGGACCCATTGGGTTGATCAAGCGAGCAAGACGAGCGCAGCCCTCTATAGCATTCAATTTCTCACCGCACAGCATGGGACGGCGGTTGGGGCGGTGGGGACCGTCTTGATGACGGACGATGGCGGGATCACCTGGACCCCGCAAGAGACGCAGGGAGCTGTCACGCTGTTCGATGTATATTTTTCTGATATGTCGACCGGGTGGGCCGTTGGGAACGCCGGCGCCATCTTCCAAACCACCAATGGGGGCCATCAATGGATCGATCGCACGTTACCCTGCACCCGCACCTGCACGAAGCTGACTGACCTCTTGCGAGTGCGCTTTACCGACCCTCAGACCGGATGGATTGTGGGGGAACGGGGCATGGTCTACCGGACCACCGATAGTGGTTTTACCTGGACAGAGCAGGGTGCTATCGCGAAGGTCTCGCTGTTCGGCCTTTCGTTTCCTGATGGAACACAGGGCTGGGCCAGCGGAGAAAAAGGCACGATTGTTCGGCTGACCATTGGCCGCTGAATGCAGCCGTGAAACGTGAATCGTGAAACGTGAAGGGTTTCGGAGGAACACCGCTCGGCATTCCGACGTTTTACGTTTCACGTCTAACCTTTCACGGTTCTTGAGTGATATCGAGTCTTGATTGGAGAATGCTGAGCGCTGCGATTGCTGCGGTTTCGGCCCGCAAGATTCGTGGTCCGAGGGTGAGCGGGAGGAAACCTTGTTCCTGTGCAAGACGCTGCTCGTCTGGTGCCCATCCCCCTTCCGGTCCTATCAACAAGACAATCGGATGCTGACGATCCAGTGGCAACGGCATGGTGGCAAGTGAAGAGCCGCTGGAACGTTCCGCGAGCATGCCCTTCAGAGGCGCCGAGGCATATTGTCGGCAGATCTCTTCGAGGGCTACCGGGTCTGCGATAGTGGGAATGGTCCATCGTTCTGACTGTTGTGCCGCGTCCCGCGCAATGCGCTCCCATCTGGACCGTTGATGCTCCAGGCGTTCCGGATTGGGCTTGATGACGCTGTGTGTGCTGTGAATGGGCACGATGGTAGCGACTCCGAGTTCTGTGGCCTTCTGAATGACCCAGTCCATCTTGTCGCCTTTGATCAACGCTTGTCCGAGCACGACCGGTGAGGTGCTGCGTGCCGGCTCGGTGTGGTGATCGATGATGCGGCTGTCGATGGCCTGTGAGGTGACGTGGGTTACTTCCACGCGAAAGCGGGTTCCGCATCCGTCGTTCAGGGTGAGGGAGTCTCCTGGGTGCAAGCGGAGACTATCGCGAAGATGATGGAGGAGGTCACCGGTTATGCGGACCGTGGTGGGAGTGATGGCGCCAGGGTCGACAAAGAACGTGGACATAGTGCGGGAACTGCCGGCGCTATTCGAAGAAGGTCTTCATCTTGTCGAAGAAGCCGTCGCTGTCCTCTTCCATCGACATGCCGCTTTCTTTGGCAAACTCTTTGAGCAATTCTTTCTGACGAGCGGTCAGTTTGGTTGGAATCTGAATCTTGATGACAAATAATTGGTCGCCGGTACTCTGGCTCTTGAGGCTGGGAATGCCCAGGCCTTTGATGCGCAGGGTCTTATCTTGTTGCGTGCCGGCAGGAATCTTGATGACCGTGGTGCCTTTCAGCGTGGGGACCTCGATCTTTCCTCCGAGTACAGCTGTGGCAAAATGAATCGGGACGTCACAGAGGATATCGTGTCCTTGGCGTTGGAAAATCGGGTGCGGCTTGACGGTAATCGCCACATATAGATCGCCTGGCGGGCCTGCGTTGACTCCGTGCTCCCCTTCGTTCGAGAGGCGCAGGCGCATGCCTGACTCGATGCCAGCCGGGATGTGTACGGCGATGGTCCGCTCTCGATAAGTGCGTTGACGGCCCTGGCAGGCAGGACAGGGTTCTGTGACGATTCGTCCCGCTCCCTCGCATTGGCCGCAGGGGCGGGTGATGCTGAAGAACCCTTGCTGGAACCGCATCTGTCCGGCCCCTTTGCAGCTGGGGCACGTCTTGACCGATGCCGCGCTCTTGGCGCCGCTCCCTTGGCAGTCGCTGCATACTTCCCATCGCGGGATTTTGAGTTTGGCCTCTTTCCCGTAGACGGCTTCTTCGAAGGTCAGTTCCAGATTGTATTGGAGGTCGTTGCCGCGCTCCGCTCGATTGCCGCCTCGCTGGCCCCCGAAAAAATCCTCGAAGATGTCGTTGAAGGCGTCGCCGAAGCCGCTTCCGCCGAATCCGAAGCCATCCGGACCGCCACCCTGCTGAGCCCCGGCAGTGGCCGAACATGTCGTAGCGCTTGCGTTTGTCCTGGTCGCTCAGCGTCTCGTAGGCTTCATTGACTTCTTTGAATTTTTCTTCTGACGCTTTTTTCTGGGCCTCTCCGGTCTGGAGATCGGGATGGTGCTGGCGGGCCATCTTCCGATAGGCCTTCTTGAGTTCGTCGTCGGACGCGGTTCGTTCGACGCCTAAGGTTTCGTAGTAGTCGCGCTTGGACACGGACGCCGTCTCTCCGGGTGACAGTGCAGCAAGACCGAGCCCCGTGTCTCGGCGAAGCTCGGTCTCGCTGACGGTATTCTAACTTACTTTTTGTCTTTGTCTACTTCTTCGAATTCTGCATCGACGACCTTTTCATCCGTCTTGGTCTCGCCGGCTCCGGTTCCGCCTCCGGCGTCGGCGCCGTTGCCTGGCTGCAGTCGATGCCGAAGCCTTCTTATACATTTCCTCAGCCAACTTGTGGGACGCGGTCGTCAATGTTTGAGTGGCGGACTCGATCGCCTCGGGGTCCGTTCCCTCCATCGCTTTCTTCAGCGCAGCCACAGCTTCCTCGATCTTGGTCTTGTCTTCTGCGGCGATCTTGTCGCCGTGCTCACTCAGGTTCTTTTCCGTCTGGTAGATCAGGGTGTCGGCCTGGTTTTTGGCTTCGGCGGTCTTCCGCCGCTTCTTATCCTCTTCCGTATGGGCCTGTGCATCCTTCACCAGCTTTTCGACTTCTTCCTTGCTCAATCCGCTGGACGCCGTGATCTTGATGGACTGTTCCTTTTGCGTCGCCAAGTCTTTGGCCGAGACATGGACGATGCCGTTGGCGTCGATGTCGAACGTCACTTCGACTTGCGGCATCCCGCGGGGCGCGGGAGGAATGCCGACCAAGTCGAACTGGCCGAGGAGCTTGTTGTCGTTCGCCATCTCGCGTTCGCCTTGGAAGACTCGAATGGTCACCGCCGTTTGATTGTCGGCAGCCGTCGAGAAGACCTGGCTCTTTTTCGTCGGGACGGTCGTGTTCCGCTCGATCAACTTCGTAAAGACACCGCCGAGGGTTTCGATGCCCAGCGAGAGCGGTGTCACGTCGAGGAGCAGCACGTCCTTCACGTCGCCTTTCAACACGCCGCCTTGAATGGCGGCGCCGATGGCGACCACTTCGTCGGGATTCACACCCCGGTGCGGTTCTTTGCCGAAAAAGTCTTTGACGGCCTGAATCACTTTCGGCATGCGGGTCATGCCGCCGACGAGGACGACTTCGTTGATGTCGCGGGCCGTCACGCCGGCATCGGACAGGGCCCTCTTGCAGGGATCAATCGTTCGCTGAATGAGGTCGTCGACCATCTGTTCAAGCTTCGCGCGGGTCAGTTTTGTGACCAGGTGTTTCGGTCCGCTGGCGTCCGCGGTGACGAAGGGCAGATTGATTTCGGTGTCCTGTGAAGACGAGAGTTCGATCTTGGCTCGTTCCGCCGCCTCTTTCAGGCGTTGGAGGGCCATCCGATCCTTCCGAAGATCGATGCCTTGATCCTTCTTGAACTCATCGACCAACCAGTCCATGACGCGCTGGTCGAAGTCGTCGCCGCCGAGATAGGTGTCGCCGTTGGTCGACTTGACCTCGAAGACGCCGTCGCCGATCTCAAGGACAGACACGTCGAACGTACCGCCACCCAGGTCATAGACGACGATCCGTTCGTCCTTTTTCTTGTCCAGGCCGTAGGCGAGGGACGCGGCTGTTGGTTCGTTAATGATCCGGAGGACGTTCAAGCCTGCGATCTGGCCCGCATCCTTGGTGGCTTGGCGCTGGCTATCGTCGAAGTAGGCTGGGACGGTGATGACCGCCTCGGTGACTTTCTCGCCGAGATAGTCTTCCGCCGTCTGCCGCATCTTCTGCAGAATCATGGCGGATATTTCCGGCGGGCTGTAGCGTTTGCCGCGCAATTCGACAAGCGCATCGCCGTTATCTCCCTCGGACATCTTATAGGGCAGTCGTTTGGCGGCGTCTGTCACTTGCTGGCTGCGGAACTTGCGGCCCATGAGGCGCTTCACGGAGAAAATCGTGTTCTCCGGATTCGTAATCGCTTGCCGCTTTGCAATCTGTCCGACAAGGCGTTCCCCCTTGTCTGTAATGGCGACGACAGATGGTGTGGTGCGGGCTCCTTCTGCGTTCGCGATCACAATCGGGTCGCCGCCGCTCATGATGGCGACGCAGGAGTTCGTGGTTCCAAGGTCGATGCCGATCACTTTGCCCATGTGCCTGCTCCTTCCTACTCTTTCTGTGTTCTCACGATGGTATTACGATGAACCGACCGTCTCGTCTGTTCCTGGTGCGCCGTCCTGTGCCTGTCCGGTGGACACGCTCACCATGGCCGCCCGTAACATACGGTCGTGCAGGCGGTATCCTCGCTGAAACTCGTCGACCACATGCTGCTCCGGAACCTTCTGGGACGCGACAGAGGCGACAGCTTGATGCGTGGCGGGATCGAACGGCTGGCCTACTGTCTCGACGGGTTTGACATGAAATCTCGTCAAGGCTTCCGTCAATTGCTTGAGGGTGAGATCCACGCCCTGGATAAGGGCGTCGCTGCTCCCACCGTTTCGAGAGGCCTTGATGGCCCGTTCCAGGTTATCGACGACCGGCAAGAGTTCCTTGAGCAATTGTTCATTTCCGAATCGGATCTGATCACGCTGGTCCCGCTGAGCCAAGCGTTTGTAGTTGTCAAACTCAGCGGCAAGTCGCAGATACTTGTCGTTGAGTTCAATGGATTTTTCGGTCTTCTCCGCGAGAGCCCGTTGAAGCTCCTCGACCAGGCCTGTTTCCTCCGTGGCGGGGCAATCGCCGGGCGATGGAGTATCCAAGTTCTCGATTGTATTCGCGTTCTGGTGTTCCTCGGGCATGAAAGACTCCTTTGTCCGTGAGGAGATAGCCACAGGGCCCATAAAGTCAACTGGGCCAGGAAAATTAATTACTTGTGCAGGGAATGGTGGTCTTCAGACCTGGATGGTTGGAGGGGGGCTACCCTGGGTTCGTCGGTAGAGAAGCTCAAGACCTTCTAACGTCAGGAGCGGTTCAATTTTTTGAATGGAAGTGGTTTCGGCTGCCAGAATGGAACTGAGTCCTCCGGTGCCGATGACATAGACGGAGCGTCCGAGTTCCTGTTCCATTCGCCGGACGACGGTATCAACCAGTCCTGCATACCCGAATAACAGGCCGGCTTGAATACTGCCGGCGGTGTCGATGCCGATCACGGTCTTAGGACGGATCAATTCCACCTTGGCCAGTTTGGCGGCGCGTGCGAACAGGGCTTCCGCCGAGATCCCGAGGCCGGGGGCGATGACGCCTCCGAGGTAATGGCCCTCTGCCGTGATGGCGCAAAAGGTCGTGGCGGTGCCGAAATCGACGACGATGAGATCGCGGCGATATTTATGATAAGCGGCTGCGGCATTCACCAGCCGGTCGCTGCCGATTTCTTTTGGGTTGGCGTAGCGGAGTGTGAGCCCCGTGTCCGTATCCGAGGTGACGATCACTGGGTGCTGATGAAAATATTGTTCGAGCATGTCTTCGAAGGTCCCGGTCAGCGCAGGCACGACGCTGGAAATGATGGCGCCGGAGAGACGTTGAGAGGGAATCCCTGCTGCCGTGAGGAGATTGGCAAAGAGGATGCCGTACTCGTCCGAGGTTTTTTTTACGTCCGTGGCTAATCGCCAATGGGCCGCCAGGGTGCGGTCGTCATAGACGCCCCAGACAATGTTGGTGTTGCCGATATCAACGACGAGGAGCATGGGACCTATTGTACGTTTCGCGCGGGTGGTTTGGCCAGCAGGCTGCGAAAACATGTTGCTCGTGAAGCCGGTATTCGGAATGTCTGGGACAATGGATACAATCGTAGAATGCTCAAACAGTCCATCCAGCAAGGCCGCAGCGAGTGAAGGTCCGAGGCGTCACCCTCTAGGGTACATTGAGGGTCTGAACGATGCGAGAACGCTGCTGGAGAACTGTTTCAGCATTCTGCTAAATTCTCACGTGGATAATGTCGGCGACCCGCAAGTGGACGACCTCCGGGGTTCCCGAGCCAGGTTGAATTGCCTGCGGCCGCACGCGCAAGGATCCATCCTGGCCGATTCCCTCGGCAAGCCCCACGACCACGTCTCCATTAGCCAACGTCGCTTGCACCGTGTGGCCGATGGTCGAGCATCGTTGGTAATAGGCCAGCCCGATCCGATTCGTTCCGTGAATGACCAATTCATCGAGGCATTGTTCGAGTTCGAGGAGCAGCTGCGCGAGCAGTCTATTGCGGTCGACGACGATCTTCCGTTCCTGCCATATCGACGTGGCTGAGTCGCGAAGGTCAGCGGGCCAGTCATCGTGGTCAAGGTTAACGTTGATGCCGATTCCGATGATCTGGAAAGGCTCTGATCGCGTTCCTGTACCGCTTTCACAGAGGATTCCGCCAACCTTTCGTTCCGAGATCAGGAGATCGTTGGGCCATTTCACTGAGACGTGGATGGACGAGACCTGTTCGATCGCTTCGGCTGCGGCCAGCGCAGAGATCAGCGGCAACCACGAGAGCCATTCAGCGAGGCGTTCCGGTGGGCGTGCTGTTCTGAGAATGATGGAACAGTAGAGATTGGCACCGGGCGGAGAAAACCAGGTTCTAGAGAGACGCCCGCGTCCGGCGGTCTGACTATCGGCGGCGACGACGGTGCCATGTTCGACTTCTGCCTGTGCGAGCTGAACGGCCTCCCGGTTCGTTGAAGGAAGGCAGTCGAAGAGTTCGATGCGACGCCCCAGCCACGTGGTCGAAAGGGTGCTGTGGATCGTGTTTCTAGTGAGTGGTGGCGAGGGTTGCACGAGTTAGCTAGCAGGATGCTGAAAAAGTCCGCCAGCAGGGGAGGGAGCAGCCAGGTGCCCTTCTTGCTCGCAGAACGCGCACGATGAAACTGTGCTCGTTCGATGCGCGCAGTAAAGGGCAGCCTCGGCCACTCCCCTAAAGAGAGGTAGAGAGAATTGGAAGGTCGCACTCAACGCGCGCAGTGGAGGATTCATCAAGGCATCCTAGGCCAATGTAAACGAGCAAGCTGGGAGGAATCATCCATAGTCACTCGCTACCTGCTGGGTCCGCGGTGCCGGAGGCGTGGTTCGAGTACCAGGCTGAGCGTCGCAGCCGGGGCTGAATGAGTGAGGGCTCCGATGGAGATGCGGTCTGGGCCGGCCGCCGCCATCGCTCGTACGTTCTTCAACGTGATTCCTCCGGACACTTCCACGAGTGCCCGCCCCTTGATCAGCCGGATGGCTTGACGGACAGACGCCGGGTTCATGTTATCCAGCAGAATGATGTCGGCTTGTCCTGCGACGGCCTGCCGCACTTCTGTCAACGATTCCGCTTCCACGATAATCTTCATGCTGCGAGGGGCGTTGGCTTTCGCCTTGCGGCAGGCAGTTCGGACGGGCATTGTCGTTTGGTTTAGGAGGGCCAGATGATTGTCTTTGATGAGGATAGCGTCGCTCAGCGATTGGCGGTGATTCGTGCCCCCGCCGAGCCGGACCGCCCATTTCTGAAGCGCACGTAAGCCCGGGATCGTCTTTCTCGTGTCGAGGATGGTTACGGGATATCGACGAGCCGCGTCGCAGAACCGACGCGTCAAGGTGGCGATACCGGAGAGGTGTTGGAGAAAGTTCAGGGCGACTCGTTCGGCCTTCAGGATGGATCGCCCATCGCCTTCGATCTGGAGGAGACAGTCTCCATCCTTTGCGCGTTCCCCATCCTGGCGGTGGATGGACAAGACGAGGGACGCATCCACGGTCCGAAAGGTTCGCACGGCTGCGGCAAGACCGGCGACCACCAGCGATTGTTGGGCGACGATGCGCGCGAGCGCTGGTATGGGAGAGGGAAAGAGTGCGGCTGTCGTGACGTCGCCAAGGGGGAGGTCTTCTTGGAGTGCACGTCGAATGGCGCGCTGTATGTCGGTAACCGGGGGCCTGATCATCGGTTACGTTCCCAGCATGGCGCGCAACTGTTGCTCACTGCTGGTGAGCATGGCTTGATCTCGGCGCAGGCTTGTACGGCGCTCCTGGTGATCGGTAATGACCTCAGGCGGGGCCTTGGCGGTAAACTCCTGATTGCGCAGTTTCCCCTCCAGGCGCTCGATCTCCTTGGTCTGCTCGGATTGCTGCTTGATGATGCGATCCAGCGCTTTGTTGAGATCGACGTCGCCCGCCACCGCAATGCCGACGGATAAGCCCTCCGTGACCAATCGGAGGAGGTTACTGGTGGGCCAGTGAGTCGTTGGGGCTAGATCGACAGTGCCACGGCCGAGATGGGCGAGGTAGCTTCGGAGTTGGTCCAGGTGGCCCTGTCGCTGGGGCTCGTCGTGCGCGACGTAGAACGTGATCTGTTGCCCCGGCGGATAGTTCAAGAGCATGCGGGATGCGCGCACCAGGCCGATGGTTTGTTCGAGCAGCGCAAAGCGTTGGTCCATTTCGGGTGCGGCCCATGTAACTTCTGGTATTGGATAGCGCTGAACCACGATGCTCGCGCCCTGGTGCGGGATCGTTTGCCAGATCTCTTCGGTGAGAAACGGCATGAAAGGATGCAGGAGGCGCATCGTGGTCTCTAGCGTCTCGACGAGGGTCTGTCTGGTCCCTGGTCCTTCCGGGCTCGCAGAGTTTTGGAGTGTGGGCTTGATCAGTTCGAGGTACCAATCACAGTACTCGTGCCAGATGAATTGGTACAGCGCATTCGCCGCGCGATCGAACCGATAGGCTTCCAGTTCTGATGTGACCACATGGATCGTCTGGTTGAGGCGACTCAAAATCCAGCGGTCGGGGAAGGTGCGTTCGGATGGCGCGGTGGCCGTTCGTGGTCCATCGAGATTCATGAGGCTGAAACGAGCCGCGTTCCAGATCTTGTTCGCGAAATTTCGGTAGCCTTCGATCCGTTCCTCCGCAAGTTTGATGTCGCGCCCGGGTGAGGCCATCGAGGCGAGCGTGAATCGCAGCGCGTCGGTGCCGAACTGCTCCATCACATGCAGCGGATCGATGACGTTGCCTTTCGATTTGCTCATTTTCTGCCCTTCGGCATCGCGGACCAAGGCATGGATGTAGACGTCGCGGAACGGCACGTCGCCCATGAACTTGAGCCCGAGCATGATCATCCTGGCCACCCAGAAGAAGAGGATGTCGAGGCCTGTGACGAGCACTGACGTCGGATAGTAGGTCTTCAACTCCGGCGTCTCTTCGGGCCAACCAAGAGTGGAGAACGGCCAGAGTCCTGAGGAGAACCAGGTGTCGAGGACGTCTGGATCGCGAATGAAATCCTTGCCCCCACACGCCTGGCAGAGCGGGGGTTGAGTCTTCGCGACGACTGGCCGAGCCTCACGGGGAATGATCCAAGTACCATCCGGTTTGGTTGATATCAGCACCTTGCCATTGCATGTCCGGCAGTACCATGCAGGAATCCGATGACCCCACCAGATTTGTCGTGAGATGCACCAGTCTTTAATCTCCCGCATCCAGCCCAAATAGTTATTGGTCCAGCTTTCAGGAACGATCCGAATGCGTCCATCTTCAACTGCTTTGATTGCTGGCTCGGCAAGCGGTTTGATCTTGACGAACCATTGCGGTGACAGATATGGCTCGACCACAGTTTTACAGCGATAGCATTTTCCCAGAGACATCTTATGGTCTTCGGTTTTGAGAAGAAGACCAGCGTTCTTGAGGGTTTCTATGATGATAGCTCGCGCATCGCGTGCAGGACGCAGAAGGATCTTTCCCATGATGCCCTGATCCACTGCTGCTGCAGTTAACCCACCCGAATCCATGCGTGCATGATCGTCAAAGATTGAGATCCTTGGTAGGTTATGTCTCTCACCAGCCTCAAAGTCATTAAAGTCATGAGCCGGGGTGATCTTCACTGCTCCGGTCCCGAATTCGCGATCGACCAGGATCGCATCGCCGACAATCGGGATGGTCCGACTGGTCAGAGGCAAACGCACTTGTTTGCCAATTAACTTGTTATAACGTGGATCCTCAGGGTGGACGGCCACGGCGGTGTCGCCCAGCATCGTTTCAGGTCTGGTCGTCGCGACGGTAAGTCGAATGGTTGGATCATGCTCGAGCGGGTATTCGATAGAGTACAGTTTTCCTTTGGTGTCTTCGTGTTCGACTTCGATGTCCGACAGAGCCGTCAGACAGCGCGGGCACCAATTGATCAACCGCTCCCCTCGATAAATCAGCCCGTCTTCAAATAGCCGCACGAAGACTTCCAAGACGGCTTTTGATAGCCCCTCATCCATTGTGAATCGCAGACGATCCCAGTCGCAGGATTCTCCCAGCTGCTTCTGTTGACTGACGATCGTGTTTCCGGAGGTGGCCTTCCATTGCCAGACGCGCTCGATGAAGCGTTCGCGTCCAAGGGATTCCCGAGAAGCGCCTTCGGCCATGAGCTGCTTTTCCACGACGTTCTGCGTGGCAATCCCGGCATGGTCGGTGCCGGGCAGCCAGAGAACGTTGCGGCCCTGCATGCGTCGCCAGCGTATCAGGATGTCTTGTATCGAATGATTCAGCGCGTGGCCGACATGGAGTGAGCCCGTAACATTGGGTGGGGGAATCACGATGCAGTACGGTTGGCCTGGATTTGTCGGCGAGGCGTGGAAATAGCCTTGTTGGTTCCAGACTTCATACCAACGTGCTTCGACCGCCTTGGGATCGTAGGTTTTGTCGAGTTGAGGTGTGGTCATTTATTGAAGTGGCTTCGGGGAAACCATGTTGGAAT
>CAVZKI010000007.1:0-213241 GCA_963775905.1 Nitrospirota bacterium | reverse complement strand
GTATATGCAATATTATGCCATGACGAAAACGGACACACATAAACGGATGACTCACGGTAACGAGATCATTAATCAGATCGCGCATGAGTGCCTGCTGATGCGCGTGCGCAAACTTGATCGGGTGCTCACGAGTATCTACGATGCTGAACTCCGTCCATTCGGCCTGAAAGCCAGCCAAACGAATCTTCTGGTTCTTATAGCCAAGGCTGGCCCCATTCGACGCATCGAGATTGGGAAGCGCCTGCACCTCGACCCATCCACGCTGACCCGGAATCTGAAGATTATGCTGACCAATGGTTGGATCCAAGAGATTGCGGATGGGGAAGACGGCCGGGGCCTCCCAGTACAAATTACAGTCCAAGGTCGTGCCCTGCTGAATCAAATCGGTCCCTCTTGGCGAAAGGCCCAAACTCGCACGGAGAAGTTTCTTGGGGTTGCTGGCGCGACACTTATGCGAAAGCTTGCTGCACATAGTACCGAACTGCCGTCAGGGTAGGGCCTTTTTTTTGACCATGTACTTGCATATACAAATACATATAATTCCATTGCGCACCGTATCGTCCATAACCAACTCTCGCAAGGAGCACATCATGAAACTCACTCGACTCGGCCTTACCTGTCTCGCGACATGTTTCGTTGGTGTCTTCCTTCTGGCATTGACGATGACCCTGGGATGCCACCATCAAGACGAGCAATCCCCGCAGATTTCCCGGCCCGTGAAGGTCGCCCGAATCGTGGATCAGGGTGACAGTGTGATGAGTTTTGCGGGGGACGTGCGAGCGCGCTATGAGACGATGTTGTCCTTCCGCGTGCCCGGCAAGTTGTTGGCACGACACGTCGATGTGGGTGACCGCGTGCGCAAGGGACAGGTATTGGCGCGGCTGGATCAGAACGATTACCGTCTCGCCGTGCAAGACCTTCAGGCGCAGCTGGCCTCGGCCGTCGCCGATCGGGACTTCTTACGCGACGATGTGGCGAGATACCGTGAGCTGTTGGCGCAAAAGGTCACCAGCCCACCTGAATTCGACCGCCATCAAACCGCCTACACCACGGCACGAGAACGGGCGGCGGCGCTCGAAGCCCAACTGGGCCATGCGGTCAATCAGTTGGCGTACACCGAGTTGGCGGCCGACCGGGATGGCGTGGTCACAGCATTGGAAGTCGAAACGGGGCAGGTCGTCAGCGCCAGTCAGGCCATCGTCAAGGTGGCTCAACTCGACGAAAAGGACATCCACTTCGATGTCCCCGAGCATCGCCTGGCGGGACTCAAACGTCGGCAGGCCGTGAGCATCACCCTATGGGCCGATCACGACAAGCGCCTGAAGGGCCAAATCCGCGAGATTGCTTCGGCGGCCGACCCGGCCAGCCGCACGTATCGTGTCAAAGCAGCACTGCTTGAGGATCAGGAAGCCGCGCAATTGGGCATGACGGCGACCGTCTGGGTTCCTTCGAACACGCCCTCTCGAATGACCGTTCCGCTCTCAGCCGTGTTTACCCCGCAGAACAAGCCGGGACAACCCCATGTGTGGCTGGTGAATGAGCAGACCGGCACGGTCAGATCGGTGCCGGTTCAGGTCGGTGAAACGCTGGATGGGGAACGCATTGCCGTAACGGGACTCGCGTCTGGGCAGTTGCTGGTCAGTGCCGGCGTCCAGCGCCTTGCGGAAGGACAGGCCGTGCGTTTGCCAGAAGCGATCGCAGTGGCGATGAATGGAGAGAGCGCCGAGAGCAGGAGGGGTCAGCCATGAAAGACTTCAATCTGAGCGAATGGGTACTCACACACCGCGCGTTTACCGGGTTTTTGATGGTGCTGGTGCTGCTGGGAGGAATGTTTGCCGCAGTCCGGCTGGGACAGCGAGAAGATCCGGAGTTTACGTTTCGGGTGATGGTCGTCAAAACCCTGTATCCCGGCGCCACCGCGCTGGAAGTGGAACAGCAGGTGACCGACCGGCTGGAAAAGAAAATTCAGGAACTGCCGAACCTGGACTTCTTGCGCAGCTACTCGAAACCCGGCGAATCGGTGATTTTTGTCACGCCGCGTGAAGATACACCGCCCCAAGACATTCCCGAACTCTGGTATCAAGTGCGCAAGAAGGTGGGCGACATCCGCATGGCGCTGCCGCCCGGCATTGTCGGGCCCTTTTTCAATGACGAGTTCGGCGATACCTACAGCCTTCTCTATGCATTTTCTGGCGAAGGCTACAGCTATGCCGAGCTCAAACAGGCGGTCGATTCGACCCGTCAGCAACTCCTGCGCGTCAAGGATGTCGAGAAAGTCGATCTCATTGGCGTTCAGGATGAAAAGATATATGTCGAGTTTTCCGACAAGAAGCTGGCCGAACTGGGACTGGACGCCTCGGTGGTTGCCGAGGCCTTGCAGGCGCAGAACGGCCTGACACCGGCCGGAACGGTGATTTCCGCACAGCGCAATCTCCCCCTCCGACTCACCGGCTCCTTCGACTCGGTGGAGAGCATGGCGAACCTTGCCGTGCGGGTCGAGGGCCGAACCTTGCGCGTCGGCGATTTTGCCAAGGTCACTCGGGGCTACATCGACCCGTCCGAATTCAAGATGCGCTTCAACGGCAAAGAAAGCATCGGCCTTGGCGTCACGATGAACAAAACCGGCGACGTGCTGGAATTAGGAAAGACGCTGGAAGTGACCATGAGCCGAATCGAGGAGGGACTTCCTGTCGGAATCGAAGTTCAACGGGTCGCTGATCAATCGCGGGTGGTCAAGACCGCCATCGGCGAATTCACGCGCACCTTCTTCGAGGCCTTGGCGGCGGTGCTGCTCGTCAGCTTTCTGAGCCTCGGCTTTCGCACCGGCTCCGTGGTTGCGCTCACGGTGCCCCTGGTTCTGGCCGGCACGCTGTTATGTATGCTGCTGTTTGGGATGGAAATTCATCGTATCTCGCTGGGAGCCTTGATCCTTGCCCTTGGCCTCCTGGTAGACGACGCGATGATCGCCATCGAGATGATGGCACGCAAACTCGAAGAAGGCTGGGATCGGATGCGCGCCGCGACCTATGCCTACCGTGCCACGGCGTTTCCGATGCTGACCGGAACCTTAATCACCATTGCGGGCTTTCTGCCGGTCGGTCTCGCGAAGTCCTCAGCCGGTGAATACACGGTGGCGATTTTCCAGGTGGTGGGTATTTCGCTGTTGCTGTCGTGGATCGGCGCGGTGGTCTTCACGCCCTACTTGGGCTTTCTGGTGCTCAAGGTCCGGGCGAACGGCGGTACGCTCCGCCGGGACCTGTTCGATACACCGTTCTACAACCGGTTGCGCCGCTGGGTGGATGCGTGTGTTGAGCATCGCAAGACAGTCATCATCGGCACGGTGGCATTGTTCGGCGTCGGCGTCGCGACCCTGGCCCAGGTGCCCGAACAGTTTTTCCCGCTGTCCAATCGGCCGGAAGTCATCATCGACCTCTGGTTGCCGGAGGGCAGTGCCTTCACGCAAACCGAAGCAGCCGCCAAACGCATGGAGGCGCTTCTCGCCAAGGACGAGGACGTGGTGAATTATGCGGCCTATCTCGGTGGTGGGAGTCCGCGGTTTTTTCTGCTCATCGTCCAGCAATTGGCGAATACCAATTTGGCCGAATTTGTGGTGATGACCAAAGACAACGAAGCCCGCGAACGGGTGATGCAACGCATTCGACTGGCCTTCGCCACGGATTTCCCGGACGTGCGCGGTCGGGTCATGCGTCTCAATGTCGGGCCACCAATGGATTATCCGGTGGTGTTCAGGGTGTTCGGCGACGATCCCACGCTCCTTCGAAGCCTCGCGGACCGAGTGGCCGAGGTCGTGCGCGCCAACCCCCATACGGTGGATGTCAACGATGACTGGCATGAGCGCATCCCTTCGTTCCGTCTCGTGCTCGATCAAGACAAGGCGCGCGCACTCGGAGTCTCAACGTCAACCCTCTCGCAAGCGTTGCAAGCGCACTATTCGGGCATCGCCGTCGGGCAATTCCGCGAGGACGACAAGCTCATCGACATCGTGTGGCGAGCGCAAAAGAACCTGCGCGTCACGGCCGACGGATTACCCGACGTCACGGTTCGGACGGCCAACGGTCGATCCGCACCGCTGTCCCAATTTGTCAAGTTCGAAACCGTGTTCGAGGACGGCGTACGCTGGCGCCGCAACCGCTTTCCGGCGATCTCGGTCCGAGCCGACGTGGCCGACGGGATGTTGGCACCCGACGTGGCGGCGCAAATCATCCCTCAGCTCAAATCCATCGAAGAACAACTGCCGGCCGGCTATTTCATCGAAACCGGCGCGGCCAAGGAGGACGCCTGGATTGCCCAGAAGTCCATCCTGATCTGGATACCGCTGGTGGTGATCGCGACGCTCGTTCTGCTGATGGTGCAGTTGCAGAACCTGTCCCGGACCTTCCTGGTGTTCGTCACGGCGCCCTTGGGAGTGATCGGCGCGGCATTCGCCCTGCTACTGTTCCGGGCACCCTTCGGCTTCGTGGCCCTGCTCGGCATCATCGCGCTGGCCGGCATGATCATGCGCAACTCGGTGATCCTCGTCGATCAGATCGAACAGGACGAAAAGGCCGGACGCGACACCTGGTCCGCCATCGTCGAATCGACGGTGCGGCGTTTCCGGCCCATTCTGTTGACCGCGGCGGCGGCCATCCTGGCCATGATACCGCTGTCGCGCAACGACTTCTTCGGGCCCCAGGCGATCGCCATCATGGGCGGGCTGACGGTAGCCACCGCGCTCACGATCTTCTTTTTCCCGGCCCTCTATGCCGCGTGGTTCAAGGTCGAACGGACGCCTCAGGCGCAGTCGCCTAGAGACTGCGCATCCCTTTGATCCAACACAGAACGGTACGCCAGAGGAACAGCCGGTTGCTGTTCCGGGAGGTGTTGTATGAAAGCTTGGTATTCAATGATGGTTTTGTCACTGACCCTGATGGGGCTGAACGGCTGCACGCCGACGCGCGTCAGCGACCGCGTGCCGCCACTCCTAGTTCCGGAACGCTGGCATAACGCCTCAGATTCTCAACCGGTCTCAACGTCCAAGGATCTCAGCCAATGGTGGAAGGGGTTCGGCGATCCCATGCTGAACGACCTGATCGACCAAGCACTGGTCGCCAACCACGATCTCAGACTCGCCAAGGCGCGCGTGCGTGAAGCCAAGGCCATGGTCACGGTCGCCGAATCGGCGCTCTACCCCAGCATTGATCTGTTCTCGTTCGGCGGTCGGGAAAAGAGGATAGACCGAGTCATGCCGGGTAAACAGGGCAGCGAGCTGATCATGCCCACCGCCGATGTGGTCAGCGGCGGACTGGCGGCACGGTGGGAAATCGACGTGTTCGGCAGCAGACATCTTCAAGCGGAGGCCGCCGTCGCGCAGTCGGCGGGAACCGAAGAGAGTCAGCGCGCAGTGCAAGTAGGATTACTGGCCCAGGTGGCGACGAATTATCTGGAGCTGCGCGGGATACAGCAACGTACCAACATCCTGCTGGAGAACATTGAGGTTCAGCGTGAACGATTGAGAGCCGTGCAAACGTTCTATAAAGCCGGCTTGGTGAATGACATGGATGTGGCCCGTCAAGAGACGCTGCTGCACAATACGGTAGGGACGCTGCCAGTCCTGACAAGCACGGCGAAAAACTTGATCCATCGACTCAGTGTCCTGCTGGGAGAACCCCCAGCGAGCTTGGAAGAGCGGTTGACTCATTCCATGCCGCTGCCTGTCACCCTGCCGAGTATCCCCAGGCTCCTGCCTTCGAGTTTGCTGGAGCAGAGGCCGGATCTGCGGCTTGCACAGACCGAGGTCACTGCGGCCGCAGCCGGACTTGGTGCGGCGCGAGCGGATTTGTTTCCGAAATTCGTCCTGTTGGCGAGTGGCGGGTTCGGTGCACTGGCGGTCGGCGGATTTCCGAGTCTGGCAGAAAGTGTGTATGCGCTTGGGTCGGGTCTCACGGCACCGATATTCAATGCTGGTCGCATAAAAGCGCATATCACGGCGGCGGATGCGCGGCTCGATCACGTCGCGGCCAACTATGAGAAGACCTTTCTTCTCGCCTTAGAGGACACGGAAAACGCCTATGTCGCGCATACCGCGGCCCTGGAGCGCCGCGATCAGTTGACCCGAGCCGAGACGGCGGCGGAACGATCCCACGCCCACGCCCACGCCTTCTACCAACGTGGAGCTGTGGACTTCCTGTCGGTACTCGACGCTCAGCGGACAAGGCTTTCAACCAGCGACGAGCGTACCAAGGCCGAGACTGCGGTGCGCGTAGCCTTGGTCTCCATCTATCGGGCCTTTGGCGGCGGCTGGTCAGGCGAACCTTCGGTGGGTCGCCCGCCGTCTTGAGGTATCTGTTTGGTCATGACCCTGAAGTCCTCAAAGCTATACGGAAACGACTCGACGACAGAGAAGCCGGTTCGATTGGGAACAAACCTTAGCGAGAAGAAAGGAAGGGTACAAGCATGGACCACATGACATTTACGACAATCTTCTCTTTGCTAGCTACGGTGGGGATGGTTCTGTTGATCATGTTGGGCATGAACGCATTTCAGCCCCCATTGGCCGAGGTGGGGAAGAAAAGGGTGCGGAGTATCAGACGCAAGATCCCGTCAGGGAAAAGAGGTACCCAATGACGTGCCTACGCTGCGATGGATTGATGGTGCATGAGAAGTTTGAAGATCTTGACGGACTCTGGTCGAGTGATCATGAGTTTACCGGATGGCGTTGCCTCAACTGTGGGGCCATTGTCGATCCCGTGATTGCTGCGCACAAGCGTATCACCTCGTCCGTGGTCGCATCTATTCAGGCGTTGACAACCGAGCACGAAGCTCTGTCATCGTGGACGGATCGATTGGCGGATCATCTCACGGTCCAAAAAAGGAGGGTTTGCCATGATTAGGCAAGTGACAGGGGCAGGCGCGACGGGGCTCCTGCTTGTTGCAGTACTGTATCACCCCGGCATCGCCGCGGCACATGGCGGCACAGATATGGAACAGGACCCCTGCGTGCGCCTGGCAGGTGAGAGCATGGTGCATTTCAGTGCTTATCAGCCCCAATACGGACTAAAAGATCAATACTGCACGGAGATTCCTCAGGAGGGTGAGACGTTCCTGGTCGTGGACCTTGTGGACCCAGCGCTACGCAACGGGTCGGTTGGGATGCGGGTCATGAGGGGAAACGGCACGAATGAGGCAGAGGGTGAGATCGTGGCGGATGTACGTCCGAGCACCCACCCGGACGGCGTGCTCAGGAGCGTAGTCAAGCTGGACGAGGGCCTGTATCGGGTCATCATCGCCTCGGAGAAGCAGAATCTTCTCAGGCGGCCGCAGTATCTCTTGCGGGTACACATGATCGATTATCAGAAGCTGGTGCGGTCCATCGCCGGACCGCTGATCGGCCTACTGTTCGCTGGCTGGCTCGCCTACAAGCTCATACGATCAAAGTGGGTGCAGATATGGCGGACGGCCCCCCGTTTGTAGGAGACCCGATGTTTCGGCGCACGAACCCCAGAGAAGAGGCACGGCAACCTGTCGGGTGCCGATTTCTTCTCCACGTACCGGGCCTTCGGCGGCGGCTGGTCCGACGAACCCTCGGTGAGTCGGGTCGATAATGATATCGATGTCGGGAAAAACCTCAAATCTCCCTGTGGCGATAACCCGTAGAATGGGGATTGATGATCGATTAAACTCAGTGCAATCCATTCAAAGCGATCGTAATGGAAGCTACGGTGAACCCTCAAACAGAATTCCAGACTGGTGGCGTCCGGACCTTCAATGAATCGAGAGCGACTTATACGCTTCGAACGGCTACGCTTGCAACCCTTCGCACTGTACGATCAATATGAGACGTTCTTCTGCAATCAGAGAAACACCCTTCTTTACCGGACCCTGGCCGATGTAGCTCACCCGTTCAACCCCATTCAGGAGGAAGCACCATGCTAAGATCTAATAGATGCTCTCTCACGATTACTACCATTTCTCTGATTGCGGCTATCCTGCTCGGAAGCGGCTGTGCAACAACTTCCCCTTCTCCATCTCAAACGTACAACTCCGAATTGGAGTATCTGAAATCGCTGCATCAGGCTGGTCCTGTTACTGAGCCTCAGCTCGTCGCCTTCTTGATGCAGCAGTTCATGAATGCCAACCAGCAGCACGCCGCCATCGCGTTCTTCGAATCCTTCCTACAAAAGCACGAAGGGCAGCTTTCTCCCGAGCAAACAGGGTTATATTTGAGCGCCTTGGGGGTCCTGCGCGCTTCCTATGCCAATCAGGTGCCCCTATTGAGTCGAATCGCTTGGGTGAACAAGACGATCGAGATCCTAGAGCACGCGCGGAGTCTCACCAAGAACGAATACTTTCTCGTACGATGGATGATAGGCGTTGTATATGCGCAGCTCCCCGATCGATTCAACAAGGCCGACGCCGCCTTGACCGATCTCAAATGGTGTGTGGACAACATCGCGAAGGCCCCCCATGACGGTTGGCTGCGCGAGCCGTACTATCACCTGGCCGTGCTATACGATCGGGCCAAAGATCCACAACAGGCGCAAGCCTATTTGCAACTGAGCGGCCATGACGGCTTCAACAAACCGCTCACACTGACTACGCCGTATGCGGTTAATGCCACCAAAGGCTTTACGTTCCATCCTAAGCGATTAAGAGAAATCGTTCCCGGCAAGATCTTTAATCTGTCGGGTTTTGAGTTCACCGAGTATTACTTCATCGTGTCAAAGGACGGCAAGGAGCTGATATCCATCGACGCTGGCACCCGGCCCGACGCGGCCCAGGCCGCTTACGAGTTTCTGCGACATCGCGTCCCTGACCTCCCCCCATTGACGACGGTATTTGTGACTCATAGCCACTGGGACCATATCGGCGGGCACCGTTATTTCCACGATTTGGGTCCGCAGGTGAAGTTCTATGCCAGGGACAACTATCGTCAGGAGCTGGAGATCGTTCGCCGAGGCACGCGAGGATTTCGCTACTTTTTTGGCAGCGATTTTAAAGATGATTTCGTTTCTGAGTTCAAGCCCGATATCACGGTCCGCGAGCGTACCGAAATTACCGTAGGAGGGACTCGCTTTGCGCTCATTCCGGTTCCCGGTGGAGAAACGATCGATGGACTCTTTATTCATGTGCCTGAGCACGACACGCTGTTCGTCGGTGATTTCATCATGCCGTATCTCGGCGCTCCCTTCGTTGAAGAGGGCGATCTCCCGGGACTTTTAGCAACCATTGATGTAGTGGTCTCCTTAAACCCCAAGCACCTGCTCCACGGGCATGAGCCGCTCACGCGGATCTGGAGTACTGGGGGCATGCTCGCCAAGCTCAAAATCCATCTCGAATGGCTTTACCAAGAAACTCTGAAGGGTATCTGGAATGGCATGAGCCGAGCGGCGATCCATCATCAAAATCTGATGCCGCCATTCATCCATCAGAATCCCGAGGTGCACTTCCCCTTTCTCGTCATGCGAGAGAATGTGATAAACCGAATATACGATCAGAACATCGGCTACTGGCAGCCCGACCTTCAAGGCATGGACCATCTGAGTCAGGAAGAGTTCGGTTTGTTATTGACGCACTACTTAGAGCGTTCAGAACAACAGCTGGTCAGTGCTATTGAAAACATGCTGGAGAGCGGCGACCACGCACTCGCGGCACGCACAACGACATGGGCACTGACTCAACATCCGTCCAGTGCCAAGTTGCAGGAGCTTAGGAAGATGGCTTTCTTGAAGCAGACAGAGAAATACCAAGAGCTCAGCCCCTTCAAGGTTATTGTGTACTCGGAGGCTATCCAGCATGGAACGCCACAGTTGCAGCATCCCCTGCTTAACAAAGCCATGGAGGCGGACGCTCCCTAATGTCGGGTGTTGTGCCCAACTTGTGCGTTCCAAACATCTACCCCCGAGTAAGCTAGTGACTTGGAACGCAGCGAGTAAGGCCGCGTAAGGCGCGTAAGCTAGCTGTACGTGCTGTACTCCCTCCTCGGACAAGCCGTTCTCATGTGGACGAACAGCGTACTCATTCATGAGCGGGAGTAGCACGGAAACAGACGTGGCGTAACGCGCAAACGAGCGCGAATGAGGGGGGGGAACTCACGAGCTGAAGGAGAATTTAGTGTATGCGCAGATGGTCTTTGGGGGGAGGTGTCAGCCTGGTGACGGCATAGTAGAGCACCACGGCGACGAGAAAGGCCAGGAGCACCCAGCCAAGTGGACGGACTTCCCATCCGGTGCTCATGCAGCCTCCTTGGGAATGCCCATCAGTTGCGCCTGCGCTTCGCTGAGGAGTGACTTCCAGCACCGAGGGCAATAGACCCCGGCATGACGGATCATGACAAGGAAATCCTGCTCGGGAAGGATGCGCGCGTGCGTGTTGGGCATCTGGTAGGTACATCGGGGACAGGTGATGTAGCCGGTCTTGCGTTGACAGAGCGGACAGGCTGGGTCTGGGCATCCACCCACGTCAAAGAACTGGAGCCGGGTCCGGCCTTTCTCGGTCAGCACATGGCCTGAAAAGATCCGTTCCGCAAATCCTGCCGCTTGAGATGGGAAAGGTACGAACGAGCAGTCGGCGCAGAATAGCCAAAGGCCTGCACCAGATCCTTCGCCCGTACCGTCTGCTTGGCCTTCACCAACAAGAGTGTTTGGTGTTTATTCGTCTTCATTTCCTGGTCCTCGGATATTCGACGGTGTTCTTTTTGAGCTCTAACCGCAGCGCATACCGTCCCAAGGCCTGAGGAGACGGGACATCGTGGAGCCCCACCACCTGTAAGTATTCATGGATCTGGCTGTAGGTGAGATCTTTCAACCCTGCCTCCCACATGACGATCATGATAAACCCCGCCTTGGCATTCTTGTGACGAGGGGGACGGTGTTGAATCGCCTGCTGCATCTTGGAAAGAAAGCGATGGTCTTGAGTTGCCGTGGCTTGCTGGATGCGCCGCCCGATTCCGGCATGATAGGCCACAAAGGGTTCACGGACAGCACCTTCCACAGCGCCGCATCGTCGCCTGCCTCGGCTAACGCCAGGAGCTCACGCATTGTGGTGTTCCACGTCATGAGCGCGAGCACATGGTCCGTCGCGACTCTCAGTTCAACCAGCAAGCTCCCGAGCTGTGGCAGCACACAGTCCATAACTCCCGTCATTTCTTTCGACTGCATCGCCTCGTCGGTAAATAGCCCGGTCCGTTGATCTGTCATGGAGTCCACCCTCTCCATGATTCCTTTGGCCTTGTCCATCGTCTCTCGCAGCAAAAGCCCGACCGCCGTCTCCTCACTTGGAAGCTCGGCACCCAGTGTCGGATCAAAGTTCCGAGCGACTTGGGTCAACACGTGCAGGGGATCGTGATAGGCCTTGCCCCAATCGACCGCCGCCGCCTGGTTCGATACGATTTGGGCTCCCGCGGGAGCCAGCCCCTTGTCTGCTAAATCCATCAACTGCCCCAGTGTTTGGCCCATGAGCACAAAAAACTGCGGGTCTGCGCCCTTGGCTTCAAGACGTTCACGCCATTGTTCGCGTCGATTATGCATCGGCGTGATTATTCATAGACTCTCCCTCCCGCGCAAGAACCCGACACCGTCTACCTATTTGGTTGTCGGGTTTTTGCCTGCTCATTTCGCTCACGTTATACCAAGGAGGATCGCGCCCTCAATGGTGAGAACAGGAGAGACCTATCGTGTTGTTGACGGTGAAAGCGCTTTCGCACTGGTTACAGATCAAACCCTCGACGCTCTACGCCTGGGCGTCACAGAGCAAGATCCCTTGCGTGCGCATTCATGGACTGATCCGTTTCCGACCAGAAGAAATCGAAGAATGGCTGTCAGGCTTTACGAAGATCCGACCTGCCATGCCTGAATATAAGGGGCGCGGTGGCGACCTTGACGAGGTCATTGCGGCGGCGAAACGGGCTATCTATAATCCCCGGCACGGGGAAACCGGACCAGCATTGAGCCCTAGGAAAGGAGAGTGAATGGGGCTCTATAAAAGAAATACGGTCTGGTGGATGAGATTCAAGTTTCACGGTCAGCAGGTGCGACGATCCACGGACACCTCGGATCGGCGGTTAGCGGAAGCGATCCTTGCGAAGATCACCGTCGATATCGTCGAGGGTCGGTACTTTGAGAAACGAGAAGAGCAGGAACGAACGTTTGCGGAGCTGATGGATCGATACGTGAAAGAACATGTCGTGAAACAGATGAGCCAACGATCCTTCAGTGGCTACACGAAGAACCTGCTTCCTTTCTTTCGAGGCTATACCTTGGCCGACATCACGCCGAAGCGGATCGTGGCGTATAAAGCCAAGCGGTATGCGGATGGGGTGGCTCCGGCCACCATCAACCGTGAGCTCGCCTGCATGAAGAAGGCGTTTAACCTCGCCATCCGGGAATGGGAGTGGTGTCGGGACAATCCTGTTGCGTGCGTCTCCATGGAGCAAGAGCGAAATAGGCGGGATCGATGGTTGAGCACGGGAGAGGAAGAGCGTCTTCTCCAGGCTGCAAAACCCTGGCTTAGGGACATTGTCCTGTTCGCACTGAATACAGGAATGCGGATGGGGGAGCTTCGAGAGTTGACGTGGGAGGGAGTCGATCTATTCCGAAAAACTGTGACCGTCTTTCGGTCAAAGAACGGAGAGCGGCGAACCATTCCTATCAACAGTCTCGTGCTCGATGTCCTGAAGAGAAAAGCTAAGGTACGGTCGGTCAAGAGTGACTACGTGTTCCCGAGTGAAGCCTGTACACTTCTTGACGACAGCCATCTCCGGCGAGCGTTTCGTGGAGCGATGAAGTTGTGCCGTATCGAGAATTTCCATTTCCATGATCTCAGGCATACCTTCGCCACAAGGCTTGTGCAATCAGGGATCGATCTCTACAAGGTCCAATGTCTCTTAGGGCACAAGTCGCCGATCATGACTCAGCGCTATGCGCACCACTATCCGGAGAGTCTGCGCGAGGGAGTGGCAATTCTAGAGCGGTACTGTTTGGCTAGCACAAAAAGCACAAATTTAGCACAAACGGCACAAGCGGTAGGGCCGGCACTGGCGACTAACGGTGTAAGTTGTTGAAGAATTTGGTGGGCCGTGTAGGGGTCGAACCTACGGCCCGCTGATTAAGAGTCAGCTGCTCTACCAACTGAGCTAACGGCCCACCGGGTATTCAATTTTCGATGCCGACCACTGGCGGTGTTTATCCGCGGGCGTCAAATCCACAAGACTCAACTGAGCCCGCGGTACGAGCAAGCTCGGTTTGGTGCGCCTGACAGGATTTGAACCTGTGGCCCTCAGCTCCGGAGGCTGATGCTCTATCCAGCTGAGCTACAGGCGCTCCCGCAACCAAGGGGGGTGACAGTAGCACAGGGTTTTAGCCTCTGTCTAGGTCTGTCTGGTCAATCTGGTTTAGGGTTGAACGAAACTAATGGGACGAACTAAATATCAACCAGATAAACAAAACAGACCAGACAGACCAGATAGCCTGGGCTTGTCTACGTCTCGCGGTGTAAGAACCCGTAGGGCAGGAATACTTCCTCTCCTGTTGAGCCGGTGGCCCGACGAAGCGTTTCCAGGGAGGCGGCTTCCTCCTGCGCCAAGCGATCTTCCTCCTCTCGGAATGCGGAGGGGAGCCGCAAGATCGGGATGAAGGTTTGGACCTCGCAGGCGCCATGGGTCAGGCCGCGATCTTCTGTCGGGATGCCCATCGATCGGCATACCAGAGGGCGGTAATGGTACACGCCACAGCGTCCGTCTGCCTCTAGCGCTGGACAGGGATGATGGTGAAATTCTGTGACCAACCGGTCGATCTCCTGATCGGACCAATTGTCGAGAAGATCGGTGTGGGTCAGTTGTGGGAAGGCGGCCTCCATTGCGGCGGTGTGTTCGATGGCACGCTGTTCGATACGATGGCGGTGATCCGGCGGAAGGCCGGCGAGTCCCTGTTGGAGGGTGTGGACGTCGAGGAGGGTGATGGGAAACGGGCCGATGCAACAGCTGGTGCAGCCGAGTCGGCAGGGAACTTCACCCAGCAGGGCGGCAGTTGCCCGCTGGAACCAGTGGTCGGTTTTTTGATACAGCGGAGCAGGGTCGGGAGGAGTGGGACCTAGGAGCCTGTCTGACATGGCGGCTCATTCCACTTTGATGGAGAGATCGACGATGAGATCGCCTTTGGGTGAGTAGAAGCCCTGGTTATCGATCTGGACGATTCCGTTGCACTGGTCTTGGTAGAACTCCAAGATCCATCCGTTGAAGTCATAGCCTTCATCGGTCATCTCATTCTGGGCGAATCGAGTCGTGAGCACAAACCGCGCGCGCTCTAGATACTGGCGTACGAGTCCTGCTTCGACATCGTCGTGAGCGGAGAGGAGGCCTAAGAACAGCTCCTTCTCTTTGTCGAACACGTCCTGATAGGAGCCTCGATCCCTGGCACAAAACACCTGGATCGGTTTTCGGTTGCGATCATAACCGAGCGTCACCTGGACCCAGGCCCATTCATCCAACATGGTGTCGTCCATGTCCGGCGGAGTAATCGGCGCCTGACCACGTGACTTGAGAAACTCTAAGAGCAAACGGAGCGGGGGGGAGTTTTCCTTCTGACAAAACACGCGAGAATACTGGTACTGCTCTGCCTGTGCAGCGTCGGCCGGTTGGGCGGTCGATGGCAGAATGGGTAGTTCTTTTGCCATGCTAGCGACTCGGGGTACGGAAATAGTGACGCACGAATACGATCGACGGCTGTACTGTACGCTGGCTGGTCTCGAAACTGCAAGAAGCCGGTGAAGGCGTTTCCCTACGCCTGGCTGTGTTTTTCTGGTTGACAGCCTCGGAGCGCTTGGATAAACTCCCGCAGGTTTTCGCCGCTTCCAGCGACACGACTATTCGTTCATGATTATTCATTGAGCCTGAGCGGAGTCAAGAGGGGCGAGTTCACTGCATTTCACCATCTTTGTTCTTTAAGGAGGTTGCTCGTATGGCTAAGTCAATGACCAAGTCACAGATCGCCGATTACCTGGCCCAGAAGACCGGGTTGACCAAGAAGGCATCCGTCCAGCTCATGGACGACTTTGCCGCCTTGGCTTACAAGGAAGCGAAGAACGTCTTCGTGATCCCTGGAATCGGGAAGCTCGTATTGGCGAACCGCAAGGCCCGCATGGGACGGAACCCACAGACCGGTGAGGCCATCAAGATCCCGGCCAAGCGTGTGGTCAAGTTCCGCGTGGCCAAAGCAGCCAAGGACGCGATCCTCGGGAAGAAATAAGCGGAGATCGTCCGGCGCAGATTGTACGTGACGCGCCTTCTTCCGGCTTCATTCACGCACGCCGCATGAAGAACCATAGGGCCGGCTCCCCGAGAGGGGCGCCGGCTCTGTACTTGTGTGGCCTCGTTACATCGATGGGCCAAGCCCGGTTCCGCCCATGCCGTCGTGCCCCACCAGCCGAATCGCATCGCCGTCCTGAACCAGTGAGTCCTCGCTGGCGATCTTCTTATTGATGGTCACCAACACCTTCTTCTCGCGAATGAGTTGGAGGAGGTGGCGCAACTGAATGCCCTGCCGCTGGATCACCTGGCGGACGGACATGGGGGACGGAACTTCACAGGCGAGGTCCCGTTCGCCATCGAGCGGTTTGAAGCTGACCCATCAGCGAAATGGTAATCATGATCGGACACTCCTCATCTTCAGTCGTGACATCCGCCTGAGCGGCGGAGGCATCGTGCCCGTTGACTCCGTGCCGGTCGCCATCGATAATGCTCGGCCATGCCGTCGTTGGATATCCAGAATTCCGGGATGCCGGATTTGCAATTCGTCCTGTTCGTGTCGGCCCTCTGCACGGCTGATCTCACGACACTGAATGTGCCGTCGGATCTTCGAACCACCCTATTCGACCGTTGTTGGGCGCTCACCCATACCGAGGCGCCGCCGACTGATCCCAAGGAGCGTGTGCTCGATCTTCGCGAGGGCACGGAATTGACGCTGGAAGCCTGTCTATCTACGATCCGCTCGTTGCTGACGGACGCCGGCATTCGCACTCTCACCTGGGACCATCCGGTGAGTGAGCCGACCCACGAGAGCACGCCGGCCGCGAAACCGTTGATTGATCGGCTTGGGCAATTGTACCCCGATCCTCCTGAGATCGTCGATCCCGAAAACCCGGCGTCGGGTTAGCCGAGCGAGACAGGAGTATCGACCGGTCGGATGACGAGCCGCGAGCAGGCTGCGGGAAAACTCTGTGGGCACGCCAGAACTTCTGTGGTGCGCACGTCTGAGACAAGCTGGGTCTCTCTGGTCTCTCTGGTTTATCTGGTCTGTCTCGTTTGTTTGGTTGAACCAGATAGACCAAATAGACCAGATAAACCAAATGAACAAGACCGGATGGCAGACTTTTTCAGCATCCTGCTAGGGCCCATTGATTCCACGAGGATGGCTATGTTATTGACCGAGGGCATAGTGGTAAGATCTCGGTGGCGGCACGATTTCTTAGCATAGGGAGGAGGACACAATGGGGAAAAGTTTAAAAGGAACCAAGAGCCACGACAATCTCAAGAACGCATTTGCCGGCGAGTCCCAGGCCAATCGGCGCTATCTCTATTTCGCCCGGCGGGCGGACATCGAGGGTTTCCCTGATATCGGAGGCTTGTTCCGCGATACGTCCGAGGCAGAAACTGGCCACGCGTTCGGGCACTTGGATTTCTTGAAGGAAGTCGGGGATCCGGCGACCGGGGTGCCGATCGGCAATACCGAAGCCAATCTGAAGTCGGCGGTTGAAGGCGAAACCTACGAGTACACGCAGATGTACCCTGGCATGGCCAAAACGGCACGGGACGAGGGATTTGCTGAACTTGCTGAATGGTTCGAGACGCTCGCCAAGGCGGAGCGGTCCCATGCGAATCGCTTCACGAAGGGGCTCGATAGCCTGAAGCAAGGCTGAGAAGAGCTGACAGCAGTCAGCGTTCAGCGGTCAGTGATCAGTTCATCGTTTATTTGGTCTGCCTCGTTTGTTTGGTCTATTTGGTTTGTCCGATTCAAACCAAAGAAACAAAATAAACCAGATGAACCAGAGAAACGTGACCAGGGTTGCTGACCGCTGATTGCTTTCTGATCGGAGAAACGTGAATGGTCTGAGCCTGATCAATCCCATCGATCCCGCGCAGCTCCAGAAAGAGACGCAGCGCATCTATGAAGTCTGCGATGGCTGCCGGCGCTGCTTCAATCTTTGTCCGTCGTTCAACACGCTGCTCGACGGCATCGACCGTCATGAGGGCCACGTTGCCAAGCTCACGCCCACCGACCACCATCGGATCGTCGATGAGTGCTATTACTGTAAACTCTGCTACAACCACTGTCCCTATACGCCGCCACATCAGTATGCTCTCGATTTCCCCCGTTTGATGATTGCTTGGAAGAAGCATCTGGCCGCGACGCGTGGGGTGGGCTGGCGTGATCGGTTATTAATCAAGACGGATGTGATCGGCACCCTCGGGAGCCTGGCGGCGCTGGTTGCTAATTGGGTGTTGGGCTGTCGGCTCCTTCGGGGGCTGATGGAATCGTGGGTCGGCGTGCATCGGGATCGACAGGTCTTGCACTTTTCTCCGGAGACGTTTACCCATTGGTGGGAGCGTCGAGGGGCGGCACAAGTTCCTGACTCCGCGCCGCGGAAGGTTGCGCTCTTTGGGAGCTGCCTGGTCAATTATCAAGCGACTGATGTCGGTAAAGCGACGATTCAAGTCCTCGAAAAGAACGGTGTGCATGTCGTGATTCCCGAACAACGTTGTTGCGGCATGCCTTCGTTCGATATCGGCGATACGGCGGCGATTGAGCAGGCTGCTACGGCGAATGTCGCGTCTTTTTTGCCGTGGGTGGAGAAAGGCTACGAGATTGTCGTGCCGGTGCCCAGTTGCAGTTTGATGTGGAAGCGGGAGTATCCCGAGATCGTCGGTGGCCATGGGGCGCGGCGCGTGGCTGAACGAACGTTCGATGTCTGTGAGTATCTCATGAAGTTGAAGCGGGAGGGCGCGCTGGCCACCGACTTTCTGCAGAAGCCCGGGCGAGTGGCCTACCAGGTTCCGTGCCACCTGCGGGATCAGAACATCGGATTCAAATCCAAGGAACTCATGGAGTGCGCCGGCGCGCAGGTCGAGGTGATTGAGAAATGTTCCGGCCACGATGGCTCATGGTCCGCCAAGACAGAGTTCTTTCCCCTCTCGATGCTGATCGCGCAGAAGGCCGTTCGAATCATTGAACAGGCTACGGCAGATCTCGTGGCCTCCGATTGCCCGCTGGCGGGATTGCAGCTGGATCAAGCCGGCGCCATGGCCCATGCCGGCGGCAGGCCGGCGCAGCATCCGATTCAAATCGTGCGCGATGCCTATGGGTTGCGGTCGTAAAGGGTGAGGGTGTTCGTGAAACGTGAAACGTTAGACGTGAAACGCAAGAAGCGCCGTTCGTGAAGTGCGAGAAAGACGATGAAGGAACTCATACAGACTGATCTGTTGTCCACGGCCGACTATGAGCGCCAGCGGGAGCAGTTCCGCTCGCAGATCATCGCACTCAAGCAGCGGCGCCGGATTTCCGTTGGGCCGCTCATCACGCTCATCTTCGAAAATCGTGAGACGTTGCGCTTTCAGACCCAGGAAATGATCCGGGTCGAGCAGATCCTCGATCCCCACAAAGTTCAGGAAGAATTGGACGTCTATAATGCCCTCATGCCGGGGTCCGGTGAGTTGAGCGCCACGTTGCTGATTGAGCTTACGGAGCAGGAACGGATGAAAGAATGGCTCGATGTGTTCATGGGACTCGATCACGGCGAAACCGTCGCGATCCGCGCCGGAACCGAGCAGGTCTTCGGGCTGTTCGAGGGCGGCCACAGTCATGAAACCAAAATCAGCGCGGTGCATTTCGTCCGATTCCGGCCGACCGCGTCGATGGCATCCGCGTTCGCCGACTTGCGCCAGCCGGTTATGCTGACGGTACACCATCACGTGTACCACGCCGAGGTGTCTGTTCCTGGGAGTATGCGCGAAGAGTGGCTCTCCGATTTAAACCAATAGTGCTGAGTTCTGAGTGCTGAGTCTTGAGTTGTCCGTTTGGACAGAAGTTTCGAACCCAGAACTCAGGACTCAGAACCCAGGACTGGAAACTATGTCTACCGTTTTACTGACGAAACGTATCGAGTTTGCGGCGGCGCATCGCTATATCAAGGCTGAATGGGATGAGGCCAAGAACCGTGCAGTGTTCGGCCTCTGCTTTAACCCGCCGGCGCACGGACATAACTACATGGTCGAGGTGACGGTCTCAGGCGAAGTGGATCCGAAGACCGGCATGGTCGTAAATCTCTTCGATTTGAAGCGCATCTTGCTCAATGTGCTCGAAGAATTCGACCATAAGAATTTGAACCTGGATATGCCTTACTTCGAGGGCCGGATTCCCACGTCGGAAAACCTTGCACGTGTCCTCTGGACCAAGCTGGATACGCAAAAAGCGATCGGTACGCTCCACGCGATTCGGTTGTATGAGGATGAAGACCTGTATGCCGAGGTGACGGCGGCGGCCGGGCTCGACGTCGCAAGCGTCACGCGCCGCTACTCATTCACGGCTGTGCAGGATGGTAAGCAAGGCCCCGAGTGGGACTGCTTCGTCACGGTCCATGGCACGATAGATCCGGTGACCGGGATGGTGACGGATATCGGCGCGCTGGATCGCTTGGTGCAGGATAAGGTGGGGCAGACGTTCGGGACTCAGCCCGTGACCGGCGAGCAGCTGGTCGAACACATCTGGAACCAACTGGTCTCTTCTCTCTCATCGGGAAGATTGTCGAATGTTCGACTCGTTCAGTCTCGGGACCTGTCCTTTGAATACGCAGGCTGACGCGTCTAACAGGATGCTGAAAAAGGGGGGATGGGGCAGCTGGGACGATCCCCGTGCTCGCGCAACGCGCGGCCTCAGAAGGCCCTCGTTGGACGCGCGCAGTTGGGATCATCCCACCCACCCCGTATAAGCTGACAGCTTGCTGCGGCCTTGCATGGGATAAGGCGCGTCTCGGCGCGCCAGGGTTGGGTGGGTGAGAAGTCTGGCCTTTTTGAGCATCCTGTGGGGAGGCGTTCTCCTCGATCCCCAGATGTGAAGGTAATCGAAGATCTGCAGTGCCACAATATTTTTCCCGCAGCCTGTTAAGTATGTTCATGCCGGGCGTTCCATGAATACACGGTTTATCTATGCGCTGCTGATGGTGTGCTTCTCGTGGACATCGGTGGCCTGGTCTGCCGAGGAAGGGGGGGCGATCGAGAGGACCGTCAAGGAAGCCGCCATGGCAGCCGCGACCTTCTCCGAAACCAGGGACAAGCAAGCCGTGTTGAAGCTGTACACCAAGGACTATGTCGGTATTCAGGATGGCGAGACGGAGACGCGGGACTCGATCGAGAAGTGGTTCTCGGACTATGAATCTGAACTCAACAAGGGAAGCACACTGCGCTTTATCAGCGCCGTGTCGAACCTGCGTGTTCGGGTGCCGGGTCCAACGGCTTGGGCTACCTACGATTACGTGTTCCAGGCGGTCAGGAAAGGCGAACTTGAAGGGCAGGACTCCGGGCAATGCACCACACTCCTGCGCAAGGAAGGCTCAACCTGGCTGATTCAGCACGAACACTGCTCCAGGACGCGACCGATGAAATAGCATCCTGTCTCTGAGCCGTCCCTCTGAGCCGGGTTCTTTACTTCAGTAAGTGATCCGAAATCAATGCGGCGAGTTCGGCCGGCTCCACTACCCCTTCACGGGTGAGCAGTAGCTTGCCCTTTGAGAAGAAGTGCGTCGTGGGGTAGGTCTCGAAGGTGTGACGCTTCTTAATCTCGCGGCAGCGGCCTGGGACATGCATCTTAGCCTTGCCGACTTTCACGTCGGGAAACTTGGCGGCGGTCTCTTCCAGAATCGGGTCGTAGGTTTTGCAGGGTTCGCAGGTGGCCAGGCCGTAGGCGACGATCGACGCGGGTGCGTCGGTGAACTCCTTGTAATTTTCGTCTCTGACGTCTTCGACGATTCCGGGCATGATTCAAAGTGCTGAGTGCTGAGACCAGAGAGTATCCCCCCAACCTCAGCACTCAGTCCTCAGCACTGAATTAGCTTAATTTAGCGAGAGCCGCGAGGATGTCCTTGTCTTCCCGGGCCACCTTGATTTCCTGGACCTTCGCGTAGGCGACCTTGCCGCTCTTGTCGACGATGACGGTCGCACGCTTCGAGCAGTTCAACGGCTCAAAATAGAGGCCGTAGCCCTTTGCCGTGGTCCGATGCACGTCCGACAGCAGCCGATGCTTGAGGTCCATGGAATCAGCCCAAGCTTTGTGCGAGAAGAAGCTGTCGCAACTGATGCCGAACAGTTCCGCGTTGGACGATTGGAACTTAGGGAAGTCGTCGCTCAGACACTTGTTCTCGCCTTGACAGACAGGGCTCCAGTCCAGGGGATAGAAGCAGAGCACCACATTCTTCTTGCCACGATAGTCGCTCAGCTTCACGTCCTTCTGGTCCTGATCCTTTAAGTTAAAATCCGGTGCGGTATCGCCCACCTTGATTTCTGCTGCTACGTCGCTCATCTGCATGCCTCCTTTTACTGGGTTTAGTCCGGCCTCTGACACTGTCGTCTGTATTTTTGTACCGTGCGGCGTGAAACCTTGTCAACGGTCCTGAAGGCCTAGCAGGATGCTGAAATAGTCGCGTGAGGCGTGAAGAAGACCAGTTATTGCTCTGGTTTGTCTCGTTTGTTTGGTTGAACGAAACAAACCAAATGAACCAAATCAAACCAGATAGACCAAAGACCTGATTGGCCCATAAGTGGCTGATAAGAACTGGAAACTATGGTAACGGCCGAATTTCTCGAAAACTCAACATGCGCCCGGCTGGTGCGGCGGTGCGGTGGTTGGCAATCTCAACGCTCTGACCCAAGAGTCCTACACGGATGTGGCTTCCGACTTTTGGCGACTGCCCGGTCCTGGTCAATTCGTCTGCTGTTTCTCTGAGCGTATCCCGCGCAGGTTGGTCAGGGAGACCAGGGGGGAGAAACATTTCGAGTTCATCCACCCCGAACTTGCTGAGGCCGAGGGTGTAGCACCAGGTCCTATGGCTCGGTTCATCGTCGCCCTGCATGATCGGGATATGATCGCTGACGACGAAGTGCGTGAGGGGACGATCCTGCCAATCCGATGGGTTCACGTACTGGTTGGTGATGATGTCATGGGCCGTGCCTTGTGTGAGGAAGGTGAGGCCCCGGGCGAGTCGCGCGGCAAAGAGTATCGTGTCCGGCATGTCCTGCGGGGATACGAGGGAAGGCGCGACTGCGCCCATCACGTCGTGCTCCCAAGCCAACTGTTTCATGACGTCGGCGACGTGACTCATTGGCAGAGGCATCACGACGTGAGCCGACCAGAGACCGTGAGCCGCATGCCAAGACTCAGCTGAGCCCACTTCGTGGCGAATGGTCAGCGGCCCGCCATATTCCCGCTCGTACCAGACCTTAAGTTCGTCTGTGGCCGGTGCAGTTCCTCGATAGCCTACAAAGTAGAGTGGGGGACGGCGGGCGGAAGGTTTGGGGGTTTTCTTCCTGATCCTCATCGCTGCAGGGGAGTCTATTTGCCTGACTTGCGGGCCTTGCGGCGGTCATCCGGGTTGAGGAGCCGTTTGCGGATACGCAGACTCTTCGGTGTGACCTCAACCAGTTCATCCGGGCCGATATATTCGAGTGCGAACTCCAAGCCCATTTCCCGTGGCGGCGTGAGGACCAACGCTTCATCGGTGCCTGACGCCCGCATGTTGGACAGGTGTTTTTCTTTACAGACGTTGACGTCCATGTCTTCGTCCCGGCTGTTCTCGCCGACGACCATCCCGCGATAGACCTCCACGACAGGGCCGATAAACATGGTACCCCGTTCTTGGGTCATGAAGATGGCATAGCCGGTACTGGTTCCGTCTTCGTGTGCGACGAGTGACCCGTGTGTTGCCACCGCGAGGTCGCGCTCCTCCACCGGTTCGTACGCGACGAAGACATGGTGCATGATGATGGTGCCGCGAGTCTTGGCGATCAATAGGTTTTTGAGTCCCATGATGCCGCGGGTGGGGATATGGTACTCCAAGTGCATTTCGCTCGGTCCGGCATCGGAATGGATGAGTCGCATATGGCGCAATTCGCCGCGGCGTTTGCCGAGCTCTTCAATCACGGCACCCTGATAGGTTTCCGGCACCTGGATGGTCAGTTCCTCATAGGGTTCGAGGACCTTGTCCCCCTCCCGGTGGACAATCACTTCCGGTTGCGAGACTTGCAGCTCGTATCCCTCCCGGCGCATTTGTTCGATCAAGACGCCGAGATGCAACTCGCCGCGGCCGGCCACGAGGAACTTATCCGCACTATCCGTCTCGCTCGCGCGCAACGACACGTTGGTTTCGAGTTCTTTGAAGAGTCGATCGCGCAAATGCCGCGAGGTCAGGTACTTGCCTTCCCGTCCGGCGAACGGGCTATTGTTCACGGAGAAGGTCATTTGGACGGTTGGCTCGTCGACCGTGACTCGGGTCAGTGCGACTGGATGTTCCGCGTCAGCAATCGTATCACCGATGCTCACCTCGTCCAGGCCGGCCACCGCGACGATTTCTCCTGCCTCGGCCCGTTCCATATCCGTTCGTTCAAGGCCGGAGTAGACCGCGAGGTCTGACACTTTTCCAGGGAACTGTGCGCCATCCTTTCCGAGTACGATCACATTCTGCCTGCGGGCGATCGAACCGGACTGAATCTTACCCACGCCCATCTTGCCTTTGTAGAGGTCCTGAATCAGAGAGAGGACCAGGATCTGGAGCGGCGCGTCGGCGTTGATGGCCGGTGCGGGAATCTTGTCCAGCACGGTGTCGAGGAGCGGCGTAATGTCCGTGCCGGGCTTATTCACGTCGAGCGTCGCGGTGCCCTTGATCGCCGCCGTGTAGACGATCGGGAAATCGAGCTGCTCGTCCGTCGCACCGAGATGGACAAACAAGTCGAAGGTCCGATTCACCACGTCATCGATCACCGCGTCCGCCCGGTCGATCTTGTTGATGACCACGATGGCCTTGTGGCCGAGCGCTAAGGCCTTCCGCAACACGAAGGTCGTTTGCGGCATGGGGCCCTCTTTCGCGTCGATCAAGATGAGGACGCCGTCCACCATGCGCAGGGTCCGTTCGACTTCACCGCCGAAGTCGGCGTGGCCCGGCGTGTCGACGATATTGATCTTCACGCCCTTGTAAGTCACGCTGGCGTTTTTGGCCCGGATTGTGATCCCGCGCTCACGTTCCTGGTCCATCGAGTCCATGATCCGTTCGCCCATATCGTCGATCTTGCGATGAACATGGGTCTGTCGGAGCACGGCGTCGACCAGTGTCGTCTTGCCATGGTCGACGTGGGCGATGATCGCGATATTCCGAATATCGCTCCGGCGCTCATTGGGCTCGAGTTGCGTGGTGACGGGAGATTCTGATGCGGCTGCCTGATCCATAGATATTGCTGCATGCTCCAAAAAAAAGACGCCCAGGAGTCCAGGCGTCGTACGGCAGTATACCCGAAGCATGATGTCCGTACAAGCGATGCCGGCAGGAATATGCGGGGGATTGGCGAACCGGCATCGGCTTGAGTTTTGAGGGTCTCCACGGTATGGTGACCGTGGTATTCTTCTCAGGAAGCCAAGCCTCCTTCGAGGGTAACCCCGCGTAACCATGATGGATCAGCCGGTACATTTACAGGATCCGCTTCCTCAACCACCGCCTCGTCGCTCATGGCGCTGGTGGCAGATCTCGCTCCTAGGCCTAGGGGCGGCAGTCTTGATAGGGGGACTGACAGTGGGCGGGTTGCTTTGGCACTTCTCGAAAGACCTACCTGCCTTGGAGCAGTTAGGGACATATCAGCCAAGCCTGGTGACTCAGGTCTATTCGATTGATCAGCGGCTCATCGGTCAATTTTTCATCGAGCGCCGCATCCTGACCCCGGTGGGGGAAATTCCTGAACGCTTGCGACGTGCGGTCATCGCGGTCGAGGATGTCCGGTTCTTCGAGCATCCCGGCCTCGACTACATCGGCATGCTCCGTGCGGCCTGGACGAATGTGCGCCGAGGGGGCAAGGTCGAAGGGGCCAGCACCATTACCCAGCAGTTGGCACGGTCGCTGTTCCTCTCGTCCGAACGCACCTTTGACCGCAAAGTCCGCGAGTTAATTCTGGCCTACAAGATGGAATTGGTCCTGACGAAAGAGCAAATTCTCGAACTGTATTTGAATCAGATTTACTTCGGACAAGGCGCCTATGGTGTCGCCTCCGCGGCTCAAACATATTTTGGAAAAGACCTCTCCGCCCTCACGATTGGAGAATCAGCATTTCTGGCGGGTCTCCCGAAATCGCCGAACCATTATTCGCCCTTCAAGGCCTATGATCGCGCAAAAAGTCGACAGGAGCATGTCCTGGCGCGCATGGAAGAGGCGAGGTTCATCACTATGGCAGAACGCGAACAGGCTGCCGCGGAGATACTCAATTTCCGTCGTCCAGGTAGTGAACAGGCTGCGCCCTACTTTGTGGAGTATGTCCGACAGATGTTGGTCGCTAAGTATGGCGAAGCGATGGTGTACAAGGGCGGGCTCAAGGTCTTTACGACATTGAACATGGAGATGCAGAAGGCTGCTGAAGCGGCCTTTGCGGCCGGCCTGCGCGAACTGGATAAACGCCAAGGGTGGCGTGGCCCGCTCCGAACGGTAGATGTGACTGCGCCGACCCCGCCTATTGTTGCAGCGGCGACTGATCAGGCGGTGAAGGTGGGAGACTATCGCGAGGGGTTCGTCACCAAAGTGGCGAAGGACCATTTTCTGGTGCAGATCGGCACGACGGTGGCCAAGCTCGCCTTTGACGACATGGCATGGGCGAAGCGCCGTCTGACCGGGTCGGATACGGCGAAAGATGTCGTCGTCAATCTGAATCTCAAGCAAGTGTTGAAGCCCGGTGATGTCATCGAGCTGATGGTGAAGAAGCTCGATCATGGCATCGTCCATGTGCAACTGGAACAGACTCCCCTCGTCGACGGAGGGTTGATTGCGCTGGAGCCGGGCAAGGGGGCTATTCGGGCCATGGTCGGAGGCTACGATTTCGGTCGCAGCGAGTACAATCGGGCCGTACAGGCCCACCGCCAGCCCGGGTCTGCCTTCAAGCCGATCATCTACGCGACGGCCATGAGCCAGGGGATGAGCCCCGCGTCGGTGATCCTCGATGCGCCGGTTGTCTACGAGCAGGAACTGGATGAGAAAACGTGGAAGCCGGAGAACTATGGAAGGAAAATCCATGGCATGGTGAGTTTGCGGGATGCCCTGGCCCACTCGCACAACCTGGCGACGGTCCGGTTGCTGGATAAGGTTGGCGTAAAGAATGTCATTGAGTTTGCAAAAATGGTCGGGATCACCAGTCCACTAGCGGCAGATCTGTCGCTGGGGCTGGGCTCATCTTCCGTCGGGCTGATGGAACTGACCTCCGCCTATAGCGTGTTGCTCAACCAGGGGAGCCGTGCGGAACCGTATGCGATCCTGTTCGTGAAGGACAACGCGGGGAAGGTGATTGAACAGGCGGAACCGCAAGCACTGCCGGTGATTTCCCAAGAAACGGCGTACTTGATCACGAACATGATGGAAGACGTGATCCAAAAAGGGACCGGTCTGGCGGCCAAAGTGATCGGGCGGCCGATTGCGGGGAAAACCGGAACCACGGACGAGTTTATCAATGCGTGGTTTATCGGCGGTGCGCCGAACTTGGTCGCGGGCATCTACGTCGGGTTTGACGATCGACGTTCACTCGGCGAGACGGAATCGGGGGCGCATGCCGCTCTGCCTATTTGGATCAATTTCATGCGGGACGCGCTCAAGCCGCTACCGGTCATGGCCTTTACCATTCCGGAAGGCGTCACGTTCGTCAAGGTCGATCCGGCGACGGGGTTGCTTGAGGGCGAGGAGGGACAGCCCAGTACCGTCGAACTCTTTACCAAGGGCAGCGAGCCGACTCAAGCGACTCAGCGCCGAGTGGACCCGATGGATTTCTATAAACTGGATCAAATTACCGAGGGAGCGCTCTAGAGGCCTGTACGAGACAGGCCTGGTTTGTTTGGTTCATCTGGTTGATTTGGTTCATCTGGTTAGTTTCGTTCAACTAAAAGAAGGAGACAGACCAGATAAACAAGAGAGACCAGCCGGTCCTCCCGTGCCACACCGAGCAGTTCGAAACCAGAACCCTGTTCCCACTCAAGGGTGTCTACGGAATCGGGGCGAGCTCAGCCTGTCCCCCTTTTTTGTCTCTGCGGCTAATGATGCGCTCAAAGTGTTGGTCCTGTGCACGGGTAATTCCTACCGCTCCGTGATGGCGGAATCGCTTTACGCGGCTAACCAATGCACATTCCAAGGAGGTCGAGAATCACCAGCATGCGCTGGCCATGTGTTTTATGTATTACAACTTCGCTCAGATTCAATCGACCCGCAGAGTGACACCGGCCATGCAAGCATGCATAGCCGATCATGCCTGGTTCCTGGAAGAGAGATTGTGAAACTAGCCGACTGATATGGACGCTCTTACGGCATTTGGTTTGTTTTCAGTCACTGCAATGTTAGTATGTTATGCGCTCGAAGACCGCAGCGCGTGGTTCATTTTTGGGTTCGCCATCGCGTGCGTGCTAGGGTCGGTCTACGGTTTTCTGCAAGGGGCATGGCCCTTCGGAGTGGTAGAAGCTATCTGGTCGCTCGTCGCGCTCCGTCGGTGGATACAAAAGGATTAGCCACAGTATCAAACTTTACCAGCGCCCATTGTTGACGGCTGGGATGGAGAGGGATAGACTGACGCTATGCGGGTATATTCTCATCGCTCCCCTTCGGTTCTAGCCTGCGTGCTCGTCGTGCTCTTTTTTGCGTTTAGCTTCAATGCCTATGCGTGCCTCCTGCCGGTGAATGACGTCACGGCCGTTGCAATGGGCAACGGCTGTTCGACTGCAGATGATCAACCGGTCTCTCAGTACTGCGATGCATTTAAGACGCTCGGCGTGCAGTCTGCCGGTAAGCTTCCTCTGAGCAGTGACTATCAAGCCCTCTCTCCAGAAAACACCGCCTCGTTAGCGCTTCTTGTCATGCTTACCTCACACAGCAGCCGCTTGTCCGATCATCCTACAGTCAGTCCGCCCCAGGATCTCCTGCTCAAGATTTCCGTGCTTCGCATCTGATCTTCCCCTCCCATAGCTCGTAATCGCTTCTGTGTCATTACGTGTGCCGTTCGACGCTCGGTGTCAGCGTCCGGCCTACCGTCTAGTTCTCTTGTCCAGCTAGGACCAGAGCGCAGACAGGCGTCGAACGTGTGGGAACTCTGGGAGGTCATGACTATGAGACCGAATAGACAACGTCAGTGTGTGATTGTCGCGTCAGTACTGGTGATTTTCTTCGGCAGCGGACTGTCGCGGGCACAGGGCACCGACTCTGTGCCACGCAACGCGCTGGTGCTGCCGGAATTGATTCAAGAGGTCCTGGCTCGGAATCCCGAGCTGATGGCGGCACGCAAACAATGGGAAGCTGCCACGAATCGGATTACGCCGGCGCGGTCCTTGGATGACCCGATCCTGTCTGTCCAGTTGTGGAACATCCCGCAGCCCTTCAAGGCCACGCAAGCGGACAACAGTATCTTCGGTCTCTCGCAGAATCTCCCCTTTCCCGGCAAACTCGCGCTCAAAGGCGACGTGGCGAGTCGTTCGGCCGAGATGACCGAGCAGGCCGTTCGCGCGAAGGAACTGGAACTGGTCGCCCGCTTGAAGCAGGCCTATTACGATCTGTTTCTCGCGCAGAAGGCGGTCCAGATTCATCATGAACAGGTGGAGCTGGTTAGACAGTTTGTGGGGATTGCGAACGCGAAGTTTCGTGCGGGCAAGGGAAGCCAGGCCGATGTCCTCAAGGCCCAAGTCGAACTGTCAATGTTGTTCCAGCATCTTCCCGTTTTGGACCAGCGTCGTAAGACAGCCGAGGCGATGCTGAATACGCTGCTTGATCGTGATCCCGCATCGCCCTTGGACCTAGCGCAGGAGCCCGCTCAACGACCACTCGAGGAGTCCGTCGATAATCTGCACCGTCTCGCGTTAAACGACAGGCCTGAACTTAAAGCCGCCGAACTGGATGTGCAGCGGAGCGAACAGTCCCGCGCGCTGGCCCAGCGTCAGTACTACCCGGACTTCAACGTGGCGTTTCAGCGCTTTCAAAACTATCAGGCCAACGACGGATTCGGCGCCTACATGGCGATGAGTATCCCCTTCGCGTTTTGGACCAAGCCGAAGTACGACGCGGGTGTGCAGGAAGCCGAGGCGGCGATCTCGACCGCGCAGGCACAGCAACATACCTTAGAAAACCTGACCCGGTTTCAGATCAACGATCTCCTGGCCAAGCTCCGGGCGACCGACCAGGTGGCCACGTTGTATCGCACCACCATTCTGCCACAGGCCCAGCAGAGCCTGGACGCGGCGCGCGTCGGGTATCGTGCGGGCAAAGGAGGGTTTCTGGATCTGATCGATACCCAGCGGGCCTGGCGAGGATTTCAGCTTGAATATTTCACGGCCCTCGTGGAGCGCCAGCACCGGCTGGCTGAACTCGAACAGGTGGTCGGTACCACGCTTGATCAACAGAGCTAATGCAATCGTCAAGGAGGAACATATGAACCAGCATGCATACAGGAAAAGTTTCGTGGTTGGCGTCGTGGCGATCGGAGCGATTGCCGGAGTCGCCGCCGGTTTCTTCACCGCTCACAGAGTGATGGGGGACATGGACGGCATGCCCAGGGGAACTCAGGGCGTCTCGACGCCCGCAGGGAGGGCAGGTGAAATGGGGGACATGAAACAAACGGAGATGAAGGAGAAGCCCATGCAGGGCATGCCAGGCATGACCGCCGCGCCGTCCGGGGCTGTGGTGGTTCCGGCTGTGATGAGACAGTTGATCGGGGTCCGAAGCGCACCAGCCGACATCGCGGTGTTAGGGCAAGAGATTCGCGCGGTCGGCACGGTCGGCTACGACGAACGGGGGCTCACGCAGGTCACAGTGAAAACTTCCGGGTGGGTGCGAGAGGTCTTGGTCGATTCGATCGGCCGCCCCGTCCGCAAAGGCGACCCCCTCTTCACCCTCTACTCGCCGGACCTGCTGGCCACGCAGGACGAGTATCTCCTCGCCGTGAAAACGCAGGGCCAACTGGCTGCCAGTCCACTCGCTGAAGTCAAAGGCAATGCGGTGTCCCTTGTAGCCAGTGCGCGGGAACGCCTGCGATTGTGGGACGTGACCGAGGCACAAATGGCCACGCTGGAACGTCGCGGTAAGGCGGAGCCGGTGCTCACGGTCTATGCTCCGTCCTCCGGGATCGTCATGAAGCGCGAGGCCTTGCCAGGAAAATATGTGGAACCAGGCATGACACTGTATGAAGTGGCGGATCTCTCCACGGTCTGGATCTCTGCCGACATCTATGAGTCCGAGGTCGCGGCGGTGACACTTAACCAGCCGGCTTCCGTCACGTTCGCCGCGTATCCAGGAGAAACATTTCGGGGCACGGTCTCGTACGTCTACACCACACTGAATATCGAAGCCCGCACCGTTCGGGTGCGGGTGGAGATTGCCGAACCCTGGACTGAAACTGAAGCCGGGCATGTTCGGCACCGTCACCTTGCAGACCGCTGCGGCGAGGGCGTTGGTTGTGCCCAAGGAAGCCGTGCTGGACACAGGACTTCGCCAACTCGTGTTCCTGGATCGGGGCGAAGGAGCCTACGTGCCGTATCCAGTCAAGCTTGGCCGCAGGAACCAGGATTCCGTGGAAGTGCTGGAGGGACTCAAGGAAGGGGATCGGATCGTGACCTCGGCCAATTTTCTATTGGACGCAGAAAGTAAGTTGGCCTCCGCGTCGAGCATGCAGGCCATGATGGGCCGGATCGGCATGGGCGATTGGCAAATGCGCGGCGCGCACGAGGGCAAGATGGAAGGCATGGACATGAGTGACATGAAAGGCATGGAGGGCATGAAGGGGACGGAAGGCATGAAGGGAATGGAGGGGATGAAAGGGATGGAAGGCATGCCGGGCATGGAGATGGGGAGCAAGAATGAGATGACAGTAGCTGAGACCCGTCAGATAAACGGACTCTCACTCGTTCTCACGACGGCACCGGAACACCCCAAGGCTGGTGACGTGCTGCTCAAGCTCAAGCTGACAGACCAGGCCGGCAAACCGGTGACCAATGCGCAAGTCGTGTTCGTCTATACGATGCCGATGCCGGGGATGACTGATTCCAAGGTGTTGGCTCGCCACACTAAGGATGGCCTCTATGAAGGCAAGGTAATGTTCGGTATGGGCGGTACTTGGGTCGTGACGGTCAATGTGACGGTACCAGGGCGACCGCCCGTTACCGAAACGTTTCAGTTCTCGGTCGCCGGGGGAGGCATGTGATCCATCATGCTCGCACGACTCATTGATGGAAGTGCCCGCAATCCGATCCTGGTCATCCTCTGTGTGGTGTTGTTGGCAAGTTGGGGCTTGTGGGCGGGATTTCAGGTTCCACTGGATGCGGTTCCTGACCTGTCCGATGTCCAGGTGACCATCTACACCGAGTGGCAGGGGCGCAGCCCCACGTTGATTGAAGACCAGGTCACATACCCAATCGTCACGTCTCTGCTAGCCGGTCCGAAAGTCAAACGAGTGCGGGGCGTCTCAGAATACGGGGTCTCCTATGTGTATGTGATCTTCGAAGACCGGACGGACTTGTACTGGGCAAGAAGTCGTGTGCTGGAATTCATGCAAAAGCTGACCGGGAAATTGCCCTCCGGCGTCGCGCCGACTCTAGGTCCCGACGCGACCGGCGTCGGGTGGGTGTATCAGTATGCACTGGTCGATGAATCCGGCGCACACGACCTGGCGCAGCTCCGCAGTCTTCAAGATTGGTACCTGCGTTTTCAATTGGAAAGTGTGCCCGGTGTGGCAGAAGTGTCGGTGGTCGGCGGATTCGTGAAGCAGTATCAAATCGAAGTGGACCCGAACACCTTGGCCGCCTATCGATTACCGATCAAGACGATTATCGAAGCGGTCAGGAACAGCAATGCGGAGGTGAGCGGCCGTGTCTTGGAAATGGCCGGCACGGAATACATCATTCGAGGGCGAGGCTATTTGCGCTCGGTTGATGATATTGAGCTGATCCCGGTCGGAACCGATGGACGTGGCACACCCATCTTGATCCGGGACATTGCCCATGTCCAAGTCGGGCCGGACCAGCGGCGAGGCGTCGCAGAACTGGACGGCAAGGGCCAGATGGTCGGCGGGATCGTCATCATGCGGGCCGGAGAGAATGCGCTTGCCGTGATCGAGCGGATCAAAGCAAAGCTGGAAGAGATCACGCCGGCTCTGCCCAAAGGTGTCCACATCGTTCCCACCTATGACCGGTCTGACCTGATTCATCGGGCCATCGCCGTACTGCGTGAGAAACTCGTGGAGGAGAGCATCATCGTCAGCCTGGTCGCGGTGGTCTTCCTGTTTCACTTGCGAAGCGCCCTGGTGGCGATTCTCATTCTGCCCGTGGCGGTGCTGCTGGCCTTCATCCCGATGGCGTACTTGCATATCACGTCCAGCATCATGTCGCTCGGTGGCATCGCCATTGCCATCGGCGCGATGGTGGATGCGGCTATCGTCATGGTGGAGAACGCTCATAAGCGGTTGGAACAAACTCCAAATGCAGACCGGATTGAAACCATCATCGCAGCGGCCAAAGAAGTCGGCCGTCCCTTGTTCTTCTCGCTGTTGGTGATTGCCGTGTCGTTTCTGCCGATCTTCGCGCTGGAAGCCCAGGAGGGGCGGTTGTTCACGCCCTTGGCCTACACCAAGACGTTCTCCATGCTCTTTGCTACAGCGCTTTCGGTCACGCTGGCTCCTGTATTGATGGTCCTCCTGATTCGTGGGCGCATCCGAGCGGAAACCAAGAATCCGTTGAACTGGCTGTTGGTCACGCTATATCGGCCCATCATCTCCGTCGCGCTGCGCGCCCGGTGGCTGACGCTCGGACTGGCGGTGGTGGTCGTGGGATTCACGGCGCCGATCTTTTCCCGCCTCGGCGCGGAATTCATGCCGCCGCTGAATGAAGGGACCATTCTATACATGCCGACCACTGTCCCCGGCCTCTCGACTCCTGAATCGGTCAAGGTGTTGCAGGTCCAGGATCAGCTACTCACGACCTTTCCTGAAGTGGAACGAGTGTTCGGCAAGATGGGGAAGGCCCCAACCGCCACCGATCCGGCTTTTGTCGGAATGGCCGAGATCACGGTCACCCTCAAACCGGAAGCACTATGGCGACCTGGCATGACCTGGGATCGGTTATTGGATGAGATGGATGCCAAGCTCCGTATTCCCGGCTTTCCGAACATCTGGTGGATGCCGATTCAAACCCGCACTGAAATGATCACGACCGGTGTTCGGAGCCCAGTCGGTATCAAAGTCCTGGGGCCGGATCTGAAGATCATAGAGAAAATCGGCTTGGAGATCGAGCAGGTCTTGGCAAACGTGCCGGGCACGAAAAGCGCGTTTGCCGAACGGTTGAACGAAGGCTATTACCTGGATCTGATCGTGAACCGGCGTGAAGCGGCTCGCTACGGCCTGACGGTGGGGGATGTGCAGGCGGTTATCACCACAGCCATCGGTGGCGAGACCGTGACGACCACGGTCGAGGGGCGCGAGCGGTATCCGGTCAATGTCCGCTACAAGCGCGAACTGCGCGATGATCCCGATCGGCTCAAACGGGTGCTGATTCCCACGCCGAGCGGCGCGCAGATTCCACTCGGACAAATCGCAGAGATGAACATTACTCAAGGGCCGCCGTCGATCACGGATGAGGCGGGAGCGCTGGCCGGTTTGGTCTCGGTCGCGGTCAGCGGTCGCGATCTGCGCGGCTATGTCCAAGATGCCCAACGCACGGTGCGAGACCGAGTGGCATTACCCTCCGGCTACCGGCTGATCTGGACCGGTCAATACGAGCATCTGGTGCGGGCCGAAGAACGGTTGAAACTGGTCGTCCCCGTCACCATTGCGATCATTCTCTTACTGCTTTATCTCAACTTCGGTTCGCTGGCAAAATCGCTGATCGTGCTCTTGTCCGTTCCCTTCGCTGCTATCGGGGCTATCTGGTATCTCGACTATCTGGGCTACAACTTGAGCGTGGCGGTGTGGGTGGGCATCATCGCCCTGGCCGGCGTGGCGGCGGAGACAGGGGTGGTGATGCTCGTCTATCTCGACGATGCCTATGAACGGCGGGTACGCGAAGGCCGCATGACGACGACACAAGACCTACGAGAAGCCATTATGGAAGGAGCGGTCCAGCGAGTACGTCCAAAGATGATGACGGTCGCCGCGATTATGGGCGGGTTGCTCCCCATTATGTGGACCACCGGCACGGGCGCAGACGTCATGAAACGAATTGCTGCACCGATGATCGGTGGCATGGTCAGCTCGACCATCCTTACGCTGATCGTCATTCCGGTTCTGTACTTTATCTGGAAGCGTCGGATTATGCGTTCAGGCTCTCGGATCGACACGACCTTCGCCAGCCCCACGTCGTCCTAATCGGTGCCTTCTTAGCCCACTGCTACAATCGCCAATTTTTTGGCGAGAGGCGCGGGACGGGCGAGGGTTGATCTGGTTCATCTGGTCTGTCTGGTTCAACCAAACAAACGAGACAGACCAGATAAACAGGAGAGACCAGCCGGTCCTCGCGCGCCACACCGAGCAGTTCGAAACCTAGAACCCTGTCCCTATTCGGGGGCGTCGACGGAATCGGGGGTAGCTCAGAGTAACCGTTGACCATATTCCGTCTCGATTTATCCTTCAGTCGTTGAAAGGATTAGGGGAGGGGCATTCTTTTTATTCCGTCAGACCCGTAGGGTCAGAATCTCCTGGAGCGCCTGTTCAATGTCCTCCGATGAGGTGAGGAGGCTTGGCGCCACCCGCGCATACTGCGTCGCGTAGGGTGTGACACTCCCAATGATCTTCTTTTGCCGAAGCCGCTCGATCACTTGGCGTGGCGTCATCCCTGCCACTTCAAAGCAGACGATGCCTGACGACAGGTCTTGCGACATCGGCGTGTGCAACGTGACATGCGGCATCTTAGCCAAGCCCTGCTTCATCTGCTGATTCAGTTCGTAGATGCGTTGGGTCACGCGAGCCTTTCCGATCGCTCGATGGAATGTGAAGGCCTCGTCGAGCGCCCACCGGTGCTCGAAGGAATGAAATCCTCCCGGAGTTATGTAGACAGACTTCGGTAATTCCTTCGGCGGGTTGAGCTTCATCCAGATATCGTAGGCTTGGGTATTGAAAGTGGGGATTATGGGGTTGGCCATAGGCCAGGCCCGCTGATGCCCCCAGACGAGGCCGGTGCCTCGTGGGCCGAACATCCATTTGTGCGTCCCTGCGATCAGGAAATCGCACCCCACATCGGAGAGGCGGAAATCTTCGACCCCCAGAGCATGGACCCCATCCACGCAGAAGATCACTCGATCCTGCTCCGCGCGGGATTCGTTCAGTGTGTGAATCGCCTGGGCAATCTCCTGGATCGGGATCTTCAGTCCGGTGCTCGAATGGACCCAGGTCACTGCAACGATACGGGTGTTGGGTCGAATGTTCTTGAGCAGGTTGTCGAGTAATTCAAGGCGCGATACATTCTTTAGGGAATGATAGAGCGGGATCTGACGTATCGTGGCCCCGGTACGTTCTGCGCGAAGCCGCAAGGACGTTTCGCTTGCATAATGATCGTGCAAGGTCGTAAGGATCTCCTGACCTTCGCGCAGGGTGAGGCCGCCATAGAGGAGTCCCAACCCCATCGTTGTGCTGTCAGTCAGGGCAATCTCCGTCGGATCGACCGCGAGATAATCCGCCGCGGCCCGCAATACAGCTGCCTCCTGTTTTTCTTCCTGCTCGACCCAATAGCCGATAGGATCAGCATCCAATCCGCGCCGGTGTCGTTCGATCGCCGCTCTGACTGGAGCGGGATGGGATGCGAGAAAGAATCCCGCCAGGTGGATGAAGTCGCGGGAGAGTTGAAATTGCTCACGCACGGCCTGCCAGCCGTCGAGCTTCAGAGGCGGTAAGTCAGCGAAGGCTTTGGAAAGAGGAACCTCAGTGGCCAGCACCGCCGCACCGATAGCCATTCCGCTGCGAAAGAGAAAATCCCGTCGGTCGATCGCACCCATGGAAACCTCCTTCTCGGATGAAGCAGCATGTTCGAGTACTCCGCACTCTACTGCGATGACCAAATGGTGAGCAAGCGAGGTTATGTCGGAGGATGCCTTCTCTTCAGGGCTGCTCAAAAAGGCTCTCTGACAAGGCCGCAGGGAGGGGGACGACTGAGGCGTACCTTCTCACCCCCAACTCCGAGCTGTCGGAACAGCTCTTTTCCCATGTGCGGTGCGTCGCAGGGAGGCACGCGACTGAGAATGAAATCAGAGACCTTTTTCAGCAGCCCTGTTAGTAGGCTGTCTGTCGGTGGGCAAGTGCAGACGAGATTTCGATCTCCGTAGGCTTCGTCGACGCGGCTCACGCTGGGCCAGAATTTGTGGTCACGTACCCAGGGAGCAGGAAAGGCAGCCTGCTCACGGCTGTAGGGTCGATTCCATTCGTTGGCCGTCACCACCTGTGCCGTGTGGGGAGCATTCTTCAGCAGATTATTCGTGCGGGGTTGGCGGCCCTCGACGATGTCTTGCATCTCTGCATGAATCAAGATCAGCGCCTCGCAGAACCGGTCCAATTCGGCCCTCGATTCGCTCTCCGTTGGTTCGATCATAAGCGTCCCGACAACCGGGAACGAGACCGTCGGAGCATGAAACCCATAATCCATCAATCGCTTCGCCACATCCATCGTTTCGACCCCCGCACTGTCCTTGAACTGACGAAGATCGAGAATAAACTCGTGCGCGACGAACCCGGACGTTCCTGTGTAGAGGATGGGATAGTATTTCTCCAGCCGTTTGGCCATGTAGTTGGCGTTCAAGATTGCCACCTGGGTCGCCTTGGTCAAGCCGTCGCGTCCCATCAGGGCGATGTAGACCCAGGAAATTGTCACGATGCTGGGGCTGCCGTAAGGCGCCGACGACACCGGTCCGATGGAATCTTGTCCGCCTAGCTGCGTCACCGGATGGCCGGGAAGAAACGGCGCTAGATGCCGCGCCGCAACGATCGGTCCCATCCCAGGCCCCCCTCCGCCATGGGGGATACAGAATGTCTTGTGTAGATTCAGATGGCACACGTCCGCGCCGATGTCCCCGGGCCGGCAAAGCCCCACCTGGGCATTCAAGTTGGCACCGTCCATGTAGACTTGCCCGCCGTGCGTATGGACGATCTGGCAGATGCGCCGCACGTCCGCTTCGAAGACGCCGTGGGTCGAGGGGTAGGTCAACATGAGCGCCGATAGTCGATTGCGATGCTGAGCGGCCTTGGCTTCAAGATCGGTTAAATCCACATTGCCCTGTCGATCGCAGGCGACCGTCACAACCGTCATGCCCACCATAGTCGCACTGGCTGGATTCGTGCCGTGCGCGGACAGGGGAATCAAGCACACATCCCGCTGCTCTTCACCCTGGCTCCGGTGGTACGCCCGGATGACCATCAGTCCCGTATACTCGCCCTGAGAGCCTGCGTTCGGTTGCAAGGACACGGCGGAGAGTCCGGTGATTTCGGCCAGCCAGGTCTCCAGCTGATGGAACAACTCTTGATACCCTTTAGTTTGCTCGATCGGCGCAAAGGGATGAAGCCGTGAGAACTCCGGCCAGGTAACCGGCAGCATCTCGGCCGTCGCGTTCAGCTTCATGGTGCAGGAGCCCAAAGGGATCATCGAATGGACGAGCGACAGATCCTTCGCCCCGAGACGGTGGATATACCGCAGCATCTCATGCTCCGTGTGATAGCGATTGAACACCTCGTGGGTCAGGTACTTGCTGGTGCGGGTGAGATTCGCCGGGAAACTTGTGGTGACGCTGTGGCTCAAGTCCCGCACGTGAAAAGGCAGTCGATCATGGCCGACAAAAATTTCCATCAGACGACGGATTTCGTCTTCCGTGCTCACCTCATCCAGCGCAATCCCGATGGAGTGGTCCTCATGCCGGCGAAGATTGATTCCTGCTTCGTTGGCCCGGATCAAGACGGGCTCGCATTGCATCTTCGTCAGACGAATCCGAATTGTATCGAAATACTCTTCCGCTACGACATCGAATCCGAGCTGCCGCAATCCCGCTGCCAGCACCATAGCCAAACCATGTACGCGCTCGGCAATCCGCCGCAAGCCCTCCGGCCCGTGGTAGACCGCATACATGCTTGCCATGATGGCCAAGAGCACCTGCGCCGTACAAATGTTGCTCGTGGCCTTCTCACGCCGAATGTGTTGTTCTCGGGTTTGCAGGGAGAGTCGGTAGGCAAGCTTCCCCGTAACATCTTTGGATACTCCAGCGATGCGTCCCGGCATCTGTCGTTTGAATGCCTCAGCGGTCGAAAGAAACGCGGCGTGGGGGCCGCCAAATCCAAGCGGGACACCAAATCGCTGGCTGGAACCTACGGCGATGTCAGCTCCGAATTCTCCCGGTGGGCGCAAGAGGGTCAAGGCCAGCAGATCGGTGGCGACCACCACAAGAACCCCGGCCGCGTGGGCCTGCGTCACCAGCGCACTGTAATCTCCGACATAGCCGTCGGTGGCCGGATACTGGAGCAGAATGCCGGCTAGCTGAGGGTCGGAAAAATCGATGGTCTGCGTCCGCCCTACGCGCAGGGTCATGCCGAGCGGTTCCGCGCGCGTCTTCATCACGGCAATGGTCTGGGGGTGACAGTCCTGCGAGGCGAAGAACTCTGTCCGTTCGTGGCCGGACGCACGGGAAATGGCGAGACACATGGCCATTGCCTCCGCTGCCGCCGTGGCCTCATCCAGGAGCGAGGCGTTGGCTAAGGGCAAGCCGGTGAGGTCGGTCACCACTGTTTGAAAGTTCACGAGTGCTTCCAAGCGGCCCTGGGCAATCTCGGCCTGGTAGGGCGTGTACTGGGTATACCAGGACGGGTTTTCGAAAATATTGCGCTGAATCACGCCGGGCGTAATGCAGTCGTGATAGCCCATTCCGATCAATGAACGGTAGATCTGGTTTTCTAGGGCGATGGAGCGGATCTCTTCCAGCACGGCTTGTTCGCCGCGGTGAAGGGGCAGATCCAATTCCTTCCGCAAACGAATGTCGGCGGGCACGGTTACCTCGCTCAGCTCTCCCAGCGATTGCAAGCCGAGCGTGGCAAGCATCTCGCTAACATCAGCGTCGGTGGGTCCAAGATGGCGATGGATAAACGTGTCGGTCGGGCTTAGAAAGTCCGGTGTGGCCATGGCGTTCGTCTAGCAGGGTGCTGAAAAAGTCCGCCAGCTTCGTTCTCGCCGCGCTCAGAGGCTCAACGTACCGAAGCGTATGCCTCGCCTCTTCGCTTGCTGCGGCCTTGCTGGACGGCCTTTTTGAGCATCTTGCGTGGTATTCTCCTCTTGCCCCAGGCGTACGGACCAGTGAAGTACTGGCGTGCCCACATAGTTTTTCCGCAGCCTGCTTGTCCTTCGGATAGGTCTTGTCGGTCGAGAACTCTGATGTGCTGACTGACCCACTCGCGGCTCGTAGAATACCATGCTCATCCCCTATTCTCCAAGGGTTGAGCGATAGTTGCTGGACTTGCCTTTAGACTGAGAGTCACGTATGAGTGCAGACAATATAGCAGCAGGCTGAAAAAGTCCGCCAGCTTCGTTCTCGCATCGTTCAGACCCTCAACGTACCCCTGAGGGTAGCCTCGGGCCTTCACTCGCTGCGGCCTTGCCGGACGAACTTTTTGAGCCTCCTGCTAAGATGCTCTCTTCTTGTTCCAGATGTGCAGGCCATGAAACTACACGACATTCTTATCATCGGAGCCGGTCTGGCAGGGATGAGGGCGGCGATTGCCGCACCGCCGGATCTCGACGTCGCCGTGATATCCAAGGTCCATCCGGTCCGCAGCCACTCTGTGGCTGCGCAAGGGGGCATCAACGCGGCACTAGGAGAGCACGATTCTTGGGAAGCCCATGCCTTCGACACCACGAAGGGCGGGCTCTATCTCGGCGATCAGGATGCCATCGAGGCCATGTGTCGCGAAGCTCCTGACGACATTCTCGAATTAGAACGTCTGGGGGTCATCTTCAGTCGCGACGAACAGGGACGTATCGCCCAACGTCCGTTCGGCGGAGCGGGTTTCCCACGCACCTGCTACGCCGCCGATCGTACCGGCCATGCCATCCTCCACGCCATGTACGAACAGCTGCTCAAACGGTGCATCGCCGTGTATGAAGAGTGGTATGTCACAGCGTTGATCGTGGAAGACGGCGCCTGCCGGGGAGTCGTAGCGTGGGACCTGATCCATGGAGGGTTGCGCGCGATCGGGGCCAAAGCCGTCATCTTGGCCACGGGAGGCAGCGGGCGCGTCTTCCTGACGAGCACGAACGCCGTGATCAACACCGGTGACGGCATGGCGCTCGCATATCGTGCCGGTGCCCCGCTGGCGGACATGGAATTTGTCCAGTTCCATCCCACCACACTCAAGGGCACGGGTATCCTCATCACCGAAGGGGCTCGCGGAGAAGGAGCCTACCTTCTGAATACGCTGGGCGAACGGTTTATGAAGACCTATGCTCCGCAGCAGATGGAACTGGCCACCCGCTCCACTGTCTCATTGGCCATCGGGCAAGAAATCCTCGAAGGCCGCGGGGTCGACGGGTGCGTGTTGCTGGACTTGCGGCACCTTGGACGCCAGCGCATTCTCGAACGGCTCCCTCAGATCAGAGAACTCGCTATTGAGTTTGCCGGTCTCGATCCCATCGAGACTCCCATTCCTGTCCGCCCCGGGGCGCACTATCAGATGGGTGGCGTCCGGACCAATCAATGGACCGAAACAGACATCGTGGGTCTCTATGCAGCCGGAGAATGCGCCTGCGTCAGTGTGCACGGCGCCAATCGGCTCGGAGGCAATTCACTCCTTGAGACGATTGTGTTTGGTCGGCGCGCAGGAATTCGAGCCGGAGAGTACGCTCGAACCGTCGCGCCACAGGCACTCACAACAGACCAGCTCACAACCGAGCAGCGTCGCGTCCAGCGCCTGCTGGCACAGGAGGGATCGGTCCGAGCCTGGCAAATTCGGGAAGAACTCGGCCAGTTGATGAGCCTCAATCTTGGCCTCGTTCGGACTCACGAATCCATGTCTGCTGCGATCTCGGCACTCACTGCACTGACCCATCGCGCCGCCTCCGTCACGGTACAAGACAAAGGACGGGTGTTTAATACGGATCTCGTGCAAGTCTTCGAGCTCCAGTCCCTGCTCGATGTCGCGGAAACCATTGTCGCCAGCGCACTGGCTCGGCAAGAGAGTCGAGGAGCACACTATCGATCGGATTTCCTGAAGCGGGACGATGCCCAATGGCTTAAACACAGTTTAGCCCGGCGAAGCCCCGCGGGATCGGCCCTGACCTACGAACCGGTCTCAATCACCCGCTTTCCGCCGAAGTAGGCATCACCAAGCCACTTTTTGCTTTCCTTACAAGCCGGATCGCTCCGGCCCTATTTCGGAGTCGGTTAGGCAGATTTGCGTTCCTGATATTTTACGCTATGGTTGAGTGGTTCCTGCACTCGAACGAAGATATCCTCCCTCGCGTACGACCGATGATGGGCCTCGTTGAGAGGAGTTTTGGTCCATAATGACTATTGCCTGTCCCCTCTGTACAAACCCGAACGAAATTCTCTCGCAACCTTCCTCGAGCAGCTGGCAGCAGGCCTCCTGCTCCTCTTGCGAGGCAAACCTGGTCCTGGTGAGGGATCCATCATCAAGAACCCTCCGGCGACCGCCGAAATCAGTCGTACGGCTGAAACCCGCGTCACCCGGGGCAAGACAGAGCGCGGTGATCGTCCGCTCACGTCTCTTCATGGTAGTCACCACGGTGCTAGCACTCGGCGTGCTCGTATATTTGTCCCTCGGGACAGGGCTCTTCTCAAACAATCAGATACCAACTGAATCGGGCGCACACCCAACCACCACGCTACCTCCAACTTCACCGCGCCAATCGCAAGCCGTTTCACAACCTCACCCATCAACAGCCGATTGGCCCGTGACGAAAGAGGGAGTGGAGGTTGTGTTGAGCCTCATCGATCATGCAGTGCAAAAGAAAGACGCCGACGCCATCCTTCGATATATTGCACCGAATGCCACATTTACCATTCACATGCAACGGGGCGCCAATCGACAATCCACCTCCATGAACCGGGACGACTATCGCAAAGCCCTTCAGATGGGCTTTGCCTTTCCTGGAACCTACGAATACAGGCGAGTCGGAACAGTTATCGAGGCTGCGCCAGATGGCCGGAGTGCGAAGGCAACGTTCCAGTCCGTTGAGACGATTCGACAAGGGGGACAGGAGGCACGAATCGAAGGCGTAGAAGTGGCCACGTTCCGCGCGCAAGGTCAAGAACCCGTCATTGTTGCTATCGAACAAACCGTCCACGGAGATCCCAACTAGCGGAGATATTCCACGCATGCACGTTTTCACGAAGGGAGAGGACATTTTGTGAATACTGCCATGGCGATGGGCACATCTATCAGATTGTCCTGTGGACGCTGCTCCACGTCCCATCGGGTGCGAGATGTCGCTGCCCTTAAGTCAGGAATGAAGGCTTCTTGCGCCAATTGTGGAGCCCCCTTCCTCGTCGTCGCGATGCCAGGCGCTTCACTGGACGAAGCAGGTCTTTCCCAAGTCGTCCATAAGACTCCCCGGCAAGTCCCGAGATTGGCCGATCAGGAGGGGATTCGGACGGAAAGGACTCAACGGCTCGGCTCAAAGACACAGACGGCCGTTTTCCACGGGACCGGCGGAACATTGTTCGGTATCCATCTGGTCAATACGCTTCTCACGCTGCTCACGCTCGGCATCTACTATTACTGGGCCAAGGTTCGCGTTCGAACATTCTTATTCGGCCAAACAGAATTCGCAGGCGACCGATTCTCGTATCACGGGAACGCTCGCGAACTCTTCAACGGAGCCATGAAGGCCAGTCTGGTCTTTGGAGCTCCCTACTACCTATTGTCCAACGGGGGGTTCTTTCTCGAATCCAACATGGTTATTCAGATCGCGCTTCAAGCCGCCGCGTGGCTGTTGTTTGTTCTTTTCATTCCCGTTGCCATCGTCAGCGCGAGGCGCTACCGATTGAGTCGCACCGCCTGGCGCGGTATCCGCTTCTCATTCCAAGGCAAAACGCTGAACTTCATCAAATTGTGGCTCTCCGGCTATTTCCTTATCGGTGTGACATTCGGGCTCTACTATCCGTACTTCTCGACCAAGAAGCAGGCCTTTCTCACGGCGCACAGCTACTTTGGAAGCGAGCCATTCAAGTTTTCAGGTGACGGGGCTGTGCTGTTCCGTCCGTTTTTGATGATGTATCTTCCTGCGGTTACCGTTGCGATCATCGCCGGCCTGGGTCTCTACTCCCTCATCGAACTACCGCTGAAAAATATCGCAGATCCCGAAACGGCCCGCTCCCTTGTGATCGGAACGATAGCCGGCCTGATTATCGGCGCGCTGGTCTTTCGTCTTCTCTGGCTACCATATTCAGTTAAGGAGCAGCGCTTCTTTTGGGAACAGACATCGATCGGTTCCGCACGATTTCGGCTGCCCATAACTACGTGGCCGTACCTCAAGCTGAAACTCGGCAACCTGCTCTTAATTGTTTGTACCCTTGGGCTCGCCTGGCCCTGGACAACCATCCGTAACATCCAATTTATAACGGACCAGATGGCACTCGTCGGCATCGACAATTTCGATGAGATCGTTCAGGCGTACGACGGAGCCCCGCCGATCGGCGAAGGATTGGACGGCTTCCTCGATACCGGATTCGACCTGGGCTAATGCACCATGCCGACACTCTGGCAGGGATATTACCTCGACGGTCGAAACGCGACACGACACCCCATCACGATCCAGCTCACCACGACCGCCCTGCACATCTTGAAGACGGATGGAAACACCACCCGCTGGCCCTACGCTGAGATTGCGCAGACGCAAGGGGCCTACGAGGGTGAACAAGTTCGCCTTGAATATGGACCCCCCCTGCCGCAGACTGTGATCGTCGAGGACTCTACGTTTCTCACCGCAATGCAACAGGCTGCGGCATCGAGCGCTACTCATTTCCGTGGCCCTCGGCAGCGGCCCTTACGCGTGCGATTGACGATCCTGGCGGGGATTGCTCTTTTGGGAGTGACAGCCGGGTTCTACGTCTGGGGCATCCCGGGGTTAGCCACGTTCATCGCACATCGCATTCCCGCCTCGTGGGAAGAACAACTCGGTATCTCCGTGCTCGAACAGCTTGCCCCTTTGGCCAACCGCTGCCTCGATCAGAACCGTCTTCCTGCGATTGAGAGCATTGTTACAAGATTGTCTCGTGCAATGCCCGACTCTCTCTATCGCATTCGACTCACCGTCGTGGACCGGCCTGTCATGAATGCCTTCGCATTGCCCGGAGGACAAGTGGTGGTGTTCCGTGACCTTCTCGAAGCCACAGAGACGCCGGAGCAACTTGCGGGAGTGCTCGCTCACGAACTCCAACATATCTACAAACAGCATTCGACCCGTGCCATTATCGAGCAGGCCTCGACCAGCTTCTTGATCGCCGCCGTATCTGGCGACTTCACCGGGGCATTGGCCTATGGAATCGAGGGCGCGCGCGTGCTGGGGGTATTACGCTACAGCCGCCTTCACGAAGATGAAGCCGACCGTGAGGGGCTGCTATTGCTCCAGACTATTGGTATTGACCCTGCTGAGATGATCGCCTTCTACCATGTCATGGAGGCGCAACATCCCCATGACCCAGTTGCCCTCTCCTATCTATCCACCCATCCCCACACCGACGACCGCATTGCAAAGTTGACCAAGCTTGCCGGAGCACCGCCTGCGCATCCTGTGAAACTATTTTCTCACGAAGAGTGGAAGGATATACGCACCTTGTGCCGACGCCCAGCAGCGTCACCATTTCAGGCCCCCACTGACACCACACAGTAGGGTTTCTATTCACAAGATTGGCGCGCACAGGTTTGGTATAATCCTCCATCGACAACTATGCGCATTCTAGTCATTGAAGACGAAACCAAAGTCGGCTGTTTCATCAAGCGCGCGCTTGAAGAGGAGAGCTACGCCGTCGACCTCTGTGAAGACGGCGCGAAGGGCCTTGAGATGGCCCTTAACACCAACTACGATTTACTGATCGTCGACTTGATGCTGCCGTCATTGCCCGGATTGGAAATTCTCAAGGGCGTCCGCCAGGCACGGATTCAAACTCCCATCCTGATTCTGACCGCCCAATCGCAAGTAGACCAGCGCGTCAAGGGACTTGACGCAGGAGCGGACGATTACCTCACCAAGCCCTTCGCGATCGACGAACTGCTTGCTCGAATTCGCGCCCTGCTTCGCCGCGGCTCCACCGAGAGTTCCGGCGTGCTCCAGATCGACGATCTGGCATTGAACCCGGCCACGCGCGAAGTGACCAGATGCGGCCAGCGGATCGACCTCACCTTGAAGGAATATGCCCTGCTCGAATATCTGATGCGCCATTCGGGACGCGTGTTGACCCGTCCTATGATTTCAGAACATGTGTGGAACCAGGATTTCGACACGTTCACCAATGTCATAGATGTCTACGTGAATTATCTCCGCAACAAGATCGACCGGGGACACTCAAAGAGGCTGATTCACACTATTCGCGGAAGCGGATATATGCTGAAGGTCGACTGATGCCGCTTCGCCTCCGGCTCACGCTCTGGTACGGCACGGCTCTCGCACTCATCCTCATCATCTTTTCAACCATCCTGTACGTGATTACGGCTCGAAGCCTCCACGATGCGGTCGATGAATCGCTGGAGGAAACCGCCGCGGCGGCCGTTCGGTCGCTGGAAGAACGCGGGTTCCTCCCTCTCATCGACGAAGACGAACTCATGTCGCAGTTCCCAGAACTGGCGCGCATCGATAAGTTCTTCCAGATCTTCAGCCCCTCCGGCACCATCACCATTCGTTCGCCGAACATGAAACAACATGAGATGCCGCTGAGCCGGCAGGCCTTGGAAGTTGCCTACACAGGCCGCTCGCTCCTCGAATTCGCAAAATACCCCAGGGAACCGCCATTGCGCCTCATTTCGGTTCCCATCATCTATCGGGGCAGCCTGCTCTATATCATCCAGGTTGGCACCTCGATGGACTCCGTCGAAGAGACCCTAAACCGCCTCCTGTTAGTGCTTCTGGTAAGTATCCCTATCGCACTGGCCGTGTCGCTCGCCGGCGGCTGGTTCATGGCCGGCCGAGCCCTTCGTCCGGTCGATGCGATCACACTCGCTGCCCAACGCATTGCCGGAGGCGATCTCACACAACGACTGACTGTCCCGGCCTCGGCCGACGAAATCGGTCGTCTGACTAAAACGTTTAATGACATGATCGACCGGCTTGAAACCTCCTTTCGACAGATCCGCCAGTTCAGCAGCGATGCCTCCCACGAACTGCGCACGCCGTTGACGGTCATGAAAGGGGAAACCGAACTCGCGCTTCGACGCCCTCGCGAAACCGACGACTACAAAGTCGTTTTGGAGAGCAATCTCGAAGAAATCGACCGGATGACGCGCATTGTGGATGAGTTGCTCTTTCTCTCACGGGCCGACATGGGCGAGGTGAAGATGGAATGTCTGCCGGTCCCACTGGACACTCTCGTCGAGGACCTCCACCGGCAAGCCTCGCTGTTGGGTCAGGAACGGGACAACCAGGTCGTACTACGAACCACCGCGCCGGCAGTGGTATTGGGAGATGAACTACGCTTGCGCGAACTGTTCCTGAATCTTCTCGATAACGCAGTCAAATACTCCCGCCCAGGCGGCACAGTCGACATCGCGCTGATGATCGAACAGACTCACGCACGGGTGTCCGTGACCGATCACGGCATTGGGATCGCGCAAGAGGATCAGTCTCGGATCTTCGACCGGTTCTATCGCACCGATGAGGCGCGGGCCCATACCAAGAAGGGCACGGGCCTTGGGCTGGCCATCTGCGCCTGGATTGTCGAGTCCCATCGCGGGCGTATCGAGGTCCAGAGCAAGATCGGCGAAGGTTCGACCTTTACGGTGATGCTGCCTCTGGCCCCCGCATCGGCTAAACGATCCCTAACCCCCTCCTAACCCGCATGACGCATGAACGCTTCTGCTGCAATCGCCAATCCACTGCGCGTGCGCGTGAAGCGTCGTTCGTGAAGTGTGAAGCGCAGGACGGAAAGCGTGTGTCTGTATCGTCGCATGCGAGATACGAGATATGCGACACGAGGAACGCGCCTTCGAGCGATTTCGCGACAAACCGTCATGAATAATGCGGGCTGTCAGGCGGTGGGAAAACGCTGTGGGTACGTCTGAACTCCGCTGGCCTGCACGTCTAGGACAACAGGCGTAGATCCCGCCGGATGCTCAAAAAGTTCGTCCAGCAAGGCCACAGCGAGCAACCACAGATGGTTCTTCCAAGCTTGCTTGTGTATGTTGAGCTGTGGTGGCTCGAACGAGTCTCCCGTTGCGCGCTGGGTATGGCCCTTTCAATTCTCTCCACCTCTCTTTAGGGGAGTGGCCGAGGCTGGCCTTTACTGCGCGCATCGAACGAGCACAGTTTCATCGTGCGCGTTCTGCGAGCAAGAAGGGCACCTGGCCGCTTCCCTCCCCCTGCTGGCGGACTTTTTCAGCATCCGGTTAATCGAACACGACGGTTTTTCTGCCATATACCAACACCCGTCGTTCAACATGGCGGCGCACGGCGCGGGCCAGCACAATCTCCTCCAGATCCCGTCCCTTCCTCACCAGATCATCGACGGTATCCCGGTGGCCCACGCGCATGACGTCCTGCTCGATGATGGGACCTTCATCCAAATCGTCCGTGGCATAGTGCGCCGTGGCCCCGATGATTTTTACACCCCTGTCATAGGCCTGGCGATAGGGATTGGCACCGATGAAAGCCGGCAGGAAGGAGTGATGGATATTGATAACCGGACAACCGACCTGTGAAAGAAAGCTGGCGCTGAGGATTTGCATGTACCGAGCCATGATCACGAGTTCGATACGATGATCCTTCAGCAAGGAGAGAACTTGCTGTTCCTGCTGCGGCTTGGTCTCCTTGGTTACGGGACAAACGGAGAAGGGGATCTTGAACAGTTCGGCCCAGCCGGCGCAGGTATCGTGATTGGAAATAATCACCGGGATATCGATGTGCAACTCGTCGCGTTTGTGCCGTTGAAGCAGATCCGCCAGGCAGTGATCCTGTTTCGAGACCAACATCGCGACCCTCGTTCGGCAGTTTGAAGGGCGAACTTCATAGCGCATCTCGAAGGTCTTCGCGACCGGAGCGAAGGCGGTTGCGATCTCATCGGGCGGAATCTGCAAACCCTCGGCGGCAAACTCCATGCGCATGAGAAACTCGTTCGTCTCTTCATCTGTATGATGATCCGAATCGAGAATATTCCCGCCGAAGTCGTGAATGAAGCCCGAAACCCGGGCCACAATACCCCTGCGATCCTTACAATGGATCAGGAGGACGACAGATTCTTTTCGGTGTGCCATCGTGAACTTATAGTATTTTCAATGAGCGTAACTTATTGAATTGTAGCAGGTAGGAAGCGATCCAGGCGGTAGGCGGTAGATGGTGCTAGCAGGATGCTCAAAAAGGCCAGACTTCTCACCCGCCCAACCCTGGCGTGCCGAGACGCGCCTTCTCCCAAGCAAGGCCGCATCGAGGAAGGGCCGAGGCGTAACATTCTCACCCGCCCGACCCCGAGCTGTCGGAACAGCTCTTTCCCGAGTGGGGGTACGTTGAGGGTCTGAACGATGCGAGAACGCCGCTGGTAGACTTTTTCAGCATCCTGTTAAGAGACGATGTGGCCCACAAGATCGTACATAGCTGCATCGGTGATCTCGACCTTGACGAGTTCCCCTGCAGTGGCTGATCCATCATTGATATACACGACGCCGTCGATCTCCGGAGCCAACCCTTCATGGCGTCCCTCAAATAGTAACCCTGTCTCTTCGGAGACCCCTTCGACCAAGACCTCCATCACAGAGCCGATACGGGCCTGGCCTCGTGCCGCCGCAATCTCTTCTTGCACAGCTAAAATTTCATTCCGTCGTTCGTCCATGACCGATCGCTCAACCTTGTCATCAAGGCCGACGGCCGGCGTGTCTTCCTCGTCCGAATACAAAAACACCGCCACCCGATCAAACTCGGCATCTTCCACGTAGCCTCTCAGTTCGTCATACGCCTGCTCCGTCTCTCCTGGGAATCCCACGATGAAGGCCGTGCGAAACGTGACGCCGGGAATGCGCGTCCGGATCCGATCGACGAGGGAGGTGATGGCAGCCCGATCACCCAGCCGGTGCATCCGCTTGAGCATCCGGTCGTTGATGTGTTGCAGCGGCATGTCGATATACTTGGTAATCTTTTCTTCTCCTGCGTAGAGATCCAACAACTCATCCGATACCTGTTGCGGGTAGAGATAGAACGGCCTGATCCAGCGCAAGTCTTTCACCTTCACCAGCTCGCGAAGCAGCGTGACGAGGCCTTGGCGCACACCAAGATCGACGCCATAATTCACAGTATCCTGGGAAATGAGGTTGACCTCTTTCACACCTTCAGCGGCCAGGCGCGTGGCTTCGGCTACAATCGATTCCACGGGGCGGCTTCGCTGCTTGCCCCGCATCAGGGGGATAGCGCAGAAGGCGCAATTCCGGTTACAGCCTTCGGCGATTTTCACATACGCGCTATGGGCCTTCCCGAGACGAAGACGCGGCGCGTCTGCGTCGTACAAATAGGGAGGCTCGCTGATCCAGAGCCGTTGTTGCCGCTTCTTCGGCCCCAGAAGATTCCGGCAAATCTCCGCGATCTTTCCGAACTCACCGGTCCCCACCACGCCGTCGAGTTCCGGCAATTGCTCGAGGAGATCTCCTTGATACCGTTGCGCCAGACAGCCTGCGGCAATCAACACACGACAGGATCCTGCTTCTTTTAGTTTGCCGTGCGCAATGATTGTATCAATCGACTCCTGCTTGGCCTCTTCGATGAAACCACACGTATTAATGATGACCACTTCGGCTTTCTTCGGATTATCGGTTAAGGCAAACCCGTCCGCAACCAACATGCCCAACATGACTTCGGAATCGACCTGGTTTTTCGAACAACCCAGGTTGACGAAGCCAATGGTGGTCTTTTTGTTACTTGGGCGAGACGGGGTGATCAATCGTGATGGCATAGGAAGCAGTCTACGGGACGGGTGAAAAGTCTGTCAATCAACAGCCCCGTGCAGGTAGCGGGCCGATTCCCCTAGAGTGGAGGCTAGCTCCCTGACTGCGCGCATCGAGCGACCATCATGCATATAATTGATCCTTCCAAGCTCGCTTGCTTCTCTCTCTTGGAATGGCACCCGTGTTGGTCCCACTGCGGCCGTCGAGCGAGCACATTCTGATCGTGCGCGCTCCGGGAGCAAGGGATCAGCACGGGTGTCATTCCATCCATTTCATCGTGGGGTTCTCTGCGAGCAGAAAGAACGGTCTGCCTGCTCCCTCGTATCCTGCTGAGGCCGCGCGTTGCGCGAGCAAGGAGGAGCGCCTTCTTGCCCTCTCCTCCCTCTTATGGCATCATGCCCCCCTCTTGGAGGCGCGCATGGAGGATTTGCTCGAATACGCCGGTTCCGTGCATATCTATCTTGGACCGTACCGCGGGAATCCGATTGCCTTGTATTTGAAGCGGACGGAGACCGGGTGCCAGATCGGCCCGAAGGTCTATCCGTGGAATGATGTCGTGGGGAGTGGTGAGACGCCAAATAAGGCGGCCGCGGATTTCGAAGAGAAATGGAAAATGAAGGGTCTCTCGGCGGATATGTACTCTGGTCCCTCGTGGGAAGGAGGCATCAAGCCGGAGAAACCTGCTCCTCCCAAGCCGCCCGCTGCTCCCAAACCAGCGGTATCCGTATCCGCTGCTGCATCAGCACCAACGGACCAGCCTAGCGTGCCTGCAGCCTCCCAGATTGCTACTGCTGACACCACACCGGCTTCTGCTCCAGCCCTGGCGGCTCATCCCACAGACAAATCCAGCTAACGCGCTCTATTTAGCAGACTGCGGAAGAACGATGTTGGCACGCGAGAACTTCGAGGGTTCGCACGTGTGGCTCAACAGGGGAACACTCCCGCAGGATGCTCAAAATGGCCGTCCAGCAAGGCCGCAGCGAGTGAAGGGCCGAGGCGTAACATTCTCACCCGCCCGACCCCGAGCTGTCGGAACAGCTCTTTCCTCGAGTGGGGGTATGTTGAGGGTCTGAACGATGCGAGAACGCTGCATGGGAAAAGGCGCGTCTCGGCGCGCCGGGGTGGGCGGGTGAGAAGGGAGACTTTTTCAGCATCCTGCTAGGAACGTTTTGGAAGGTGGCCTTCAGAAGAAGGGCCGGCCAGTTTGCTGTGCTTCAGGCCGTATCCCATGTAGACCACAATGCCGATAGCAGTCCAGACGACGAATCGAATCCAGGTCACCCATGGGAGAAAGCTCATTAAGCCGAGGCAGGCCAGCATGCCCAGAATGGGAACGACCGGCATGAACGGAAGCCGGAATGGGCGGATTTGGTTGGGTTTCGTGTAGCGCAGGATCACGACACCGATACAGACCAGGACAAAGGCAAAGAGAGTGCCAATGTTCGTCATGTCCGCTGCATCACCGATGGGAATAAGGGCAGCGAGCATGGCCACGGCGATACCGGTGAGAATTGTGGCATAGTGAGGCGTGCCATAGCGCGGATGCACGGTTGACAGCCAGGGGCTCAAGAGGTGGTCGCGTGACATGGCAAAGAATACCCGGATCTGCCCCAGCATCATCACGACGAGTACGCTGGTAATCCCGGCTACGGCCCCGATCGCCACAATCGCCGCTCCCCACTTGAAGCCCACCATACTCAGCGCTTCGGCCACCGGCGCATGGATATCGATCTGTGAAGCGGGGATTAAGCCTGTTAGGACAGCAGCCACGGCTAATGTAGAGGACGGTGCAGATGCTGAGTGAGGCAATGATCCCAATCGGCAGATCCCGCTGAGGATTCTTGGCTTCCTCGGCGGTCGTCGAAATGGCGTCGAATCCGATATAGGCGAAGAACACGATCGCCGCTGCGGCGCCGACGCCGGCGAATCCTTGCGGCAGGAAGGGCGTCCAGTTGTCGGTATTTACGGCCGGTGTCCCCACGGCAATGAAGAAGAGGATGACTGCGAGTTTCAAGCACACGATGATGCCGGTTGCGCGGGCGCTTTCTTTGATCCCAATGACGAGGATGACAGTGACGAGTAACACGATAATGGCGGCGGGGAAGTTTGCCACGCCCCCGTCAGGTCCTCCGGGTGGATGCGTAGCCCAGTGCGGCAATTCGATCCCGGCCAACCTGAGCAGATTGTTGAAATAGCCGGACCACCCGATGGCGACGGCGACACAGGCCACACCGTATTCGAGAATCAAGTTCCAGCCAGTGATCCAGGCCAGGAATTCTCCCAACGTTGCATACGAGTAGGTATAGGCAGAGCCGGCCACGGGAATCATGGTGGAAAACTCTGCATAGCAGAGTGCCGCGAAGGCGCAGGTCAGGCCGGAGAGCACGAAGGACAGAATGATTCCAGGCCCTGCCCCGGGCCGGTGGGCATCGCCGACTATGGCAGTGCCGATCAGGACGAAGATGCCGGTGCCGATAATCGCGCCGATGCCGAGCGCGGTCAAATCCCAGGCCGTGAGGGTTTTTTTCAAACGATGATCGGGATGATCTGCGTCTGCGAGAATTTGCTCAATGGACTTGGTTCTGAAGAGTCGGCTGATCACCGTACCTCCTCAGACCGCGGGGATGGCGGAAGGCGCTGTAGGGTCAACGAGCTTCTGTTCCATATGGGGTCAAGTATAGCAGGCCTTCTCCATAGGATAGCCGAGCGAGATCGGCGAGACATGTTGATCTGGTTCATCCGCTCTGTTTTGTTCATCTGGTCAGTCTCGTTCGACTAAACAAACCAAACAGACCTGATAAACAAGAGAGACCAGCCGGTTCTCGTGTTTCACGCGCCACGGTCTGTGGCGCGGGCGGCGCGCAGAAAGGTCTCGAACAATCGTCTGTGGAGGGGGTGCCGGTCGAAAAGAAATTCCGGGTGCCACTGGATGCCGAGAAAAAAGCGGTGGGCCGGAGATTCGATTGCCTCCACGATTCCATCGGGGGCCAGGGCGCTGGCGATCAATGATGGCGCGACGGCTTTGACCGATTGATGGTGCGAGCTATTCACTCGCATCGACCGCGATCGTACGATGCGGCGGAGCAGGCTGCCGGGTGTGACTGTGACGGTATGACTGAGATTCGTCGACGGAGTCCGTTGCCGATGTTGGAGCGCGGTCGAGATTTGGGATGAGATGTCCTGAAACAGACTGCCGCCGCAGGCGACGTTCATCGTCTGCATGCCTCCGCAGATGGCGAGCAGTGGGACATCAGCCTGTCTCGCCAGGTGGACGATGTCCAGTTCAAAACTCGCGCGACGTTCGCTCACGATTCCGAAGGGATACCGCTGACGTTCACCATACAATGACGGTGGAAGGTCCGGCCCGCTTCCGGTGAGGAGGAGTCCGTCAAGCTGCTGCAGGAGGCACCGTCTCGTAGCCCGGTCTGCCAGGAGTGGAAGGACCAGCGGGACGCCGCCGAGTTCTTCGATGGCACGGATGTAGCGTGCGCGCAAAAAGTAGGTGGGCTCCCGCCCACCCCATTCCTTCCGATTACCGGCGTTGAAGTCTGGTGTGACGCCGATGATCGGTTTCATCGGCTAGCGGATGGGCTCCGGAGCAGGGGCTGGCGCCGGTGCATCATTCGAATCAGCGACCCCCAGGAAGCGGATGGGCCGATTGCCTTGTAGGTGATCGGGGGTAATGATGTAGGTGCCGTAGAGACTGGTGTTCCAGATGCTCTTGGCTGCATGTTCATTCCCGCCGGAAAACGCATAGGCGAGTCCCCCGACAATCCCTCCGCCGATGGCGAAGCTACGCTTCAGTGGAAGATACAACAGGGTGGAGACACCGGCAGCAGCTTGCATGCCCGCGCTTGACGCGGTTCCGCCCTCGGTGCTCTCGCTCGACGAGGGGGCCGCGCTTTCTTGACTCCACGCCGACGGCACCATTGTGACGGTGCACAGGGCCAGGAGCAGGAAGACCGCCACCAGTTTGAAGCTGGAAGCCTTACAGGGGCGATTGGATGAAGACGAGTATGTGTTCACAGATAATCCTCCTTCTTCGACAGAGCGAGCTGAGCGGCAGTGGTTGACTCCAGGACGCTTACCCACGATTCAGTGGTAGTGGGGTTATAACAAATTCAACTCTGATTGCAAACCCCCTGCCGCGCCTGCGTGGAGTGTCTTATGGAGCGGTAACGTCTCTCAGTACGAGGTCCAGTTCAGATGCAATGTACGACGTGATGAAGTTCGTCCGCTTGATGACGGTGTCTCTGACTTCAGGGATCCATATGTCGTCTGCGAGACATTGGTTCTCTTGAGTGATGCCGGATTGCAACGCCAGGTCCAGCTTGCACCAACAGACTGCTTGGATAAACAGCTCATGGGCTCGCTTCTGATGAGATAGACGATCTTCATCTGCGAGATCGGCTAGGGCCAGGGCCAACCAGCGGGAGAAATCAACGTCGGTGCTGAGCGTATCAATCTGACTCTGGGTGATCACGACGGCGACCTGGATTCCGCCCTTCCAACTCCGTTTCTTGACGTTAAATACACAGGAGGAAGTGAAGGGTTTCCCCTCCACTGGCTGCGGTCCGACAAACAGGGTCACGCGGAACTGGGAAGGCTCTGGTGCAGGCTCAACTGCCATGGTGCGCATTGTAGCATGACCACCGATCTCAACGGCCGTCTCATTGACGGCTTGGGAGCACGACGATAAGATGCCTTCTACCATGACCACGGCCATATATCAGCGTATCAGTGAGATTCAGCAGGCACTGCGTGATGCCGAGATCGACGGCTGGCTCTTCTATGATTTCCGCGGGAGCGACCCCCTCGCCTATCGTATACTCCTGCTCGATCCTACCGTCCATGTGACGAGGCGATGGTACTACTGGATTCCGGCGCAGGGAGTTCCTGTCAAGCTGCTGCATCGCATCGAGCCGCACGTGCTGGATACATTGCCAGGACAAGCCGACTGCTATGTGTCGTGGGAGCAGCAACGGGAGATCCTTGCGCGCCTGCTCGCCGGTGGTCTCCGTGTCGCAATGCAGTATTCCCCGCTGAACGCGGTTCCCTATGTGTCGCGCGTGGATGCCGGTACGATCGAGTTGATCAGAAGTTACGATGTCGAGGTGGTCAGTTCAGCGGATTTGATTCAGACGTTTGAAGCGCGCTGGACGGACCGTCAACTCGAATCGCATCAGTTTGCCGCGGCGGCGCTGCGGCGCATCGTTGATCAGACGTTTAATCATGTGCATGAGGCGATAACGCAAGGGCGGGGTCTCACTGAATTTGGGGCGCAGCAGTTTATTCTGGCTCGTATACGCGAGGCCGGGATGGTCACGTCGAGTGCACCGATCGCCGCCGTCAATGCCCACAGCGCTGATCCCCATTATGGTCCGACAGAGACTGGGTCAGCGGAGGTCACCCGCGATGCGTTGCTCTTGATCGATCTCTGGGCCAAACGAGCGGAGGCTGGTTCGGTCTACGCCGATATCACCTGGACCGGCTATGTCGGTCAGACCGTCCCGGTGAAACATCGCGAGATCTTCGACTTGGTCCGGCAGGGACGGGACGCGGCCCTGACCTTCGTCCAGACAGAAGTAGCTGCCGGCCATCGCCCATTCGGCTGGGAAGTCGACGATGCCTGCCGGCAGGTCATCCAACGAGGCGGCTATGGCGATCAATTCGTCCATCGCACGGGCCATTCGATCGGTGAAGAAGTTCATGGCAACGGAGCCAACATCGATGGCCTGGAGACGCAGGACACCCGCCGTCTGATGTCGAGGACCTGCTTTTCTATTGAGCCAGGGATCTACTTGCCCGGCGAGTTCGGGATCAGGAGTGAACTGGACGTGTACCTCTCTGACCGTGAGGCCTTGGTATTCGGGCTGCCGTTGCAGAGTGAGATCGTACCGATTTTTTAGCCTCCTCTCCCTTCCTTGACAGTGCCTCCTAATGGCCTATAAAGTTGATTCGGTTCTCAACAAGGCAAGGCCGCCGGCGATTTGTCAAAGGGAAAAGGAATCACGCCATGTTTGGTACCATGGGGATCTCGGAACTCATCATTATCCTCGTCATTGTCCTCATCATTTTCGGGGCGGGAAAACTCCCACAAATCGGTGAAGGAGTCGGCAAAGCGCTCAGAGGGTTCAAGAAAGAAGTCAACGATATTCCCCCGCCGAATGCGGCACCGCCCGAAGCGAATCAACCGGCACCCGCGCAGGTCCAATCAACGTCCCAGGCTGCACCGGTACCAGCGATTTCGCCGGGGGAGACTCTTGCCGCTCCGAAGCCCACGGCACCCTATGTACCTGGGCCGGAACTGACTCCCGGGACCACTGCCGCCCTGATGTACAACATGGCGGCTCCGCCACAGCAGGCTCGGCCAATGACATCAACGGCAGCCCAGTCAGTCTCGGCCCAATCGACGGGGCAGAGCCAGCAGCCTCCCACGATGGAAGAACGCGCGGCTGCTCCCACGCCGATGATGCGGGCGCAGTACCCGCCTCTTCCCGCTGGCGCCCAGGCAAAACCAGTAGTTAAACGCCCGTCGGCCATTGTCAACAAGGATGCCGTGGCCCGCGTGCAGGCACAGCAGGCGGCAATGAAGGCGAAGGCCGCGCAGCCGGCCGGAATTTCCCCAGGGGATATGCAGAGTTTGGGAGAAGGACTTGGGGATGTGTTGCGGACGTTCAAGCAGGCCGTTGCCGATGTCCGCAATTCGGTCGATCCCGAGATGCGGACAATCCAAGCCGAGATGGATTCTGCCCAGAAGGAATTCCAGCAATCCATCGAAGCAGCCAAAGAACTGCCTGCCCTCCACGAAGAGCCTCCTAAACAAGCGTGAGTTGGGGTGCGGTCTTCATCAGCCTGCCCGATGCCTGCACCCTGCTTTGTCGCATCTCCTCTCGCACCATCGGGTATTCAGTCGTCCTGGCAGTCCTCTGTTTCGCCGGTTGTGTCCAGGATTCTCCGCCTTCATCGAGGGAGCGCACGGTCTCGCTATTGCTGGAGTTGCTCCGCGATGAGGTGCCAGAGATGCGGCGGACGGCTGCAGAATCTCTGGGCAAGATCGGCGACCCACGAGCCGCAGACTCCATTCTCCCCCTCAAGGACGATCCGGCAGCAATTGTCCGCGAAGCCTCAGTGCTGGCCATGGGACGCTTGAAACCCGCAGCCACTGATGGAGTGGTTGCCCTGTTGACGCAGGCGCTGGAGGACCCTGTCGAATCGGTCCGGCAGGCGGCGGTTGTGGCGATCGGTGAGATCGAACCAGGTTCTCGATTGCTACAGCCTGTCGTAGGGTTACTGCGATCTTCGGATGCAACGATTAGGAGAGCGGCGGTGCGGGCATTGCTACAAATCGACTCAAGCCAATCGGTTCCTGCGCTCGTCGCAGCAGGACGTGACTCCGATGCGGAGGTTCGTCAGGGCATTGTGGCGGCGGTGGGTGAATGGGGAGGGTCGGCGGTCTCCCCTTGGCTCAGAGAACGGTTGGCCCATGATCTCTCGCCTGGGGTGCGAGCAGAAGCAGCCTATCGTCTGGGAATGCTCAGCGACGCTGATACGAGGGCAGCGCTCAACATGACGATCGCGAAGGATCCAGACAGTGGGGTGCGTCGCTGGGCGAAACGGAGGAGATTAGGTCGCTAGGCGGGAACGATTCAACGCATCGACGAGATCGACAAGCTCTTTGCGGGCCTTTTCATCGATGTTGGTAAATTGGATACCCATCCCGGGGAAGAGCAGATGCCGTTCAGGCTTGTTGCGGATCCAGGCGACCTTCGCTGTGGCCTTGTATTTTTCCCAAGGACGATCGGGCAGTGCAAACTCGACGGAAAGCTCGGTCCCAGGAGCCAGCGGGGTGCTGCTTTCGATGAACAATCCGCCTGCACCGATGCCGCCGGTTAAGCTGTCGAACTGTTTGCCTTCCGGGGTCGTGTAGCGAACTTTCACGGCGAGCGGGGCTCTCGGATAAGAGCGCGCATGGGTGAATCGCGCGTCGTCGTCGCCGGCAAGAATCTGTTCAATGATCGTTCCCCACGGCAGGGCGCCGAGCAGTTCTCCCGTGGCACTATGAAGCATGATCACTTCCCGGTCGGCATTCATCTCAAGGACTTTGCCCTCATGCCCTTCCGCCGTGATCACAGTAAACTTCATGGTCAAGTCCTTGTATTGGTATTGAACGCCGGACGATTCGGTCGCAGTTGCCTAGTCGCTAGGCTGGCTGCCCTACGGGCTGGAGCGATTTCACTAGTTCGAGCACGCGGTTACGGATATCGGGGTTAATCTCCGTAAAGCGCACCCCCATGCCAGGGCTAAACGTATATTGGTCTGCTTTAGGGCATACCCACGCGACGAGACCCTTCGCCGGCAACCATTCTGACGGCTGCTCTGGCAGCGAAAATTCAAGCGCAAGCTTGGTGCCGACCGGTAGAGTGCTCAGGCTTTCGATAAAGAGCCCGCCTCCGCCGATGCCGCCTGCGCGACTTTCAAACTGCTGACCTTCCGGGGTTGTGTATTTGACACGGAAGGTGAGTGTCACGCGCGGCTCATTCCTGGTTTCTCGGCTCGCTTGGGGTTTACGATAGGCCAGAATCTGGTCAATGACGAAGTCCCAGGACAGGTTGCCCATGAGTTCGCCGTTGATCCCCAGGAGGGTGATCACTTCACGGGCTGCGTCAAGGTCGAGGGCTTTCCCTTTGTGTCGAAGGCTTGAAGACACGGGATATTTCACACGTCCTCCACGTTCAATCTGTAACGCAAGTATAGCGCAGCATTTCATCTTGTCGAGGAAAAGCGTAGAGTCATGAGCGTCGCCACAGGTTAGGTAGGAAAAGGGAGCAGAGAGTATTCGAGAAGGGACGTTGTGAAGGGGTAACCAGGCCTGGAGGATTCTGAGTAGACGTCCTGTGGGGCGGGCGAAAATATCTACAGTTATAACGACTTAGGCGGTCTTCACATCCTTGTCTTGTTCGAAGATTCGGATGGGAGCGTACTTGCCGAGGATGGCATCCTCGGTGATGAGGACTTCCTTAATCTGCTTCTGAGAAGGGGCATCATACATCACGTCCAGCATCACGTCTTCGAGGATGGCACGCAATCCTCGAGCGCCGGTTTTTTGGAGAAACGCTTTCCGTGCAATCGCCCCGAGCGCGCCTTCCGTGAACTTGAGCTTCACCTTCTCAAAGGAGAGCAATTTCTCATACTGCTTCGTGAGCGCGTTTCTCGGCTCGGTCAAAATTCGAATGAGGGCTCGTTCATCCAGCTCATCCAAGGTGGCTACGACCGGAAGCCGACCGACGAACTCCGGAATCAAGCCGTACTTGAGGAAGTCTTCCGGCTGAACTTTCGCGAACAGTTCACCAAGTCGAACCTCGCTCCGTCCGCGAACTTCGGCTCCAAATCCCATCGCCTTCTGATTCAGGCGCTGTTCGATAATTTGTTCGAGCCCGACGAACGCTCCGCCGCAGATGAACAGGATATTGCTCGTATTGACTTGAATAAACTCTTGGTGCGGATGCTTGCGCCCGCCTTGAGGCGGCACGTTGGCGACGGTCCCCTCGATGAGCTTGAGCAGCGCCTGTTGCACCCCTTCGCCCGAGACGTCGCGGGTGATGGACGGGCTGTCGCTCTTGCGGCTGATCTTGTCGATTTCATCGATGTAGACGATGCCGCGCTCGGCCCGTTCCACATCGTAGTCCGCTGCTTGCAGGAGCTTGAGGATGATGTTTTCCACATCTTCGCCGACGTACCCTGCCTCTGTGAGCGTGGTCGCATCGGCCAGAGTGAAGGGGACGTCCAAGTACTTCGCGAGGGTCTGGGCCAACAGCGTTTTCCCTGTGCCTGTGGGCCCCAGCATGAGGATGTTGCCCTTCTGGAGTTGCACGTCGTCAACGTCTTTATCCTTGGCCGAGATTCGCTTGTAGTGATTATGAACGGCCACCGCGAGAATTTTTTTGGCCCGCTCCTGTCCCACGACGTATTGATCCAAGTGGTGTTTGATTTCCACCGGCTTTTTGAGTTTCGACGAAATCTCTTCTTTTGCTTCTTCCCAATCCTCGGCAATGATGTCGTTACAGAGGTTGACGCATTCGTCGCAGATGTAGACAGTGGGCCCGGCAATCAATTTGCGGACTTCGTCGCGGCTCTTTCCACAGAACGAACAGCGGAGATGTCGATCCATCTTATCCGGTTTCGCCATGCGTCCTCCCTGTTACTTGTCCTTGCTCGCGTCTTTTCCTGCGTCGCCACTGACGGCCTTGAGGAGCTTCGGTGGCCGCGTGATGACTTCGTCGATGAGACCGTACCGCTTGGCTTCTTCTGCCGACATGAAGTAATCCCGTTCGGTGTCCTGGGATATCCTCTCCAGCGGCTGGCCGGTATGTTTGGCCATGATCTCATTGAGTCGTTCGCGGATTTTCAAGATCTCTCTGGCATGAATGTCGATTTCTGTGGCTTGCCCCTGAAACCCGCCCATGGGTTGGTGAATCATGACTCTCGCATTCGGCAGGGCAAATCGCTTGCCTTTGGTTCCAGCGGTAAGCAAAAAAGCCCCCATGCTGGCGGCCTGGCCGAGGCAGATGGTGTTGATCGGGGGTTTCACATACTGCATGGTGTCATAAATGCCCAATCCCGCCGTGACGCTTCCCCCGGGGGAGTTGATGTAGAGATTGATGTCCTTTTCAGGGTCCTCTGCTTCGAGGAACAAGAGCTGGGCAATAACCAGGTTGGCAAAGATGTCGTCGATTGGCGCACCGAGGAAGATGATCCGGTCTTTCAGGAGCCGAGAATAAATGTCGTAGGCGCGTTCGCCTCGGTTAGTCGTTTCGATAACGATGGGAACTAGCATGCACGTCGTTCCTTTCCGCTTAGCAGGATGCTGAAAAAGTCTGCCAGCTTCGTTCTCGCTTCGCTCCAGAGGCATTAAATGTACCGAAGCGTACGCTCTCGAACCTCTTCGCGTCAGCTGCGGCATTGCTGGACGGCCTTTTTGAGCATCCTGCGTGTTATACCCCTATTTCCCCAACATACAGACCAATGAAATTCAGGCTGGCCCTGCACCTCTCGGCACTATCCCTGAATCACCGCATTGCGGTATACGAAATCCAAGGCTTTATCCGCCAAAATCCTGGTGCGTAACTCATCGATGGACTCTTGTCCGCCGGCTTTGACCATCTTGACGAGATCGGTCGCCGGCACTTTGAGTTCCGACGCCAGCCGCATAATTTCGGCGTTGAAATCGTCCTGCGTGACCGTCAGCCCTTCTTTCTCGGCGATCGCTTCTAAAACGAGGCCGAGCTTCACGCGGCGTGCTGCTTCGTTCCGATGCTCCTGGCGAAGGCTTGTGAGATCCTCCGTGCCAGGCGATTCCTGGGCGCCAGTCTTCCGCTGTTGCTGCTGCACGTGCTGGCGGATGATGGCTTCCAGTTCACGCTCCACCAGGGTTTCCGGGAGGTCGAAGTGGTGGGTCTCCACGAGCCGTTTGATGATCGTATCCTTATGGGTGTCTTCGATCTCTCGTTTCAGCGCCCGTTCCATCCCGTCCCTCAGTTTGTCTTTGATTTCCTGGAGCGAGTTGTAGGGGCCACAGTCTTTGGCAAATTCATCGTCGAGGGCCGGCAGCTTCTTTTCCTTGACGGATCTGATCGTCAGCGTGAATACGACCGTCTTGCCGGCAACGCGAGGATCGGGATGGCTGGCTGGGTACGGCTGGGAAATTTCGAGCACGTCACCCTCTTTCTTCCCCCCGACATGCGAATCAATTTCCAAGCCCAAGACGGACGCGTGGGATCCGACCTTGTGGAGTTGACCCTCCTTCTTCGTTCCTTCCAGCGGTGCTCCATCGAGAGCGCCTTGCACATCCAGCACGATATAGTCTCCGTCCACGATGGTATGGCCGGCCGGTGCGGCTTCCAGGCGTGCCTGTTGTTCGCGCAAGACCTCAAGTCCTCGGTCAAGCTGTTCGTCGGTGACGGCGCGTTTGTCGGGCTTGAGCGAGATCGGACTCGGTGATTTATAGTCTCGCAACTCGATTGTCGGCTTGATCTCGACGGTCGCAGTAAATGTAAAGGGTTCGTCCTTCTTAATCTTGACCCGGTCCAGCGGGGGAATTTCGACGAGGACCGGCACAATCCCCGCTTGGCGGACGGCTTTGTCGTAGAAGTCCGGCACGAGGCTTCGGATCACGTCCTCTTCCACGGTTTTGGCATAGCGTTTTTCCAGCAAGGCCAAGGGTGCCTTGCCAGGGCGAAATCCTGGGATGTTGACCTGGCGGTTCAGCTCGACGTAGGCTCGGGCAAACCGTTGAGTGACCTCATCGGCCGGCACCTCAATTTTGAGGGCGCGTTTCATTGGTCCTAGTTCAGTCACTTCCATTTTCATAGCTGGTGCGTGCCCTTTTCCTTGTAAGAAGCCTTGCGCGGGCTGCCGAGCCGTTGCCGGCTGCCCGGTCGTGGTCTGGTGCGAGAGGGGGGACTTGAACCCCCACGGTTACCCACGAGATCCTAAGTCTCGCGCGTCTGCCAGTTCCGCCACTCTCGCATGGTGGGGTCTGCAGGAGCCGACTCCAGGATGATGAGCAAACAACCAAAAGTACACGTTCCTGCGGGTATTTTGTACCGTTGGAAGTAGCCCACTGTCAACCCATACTCCTGCGGGGTGGAAGGGTGTTCACTTGCGTGCGCGGCCTAAGGTGCGGGCTAAGGTAGCCCCAGCCTTTCATGACGGGTATAATCAGGTAGCATACGTAATTCATCATCAGCATACCGGTTAGAGGTGCACGATGCGCGTTGCGCTATTGCTCTCAACTCTGGCTTTCACGGTTGTGGCACTTCCCTGTCCTCCTTCATGGGCCTACCGGGACTATTTCACGCCGGAGCAGAAAGCGCTGCTGGATAAGATTCAAACCGTGCGCATCGAGGCGATTGCACTCACAGACAAGGGAGCCGTTGATGCTGCGCCGATTGCCGAGCTTGTAGCCCGCCGGATCGGTGAATTGGGATACACGGTGGTACAAGAGGCTGGTAAACCCTATGACGCGGTGTTCAAAGTAAAATGCGAACAGCGAAAAACATGGGAAGGCACGACTACTACGGGAGGGGATGCGGATTTGCCCGATGCCCCGTCTCGGCTGTGGAAAGGCCCTGCCTGCCAGATGACCTATCTCCTCGGTGACATAAAGGTCAAATGGCAGAAAGAGGTCCGAACCGAGTTTGAAGATGCGGGACAAGCCGCGCAATCGGCCAACGCGGGAGATCCGGGAACCTATGCCCTGGGCAAATTGAGAGATGTGCTCGAGAAATACGAATTTCCCTTGTTGCTGGCTGCTGAATGGGGTCAGCCGGAGCGCCTTCTAAAGTTGCTCGATCGATCCGATACGCCGCAGGCCAGAAGGGTCAAGATTATTTCTCTCTTAGGCGAGATGCAAGCCGACGAGGCCCTGCCGAAGCTGAAAGAGGTGCTTAAGGATCGTGACCTGGCGAAGCAATCGATTGGGGCGATGGGCAATCTCGGCAAGGAGGGTATTCCACTACTTGTCGACATCATGAACACGTCTCCGCAGATTGAATTGCAGGCGGCGGCGGCCAAGGGCTTAGGACAATTGGGCGGGATACATGGCGATGCGTCAGTCGTGCCGCCGTTGCTCGTCAAGCTGGAGGATCCCAAGACAGACTGGTCCGTGCTCACGGAAGTGGCCTGGTCGCTGGGTAAGATTCCGGATAAACGATCGATCCAGCCGCTCTACGATCTCGACAAGAAACTACAAGCCATGCGCGATCCGGAGAACGTGCCATTGAAGAAACTCAAAGAGGCGGTGTTCTGGGCGATCAAACAGTGCGATACGTGGGATCAGTTCAGCTAAGACGTGTTGCCGGCCGCAGGCCCCAGATCCACGGCCGGATCTTTTTGGGCCATATTCCTAGGATGGCGGTTTTGAATGCCGGCATGATGACCTTCCTCCTTCTGAATCGCGCAGGCCATGTATCGTGCGAGTCTCTCCACTCCCGCATCGTGGGAAATCTCGTTGCATCGGTGGCGTTTAGTGACGGCCTTTCAGAGCGTCGCGGATCTCCATCAATAATTTCTCTTCATTGGTCGGCCCTGCCGGTGGTGCTGGAGCCGCTGGAGGCGCTTCTTTCTTGAACCGGTTGACCTGCTTGACCAACATGAAGATCACGAACGCAATGATGATGAAGTCGAACACGCTTTGCAGAAACACCCCGTAGTTGAGTGTCGGGGCTCCCGCGGCTTTCGCGGCCGCAAGAGACGGCTGCGGCGTCCCTGACAGATTGAGGAAAAGACTCGAGAAATCGACTTTGCCCATCAGCAGGCCGATGGGCGGCATCAGCACGTCGCTGACCAACGAGGAGACGATCTTTCCGAAGGCCCCTCCGATGATCACACCGATCGCCATATCAAGGACGTTGCCTCTCATGGCAAAATCTCTAAATTCTTTGAGCATAAATCGTCCTCCTTCTAGAGGATGTAGGTGAATCAGCGCGGCTATCGCTTCCGGGTCGTGTCGAAGTTGTATCCAAGGGTGATGAGGTACAAGTTGTCCGTAGTCCCGGTGCCCTGAGCCGGAGCGCTGTTATACCGGGTCGTCACTTGAATGCCGCTCACGAAGCCTCCAAATATTTTGAAACGGACGCCGTTATCCATCGTCAGATAGTAATTGCTCGCATTCTCGAGGGAAGGGTAAGTCCATTGAGAGATAATAATCCTTGGAATCCAGTGGGAGAAAGTTCGCTGGAATGCTAGAGGGTCATCCGGTCATCCAAGATCGGCCAGTTCAGCCTGACTGCCCACTTACCGACGCGGAGAGGAGTGCATCAGAAGCAGTGGTAAAGTCCTCATTGAAGTAGGCAACTCCGGCCTCGGCATAGAGAGTCATATCTTTGAGCCAGCGGCTCGCATAGTCGCCTTTTTCGATGAATTGATAGCCTGGACCGGAGGCAAGGGCGGTTCGCAACTTAAGATCTTGGAACGTGTCCTGCTCAAAGTAGGCGGACGCAAACCAGAAAAAGCGTTTGGTGACAAAAAAGTCCATCTTGATCGTCCCGCGCGCGTTTCGAGCAGTGAGGGTGTTGTCTTGATCACCATAGACGTACCGACCGTTGATCGTCAGGCGGAACTGCTCACTCCGAGCCACGAAGTCTCCCAGGAGGCTGGCACTTGTCAGATGGCTGTTCCCGGTTGCGTGGGTGTAGCCGCCGTGTGAGTGTGCCTTTATAGATAACCGGAGGTTGGATCAGTGGATTCAGAGCGGTGATCGAATCAATCGGAATCTCTATTGCTCCCTTCAGCGGCCCAGTCTGCACATTGATGATTCCGTTCGGGCCCTCCGGTGGCCGTGCCGATCAGCACGGACCCTTCTTTGAGATGAAACGGGATCGGGTGGTTGATGGCGAGCTTCTCCACGTTGGCCCATTTTATCTTGACGAGATTGTCCGCTGCTGCCGGAGTCTTGATATAGAGCACCCCGTCAGCCATTTCGACGACTTCGCCATAGAGCACACTGCCGTCCTTCAACGTGACCACGTCGAGTGGTGTGGGAGCAGCTGGGGCATCCTCGATCGCCGGAGCATCAGCGGCCGCGACGAGTCTCGGTGTCATGAGGCAAGCCAGAAGAATGACAAGCCAGAACCCCTTTTTCATCGAACCCCCATACCAGATGAGCGAATGCCCACGATTCCATCCCCACATTTGGATGGGTTGAAAGCCGGAGGACTACTCAGTCCTACTAAATCCATGACTCTATAGCGCACTTCATCTTGAGGTGGCAAGCATAATCACTACGGTATTTACTGATGCGAGCGACGCGAGCATCGTATGTGGAGTAATGGTGGCCGGAAGTAAGCAAGGCTGATGTGGTTGACAGTGAGAGGGGAAGGGGAGCCGAGATGGCCAATGCCATGGCGATTAACACCGGTGGTCACCTTGCCGGTCATCAGACCGCATGTTAAGATGCCGCCTCGCGAAAATCGGTGTGGAGAGGTGCGAGAGTGGTCGAATCGACATGCTTGGAAAGCATGCGTCCCAGCAATGGGACCGTGGGTTCGAATCCCACCCTCTCCGCCAAATGAAGACGTGAAACGTAAGACATGAAACGTATTGGGCGAGAGCGCAATAAAGAACTAGAAAGGTCCGAGGGTGGGATTCGAACAGGGGGATCGCGGGGGATGTGTCCCCCGCGTGGGGAGACTACGAGGGGGCTGGCCCCCTCTGTAGGAGCGTGAGCAGTTTCAGCGAGCGCGACGTCGAATGCCCACCCTCTCCGCCATAAAAGCAGTGCTGAGCGATGAGTACTGAGTGCTGAGACTCAGAGAACAGGATAAGCCAGTCTTTCGCTTGCTCAGCACTCAGTTCTCAGCACTTTGAACTTGAGATAAGGGGCTGGGCCCTGTGCAACAGAACCCTGTGAACCCCGCCAGGTCCGGAAGGAAGCAACGGTAAGCGGTCAGTTCTGTGTGCCGCAGGATCACCTGGCCCCGCTCTTCTCTTGAAGCAGAGTACAGTGTTGAGTCTGATGAGTGCTGAGTTAGAAACCATGTGCCGGATTCGGTCTTCGAACTTAGGACTCAGCACTCGAACATCTAACTGGAGTGCTAGCGACGTTGGATTACCAAGTCTCTGCCAGAAAATACCGGCCGGGCACGTTTGATGACGTGATCGGACAGCCACACGTTGTTCAGACGCTGGTCAATTCCATCACCACGAAACGAATTGCCCAAGCCTATCTCTTTTCCGGGACCCGCGGCGTGGGGAAAACCACGGTGGCAAGAATTCTTGCCAAGGCGCTCAATTGTGAGCGCGGGCCGACCGGCACGCCCTGCGGCACCTGTTCCAACTGCCTCGAAATTGCGCAGGGGACCTCCGTCGATGTCATGGAGATCGACGGGGCGTCCAATACGAGCGTGGACGATGTGCGCGAGATCCGAGAGAACGTCAAGTTCGCTGCCTTTCGTGGGAAGTACCGGGTCTACATCATCGACGAAGTCCACATGTTGTCGAACTCGGCCTTCAACGCGCTGTTGAAGACGCTGGAGGAGCCGCCGCCGCATGTGGTGTTTATCTTCGCCACCACGGAGATTCACAAGATTCCGGCGACGATTCTCTCCCGCTGCCAGCATTACAACTTCCGCCGGATTGCGCGAACCGAGATTGTCGAGCGACTGCGCCATGTGGTCGATCAGGACAAGATCGTGATCGAGGAACGGAGCCTGATGGCGCTCGCAAGAGCCAGTGAAGGCAGCATGCGCGATGGGTTGAGCCTGCTCGACCAGGCGGTAGCGTTCGGCGGCAAGACGATCGTGCATACGGATCTGGAGGCCCTGCTGGGAGCGGTTCCACAAGAACTCGTTCGTGCCATGATTCAGGCGATCACGGCTCAGGAGAGCGCCGCGGCGCTTCGCGTGCTGGCCCAACTGTTGGACCAAGGACATGATCTGAGGGCCTATTGTGCGGAGGTTGTCGAGTATCTGCGCAACATGCTGGTGGTGTCGGTGGTGACTTCACCCCAAGAGTGGCAGGGGTTGATCGAGGCCTCCGCGGAAGACCTCGCACAGATGGCAGTTGATGCGCGCTCGTTCTCGCCCGAACCACTTCAGGAATTGTTTGCGATTTTCACGCAAGCGGAGGACTCGCTCAGGCTCAGTGCCCATCCTCGGTTCGTGCTCGAAACAGCGGCCGTGCGTGCGACGCGGTTGCTGCGTCGAGCGGATGGAAAGGCACCCCAAGCGGTGCAGCCAGCCCAGACGACACGCCCACCTCAGTCGGCTCCAGTGCGCACGGGCCAGCCGGTCTCCCAGACGCGTTCTGCAGATCCAACACCCTCCTTGCCACCGCGGCCTCCTCAATCGATGGCTCTTGCACCGACCGCTCCGATGCCGTCGAGGTCTTCTGTTGTCGGGAGTACGGCGCCTCCGCAAGGCTTCTCGGCCAACTCTCCAACCGCCCGGCCTCCTGGCGCAGCCGGTGAGGTGAAGGCTGCAATGCCTGTGGCATCGCCCTCAACTGATGACGGACGCCTTGTGGTGATGCTCAATTGGGAACAGGTCCAAGAGGAAGTGGCCAATGCCTCTTCCAGGATTGCCGCCTTCCTGGAAAGAGGACGGTTTGTGGGCGTGGATGGCCATGTAGTGACAATTGGATTTGCTAAGCAGGAGACGGCGGCCCGAGGGATGATCGAGAACCCTGATACTATGGCGGTGCTCACATCGATATGTGCACGATTGAGCAGTCAGACGGTTCGGCTGCGGATTGTCGAATTGACAGAGTTGGATTCTCCGGGACCGACGATGGCGCAGCTCAAGGCGGCGAAGGAAAAAGAACAACGGCTGATCCTCTTCGAGCAAGCGCGGGCACATCCGGTCGTCAAGCAGGCGCTGGAGATGTTTGGCGCAGAGCTCGCAGAGGTCAGACCGGTGTTGAGACAGAAGGAGGTCGAGGAATGAAGAACCCGTTCGGCAATATGGGAAATATTCTGAAGCAAGCGCAGGCGATGCAGGCGCAAATGGCGAAGGTACAGGAACAGGCCGCGTCGAAGACCGTGACCGGGACGGCCGGCGGTGGCAGTGTGACGGTCACCGCCAATGGGGCTATGCAGCTTGTCGGCATCGTCATCGATCCCGAAGTGGTGAAAGGTGGCGACGTGGAGATGGTGCAAGATTTGGTCATGGCCGCGTCGAACGATGCCCTCAGGAAGGCTCGTGAGATGATGGCGGATGAGATGAAATCGGTCACCGGTGGGACTGCAACGTTCCCTCGGACTGACGTCTAGCGAGGCTATCACTGTCATGGCGGTTGATCAACAAGGATTACTGCGCACGGTTGGTGCGCGAGTTAGTCCGTCTTCCAGGCATCGGCCAAAAAACGGCGCAGCGATTGGCGTTCCATGTCTTGAAAGCCGAGCGCGAAGATGCGCTTCGTCTGGCCGAGGCGATTCGTGCCGTCAAAGACGGGCTCTCATTTTGCCGACAATGCCGGAACATCGCCGAGGGAGAACTCTGCGAATTTTGTCTCGATCCGAAACGGGACCAGACGAGAATCCTAGTGGTGGAAGAACCGAGCACGACCTATGCCATCGAGCGAGCGGGAGCCTACCGCGGCTTGTATCATGTGTTACTCGGTGCCTTGTCTCCGTTGGACGGCGTCGGACCGTCCGATATCAGGGCCGAGGAGTTGGTCGATCGGGTGAAGCTCGGGGGAATTGAGGAAGTGATCCTCGCGACGAGTCCGACGATCGAGGGCGAGGCAACCGCCATCTATTTAACGAACCAACTGAAACCTCTCGGGGCCCGGGTCTCGCGTATCGCCTATGGCATTCCGGTCGGGATGGATATCGAGTATGCCGACGAAGTGACGTTGCTCAAGTCGATCGAAGGCCGTCGGGATCTCTAGCGAAAGCCGAGCTGGCGCAAGATTAACGGGCCCACGCTGCCCATTGACCCCCTCCCAGGCCCCTGTTATAGTTTCGCTCGTTTTAGACGGCTTTACTCCCCAGACAGGTTTCTGTATGAAAGCAGGCCCTTCCGCCAAGCGCATTTCGCCCACTCCATCAGCGGCGCGATCTGTCACGGCCAAGCGCAGAGCCAAGACATCGTCCCAGGGGAAAAAGTATGCGGCTATTCGTCGTGACCTTGAGCGGCAGCGCAAGGCCATGTTGGATGAGGTGGTCGAGGGGCTTGCCAATCCAAACGGTCAGGAGGCGTTCCCGGATGTCAGCGATCAGGCGTCTGCGGAGGCCGAGCAGAATTTTTCGATGCGTATCCGTGAGCGCGAGCAACGGTTGATCAAGAAGATCGACGAGGCGCTTGAGCGAATGGACCAGAACACCTATGGCATCTGTGAGCGTTGCGAAGAAGAGATTCCCTATCCGCGACTGAAAGCCCGCCCAGTCACCACCCTCTGCATCAACTGCAAGACGCTCCAAGAACAGGAAGAGAAAGTCCGCCGGTAGTATGCTCCGAAGGGCAAAGAGCTTTCGTGTAACTTCCTGCTAGTGTTTCAACGCCTTGACGCGTTGTTGGACGAGAGCGATGCGACTGGCTTCATCGGGGATACCTTCGACCAGAGCGAGATAGGTCTCGTACTCCGAGAGGGCCCGTTTAGGATTCGTGGGCTCGTAGGCCTCAGCCAAGTTGTAGCGGGCAATGGCATAGTTGGGGCGGAGAGTGACGGCTTTTTCGAATGAGGCGAGCGCATTCGCTTTGTCGCCCAGCTTGCGGTACACCGTGCCGAGGTTGTTCAGAACTTCCGGAGTGTTGGGCCTGATGGCCAACGACTGAAGCATCTCCGTCTTGGCCTGTTCGTACTGTCCTTTCCCTACCCATGCCAGACCCAGCTTGTGGTGAGCTTCTGCCAACCACACTTTATTTGTAAAGCCGCTTGCGATCGCTTTCTGGTAGGCAGTGGCTGCGGTATCGTAGTTCTGGGTCCCGCAGTAGGAGAGCTGCGCGGTTTGGCCGCGCGCGAATTGCTGGAGCGAGAGGAAGGGTTCCTTGTCCTCTGCGCCTTGACTGTCGAGCTGTCGCCCGGGCTTCTGTCCTCTTGGATTGCGCAACCGTTCCAAGAACTCGCGTCGATAGGGTGAGAACAGCCGTACATAGGGGTCGATCGTCACAGAAGCCTGGAGCAACACCGGCTGCTCGCGCGCGCCAAGGACCAAGTACTGTGTCGTCGTTTTCTCGTCGCCGGTTTCGTACAGGGCGCTGGAATCCATGCTCGTCTTTGAGGCCAGATTCGCCACGTTGAGATAGAACTCCAATGTTGGCTTCAGCAACGTTAAGGTGTGGCGGAGGACTGAGTAGGGCTTCAAGTCAAGCCCTGAGGGAAAGGTAAAAACGGTTCCGACCAGCAGACCATCTTCATCGAAAAAGTAGGATTCGTCGCCATGTGATGGGCTTCGGTCGGCAGGGAGAACCAACTCTTGTCCGGTGCCCCAGTCTTGTGGTTTGAGGGTAGAGGCAGGATGTGTCTTGAGGAAGTCGGACTTCGAAGTGCAGAGGGTCGTGGACTTCAGGAGGACCAGATCGCTTTCAGACGGCGGGAGGATCGGTTTTGGAGCCGGAGTTCCGCAGGCGTTCAGCAAGAGGCTCGAGTCCTAGCCCGCAGACCACCCACAGTCGAAAGGGCACAACACGAGGCGCTTGCGTGTCACGTGGATTCCGACTCACGAAGGGAGCATACACGAAACGTGAAAGGGTTTGCCAACGGGGTGACAAGGCAACGCCCGCTCTCGTGAGGAAAGCGGGCGTTGAATCTGAGAACGATGTGCACGAAGAATTATCGCCGTTGGCTATCCAGCATCGAATCCTCAGACGTGTACCCGAAAAGGTACGGCATCTGGCTGGTGAGCATGTAAATCGGTCGGTTCAGGCCGTAATCTAACGCGACCCCGACAGGGTGCAAGAGAAAACCGGTCCAGCGCCAGGGGTTATCGTTAGGGGCTGCTCCGGCCGCCACATCGGTGTAGACCAAGGATGTGGGGTCCATCACACTGTAAATGCTGGCTGGGGCAGTATAGCCTCCATCTGCATCGGCTGATGCCTGCTGCTGGTGGTTTCCGGCACAACCGACTGCGGTGGCCAGGAGGAGAATTCCCACGGCAAGAGCTGTAGTCCGCATAGATGACCTCACTTGTCTTGTACGGTTCAGGGTCGTCGGTCTCTCGATAGACTGAAGTGTAGCCGACCGGCAGGATTCTGTCCAGAATTGGAGCAGTTCAGGCAATAGCATGAAAACCGCCAGTTTAGGCCAGGGGGTAGGGATCGAAAAGGGGGAGGTGGAGAAGATGGTAGGCGATACTGGTATCGAACCAGTGGCCTCTTCCGTGTGAAGGAAGCGCTCTACCCCTGAGCTAATCGCCTACACGAGGCGAAGTCTAGCATGGGGTCATAAATCGGATCAACCGTGACGCCATGCGTCATGCGTAGCGAAGTCGCCTTGACATCCCCAAAACGCGGTTCCTACAATGCCACCTCTCTCACTATTTCTTCGCGGAGTTTCACTCGCATGCGCGACGACATTGTCATTATCGGGGGTGGTCTGGCCGGGTCTGAAGCGGCGTGGCAGGCGGCCAATCGTGGAGCGAAAGTGACGCTCTATGAAATGCGTCCAAAAGAGATGACGCAAGCGCACAAGACCGGTGGTTTGGCAGAGCTGGTCTGTTCGAATTCGCTCGGCTCCGCGGATCTGCTGAATGCCCCAGGCATCTTGAAAGAGGAAATGCGCCGTCTCAACTCGCTCATTATTCAAGTGGCGGATGAGGTACGGGTACCGGCAGGATCGGCCCTGGCCGTCGATCGCGAGCAGTTTTCACTCAAGATTACCCAGGCGCTGGAAGGGCATCCGAACATTCGCATTCTGCATGAGGAGATCACCGAGATTCCAACGGACTGTCTCTGCATTCTGGCGACCGGCCCGCTGACATCCGACAAACTGTCTCAGGCGATTGCGCAATTGACCCACACGAAACATTTGTATTTTTACGATGCAATTTCTCCGATCGTGGATGCCGATTCCATCAATATGGAGGTCGTATTTCTCGCGTCCCGATACGACAAGGGTGGGGATGACTACCTCAACTGTCCGATGGACGAGCCGGTCTACAACGCCTTCTATGACGCGTTGCTCGCGGCGGAGAAAGTCCAACCTAAAGAATTTGAAAAGACGTCCTACTTCGAAGGTTGTATCCCCATCGAAGTGATGGCCGAACGGGGCCGCCAGACCATGCAGTTCGGTCCGTTGAAGCCGGTGGGCCTTGAGAATCCGAAGACTGGTGCGCGAGCCTATGCTGTGGTACAGCTCCGGACGGAAAACGTCCATCGCTCCTGTTACAACCTCGTGGGATTCCAGACTAAATTGACCTACGGGGAGCAGAAGCGGGTGTTTCGTATGATTCCCGGTCTTGAGCAGGCGGAGTTTCTGCGCTACGGCAGCCTGCATCGCAACACCTTTATCAATTCTCCCCAACTGCTGCGCGATACCCTTCAGTTTAAGGCGCGTGGCACCCTCTTCTTTGCAGGACAGTTGGTCGGCGTCGAGGGCTATACGGATTCCGCCGCGATGGGAGGGTTGGCAGGAATCAATGCTGCCCGTGGTCTGGCAGGGTTGCCGTTGGTTACGCCGCCGCCCACCACGGCGCATGGCTGTCTTGTGTCGTACATTACGACCACTGACCCTCGTCACTTTCAGCCGATGAATACGAATTTCGGGCTCTTCCCTCCCCTTGCCACACCGACGAGAGACAAGGAGCGCAAACGACGGCTCACGGGACAACGGGCGCTTGAGGACCTGACGGCATGGATGACGCAATTCGAGCTTTCATGACGTTCCTTGATCTGGAACGTCATGCGTCGCATGAAACAGTGCGCAACTATGTTTCGGATCTCCGACAGTTCCAGGCCTTCATGAGGGCGGAGCACCCCGGCGTGCCCACGCTCGATCCTGTTACGGTGAAGACGGAGTCCATTCGGGCCTACCTTCACTGGTTGGACCGCAAGCGTGAGAAAAGTACCTCGATGGCCCGGAAGCTCGCCTCCCTCCGCAGTTTCTATCGCTATCTGCAACGAAAGGGCATGGTGGGCCTCAATCCTGCCGAGGCCATCAGGACGCCGAAACAGCCGAAACATCTTCCGCGTGTCTTGACCAAGGACGACGCGGCAGCGCTGATGGAGTTTCCTGCCGATCAGGCAGGAGGGTCGCACCGCGACCGCGCCTTGCTGGAGACGCTCTATTCGACCGGGGCTCGCGTGAGTGAACTCGTGGGGATCAATCTCGATGATCTCCGTGCGTCCGAGGGGCTGGTCCATCTGCGAGGAAAAGGTCGGAAGGAGCGCATCGTGCCGATCGGAGATGTGGCCCTACGGGCCATTCAGGCGTATCTGGATCAGCGGCGCCTGGTGGACTCTCGAGATCTGACGACGAAGATGAAGCGCGTCTCGTCACCGGTCTTTCGAAACAGCCGAGGGGGGCGTTTGACGACTCGGAGCGTCGCTCGCATCGTGGCCCGCTATTCGAACCGGCTTGCCGGTGGCTCCGTGAGTCCCCATACGTTGCGTCACTCCTTTGCCACCCATCTCCTCGATGAAGGAGCCGATCTGCGGTCGATTCAAGAGATGCTTGGGCATGTCTCATTGAGCACGACGCAAAAGTATACGCACCTGGCCACGGACCAGCTCCTGGCCGTCTATGATAAGACGCATCCGCGAGCCGGCCGCTCGACCAGGGTCTGTGTCGTGAAGGACGAGAAGCCATGATTATTATACGGTTGCCGACGTTCCTCTGTGTCAGGCGAGAGTTACCCGCATTGTTCATGACGGTTCGTCGCGAAATCGCTGAGCCGCGTCGCGAGACCGGCGCGCGGAGCCGTGAGGACCCGATGCGTACTCGTGCAGTACGGTGAGGGTCCGAGGGGCGAGCCCGCCGGCCGAAGGCTCGTCGTAGCAGCGGATCGGTGATTGCAGCAGAAGTGATCATGAATAATGCGGGTTAAGAGGCGTGCGAGAAGCGAACTTGCCCGTCCCGTGTTTCCCGCCTTTCGCGCTTTATTCGCCATGGGAGCCTGGATATGAACAGACTAATTAAGAAAGCAAACGTTCTGATCGAAGCCTTGCCCTACATTCGCACGTTCAAGGGCAAGACTATTGTCATCAAATATGGCGGTCATGCGATGACCGATACGCCGTTGAAAGAGCGGTTCGCTCAGGATGTCGTGCTCCTGAAATACGTGGGTCTCAACCCGGTCATTGTGCACGGTGGGGGACCCCAGATCGATAAGATGCTCCAGCGCGTGGGTATCGAAGCTAAGTTTCGTCATGGGGTGCGGGTCACAGATGAGGCCACGATGGAAATCGTGGAGATGGTATTGGCCGGCAAGATCAACATGGAAATCGTCGATCTCTTGAATCGCCATGGCGGCCTTGCGGTCGGCTTGAGTGGAAAGGACGGCGGGCTCATGCTCTCTCGACCGCTCACGGCCAAAGCCTGGGCGGCAAGTCTGGAAAAGGATCTCGATGACGGCGAGGGGGACGAGGATTTTGGCTTGGTTGGAGAGGTCCAGTCTATCGATCCTACGTTGGTGCGGAAACTTCAGCAGGATAATTACATTCCCGTCATCGCACCGATCGGCACCAACCGGGAAGGGAATACATACAATATCAACGCCGATTTGGTGGCCGGGGCGATGGCCGCCGCGCTGGGTGCGGAAAAGCTGCTGGTGATGACCGATGTGAAAGGCATTCGTGATGCGAATGGGCGCCATCTCTCGACGGTCTCACGCAAAGACGTGCAACGGATGGTGAAGAAGGGCACGATCAGCGAAGGGATGTTGCCCAAGGTACATGCCTGCTTGGATGCGCTCGGTGGCGGTGTCGGCAAAGCCCATATCATCGACGGTCGAATTCCGCATGCCATTCTTCTCGAAGTGTTCACGCATAAAGGTATCGGGACGGAGATCGCATCCTAATCGGTTAATCCGATCAGTCTCTTTTCGTGGTGACCCAGCGCCTTCGAATCAACCGCCATCTTGAGGCCCTCGTCGGCGAGCGTCATCCTGAGACGAGTCCTCGCGCGTTTCGGAGGGCGGCGCACTATCTGGCGACGCAGTTTGCCAAGTCTGGGTGGGCCACCGGCGGCCAGCTCGTGAGTGCGTGGGACAAGGTCTATCGCAATGTGGTGGCGATCAGGAGCCCGGACCGGCCCCGACAAGGAGAGGAGTTGCCCCCCCTCCTGATCGGGGCCCACTACGACACCGTGTCCGGGTCACCGGGCGCGGATGATAACGCAAGTGGGCTCGTGGTCCTCCTCGAAGTGGCTTCTCGCCTCAGCGCGCGACCTCTCGCGCGCCCAATCTGGCTCGTGGCATTCTGTCTTGAGGAGCAGGATCGGCTAGGGAGTCAGGCGTTCGCCTCCCGCTTGAAAGCCGAACGCCGTGAGTTGGCCGGTGCAATTATTTTGGAATGTGTCGGGTTCGCCAGGAGCGAGGCCGGCACGCAGCAGGCTCCACCCGATATACCCATTGCGGTACCGACCCAGGGAGACTTTCTCGCCATTGTGGGCAACGAGGCTTCCCGGTCTTTGGTGCTCCGGCTTGAACAGGAGGCCCAGCGGCATGCGGCCCAGCTCAAGCCTCTTTCATTGGTGGTGCCAGGCCGAGGGGAGGCCATGCCTCATACCCGTCGCAGCGACCATGCCTCGTTCTGGGATGCAGGCTATCCAGCCGTGATGTTGACCGATACGGCGAACTTCCGGAATCCGCACTACCATCGTGAGACTGATACCGTGGATACACTGAATCTCGAATTTCTCTCCAACGTGGCAGCGACGGTGACCGCGACCGCGATTCAGATCGCTGGTGTACGACCATGAAGACGAGTCGCACGAAGCTGGCCCCTGCAACCCGTCGTCTCTTGACCGAAGTCTATGGCCGTCTCGACTATGACGCACTGGGACCGGTCTACTGTTTTGAAGGCGGCGATGAGTTCTGGCGGGCGAAGCGAGGGCTCTGTGACCGGTCTCGGGAGTCGGGTCGCCGTGGTGTTGAGGCAGAAACTAGGACGGGGCGGCCGCAGTCTTTACGTCGGCGCTGGAGTGGCGGAACTTCCCGCTTTGATTTTGGAAACGGTGGAGCTGGGTCGGATGGTGGAACCCTATAATCTTCGGAGAGCCGAAGTCGCAGCCCTCAACCGTGCCTGCCACTCGATTCCCCTCACGTTCCATGCGAGTGATGCGGCCAGCGCAAAGGGCCGATTCGACCATCTTTGGATGGTCAGCGTGTTGAATGATCCTGAGCGGTTCCCGCATCTGTCGCCTCTGTCTTATGGACGAGGCAATCCTCTCACACTTGACCCTCTGAAGTTTGATACAGAGCGCCGCATCGTGCGTGCATTGGTTGCACGTTGCATGGGAAAGCTCGCGAGGCCTGGATTCGTCACGACCACCACAGAAGAAGTCATATGGATTGCAGAATGGTGCCACCGGCATCGAGTGCCCTACCGGGTTGGGAAACGCTACTATCCGACGGCACTGGTGGGAGATCCGATTTGTTTTATTCAAATCGGCAAGATATTAGCAGGATGCTGAAAAAAGTCCGCCAGCATCGTTCTCGCATCGTTCAGACCCTTAACGTACCAAAGAGATTCTCGGAGATCGGAAGCGCTGGAGGGGCTTTTCCGTTCGCCAAGATCCATTCTAGAGGCGAACGGCCCACACGAAGTGCGGTTTGTACCTCCTCGGGCCTTCACTCGCTGCGGCCTTGCTCGGGACAAGGCGCGTCTCGGCGCGCCGGGGTTGGGCGGGTGAGAAGTCTGGCCTTTTTGAGCATCCTGCGGGAGTGTTTTCCTGTGATCTCACACGTGCGGAGCATCGATGCTATGGTGTGCTAACATAGTTTTTCTGCAGCCTGTTAGATTTGGAAGCCGGGTTTGGTTTTTGATGGGCCGGCCAGGTACTGGTCTGCGTACCTCACGTAGTTCTCCGCCGATTCCTTAATCCACGCGAGTTCTTCAGCCGTGACCGATCGTTTCACCTTCGCGGGTGAGCCAAGGATCACGCTGTTGGGTGGGACGATTGTCTGCTCCGTGATCAGGGCCCCGGCTCCCACGACCGAGTCCTCCCCGATCACGGCTCCATCCATCATGATGGCGCCCATGCCGATCAGCACACGATCCTTAATCGTGCAGCCGTGGAGTATCACCCCGTGGCCGATGGTCACCTCGTTGCCGATGATCAGCGGATGGGTATCGTGGGTGACATGGAGCATACAGAGATCCTGCACGTTAGTCCGGTCACCGATCCTGATATAGTGCACGTCCCCGCGAATGACAGCATGGAACCAGACGCTGCAGTGCTCGCCTAGCACGACATCGCCAATGACGACGCCGGTCTCTTCGATAAAACAGGACGTGGGAATGGTGGGTTTGATACCTTGAAATGTGCGGATCATGCAGCGCACTGTAGGGGAATCGGCCGACAACCTGCAAGGGGGAAGGAAGCGCTCAAGAATACTTCGGATTAGATAACCGCGCCTGAACCTGTTCGATCGTGTGCAACAACGACTGATGAGTTCGGCATCCCGCAATGAGCTTCGCATCGGAGACCGTCACCGGCTTATAGGGCGACACAAACCGGTCTTTCAGGCGGGCGATTCGAGCCGCCGAAATGTCTAACCGCTCGACGGAAATCGTGCCTGCCGCCACCGCCTGCTCCACGGCTCCGAAGGCGGCGACTTCCCTATCCCGATCTTTACAAATCAACAAGACATCGCATCCCGCCAGCACCGCACGAACCGCAGCGTCTTCCATGCCATAATGGTCGATGATCGCGTGCATTTCTAAGTCATCCGTCAACACCACTCCGTCGTATCGCAGCTCCTGGCGCAAGAAATTGTTGATGATGGTCGGCGAGAGCGTGGCCGGCAATTCGTGATCGAGGGCCCGGTAGAGCACGTGCGCGGTCATCATCGATGCGACACCCTGTTTAACAGCACGGCGGAACGGGGGCAACTCGATGGCCTCCAATCGCTCACGCGATGCCTCGACCACCGGAAGTTCTTTGTGGGAGTCGGCATTCGTATCGCCGTGACCGGGAAAGTGTTTCCCGCAGGCCACGACCTTGTTGTCTTGCAGCCCCGCCGCCGTCGCCAACCCCAGTTCACAGACCACATCCGGCGTCGTACCGAACGCGCGGTCGCCGATGACCGGATTGTCCGGATTGCTGTTCACGTCGAGCACCGGCGCCATATTCATGTTCACGCCCACCGCCCTCAGCTCTCTGGCAATGGTGGCCGCAGCCGCGTAGGCCAATTCGGTTGAGTTGCAGCGGCCCAACAGGTCGCAGGGGGGGAAAATCGTAAAGCCCTTCGGAAGACGGGAGACCCGACCACCTTCTTGATCGATCGAGATCAACAGCGGCGAATGGGGGCTGCAGGCTTGCAGGCCGTTGGTCAGGTCGACCATCTGCTCGACGGATTCTAGATTTCGCGAGAAGAGAATAACACCGCCCGGCTTGTACTCTTTGATGAACGAGGCCAGATCGGGCGTCACCGACGTGCCCAGAAACCCGACCATGAAGAGCTGCCCGATCTTTTCGCGCGAGGTCATGCGATGTCGTTCCAAAAAGCCGAGAGACTGGCGAGACAGGCGAGACGCAGGGACAGTTCATCTGCGTTAGTTTCGTTTAACCAATAAACCAGACAAACCAAACAACGGTCTTCTTGTGCTGGCGGACTTTTTCAGCATCCTGCTAGAGACTCCGATCGATCAGGTATTGCACCAGTAACCTGGTCCCAATCGCGGTGGGACCCTTCGGAATGTAGGCCCGTTCACGCTCGCTCCAATCCGTACTGGCAATATCGAGATGCACCCACGGGCAGTCCCCCACGAACTTGCTCAGAAAGAGCGCCGCGGTAATCATGCCGCCGCCACGGCCACCGATGTTGCGCATATCGGCGACATCGCTCTTGAGCTGTTCGAAATATTCCTCCCACAAGGGCATCTCCCACACACGCTCGCCGGCCTTCTGTCCCGACTTCCGGACCTGTTCTTTGAGTGGCTGATCGCTCCCGAACATCCCGATCGCAAATTGGCCGAGCGCCACGACGCAAGCCCCCGTGAGCGTCGCAATGTCGATCAAGGCCGCCGGCTTATAGCGCATCGCATAGGCGAGGCCGTCGGCCAGGATGAGCCGGCCTTCCGCATCCGTGTTCTGCACTTCGACGGTCTTCCCCGACAGCGTCGTCACGATATCGCCCGGCTTCATCGCCCGGCCACCCGGCATGTTTTCCGCCACGGGCAGTATACTGATAAGACGCAGCGGGAGCTTGAGTCTGGCCGCCGCTCTGATCGAAGCCAGGACTTCGGCTCCCCCCGTCATATCGGCCTTCATGTGCTCCATATTTTCGGCAGGCTTCAGCGAGATCCCTCCCGTATCGAAGGTGATCGTTTTCCCGACCAGCACGACCGGACGCACATCTTTGTTCTTGGCCCCATTGTATTCAAGGATGATGAACTTGGGCGGCTCCTGGCTCCCGCGTGCCACGCCGAGCAGCGCGCCCATCCCCAAACGCTCCATCTCCTTCTGCTCGAGAATCTTGATCGTGATCCCTTCAGCCTTGGCGATGGTCTTCGCTTCGTTGGCGACCCTGGTGGGCGTCAGGACGTTGGAGGGATGATTACAGAGGTCGCGGACAAAGACGGTGGCCTCTGCCGTGGCGACGCCGCGCCGGACCCCTTCAGTGACCTGCCGCAGCTGACCCTTCCTCGGAATGAGAATGTTCATCCCCGCGACTTCGTGCCCTGAGGCAGCCTCGCTCCGATAAACCGTGAACTGATAACTGCCCAGGATCGCCCCTTCAACCATCGCTTGCGCCATCTCGACCCATGACATCCCGGCAGGTGTCACGGTTGGCAGCGCCACCGAAAAGGACTCGACCTTCGCCTGACGGACGCGCTTCGCCGCTGAGCCCATCGCTTGCCGGATCGTCTCAAGCGTCACCTCGTTCTTCTTGCCCAAACCGACCAGCACCAGCCGCTTCGCCGGTACCGTACCTTGCGTGTGATACAGCAATACTTCGTTGGCCTTGCCTTCGAATTCCTTGGATTGCACCAGCTTGCTCAACGAACCCCCGAGGGCCCGATCGAGCAGGGCCGCATCCTGTTTGGCCAATGGCTCTCCTTCACAGTGCGTGAGTACCAACACCTCTGCCGCTATGGTCTCCACTCGCCCAACCTGTACCGTAACCTGCATGATCTTCATTTCCCAAACTCCTTGTCGTTGGTCAATCGTCACTGGTCAATGGGTACAGAGGCTTCCCCACCAATGACCCCTGACCAATGACATCTCTCATACCCCTCGCATGTCGGGCGCCCAAATATATTTATGCAGCTGCATCTGGAACCGCACCGGAAGCTTATCGGCCAGGATCCATTCGGCCAGCTCACGCACATCGAGCGAGCCGAAGACCGGACTGAAGAGCACCGTGCAGCGGCTTGCTACGTCATACTGGGCAAGAATCTCACGAGCCCAGTCGTAGTCGGCTCGGTCGGCCAACACAAACTTCGCCTCGTCTTTGGCTGCCAGCTCAGAAAGATTCGGCCAGTGCATCCGATCCGTCATGCCGCTACCCGGACATTTCACATCCATGATGACATGCGCACGTGGATCGACCGGCGCAATATCGACAGCGCCGCTGGTCTCAAGGAGGACCGTATACCCGGCATCGCACAGTCTGGTCATGAACGGGAGACTCTCAGTCTGGACAAGCGGTTCCCCTCCGGTGACCTCCACGAGGCGACACCCATAGGTGTGCACCTTCGCCAGAGCCTCGTCGATCGAGCACTCGTGTCCCCCATAAAAGGCATAGTCGGTATCGCACCAGGTGCAGCGGAGCGGGCATCCGGTCAGTCGTACAAACACACAGGGCTGTCCAGCGTAGCTCGACTCCCCTTGAATGCTATGGAAGATCTCGGTGATGCGCATGACTCAAGGCGTGAACCGTGAAACGTTAATCGTAAAACGCGAGCCGCAAACGTTGCGAAAACTGTATGACCGCAGAATCGGTTAACGTTGAACGGTTCACGGCGTTACTTCCACGTTGTGACAGGCCAGCCGAGGCGGCGTGCCATGCGAGCCATGCCCCGGATCGGGTTGACCACCAGGGGGTGCCCGACCAGTTCAAGAATGTCGCGATCGCCGGGGCTGTCGCCATAGGCGTAGGAGCCGGCCAGATCGAGGCCCATTCCCTGAGCGTGGGCGAGGATCAGCTCACGCTTGCCACGGCCATAGGGCAACGGGGGAATCAACGCACCAGTATAGACGGAATCCCGTTGCTCCGGCTTCGCCGCGAAGACCGTTGGCACGCCTAAAAACTCCGCAAGGGGCGCGATCAAAAAATCAGGCGCGCCAGTCACAAGAATCAGCTGGTGACCGGCTTGTCGATGCGCGTCCAACTTTGCGCGACCCTGCACGGATAGCCTGCCGATCATCTTGGCCTGACAGAATTCCCGCGCATACGATTCAATGTCCTCGGGGCGCTTGCCCGTCAGATACACTTTTCGTTCTCGGAGCGAGTGCAGCGAGAAGGGGGGAACGTGTCCCGCCAGCCAGGTCGCGCTCCGCCTCAACTCGCCCCATCCCACCTGACCACGTCGCCACAGAAACCCGAAGAACAGTACCTCGCTGGCCTCTCCCGGTAGGAGCGTATTGTCGACGTCGAACAACGCAGCGACGGACCCCTGCGCCCGTCGTTCACCGACATCATCGAGCGTGGAAGTGAGGCTGTGGTGAGTTTGCACAACGTTGGAGGACCCGGTGAGCATGAGCCGCCCGATTCTACCGGAGCCTCCATTGATTGACAAGGATTTTGGGCCACTTCTATAATGCGGCTCCCTCAGGAACGTCGTTCGTGAAGCGTGAGACGTGAAACGCAGGCACGAAACAACGTGACAGTTTGCTCCAGTATCTCGAGTTGCAGGAGCTTCAAAAATCCCTGCAACAAGGCCGCAGCAAGCGAAAGCCCAAGGCGTACTGCTGAGTACGTTGAGGGTTTGAGCGACGCGAGAACGCAGCTGCGGGGGTTTTTCAAGCTCCTGCCAAGTGCCGAAGTGGTGAAATGGCAGACACGCACGTTTGAGGGGCGTGTGGCGCAAGCCGTGCGGGTTCAAGTCCCGCCTTCGGCACCAAATTAAATATCCTTGTTCCCGTTCCCTGTTGAACAAGCCCGCACGCCTCTGTATCCCTGATACTTGCCACCCTTCATTGAACCGTCTGCAGCCTGCTAGAAGGCACAGTGCGCGGGAAACCGAGGTCCGGAGTCATTCACCGAAGCCGAGGGACACGATGCCATCTATTCTTGTCGTCGATGATGAAGACCAAATCCGCCAATTGATTCGCCAAACATTGGAGCAGGCCGGCTATCACGTCACGGAAGCGTGTGATGGGAAGGAGGCCCTCCAGCAGTATCGGCTGGCCCCGGCCGACATGGTTATTATGGACATTCTCATGCCCGATCAGGATGGTCTGGAGAGCACCGCCACGTTGCGACGAGAATTCCCGAACGTGAAAGTCATCGCGATCACCGGCGGCAGTGACATGATTGGCATTCTCAACTTTCTCGACGTCGCCAAAATGTTGGGCGCCCACAGCACGCTTCAGAAGCCCTTTGAGATGAAGGCCCTCCTCGACACGGTCCAAGCCGAACTGCAGGACTAGCTCGCCCGCGGCGTGCGAGACACGCGGGACGGGTCGGAAGCTTCATCTTCGCGAGTCGCGCCTGTTGCGCACGTCTCGCCCATCTCGCTCACACTTCACGTTTCACGTCTCACGGATTGCTGGTGGAGAGGGGCGAGCTTGACCATCAGTCATAGAATCGCTAAGGTGCGGGTAAGAGCCATGAGCCAGAGAGCCGTGGGAGAAGGGCCCGCGCGAATATGCCTCGTCTCAGCAGAGGACCACAATCACGGCGGCGAGGAACGGATCGTCCGCATCCCTTGGTCGGGGTGTTGGGTGGAAGCAAATCCGATTTCCCGATCTTAGAAAAGGCCGTTGCGATTCTGACGGATCTCGGGATTCCACACGAATTGATAGTCGTTTCCGCGCACCGGACTCCGGATCGCTTGTTCGCCTATGCAGAACAGGCTTCAGGACGGGGGATCGAAGTCATTATTGCCGGTGCCGGCGGGGCAGCCCATCTTCCCGGGATGCTGGCTGCGAAGACGCATCTGCCAGTCATTGGGGTCCCGATCCCGACGGAGAATCTTCGCGGACTTGATTCGCTCCTCTCCATCGTGCAAATGCCAAGAGGGATTCCCGTCGCCACGGTGGCTATCGGAGGGGCGGAGAATGCCGGTTTGCTTGCGGCGCAAATCCTGGCGGGCCGGTATCCAGCGATTGCCGCTCGCGTGAAATTGTTCCGTCGGACACAGACGGACAGCGTGCTCCAGTCTCCTGAAGCGAAGGGTCTGGTGACCGGAACGAAAGGTCCCGGCCGTCCGAGTCGTCGGTCGTGAAGGCCGTGGTTCTCGAGACGGGATCTGTTCTGGGCGTCCTGGGCGGCGGACAATTGGGCGCCATGTTCACCATGGCGGCATGCCGTCTCGGGTATCACGTTGCCGTCTGGGATCCAGACCCAGAGGCGCCGGCTCATCGTGTTGCCACGCACAGCTTTCCCGTTCCGTTCACCGACCAGCACATTCTTGCGCGCTTTGCCGACCTGGTCAGCGTCGTGACCTATGAATGGGAGAATATCCCGGCGGAGCTCTGTCGAGCGTTGGAGCAGCGGAAGCCGGTTCGTCCGTCGAGTGCCGTCCTGAGCGTGATTCAGGATCGTCTCGAACAAAAGGGGTTCTTGGCCTCCAATGGATTTCCCGTTCCCCTCTTCGCTGGCCTGACCGCTCCTGATCAATTGGCGCCGACCGTCCGACAGGTCGGGTATCCCGCCCTCTGTAAGACGGCAACGGCCGGGTATGACGGCAAGGGACAGTGGAGAATCCCCCGAGAGTCCGATGTCCGAGAGGTGGAACGAGCAATATCGGAATCCGCTCGCCCTGGCATGCGATGGATCGTGGAGTCCTTGGTGCCGTTTGAACGGGAACTCTCGATCCTGGTGGTTCGTGGAGCTGACGGACAAGGTTGCACCTATCCGGTGGCTGAGAATGAACATGAAGAGGGGATTCTTCGAACCACCATGGTGCCGGCCCCAGGATCTTCAATTGTGGCCGAGCGAGCGGCCGCTCTTGGGCGTCAAGTCGTGGATCGTCTGGAGGGGGTCGGGGTATTTTGTCTCGAATTGTTTCAGCTGCCCAGCGGGGAACTTCTCATCAACGAGATTGCCCCGCGGCCCCATAACTCAGGCCATTACACGCTCGATGCCTGCAGCGTGTCCCAGTTTGAGCAACAGGTTCGTGCCATCTGCGGGATGCCGCTTGGTGAAGTGCGTCTGCTGAGCCCAGCCGTCATGGTGAATCTCATTGGGGACGATGCCGCGACCCTTACGAAGGGCGCAGGCTGTCGAACCCTGCTGGATATTCCTGGTGCGGTACTCCATCTCTACGGCAAGCGTGCGATTCGTCCCCGTCGCAAAATGGGACATGTCACGTTCCTCGGGGAGACGCTCAGTCTCGCCCTCGATCATGCGAAGCAGTTTCGTGACGGCCTGGCGAACGGTCCCACCCTGTCGGCATAACCCAGTCTGTGATGCCGTTTTTTGGCCATCCCGCGTCGTTCTATTTTGTGACTTGCAGTAGGGAGATGGATCAAACGGTTCAGCTCCTCAGGGCATAGCCTACTGGAAAAACATGGTTCCGCCCTGTTTGGGTATCGGTACAGGACTTGCTCCACTCCAAGTCTTTGGTCACCTGAACAGGAGATCATACAGATGAGCAGTCTTGCCCTCCCCTCTGAGAATCCTGTCGAGCCGTCTTCAGTGGATTCGTGTCACGACAGTACGATTTCGCGTCCACGATATGTTGTGCTTCAGTCGCTGGTCGGCGTCATGTTGGCCTACCAGTTGTTGTCTGGAGCGGAGCTGATCGCAAGCCGCCCAACGATCGGGGTGATCGTCGTTGGGTTGGTGGCGATGGTCCTGTGCCTGTGGTATGTGCCAACCTCGATCCTACAGGCCGCGTGGTTCAGCGGGACCGTGATTGGGATCGATACGGTTCTCGTGACCGCGACAATCTATCTTTCAGGTAATGCTCGGTCGGAACTCTATCTGTCATATTTCATTCTCATGCTCATTGCCGCCTCCGTGCGCCGCCTCTCCCATATTATTGGGTTATCTCTACTGCTCTGTGCCGGGTATGGCGTCATCCTCTATCAAGGGATTGTTCAAACTGGTGCTTTGTCGCCTGGGCATTTGCTGGGAGTACCGGTTTTGTTGGTGATGGCGACGTTCTACGGGCTCGCGCTGCAAACGATCGGGGCCGAACGGCAACAAAAAACACTATTGCAGGGGAGTATAGAGGCTCTGAGAGAGACTGAACAGGCCTTGCAAGCGTCGCGCGATCAATTGGAGGCCCGTATCCAGGGTCTCAAGAGCGATCTCTCACGGGCGAATGAGCATGTCCGGCAGGAGAAGAAGGAACGAGAAGGCCTCGAGCAGCAATTGCATGAGGCGCAGAAGATGGAAGCGATCGGTCGGATTGCCGGAGGGATTGCCAACGAACTCAGCCATCTCGTTTCGGTGATCGGGAGGCAGACGGGTGTGGTCCTATCTCGCCTCAAGCCGGAGGACCCACTCTATGGGCCGGTCGATGACATATTTCGAAGTGGGGGTCAGGCCGCAGCCGTGACCGCTCAATTGGCTGGGTTGGGTCTCCATGACGGCCACCTTCGACAGGTGCTTTCGGTCAAGGCCGTGCTGGAGGAGATTCGTGGAGTGATGAGAGGACTACTGCCCGCATCCATCGATCTAAGTATGGTCATTGAAGATGCGCCGATGGATGTCGAGGTCGATCGTGAAGGACTCGAACAAGTCCTGCTTCATCTTGCGGTGAATGCGCGGGATGCCATGCCAAATGGTGGTCGGCTCCTGATTGAAGCAAAGCAGGTGTTTCCTGGACATGAGAGCGGACTGGTGAATGGAAGGGGAGGGCATCTATCCAAGGTGTTGATTCAAGTGACCGATACCGGAAGCGGGATGAGCCTAGAGACCCAGTCGCACATGTTCGAACCCTTCTTTTCCACAAAGGAAATGAATGTGGGACTCGGACTCACCGCGGTCTATGGCATTGTGAAACACAGTGCAGGCCAGGTCGATGTTGTCAGCCGGCCTGGCGAAGGCACGGTGGTGCGGGTGGCGCTTCCCCTTGTACGACAAGGCCGGCCACCTGCTCCATCAATCCTGGCACACGTTGCAGCCAAAGGTCAGGAAACGGTTCTGCTGGTGGAACCGAATGAAATCGATCGTAAACTCGCGCTCTCCACGCTGTTGCGGCATCGCTATCAAGTCTTGGAGGCGAGCTCGTCCGTTGAAGCGTTGCTGCTCACGCAGCAACATCCTGGAGCCGTCCATGTGGCCGTGAGCGATCTCATGATGCCGGAGATCGGTGGGCGTGACTTAGCCAGACGGCTGTTGAAGCATCACCCGATGATGCAGCCGCTCTTTGTCTCTGGGTATGACGACGAGACGATGGTGTCTCATCGCCTCAACCCGCGGTATCTCTTGAGGCGTCCCTATCGACAAGCCGGGCTGGTGGAAAAGGTGCGTGAGCTGCTGGATGCGTGAACACCGGATGGTTTCTCTGGTTCATCTGTTTGTCTTGTTCATCTGTTGGTTTTCTTTAACCAACAAGCGAGACAAACCCAATAACGGTCTTCTTACTTGGCGGACTCTTGAGCATCCTGCTAGTCTTCCCATCGGTTTCTGCGGCTTGGTGCAAAGAAGGGCACGTCCGGGCGTTTGAACAGACCAATCAGTGCCATCCCAGCGAGAAACCCGCCGATATGGGCGAAGAATGCTACGCCTCCGCCCTGGCTGCCGATGCTCATCCCCCCGCTCAACAGTTGCATCACGATCCACATGCCGAGGACGACACCCGCTGCCACCCTCGTTGTGCCAAGGCCAGGCATGATAACCAGCACGCTGGCTCGTGGAAACAACAGCACATAGGCGCCTAAGACACCGGAAATGGCGCCGCTTGCTCCGACCATGGGAACAGGCGAGGACGGATCGGTCAGGGCGTGGCTCAAGGCGGCCAGAATTCCGCATGCGAGGTAGAACACGACGTACTTCGCATGCCCCATGACGTCTTCGATGTTGTTCCCGAAGACCCAGAGGTACAGCATATTCCCGATGAGGTGCATCCAGCCGCCGTGGAGGAACATGCTCGTGATCAACGTGGCGTAGGCGGGAATGGCCACGCCCATCTCAGGGAGGTCGGCCAGCCCGAACACGAGGGCCGGGATTGCCCCGTACTGAAAGACGAACGTGTCTCCTGGGCCGGCGGGAAGGCTCGCCTGGTAGAAAAAGACGAGGACGCAGGCCACGATAAAAGCGATCGTGACCACCGGCGTCCGCTCGGTTGGGTTGTCGTCATGCAGAGGGATCATAGTGCCCTCATTGGGAGGGAGAACGACGACGGTCGATGACCGATCGAGGAAGTGCCGGGTTATCCGGCAAGGAGCCATCGGGTCCGAGGGAGACCGAAAACCCTGCGGCGTGAGTATGGCCTCCACCGCCGAAAGACGCGGCGATGGCTCCCACGTCGACCCCATCCTCTCGCGAGCGCATGCTGTAATAGCGGCGTCCATCGCGATCGTGCCACATGAGGCAAAACGGATGTTGCGCGGAGAGACGTTCGCCGATTTGGCTCGTTAAAATTGCACTTTGGACCGACGGAACGACGGCTCCGTGAAAGTCGACCAACATCGCTTGCGCCGCAAGTTTGCTCACGAGCTCGCTTTCATAACGCAGGATGGCCCGGCCTTCCTCTTCCAACTCCTTCTGCTTGAAGTGACTCCAGAGGTGGTAATCGAATGGATATGAGGCAACGGCCGCATTAATTTCCCGACTGGAGGGAAGCGCCCAAGTCCAGAGGTCTTTGTCTTGGATATAGTCGAGGAGCCACGGCGTCGGCTGATCGTGTGCCCATTCCCAGGCCAGGACCGCTCCGGACTTCTTCATGTCGAAGTAGGCATAGGGAAGGCCGGTGAGGGCTTTCTCTGCGGTGATGTGATGATCGAGCACGAGGAGCGCCTGCGTCTGAGCAGCCATGGTTTCCAGCGTCTCACGGGCGTAGCTGAAATCCACGATGACGACTCGTTGGTTCTGTAGCCCTGCGGGAGGAGGATTCCCGTGTTTGACGGGAATGAACCGAGCTGCTGGAAATTGATTCCAGATCGCCCAAGCGGCGCCGAACCCATCGGCACATTCGGCGTGATAGAGCACGACGGTGGGGGGCTCAGAGAATGGGTGCTGTGTGCGGGAACCAGCCATCGTGGCGGAGCATACCATGACGCTCCGTCGAGACTAAAGTGTCTTTGTGAGGAGAGGTCAGAGGGCGTTGAGATGGTCGATCAGTTGACGCAACCGGCTCGCGCTCCGGCGGTTGGAGGTAAAAGCCAACCGAGGCAAGTCCCTCAGATCCGGCTCGTCGAGTTCTTCGGGTAGTGGCCCGCGCAATTCGAAGGTGCCTTCGGATAACAGATCGCCAAACGTTTCATGAAGGCCGGCCACCTGTTCTGGGGAAATGCTCGTTTTCAGCCGCATTGCCAAGAGCCGGCCCACATATCGAATCGAATGGAATCGGCGGTAAAAACTCCTGATCTCATCGATCGCGTCGTCCACGGACGTGGTGATTTTGAACAGGCTGAGATCTTCAGTGTTGATCAGTTGACGGGCCAAGAGTTGGCGTGTGACGAAGGCGTACCAGTCGTCCCAATAGTCGCAACCGGGGGCCTGGAGACACACGATCGGCTGGGGATCGCTCTTGCCGGTTTGGGCGAGGGTCAAAATTTCAAAACCTTCATCATGCGTCCCGAAACCGCCTGGGAATAATGCAATGGCGTTGGCCTCCTTTTGAAAGATTAATTTGCGGGTAAAGAAGTATTTGAACGTGACGAGCTTGGGATCATCGGCGATCGTGGTATTCGGGCCTTGTTCGAAGGGCAGCATAATATTGACCCCGAAGCTGTTCTCGCGGCCTGCGCCCTCCTGGCACGCGCGCATGATCCCATCGGCGCCCCCGGTAATGACCATGAACCCCTCCCCGACGATCTGACGGGAAAACTGGAACGCCATCTGGTAGTTCGGATCATCCGAGGCGGTGCGGGCCGAACCGAAGATGCTGATCTTGCGCCGATCGCGATAGGCATGAAAGACGCGGAACGCATGACGCAGTTCTTTTACGGCGCGGTTGACGATCTTGAGGTCCAGGACGTCTAGATGAGAATCGTGGAGCCGAAGCGTTCCGGCCAGAAGTTCCTTCATGATCGCGGCTTGCAGGTCGTCTTCCGGACTGTCAAGCAGGAGGCGAATTTGGCTGAGCAACTCTTCGTTCGAGGGGAGGGGACGGGAACGGGGCTGGGAAGTTTTCATTGGGTTACCCATATGGAGTTATGGTTTATTCTATGGAGAGAAGAAATTCTATCAGCTGATCGCCTGTTGGTCAAAAGAACGGAGAACATGTATGAGGTTAGGAGCGATTGGGTGAGGCAGGCATTGTTTGAATTGCCCAGGCCCTAATACGCGCGAGATCGGTCGATGAGAGATCCGTGAACTGAATATCGACATGCCAGGTGCGGATCCCGCTTGATGGCTCACCGCGCTCTGTCCCCGGAACTCCGCTGCTCAGGACTGTTCCGCGAATGGTTAAGGGAGTGTTTTGGCCAGGAATGGAAAACGCCAGTACGACATTCGTTCCTGTCAGGATTCTTCGCGGTTGACTCGACCAATGCTCCGACATGGCTCAGTTGGGTAATCATGGCGTTATCGTTGAGCCCCTGCGCCGAGGCTCGTCCGACCACACTCACGACGACGGGGATCTTCGTGCCACATCGGAGCGGCGTGAGCATCAGGTCTTGTGCGCTGAGCACCCCAACCGGTTGGTTTTGTTTGGTGACAATCAAGAGAGAGGCGCCTGTCGCCATCATGAGTGTCGAGGCCTCTGCCAAGGCCTCATCGTACTCGATGAACTGCACCGGGCGTGTCATGATCGTCCGGACTTCGATGTCGTGCGGTTCGAGTCCCTGAGCGACAACTTTCTTCACAATGTCGGTCGGCGTCATGAGGCCGAACCGCGTATCGGTATCCTTCACGAGCAGGCAGGGTGCCTGTTCTCGTTCGAGCAGCAGCGCCGCCTCACTGACAGATACGTCTCCCGGAACTTGCACGACCCCTGGTGTCATCATATGGGCAACCATAGTGGGTATGAGATGTGTCGTCTTGATGGGCTTGTCATCGCCGTTCGGCATGGGTTCGAGACCTCCCCCGATTCGCGTCTGCACGACTCGTGAGGGCTCCGCCTCCAGCGACGTAACCCAAGTATAGCAGACGGGGCCCCCTGGTCCGCGACCAGGGCTTCCCTTGTCAAACAAGGGGTTGGGCGAATAGACTAGGCCAATTGCTAGAGCAGCACAAGGGGTGATCGATGGTTGATCCCGATTTCGTTCAACAGGACTTTCAGCGTCGCCTCGGGGAAATCCCTCCACAGGGGATGGGGCTGTCAGTCGACGTCTATTCTCCCGATCTGTTCGAGCTGGTGAACAAGCTTAGGGAGCGAGGACTCCAGCCAGGCTATCTCGAAGTCTTTAAGGCAACGACGACCGCACTGACAACGGTTCGACAGGCTGTGCCGGATATACCGCTGGCGTATCACGGGGAAGGCCTGTGGATCACCCAGCCGGACGTTCAAGAGTCTCCGTTCTTTCAGCAGGACGTCGACGAAATGGTTACGCAACTCAATAGTATACAGAGTCTCTGGCTGAATCATGAATGTGCGATGAAGCAGATGGCGGGCTACTCGTTTGGCACATATGTCCCTCCATTATTTACGCGGTTGAGCGCCGAGGTGGTAGCGGCAAATATCGCGACGGTTCAGCAGGCGATGGATCGGCAGGGTCGCCGAGCGGACGGGGCCGCGCCGCTCTTTCTCTTGGAGATGCCGCCGCTCACATATTTTTCCGCCGGCACGATACCGATTCCCCACTTTTTTGGGCTCGTCACAGCGTTGGTGCCCTGCGGTCTTGTGCTGGATATCGGACACCTCTGGACGGTCTATCGCTATACCGCCGCCTGCCGAAGGATATCTCTTGAACGATTCGTCGGGGAATTCCTCGACGGATTTCCCCTGGAACGGGTCGTAGAAATCCACGTAGCGGGGTTGGCCTGCCATGAGTCGGTTGGTGAGCCAAAGGGGGGAGAGGAGCTTCCTGAATGGATCGACGCCCATGCCGCCCCGATTCCGTCAATCCTCTTCACCATGCTCGAACAGGTTCTGGCCCATTCGAACCTCGTCAGCCTCCGGGCGGTGGCACTTGAAGTGGACACCAAACCGATCGAGATGATTGTGGAGGAGTATGCAGAGGCCGTCCGGTGCTTCTCCCCCCTCGTTCAGCAGACGATGGCCAGAGGAAGGGCTGTAGAACCGTTGATGGGACTGACGCCTCGTCCAGCATCAGTCCAGGAGCCTGTGCGCCAGTCTGATCGACTGCAGTTGCGCGACGACTATGCGCGCTACGCGCAAATCATCTCGGGACAAGCCCCCCTGACAGGCCCGGAGTGGCAGGAAACGGCTGCAGAGGAGACCGGTTTAACACGGTACCGCGCGTCCTACGTTTCGCACGAGATTCTCCATTGGGGAGGAGACCTTGCAGAGATGTTTCCGCAAACCTGCCGGACTTTAGCGGAGCGGGGCCTCTGCCTGACAGAGTTCGTGGCTTTCTGGTTTCGGTCACCACGACCGCTCACGCACTCGTATGATTTCTTCCTACTCAAGATCGAACGGTTTCTCGAATTTGTGACGGAGCGTGCGCCGGACGTACGTGTCTGCGTACAACAGGAATGCGACAGCTTGCGCCTGGCCTATGCCCAGGCGAATGAAGTGGGAGAACCGGTGATGGAGCTGGAGCGAACCCGATGAGTTTCTGGCAGTCACTCACCAGACCGATCATCGGGATGGCGCCGATGGATGGGGTCACCGATGCGACGTTTCGCCATACCGTGGCGATGCACGGCAAGCCGGATGTTTCCTTCACGGAGTTCACGCATGTGCATGACGTCTGCCGGGGACCGGAGTTCTTGTTGGACTCCCTCATCTATCATGAGGCTGAACGACCGATTGTTGCCCAGCTCTATGGGAAAGAACCGGACCTCTTCTATCAGGCCGCTCATGCCGTGTGTGAATTGGGGTTTGATGGATTGGATATCAACATGGGCTGTCCCTCGCGGAGTGTGGCCTCATCCGGATCAGGAGCGGGGCTGATCCGAACGCCGGATGTGGCTCAGGCCATTATGCAGGCCGCTCGACAGGGTATTGCCGATTGGGTGGCCGGTCAGACCCTTGAGGGAGCGGGGCTTAAACCGGGCCGAGTGGCGGCGATCTGGCGGATGAACGAGCAACGACAGGATGCCCGCCCGCTCGTCCGACGCACGATTCCCTTGTCCGTCAAGACACGCCTCGGCTACGACGTGGTGGTCGTCGACCGATGGATCGAACATCTCCTCATGGAGCAGCCGGCAGTCATTTCCCTGCATGGCCGAACCTTGCAACAAATGTATCGAGGGGAAGCGGATTGGAACGCCATTGCCCGGGCGGCGGAGATCGTGCGGGGGAGCGGGACATTGCTGTTCGGCAATGGGGACGTGCACAGTTACCACGACGTCGTCCGTCGCGTGCGGGACACTGGAGTCGATGGCGTGTTGGTTGGACGAGCTGCGCTCGGAGCCCCCTGGTTCTTTCGGCAGAAAGAGGCGGTGCGACTCGTTCTGCAGCAGCATCGGCCTGAGGAGGGGCCCGAACCATGGGTGCCACCGCTCGACGTTCGCTTCGAGATGCTGCTCGATCATGCCCGACGGTTCGAAGCGGCCTGTGGACAGGGCCAGTTTCGGCGGATGCGCAAACACCTGGGCTGGTACTGCAAAGGGTTTCCTCATGCCGCCTCGCTTCGAGCCGCTATGTTCCGAGTCTCTTCAGTCGCCGACCTGGAGCAGGTGCTCGCCGATTTTCGCATGCATTGCGCGAGTCTCACCGAGGTCTCTGACCAGATGCTGCTTGAATCCCTTGCTTCCGTTGAACCCTCTCCGACGTTATAGATGCCACTCATTCTGGCTTCAACCTCTCCGCGCCGTCGCGAGTTGCTCGCCCTACTGGGTATCCCATTCGACGTCAAACACCCATCCTTCGAGGAGCGGATGGTGGCGGACCGGCCGGCGATCGAGCAGGTGCAGTCCTTCGCGCAGGGCAAGGCCCAGTCGGTCGCGAGGCAAGAGCCGGAGGCGATCGTGCTGGGGAGCGATACGGTGATTGAGTTGGATCATGACGTACTCGGGAAACCGGCCGATCTGGCGGAGGCCCGCGCGATGCTTCGGCGCCTGGCCGGCCGTGATCATCACGTACGCACGGCGGTCTCGCTCGTCTGTTCAGCTTGCGCGATAAACGTCGTCGCCCTGTCCACGGCCGTCGTTCGGATGAAGCCGTTCGATGAACACGTGCACGAACATTACCTCGCGACGGGAGATAGTCTAGGCAAGGCCGGTGCGTACTCGATCCAAGGAGAGGGTGGTGACCTGATCGATTCCATTGGCGGAGATTTTCCGACCGTGGTCGGCCTGCCGCTCCGCCTGGTCTCTCAGCTGCTTGCGCAAGCCGGGGTGAGAGTGCAGGTCGATCTCGACGAACTCTATGTCATCAAGCCCTATGCCAACTGGGCCCGCTTTCCAGGCTGATTGCAAAGGGGTAAGGGGTTTCTTTACAATGCGGCCCCATCATTCGTCGTCTTGTTTCGCAGGATGCTGAAAAAGTCCGCCAGCGGCGTTCTCGCATCGCTCAGAGACTCAACGTCCCGAAGCATACGCCGCGCCTTTTCGCTTGCTGCGGCCTTGCTGAACGGCCTTGTTGAGCATCCTGCGGAAGTATGCTTCCGTTGAGTCACACGTGCGGACCATCTACGTTCTAACATGTCTACTTAGTTATTCCGCAGCCTGTTAGGGAGGAAGTAATGAGCGTGCGATGCCTGACATCAGTGGTGCGAGCTGGTGGTGTCGCCACCTGTGCGGTCGTGGGCCTGTTGACGGTCGTCTGTCTCCAGCCGGTCTTGGCGATCGATGTGAATCTATCCGTAGAAGAGGCGCAGAAGATCTTGGAAGCAGGGCGGGCGCCGATGGAGAAGGCCAACACCCCGGAAGACGTTAAGAAGGTCCTTCAGCAAGCCTCTATGGTCACGCGCGTGGGAGCTGATCCAGAGAAAGATCCCTGCGGAGCCAGTGCCATCCTCCGGACCAAGCGCTATCGCCTTGAAGCCTTTGGCCGGCAGGAAGCGGCAGAGTCCAAGAAGCGGAAGACGGATGTGCGCATGCCCGAGGAGTTCATCAAAAAAGTCGTGGACATGCCCAATATGGAGATTGAAGTTCAGCTGTGTGGCGATGACGAATACTTTGCAGAGGGTGCCTTGATCGAGTTGCAACAGGGCTCTAGGAAGATCAAGCCCATCGACATCGGAAAAGCCGAACGTGGCCGAAAGAATGAGGGAAGCGGGCCGATCTACCGGTCACGCTTTACCGCATTGTTTGCCTATGAAAAATTTGATCCCACTGCGACGTCCGTTTTCGTCGTGAATCTTCAGGACGGAACTGAGGCGAGAATCGTTGCTGATTTCTCCAAGGTGAAGTAGGCATGGTCCTTCGATCCTGGCTCCTGCCAATCTGCGGCAACGATTCTTGTTATCTTGTGAACAGTCGCCCGTGGCTGTTCCCCGTCAGATACCTAGTTCCGCTTTTGCAGATTTCTGACTGTCGTGCCGGTGCTGCTGTTGCCGCGAGGAGCCTGTCCGACATTGCCGCTAGTGACGAGGCGCAGGAGGTGCGGCCAGATGCGAGGCCGCAGGCCCGGAAAACTGGAGGTGTATTCGCTCGAATACATTGAGGATTGTTTCGGGCCGAGCACGATGCAGATGGTCGCAGATCGTTCGCCGCAGTAGAACGGTCAATGTCGGACAGGCTCCTCGCAGGCTGCGGAAAAACTATTGTGGCACGGTGGAAATTCAATGGTCTGCACATCTAGGACAACAGGAAAACACCGCGCAGGATGCTCAAATAGTTTGTCCAGCAAGGCCGCAGCGAGCGAAGAGGCGAAGGCGTACGCTTCGGTACGTTGAGCTTCTGAGCAAAGCGAGAACGCCGCATGGGAAAGGGCGCGTCTCGACGCGCCGGGGTCGGGCAGGTGAGAAGAGCCACTTTTTCAGCATCCTGCTAGAAGAGGCCATGACTGTGAGCATTGTGTGGGGCCTCACGCTGCTCGCAGTGCCGAGCCCTCACTTGGCGCGGGCCCAGCAGATCCCGGCCTGGAAAGTCATCGCGTAGCATTGAGTCATTGGCGTCAGCGTGATTGCGATCACGCACTACGTGGGCGACCGGATTCATTGGACGTTGAGTTAGTTCATGGTGCAACCACCGTTCGTCGCGTACTTTTCCATGGAGATCGGTCTTGAATCTGGGATGCCGACCGATTCGGGAGGGCTTGGTGTGCTCGCCGGCGACACAATTCGCTCGGCTGCGGATCTCGAAGTGCCGATGGTGGCGGTGTCCTTGCTGCAACGGCGCGGGTACTTTTTTTCAGCGGCTGCTGGCAGAGAACCACAGTGCCCTTGTCCGAGGCACCAAGCTTCTGCTTGAGAAAGAGGTGATGGGTGGAGCGGACCTCAAGGACATCATGGCGGCGCACTAGCCGGGCGGTTGCGTGGTTGTGGGCGTGCACGGCGTGGTTTTTCCTGGCGTCCGTCGCAGGAGCGGATCCTGTAACGGGGGGAAAGGATCGGCTGGACGTGGATTGCCGCTTCAATCCGACCTCGGTGAGTCACCCTGAACAGGAGAAGACCGTGTGGGAAAACGTGTTCTTGCCAGACGGCGATGTCTTTCGCCCCTTGTTGGCCGATCCGAAGCAACCGCAAACCTTCGCGACCATACAGCAGACTCAGGTACTGGAATCGAATACCTCGCACACTATGGGCTCGGTCGCATTGGGAGAAAACTTCGGCCTCTGGAGCCGTCGCAAAGAAGGATCGTGTGATGGAACGCAGGTCGGTCTGTTGATGGGCGCGTTCTCGCAGTTCAATCTGGGCGGACCGACCGAGCTCATCAATACGGATTTTCTCTTCGGGGTGCCGGTGTCATGGCGGAATGAATTCGTCTCCGCACGGGCGCGCATCTACCACCAGAGCAGCCACCTGGGAGACCAGTTCCTCTTGAACAGACCGGGGTACAACGCGATAGAGTTGAGCTTCGAAGAAATCGATGGGATCCTGTCGTTCAACACGCCAGGCGGATGGGGCCGAATCTATGGGGGGGGCGGGTATCTTATTCATCGGAAACCGGAGAGCATTGATCGGCTCAAAGCGCAGTGGGGTGTCGAGCTGCGCGGGCCTGAGATTCGTTCGCCCCTGTTAGAGCAGACGCTCACAGGCGGGTTGATCGCGACCCCGGTATTCGGGGCAGATTTTAAAGCGTTTGAGGAGCTTAACTGGCTCATTAATTCGAATGTCGAAGGAGGCCTTGAATTGTTCCGGCCGGGCAAAACCAGGCGCCTGCGTCTGCTTGTCAACTACTATTGGGGCTACAATCCGTATGGCCAGTTTTACGCCCAAAAGATCCAGAGCGTCGGGATCGGCTTGTACTTGCTCTTTTAGGACATGGCAACCAGCACATGAAGCGAATTGAGCAGAAGGAAAGCGAGGGAGCCTACCATCAGGATCGGCGAAGACCAGACCTATCTCTGTCAGTGGGTCTGGACGTTGCCCCACGTGGCGGAGGTCGAACGGATAGTGGATAGGGTGGTCTGGCCTGCCGGGCGACAACTCACCTGCGACGGTGCCGGTCTTACGGCGGTGGACACAGCGTGGGCTCTACTTTTGCACAGGACTGTGAGCCGGCTGAAGCAGCAGGGGCGGCGCGTTTTTGTTCAGCGGCTCCGTGCGGAAGTCTGAGAGATTTTCGACATGGTCACGTCGAACTGGCCCAGAGCAACCCCGGCGGCTCTCACAAGATCGAGCTCCATGGCCCAATTCAATCAACTGTTCGAGGGCCGGATCCGGCACGTACTTCAAGCCCTGGCCTTCATGGGTGAGAGCGCAGTCGCGCTGGTTTCGCGATACGGCTCAGCGATTTCGCGACGAACCGTCATGAATAATGCGGGATAGCGCTAGGCCCAATTCTCTTGCATGCCGGTTGGTTCTTTGATAGAAGATTGCGCCGGCCACTACCACGCTCGATCGAATGGAGGACATATATGGACCTACACGTGTTTCGCTATCTTCCACTCCTGTTCCTTGGTGTACTGGGATGCACAAGCGTGCAGTACACCACCACCAGTGACTGCGGATCACTCCCGAGTGACACGTTCTGGTCAGGGAATGTCGCGCTGCAATGCCAGGAATATCGTCGGTTGCAGGCAGAAACAGCCTATCGAGAGGAATTGACACGGCAGCTCGCGGGTTACCGTGAATGTCTGAAGAAGCACGAAACTTCTCCCACTGACGCCAAAGAACAGTGCTCGCTCTATCTGCAAGCATTTCGCGAAACATCACCTCCTCAGCGACCATCTAAATGACTGGGTGAGAGACGGTTGCCCGCCTCGATCATCATTCTTCCAATGGTCAGTCGCTGCCACCCACCTCTCTTATTGGTCCGGCCGCAGTGGTTGGTTGACACTGGCTTAGCATGAGCAACGTTGTCGTCTTGAAAGAGAACGTCCACCCTTCAAGGATCGTCGTGAACGTCTTGAGCGGCCAATCTGTGCCTCCTTTCTCCCTCATGCGTAACAAAGTTCCTTCACGATACCGGTGGCTTCCTCATACCAGTGACGCACGCAGCGCCGGAGGCAGACCCGCCCTTCTCATCCTGTTGGTGATCATGCTGGCGGGCGTGTCGGGTTGTGCCACTGGAGAGGACGCGGCGCTCCGCACTCCAAAGATGGGAGAGAGCATTGACAGGGGATCGCTGCCTCGCGAGCTCGACCCAGACCTCTCGATCCCCAATCACTCTGCCTCATTGCCGATGTCCGGTCCCGCTCAGTCAACTTCGGATGGCAACGATCTCTCTGCGAGCTTTGTTCCTGAGTCCGACTTCGCAGGGAAGTCTTCAGGCCTGATCGTCCGAACCCTGGCAAGGTTGCGCGTCGGTTCCATCATACCCATGTCTGACGAAGTCTCGATCAGGGCTCCCGAAATCTGGAGCCTCCGACCTCCCGTTGTGAAGGCTCTCGGAGATGACCTGGCACCTCTCCGACCTCCGCTTCGGCAGTCGTGGCTCTACCATCGCACGGTTCCTTCCGCAGGGTACGAGATGGAACTGCGGTTGCCTGACAGCGCGTTCCTGGCGCTCGGTGAGCGGGTCTCGTCAGGACCGTTCCGCAACACATCCGCCGGATTTCGCGACCAGCCTCTCCTGCATCCCGAACCCGCGAGCCTGCCCGCCGAGAGATCCAAGCTTCCGGAGATCGGTCCGCCCCCGCCCCACCACACCGTGAAAACCTTCGCGGTTTTCACGGTGGCGAGTCTCGTCGGCATCGGTGTCTATGCCTTGGCCCCCAGTTCGTTCACTGGAACAACCAAAGATGGACATCAATATGAGGAATCCTGGAACAGTTTCAAAGACGCATGGACCAAGCCACCTGTCTTCGACACGGATAACCCGGCTGTCAATTACCTGGGGCATCCCTATTTCGGCGCGCAATTCTATCTCTCTCAGCGCAACTACGGAGAGAGTCCCCTGTACTCTTTCCTCTTCTCCACTTTCATGTCGACGGCATTCGAATATTTCATCGAAAGCTGGTCGGAACAACCCAGCATCAACGATCTCATCGTCACGCCGGTCGTGGGCTCAATTCTTGGAGAAGGAATATTTCTTGCCACCCAGGAAATGAGGAAGGACGGATTCACCACCGCGGAGAAGATCGTCGTGACCGTGATTAACCCGATGTACGTGTTCCAAAACGGCTATCGCTAGCCGTCTGGTGAAGAACGTGCCCATTCTTTCCCGCCCGACCTTCGATCGCTTCGCAATCGTTTTCCCAAGACGCGCCTGCCCTGGTCATGCAAACGGGGTCAGGTTGAGGTGACCCCTTCTCTGCCGGCACTCCTTCGATCCTGGCCCCTGCCAATCTGCGGCGATTGCTCCCGTGGGCTCCTTGAGCTTCCCCTGCAGTTTATAGGTGTCGTGTTCGTCCTCGTGATATGTTTGGTCTCTGCGCGCTCCCAACCCTGACGGGATCTTGGCATGGATGGACATGTTATGGCGTTCCTTCCTTGGCTGACCGGACGTCTGATGAGGCTGGTGCCGAGGGCGCGCGTTCGAGCAGTGCCTCCTCGGCCAGATTGAGGTATTCCACGACGTCGCGATCCTCGACTTGTGTGAAGTCCATGAAGAAATTCCCAACGGCCGCGAACGGCTCCGGGGTCATGAGCACCACCAACTCGTCCACACGGGCGCGGACTTCACGGATCGTTGACGGGGGTCCGACCGGAATCACTCCCACCAGGCGGTGAGGCTGCAAGCCTCGGATCGCGAGTGCCGAGGCCAGGAACGTCGAACCGGTGGCGATGCCGTCGTCCACCAAAAGCACGGTGCGGCCCGTGAGTGGCGGGAGCAGCCGTCCCTGCCGGTACAGGTCCGTGCGCCTGGCAATCTCTTGCTCTTGTACCTGAATCAACCGGTCCAGCTCATCCTGGGATAAGCCAAACGAGCTGACCGCCTCTTGATTCAAATAGCGCGATCCCGTCTCGGCCACTGCCCCAAGTGCATACTCAGGATTGCCCGGCGCCCCGATCTTGCGCGTCATAAACACATCGAGCGGGACGTGGAGGGCGAGGCTGAGTTGATAACCCACAGCCACACCGCCGCGCGGAAGAGCCAGAATCAACGCCGTTGGATCGTTGCGGTAGTGACTCAGCTCATCGGCCAGCATCCGGCCTGCTTCTTCGCGATTGCGGAACATCACGCGTCTGCCTCCTTGGATCTAGCAGGCTGCGGGAAAACACTCACGCAGGATAGGCGAGCGAGACTGGCAGGATCATTCATATCGTCGGACGAGCGCAGTGGGAGACTAATCGGGGTAACCTTAATATGAGAAGCGTGCAAGCTTAGAGGGGGAATCATAAGTAGCCACGGCAGCCAGCGCGCACGGATCAGGTTGTCCGACTCTTCATGGCCCTGTGCTCAACCCCCTTCGTTGATCATGGCCGGACGTGGTGGGTCGTGGAGTCCCTCCTTATGCTCCGGCAGCCAGATCATGTAGGGACCTCTGGTATCGAATGTCACCAGCACCTGTCCATCCCGGCTCAGCCGATCGACTTCAAGAAAAACCTGGCTCCAGGACAGGTCGGAGAGACTCTTCGTCAACGTATCCAGATCGCACCCATGCGTGCGTTGGACTGTGCCGAGAATGCGATCAGTGACAGGTGTATGCGAAGCCATGATCAGATCCTCCCCCTGCTGTTCGGACGTTCACTGCAATCTCCGGCATGATCTCCTTCCGTTGGCGGCTCGGTTTCCGATCCGGGATAGACAATGCCGAACTCCTCGTCCGGCATGATTCGTCGCGAAAGCACGGCCAATTCCTCGGCCGCATCGTCCCCCAGCCCATAGGCATGAATTGCCAGCATTTTGAGAAACACTCCCATCTCCCGCTTTGCGCCCCACCGATCCCCCAGGCTGATCGCACCATGGATTCGGTCCAGTTCCTGCGCGTACGGTGAGAAATCGTACGCGGGATATTTCTTCGTGAAGTACGTCGTCAGCCTGTGCTCAAGCTCGTCCAGCCAGGCGATCGACGGAGAGACACGTTCGGTAGGCGCAGCGGTAGCCAGCAGAAAGGACGGAGTCTCACCGGCCTGAATGGGATTCGGTGCGAGCACGGAGAAGACAGCTGGCACAAGGATCGGTGCCAAGGAGGGAAGGAGGACTCGGCGGCCGACAGTCACCATGAGGACCCTCGTTCCAAAGGATCCGCATCCGGGCGTGGATGCTCTACGACAAAGAATCTGGCGTAGGAGTGAAGGAGACTGTGCGAGATCCGGCGCGCAGGATGACGGGCAGGAGCGTGCGGACGAGACATCAGCCACCGTCACTGGAACGTCAGGAGAATATGCTACGCCGATAGGGATGCTCGGTCAACCCTCCCTCGATGGGCGAAAGGAGCCAGATTGCGGAAATCGTATGGCACACCCATTTTAAAGTAAGAATACGAGCGAGCGGCTGGCATGGTCTCTGTGCTCGCAGAGCCCCCACGATAAAAAGGATTGGAAGGACACCCACGTTGGTCCTGTGCTCCCGTAACGCGCGCCCTGAGAAGGGCCTCGTTCGACGGCCGCAGGTAGACCAACATGCGTGCCCTTCCAAGCTAGGAAAACCAAGCAAGCTTGGAAGGATCATTGAGAAGGATGACGGTCGGTCGATGTGCGCAGTGAAGGACAGTCCGGCGACTCCCTCTTAACAGGCTGCGGGAAAACCATTTCGGCACAGCAGAACTTCGATAGCCTGCACGTCTGGGACAAGAGCAGAACACCCTCGCAGGATGCTCAAAAGGGCCAGACTTCTCACCCGCCCAACCCCGGCGCGCCGAGACGCGCCTTGTCCCGAGCAAGGCCGCAGCGAGTGAAGGGCCGAGGAGGTACAAACCGCACTTCGTGTGGGCCGTTCGCCCCTAGAATGGATCTTGGCGAACGGAAAAGCCCCTCCAGCGCTTCCGATCTCCGAGAATCTCATTTGGTACGTTGAGGGTCTGAACGATGTGAGAACGCTGCTGGCGGGCTTTTTCAGCATCCTGTTAAGGAGAAACGAGCAAGCTTGGAGGGATTACTGTATATAGGATAACCGCTTGGTCGACTGGTGCATCGGGCGCGAACAGCACGGACTGTTATGAATAGAGAAGGGAGTTGCGATGTAGTGCCACGCTCGGCAGAACGTAGCCGGTTTGTATTTTCCATTTCACACAGAGGAGGGCCCCATGTCTCGAATCAAAGAAATCAGAGCGTCGTTCGACAAGCAGTTGGATGCGTTGGAGCACCAGGCGCTGGCGCTGGAGGCGCAACTGACCCAGACGAAAGATCAGGCGCTGCAGCGGCTGGAGCAACGCAAGCAACAGCTGCGGGATCTGCTCAAGCAGGTCCAGGCCGACGTACAGAAGTCGAAGGAGATGGGAGAGCAGGCAAAGAGTGACGTACAGGCCAAGCTCGAACATCTTCAAGTGCAATTGGCCCTCGGCAAAATGGACGCTCGCGATACGTTCGAGGAGCAGAGGACGAAGATCCTCAAGGCCCTGAACGAGTTCGAATCCGTTGCGGAACAGAAACTGAAAGGGGCCGCGTTCGAATCGGGCAGGGTCTGGGAGGATCTCGTGGGCCGGACGAGCACGCTCGAAGCCGAGTTTGATGCACTCAAAGGCCGCTTTGAGAGTGAGAAAGCCAAGCAGCAAGTCACGCTGGAGTCAACGAAGCAGGAGCTACTCACCAAGCTGATGGTGTTCAAGGACCAGCTCAAGGCCAAGCGCGTGGTGGTGCAGGCCAAGGCCGATGTACTTGAGACCGACTTGCGCGGGGGGCTGGACCAGATTAAGGCGGGGTTTAGGAAGTTGTTCGAATAGGGGGAGACGGGGTAGCCTGGTCGTCCTCCTGCTCGCGGAACGCGTACGCTGGGAAGGTGCTCGTTCGACGCGCGCATTCGAGGATAGACCAGGCCGCCCGGTGGACGAAGCGGGCGAGCTCGACCGAATGCAGAGCCCAGTACAAGGTCTTGCAATTCAACATTGCGGAGTCTGTCCACGCGCGGCCTTGGGGGAAAGCCATGTAAAATTTCATTAAGTTACTCATTTGGGTTTGCATACCGTGCTCATGAGACGGCTTTAGATGCTAGCCCCATTGCTGACGGAGCAAGGTCAAAACGGCTGCCAACGGGCAGCAGGAACTCTTGTAGAATACGATTGACCCAACCGTGAAACGGTACGATTTCATAGGACCGTATCTCGAGATACCCGTTGCCGGTCTGTACGAGGAGTCTCCCCGATTGCTTTGCCATGATTTCCCCAGGAGCTCTCCCTGACGGAGGCCCCTCTTGAGGTCGCGCATCGTAAATCCTGATGGTTGTACCATTTAACCCTGCTGCGAGAGGTTCATATGGTTGTAACGCGCGCCACAGATTTACAATCTGTCTCGCAGACCCATTCCAATCAAGGGTGGTGTCGGCTGCGTTCTTCTTTCCAAAATAGCTACGTTCCGCGATATTTTGTGGCTTGGGGTCGATTGTTCCTCGTGCCATGGCATTGACGGCTTCTGTCAGGAGCGCAGCAGCTGCATGGTGTTGTCGCTGCGTCAATTGCCCGGCATTCTCGTTCTCTCCGATAATCAGTTCTTGTTGGGCGACAATATCCCCTGCATCAATTTTTTCCGTCATCACATGAACGGTAACCCCTGCAACCGATTCCCCATTCTTGAGCATCCAAAATGCCGGATGTGGTCCTCCATAACGAGGGAGCAGCGAGGGGTGACAGTTTAAGATTCCCAACCGAGGAGTTTGGAGAATTGCCGTCTTTAATATCTGAGGGAAGAAATAGACCACGATAAGATCAACGTTCAAGCGCTTCACATATTCAACAAACGTGGGAGAGTTAACGTTGGGGGAGGTGATGCGCAGGATCTTTTCCTTATTAAGCCATCTCCAGGCACTGAATCTAGGTTTAATTGTCCGTATCGGTTTGGGTTGGCACAAAATAGCTTTAATGATGGTCCTGACCGCATGACAAAGGCCGCCACACTTTGGGTCTCGCTTCCACCTAGGGCGAGCCCAGGCTACAATATCATGCCCGCAAGCTTTCAATTGCCGGCCAAAATCCCAGTCGTCAATCTCCGAAAGGACCAAGAGACGTAGCTTGGGTACGTTAGAGACCGCTTCCATGGAGGGGTGGGGGCTCATAGCTTTTCACACCGACGTAAACTGGATCAACTACTTTATCACTGGTGGGTTTAGGCAATTCTGACAATACTTCAACAAACTTTGGCAGCATATAACGCGGGAGCTTTTCGCTACAATGGGAAATCAGCTCCTCGGAGCTCGCCGTTGTCCCAACTCGGCAAACCACAAAGGCTTTTAATTATTTGTCCCAGCGTCTCATCCGGTAAGCCCACGACTGCAGCTCCTTGCAGTTTCCCACTAAATATAGAGTTTCTTCAACCTCTGATGGGTTGATCCGAAACCCAGACGATTTGGGGCCCAAAAACAGGGACATGCTACTTTTCTGACCGCCTCGTTCGCGCGCGGCCTTGAGAGGAGAGCCTTGAAGAGATTTCATATCGCACTTGGGCGTCTCGGATGTGGAGGCGTCCGCTGACGACTACTCGCAACGTCTCGGCTGCCGGCCGGACCTGCTCATTCCTGGAAAGGATGCGTTGGGCGCATGGATGCGGTCAACCTGTCGATTCGGAAAGTGGCCCACGAAGAGGGTGGGGCTCACCGGGGGCATGGGTTGGGCGATGTTGTCGGGCGTGGCGATGCTATCCAGCAGTGATTACTTGGAAGGAGTTCTCGGCAGACTCAACTTGCTGTTCCTATGCGCATCCGAATCGATCTGTTTCAGGGCACTGAGCTGATCCGTCAATTCCGCGATCCGCTTATCGCGACTACGAATCCGCCGCCGAAGAGTGTGTACTGCCAGGTCCGGGCTTTTGGCAGTTTCCGCACGCTGTTGTCCCAACCATGTGCGCACCAGCCCTTTCATCACCCCAGTAACGCCCCATTGGGCTTGTCGGCGGAAGCGGGGTGGGAAGTCTGGTTGGCAAGAAACCGAATCCAGAGTGCGCTTGAATCCGCGAATGGACCATTCGGCGCGACGGCAATCGCCTGCTGAAAGGAGGCCGCTGCCGCCTCTCCATTCTGGAATAACGCGATCATCGCACGTGTGAAATGCACCTGATCACAGGACTGGTGCTGTGTGCAGGTGCTCAACAGCGTTTCTTGTTCTCGATGTACGGTTTGCAAGATTACTGTATCGGTCGCATCGGCGTGAAATAATGGCGCAGAACCAGGCGGCGCGGTTCCATTCACCATCGCACATCCCCATAGCATCCCCGTCATCAAGAGCCAGGATCCACGACGAAGCCACATCGCAATGCCCCTTTTTGCGCCGAGGTCTCAGTGCCTATGCTAAGACAAGCTTAGCAGATGGTACGGCTCTTGACGGCTCAGAGGTAGAGACAAAAAACCTGGGGACATGCTACTTTTCTGACCGCCCTCTCCACGCGCGATCTTGAGAGGGGGAGCCATGAAGAGATTTCCTATCGCATTAGGGATCTCGGATGTGCAGGCATTCTCTGCAACGTGCTGATCTGTCTGGCAGTCTGGTTATGCATGGGCGCGCAGAGCGTGACCGATAAGATTCTCGCCACCGTCTTTCCAATCACCGCGTTCGGCGTCTGCGGGTTTGAATATTCCGTCGCCAACATGTACCTTCTTCCGATCGGCGTGGCGCTCGCTGCGGGGACCTCGGCACCACTCTCAGTCACTGATGCGGTCAGCAATCTCGCGCTGGTGACGATCGGCAACGTCCTCGGCGGGTCCGTCCTCGTCGCGTTGGTCTATTGGTCGGTGTATTTGAGAAATTCGGATTAGCGTCACAGGAGTCCTCACATCATGAATTCTCCTCGCACGATCGTCGGTATCTTAGTCGGGGGCGGACCGGCTCCCGGCATCAACAGCGTGATTAGCGCGGTCACGATCCGCAGTATTCTCGGCGGTTGCGACGTGGTCGGCATCCTGGACGGATTCAAATGGCTCATGGAAGGCAGCCTGAGCCAGGTCAGGCCTCTTGCGATCGACGAGGTGAATCGCATGCACTTCCGAGGCGGGTCGTCTCTGGGCACCTCGCGGGCGAATCCGACAAAGAAAGCCGAGTCTCTCGCTCACGTCCTGTCCTCCTTGACGAGGTTGGGCATCACGCGCCTGGTGACCATCGGGGGAGACGATACGGCCTTCTCGGCGCTCAAACTGGAAGAACAGGCGGCCGGACGCGTTCACATCGTGCATGTGCCGAAGACCATCGACAATGACCTCGATCTCCCCTCTGGCATTCCGACGTTCGGCTTTCAAACGGCCCGGCATGTCGCCGTCGAGATCGTTAAGAATCTCATGGTGGACGCCCACACCATGTCGCGCTGGTACTTTGTCGTGACGATGGGCCGCAAAGCCGGCCACTTGGCGCTCGGAATCGGCAAGGCCGCCGGCGCCACGCTCACCGTCATTCCCGAGGAATTTGGGGAGCGGCCCGTGAGACTCCAGCGCCTGGTGGATCTCGTGATCGGGACGATGATCAAGCGGCTTAGCGGAGGGCGCTCCGACGGGGTGGTCGTGTTGGCGGAAGGACTGATCGAGATTCTTGACCCGCAAGACCTGGGTGGATTGGACCATGTCGAGCGGGATGAACATGGCCACCTGCGATTAGCAGACGTGGATATCGGCGATGTGCTCCGGCGTGAAGTGACGAAGGGCCTGAAAGCCTTGGGACTTGCCACGTCGATCGTCGCCAAGAATGTGGGGTATGAATTACGCTGTGCGGACCCGATTCCGTTCGATATGGAATACACCCGCGATCTCGGCTATTGTGCGGCGCAGTTCCTTCTCGATGGAGGCACGGCGGCCATGGTGTCGATCCAAAATGGACGGTTTACGCCGATTCCTTTCAAGCAGATGGTGGATCCCGTCAGCGGCCGGGCGAAAGTGCGGATGGTGGATATCACGGCGCAGTCGTACCAGATTGCGCGCCAGTATATGATTCGGCTGTCTGAGGAGGACTTCAAGGATCCGGTGGCACTGGGCCGCTGCGCGGCCCTCGCGGGGCTGTCGCCGGAGGCATTTCGCAGCCGGTTTCAGCCTGTCGATTCGAACATGGTGGGAACTCAAACGAAAGGAGGCGCACCATGAATGTGCTCGTGGCGACGGATGGATCGAAGTATGGGCGATGGGGGCTGAACTGGGTGGCCAAGCTGCCGTTCGTCGAGCCGCCACGGGTAACAGCGCTGCATGTGCTGGATGTCAGCGCGCTCCGCGCTCCGTTTCTGGCGCAGCCGGTGATGGCCGGCAACGAGCGGTACATCCAGGAAGAAATTCAGCGCATGGAAGCGCGCTCGGCAAAAACCCTCAAGGAGGCCAACACAGCAGTTGGCGGCGCTGAAGCTCAAGGGCACGGTCCGCAAGGAGCAAGGGGCGGTTGCACCGGTGATCTTGAAACGCGCGCCGAAACGGGATGGGCTCCTGGTGGTGGGCAGTCAGGGCCTCGACGCCCTCGACCGCTTCATGCTCGGCAGCGTATCGACGAATCTCATCCATCATGCGACCTGTCCTGTGCTTGTCGTCAAGGACGAGGCGGCGCCGTTGCGGCGGATCACCTTGGCGACCGATGGATCGGACGCATCGGCCAAAGCACTGGCGTTTGTGCTGACCAAGTTTCAGCCGGATCGTTCGAGCGGCAAGGGCGGGCGGGTGCCGATTCATGTGAGCGTGATCCATGTGATGCCGTTCATCAAGTACCCGGAGTTGAAGGAGGCAGGCCGCAAGTTGGTCGAACAGAGCGTGCGGAAGCTGATCAAGGCGGGATTTACGGCCGAGCCTGTGTGCCAGCTTGGGAAGCCTGCTGAAGAGATCATGAAGGTGGCCTCCAAACAGCATGCCGATCTGATCGTGATGGGGGCCAAAGGGCTGGGCGCCATCGCCCGGTTTCTCCTCGGGAGCGTTTCGACGCGGGTGGTGCAGCACGCGAACTGTTCCGTGCTCGTCGTTCGATGACAGAGCAGAACCACCGGGGGGGTTCCGGACGGTTGTTCTTGTAACCGAGGCTGAGAGCAGGGTATTATAGCGTCAAGTGTCTTAGCTGCGCACAACCGCTAGGGGGCCGCTTACACATTTCAAGAACGTATTGACAACCTCGTCATCCTCGTATTTACTTAAAGGTGCTGTGGCAACGATCCGTTCATTTTCCTCCATTCTCGTCTTCGCGCTGCTTCTCTGCACCGTATTCCCGGCCGCGCAGATCGGGTGGCCTTTCAATAGCATGTGCGGTTCGACCGGCAATACTGGGAGTGAGCAAGCCTGCGATTTCAGTGACGCCGGGGCGGCAACCGATTCCGAGGACGATTCGCCGCAAGAGATGCCGGGGGACTGCGTTGCTTCTCGAGTGAGTGTGTCAGATTGCGAATCAAGCCGCTCGCATGCCTCGATGAACGAAATTCCTCCGTCCACCCTTCTGGTCTCCCGACTATTGCATCCTCCGACCGCACAGAGTTAGTGCAGCGTCGACGGTCTGTTTCGTCTTCGATCTCGATCGAACAACCTAATCGTGACTCCGAAGGAGGCAGCATATGCCGGCTCGGCTTTGGAATTGTGTCGTATTGATGACCGTGATGGTGGCGGGGACGAGTGGGACGCTGACGCCGTCCTTCGCCCAGGCGAAAGAACAGATGCCCACGTTCGACCTCGACCGCATCATCGACTTGGCGCTGGAACGGAACCCGGCGATCCTGGGTGCCCAAAGCGTGATCGAACAGAATGAGGGCAGGCGGACCCAAGCCGGCGCCTATCCCAACCCCACGATCGGCGGCAATACGGGGAGTGGCGCGCTTCGAGACCCCAGCACCGGGCCACGTGTGAACGAGTATGGCATGACGCTGCATCAGACTGTGGAATGGCCGGGCATGCGGGCGGCCCGTAAGGACGCGGCAGACGCCGGTCTGGCCAGCGCGACGGTCGGCCTCGAAGAAGCCAAGCTCAATCTCATTGCGGAGGTGAAGCAGGCATTCTACGAACTGCTTCTGGCGGAACGGACGGTAGACCTTCTTCAGCAGAACTTGGAGATTGTTCAGGAAGTGGCGCGCATTGTAAGAGCCCGCGTCCGATCCGGCGAAGGCCCTCAATTCGAAGCGGTGAAGGCGGAGGTGGAGGTGCTCAAAGCCAAGCAAGAGTTGACGAAAGCCAAGAATGCCGTGCGCGTGAAACTCGTCGGATTGGACACCTTGACGGCGGGGGCCTTGGGGCCTCGGTACAAGGTGCAAGGAGATTTCCGGTTACTCCGGGATCGTCTGGATCCGGAGCAGATGGCGATGAGGGACCTGTCGCAACATCCTATCCTCAAACGCCAGGGAAAACTGGTGGAGCAGGCTGAATCTACCGTCACCAAGGAGCGGCAGGGCCGTGTGCCGAACGTGACCCTGTTTGGCGGGTATGCCAGAGAAGCAGGACGTGAGGGGGTGGTGGCGGGCGTGAGTGTGCCGACGCCCCTATGGTATCTGCAGCAAGGGCACATTGCGACGGCGCTCGGCACTCAACGAAAAGAAGAGGCAGAGCTGATTCGTGCCAGGAACGACCTCGGCCGCGCCATCAACCAACATGCTCGAGAGGCGGAAACGGCTCAAGAACAGATCCTCGTGTACGAGGAAGGGCTCTTAAAGCAAGCGCAGGAAGCGCTTCGTATCGCCCAATTGAGCTTCCGACAGGGTGCCTCCAGCCTCCTGGATGTCCTCGATGCCCAACGGGTCCAACGCCAGATCACCGTGGATTACAATCTGGCGCGCTTCGAACTCTCCCTGGCGCTCACGCGGTATGAGCGCGCCGTGGGCGGTCCACTCTAATTGCGAAAAGAACAGATGAGAGGCATGGTCATTTCTCCTGGCCGATGTACAAATCGATGCGAGCGTCATGCGCGTCCGCGAAGCCGTCTGAGTGTGACGTGCAGGGTCTTCTTCGGCATGCTTCTGTTGGCGTCCTCCACGGGCTGTGACCGTGCGCCGGCCCCGGCGGAGGAGAGCGGAGTGAAACGTTCGTCGGACGAGGCACGTCTTGTTCGGCTCCCGCCAGAAGAAGTCACCCGATCCGGTGTGACGGTGGAGACCGGTCGGACGAACGGCATTTCGTACCTACCGTACCTTTCCCGGCGTCGTACGGCCGAACGAACACGCGTTGGCGAATATTACGACCCTCGTGCGTGGGCGGGTGGCCGAGGTGCATGCCGAATTGGGACAGGCGGTCACGCCCAATAAGCTGTTGGCGGTGCTCCATAGCAGTGATCTCGGACTAGCCCAGTCTGCTTACCTGAAGGCCCGCGCGCGACGGCACGTGGCGGAGCAGGCCTATCAGCGGGCGGAGTTTCTTTTCAAAGAGAAAGTCATCGGCCAGGCGGAGGCGCAGCGCCGCGAAGGAGAGATGATCAGTATCCGTGCCGAGGCTCAGGAGGCGCGCGAAGGACTCCGGTTGTTAGGCATGGACGACAAGGAAATCAGAACTCTGGAGCGGACTCAAACGATCCGCTCGCACGTTCCCATTGTGGCGCCCTTTGCCGGCCGGGTGATCGCGAGGAATCTCACCAAAGGCGAGGTGGTCGAAACCGCCCGAAAAATGTTTGTGGTTGCCGATCTCTCGACGGTCTGGGTGGTGGGCAATGTATCGGAAAAAGATATCTCCTATGTAAACCGCGCGACCGCCATTCCGAATCAGCCGGTCGAGGTCCATGTGGCTGCGTATCCTGACGAAGTGTTTCAGGGGATCGTCTCGTATGTCGGCGACGTCCTAGACACCGCTACGCGGACCATGCAGGTGCGCCTCATCTTGGCGAATCCCACCGGTCGTCTAAAGCCGGAAATGTTCGCAACGATCCGCGTCTCGTCCGAACCTGCCCCGGATGTCCTGGTCATTCCCGAAGCAGCCGTTCAGCATGATCGGAATCGCAGCTTCGTGTTTGTGCAGCAGGAAACCGGCGTGTTTGAAGCGCGGACGATCAGATTGGGCGACAGGAACGGGACCTTCGCCGAGGTCCTCGACGGGGTGAGGGAAGGGGAAGCGGTCGTCAGGGAAGGCGCCTTTATCTTGAAATCCGAGCTGTTGAAGCCCAAAGACTAAGCATGGTCGACACACTCCTTGAGTTTTCTCTGCGTCGCCCCTTACTGATCCTCACGTTCGCCGGCCTTCTTGCCCTTGTGGGGCTCTATTCCTTCCGCACGATTCCGATCGACGCGTTTCCCGATGTGACGAGTGTGCTCGTGCAAATCGTCACGAAAGCGCCCGGCTTGTCCCCCGAAGAAGTCGAACGGCTGGTGACGTTTCCCATCGAGCAACAAGTCACCGGGGTTCCGCATCTGACGGATCTACGCTCGCTCACCAAAGTAGGATTGTCGTTGATTACGGTGGTGTTCGACGATCAGATGGACATCAACCTTGCCCGCCAACTCGTGCTCGAACGGTTGATCGAAGTGCGGGAGCACTTACCGCCCGGGTCTGAACCGATGATGACGCCGAACAGCACCGGACTGGGAGAGGTGTATCAGTACTATCTGGAAGGCCCTCCGCATGCCGGTCTGGACGCCGCCGCGGTGGAACGCGAATTGATCGAACAGCGAACAGTGCAGGACTGGGTCATCCGGCCGTTGCTCAAGGGCGTCCCTGGAGTGATCGACGTCAACTCGCAAGGCGGGTATGTCAAACAGTACCAGGTGCTCGTCGAGCCGGAACTGTTGCGCAAATACGCTCTCTCGCTGGACGAGGTGTTTGCCTCCGTGGCGAACAACAACGCGAATGCCGCAGGCAACGTGCTGGAGAAACATGCCGAAAAGTACATCGTCCGCGGCGTGGGGATGATCCGGAAACTGAGCGACATCGAGGACATCGTCGTCAAGGAAGCGGGCGGCACTCCCGTGCACATCCATGACGTCGCCCAAGTACAGATCGGCCATGCCATTCGCCATGGAGCTGCCGTCCTGAACGGTGAGCGCGAGGTGGTGGCAGGGATCGTGCTCATGCTGCGCGGCGGAAACGCCCGCGACGTCGTGGAAGGCCTCAAAGGCAAGATCGCCGAGATACAGGACAAGGGGCTGCTGCCGGCAGGATGGCGGATCGTTCCCTTTTATGATCGTATCGAATTGATCTCCGCCGCATTGGCAACCGTCTATAAGGCGCTGGGCGAGGGTATTCTCCTGGTGGTGATCGTGCTGTTCGTGTTCCTGGGCGATACCAGGAGCGCCTTGATCGTGGCGGCGACGCTCATCGCGACGCCGCTCGTGACGTTCTTCGTGATGGATCGGTTCGATCTCACTGCCAATCTGATGTCCTTGGGCGGCCTGGCCATCGCCATCGGCATGATGGTCGACGCGTCTGTGGTGGTGGTGGAAAACATCCACCGGCATCTGTCCGATCCCCGTCACCAGGGCCTGCCTCGACAGGCCCTCATCCTCAATGCCGCTCGGGAGGTCGCCCGCCCCGTGGTCTTCGGCATTCTGATCATCATCATCGTCTTTATGCCCATCCTCTCTTTCCAAGGCATGGAAGGCAAAATGTTCAAGCCGATGGCCTATACCATCATGATTGCCCTGATGGTGTCGCTCATTCTGTCGGTCACGCTGTCGCCTGTCTTGTGTAATCTGACTCTGCGGGCAGGGCACAACGACCCCGATCCCTTGGCGCTCCGATGGGCCAAGCGCGCCTATCTTCCCTTGCTGCGCTGGGCGTTAGGACATCGGAGCGCGGTACTGACAGCCACAGGGCTCATGCTGGCAGGAAGTATTGCGCTCGTTCCATTTTTGGGGTCGGAGTTTGTCCCCATTCTGAATGAAGGCACGATGGCCCCCCTCACGATCCGCTTGCCGAGCATTTCTTTGGAGCAATCGATCAAGATCGAACGAGAGGTGCAGCGGGCGGTGCTGGAGTTTCCAGAAGTGCAGATGATGGTGTCCAAGATCGGACGCTCGGAATTGGCGACCGACCCGCAAGAGCCGAACGAAAGCGATTCCGTCGCGGCTTTGCATCCGATTCAGACGTGGACGACGGCCTCCACCATGGCGGAGTTGAAAGAGCGAGTCCGCGAGCGGCTGGCACAGGTGCCGGGCGCCAATTTTCTGATCAGCCAGCCGATCCAGCAACGGGTGGACGAATTGATTTCGGGGGTGCGCACGGAGGCGACCGTCAAGCTCTTCGGGCCAGACCTGGAGGCGTTGCGTCACACGGCGGATGAGATCGCCAGCGTCCTCGGCACGATTCGGGGCGTCAAAGATTTAAAAGTAGAGCAACTCTTCGGCCAGCCATACATCACGATCGATATCGATCGGAGCAAGATCGCCCGACACGGCATCAACGTCTCGGACGTGCGCGAGGTCATCGCAATCGCGATCGGAGGAGAAGCCGCGACCCGGGTGTACGAAGAGAATCGACGGTTCAATTTGACAGTGCGGTTTCCGGAACAGGATCGGAACAGCATCGAGACCATCGGAAACATTCGACTGACGGCCGGCAGTGGGGCATTCATTCCACTCAGCGATCTCGGCACCATCCGGATGCACGAGGGACCGGGGCGTATCAACCGCGATCACCTTCAGCGGTATCTGCCAGTCAGCTTCAATACCCACGGACGGGACATCGGAAGTATTGTGGCTGAGGCGCAGCAGCGGATCGCCCGGGAGGTCCGGCTCCCGGACGGGTACACGATCGTCTGGGGCGGATCGTTCGAGAATATGCAGCGGGCGATGGCCCGCATCAAGATCATTGTTCCGATCACCATTGGCGCGATCTTCTTGCTCCTGTTCTCGTCGTTCTCCTCGCTCAAGCAGGCTGCACTGATCATTCTCAATCTTCCGTTTGCCCTCATCGGCGGAATTGTCGCCTTATGGGTGACGGGGGAATACCTGAGCGTGCCGGCCTCAGTCGGATTCATCAATCTCTTCGGCGTGGCCGTGTTGAACGGCATCGTGTTGGTGTCCTATATGAATGCGCTTCGCCAGCAGGAGGGGAAGGACGTTCAGCAGGCGGTGCTGATTGGCTGCATGATGCGTCTCCGGCCCGTCTTGATGACGGCGCTGGTCGCGCTACTGGGATTGGTTCCGCTCGCCTTTGCCCATGGGATTGGATCGGAAGTTCAACGGCCTCTGGCCGTCGTTGTGATCGGCGGACTCGTCAGTTCGACGTTTCTGACGCTTGTTGTACTGCCGGTGCTCTACCAGTGGATCGAAGAGCGAGCGACGTCCCGGGCCCTTCACAAAGCGTCACAGACGGTGATTGATCAACGTGACGGAACGGCGCGAACAGTCCCGTCATCGCGCGTATGAAACACGACATGGAAGCGCAGGGCCGGTCGGTCGCCTGAGAGGCGAAGCCGATGACGCTGCTAGCAGACTGCCGGAAAAACCATTTCGGCACAGCGGAACTTCGATGGCCGGCACGTCTGGTACAACAGGAGAACACTCCCGCAGGATGCTCAAACAGGCCGCCCAGCAAGGCCGCAGCGAGTGAAGGGCCGAGGCGTACCCTCTGGGGTACGTTGAGGGTCTGAACGATGCGAGAACGCCGCTGGCGGACTGTTTCAGCATCCTGCTAAGAGACGGTTGACCCGTTCACACTGTAGGAACCTGCGGATGTCGGAACATCAGGTTGAGCCCCACGTTTTTGTCATCATCGGTGCGACCGGCGATCTAACGCGTCGGAAGCTCCTGCCCGCACTCTATCATTTGCGGGACCAGGGAATTCTGGAAACTCGCAACACGCTGATCGTCGGCGCTTCCTTGCCCGAGATGGGCGAAGAGGGGTTTCGGCTCTGGGCCTTCGAAGGTCTACAGCAAGCGGGCTGGCGCAATGAAACAGAGTTGCGCGTTTGGTGCGATGAGTGTCTTCACTACCAGACCCTGCATGAAGGGGGAGTACAAGATTATGAGGCGTTGGCCGGGTACATCCGACGGTTGGAGCGCACGCACAACATGCCGGAGAATCGGGTGTTCTACCTCGCCTTGCCACCGGCCACCGTGCCTATCGCGATGGAACGGCTGCACCAGGCGGGACTGCTTAAGAGCCACGGGTGGGTCCGCGTCGTGTTCGAAAAGCCCTTTGGCCGCGATTTTCACTCGGCCCGGCAACTGAACACGACCCTGCATCGCTATATCGAGGAATCCCAGATCTACCGCATCGATCATTACCTCGGCAAAGAGACGGTGCAGAATCTCCTGGCGTTCCGCTTCGCGAACCCGATTTTTGAATCGCTTTGGAATCGCGACACCATCGAGAACATTCAGATTACCGTTGCCGAAGATCTCGGCGTCGAGCATCGCGGGGCCTACTACCAGCAGGCTGGGGCGCTCCGCGATATGGTCCAGAACCATCTGACCCAACTCATGACGGTCGTTGCGATGGAAGTGCCGGCGTCCTTCGATGCCGGTGCGATCCAGAATGAAAAACTCAAAGTGCTCCATTCCATTGCGCCGATCACGCTTCAGGATATTGTCTTTGGCCAGTACACGTCCTGGCAGATCGCCGGCCAGACGATTCATGGCTATTGCGAGGAACATGGGGTCCCGAAGGATTCGACCACGGAGACGTATGTCGCTCTGAAAGCGGAGATTCACAATTGGCGGTGGAAGGGTGTGCCCTTCTATCTCAGGACGGGCAAACGCTTCCCGCGTAAACTGACCCAGATAGCGGTGACCTTTCGTGAGGCCCCCACCCAAGTCTTTCGGTCCCTCAAGCCTGGCAGCATTCCGTCCAACAAGCTGCTGATCACGCTCCAGCCCAGTGAAGGGTTCTCGCTCTGTTTTTCTGTGAAGAGTCCGGGGAGGCCGTTCCAATTGAGCGACCGCGCGCTGCAGTTCGATTATGAACAAGCCTTTGGCCAGCTCCCCGAAGCCTATGAGACTCTGCTCCGCGACGTGATGATCGGCGATCAGACTCTCTTCGTCAGCGCGGATTTCACCGAAACGGCTTGGCGCCTCTATGACCCTCTGTTGACCGGCGAGAAATCCGTTTACTCCTACACCGCTGGAAGCTGGGGGCCAAGCGAAGCGGATGCGCTGCTGGAAAAGAATGGGCATCGGTGGGTGTTGGGCTGGTAAGAGGAGGGAGCGGCCAGGTGCCCTTCTTGCTCGCAGAGCGCGCACGATGAAGAATGTGCTCGTTCGATGCGCGCAGTAGAGGGCAAGTCATCCAACCCTTAAGGTAGTGGAAATCGATCGTGAGTCCTTCTCTTCACTCCGGAACACGCGGACTGCAAGATGTTGGAGCCAAGACTAAACCCCTGCTGTCGATGGGACAATCAGAAAGGAATTTAATTGAAAATTTACGGCCTATTTTAATTCCGCTGATGTTTAAAGCAGGTAGGAGTTCATACTTTCACGACGGGAGCGTCATAGCGGCCTCCCTGCAGAGTGAGAAGGCTCGGGAGACTCGTGATGCAGGCGCGCCCAAACAGGATTATACCCGTACGCTGTGCGCTGATCTTTCTCGCCTTCTGCGCTGTCCATTTCTCTCCGGAAGACGCGCTCGCCGTTCGCCCCTTCGTCACGGATGATGCCCGGATTGTCTATAAGGGACAAGTTGTGACTGAAACGTACGGTGGCATAACGATGGTACAGGGAGACAAGCCAGCTTTCGAGGCGCGCACATTCGAAGGCCTCGGTATCACCGACCGCTTCGAACTAACTGCAGGCGGATTCGGTTTCACCTATCAGGACTATCAAGCCCGTCCGCTCGACCTGCTGATTCAGCCGAAGTATGTCTTGCACAGTTCCCTCGGCGCGATTCCTTCCATCTCCGTGGCAGCTGCCACGTTATTTCCCCTCAGCGGCAATCGCCAGCATTGGGATGGTTACGCCATGGCTCATGTCAGCTGGTTTCTGTTTACACCGGATGCCGACACTGACCCCTATGACAATAATCTGGCCATTCATCTCAATCTCGGCGCGAAATCACGGTATGATGCCGGCCCGACGACGTTCCAGAGTAAACTCTATTGGGCTGCGGGTTTCGAAGTGATCACGCCGGTGACACGGGAGGTCCGGTTCTTGGGAGAAATTTTCAACGGCGACCCGTTTTCTTTTGAAGAAAAGTTTCCCGCTTTTCAAACCGGCTTTCGCTGGTACAAGAGTCCCATGGTCCAGATAGACCTGGTCTTTCGGGGCCTACGGAACGGTTCGCTGGAAACACAAGCCCCGACGGGTGCGGAGTTTGCTCCTGGCTGGAACTATACGATTCAGGTAGGCCTACGCGTGTTGTTCGACGTCTTCAGATAATCACACTGAATTTCGAAAAGAAAGGCCATGCAAAGCAGAGCCGTCATCGTTGCTCTATTTAGTATTTCCTCGCTCGGTTGCGGTCTAGATGGAATGACAGGCCGATTCATTCGATCAGAGGGAGACCGCAACATTATTAAAGTCTCCAATGGGCAAGAAATGGGGCTGCATTGGGATCATCGAGCGCGCAAAGACGCGGTCACCCCGGGCGACCACATTCATTTGTTTTTGAACCGGCCCAAGGATAGTTCAAATCATTCGGGAAATCGACCCCATTCCGTACGATTTCAGGGAGAGGTTTTTGAAGCAGGTGAGGTGGACGTTCCTACAGAAGTGATCTTAGAAGTCTCTAGCGGTCGAGAAAAATGGTGAAGGGTAGCCTCGGCCATTCCCGTTAAGAGAATTTAGCAAGCTGAAGAAAAACTGTTGTAGCACACAATGCAGGCGGGGCAGGTTGATCTGGTTCATCTGGTTAGTCTCGTGCAACCAAACAAACAAAACAGACCAAATAAACAAGAGAGACCAGCCGGTCCTCGCGTTTCACGCGCCACCGTCGGTGGTGAGGTGGGCGATGATGAGTCTCGCGTCGGCGACGGGGTCTGTCGTGATGGGGGCTGTGTGCTGACGGGTCACCGAGGTGCTCAATCGCTCGGCCGCCTGGCGGATGAGAAGCGGGAAGGACGCGTTCTGCTGAATCTGCCGGAGATGTTCCATCGCATCCCCGCGCCATCGTGGAAGAGGAAGCCGAGTCAGCCACGCCTCAGTGGCGAGGGCCACGGCGCGTCGAGCACAGACTCGCGCCTTCCCCTCGTTGCTGTTCTGCCGCGCAGCCTCGGCTGCCGCGAGTTCCTGTTCAATCAGCGCTGCTGGTGTCATCAGGCGAGGTCCTTCCGATGGCTGAAGCACTGCAAGGTGAGCCGCTGGCCATTGTGATCAATTGAAGATAAGATCCGCAAGCTGCCGTCCGCAAACTCGGGAGGGTTCGTGGGTGACACAACAGAATAACACTCCCGCAGAATAGCTGAGCGAGACTGGCGGGACGGGCAAGACGGATGAGGGTTCGAGGTCCGAAGTTCGAGATTTCCTGAACTTCGAACTCCGAACGTGGATCGCAACTGTCGCGCTAGGCGTACCCGTCGCGTGCTTGAGAGGCTGGCGGACTTTTTGAGCATCCTGCTGAAGGAGGTCCATGGCGTGGTGTATTGAATGGCAAGACGAAGGAGGATATCCTCATCTCCGTCGGTGTGCCGCGAAAAGCGAGCACGTCACAGGGTCTAACAGCGATGGTTTATCAGGAGAAAGCCGATCTCGTCGAACTTTCCATCCCTGGCGCGAAGTCGAGCGGTGTGCGGAGCGTGCCGCATAGTTGTCGAGCGACCGTCATCCTCAAGGACGGTCAAATGACAGATGTACGATTCGCGTCGGTGCCCGAATGGTTGGGGGCCGAGAACCATTGCAAGAAGATCTTCGCGCGCTGCTCTCAATAATGGCGGCCATCTGGTCGGAGAATCGGATAACCAAGGAGGATATATGAACCGGATATTTGTGGGAACTGCGCTCGTGGTGGCAGCATTCGTATCGCTTGTCGGCTGCTCGTCCTATCATACAGGCAAGCTCGAGAAGACCTTGCATGCGAAGGCGGTCATCGCCGGTCCAGGCATTACGGGAGAGGCGTATCTCTACGAGGAGTATGAGGGGCGCGTCAGGATCAAGGTGAAGCTCGACGGCACACCGGAAAGCAAGTTGAAACCGGGACTCCATGCGATCCACATTCACGAGACCGGCAACTGCGAGCCCTTCGCGGCGGCCAAGGGGCACTTTGACGGGAATGAGTACGGGGCAAATCCGGAGGCGAACGTCTCGCCAGGCTTAGGAAACCACCCCTATCATCTCGGTGATCTTCAGAACCTCTCCGTAAACGACGACCGGAAAGGGTCGCTGTATACGGTCACGAGCCGAGTGACCCTGTCCGAGGGGCTGAACACCATCCTCGATATGGATGGGAGCGCCTTCATCATCCATGAGTTGGACGATAAGTATCTGCCGGACCCGCCGACAAAGGATGCGCCTGGTGGGCCCCGCATCGCGTGCGGCGTGATTGTGAAAGAATGAAAGTTCGTCCCGAATGACAGGAGCGTCTCCTTCGCCAACGGGAACAGCCTGCAAGATTGCCGCTACGCAAACACGCGAGACTGGCGGGAAAAGCGTCGACTGGCAGGGATGGGGCTCACACGTCACGCGAGTCTCGCTCCTCGCGCTTGTCGCGCGCCACTCTGCCATTTAGCGACGGACCGCCATGAATATTGCAGGTTACGCCCGAGCTAGGCGTTTCTGATTTCCGTATGCCATCCATGCACCGAATATGGCGCCCAAGATAATGCTCAGCATGTCCAGAATCTGTCTGTACCAGCCATCAAGACCTATGTTTAGATCAGCACTCCCAGCTTGAAACAATACGAAACCCAAGAAGCCTATGGCTACAGCGGATACAAGAGAGGCCACAACGATCGCCACCCGTTTGTGATAGTGCGGTACAACGTAGACCATCACACCCACAAGGGCACCAGCTGCAACAATCCTAGTTACAAGAATAATGTATGTGCCACTAATCGGCATCCCATTCATATCCGGCGCGTCCCAAAACTCATCAACCACTTCAAATCCGTGGGCAAAGCCGAATGTCGTTCCAATAGAATAGTTAGCTCCGAACCAAGCCACGAGCCCTGCCGGAACCGCGATGATCCATCGAATTATATTAGTTACCATCTAGGTTGTTACGGATAAGTTGAAGTGGACATCAGAATTACTCATCGGTTCTCCTCACGGAGGGGACTCTAGCTTGAGATCGCCAAGGTCCCTATCATATAGCTGGTGCAAACCCGGAACGCAATCAGAACTATGCACCTCGTACGATTCACCACGCTGGGGGCTGGAACTCCCACGAACCAAACGAGATCAACCAAACTAGTTCAGGTCTTGCCCCCACATATTCCCGTGTTTCCCAAGAGCGCGGGGATGAACTCTCTGAAAGAGAAACGAGCAAGCTTGGAAGGGGCGGGGAGCGGCCAGGTGCCCTTTTTGCTCGCAGAGCCCCTACGATGCAAGAGGCGGAATGACACCCGTGCTGATCCCTTGCTCCCGGAGCGCGCACGATCAGAATGTGCTCGCTCGACGGCCGCAGTGGGACCAACACGGGTGCCATTCCACGAGAGAGAAGCAAGCGAGTTTGAAGGATCATTTGGAAGGATGAGGGTCGCTCGATGCGCGCAGTAAAAGGCAGCCTCGGCCACTCCCTTTAAGAGAGGTGTAACAAATCGGAAGACCCTCGCCTGGGTTAATGGCACGTCTCGGCGTGCCAGAGGGTGGGCGGGTGAGAAAGTTGCATGCATTGGGGGAACAATCCAGGTCACAATGGGAAAGGGAAACGAGCGAGCTTGGACGATCTATTATGGGGGAACGGCTGTTCCGAGAGCCCGGGAAGATGGACACAGGTCTCATTCCAGATTGAAGGGGATATGAACACTCATCGCGCAGATCTCAAGAATATCGCTCGTCGCGCCATGATCGAACGCGGCCTATTGCCAGATTTTTCTGCCGCGGCGATGGCCGAGCTTGCCCGTGTACAGACGGCTGCTACTAACGGGCACTCGGACATGCGCGACCTAACGGGTCTGCTCTGGGCGTCGATCGACAACGACGACTCCCGAGACCTCGACCAACTCACCGTGGCTGAACCACATCCTGATCGGTCTGTAACAATCCTGGTCGCGATTGCCGACGTGGACGCACTGGTCACGAGGGAATCCGCTCTGGATGCTCATGCTCAGCACAATACGACGTCGGTCTATACGGCCGGCGACATATTCCCCATGCTGCCGGAAAAGCTGTCGACCGATCTGCACATCTCTCGGCGAAGGGCAAGACCGCCTCGCGATCGTCGTAGAGATGGTGATTGCGGAGGATGGGGCGGTCTTCAGTTCGACCCTCTTTCGGGCCCTGGTCCGCAACCACGCGAAGCTCGCGTACAACAGCGTCGCCACGTGGCTCGCGGGGGTGATGCCCGCACCTGAGCGGGTCAATACCGTCTCCGGTCTCGATGCGCAACTCCGCCTCCAAGACCAGGTCGCGCAGCGGCTCAAGGCACGACGACACCAGCAGGGAGCCCTGAGTCTTGAAACGATTGAGCCACGAGCCGTGTTTGAGGGTGAGGTACTGACCGATCTCAGGGTTGAGCAGAAGAATCGCGCCAAGGAACTGATCGAAGATTTTATGATCGCAGCGAATCGGGCGACGGTGTCCTATCTGAAAGGAAAGGGCGTGCCCTCCTTCCGCCGCATCCTGCGCTCTCCCGAACGCTGGCAGCGGATTATCGAGGTGGCCGCACGCTGGGGCGAGCACTTACCCCCGGAGCCGGACGCGAATGCGCTCGAATCGTTTCTCGTCACGCGCCGGCAGGCCGACCCCCTCAGATTTCCGGATCTGTCACTGGCCATCGTGAAGCTCATTGGAAGAGGCGAATATGTGTTTGACCAGTCGAAGGATGGGTCTCCCGAACATTTCGGGCTCGCGGTGAAGGGGTACACCCATTCCACGGCCCCCAACAGGCGCTTTCCCGATCTGATCACCCAGCGGCTGATCAAAGCGGCCTTGGCCGACGCGCCAACTCCGTACCATTCGGAAGAACTGAAGTATCTGGCCGGCCACTGTACCGAGAAAGAAGACGATGCGGAAAAAGTCGAGCGGCAGCTCCGCAAATCCGCCGCCGCCCTGTTGCTCGAATCGAGGACTGGGCAGCGCTTCGATGCCATCGTGACGGGCGCGTCAGACAGAGGCACGTGGGTCCGGCTCCTTGAGCCGCCGGTCGAAGGGAAAATGGTGACGGGCGAGCGTGGCCTCGACGTCGGAGACAGCGTGCGAGTGGAACTCGTGAGCACGGACGTCGAACGAGGGTACATCGACTTCGTCAGAGTCGGATTGTGAGGGAGTCGCCGTTCTCTGGTTTCTCTGGTTGATCTGGTTTCTCTGGTTAGTCTGGTTGAACCAAATACACGAGACAAACCAAACAAACCAGAGCAACCAGCCGGTCTTCCCGCTTCACACTTTTGCTATGAGCGCTTTTCTTCTGGCCGCCTATCCGGTGTCTCCAAACTGGTGCGGCCGAGTGTGCCGTTGCGGTAGTCCGACAAGAGGACCCTCGCCGCTTTGTCTCGGTCTAACCCGCCGCCGCTTCTGGTCAGCAGGCAGCCGCGCTTTCTGGCGATGGCGTCGATCACGCCCGCGCTCGTAAGCCCGTCCACCGCAAAACCGTAGCGGGCCGTGAGTCGGGCAGGATAGCGCGCAAGCAGGATGGTGGCGAGAAATTCGGCGACAGCTTCGTCATCGACAACCCTGTGGCCCACGGCGTTGATCGTGGCGAGCAGAAGGCCCACATAAGGGTCTTTGATGGTCCCCCATAACAGTCCGGGTGAGTCGGTGATGGCCATGTGGTCGTTCAGTTTGTGACGCTGTTGAACTTTGGTCACGGCTGGCTCGTCGCCCACGCGAGCGATGCGGCGTTTGAGGAGCGTATTTATCAGGGTCGATTTGCCGACGTTGGGGACCCCCATGATCAGCATGCGCAGCGGCTTTGCGCTGCTATTGCGATGGGGGGCGAGCGGCTGACAGAGCTGGGGCACCTTGGCAGCATCGCCCGCATGACTACAAGATAGAGCCACGGCGCTGACGCCCGGTTGCTGGTTATACAGGTGAAGCCAGGCCTGAGTGATGGCGGGATCGGCGAGATCAGCCTTGTTGAGCACTTTCAGGCTAGGACGTTGGCGGACCAGGCGCAGCTCTTCGATCAGCGGATTGCAGCTGGCTTCTGGTATGCGCGCATCCAGCACTTCGACGATGACATCGATCACCTCCATCGTCTTGGCCGCTTCTTTGCGCGCCGCATTCATGTGACCGGGAAACCACTGGATGGACATGGGGGGACAGACTTTCTGAAAAAAATTGTACTCTACCAGGATGCTGAAAAGGCCGCCAGCAGAAGAAGACTGTTATTTGGTTTGTCTCGTTTGTTTGGTTAAACAAGACCAACTAGACGAACTAAACAAACCAGATAAACCAGAGGAACCGGTCTGCTCGTTATCGCAGATGTTCGCGGCCATGGGGGGTGGTGAGATCTTGGTCGGGCCCAAGGGGGACGATACGGGTCGGATTGATGTCGTCGTGGGTGATGTAGTAGTGCCGCTTGATGTGGTCGAAGTTCACGGTGTCGGCGATGCCGTCGGTCTGATAGAGGTCTTTGAGGTAGCAGAAGAGGTTTGGGTAGTCGATGATTCGCCTGAGGTTGCACTTGAAATGGCCGTGGTAGACGGCGTCGAAGCGCACGAGGGTGACGAACAAGCGCCAATCGGTTTCGACGAATTGTGAGCCGAAGAGGTAGCGTTGGCGCGCCAGCCGGTCCTCGAGTTGATCGAAGGCGTCGAAGAGGCGCCGCACGGCTCGTTCATAGGCCTGCTGCGATGTGGCGAATCCCGCGCGATAGACCCCGTCGTTCACGTTCTCGTAGATGAAGGTATTGAGGTCGTCGATCTCATTCCTGATTCCTTCTTGATACAGGTCGATCATGCTCTCGGTGAAGCGATTGAACTCGCCGTTGAACATGCGCATGAGGTCGTCGTCGGAATTGGTGACTATGCGTTCCGTCACCGTATCCCACAACACAGGGACGGTGAACCGTCCCCGATAGTTCGGATCGGTGGCCTTGTAGGCCTGGCTGAGGAACTGGAATCCATTGATGGGATCGAGCGAATGGCCCGGCCCTTCGCGGAACGCCCAGCCCCGCTCGTCGCGGATCGGGTCCACGACTGTCATGCCGATCACGTTTTCGAGCTTCTTGAGTTTCCGCACAATGATCGTCCGATGCGCCCAGGGGCAGGCCCAGGAGACATAGAGATGGTAGCGGCCGCTCGCCGCCGGGTAACCGGAATTACCATTTGCGGTCACCCAGCCCCGAAAGGCATCCGGTTGCCTGGTGAAGGCGCCTTCGACGCTCTGCTCGTCTGGAAATTGTGCCTGGATGGTCATCGTCGGGCTCCTGCGTCCCTCTACCGTACCATATGACGGAGTAACAGGGGGGAGGGGAGCGGCCAGGTGCCCTTCTTGCTCGCAGAGCCCCCACGATGAAACAGTGGTCGCTCGATGCGCGCAGTAAAGGACAGCCTTGGCCACTCTCCTTAAGAGAGGTTTTGGAAGTGGAAGGGCCTCGCTCGACGGCCGCAGTGGGACCAACACGGGTGCCGTTCCCGGGAGAGTGAACGGGCAAGCTCGGTCGTGGAAAGAGCGGCCAGGTGCTCTTCTTGCTCGCCGAGGTCGCACGATTAGAATGTGCTCCCTCGATGCGCGTATGTGTGGATTGACTGGGACAATCCTGAAAAGTAGAATGTTCAAATATTCTCTATCGGGGAACGATTGGTTTTCAGACAAGAAGATATCCGGCAGGGGATGGTAAGCTGCAGTGTCTATTCAGCTGGTTCAAACAAGGAGGTTGCGATGCATGTGATAGGACGTATCGGGTTCATGGGATTAGGGATCGCGTTAGTGGGCTGTCTCAGTGGAGCACCAGTCTTCGCAGGGGATAACCCAGATAAACCACCAATAGAGGATGGGTCGAAGGTTATGATTACGTCTCCCAAGGACGGGGACAAGGTCAGCGACAGCTTTGAGCTGAAGTACGAGTTGACCAAGGGCTCCCAAGCTGCGCATGTCCATGCGTATGTGGACGATCAGTATCAGAAGGGTTTTAAAGGGGAGATTAAGGGCCTGAGCAAGGGGAAGCACAAGATCACCGTGAAAGGTGCCACGAAGGACCACGATCTTGTCACGGCCGCCGATACCATCACTGTCGACGTGCAATAGGGCAGGAGTCTGTCCGAGTAATCCTTCGTTGCGAAGCAAAGGAGCTGCTGGTAGATGCGAGGCCGCAGGCTCGAAAAAGCCGGAGGCGTATTCGCTGGAATACGTTGAGGATTTTTTCGGGCCGAGAACGACGCAGATGCTTGCAGATCGTTTGCTGCAGTAGAATGGCATTACTCGGACAGACTCCGAGGACCAGCCATCTTCAAAGCCACCAGGGCTTCTTGTGAAAGAGGCCCTGGTGCGCTGGGTTTCACAAACCGTTTCAGGAAAGATTGAAGGTCAGGTCTTGAATCCAACATCATGCGGCGAAGAAATGCCTTAGCCCCCATTTCGCGGCGCGCGACGTCTCACTTCTTGAGACTACGTTGAGGAATCCACATCTATTTTCCTGCTCACAGCCGACTGAGTCTCGCTGACGAGCTTTTGCTTCTCGCCCCGGCGCCTGCTCTCCCCTGAAGAGAAAAGGTATTTCCATTGACTCATTTCCGGTTTGGTTTTCAAATACCAGTATCGGGGTCAATCGTTTGCTTTTCTCACACAGGCGCAGGCAGGAGGGTGTCATGAACCGCTATCATGTATTCATCATGTTCCTGAGTGTCCTCGCTCTATCCGGCTGTGTCTCTCATCCGCAAACCGCCGAGGAGTTTCGCAAAGCCGTTCCCGCGGCGTTTTCGGCTAAAGTCGAGACGATCGAGGTCAATCGTCCCTTTAGTCAGGTGGCCAGCACCTTCCAAAAGATGGGGCCGAACTGTTTGGCGAAGACGATCAAAACGACGTCTCAAACCAACATGAGCTACCAGGTCATCGTGACCACCTACAAACCCACGGTGGTGGTGACAGGGAAGAAAGCCGAGCTGCACGTGCAAATGCACCATGAGCAGGGTGTGCTCAATGTCAGCAAGGAGCCTGAGGGAGGCTATTATCTTCTGGTCGCCGATGCCCAGCCCGTTACTCAAACGAAAACCCGCATCGATCTCTATCGCCCGTCCATGGGCCACGGCGTTCTGATCCAGGCGGTGAAGAATTGGGCAACCGGCGAGAATATCGGGTGTCCTGATCTCACGAAGTGACGCGCTTGCCATGAACCGAGCAATGGGGAACCCTCTCAACATCGGCAGGATCGCCTTCATCGTGATCTTGATCCTTACAGTGAACCTCCTTGCCGGCTGTTTCGGAAGCAAGACATACCCGAACACGCTCGACAAGAACCTGCACGTGCATACCGTCACTGATTCGGGGTCGTGGTTCTCACGCGTCCGTGCGGCCGTTGACATCCATCGCGTGGGCGAGGATTGTGCCCTCGACTATGAAGGCACGGTCCAACTGGCTGATGCCAAGATTGATATCGGAATCCCACCTCACCGATGGAGTTATCTGGTGTTCGTCTTTGGCAGCTCCTCCTTTTTTGCGAACCGGAGCGGCACCATCACGTATGAGACGCTACTGAAGGCACGACCGAATTATCACTATGAGGTCGCGGTGCGTTACAGGGACGACATGTATCACGTGGGAATTCGGGAGACTCTTCCGAATCAATCCACCGGCCGTGAAATTGAACCGCTGGAACTAAGCGCCTGTCGATCAGCCTCCGGCCGGAAGTAGGCATGCAGTGTCAGCCCCCGTTTCGCGGCGCGCGGCTGCTATGCCTAGGCTTTTCTGACTATTTCTAAACAGCGCTTTTCCGTGCAAAACGAATCTACCGTGTTACAGTTTCACGGAAGCACTCTGTGCGCCGACGCATGCAGGATTTCATGTTATGAAAGACCCCACACTGCGACAACTTCAGGAAATCAGCGCCCTGCTGAATTCGAGTCTCGATCACGCGACTATCCGCAAGCGCGCCATTGAAGCGGCCACTCTCTTGATGAATGCCGAAGCCGGCTCGCTCCTCTTGTTGGAGGAAGCCACCGGCGAATTGTATTTCGATGTGGCCCATGGCGAGAAGGGCGAGGCTGTTCGCCAGGCTCGTCTCCGGCACGGGCAAGGTATTGCGGGACATGTCGCTCGAACCGGAGAGCCTATTATCGTCAACGATGTTCAGCACGATGTCCGTTTCTTTCGCCATGTGGATCAAGCCAGCGGATTCGTCACGCGCAATATGGTCTGTGTGCCCGTCACGGCGCATGGCCGCCTTCTGGGGGTGCTCCAAGCCATCAACCACAAGAATGGGGATCTGTTCGGCGAGGACGATCTCCAGAATTTCGTCGCGCTCGGTCATCAAGTCGGCATCGCCATCGAAAATGCCAATCTCTACGAGGAAATTCATCTCTTGTTCGAAGGGTTTATCTCCGCCAGTGTGCAAGCCATTGAAAGTCGGGACCCCACCACCAGCGGGCACAGCCAACGCGTGGCCACCCTCACTTGTCGGCTGGCAGAAGCTGTCACCCAGGCCGACTCGGGCCTCTATGCAGGCGTTCGATTCAACGCGGAACAACTCAAAGAACTCCGCTATGCCGCCGTGCTGCATGACTTCGGCAAGGTCGGCGTTCGTGAGCACATCCTCCTCAAAGCACGGAAGCTGTATCAGCTCCAGCAGGAACTCATCAAAGCACGGTTCGACTTCATCAAGAGGACTCTGGAGGTCGACGCATTACACCGAAAGCTGGAGGTGCATGAAGCGAAAATGGGTGGGAAAAAGCAGGCCTTGTTGGCACAACTGGATCGACAACTGGGCGAGCGGATGAAAGAGGTGGACGAGATGTTTTCGTTCATCCTGAAATGCAATCAGCCGGGTTCCCAATCCCCTGCCCAAGTCGTGAAGTTGAAGGAAATCGCGCATCTGGAATACCGGTCATACGATGGGCCCCGTCCTTTTCTGACGGAGGAGGAAGTCGGCGCGCTATCGGTTCTCCAGGGCACTCTCACCCCGTCCGAACGAAAAGAGATCGAGGGGCACGTCGCTCACACGTTTGAATTTCTGTCAAAAATCCCCTGGTCGAGATCGCTCAAAAACGTGCCGTCGATCGCGTGGAGCCACCATGAAAAGTTGGATGGCAGCGGCTATCCCCGTGGGCTCCTACACAATCAGATTCCGCTACAGGCTCGCATGATGACAATTTGCGATATCTACGACGCCTTAACAGCGTCGGACCGGCCATACAAAGAGGCCATCTCCTCTGACACTGCGCTCAGGTATCTCGAAAGCCAGAGCAAGGAGGGGAAAGTAGACTCGGAACTCGTGGACGTTTTTAGGAAAGAAAGAGTCTACCAAGTCACTCAGCCTCGTTCGACGACCCGCAAGATCGCCTAACCCGCGTCTTTGTCTTCAACCTGTGCGAGCCTCGCGTTCCGCGTGCCCCGTACTCTCAGACTGAAATTCCACTGCATAGGCTCCCACCGGCTCTTGCCGGCCTTTGACGGTGACCACTTGAAGCTTTCTGAGCTGGATCTGATCGAGCCACAGCCGTCGCGCGTCCGGCTTTCCTCGATCCAGGCCTGATGCGAGCTTTGATGCCGTGAACTCGGTCAGCAAAATCGGATGGCCCAGTGTTCTGGTCAGTCCCTGGAAGCGCGCGGCCAGGTTCACCTGATCGCCGATCATGGTGTAATCCATTTTTTTGCCCTCTGCGCCGATGTTACCCACCAGGGCCACACCCGTGTTGATGCCGATCCCGTTCTCGAGCATCGGCTTTCCTTGCGTCTTCCACCTGGCCTGCAAGTCCATCAGCCGGGCCTGCATCTCCAACGCGCATTGTACGGCTAGTTCGGCATGGTCCGGCTGATCCAGCGGCGCCCCCCAGAAGACGACAATCTCGTCTCCGACAAATTTGTCCAACGTCCCGTTCCACCGGAAAATCACGTCGGTCATTGCGCTAAGATATTCATTGAGCTGATCGACCACTGCTTCTGCCGGACGATGTTCACTGAACGTGGTGAATCCGACCAGATCGGCAAACAGCATGGTCAGTTCTTTACGCTGTCCTCCTAACGTCGCTTTCGAGGGAGATTTCATGAGTTCCTGCACGATTCGAGGGCTGACGTAACTGGAAAACATGGAATGAATGTCTCGAGCCTGGCGCTCCTTGAACACATAGTTGAGGACTGTGGTCACGACGAAGACCGATCCGATGGTCATGGTCGGCATCACGACGGGCAGACAGATTCCCTTCACAACAAATAACGCCTGCACGGCGCCCGCGTACCCAATCCAAGTCACTGCTGCCAGACATGTTCCATGTACGGCACGCACTCGTGGCAGGATATAGGTCAACATGAATCCGAAGAGAAGGACCAGGCCGAATTCGACGGGGCCGGTCCAGAGTCCGGCGGTCAGAAACCGTTCGTGGAGAATATTCTCGATCACGGTGGCATTCTTCTCGACTCCAGAAAAATTGGCGGAAAAGGGTGTACTGAGCTGATCGTATGTTCCCAACGCAGCGGTTCCGACTAGGACGGCCTTCCCCCGGAAGAGATCAGATGGGATTCGATGGTGGATCACATCGGTCGCGGACACCCAGGGAAACCGCAGTTCCCGACCCGCGTAATTAATGAGCATTCGGAGCTTCTGATCCGTCGGTACGAGTGTCGCGCCAACCTGCACTCCGTCCCCAAGCAAGAGCGCCATATGTTCTCTGGTCCGGCCGAGATAGAGCCGCGCGACTTCCAGGGCAAAAGAGGGATAGTAGGCATCTCCGTGGCGCAGGGCGAGCACCTCACGACGGGTGACGCCATCGTGATCGGGCAATCGATAGACATGTCCGAGGCCCTTTGCCTGTTGTGCAAATGTGTCGAGCGGAGGAAGCAAGGCCGTCGCCTCGTATGGGTGAGACTCTTGGGCAGACTTCGTCTGCTTGACGAGCATGAACTCACTTCGCCTGAGGAGTTCGGGAACCGTAAGGGTTGTGTCAGTCAATGAGTTGGTCGCCTGACTCTCCGGCACGAAAAATGGCATGGCCAGCACGACCTCGCCTGCTCGCGCCAAGCTCTGGGCAAATTGCTGATCCGTGTCTAAGGCGTGGAGGCGGGCTTCCAACAGTCCGAGCACCTTGTTGGATAACGGTTCCTTCTGTTGTGCTGCGGCCAACCATGACTTGATCTCACGGATCGCGTCGGATTCTTCCGGTTCGGCGTAGATGATATCGAGGCCGAGCACAGCAGGTTCGCCCGCGTGAATCTGATCGACGAGAAGCGCTTGTTTGTCGCGAGGCCAAGGCCATCGTCCAATCTCTTTGAGGCTTTTCTCGTCGACCAACACGAGCACGACTTCCTGGCCCGGACTTCGTTCACCCCGCAGCCGGAACTGAAAATCCAAGGCGGTATTGTCCAGACGCACGACGACGTTGGGAGCCAGCCACGTCAAAAATGCCAACCCGATCGTGACGGCCACGCCCAAGCCGATGCCGAGTGGAAACCCGAATCCTGAGTTGTTGTCTGCTGAGAATTTCACGAGACGTTATTCACCGTTCAAGGCTTGTGAGCGGGCTCGCCGCTCATCGGATACTATTGTGCCTGGTTGTATTGGAGGGACAAGACAATTTGCACAGTACGCACCGTCTCTCTAGCGGTCACCGACCAAAATAACTGCGGCCCTTGGCTGACTTGAGCCAAGGGCCGCAGAAACGGTATCTGTCGTCAAAGAACGCTATGGCGTAGTAAACCCAAGACGCCGCTGATTACGGAGAGGAGTGCGAGTATCGAGTAATAGCGACTGGGGCCACAATGGGCGTGACTGAGCCGACGGGCCACAACAGTTGTGATGATGCGAAGCTACCGGAGCACATCCAGGTGCCGTTGATCACCGCACGAGGGTTGCGAGTAACAGTTGTGATCAGAGGGGCGACAGGGGCCACAACCGTTGAGATAGCGGAGTCACCGGAGCCACAACAGCCGAGATCACGGGGGCTAAGGGGGCCACAATCGTAGATCCAACAGAAACAGAACCCTCGGAACAGTTCCTCCAGAAGGTGACGTCGTTCCCACCGAAACAGACCCGACAGTCAGCGACCCGTTCGTGAGTGTTCCCGTCGTCACAGCCGTCGTTCCTCCGCTGCTTCCACCAAGAGATTCGGTGGACAGACTGGGCAAGGTTGTCAGCGCCTTCATCAAGCGCGCATCAAGGTTCAGCGCCTGGAGCACTTGGGCCGGCAATTCAACGAGAGGCGCTTCGCGCAGTGTCGTAAGCTCAACGGCCACCAATGCCCGAGTAAGTCCAGCCGGAGAGGATGCCAGGAGTCACTTCGGTCTTCTCGATCGGGCGAATAACATTCGGCCCTTGATCGTGAATCGTCACGTGTGTTGAGGCAGTCTTCTCAGTACTTTTCACCGTCGCTTCCGAGCTCGGTCATTGCCTTTCAGGCCAAGCTGATGCGGCAGGGGGGCTGACGGAGCTTGACCTTCATGGGCAATCGAGAAGTAACCGGGATCAACGGCAACCGTCATTCCCCCCGACGTAAAATCAACGCGTCCCTTCTCACCAATGTTGATAATGCCCGACTGTCCATTCTCGACCCAGACGGTGAAATAGGTTCCCCGTGCCGCCGCGACAGCCGAGGGAGTATGGATCTCGAATCTTGATCCATTCGCCTTGAACACTTTGCTCACCAGGGCCCGCACCTGGCCTTGCATGAGCTTCACAATCGTCTGCCGGACATTCTTTTCCGGGTTGTAGATATACTCGTCGATCTCCACCCGGCTGTTTTCTCCCACCGTCAGCATGCTGTCATCTTGAAACAACGCTTTTGTGCGCGATTCGTCTTGAGTCTGAATTACATCCTTGAAGAACACCTCGTCATGGAGCTTGACCGGAAGAACTCGATCCTCACCGGGATGCGTGACAATGGCTTGGCCCGAGATCGCCGTGTAGAACCCGATTCCGTCCGTGCCTCCCTCCGCCCCCATAGCAAGGGGCGATCCAAAGGCCAAGGGGATTGCGATGAGGCTTAACAGTAGTCGTTGAGCTGTCATTATTACCCCTCCCAGTTGACAAGAGAGAGCAGTCGCCTAAGAGTTCTCTCTGGCCCTCGTATGGGCACGAACTGTACCGAGACAGGCGGTTTCTTGAGCGAGATCAGCCCTCTTGCCAAGCCATTGATAAGACAGATTATCGCAGAGACCGACTTGTGAGGGCCCCGCTCGAAAGTGTTAGTTCTTTCGTAGTGTTATCAATAAGTTGAGTGACGAATTCCGTCACCTAGTATGACAATTTGCGTCATGGGACAAGGAGGCGGTGGTTGGAAAGGCTTAGAAACGGCTGCTCAGGGTGAGCGAGAAAATATTGCGGGCGTAGTTGAACACCGGGAGGTTGGACTGATCCCTCGTGTAGTTGTATTCCGCTGCAATCGAGAGCCAATCGGTCAGGGGCCGACCGATTGTGGCCGTGAAGAACATGATGTTATCGCGACGTTTCGTTGTGCCGCCGGCAGAAAAGGAATTCGGGTTATCGTAATCCATGTGGTAGTAGTCGAACGCAAAGTTCGATTTCAACGTCCAGAAGTCCGGCACACCCAAGCCGACTGATAGACGATGCGCGTTGTAGTCCCAATCGGCATTTGTTTGTACCCCCGGCGTGGCTACCGAGGATTTCCGCCACCGGTGCGATCGGTGTCGAACGTATAGCCCAGCCGTACATGTCCTGTTCCATTGGCGAAGTAGGCGTACTGCGTGACGCCGGCCAACCAGTTTTTCCCGTCCCTGAAGGAATTTCCAGCAAAGCGATCATCCTGGAAGTCCTTGTTCTGATACCGGAACTGTAGCTGGGTGAACAGACTGTTGCTCTCGGCGATCGTGATGATCGGTTGCACGGCATGGGAGAGCAAAAACGGATCCTGACCGACACGCACATAGTCGAAGGCATATTGGAGCCGTGCCGTCACTCTGCCTATTTGATGTTGAACAAATGCCGAGGGCGCATGGTCCTGGATATCGAATGCCGTCAGTGTCTGATGCAAACTCTGATAAAAACCGTATGTGACTCCTGCCGTCCACCCAGCAGTTTGAATCGGTCGATATTCGCCGCGCGCGTAGAACGTGGTGCGGAAGTCGTCCTTCTGCGAGATACTTGACGTTCCACCTGGAGGTTGGGTTCCGATGGGAAGCAACACGACATTGGTATCGTACTGGCCGCTGACGCTCAGATTCAGATCCCACGGTCTGGGGCCCTTAGGAACCGCGGTTCGTTGCTGCAGAACCTCCCGAGCGATTCGAGCGAGTTCGGACTCCGGTTCGCCAGAGGCAATCGCAGCTTCGAGTTCTTTTTGACCCTGATCAATCATTCCACGCTCATAGTACGACATCCCTGTGTAATATCGAGCGGTCGGTGTGAGATCAGGGCTGAGAGCCATGGCTCGGGAAAACAAGGCAGACGACTGATCGAACGATTTCAGTTCATGCGAGACGACTCCCTGATAGAAATAGACGAGCGGATTCTTTGGATCGAGTTTCTGGGCCTGATCAAGCGCTGTCCAGTGCCTCGCGATATTTCCCGAGTTGACTTTGCGAGATGGCGAGTCCCAGCCAGGCTTGCGGACGAGCCGGCTGTCTAATTGTAAGATCGTGAAAGAGGGTTTCGGCTTCATGATACTTTTTCAGGCGTAACAGCGTCTGTCCCAGGTATTCGATCGCCTCCGGGTCGTTCGGTGCGGCCTGTCGTGCCTGTTCGAAGAGATCGGCGGCTTGTATATAGTGTCCCCGACCAAACTCCACGATCCCTTTCGTAATGTTGAAATCATAGGTCTCATTCGGCGCCTGTGCCCACGCGACGTGATCGAACACGAGCCCGATGGCGCAGATACACAGCGCGCAGTACCAATTGCTTAATCCGTGTCGCTGGCGCATGAGAGATTGTCTTCGATACAGGCAATGGACGAACGCCTTCGAACCGCTTTACGTATCAGGCAGAGTAGCAAAGCAAACGTATCAGTCAACGAATTGCAGGAATTTTCGCAACGCCTATGATCTGCCCCGTGCGCTGCAGGTTGGACTAGACCGCCTAGGATACTGAGAGATACTATTGGGCCTCGTTTTGCGCGCGCGGCGTCCCATCGCTGGAATGTTGACACCTGCCTCTCCGAAACGTAGCCTGTCTCTGGTTCCCTTTCATGCCTCACAAACGGGTCGTCATCATCGGGGGCGGTTTCGGAGGCCTGACGGCCGCGCAATCGTTGCGTGATGCCGACGTGCTGCTTATCGACCGCACCAATCATCATCTTTTTCAACCGTCTGCTCTACCAGGTGGCCACCGCCGCGTTGTCTCCCGGCGATATCGCCTGGCCGTTTCGCACGATCTTTCGGCGGCACCCGCATGTTCGCGTGGTAATGGATGAAGTCCTGTCCATCGATCGTGCGGCGCGTCTCGTCCGGTTGCGGGTCGGCGCGCCGATTGCATTCGACGTCCTCATCGTAGCACCCGGATCGCGGCACTCTTATTTCGGGCACGACGCGTGGGAGCAGTCCGCGCCCGGGCTCAAGACACTAGCCGATGCGGTCCACCTTCGCGAGAAGATGCTGCTGGCATTTGAGGAGGCCGAACGACGACGAATCGCCACCGGCACAAGGGATCGACTCACCTTCGTGATCGTGGGGGGAGGTCCCACCGGCGTAGAGTTGGCCGGCGCGCTGGCGGAGATCGGACGGAAGGCCATGGGGCCGGATTTTCCGAACTTGCGCCTCGATGATCTCGCCATTCTGCTCGTGGAAGGCGGCTCTCGCATTCTGCCAGGGTTCAGCGCCGACCTGTCAGCGAAAGCGGCTACCGCGCTCGAACGCATGGGCGTCACGATCAAGCTCAACAGCCCGGTGAGTGAGATCCGCGCCGATGGCGTGATGATCGGAAGCGAATTCGTTCGATCCACGAATATCATCTGGGCGGCAGGCAACAAGGCGTCGCCGCTTCTGACCTCGCTCGCAGTTCCCCAGGACGGGTCCGGTCGGATCAAGGTCCAACCGGATCTGACGATTCCGGGTGACCCCTGGATCTTTGTCATTGGCGATGCCGCGCATTGTGCCGGTCCGGACGGGAACCCCCTGCCGGGATTAGCTCCCGTCGCCGTGCAGCAAGGCCGCTATGTCGCGATGCTCATTCGTGAGAAGACCGCTCCGGACCAGCGCCGGCCGTTTGTCTACGCGGATCGAGGCATGCTGGCTACCATCGGACGCGCACAAGCTGTGGCCCAGATCGGCCTATTGCGCCTATCCGGACTGGTCGCCTGGCTGCTCTGGTGCGTGGTTCATATCTTCCTTCTGATCGGGTTCCGCAGTCGGGTGCGGGTGATGTTGGAATGGATGTGGTACTACCTCACTTTCAAGCCGGGCGCGAGAATCATCTATACGCGGCCGCGACAATCCGATGAAGAAGAGAGAACGTCACCGTCACGCTCCGCGGGATCTGACTCGAAGGAATGAGTCGGTCCCGAAAGATTGAGGGTCTGGCCTTGCAATCCAACATCATGCGGCGAAGAAATGCCTTAGCCCCATTTCGCGGCGCGCGGCGTTCCGTCTCATCTGTTTAACCCCTCTCGCCTTACGTTGCACGTTTCACGGATCTTAGATTGCACCGCATAGGGGAAGCTTGATAAAGAATAGTGGTATCCGTTGTCTTAGCCCGCATTATTCGTGACGGTTCGTCGCGAAATCGCATAGAAGCCAGGCGAGATGTACGAGGCGAGCGAGAAGTCATTCCCTCTGGTTACCCCTAGCTTCTGTCCCCGTGCCTCTCGCCCAATCATTGGCGATTGCAGCAGAAACGTTCATGAATAATGTGGGTTAACAGCAGTCCGTTCGTCTTGGAGAATACATCATGTCTTTGACCGCCTATAACAATGTGCCGGTTCCTTCGTTCATGTATGGCACGGCGTGGAAAAAAGAGGCCACGACGCAACTGGTGCAGTTAGCGGTGGCGGCGGGCTTCACGGCCATCGATACGGCCAACCAACTGATCCATTACCAGGAAGCCCTGGTGGGGGATGCCCTGCTGGCCCTCGCGCAGCAAGGGGTCGCGCGAGATCGCCTCTTTCTTCAAACCAAGTTTACGCCGACGAATGGCCAGGACCATCGCACCCCCTACGATGCCTCGGCCGCTCTCACCACCCAAGTGACCCAATCCTTCGACAGTTCGTTGGCCCACCTGCACACCGAGTATCTGGACTCCTATGTGTTGCACGGGCCCTATCAGCGGCAGGGATTGGGAGACGCGGACTGGGAGGTGTGGGCCGCCATCGAAGGGCTCTATCAGTCAGGGAAAACAAAAATGATCGGCATCAGCAATGTCACAGCTGAGCAACTCACCCAACTCTGTGCCCGGGCGGCGGTGAAACCCATGATGGTGCAAAACCGCTGTTATGCCGCACTGGAATGGGACAAAGAGGTGCGGGAGATCTGCCGGGCCCATGGCATTATCTATCAAGGCTTCTCGCTGTTGACTGCCAATCGAGAAGTCTTTGCTGATCCAGGCATTCGGGCCATCGCCCAACGGTTGGGGACCGGTCTCGCACAAGTCGTGTTTCGGTTTGCGATGCAGGTCGGGATGCTCCCGTTGACCGGCACCACGAACCCGCAGCATATGAAAGATGATCTCCAAGCTGAACTGCTTACCCTCACCGCTGAAGACATGCAGGTGATCGAAACGATTGGGATGTAAACACGAAGCCCCGAAGGATTCCAGGGCGGCTTGCGCGCCGTCAGTAGCAACGCATGGTAGCGGCGTGTATTCGCGCCCGCGACTGTGCCGCCCTATTCCCCGCTCTGCTGAATCAGCTTCGCCACCAATCCCGTCCAGCCCGTTTGGTGACTCGCGCCGATGCCTGCGCCGTTGTCTCCATGGAAGTATTCGTAGAAGGGAACCGCATCTCGCCAGAGCGGATCTTCCTGGAACTTGGCGGTGTCTCCGAAGACGGGGCGTCGCCCGGTTTGGTCGCGGAGAAAGATGTGGGTGAGCCGCCGTGACAATTCTGCCGCGACCTCGTTCAAGGGGATGGCTCGACCAGAGCCGGTCGGACATTCGACTGTATAGTCGTCGCCGAGAAAGTAATGGAACTTCTGGAGCGATTCGATCAGCAGATAGTTGACGGGAAACCAGATCGGACCACGCCAGTTCGAATTGCCGCCGAAGAATCCCGTGCTCGATTCGGCCGGCTCATAGCCCACTCGATAGTCCATGCCCATCGCTGACAGTAGAGTAGGGGTGATCTTTGTGATAGCGCGAGAGGGCGCGGATACCGAACGGAGAGAGGAATTCCTCTTCATCCAGCATGTAGCCCAGGACCGATTTCAACCGCGTTCGATTGACCAGTGAGAGAAACCGCCGAACCCCCCCGTCTTGTGATTGTGTTTCCACATGCGCGCTGAAGTCGGGCCGGTTTTCAATGAACCACTGCATACGGTGTTTAAACCGGGGAAGGCTATCGATGAGTTCAGAATCCAACGTCTCAACCGCAAAGAGCGGGATCAACCCGACCAGTGACCGGACCTTCAAGGGAAGCGTCTGCCCGTCTGGAAGATGCAGGACGTCGTAGAAAAATCCGTCTTCTTTGTTCCACAACTCGATTTTCTCGGCGCCGATGTTGTTCATGGCCCGGCAGATGTAGACGAAGTGCTCGAAGAATTTGCTGGCGACGTCCTCATACGCCCGATTTTCTCGGGCCAGTTCCAACGCAATCGAGAGCATGTTGAGGCAATACATGCCCATCCAACTCGTCGCATCAGACTGTTCGATGTGGCCGCCGGTCGGCAAGGGTGCGCTGCGGTCGAAAACCCCGATGTTGTCGAGGCCCAGGAATCCGCCCTGGAAGATGTTTTTGCCCTTCGGTATCCTTCCGATTCACCCACCAGGTGAAATTCAAGAGCAATTTGTGAAACACGCGCTCCAAGAAGACGCGATCACCCACACCCTTCCGCTTCTTCTCGATCTTGTAGACGCGCCAGGCGGCCCACGCATGCACGGGAGGATTCACATTGCCGAACGCCCATTCGTAGGCAGGAATCTGGCCGTTCGGATGCATGTACCACTCGCGGAGCATCAGGATCAGTTGTTCTTTGGCAAAGGTCGCATCGACCAAGGCCAGCGGAATGCAGTGAAACGCCAAATCCCAGGCCGCATACCAGGGATACTCCCACTTGTCCGGCATGGAGATGACGTCAGCGTTGTAGAGATGCGTCCAATCCGAGTTGCGTCCATGGAGCCGTTCTCTGGACGGTTCGGACCCAGTCGGGTCGCCCTTCAGCCATCGATTGACGTCGTAATGATAGAACTGCTTGCTCCAGAGGAGGCCGGCAAACGCCTGCCGCTGGACGCGCCGCGCTTCTTCGGAGAGATCAGGCGGCGCGAGTTCGTCGTAGAACTCGTTGGCCTCCTGAATCCGCTGAGCGAACGTGGCGTTGAAAGCCTCGCTGCGTGAGACCCTTCTCGCCATCATCGTTCGTCAAGCGAAGATGGATAGTGCCCGATGCGCCAGGAGCCAGTGCGAGGGTGTAGTGAGCGGCGGCTTTCGAGCCGATCTTGTCGGGGTTCACCGCTCCTTTGTCGCCGCGCACCACGTAATCATGAAAGCTGTCTTTTACATAACGGGCTCCCTCCGCATCGCCGTAGAGTCGACTGGTGTTTGTCTCGTTCTCCGTGAACAGCAACGTCGGCTGTCGCTCACACCAGAGGCGTCGTCGGCCGTAGTACTCGTGGTCCAGCTCGATGACGCTCATGCCCTTGGCGGCTTCTCCTTCACGCATTCGAGGCCGGCGCGCGTCGAGCCCCCAGGACCACGTGTTCCGAAACCAGAGGGTCGGCAAGAGTGTCAGCTCAGCAGGATCGGGCCCCTGGTTGACTACCTGGATGCGGATTAAGAGATCTTCCGGCGTGGCCTTGGCATATTCCACGACGACGTCGAAGTAGCGATTCTCGTCGAAGACGCCGGTGTTGATCAGTTCGTATTCCAAGTCCCGCCGGCCCCGTCGACGATTCTCCTCAACGAGCTTCTCATAGGGGAACTCCGTCTGCGGGTACTTGTAGAGGTACTTCATGTAGGAATGGGTCGGGGTCGAATCGAGATAGAAGTAATAGTCTTTGACGTCTTCGCCATGGTTCCCTTCATTGCCCGTGAGGCCGAAGACCCGTTCCTTCAGAATAGGATCACGTCCGTTCCAGAGGGCGATAGCGAAGCAGATATATTGGTGACGATCGGAAATGCCGGCCAGTCCGTCCTCATTCCAGCGATAGGCGCGCGAGCGAGCTTGGTCGTGAGGAAACGATTCCCAGGCGGTCCCGTGCGGGCTGTAGTCTTCGCGGACGGTTCCCCAGGCCCGTTCGCTGAGATAGGGGCCCCAGCGTTTCCAATGTTCCTGCCGGCGGGCGTCTTCATCGAGACGTTGCTGTTCCGCGCTGAGCGGTGGTGGACCGGCTGGGTTTGAAGGGACGGTTCCGCGTGAATGTGGCATGGGACCCCTCAGCGGCTCGTGTAGGAGAACAGACGTCGGAGCAGGCTTTATCTTACAACCCTATCAGGAAACCGACTCAGTCCGCCATTGGCGAGAACGCCGCTGGCGGACTTTTTCAGCATCCTGATTAGGAGGGGAGTTCGATGAGCCGAAGGGTGTAGAGGTACTGGTAGAGCCCTTTACGGTCCATCAGTTCGGCATGGGTGCCGGTTTCCACGAGGCGCCCTTTGTTGAGGACGAGGATGCGATCAGCTCGTTGGATGGTCGTCAAGCGGTGGGCGATCACAAAGGTTGTTCGGCCTTTCATGAGTTGTTCCAGCGCCTCCTGGACGAGTCGTTCCGACTCACTGTCGAGGGCCGAGGTGGCTTCATCCAACAGCAATATCCGTGGATTTTTCACTATGGCCCTTGCGATGGCGATGCGCTGCCGCTGTCCGCCCGACACATTGATTCCCTTTTCCCCCACGATGGTCTGATACTGGTCCGGGAAGCTCATGATGAAGTCGTGGGCATGGGCCGCACGGCTCGCCGCCGCCACCTCTTCCTGAGTGGCCTTCCCGTCTCCGTAGCGGATATTGTCGAGAATCGTCCCGCCGAACAAGATCGTCTCTTGCGGGACTAGCGCGATCTGCCGATACCAACTGTCCATTGTGACCTGGCGGAGATCTTGCCCGTCGATGGTGATGTGCCCCTCAGTCGGATCGTAGAAGCGGTGGAGCAAGTTCATCACGGTTGTCTTTCCGGCGCCGGTGGGACCGACGATGGCGACTAGTTCGCCTGGCTTGGCTTCGAACGACACATCCGTCAAGACCGGTTGGCGTGGATCGTAGGCGAAGCTGACGTACTCCGCCCGGATGTGTCCCGAGATGGTGGACAGCGGCGTGGCCGTGGGGGAGTCACTCACCTCGGAGCGTGTGTCCAGAATTTCGAACACCCGTTGGGTGGCACCCTGTGCCTCCCTGATCTGCGCGAACACGCGGGCAGCGGAGCTGAAGGGGCCGATCAGAATTCCGGCAAAGAGGACGAACGCAAAGAGATCGCCCGGCGACACACTCCCGTCGATGACCTGGCTTCCCCCATACCACAACACCGCCGCCGCGGCAGAGAAGGTGAGGAGGCTGATGACGGGAATAAACACTGCCATGGTGCCGGCCCGTCGCATCGCCAACGCCAAGGTCTGTTCGACTTGCGCGGCAAACCTGGTCTCTTCGCGCTGTGATTGGACGAAGGACTTCACGATCCGGATGCCGGAGATCACTTCCTCTATCAGGGTACTCAATGCAGCGGTTTGATCTTGAATCGAGGTCGAGAGGGATTTCAGCCTTCGCCCGAAGAACTTGGCCACGAGGACGAGCAAAGGGAGCAGAACCAGGATCAAAAGGCAGAGCCGCCAATTCATCGTCAATAAGAAGGTGATTCCTCCGACGAAGGTCACGAGCTGTTTCGCACTGTCGATCGGCGTTTCGGTGACGACCGATTGGATGACCGTTACATCGTTCATCAGCCGTGAGAGGAGTTCGCCGGTTCGCCGGCGGGCAAAGAAACTCACCGATAAGGTATGCAGATGCGCAAAGAGATGCTGGCGAAAGTCGGCGACGATGCGCTGCGAAATCCACGCAGTCAGATAGCTATGGCCCATTGAACAGAGCCCCTGCAGGACGACGAGCCCGAGAAAGACGGTGATCAAGTCCGTCATCCTGGATTGGTTGTGCTGCACGGTAATGATGTCCCACAGCGTGCCGGCCAACCGCAGCAGGGCCAGATTGATGGCGGCGACACCCATGACCAGCAGGCCTGCGAGCACCATGCGAGACAGGTAGGGCTTCAGGAACGGAAGAAATCGTGAGAAGGTGGACATAATGAGGGGCGATCTTAGCAGACTGCGGAAAAACTATGTTGGCACGGTTGAATTTCGATGGAGAGCACGTGTGCCACAACAGGAGAACAATCCCGCAGGATGCTCAAAAAGTTCGTCCAGCAAGGCCGCAGCGAGTGAAGGACCGAGGCGTACCCTCTGGGGTACGTTGAGGGTCTGAACGAGGCGAGAACGCTGCTGGCGGGCTTTTTCAGCATCCTGTTAGAGGAGGTGGCTATGGAAAACCAAGTGAGAACGGCAGAGGGGGAGACGAAGCCGGAGGGGTTGTGGAAGCTACAGTTGTGCGATAGACTCGATCAGGTTCTTGTTAACGGCCACGAAGTCCGAGCGATCCTTCTCGTCGATCACCACGTCGGTAAGGCTGATAAAGAGCCGTTGCTCTTCGTTAATTGCATCGGACACACGATTCCGCATGGGAGGAATGAGAAAGTCGCCAACGTAGACGCAGTTCGCAGTCCGGACGCGGATGCGAACCTTCTTGCCTTCGGGCACGGACCCCTCCTTCCCCTTCTCGTGTGAGCCTAGCTTTTACGACGTTCAAACTTTTGACGCCGGCGCAGCTTCTTGTACTTGTGCTTGCGCATTTTTTTTCGGCGTTTTTTCAGCACACTGGACATGCGTTCTGTCTCCTGCAAGGGGCGGAGTGTAGAAGTTTTCGCCTCAAATTGCAAGGTCATCAACGGATTATGTCAACCACGGATTAAATTGATGATAAGTGGGCCTGGGCTGAACGGCTTGGGGACCTGCGATGCGGTGAGAGCCGGCTCGCGGGTCGCTTGACCTGCCGGATACCCGTTCCTATACTGCGACCATCATGTTCCCGTACAAATTCCCACTGCTTCTCGTCTTGCTCCTGCTCGGCTCGATATCCTTGATCGGCGTCGGCTGCGGCGGCAAGACGATTCAATATCCCGAAGATCACGAACGGTACCTCCGTATCGATCGGGCGGTGGAATCGCTTCGCCAAGCGTATGTGAAGAAAGATTCGTCGGATCTGGCCTCGCTCATGATGCCGATTGACCAGCTTGACCGGCTGCGGGAAGAAGCCCAAGGCGATTTCGAGACATTTAGTATCATCACGTTGGACTTCGCCATCGAGCGCATTATGATCGAAGGGGACAATATCGATGTGTTCCTGCATTGGCAGGGGCTGTGGAAAAAAGATGCTGACGATCCGGGCCTCCGTCAGCGAGGTCAAACGCGATTGCAGTGGGTCGGAACACAGTCGATTCTTTTGCGCGGGGTTCAGGGCGATGCTCCCTTCGGTATGAAAGCTCGGCAGGCCACGGTCGATCCCACACATTCTCCCAAGAAGAAGTAATCCATGCCATCTCGTCGGTCCCGTGCTCCGGTGCAGGCTGATTTCCTGGTCATTGGGAGCGGTGTGGCCGGTCTCCGCGCGGCGTTGGAGCTGAGCCGTTCCGGCCGTGTCATGGTGCTGACGAAAGGGCATCCGCTTCAGAGCAGTTCGATCCATGCACAGGGCGGGGTGGCGGTGGCGATGAGTGAAGAAGACGACGTGGCCATCCATTTAACCGACACGCTCAAAGCGGGGCATGGGCTCTGCCGGAAAGAAGCGGTGCGAGCCCTCGTCGAAGAAGGACCTGAACGGATTCAAGAATTGATTGGGTGGGGAGCTAAGTTCGACAAAGTTGGTGGCAAGTTCGCGTTTGCTCGGGAGGCTGCTCACAGCCGATCCCGCATTCTGCGCGCGCGGGGGGATGCGACGGGGAACGAGATGGTGCGAGTGTTGATTGCCGAGGTGAATCGGCAGGAGCGTATTCAGCGATTGGATCATCACTTTACCGTGGATCTCGTAGTCGACGCCGGACGTTGCTGTGGGGCCGTTGTGCTGGATGAAGGGTCTGGTCGCCAATTCGTGTTGCCGACTCGCGCGATCGTACTGACCACCGGCGGGGCTGGGCAGATCTATGCGCGGACGACCAATCCCTCGAACGCCACCGGTGATGGAATGGCCATGGCACTGCGCGCGGGCGCGGTGCTTCAAGATATGGAGTTCGTTCAATTCCATCCCACTGCACTATATTTGCCATCGAGTCCGCCCTTCTTGCTGTCGGAAGCGATGCGAGGCGAGGGTGCGCACCTGCGTAATAATAAAGGAGCGCTGTTCATGCAGCGATACCACCCCATGGGCGCGTTAGCGCCGAGAGACATCGTGTCCCGGGCGATCTTGGCGGAGATGGCGGCGACGAAAGCGCGTCATGTCTATCTTGACGTCACCCACTTGGGTGCGGAGTTCGTGAAGCGGCGATTCCCGACGATTTATGCGACTTGCCTTCGCTATGACATCGATATCACGGAAGAATGGATCCCTGTGTCTCCCAGCGCGCATTATATGATGGGTGGGGTCTGGACTGATCTGAACGGTGCGACAACGGTACCAGGGCTCTTTGCCGCCGGGGAGGTGGCCTGTAGCGGAGTGCATGGAGCGAATCGTCTGGCGAGTAATTCCTTGCTCGAAGGATTGGTGTTTGGCGTGCGTGCGGCATTAGCAGCCGTGGCTTTTGCCGACAGGCACGAGCTCTCCGCACTGTCGTCTCAGGAGGCCACGCTCCGAGCGGGCCAATTCGGCACACTGGAGGATGCGGAAAAGTTGCGAAGCTCACTTCGGCGAACGATGTGGGGACAGGTCGGCGTCATTCGTTCGGGCGAGTCACTCATCCGGGCCTGTGCCCAACTGTCACGGTGGGCCCAACTCGTGACTCAGCCGTTTGCAAGCCGAGCAGCGCTGGAAGTGAAGAATATGGTGCAAGTGGCGCAATGCGTTGCGGAAGCGGCTCTGTGGCGAGAGAATAGCGTCGGGGCGCATTACCGGTCAGATTTTCCAGAGGCCAAGCGGGCCGGTTGGCAACAACATAGTCGCCTATCGAGTGGGGAAGTCGTTAGCGGGAAGAGACCTCAGAAATCGCAGGGGCTGTTGTTGTCCCTGCGGGGGCGTATCGGCTGACCGGACGTTCCGTGATGACGCCATCGCGGACAAGGAACGTGCGGTAGTATCGGAGAACCTTCCGGACGTATTGCCGGGTTTCATCGAACGGGGGAAGTGCCTGATAGCGGTCGACCGCATTCTCTCCAGCATTGTAGGCCGCCAGGGCCAGCGGTAAATTCCCATGGAAGCGGTCGAGAAGTTGGCGTAAGTATTTCGTCCCTCCGCCCACATTATCATCTGGATCATACATATCCCGCACATCCAGACGCACGGCGGTTTGTGGCATCAATTGCATCAGGCCGATAGCGCCAGCGCGAGAAACCGCCCGTGGATCAAAGTCCGACTCGGCCTTGATGACGGCTCTGATCAACGCGGGATGGAGCTGCTGTTGCGAAGAATGCCGACGAATGACTGGTTCGAGTTCTCGCTCGGACAAAGTGGCGTGGAATCTGCTGGATTCGACCTCAATTTTTCGATAGCGCGAGTCTGATGGGACATTGGTGAGGAAGATTGATCCGTCGTGCCCGACGAACTGATAAATTTCTGCCGTGGTTGTTGGCACGAAGAAGGCCAGCGAGCCGATTCCTGCGATCACCGTCGTAGTGAGCCCCATGGCCGCATGCCGCCCGAAGGATGTCATTATTAGAGAAAAGGTGTTGTGCATGGTTGCAACGATATCAGTCTGTCACTGGGTGTCAAGAAACTGCAGATCTTGTGCCTGGAGGCCAGTAGTAAATAGTGCAGGAAAACAACGGGTCTGTGAGGGTGTGAAGCGGCTATGGTTCTAAAAAACGCGCTCGGTTGGCAATAAACAGTCTGTGGAGCTGCTGGGTGAGAAGTCCCGGTGTTCCATTCCCCACAGGATGCCCGTCCACCAAGGTGACCGGCATCACTTCCATACTCGTGTTGGTGAGAAAAGACTCGTCTGCCTTATGAATCGCCTCGATCCCAAAATGTCCTTCGTCAACCGGGATCTGTGCTTCTTGCGCGAGGCTGAGCACGATGTCACGCGTGATCCCGTCCAGAAGGCCGCATGCAAGTGCCGGGGTACAGAGCCGGCCTGCTCGGATGAAGAAGAGATTGCTGACGGTGCATTCTGTCAGATGCGACTCCCAATTGAGCAAGATGCTGTCGTAGGCTCCGGCCGCGATTGCTTCCCGTTTGGCCAGTATGTTGTTTAAGAAGTTGGTGGCCTTGATCTGGGGCGAGAGAGCGCTGGGCAGGTTCCGTCTCGTTCGGGCGACGATCAGGTTCACGCCGGTACGATATTGTTCGGGTGGGGGAGGGTGAAGCGGTTTGGTCATGATCACCACGGTGGGGGCTGGGCACAGGGCCGGATCGAGGCCGATGTCGCCGGCTCCTCGGGAGATGGTGATGCGAAGGTACGCGTCGGTGCGTTCGTGCCCGACGTCATTCCTCGTCATGGCTTCGTGGAGGAGCGCCGGCCATCCGTGCCTGGGAATTGGGATTGTCAGGCCGATCGCGTCCGCAGACCGGCGAAGCCGAGCAAGATGTTGGTCCCGCATGAAGATCCGGCTCCCGTAAGAGCGAATCGTTTCATACACGCCATCGCCGTAGAGAAAACCATGATCGAAGACGGAGACGACGGCCTCCTCTTCTTTCACGAACCGATCATTGAGATAAATCCACGTCATTATTACGTTTGTTGCAGTGCGCTGAAGAAAGCCTGGGCCTTCTGGATCGTCTCCTCGTATTCCTTGGCCGGATCGGAGTCAGCGACAATCCCGGCACCGACTTGCAAGTATCCCTTCCCCCCACACCATACCAAAGTTCGAATCACGATATTGAGATCGAGGTCTCCGTTCCAGCCGATGTACCCAAATGATCCGGTGTAGGGGCCACGGCGTACCGGCTCCAGTTCCTCAATAATCTCCATGCAGCGGATCTTCGGCACGCCCGTGATGGTGCCCCCAGGAAATAGGGCCTGAATTAGATCGAAGGGCGTGGCGTCCGGCTTCAAGGCGCCGCTGATATTGGACACGATGTGGTTGACGTGGGAATACTGCTCAATCGTCATGAACTCATCGACCTGCACGCTGCCGAATCGGCAGACGCGGCCCAGGTCGTTCCGTTCGAGATCGACGAGCATGAGGTGTTCCGCCCGCTCCTTTTCATTCGCGAGTAATTCGCCGATGAGACGTTGATCGTCACGAGTGTCGAGCCCGCGTGGCCTGGTTCCGGCAATCGGACGAGTATCCGCCTGCCGGTCGTGCAGGCGGACTAGCCGTTCGGGCGAGGAACTGATCAACGTGACATCGTCGAAGTGCATGAGCCCCGAGAAAGGCGAGGGGTTAACGGCTTGGAGACGTCGATAGAGTTCCTGTTCGTAGGGCTGTCGATCCCCGTCATCGTTGTAGGTGCTGGGAGGTTGCAGGGTGAATCGATGCGACAGGTTGGCCTGGTAAATGTCTCCTGCCGCAATGTATTCCTGGCAGCGCCGGACTCGATCGAGGTAGGCACCCCGCGTTTGGTTCGGATGAAAATCCATCTGATCGAGGGAGGGGAGATTCTTGAGGGGAGCGGGCCTTCCGCTCAACCTGGCTTCCCACTCGGCCAGTCGGTCTAAGCCTTCGCGATAGAGCTCCTCTCGTGGCTCTCCCAAAAACCGTTCCATGGGCGGGCAAAAGATAATCTGCAGACGATCGGTTTGATGATCGACGGCGGTGATGACGTCATACAGACCGAATTGCAGATGGGGCAGCAGCAGATCGTCCTTGGCAATGGATGGAAGCGTTTCAAAGTCGCGCACGAGGTCGTAGCTGAGGTAGCCGACGGCTCCGCCCCAAAAAGCGGGCAGGCCTGGAGGAGCCTCGATCTGAGGGCCGGCGATTAGTCGGGAGAGGCTTCCGAAGGGATCATTCGACGAGCATTCGCCCCCTTCGTGGGTCCGAAGGGATGCCTGTCCTTGTCGCCCAGTCAGCACCGAGAAGGGGCTACTCCCCAGAAATGAATAGCGGGCTCCGCCGTCTGTCCCCTTCCCGCTGTCAAGCAAGAACGATGGCTGAGAGGGAGACGCAATCAGGCGGTACAACTCAAAGGGTGTTTTCCCTTGGCTGTCAATCGTGAGGACCAAGGGCTGTGGAGGACCGCCCAGGAACGATGGTTGGGAGAAACGAGTCATGGGTGAACGTGTATCGCTTTACACATACGCGCCACTCACTATACCCCACTGTTTTGGTTGTGTGATAGCTCATAGTCGGCTTGACAATTTCACAGTGATTCTGCTTGAATTGCGCGCCCGCCATCGGCAGAGTCCTTGCGTTATGGGCTGCATTGCACTCTCCTCCGTGGGTAACGACATGCCCCCTTCACAAGATCCATTGTACGCGGGGCTCGGCCAAGCGGTTCGGATCGGAGTCGATCTGCTCGCTTCACTGATTGTCGGAGGAGGGTTGGGTTGGGTGTGTGACACATACCTCTTCGGCTCCACTCCCTGGGGGATTGTCGGAGGTCTTGTGTTGGGCGTCGTGGCCGGGATCAGGAATGCGTACCGGTCGGCGCAGCGGTGGCCGAAGACATAACGCGTTTCAACGGAAAGTACGAAAGCACCATGGAAGAAAGTCCGCTTCATCCGTTCGAGCTTCACAACTGGATATCAATTTCGCTTGCCGGATTGGATATTTCCATTAATAAGGCCGTTGTCATCATGTGGGTTGTCGTCTCCCTGGTGGCGGTGCTCATGGTGATGGCAGGAGCGGCACGCAAGCTGGTGCCTGGCAAGTTACAGAACATGGCGGAGATAATGGTGGATTTCATTCGCGGCATCATCATGGATACGATGGGCAAAGAAGGGATGCGGTTTTTCCCTCTCATCGCCACCCTGTTTCTCTTTATTCTCTTCTGTAATCTTATCGGGTTGATCCCCGGCAGCTACACCGTGACGAGTCAGATTGTCGTGACGGCCGTGTTCGCCTGCCTGGTGTACGGACTTAGCCTGGTCATGGGATTTCTGTTACATGGGGTGAAGTTCCTGGGCATTCTTGTTCCGCCCGGTACGCCTGGGTGGCTGCTGCCATTGATGGTACCGATCGAGTTGATCAGTCAATTGGCACGGCCCATTTCACTGGCCGTTCGGTTATTTGCGAATATGACGGCGGGCCACGTGATTCTCGGGGTCCTGTTCGGCCTGGCGATTAGCGGCGGATTGTTAATCGGGTGGTTGCCCTTTGCGTTCACGGTCGCGATGAATGGATTGGAAGTCGGTATCGCGTTCATTCAAGCCTATATTTTTACCGTGTTGACCTGCGTCTATCTGGGGGACGCATTCAATTTGCACGGCCATGATGAGCACGCACACTAGCGCGTGTGAGTTCAGACAAGGGAGGAGTAGGACACAATGGATTCAGCAGCAGCAGCATTGTTGGGCATGGGTTTAGCGGCGGCAGGGTTTGCCGGGGCTGGTGTGGGGATCGGCTACATCTTCGGGAAGATGATTGAAGCGGTAGCGCGCCAGCCGGAAGCCGAAGCCCGCGTCGGAAAGTATATGTGGATCGGGTTCGCGCTGGTGGAAGCCATCGCGCTGTACGGCCTGGTCATTGCCTTCATCATTATGGGCCTCCGCAAATAGGAGCAGGCGTAGGTCTAGGTCAAGGCCGAGGGAAGCATCTCAACCTCAGCCTCAACCTCGGCCTTTCTGATGTGAACCATGCCGCAGTTTGAATCTCACTTTTTTTCTTCCCTGATCTTTTGGGAAATCCTGTCGTTCGCGATTCTTCTCTTCGTGCTCTACAAGTTTGCCTTTCCCGGCATCTTGAGTGCGTTGGAAGAGCGGGAAAAGAAAATTAAGGACAGTCTTGATCAAGCCGAGCGTCACCGGTCAGAGGCCGAACGGAAACTCAAGGAGTACGAGGCCAAGCTGAACAACGCTGCGAAAGAGGCGGAAGGAATTCTGGCAGCCGCAAAGGAACGGGCGCAGCGGCTTATGGAGGAAAATGAGCAGCGGCTGACGGCCGAAGCCGAGCGGATCAAGGGCGATGCGACGCGTGAAATCGATCATGAGCGTCGCAAGGCAATTCAGGATATTCGCGCCCAAACGACGGACTTGGCATTGATGGTGGCGGAGAAAGTCGTGCAGCGAAGCCTGAGTGATGCGGACCACCGGAAATTTGCAGACGAGGCGCTCGAGGCGCTGTCAAAATCCTACCAACGATAATTCTTGGACCGGGCGGGATCAGCCTAGGCTGATCCCGCCCGGTCTGTATCCTTCCAAGTCCACACAGACGAAGCGAAACCCGGCCTCGCGGAGACGGGCGCTGATGTGCGCACGCAGGCCAGGCTGATTCAGCCGAGAAAACTCCTCTGCCCCGAGCTCGATTCGCGCCACCTCTCCGTGCTCCCGTACACGCACATGGCGAAATCCCTCAGCCTGTAGAATTGCTTCAGCCTGCTCCACGCGACGGAGACTTTCGATCGTGATCGGAATGCCGCGAGGAATTCTGGAAGAGAGGCAGGCGGCTGCCGGCTTATCCCAATTTGAGAGTCCCAAAGCCTGGGCAAGTGCCCGCACATCGGACTTCGAGAGGGAGGCTTCGACCAGCGGGCTTCGAACTCCCCACTCGCGTGCGGCCTTGATTCCTGGTCGATCGTCCCCCAGATCGTCGAGATTCGTCCCGTCCGCAATCCACCGGCTTGCGCGTGGCTCGCGCAGTCCGTCCAGCAATTGATAGAGATCGGTCTTGCAATGGAAGCAGCGGGCTGCATCGTTTTGCACAAAGGCTGGAATATCGAGTTGATCGGTGTGGACCAGTTCATGCCGCGCGCCGATCTCTGCGGCCACCTGCTTTGCACCGTCGAGTTCGATCGTGGGAAACGTTGGTGAGATAGCGGTGACGGCCAGCGCGTGTTCACCGAGTTGTTCATGGGCGATTTTCAGGACGACGGTGCTGTCAATCCCGCCGGAGAAGGCGACCAGGACGGACTGCATGTCCGAGATTACCTGGCGGAGTGTATTGAGTTTGCCGTTGAGAGATTCAGTCATCATAGATTCCTGCCTTTAACGTTGCGCCTAGCAGGCTGCGGAAAAACTCTGTAAGCGCGCGAACACGTCACTTATCTGCACATCTGGAACAACAGGAGAATACCACGCAGGATGCTCAAAAAGGCCACGGTTCTCACCCGCCCAGCCCCGGCGCGCCAAGACGCGCCGTTCCGCAGGCAAGGCCGCAGCGAGCGAAGAGGCGAGGCTGGCGGACTTTTTCAGCATCCTGCTAGTGTTTGACCTTTGCTTTGGCGAGGTTGCCCACCACCACTAAGGCGTACCGCTTGGGGTCTAGGTACTGTTTGGCGACGCGCTGCACGTCTTCCTTCGTGACCCGGTCTATCCATTTTGGGTATTGCGTAAAATATTCGAACCCCAGGCCGTAGAACTCCACTTGGGCGAGCACCTGCGCGAGCTTCGCAGTGGAATCAAATCGTAGCGGGAAGCTGCCCATCAAGAATGATTTGGCCTCGGCCAACTCCTGGTCGGACACGGGTGCGTCACGCATGGACTTGATTTCGGACAGGACGCCGGTGATGGCTTGATTCGTCGTCTCCGTCTTAGTTTGGAGGTTGACCCAGAATGAACCGGGCATCAGCCGGGCGTCAAAGTGGCTCATGATCCCATAGGCCAACCCCTGCTTGTCGCGAATCGAATCCATCAAGCGGGAGGAAAATCCACCGGCTCCCAGGATGTAATTCATCACCGTGACTGAATAGAAATCCGGGTGCGCGCGCGGAAGGCCTCCATGACCAAGCACAATAGTGGATTGGGTGAGATCTTTCTCGATGAGTTGGACCGTTCTCCGTTCGACCGGCGCGGGTTTTTTCGTATTCCGTGCTGTCGGTGCCACTTTTTTCCAGGTTTCAAAATGGGTCTGTACCAGTGCGGTGGCCTGTTCAAGCGTGACGTCGCCGACGATGGTCAGGATGACTTGGGAAGGGGAGTATTCCCGTCCGTAGAAGGCCTGCACATCGGCCAGGGTGATCTTGTTGAGCGTCTCTTCCGTTCCATTGACGGGCCAACGGTAGGGGTGTCCGTGGAAGACGAGCTGATTGAACGCCTTCATGGCGATATGGCCCGGGTCGTCGTTGTCGCTTGCCATCTCGCCCAGGAGTTGGGTGCGAATCCGTTCGAATTCCTGCTTATAAAACGCGGGACGTTGCAGCATGTCCGCGAGCAGGGTAAAGCCGAGGTCGATGTCTTTCTTGAGTACGCGGGCGGAGGCGGTGGTGAAATCCTCTGAGGCGTTGGCTTCCAGGGTCCCGCCGACGAAATCGATTTGCTCCGCCTGCTGTTTTGACGTACGCGTGGTCGTCCCTTCGTCCAGGAGACTGGCGACGAGGTTCGCGAGTCCTGCTTTGTCGGGAGGATCTTGCGCAGAACCGGCCTTGATCAGTGTGTGGATCTCAACGATAGGGAGGAAATGTTGCTCAAGGACGAGCACCGTGATGCCGTTTGCGGTCACAAATTTCGTCGGCGCGATCTCTGCCGCCACACCGGGACCGCTTGCCAAGAGTAAGGCACAGAATCCCATCACGAAGGTCGGGAGCGCCTGTCGTCGAGGTGCGATAGGCAGTCGTCTCGTCGTTGGCATGATTACGGCCTTCCCTGTTGCGTGGCGGTGGAGGGCGCCTCTGGTTGTTTGGGAGGCACGGGAATCAATGTACCGACGGTTCGATTGTCTTCCGTCAAGTATTGGCGGGCGACACGCTGAATATCTTTGGTCGTCACTGCCCGGATCCGTTCGACAAACTGGTCGATTTTCTGCCACCCAGCGCCGACGGATTCAGCCTGTCCGAGCAACATAGCATGCCGGAAGTTGGAGTCCTGTTCGAAGACATGGGTGGCTTCGACCTGGTTCTTCGCCCGTTGGAGTTCTTGCTCAGTCGGCGGATCGGCCTGGAGGCGTTTGATCTCCCGATGAAGGGCTTCTTCAACCACCTCCGGTTTCTGGCCTGGGCTCACGAGGGCATAGAAGTAGAAAAGGCCAGGATCGGTCTGCAGCAAGCTGTACTCTGCCCCGACGGCAAGCGACGATTTTTGCTCATACACGAGGTTCTGGTACAGGCGCGAACTTTTCCCATGCGACAGAATCGAATCCAGAATGTCGAGCGCGTATGAGTCTTCGCTCGTAAAATTCGGCACGCGATAGCCCATCATGACGAAAGGGACTTGCGCATCTCGCTTGAGGAGGAAGCGGCGTTCACCTTTTTGTTCCGATTCCATGGTGGCGATCAGCTTGGGTTCCGGTCCTCGCGGAATCGGTTCGAATAGCTGTTTGATCGTGGGGAGTAGGCTGTCGGCGTTGATGTCGCCCACCACGACTAGGGTCGCATTGTTGGGTGAGTAATACGTGTCGTAATGTCGTTGCAAGTCGTCCAGGGTCATCGCATCCAGGTCGCTGAACCAGCCGATCACCGGCCAATGGTACGGATGGCTGAGATAGGCCTGGGCGAAGAGCGCCTCGACGAGCGCGCCTTGCGGGTCGTCCTCCGCGCGAAGGCGTCGTTCTTCCTTCACGACCTCTCGCTCCGTCGTCAACTCACTCATCTCGAGCACAAGTCCCTGCATGCGATCGGCCTCGAGCTCCAGGGCCAGTTCGACGCGGTCGGCTGCGAGATTCTCGAAGTAGGCGGTGAAGTCCTGGCTCGTGAAGGCGTTGTCCATCCCGCCATTCTTGCGAATGAGACGGGAGAAGGTGCCTTTGGGATATTTCGCGGTGCCCTTGAACATCATATGTTCAAGCATGTGGGATAAGCCCGCACGGCCCATGACTTCGTTGCGTGAGCCGACTTTGTACCAGACTTGGACGGTGGCAACCGGAGCTTTGGGAACTTCGGCTAACAGGACTTTCATCCCATTGGAGAGGATGAACTCGCGAGGTTCCGTTGCGACGGCGGGCGATGTGAAGGCGAAGGCGAGACTGCTCACGGCAATCAACCAGGATATTCGCATGATGTGTCGAGAATACAGCCAGGTCATGGTTGGGCGATGCGCACGCTGCATGCTAGCAACGGGATTCAATTTGTGTCAAGGCACGTTCGGCGTATTCGGGTGAGAGATTGCCCAATTGGCCGCAGGCGCCGAGGACGTCACGCCCCCGGCTCTTACGGACGAACACATCGAGGCCCGCCTGTCGCACGATGGCTTGAAAGGCTGAAATGTCGCCTTCCGATGGACGGCGAAAGGGACTCCCGGGGAATTCATTGAACGGAATCAGATTGATTTTGCACGCGATCCCGCGAACGAGCTTGGTAAGCCGGCGAGCATCGTCGGCTTGATCATTCACCCCGGCCAGCAGCACGTACTCGAAGGTGAGTCGTCGGGTCGGCGGCAAGGGATAACGGCGGCAGGCGGCGAGCAATGTTTTGAGCGAGGCGATACCATTGACGGCCGGCATCAGGCTGGCGCGCTGGTCGTCCGTCGTGGCATTCAGCGAGATGGCCAGATTGACGCCGAGTGGCGCAATATCTTTCAATCGCGCCGCGAGGCCGGCAGTCGAGACTGTGAGGCGTCTCGGCGACCATCCGAGTCCCCACGGTTTGTTGGTGAGTCGCCGAATGGCCTCTGACAAGGCCTCCATGTTGGCCAAGGGCTCGCCCATCCCCATGAAGACGAGGTTGGTAATCCGTTCACCGAGTCGAAGGCGATCTTGGGCGGTCAGCACCTGCTCCATGATTTCATGTGGCCTCAAATTACGTTTCAATCCCATCGTGCCGGTCAGGCAGAATCCGCAATCCAGGGTACAGCCGACCTGCGTTGATACACAGAGGGTTAAGCGGTCTTCATCGGGAATCAGCACCGTTTCGACGGTGAGTCCATCGTTGAGCGTGAGTACGAATTTTCTCGTGTGATCGATCGAACGGAAGACTGTGCAGCCTGCGGCGCGCGGAATCGTGGCTCGTGAAGCCAGCGCCGTTCGCTCCGCTTGGCCGAGGTCCGTCATCTGGTTGACGTCTTTGGCTCGACGTTGATAAAGCCAGCGTAAAATCTGACCGGTTCGGTAGCGGGGCCATCCGAATTGCTGCACGAGCCGGCCCATCCCTTCTTCATCAAGGGCCAGGAGGTTCGTGGGAGCTGTGCGTGATGGGAGGGCGCCTTTTTCGTGACCCATGAGGGCAGCCTACCACAGCCTCAAAAAGTGGAACAAGGTACAGGACTCACGCAGCTCTGCTGGCAACAGGGGAGACACACTGCTATATATGTTACAGATCGAGAGGGAGACGACGGGTGGGAGACTATCTACATCAACGGGCCATACGAAATCTGCTCCTTGCCATGTCTATTGGCCTCTGTGGGTTTGCTCTGCTCTCCGACCAGGCGTCCGCCGGTCTTTCCTCTCAGTCGATGTCGAGTGGCAGCGACATTTGTGAGAGGGCAGAAGATTGCTTTCAGGCTGCCGCACTGCCGAAGGAACGGCTCGGCAAGGCCCTCAATAAAGAGCAAGTCTTGTTGCTCAAGTTGGATCGGCTGCAACGGCTGATGGAGCGATTCCCCGCCACACTCTGGGCCAAACGCGCAGGGTTGCTGTCCGGAGTGTTGCTCCTTGAACGGAATCCTGCCGTGGCCATTCAATTTCTTCGCACGTCTCAGCGAGACTTTCCGGTCTTGGATGACTATATCCGATTATGGACGGGGGAGGCGTTGTTAAACCTCGGAGACGCCACACAGGCGGCGGGCATGTTCGAAAGCATTCCGCAGGTGGTGCCTGACTCCTATCTGCTGACTAAGGCTGCATATCGAGCAGGGGAAGCGTGGTATCAAGCGTCGAGTTGCCCGGAAGCGACGGCGTGGTTTGCAAAAGCGGTGGAACTGAATGACAAGGATCCGAGGACGCCCCAGGCGCTACTTCGGCGAGGCACCTGCCGACTGCGAGACAACAACATTCCGGAAGGTCGCGAGACCTTGATGCAGCTCTGGGTTCGGTTTGCATACAGTGCAGAAGCGAAAGAAGCGGAAGCGCTACTGGCCTCGAATCTTGGTGGCGAACCTTGGGTGGTTCAGTCGAACGAGCGGCTTGCCCGGGCTGAAGCGTATCTTGGACAGTCCTTCAATGCCGAGGCGATCGAGGAATTCCGAAAGTTTCTTGCGGCTGATCCACAGTCGCCTCGTCGCGTCGAGGCACAGCTCAAGCTCGGCATCGCGCAGGTACGGCTGAAACAGTATGACCAAGCCCAAGAGACGTTCCGTGCGCTGGTGAAAGACGGAGGGAAGGAGTCCCACGAAGCGGCGGTCTGGCTCGCTCGCGTCTATCTTCGGCAAGGACATGGGGACAAGTTGTTAGATCTCGCCCGTACGCTGACGACATCTTCGCTCTCTGCGGAGCAGAAGGGCCAGATCACCTTGTTCGCCGGGATGTGGTTGGAAGATCAGAGCCGCTTTGACGACGCGATTATGCGGTACCGGCAGGTGACAAAGGTCGGAGAGCCGGCGTCTCAGCGAGCCGAGGCACGGTGGCGCGTGGGCTGGGTGTATTACCGTATAGCACGATATCGGGATGCGGGTGACGAGCTGCGTCAACTCGCCGATCAGCATGACAGCGATTATGAGCCACAGGCGCTCTATTGGATGGGGCGCGCAGCCGAATTGAGCCAGCAGCCTCACGCTCGTGATGTGTATGTGCAACTCTGCCAACGATACGTCTATACCTATTACTGCCAACTGGCTCGGGAACGGATCGATATCCCATCGTCGGAGCCCCTTGCATCAGAGCCGATTTCGCCAACTGTCCCGGTGAACGGTGGTACGAATGCGAATAGTGAGGCCACAAGCTCGGTGCCTACCAGGGCCGGAATCGAGCAGCAGTCGGCGTACCGTCGAGCCATTGAGCTTAAGACGTTGGGCTTGGACTCGGATGCTGCGCGCGAGTTGGCGGGGTTGACCGATCGCTATAACCGGGACCCGGACGCCCTCATGGCGCTTGCGACGATGTTGAACGAGGTGGGTGCCTACCACCATGCGCTCCGACTCGCGAGGGCCAGGTTCCGCGATAAATTGGAGCGAACCGGAGGTATCGTTGACCCGTCGCTGTGGAAGGTGGCCTATCCGACAGGTCTCCTTCCCACAATCAAGGGCCAGGGTGCGAACGGTGTCGACCCCTATCTGGTGGCGGCGATCATTCGAGAGGAGAGTCAGTACGATTGGCAGGCTGTGTCGCGGGTCGGCGCGATTGGCCTGATGCAGGTGATGCCGGGAACCGCAAATAATGTGGCGCAGCGACTCGGGCTTCCCGCGGTCGGACGGGATGACCTCTTCGATCAAGAGACCAATATTCGGATCGGCGTCCACTACGTCGAACAGTTACTCGAACAATTTTCCGGAAATGTCGCGCTCACAATTGCCTCATACAATGCAGGGCCAATGGCTGTCGGAAGCTGGATTACGCTGCATCCTGGGCGAAGTCAGGATGAGTTCGTCGAATTGATCCCGTATCAGGAGACGCGGCAGTATGTGAAGCGCGTTCTGCGAAGCTACCGAGAATACATACGGCTAGATAAGGCCTCCTGAAGGCCATTTCTTGACAAGATCTAGACAAGTTTCTATAGTGCGCCACAACCTGTAGGGGCTTCTTAAGGAAGAGAGTGAGGGAATGGCACTCGATCGATTGGATGCGCTAGAAAGTCGTATTAGAGATTTAGTTAAGCTCGTTCAAGAGCTGAAGAAAAAGAATGCAGCGGCTGAAGAAGAATTAAAGATCGTTCGACAACGACTTGCGGAGAAGGATGATTCGAATCGACGGTGGAAGCAAGAGCGTGTCGATATCAAGTCTCGTGTAGAAAAAGTCCTCGGCGACATCGAATTGTTGGAGTGCCTTGAAGAACGTAAGGAGGTGGCCCTTGACTAAGACCATTGACGTGGAAATCTACGGCCAACGATACGCGATTCGTGGCGAGGCGGACGAGGGCGATGTCCGGCGCCTCGCGAGCTTTGTAGATGGCCAGATGCGCCATCTCGCGGAAGGGATGAATACGACGACCCCCTCCAAACTCGCCGTGCTGACTGCCCTCAATTTGGCCCATCAGTTGTTTGAACTCGAACGGAAGCGTGCTCAAGGTGAGGCGGATGTTGAGCGGCGGATGAAGTCGCTCATGGAATCGATCGAGGAGCAGGTACCGACCTCGCTCTTTCGCTAGATTCAGCTTGCAAAGGGCGGCCCCCTTTGTTATCGTAGTTCATGTGTGTCGGGACGTAGTGGATACTACTTTAGGGATATGAATAGGTCATGCTCGAACCGGTTCAGTGATCCGGGGATACGATGGAGTCACCGCGGAATGGATGTGGGTTCTTGATGCTGGCGAAATTGCGGCAGTTAGAATGTGCACAAGGGTTCGTCCACCTCATGTATAAGCTCTTGGAGATGTTGGGCAAGGTCATGGAGTTCATGCTGCCGTCAGGGAGTGCGGTCTGCGGAAACGGCCAGCGGCTGCTTCCGGTTCGCGCGCTGAATCCTCTCATGCGGACGAGAGCGTACCGACGCAGATGGACCTCGTGGGATCTGTCCCGCACAGGACGAACTCGTTATCTCAATCCAGCAAGGCATCCATCCCCGTGGAGTCCGTTCTCGGAGTAAGTCTGTAGCCCGCGGTTCTGGCCGTCCTCTTCTATTCCCTTATCTCCCCACTTCGATCCCTTCTCATTCAGGACCGTCGACTAACCTTGTATCAAGACGAGGCTGAGAAGCAGGATTCTTCTCGTCTCGCGACTGTAAGGGGGTGAGTCCAATTTCGACCTCAATTATTGCCTATCTGTTGACAGGACTCGTTGGAGGGTTGTTCGGAATCGGGCTCTTTGAGCTGATCCGTCGCTCATCGAGCGCCGCAAAGAGGGCCCAGCAAGAGGAGCAAGTACGTCAGGTCGCGCAGAACGCCCAGCGGGAAGCTGACAATATCGTCAAAGAAGCGAAGCTCGAAGCGAAAGACCTTGTGCTGCAGTCGAAAGCGGAACTCGAGAAGGAGCAGAAGGCCAAAATGGCCGAGATCGTCGTCGCAGAAAAGCGTGTGATGCAGCGAGATGAGGCTCTCGAGAAACGAATCAGCGCGGTAGACAAGCGGGATAGTGAGCTTCAGAAGCGAGATCTGGAGCTGGCGAAGCGGGATGAGAAGCTGGTGGCTAAGGAATCGGCTTGTGCTCGAGTGGAGAAGGAGCATCGTGGAGCGTTGGAACGCGTCGCGGGAATGACGGCCGACGAGGCGAAGAAGCAGCTCATTCAAGAAATGGAAAGCCAGGCGCGGCTCGAGGCTGTTGGGCATGCCAAGCGGACGTTGGAAGAGGCGCGGGAAAATGCGGAACGGGAAGCGCGCGAGATCATTACCAGCTCGATTCAACGGGTGGTGCGTGATTACGTCTCGGAATCAACGATTTCCGTCGTGCCGATTCCGAATGACGCGATGAAGGGGCGGATCATCGGGCGGGAAGGGCGCAACATCCGTGCGATCGAAGCTGCCACCGGGATCGACCTGATTATCGATGAAACGCCTGAAGCCGTCATTGTGTCGGGCTTCGATCCGCTGCGTCGCGAGATCGCCAAGGTCTCGCTCGAACGGTTGATGCATGACGGGCGCATCCATCCGACGCGGATCGAGGAAATCGTCGAAAAAGTCAAAGTCGATATCGATAAGCTCATGTATGACGAGGCCGAGAAAATCATCTTCGAGTTGGGGCTCTCGGATTTTCACCCGGAGTTGATCAAGGTGCTCGGTCGGCTCAAGTACCGGACCAGCTATGGACAAAACAATCTCTATCATTCGCGTGAAGCCTCGTACATTTGCGGCATCATGGCTTCGGAGCTTGGTCTCGATGTGAAGTTGGCGAGGAGGGGGGCGCTGCTGCACGACATCGGGAAAGCCGTCAGTCACGAAGAAGAAGGCCCGCATGCCATGCTGGGTGCTGAGATTGCCAAGAAGTACGGCGAGAGCGAGAAAATTGTGAATGCCATTGCGGGGCACCACGAACAAGTGGAGCCGATCTGTCCCGAATCGGTTTTGGTTGCTGCGGCTGAAGCGTTGTCCGCAGCCAGGCCTGGGGCTAGACGGGAAGCCTTGGAGACCTACGTAAAACGGCTGGAGAAACTGGAGTCGCTTGCCACGACCATCAAAGGGGTGCAGAAGGCCTATGCCATCCAAGCGGGCCGAGAAATCCGCGTCATCGTTCGACAGGAAGACATTACCGATGCTGAGTCGTTTCAACTGTCTCGGGACTTGGCGAAGAAGATTGAGCAGGAACTGACCTATCCCGGCACGATCAGAGTAACCGTGATTCGAGAGAGCCGGTATGTGGAGTATGCCAAGTGAAGGTCCTCTTCATTGGCGATATCTTTGGAGAGCCTGGGACGCCGAGCGGTGGCCAGGGCTGCTCCCAGGCTGGTGGCTCAGCGGCAAATCGACATCGTTATCGGGAATGGAGAGAACGCGGCCGGCGGGTTTGGCATCACGCCGGAGTTGGCAGAAGAGTTGTTTGACCTCGGCCTCGCGGTTATTACGACCGGGAATCATGCGTGGGATAAAAAGGAAATTCTCGACTACTTTCCCCGAGAACCACGCCTACTTCGGCCGGCTAACTATCCGGATGGTGTGCCGGGTCATGGGAGTGTGGTGGTCGAGTCGGCCGGCGGAGAGCAGCTCGGCATTCTCCAACTGATGGGGCGGGCGTACATGCCGACTTTGGACTGTCCGTTCCAGGTGGCCAAAAAAGAATTGGCCGCGCTGAAGAAACGAACGGTTGCCGTGATTGTTGACATGCATGCGGAGGCAACATCAGAAAAAATGGCGATGGGGCACTATCTGGACGGAGAGGTCGTCGCCGTGGTCGGTACCCATACGCATGTGCAAACGGCTGATGATCAGATTCTCCCCAAGGGGACTGCATATTTGACGGATATCGGGATGACCGGTCCGCTCCATTCCGTAATCGGGGTGAAGAAAGAGTTGGCAATCGAAAAGTTCCTGACCGGGATGCCACGGCGCTTTGAAGTGGCTTCGGGTCCCTCCGTCTTTTGCGCGGTGCTGCTCGAACTTGATGCGCGTCTTGGGAAGGCGCTGTCGATCGAACGAATTCGCATCATCGATTAAAGGAGTACCCACCACGAGTCCTCTCGGTTCCCCTGCTTCCCTCGCTCAGGTTGGACCTCCGAATCGGGTTTTAACGGTTTCGGAGTTGACGGGGCTGCTTCGCACCTCAATCGAAGCACAATTCTCCGACATCTGGTTGGAAGGTGAGCTCTCCAATCTCCGTGCTCCCGGATCGGGACACGTCTATTGCACACTCAAGGACAAGACGAGCCAAATTCGCGCGGTGCTGTTCCGATCCACCGCGGTGCGGTTGCGCTTTGCCTTGCAAGAAGGGCTACACGTTGTCGTGCGGGGGCGGCTCACGGTCTACGAACCACGCGGAGAATATCAGATCGTGCTCGACACGGTGGAGCCGAAGGGAATCGGCGCGCTGCAACTGGCATTTGAACAATTAAAAGAACGATTGGCGACGGAGGGGCTGTTCGATCAGGACAGAAAGAAGTCGATCCCGGCATTTCCTCGGACCGTGGGTGTCGTTACATCGCTGACCGGCGCAGCCATTCGGGATATCCTGGCTGTTCTTCGGCGACGCTGGCCGACGCTCCATATTCTTATTGCCCCGGTTCAAGTCCAGGGGGAGCATGCCGGGCGTCAAATTGCTGAGGCGCTGACTGCCTTGAACAACATGGGTTCTGTGGATGTCATCATTGTCGGGCGAGGCGGAGGATCATTGGAAGACCTCTGGAGTTTCAACGAGGAGATTGTGGTGCGAGCCATTGTGGCCTCCCATGTCCCGGTGGTGTCGGCTGTCGGACATGAAATCGATGTGACGCTTGCCGATTTCGTCGCCGACCTCCGAGCGCCGACGCCGTCGGCGGCAGCGGAGGCTGTGGTTCCGGTGTTGGCTGAGATCGTGGATCGATTGCGGGAACTGACGGTTCGTCTGGGACAGGTGATGTTCCGGCATTGTGCCTTCGAGCGGCAGCGGCTCGATGCCGGCATTCGAGGGGTGACGGATATACGCTTCCGCCTCCAGGAAGCGGCGCAACGGACAGATGATAGGGTGGATCGATTGCGCGAGATGGTCCAACAACTGCTCATGGCCGGGCGTGAACGGGTTCACGGGGTGCAGCGCGATCTATCAGGTCTCAATCCTATTCTCGCGATCAAGCAAGGTCTGGCGACAGTCCCGCAATTCTCGAAGCGCCTTGAAGGGCAGATGGGGGTGATGTTGGCGCAACATCGTCACCGGATCCACGCGACGCTGGCGCAGCTCAATACCCTGAGTCCCTTGGCGATTCTTGGACGTGGGTACAGTATTCTTCAAACGGTCCCGGCTGGTCAAATTCTCCATCGAGCGAAAGACGTGGGGGTTGGACAGGAGTTGGAGGCTCAATTGGAAAGCGGGCGATTGAGTTGCACTGTCACGCAGGTGTTTGATGATTCCTCAGTTTGAAATCGTTGTGCGGGCGAGTATAATGGGCCTCCATCCACATAATAACGAGGCGTGTTGTGGCAACGGTGAAATTTGAACAGGCGATGGCGCGGTTGGAAGCCATTGTCGGTGAACTGGAAAAAAGCGATCTTCCTCTAGACGAATCGCTCAGGATCTTCGAGGAGGGCATCCGCCTTTCGAAGAACTGTCTCAAGATTTTAGAGGAAGCCGAGCATAAAGTAGAAGTGCTCGTGCAAGATAAGAACGGCAAGAAACGAATCCACGCCTACTCTCCCGACGACGCAGCCGATGAACCGTCCTCCTAGGTTCCCTTGTGCCGGCTTCTATTTCCGTCCATGCCCCTATGAGTGGTTTTCCTAGTCGATATGGCCTCCCCCCTCGTGTTCACAGAGAACGGTTAGACCGTGTGCTTATGAGTTCAGGGCTTGGTGCCGAGTCGGGAGGCCGCGGCCAGAACGGTCTTGGCTGGTGGAGTATTGGTTGATGGGATCATGGTGGATAAGCCTGCGAAGTTGGTGCCGCTGGATGCGCGGATCGAGATCGTGCAGCCTGCGTTGTTCGTCAGTCGATCAGGTGACAAATTGGCTGCGGCGCTTGATGCCTTTCATATTGACCCGAGAGGGACAATCGGTATGGACGTCGGGTGTTCGACCGGTGGGTTCACCGACTGTTTGTTGCAGCGAGGAGCCACCCGCATCTATGCCATCGACGTGGGGTATGGACAGTTTGAGTGGAGGCTCCGTCAAGATTCGCGTGTTGTCTTGCTCGAACGGACGAACATTCGGTATGTTGACCGTGCGGCGGTTCCTGAGCCGATCGACCTGGCGGTGGTCGATGTTTCTTTTATTTCTTTGACGCTGGTATTGCCCGCGGTCGTCCACCTACTCAATAGCTCTGCAGTGGTCGTGGTGTTAGTGAAGCCACAGTTTGAAGTCGGTAAGGGTCTGGTGGGACGAGGGGGGATCGTGCGAGATGATGCGCAGCGCGAGGCGGTGACTGAGAAGGTCATTGCCTGTGCCGCTCATTTGGGGCTTCAGCTGAAAGGCGTGCTCGATTCTCCCGTGATAGGGCGAAAAGGGAATCGGGAGATTCTTGTTGGTTTTGCACGCGAGATCACAACCTGATCGGGTAGGCAGTGGACAGCTGATGGCACGGATTCATAGGCGATGGGGGCATGCATGAAGGTACTCGTGACAGGAGGTGCCGGTTTTATCGGGTCGCATTTAGTCGATCGTCTTGTCCAGGAAGGGCATGAAGTTGTTGTTGTGGACAATCTGTCCACGGGGAAGCGGCGAAACCTCAATCGCGCCGCTCGTTTCTGCAAGCTAGATATTCAGAGTTGGCGACTTGAACGGGTGTTTCGCAACGAACGGCCCAATATTGTCATGCATCTTGCGGCACAGATGGACGTCCGCAAATCTGTGGAAGATCCAATCTTCGATGCCCAGGTGAATGTCCTCGGGACGCTGAACGTGCTGCAGCAAGCGGTCAGGCATGGTGTGCGGAAGGTGGTGTTCTCTTCTTCCGGTGGGGCCATCTACGGCGAGCAAGAGATCTATCCTGCTCCGGAGTCCCATGTCACGCGGCCTCTGTCGCCTTACGGCATCAGCAAGTTGTGCGGGGAACAGTATCTATCATACTATCAACGAGTGAGCGGACTTCAAATAGTGAGCCTGCGCTATGCCAATGTCTATGGTCCCCGTCAGGATCCTGATGGAGAGGCCGGTGTGGTCGCGATCTTTATTCAGAAGCTGCTGAATAACGAGCAAGCGATCGTCAACGGAAATGGACGGCAAACGCGAGACTTTGTCTATGTCGAAGATGTCGTTGAGGCAAACCTTGCGGTGATGGGTCAGGAAACGCAAGGGACGTATAATGTTGGAACGGGGGAAGAAACCTCAATCAACGATTTGTTCAGGATCTTAATCACCCACACGAATTCGACATGCAAGGAAGTTCATGGGCCGGCCAAAAATGGCGAACAGGCACGGAGCGTGATTGATTCGGGCAAGCTCCGTCAAGAATTGTCTTGGGAACCGAAAACCGAACTCAGTGAAGGGCTCAAGCGCACCGTCGACTTTTTCCGCGAGCGCATGAACTAGAATCGACCGTGCCGTTCAGGCAGAGGGGGCAGAGCATGTGTGCCACGGGCATTAGTGGGGCTGAGTTAATATCGAGGGACGGTTCCATCCACCTGGGTCGACCAGGCGTCGATTCCCCCCACCAAATTCTTCACATTCTTGAATCCTTGTTGAAGCAGGAAATTCGTCGCATCGGCGCTTCTCATGCCATGGTGGCAGATGGCAATGATCTCCGAGTCGCGGTTCAACCGAGCGAGCGATTGAGGAAGTGTTCCGAGGGGAATTAGGATTGAGCCATCCAGTTTCGCAAGGGAATATTCCCATTCCTCCCGCACATCAACCAGTACTAATTTGTCGCCTTTATCAAGGCTTGATTTCAGTTCTTTCGGGGAAATGGCAAAGCCCATTGAGTGACCTCCTTGCTTGAGGGCATCATACTATGTGAGGGGTGAAAAGCTTGTCAATGAGCCTGAGGCCCCCCTCGGTCTGGCCTTTTCTGAGATAGAGAGTAGTGAACTGACGAGGTCGCATCCTGTTCTTTCTTGAGAAAAGTGGGGCAAAAATTGTACATTTTTGTCAACATCTTGTCTTCATGTGGTTTTATACCACCGAAATTTAGGCATGAAAAAGAACTGGCAAGGGATAGATTGGTAAGCATAATATCATAAGATATTGATAAGTTGTGATAATGATTGGTATGCATACGTATGCATACGTAACAGGTCCAGAAATTGCTTTATCATTCTATCAATAGAGAGCGGCAGGGATCATTGCAGGGCGGAAAGGTTGTCTTACAATGGTCGCGCCCCTAATGAAGAAATCAGTAGGGCAGGTCCTTGTTATTTTGGTTACTGCGGCAAATCAGAAAGAGGCGATAAGGATTGGCGAAGGTCTGGTGCATGCGAAGCTGGCTGCCTGTGCGAATATTATCCCAGGGATTCAATCCATATATCGCTGGAAGGGAAAAGTTGTCAAAGCACAAGAAGTTCTCCTTATATTGAAATCCACCAGACCTCGGTATCGTGCACTAGAGAAAGCGATCAAAGCGATGCATACATATGAGACTCCTGAAATCATCGCGTTGCCGGTTAAGGAAGGCCTTGATCAATATATTGGGTGGGTGCGTAGTGAGACCCACAGCTAATTGTTAGTGAAGGGGGATTTTCATCACCAATGTGAGGGGTTGACTGAAGCGACCTGGATCGGTACACTCGCGGAGAATTATCATAGGAAGCGGAGGAGCCCGTTCAGCAGGGGGTGAAGATTATGGGACAAGCAAACGGCGCAGAAGACAGCGATGCCTATACCGTCGTGATCTTTCGTGGCGCAACAGCCAAGCCATTGCGGTTTAGTTTTCCTCGCAAACTTGTCAGTAAGCTATTGATTGTCGGAGCCATTTTCGTCCTAGTTGATATTCTTGTCGTCTCGCACTACGTGATTAGAACCGGCGAAGTCTGGGAACTCTCAGCGTTCCGTGCAGAGGCCATGAGTGCACGGGAACAGACAGGAGCCTTTTCTAACGCCGTCGACGATTTGAAGAAGCGTTTAACGAGCATGAAAGAGGTCAATCAACGGCTTCGTGTCATGTTGGGAATCGAGACCCCGAAGACAGGGGATGTGGCTAATGGTCGAGGTGGTGAGGATGCTCCCCTTCCCGATGGCAATACTCTTCTAACCTCCGAGAAGATCCCGAATAGTGACGCTGGGGCTCAGCACTTGAGTTCAGTGGAATCCAGTCAGAGTGCTCTGGCTCGCCAAACGGGCCCATCTGCCGGTTCGAGCGGTCTCACCGAGCAGGAGATGCTCGCCTCAATCAAGGAGGGTATAGATTGGCTATCGAAAGAAGCCACGATCCAGGAACAATCGCTTCAAGAGTTGTCCTTGGCGGCCGAAAAGAAATCTTCTCGATGGGCCGCAACCCCATCCATTTGGCCGGTGAAGGGATGGGTGACCTCTGGGTTCGGGCCTAGGGTTTCCCCATTTACAGAAAAGCCCGCTTGGCATGACGGGTTGGATATCGGAGCTGCTGCCAATGCGCCAGTTCAGGCTCCGGCTCAAGGCCGAGTCACAACAGTCGGCTTCGACCCTAAGCTGGGAATTCTCGTGAAAGTCGACCATGGATTCGGCATTGAAACTCTCTATGGCCACCTAGCCAAGGCATTAGTCAAAGAGGGGCAGCGCGTGAAGCGCGGAGAAGTCGTTGGGTTAGTCGGCAGCAGCGGACTAGCCACGGGGCCCCACTTGCATTACATGGTCAAGGTTAACGGCCAGGCGTTAGACCCGGTAAAGTATATCCTCGAATAGCTCGTTAGGCTTCCCGCTTCACTCACCGGCTCGTCATCAACCGACTCGGTTCATGACGAGGCCGCACTGAACTCACCCCTCCGGTCCAACAACGCCCACCGAATCGACTCAACTCCTATGCTATACTGCCGCGCCATTAAGGCGGTAATGATCATGCCGTTACTCGACCTATGACAGATATTGAGATTAACCGATCGGTGAAGGCGCGTCCAATTCAGGATGTCGCTGATCAGCTTGGTATCCAGGCCAACGAGTTGCTTCCGTACGGAAAACTGAAGGCGAAGGTTTCGCTTGATGTACTTGAGCGGCTTCATGCTGCACCACTCGGCAGGTATGTACTCGTGACCGCCATCAATCCGACACCGCTCGGGGAAGGCAAGACGACAACTTCCATCGGGCTTGCCATGGGCCTTTCCCGCCTCGGCTATCGAACGGCCGTCACGCTTCGGCAGCCTTCGTTGGGGCCGGTGTTTGGAATCAAAGGCGGAGGAACAGGAGGAGGGCGTGCACAAGTCCTTCCGATGGAAGAGATCAACCTCCACTTGACCGGCGACGCCCACGCGGTATCCGCCAGTCACAATCTCTTGTCAGCATTTGTTGATAATCACCTATTTCATGGGAATGCGCTTCAGGTGGATCCGAATCGGATCACCTGGCCACGGACGTTGGGAGTCAGCGATCGGGCGTTACGGCAGATCTGGCTGGGAGAGGGGGCTGCGGGTCGCACGGGCCAGTTTGTGATCACGGAAGCTTCCGAAGTCATGGCGATGCTCGCGTTGGCATCGAGTCAAGCCGACCTGCGACACAGGCTTGGGCAGATCATCGTTGGGTTTACGACGGATGGTAAGCCAGTGCGTGCAGAAGCGTTGGGATGTGCCGGGTCCATGGCAGTCTTGCTTAGAGAAGCGTTGTTGCCGAACTTGGTTCAGACGCTGGAGGGAACCGCGGCGTTCGTGCATACGGGTCCATTCGGTAATATCGCCCACGGGAATTGTTCGATTCTTTCCGATTCCATCGCATTGCGATGTGCGGACTATGTCGTCACGGAGGCAGGATTCGGGAGTGATCTCGGAGCGGAGAAATTTTTCAACATCAAGTGCCGTCTCTCAGGATTCAAGCCAGCGGCGGCCGTGGTGGTAGCCACGCTTCGCGCACTCAAGCTTCACGGTGGCGGAGGAGCGGTCAAGCTCGGAGCCCCGCTTCCGGCAGGGCTTACCGGGCCTAATCAGGAGGCATTGGTAAAAGGCTTTGCGAACTTGGAGCAGCACATGGCGAATGTGAAAGCCCATGGGGTGCCCGTGGTGGTGGCGGTCAATGCGTTCATCGATGATCCGGTGGCTGAGCTGGAATGGGTTCGAGAACGGTCCCGAGAGGTTGGTGCGGTGGACAGCCGCGGTCTCAACCCATTGGGCCGATGGCGGCAAAGGGGCTGAAGAGTTAGCGAAGGCGGTGGTCAGGGCCACAGTGGAAACATCGACGTTCAGGCATTTATATGACGTCGCCTGGCCGATCAAGAAGAAAATCCAAACCATTGCCACGCAAATGTATGGGGCCTCTGCCGTGTCGTTCGACGCAGAAGCCGAACGAGACATCGAGGTGGCGGAGCAGCTCGGACTTGATCGGCTGCCCATCTGCATGGCCAAGACGCCGTTATCGCTGTCGCACGATCCGGCGTTGAAAGGGCGCCCATCCGGGTTTACGCTGCCGATCAAGGAGGTTCGAATGCTCGCAGGAGCTGGATTTCTCACGGCGGTCTGTTCAGGTATTCAACTCATGCCGGGGTTGCCAAAGAAGCCAGCAGGGGAACGTATTGGAATCGATCCAGGCACGGGCGAGATCGTGGGGCTGTCCTGAAGGCTAGCGCTGCTTAAGATAGCGGAAGAATTCTGAGTCTGGACTCATCACCATGGTGGACTTGTCTTTGAAGGTTTTCTTGTAGGCTTCCATCGAGCGAGTAAATTCAAAAAAATGAGGGTCCTGCCGGTAGGCGTCAGCATAAACCTTAAAGGCTTTCGCATCCCCCGCGCCACGAAGTTCTTCCGATTCCTTGTACGCCTGAGCCAGAATAATCTCGCGATCCTTTTCCGCCTCTGAACGGATTTTTTGTGCTTCCTCAGCGCCTTCCGCACGGTATTGCTTCGCCTGTCGTTCCCGCTCGGCTTGCATCCGTGCGAACACGGCCTTTTCATTCTGCTCAGGAAGGTCGGCGCGTTTGATTCTCACGTCCTGAATCTCGATCCCATACGCGGACGCTTTCTCATGCGACCGCTGGGTCACGATTTTCATGAGATCGGCGCGGTGATCCGCGACGATTTCCAGAAGGTCATGGCGCCCGAGTTCGACCCGGAGTTCAGAATAGATAATGTCGTTGAGCCGTTGCAGCGCTCCCCGTTGGGTTTGAAAGTTCTGATAGACCTTGAGTGGGTCGACAATTCGCCATTTGGCGTAGTTGTCAAGGAGGAGAGTCTTCTTGTCTTGTGTGATCACATCTTGCGCCTCTGAGTCGTAGTCCAGCAGGCGCTTATCGAAGTAGGTGACCTCTTGAACAAACGGCATTTTCACATAGAGCCCTGGCTCCGTGATATTGCGAACAGGTTTTCCAAGTTGGACCACGATCGCATTCTGGGTGATGTCCACGGTGAAGAGCGGTGAGGCTCCCAGGAGAAACAACCCGATGACGACCACCACCAGTGCAATGATGAACCCCTGCTTCGTCATTGTTTCTGGTCCTCAGCTGCGGTGCCGGTCCTGGGTTTGAGGCGCTCGAGCGGAAGGTAAGGAAGCACACGATCGCCGGTCTTGCCATCAATGATGATCTTCTCGATATTCGGCAGGATTTCCTCCATTGTTTCGATATAAATCCGCTTGCTGATGATGTCTTTGGCCTGATTGTATTCTTTCAGGGTTGCCAGAAAACGGTTGGCCTCACCTTGGGCGCGATTCAGTCGCGCCTGGGCGTTACCCTTGGCCTGGTTCACCACCTGAGCGGCTTCGCCTTGGGCTTTAGGGAGAATGTCGTTGCGATAGCTCTGAGACTGGTTGATCAGTTTCTCTCGATCTTCCTTCGCATTCGTCACATCCTTGAACGCAGCCGCCACGGCCTCGGGAGGACTGACGTCCTGGAGTTGGATGGCCGCGATCTGGACGCCGCCCTGATACTGGTCGAGAAGGGATTGCAGGAGTACCTGGGTATCTTGCTGGATCTGGGCTTTACCTGTCGTCAACGCCTCGTCGATCTTGCCCTTGCCGACCACTTCCCGCATTGCGGCCTCGGCAGCTTTGCCGATCGTCTCATTGATTTCTGCGACGTTGAAGAGATAGTTCGCAGACTCCTTAATCTTGTATTGCACGATGAATTCGATGGCCAGAATGTTCATGTCGCCGGTGAGCATCAGGGCTTCTTGCGACAGCATTTGTTGGCGGCCTTGCCGATCTGTGCGGAAGCCTACCTCGATACGGTGGAGTTTTTGGACTTTCGGCTGCAGGACGGTTTCGACGAAGGGGATTTTCCCGTGGGGTCCAGGTCCCACGGTTCGGACAGGGGCGCCGAATCGCTTGACGACGCCCTCCTCATCCGGGGCGACGATAAAGGCGCTCTGCCAGGCAAGAAAAATGAGCAGCCCTGCCAAGGCGATGTTTCTGAAACCGCTTGAGGGCATCAGATTCTTGAATGAGGGCATCAGATTCTTGAATTGCGATTGGGCCTGCTTGAGGGCATCCTCAAGCGGGTCGCTTTTCTTGCTCCAAGGATCTTTGGGGTCCCAGACCATGCGAGGTATTCGGCCGAAAATAATGGCGAAGGATCTCTATCCGCGTCACCTTAGCAGACTGCCTAGAAGCTGCGCAATCACGATAATCTCCAGTTGTCCATCATGCATGCTTGATGTTCAAGAAGGGACGCTTACGCCGTCGGGGAAACATCGAGCCAAAACAGATGAAATGTGCCACGCGTTTGCAGCTGAGAAGCGGCTGGATATTCTCGATTGGCTCAAAGAGGGCGAGCGTTGCGTGTGTGAATTGACCGATGCTCTTCAGACCGGGCAGTTACGTCTGTCTTTTTATCTAATCAGAATGATGAAAAGTCCGCCAGCCTGTCTTGTTCATTTGGTCTGTTCGGTCTGTCTCGATTAATTGGTTTGTTTGGTTTGTTTTGTTCATTTGGTTGCACCAGACAGACCAAGGATGTCTCAGACGTGCAGGCCATCGATGATCTGCCGTGCCACAATAGTTTTTCCACATCCTGTTAGGAGGTGACGGATCCGCCACAAGACGACCCGGCTCCGGCGGTACAGCCGTAGCAATGGTTGCGCGTTGTGATCTGGCGCTGATTGAGTGAAGCCGGATCAAAGTCGCGGATATGAGCGGGTGCATCATGATCCACCGGCAGATCGAGCATCTGGTTAAAATCGCAGTCATAGAGGGTACCATCCCAGCCCACTGAGATCGTGTAGCGGCACATGACGCTGGCTGCGGCAGCGGGATTGAAGGCGTTGGCCAATCGCTCCATATACTGCTCGTAGTTGCCGCTCTCCAAAAGAAACTCGAGATACCGGCTGATCGGCATGTTGGTGATCGTATAGAGATGGTTGAACTCGACACCATGGCGAGCCCGGAGTTCCTTTCGAAACTGCATTTCGATCGCCTCTTGCTTGGGAGGGAGAAAGGCTCCTACCGGATTACAGACGAGATTCAACGATAACCCGCTGCCAGGCTGGCCGTAGCCGAGCCGATTGAGGAGATGAAGTGCCTGGATTGATTTCTCAAACACGCCCTCGCCTCGCTGCGCATCGGTCTGGCTGGCGCGGTAATAGGGCAGCGACGCGACGATTTCTACACGATGCCCGGCGAGGAACTCTGCCAAGTCCGCTTGAGACGGAAGGAGCAAGACAGACAAGTTACATCGATCCATCACATGGCGACCCATTGCGCGGCTCTGTTCAACCAGCCAGCGAAAATTGGGGTTGAGTTCTGGTGCGCCACCCGTAATGTCGACCGTCGGAATATCGGTCTGAGCAAGCGCTCGGATGCATTGCTCTGCCGTTTCACGTGACATGCGTTCGGTACGGTCAGGTCCCGCATCGACATGACAATGTCTGCATGTCTGATTGCAGAGCTTGCCGACATTAACTTGAAAGACGGTGACTCCGGTGGCGCGAAGAGGAAGTAGGCCGATTCGATCGAGTTGCGTCTCGAAGGGGGGGTAGCTCGTGGTCCTCCTGAGCATCTTCAATTGCTCCGTTGGGGAGGCGAGGGCGTGATGTTGTCCCAGCAGGGTCAGCGCCATATCTGTGCCCGTCAGAAAGGGATAAATCTTTTCAGAAACCGATCACCATCAGCGCCCATGACCGATCGTCATCAAAGCCGTTTCTGGAAACCGCAACTCACAGCAGCCGAAATCCAGGGCCTGTCCTTGCCTGTTCGCCAGTGCTCGTTGGATCGCGGGAGAGACTCTGTAACACACCTGTTTGCCATCCCGATGTCCCTCGACCAGACCCGAGGCTCGCAGAATTCGGAGATGATGGGAGGCATGGGGTTGAGAACACTTCAATTCCCGCACAAGATCCGTGACGCATTTTTCACCGATGAGCAAGGATTCCAAGATACGCAGCCGCGTTTCGTCGCCCATGGCCTTGAGGACCATGGCGCATTGGCCCGGGGTCAGCATCTTGGTGTTCAAGGGGGTCTTCATCAGCAACAGTCCCCATTGGGGGAGCAGGTCACAGCGTCGCCGCTGACGTGCTGGCCCGCGCGATTGATGATCGCGAAATGAGGAGCGTAGCCGTCGGCTTCCAATACTTTTAGCGTCTTGGAACAGATCTCTACCGGTTCGCCTCGGCGGTACACATGGTGATCGTCATCGGCGGCTTCGACTAACGGTCCGGCGAGCATGGCGAAATGCCCTTGCCAGAGGCAGGGAGCGTTTGCCGGATAGATTGCGGTCCATCGGTCATCGGCTCGATCCAACCATAGCGGGCCGGAGGACAAGACAAAGTGAGACGCTAACGGAGCCTGGTTCAATAGGCACACAGCGTCCTGCGTAATTGGCTGGGGAATGCCCCGGAGATAGGTCGTGCCCAGTTCATCAACTACTCGGCTGAATGGTCCGCGGAGCGTGGCATAACGAACGGCCGACACAGGCGCGCTCGCGGGAAGTTTATATCCCGTCAACGTAACGGAGAAGAAGTGAATGCCGTCGATCACTTGCCAGGGCGAAGCCTTGATCAGATGAATGCCCAGGAAGCCGGTTCCCACTATCCCCGCGATATAGTCGGTGAGCGTCAGCGCCCCGGAGAGGCAGTCGCCCCATTTTTCAGCGTCATGAACCAAATACTGCGGAACGGGCTGATCGGCCACGATGTCGGAGATTGTAAATCGTCCACCTGGTTTGGCGACGCGAAACATTTCCCTGAAGACCTTCCGTTTATCCGGTGCCAGGTTGATCACACAATTGGAGATGATGAGATCGATAGTGCTGTCGATCACTGGTATCGCGTCCGCCATCCCTTTGCGAAACTCGACGTTGGAGGAGGTGTATCCAAGGTTGGCTGCGACGATGGGGGCATTCTTTCGGGCGATTACCAGCATCGTGTCAGTCATGTCGATCCCGATGACGTGACCAGTGGGGCCGACAAGCCGGGAGGCCTCGAAACAATCGATGCCGCCACCTGAACCGACATCCAGCACGGTTTCCCCGCGGGAGACAGTCTTCAACCCGGCCGGTGTCCCGCAACCATACGAAATCTTGAGCACTTCTTCAGGGATAAAGGACTGGAGATCGGCCATGTCGTAACTGGTCGGGCAACAGATCTGCTCGCCCGTAGACGCAGCCCGAGCATAGCGATCGCTGACCTTTTGAGTAATTTCATCTATTGGCATAGCCGTCTCATGGTCGAGTGAAAATATGCAGTCCTTTCCATGTATCAACTTTGTCGTCGATTCGTCAACTCTGTTTCCCCCTGGGTTCCCCGCCAGAGCCACCAATAGATGGCGGCATTGAGGACGACCACCACTGTGCCGAACAGCAACTGAATGCCTCGTGTCAGGTCCCCAGGGTAGAGGATTGGCAGCAGATACTGTGCGATGAAGTCGGAATTATAGGAGGTCTCATCACCCTGCGCACGCAGCCAATTCTCCAGCGGTGTGAGTGGGCAGATCCAGCCGGTGAATTCGACGACCGCGCCCCACACAGCCACCGGCAGATGCAGCCACGCAATCCACCGCCACCGCAGCACAAGTAGCCCGCCAGAGATCACGAAGAGGACAAAGCCGGCATGCATGCACAGGATCAGGTCGGCAAGCCACGAGTACCACATCACGTCAAAAGAGTCGGGGAAGATCAAGGGGGTCGGCTGGTTGAGGATAGACGAGTGTGTCTCCGTTGATGACTGCGAACGGCGTCAGCCGATGTTCGTCTGCCTTGACCTGCGAGAGGATATGCCTGGCTGCCCAGCCCTTGCGCACCAGCGCATCGGCGATCAGCGAGCGGTGGCAGCGCCAAGGGACAGCCTCGGCGCACATGATCGCCGTCCTCGTGCCCGTGCCATACGCCATAAGCTCTTCAAGGGCTCTTTGAAATTTGTCCGTCTGCATATAGTCGGCGTACCCGCGAAAACTGGTGTTGCGCCATCCGATGTTGATTGAATCCTTCCGAGCCTTTCGAAGACCCCCAAGTGCAGGCATGTGGAGAGAGGCGAGACCGGCCTCTTTCAGACTTTCGGTCAGCGTATCTGTATTGAACTGCGGATTGTAGCGGGATCGAGGAATGGTGCGGACATCGAGGAGGAGGCTGATTTCATGGGCACGCAAGAGATCGGTGAACTCACCGATCGGTCTGGTCGAATGGCCGACGGTCCAGATTGTCGGTTGCTGAGGCATAGATGAGTGTGGCACAGAGCGCGGGGAATCGCCACGGGCCGGTAGGGGAGAGGATCAATCCGGCGGCAATTTTTCGGGATCGATTTCGAGAAGCCGCAGCCGGCCATTGGCGATGTGTTCGGTCTTGTAGAGGCGATCACCCAGCTGCATGGTTCCTACTAGGAGATTGGCGTTGACGACAAAGGTGAAGTCTCCCCTCGAAGGCGGCTTGAACGTACCACGGATGGTCGCACTATCGTTGCTGCGGGAGATCGTCGACGTGATATCCAATTCGTGGTTGGCGCCATCAAAGAGTTCAATGGTTATCCTGGGATGGGGTCTGGCGGCGGCATCCTTTAATACTTGAAAGAGTGGGAGGTCGAGGGCGATCTCCCGATCGCGGAGCACCCAAGGTCTTCGCGGCGCCGGTGGCTGATCGGCGGCGGGAGGAGTAAGGACTGTCTGCCACAAGCTCTTCGGTGTCTGGCGCTCTTCGGCCCACACAGGAAAAGAAACCACACAACCGAGTAGTCCGACAAGAAGCAGGTGTCGGAATGGCACGCGGTCTGGCCTGTGCCACGCGAAAGCAATCAGAGGTTGCTGGCCTGCTGAGCCCATATCGTCAGCTCTCCCGCATCTTCCAGCACGTCCACCGGGACTTCGTAATAGGTGTTGAGGGTTTGTTTGGCGTTGGGTCGGAATGGATTCATCTTGCGTTTGCGATATAGTGACGCCGTGGTCGCATTCGTCTTGAAATAGAGCCGGCCCTTATGGACGATGCCGAAGAACACCCTACCACAGTACAGCCCATATCCGCCGAACATGGCACGGTGGGTCAGGCCTGGTAGCTCCGTGAGTTGATCCAGCACGAAGTCCTTGAATCCGTCGTGCTTCGGCGCCACGGTGGTCTCACAGAGGTTTGCGTGCCGCGACCATTCGGACGGCGAGAGGAAAGGTGATTCTGTTGCCACGCTGGAATTGGGTCGCAGCCTGGGTGATGAGGCGCCTCACCTCTAGTATTTGGGTCGGCGAGAGTTTTGCCATGAGATTCTGTATCGGCGCCGCAATTTCCAAAAGGCTCGTGTAGTACTCCTCGGCCGAGGTATACGACCATTCCGCGAGAAATTCCTGGTCTGTCACATCGACCAATCCGGCCTGTTGCAACATCCCGGCGAGATCGCCGGGCTTGGCTAGCCGAAAGATGCCGGGGGCAGTGGGGTCTGGTGGGGGCAGTTCAACCACACTCTTGATCGCCTCCATCGAGAGGCCGATCGAGGGATTCTTGTCTGGCGCAGACCAGACGGCAGCCGCGACCCAGCTTCCGGGCCTCAGCACACGCGCGATCTCAGCGGCGGCCTTCGGAATCTCCGGCAAAAACATCAGGCTGAAGCGGCTCGTGACGGCATCGAACCAATTCGCGTCAAATGGAAGCGCGGTCACGTCACTCGTGCGGAACGTCACGTTCGCGAGGCCCAACGCCGTGGCCTTGCGTCGCGCGACGGCGAGCATCTGCTCGGCGAGATCCAGTCCGATCACGCCTCCACTCGGCCCGACGGTTTGTGCACCGAGCAGGGCGGGATAGCCGGTGCCCGAACCGAGATCGAGCACGCGCATGCCGAATCGCAGCCTCGCATCGGCCACGAGCCGGTGATTCAGAAACGCCATCTGCTCGTCGAAGAATCGATCCCACTTCTCCCAGCCCCCTGCGACGCGGTTCCAGTCCTGCCGTTGGCCTTCGATGATCTGTTGGGGTGTCTGTTGCGTCATGTCTTTCCTTTCCACCCGGCGCCCCACGCGCCAGCTCACCGGGATGTCCCGGCGTAAGCCGGAAGGCGCGACTCCAGCGAGTCCATTGCGGCGCGCTACTTGATCGTCTGCAATGTGTCGCGCAGTTCCTTCAACTCGACGCTCAAGAGATCAAGATGCAGGTCACGTTGCGGTTGATCGTCCTTGAATTTCCAAAGCCGCTTGAAGATGGCCGTCAATTCCTTCTTGTGTGTCACGGCCAAGGTCGTAGGCCGGTGTCTTGGCCTGCGCGTCCGTCACACCGCAGAACGCATCGCTGAGCGCATGGAACTGATTGTGCAAATCATCGAAGGCGGTGTCGAAGCCTTTCCCGCCCTTGGCCTTGGTTGCCGTTGCCTCCATCATATTAGTGAGGTTGATCATCGTCTCGACGCCGCTAGCGCCTTTCGCCTGCGTCGCATAGTCGCCTGCTCGGGGATAGAACAGATAGCTACAGCCGCTGAGTCCCATCAGCACCACGAAAGAGTGAACAAGCCAATCAGGCGCTGCATAGGAACCTCCTGCTATTGTGACCGACGATTCTTGAGATAAGTTTTCAACGACGACCAATAATGCTTGGGCCAGCCTTGTTTTTCGAATCGAGGAGGATCGCAAACAGTTCCCACGGCGATGCGGTGAACGATACGTTCTGATGGATCATGGTCGCCATGGTAAGTTGGCTCCCTTATCAGGCAGCCCAGGAGAGGCTCCCCGCGTGCTGATGTTCACACAGGGAGGCCTCGCCTGCGTAAAGATTTTCCTTAGACAGTGACGGTCACGGTCTTGATCGCCGCCTTCACTTTGGCAGCCATCTCCGGAGGCAGTGATTCCAACTTATGGCACTGCTTCGCGTGGAGGGCCACTTGTTGCAACGTCTCTGCTTCCGTTTCGGCACGCACCTGGAATGCGCAGCCGGCTTTGGGGTCAACATCCAGACATCCCAGCTGCTTATATTGTTTGGTTGCCATGATCTTTTCCTCCTTTATTGAGTTGGACGAGCCATTCTACTTTAAACGTTGCGCAGCCTCCGGCGCTTACATCGAGTAGAAGAACTCTTCCTTGACGATTTTTCCATTTTGCGCTGTGTAGAGACCTGTTTCGTCCATGGTCATGCGTTTTCCCGTGTGTTTTGGCGTGACGTCATACTTGAATCGCACAATGAAGCGGTCGCCATGGGGGAACGGTCCTTCGGCTATGCTCCCATGGACTTCGTGGTTATCCACCCACCATTGATTCTTTCCCTTGATCTTCGCGATCCCCCTCTGGGTCTGTTCCATGCCCGGCATGGACAGGGCTCGACGCTCTCGATATTCGGTGAGTAAAAACGATCGATCGCCTCCTGATTCTTGCCCTGCTTGCACAGGGCGACTAGTTCCTTGCCGATCTCCATTGTCGTCATGATGCCTCCTCCTCTTTCTGTGATTATGATGGCCTATCCGTTCTGATCTCGACGCCTACACGTTGATGGTGACGGTCTTGATTGCCACCTTCTCTCGCGCGGTCATGTCGGGCGGCAATAACTCCTTCGAGTGACAAAGTTTCGCATGTTCCGCCCCGAGCCCGCAGGACTTCCTCTTCCGTTTCCCACGCACGCCTGAAGTGCGCAGTCGCTTGAAGGGTCCATATCGCGACAACCAAGCCACGAGTAAGTTCTTAGTCGCCACAACCCCCATCCGTTTGGTTTGCCACAAGTTCATGTGCATGCGAACATCCTCCTCATTCATCGACTACGCGGCCATCACTCCGCCGTCCACAGGCAGGATACTGCCGGTTGTCCAGTGAGATTCATCGGAGGCAAAATAGATCGCCGGTTCCGCTACGTCCTCCGGATCCCCTAGGCGGCCCATCGGGTGGATGCCCTCAAATAACGCTTTTGCCTTTGGGTCTTTCAGCATCTCCTGGACCGGCGGGGTTAGTACGCCACCCGGGCAGATGCAGTTGCATCGGATGCCCTGTTTTGCGTACTCGACCGCTACTGTTTTGGTCAGCATGTTCACGCCCGCTTTCGCCGCCTGGTACGCATGGCCGGGAAAGAAGGGGATGGCTTTCATCCCCGCGACCGTTGACACGTTGAGAATCGAGCCCCCGCCCTGCTTCAACATCAGCGGGATCGTGGCACGAATGAATCGGAATGTCCCTTTCAAGAATAATCGAGCGTCTCGTCCCAAATCTGGTCGCTGGTTTCGTGCAGCGGCCCGGCATAGAACAGGTTACCCGCGTTGTTCACGAGGATGTCGAGTCGCCCAAATGTTCGGACCGTGGACTCCACCGCTTCGCGTACATCCGGTTCATTCGTGACGCTTCCCTGAAGCGCCAATGCATGGCCACCCTGTTTCTCAATGTCTTTGACGACCCGCGCTAATTCCTCCTTCCGCCGACCCGTGATCGCGACCTTCGCGCCTTCCCGCGCAAAGACTCTCGCAATCGCTTCTCCAATACCGGTCCCTCCGCCCGTGACGATGGCAACTTTATTGTCGAGTCTCATGGGTGCACCCTCCTTGAAAGAATTGTGTTGAGCTTGTCTCGCTTCATATCTCCGGACGCAGTGAATGGCGATGAGTCTCTTATGCAGCCATCACAAGTTCCTTCAGCCGTTGTCGCCGCAACTGATCTGGCTCGTTCTTGTGAATGGTTTGATGATGAGCCGCGATCACAGGATCGACGATCGCGCCGCAGTTGAGACAGCGCCAGGCGGAGATCTCATATCCCGCAGAGCCATATTCAAGATCATCATACCGCTCTTGGACCATCAGCCCATCACAACGTTGACATGTCATACGGCACCTCCTCTCCTGGGGACCTCTGTACCTTCAAATGTGGAACGAGCGTTCCATATTAAGTCAAAAAAGAGATTGGTTCAGTCCAAGATCGAGAGCGCGGTCTCCGCTGTCTGCTTCACCACGTCAGCCGGCGCTCCGGCTTTGATCATCACAATGGTTCCTTGCATCATCGTCGTGATAAAGCGCGCCAGTGCGCGCGGATCTTGATCATTCTTCAATTCACCCTGCTGTTTGGCGCGAACCAAGACCCGAAAGAATGTGTCTTCAGCCATCTTGAGGACGTGGCGGAGGGTGCCTGCGATCTCTTCCTCGTGCGGCGACAGTTCCATGATCGTGTTGGCGATGAGGCAACCGCGGCGCTGCGGATCGGCCAGGCCGCCTTCGATCATGCCACTGATGAACTGGCGCAAGGTCGGGAGTGCCGGACCCGGTTGGTCGAGGAGGGAAAACTTCGAACCGGCGAATGTGGTGCAGTACCGGTCTATCACTTTCAGGAACAATTGGCGCTTATCGCCGAAGGTGTCGTAGAGTGAGCCGCGATTAAGATCCATCGCGCTCAGCAAATCTTCCATCGACGTGGCTTCGTAGCCCCTGTGCCAGAAGACCTGCATGGCCTTCTCGATCGCGTCGTCTGGAATGAATTCCTTCGGTCGGGGCATGGGAGGAGACTCCAATTCTCGTGTTAGGGCCACATGTACTCTATAATGGAACGATCAGTCAAGTATAAAGTTACTGGACTGGAAGGCGCGCTGGGAGAGGGGATTTGTGTACGGTCGGTAGCAGAACGACGAACAAAAGGATGTCGAGGACCGGTGGAGCATCCCAAGACGAATTGCTTCTCGATATCCGTGAGCATATACGGCTGCATATGCCAGATCCCTTTACCTGCGCGCTTTCCGAGGCGCGTGCTTCACGCTGGTTTGCGAAGAAGCGGACGGGCATCGGACTCTTGTACGACGTGTCGATCAAGGACGTGCCTGTACCGAATGGTGCATCCGTTGCACTGGGCGATCAGATCACCTCCCTTCTGGGCATGCCGAAACCGAACGCGCCGCGGCAGGCGGTGATCCTTTTCATTCACATTACTGTCATGCTCGATGTACTGTCGTTCGTCGATCGTGAAGCGCAACTTCCTCATGAGAGACGCGGCTTGTTCGTTCAGCCGCTTGTCTCGTTTATTCGGCAAGGCGTAAGATCGGACATCCCAGCTCACCGACATCGATAGGAGGTGCGATGGCCGTACGTAGAGTGAAGGAGCAGGCCACGCGCCATTTGGCAGGGACGTAAGGACGTAAGATGGGGGCTGTTTAGCGAGTTAGCGAACGGCCCGCTCGATGCGGCTGCCTTGACCAAGCGGCTCCAGCTCCATTCCCGTAGCGCGCGGGATTGTATAAGTTCTTGAGTAACGCCATGGCCTACCTTCGGTATTCACAAAACTGTGATTGGCATGTCTTCGAGGAAGCCATGACAGGCGAAGCTGAGAGTCGTCTTGCCGTATGGCACAAGGATCACGAGGCTCAACGTGCGTCGTATACTGTGAGCATGATTCAGAAGATGCTGGAGGTGGAAGATTACTCCAGTATCCCCGGGTACCAACCGAACCATAAACGCATGCTCCGTAAAGCGTTCGAAGCCTGGCTGAGCGAGCAATCAAGTACAGAAATATAGTGCCGGCTCCGTCTCATCGACTCTCCCTAGCCCGCGGAGAACAGAAGCAGCTGTCAGGAACCATTTCGCCTCGTCCGCGCGCGGGGTGTGTTGAGGAGCTGTCTTATCGGTTGTGTGGTGTTAGCTGTGACCGGCTCTGGCTTTGAGCTGCCGGAGGGTGCAGTCCAACCGTTCCTGATGGGGCGAAGCGAGGGATTGAAACTCGATGCCGATCCCGTGCGTACCGGACCAACGTACAACGGCGCCTTGAATGAGGATCGGGGTCTTGTCTTCAGGGATAAAGAGCAGAAGATCAACCCTCATTCCGGCGGAGGCTCGAAAGGGGCTTTCAAGCCGACAGCCTTTGCGCGATAAATCCAGCGCTTTGTCAATCGGATGGACGTGACTCTGGTGAACGAGGGTGCCGGAAAAAGTCGCTTGGAATCGGGGATGTTGTCGGACCACCATCGGTTGGCTCTTTTCTGCGTTGTTGCCGCGGGACGTTTGCAAGGGCTCCCACTAGGGAGAGTATGCAGATGCGGTGCCCATCTGGAAGCCATGGTGATTGTCCTTTTGTTCGTGATTCTGCGTACTTGAAATTCAATGATTGAGACAGCCCTGCCCGTTCATGGGCATAGGTGAAGGCTATCGGAAGCGCCATGTTGACGTCGCGTGCGTGATTACGGACGAGAAACAGGGGGCATTTGACAAGTATGGGCTGAGTCAGCCGGAGCATCATTCGAATTCTTCCCATCCGCTTAAACGGCTGCCGAACACGAGTATGCGGTGGCTGGTTGTGACGATGATGAGGCCTTTCTCGTTGTCCAACCGCATGATGTGTTCGTGGATCCCGAGTGCCTTTGAGGAGAAGTCGCCGAGCAGAGAGGCAAAGCCCACGAGTCGTTCGTTCGTAACGAACACTGTCCCATAATCAGTCGTCTGGGTCCTCTTGACCGTTTCTCGTATCCCGAGGGCTTCATCGAGCCAGACTCCGTTCGCTCCGCGAAATCCGTACAGATGCTTGTCCGTTCTTACCACGCTGAATGTGGGCAACATCCGACGTTCGAGAACCTTTTCATTGAGATCGCGATCCGTCTTGCTCCAAGTCAGGGTACGGCTAGAAAAACCCAGCAGCCGGCGCGAGGTCACGACAACGGCATTGATGCCGCTTGCACCTGAGCCGGTCACGGTCTCTTGCGCGTCGAGGGGAATCTCCCGACGGCCGCTCACCAAACTGGTGGCGACGGCCTGGCCTTGTTCGATCCAGACGCTGACCTCGTTGCCATAGTCGACTGCTTGTACGACGCTTGGCCAGAAGAGCCAGGCAAGCGTCGTCAGCAGCAGTTGGGGAGCGAGGAGAGTCCAGTGCTCTGCGCGGGGTGTAGGCATGGCCTGGATGATTCTACCGCACACCCGTGTCGTTATGGAGTCGACGGTGTCGACATTCTGTTTCGAAGCGTGAGCGTGACGACAAGGGACACGGTTGCACAAAAGATTAAGTAGAAGGAGGGCGCCAAGAGGTTGCCGCTCCATTCGATGAGGAGAGTGGCAATCAGCGGGGCAGTGCCGCCGAACAATGCCGCTCCGATGTTGTATCCGACCGAGAGGCCGGTATATCGTTGCGGTGTCGGGAACAACTCGGCAACCGCGGCAAAGAACGGTCCCATGTAGCAGGCGACCAGCGCTGTAAGCAGGATTTGCGCCGCGATCATGCGGGGCAGGTCATTGCTCGTGAGCCAGAGAAAGCACGGGTATGAAAAAAGCGCGATCCCCGTGGCCCCCGTCATCAGCAGAGGAACTTGCCCGATTCGATCCGACCAGGCACCCATCAAGGGAATCAACAGAGCCAGCAACGCCATACAACCAGTATTGAGAACGAGCACGGTGGCGAGTGGAACGGTCGTCACCGTTACAAGGTAGGTCGTCAGATAGACGTATAGTAGGTAGAACGCCACGCCGTGCAGCCACACGAGGCCGGCGACTTTTGCCACGGCAAGTCGCTGCGTTGTGAACACGTCGCGGACGGGGGAAGATGCGAGTTCTCCTGCCAGGCGGATTGTCTCGAAGGCGGGCGACTCCGGAACTCCGGTTCGCACATACCAACCCACCACCGCAATGAGGCCACCCATCATGAAGGGAATCCGCCACCCCCACTGACGGAGCGCCTCGTCCGCAAGGTTTGACGCGATCAGCGCTCCCACGCCGGATCCTAAAAGCGCGCCGATCTGGGCACTGAAGCCCGCCCAACTCCCGACATAGCCGCGGCGCGAAGCTGCTGCGTGTTCGACGAGAAACGTGGCGGACCCGGTGAATTCTCCCCCAACCGACAATCCTTGGAGAAACCGGCAGAGCGTCAGGGCTATGGGGGCGATCATCCCAATGGTTTCATACGTCGGCAAAAGTCCCACCAGGCAAGTCGGAATAGCCATGAGGAGGATCGACCAGGCCAACGCATTGCGTCGTCCCAGCGTATCGCCCCAATAGCCGAACAGCATGGCCCCGAGGGGTCGTGCGAGAAATCCGACGGCAAAGACTCCAAAGGCGGAGATCAACGACACCGAGGGAGAATTGGACGGAAAGTACAGGGCGGCGAACACGGGGGCGAAGTATCCATAGAGCGCGAAGTCATACCATTCGAGCACATTGCCGATCGCTCCGGCCAGGAGCGTTCTCTTCATCGTTGAGGTCGTGGACATGCCCATGCGGGTTGTAGCGTGCGATAGAGTGGATCGCCGATACAAGTCCTTTCTCGGTGCGCGGGCAATCAAGGGATCAGTATAAAGTTGGGGACAGATAGGGGGTCTTGCAATCCGACATGCGCAACTCATTCGCGCGCCGGCCTTTCGATGCCACGGTCGCCGCGGTGATCTGTGGGGGCGTTTCTGTGCAGCGGTTGCGGATAACTGTGGCAGTATCACTTTGCAATCGTGATGCTGGGGACTCCGACGCGAGGCACCTCGGTGACGGTCATCTGGAACAAGAGATATAGCAATTGGAAGGCCTCGCGGTTCCAGCGTGCCATAGGGCCGGTGGCGTTGACCGCGTAATACTTCCCATGGGACTGAATCGACAGGTCGGCTCCCGAGGGCGCGCCATCCGACAGCAGGAGTTCCATGGTATAGACGGGATTTTCCTTGACCGCCGGGGTCCGCGGATCTTGGTCGACGTGGTATTCGGGGTCGTCTCCCAGCGATCGGCCCAGAAAGTTGAGCATGGTATTGAAGCTCCGCAGTCGGAACTCTCCCTTGAGGGGGTATTCCCCTCCGACGTGCCCCGGCCGGATGTCGAAGGACACATCGCTGAGTTGCCCCTCCTCCGTTTCGTCGATCAACCGGGCCCGTTCTTCGGTGGAGAGCGTGTGGGGGTCATAGTTGGTGATAAGAATTTGTCCCGTGATTTGTTTTCGAAGGGTGTAGCTGTTGTCTTTCTGGCTGTAGGTCACGAGATACTCTTTCTGTAACGCCTGAAAGCCTTCGGCTGTGACCGAGGTGGCGGGAATGGTCCAGGTCCGATTGTAGAAGAGCGGTTCGGCATGGAGCTGGTTCTGGTCCTGAATGGCCGAGAGATGCGTCACCACGCGACGGAACATCTCGTAGCCCATCCGGTCTGCCGGCCTATTGTGGTAGGCGACCTCCTGGCCGTTCTCCCTGATCCGCAGTTCCTGCGCCATTAGCCGGAGCAACAGATCGATGTCGTACCGCTGCCGGAGCAGGGCCATGAACTTGGTTTCCTGAAAGGGGGTCAACAGCCGCTGGGTGAACTCTTCCCCTTCGATTGGCACTATACTGATGGTGGGGTTCTCCGCCACGCTGCCGCCGAAGATCGGCATGAGCGCCCTGCTGGCGTCTCCCGTGAGTGCCGGAGTGGCGCCGGCGTTGACACGGAAATCGAACGTCGCGGCGATATTCGAGACGCCGGTGAAGTGAACCGGTTGATGATGATGGGCGCGGGCGATGTTGATGAGCAGTTGTTTGGAGAGGGCCTCCGTGACCGCTTCATCATAGGCCGTCACAGCGCGGGTCAGCGTGATAGGGGAGAGGCAGCCGGTCACGGCCAGGCTGCATAAGACTCCCGCCAGGGTCAATCGCGCGAGGGATTTTGGACGCTGCCCCATCGCCATATAAACAACCTTCGAGCGAGCCCGACAATCCTTCGGCAGGTTTGTAGCATAACTGGCACGGGATGCCTAGCGGATCGCGCTTGTTTCGTGGCGAAAAACAAAAGGCGTCGAGAGTCTGTGCTGAAGTAAGCATCATTCGAATCTGAGATGAGTAAGGTGTGGAATGTTTCCGGCTTCCGTGGCGCATGAGATCGTCATTCATCGGGTAGGAGTTGACTGGTGTGGAGGAGAAGAATGAAAGTGTGACCAACGCAAGGTGATCGGAAGTCTTTTCTTGCCCGTTCAGGGCAATGAAGACTCCCGACCCCATTGATCGCCGCAGTTAGTTTAGCGGCGGAACCACTCCGGCAAATGTCAACAGATCAGTGATACGAAACTCGCCGGGTGTAGCAGACGGCAGCACCGGTGTCCAGTTCGGCCGAGCGGCCAGATAGGACGTCTCATCGGCCTTCAGCAGGCCGATAAACACTTCACCGACGATGCGGCCTCCCACCGGTCCTAATTTGAGACCATCCTCCATGAACTCCGCCTCCTTCAAAATATAAAACCAGAGCGGCGTGCTCCTCTCCATGTCAAAGGGCTTGAGCATATCCAGCTGCGCGGAGGTCAATGCCGGAACGCCCATCCTTCGCGCAATCGCCTGGCCGGACGGTATCCCGAAATTGACGTGGCGCATCAGATTGCGCGAGGCTAGCGACTGTACCCCATCGGCCGGCAGACCCGGAGCAGGCCCACGCGAGCCGGGAAGCAACATCATCACGCTGGAGAGTTTGCCGTCAATCCGCTTGTTGGGCCGGAAATTGCCATCGCCGAAATTGAAGAACGTTTGCCAGTCGACAAACCGGCGCGGCGCGCGTTTCCCTCCACGCATATCGTTCGGGTCCTGATTTTCTGCGCTGGGGTCCAGGTCATCGTTGAAGACAAACGCGAAGAACTCCGATCCGACTGTGGGACCGAAGTTCAGCCGATAGCTGGGGCGAATTTGCGAATGGCCGAAGCGGTAGGCAGCCACTGAAAATTCGATTGGGATTAACGGATTTCTTTTGTCCAGCTCATAGAAGCGGAGTCCCTTTTTGAGAATGTCATCGACGCGCTCTTGTCCGATCGTGAGTGGCAGGAATTCGTGCAGGATGATCCACTGATAGTGCCAGCGGACCTGACGTTGGGCTATCTTGAAGATCCGCTCAGCCGATTGATCGGCATGAGCGGGATCCTTACGCAAGTGGTCGATCACGGCATTGTGAAAACGCAGTACCGCCAAGTGGAACTGAGCAAGGATCACGTGTTCGTCGTTCCGGCTATCTGCGATGATGGCGTGATTGTTCGCATCGCGCGGCAAATCGAACCGGACCGCTCCGTTGCGAGAGACTCGTTCTGAACCCGGAATGGATTCTACGAGCAGCTTGAAATCACCGGAACTGAAGTCATACAACTCTCGAGATTCTTCTGGCCCATCGCCATACACACTGTCCAGATCAAACGCCGCGGTGCGAAAGTTCGTCGTTTTTCTGGGACTGCTCCGTTCGAGCAACGGGGATCGCGGGTCGAGCGTCACATCGTGGTCCAGGAACTGACCGAAGAAGGTCACGCCAGCCGTCATGTTGGGATTGTCGGGATTGTTCTTGCTCCGCTCGGGATCTGTGATCGATAGCTTGGGATCGCTGAGGTCATCCAACGCGTCGATGAGGCCGCCTTTTTCGCCCAGCGTCTTGGCTTGTCCACGTGCGGCATCGGTAGGTGGGGCGAAGGGCGGCAACTCAGGAAACATGCGTGTAAAGGAATTGTCCGGAGAGTGAGGCCGGTCTCGCATACCGGGAAGGTGCAGATTGTTTTTTCCATCGGCGTAAGCCGCAGTGAGGCCAAACAGCGCTGTAGAACAGAGCACTCCTGCGAAACCGGCCGACAGGAACTTCTTGCGACGATGCGACATGGTGTCCTCCTCTTGATGTTTCAGGAGTTCAGAGATCCGGGATTCAACCATTGTTTCCCGGCCTGAACGAGATGCAAGTCAGGCCTGAGCAATAACCAAACCATGGAAAGCGCATAATCCTCGCGTCCTTATCTTGGCGAAAAGAAAGAAAAGAGCTCTGTGGAATACGCGCTCGAAAGAGGACCGTATGCAACAGAAGACAGTATGCGAAAGAGTCCATCGGTTCTAATAAACATACAACGTGGTCCTTCACGCGAAGCAGTTGATCGAAGTGCACACCCCCCTCTCCGGATGGGGCCGGACCGTGAATGTCTTTGAACCCGATGGACCAGGCCCGTTCAGGTGGAGTCATTCGGCAATCTGTACCTGGTTGGATGCCACCGCATATTCGGCCTCTGTCACTACCTGTCGTTCTAGCACCCCACTGCGACTGACAGTCGATCTTCCTTCTCGGAACACAGTTCCTCCTGCCGACCACTTGCCCTTGCCGATCCAGTGGAGGTAAGATCGGCCGTCCCCGCTCACCTACATCGATAGGAGATGCTATGGCTGTCCGCACCACTCCCTCAAAACCACGGGTTTCTCTTGACCGAAGCATCGAACGGATGCGGAAACAGCTGGCCGAATTCGGCCCGTTCCTGGGCAAGGGTAAGCCGACGCGCAGTCTGGAAGAATTCGACCTGGAAACCGAACGGCTGATCGAAGATCTGCTCGGACAGGCGTCTAACTTGTTGCATGCCTATGAGTATGCTGAGCTAGGCGAGGCGGCAGGACTGGTCAACATGACGGACGAGGCGCCGGAAGGCACCGGCATGGATAGTCAGCGGCAAAGCATGTTGCAGCGCGGCCGCGTGTTGGAAAGCTGCGTGGCGGAATTGGAAGCGCGCCGATCTGCCGAACCGAAGAAAGCCAAGATCGGGCCCACGCTCATCGGTCCGCAGATCGCCGAGCACATGTCCACCGAGGTCCGGAGCGTGTCGCAGGACGACAGTCTGCGAAAGGCCGGGCAGTTGATGCAGCAATGGAAGCTGGGGTCTCTGCTCGTGACAAACAGCCAATCGTACGTCGGCGTCATGACCGATTCGGTCCTGGCCCGCGAGGTAGTGGCCAAGGGGCTGGATCCCAATACGACCGTTGTCAAAACCTGCATGCGGACACCGGTGGCGACCATTGAAGGTAGTCGGCCGATTATAGACGCCGTACCCCCAGATTCGATATGGGGCGTCCGCGTGTCGTGCGACGAACGTCCCCTCATCTCTCGTCTTCATTAGCCGGCACTCGGAGCCTTCGACCATCGTATAGGGGAATATGGTGAAGTTTCTCATCTGGCTGATTCTGCTGGTCGTCTGCTGGCCGCTGGCTCTGCTGGCGCTCGTCGCCTATCCGATCGTCTGGCTTCTGTTGCTCCCGCTCCGCCTCGTCGGCATCGTGGTCGACGGCGTGTTCGAGTTCCTGGGTGCACTCATTCGTCTGCCGGCACGGGCGATCGGTGGGAGTCGTTAGTGGAGTTGCACGAGCCGCAACGGGTCCAAGATTGGCAAACCTGTGACGTCCGGATCTCGCCGACGAAAAGCTGCCTCTCGGCAGACTTCGGTCCTGCCGTCCGTGACGGAAGTGTTATTCCCGCAATGAGTTGGAGCCTAATGTGGCTTCGAGGCTCGTACGCAGGCTGGCCCTGAAGTTGCCTTCTGAAGTCGACAGCCACGGTGCGCTACGCTCGCACCGGTCGACACTTTCTTCGCAGGGAGCTTGCCCTCCCTGCTACTACGCTCCTCCCCCGGAGCCACGCCCGGCATCCACCAGGATGTCGGGCGTTTTCTTTTGCTGTACGCTCTCGCCTGACTGTCGTAGTGTCCGCCTTTACGGACCTGTCGTAGTGTCCGGCCTTTACGGCGGACCTTTGCTGAAAGTCCGGCTGAAGCCGGACACTACGACATGGCGCATCGGCTGAAGCCGGACACTACGAACGAGAAGGCTCGGGAGGTTCCATGAGTGAACGGATCGGGTTCATCGGACTTGGAGTCATGGGGAGGCCCATGGCGCGGAATCTTCTCGCGCGCGGCTTCAGTGTCGTCGTGCATAGCCGCAGCCGCGGCCCAGTCGACGAGCTGGTCGCGGCCGGAGCGCAGGCCGCAAAGACGCCTGCCGATGTTGCGAGACAGTCGGCCATTGTCGTGACGATGGTGCCTGACTCGCCGGATGTGGAAGCCGTGCTCGAGGGCGCCGACGGAGTGTTCGCTGCGCTTGCGCCGGGCAGCCTGATCATCGACTGCAGCACCATCGCGCCGGCGGTGGCGCGCCGTCTGGCGGCGCGCGCGGCTGAACTCGGGTCGGCGATGATCGACGCGCCGGTCAGCGGCGGCGAGGTTGGCGCCAAGAGCGCCTCGCTCTCGATCATGATCGGGGGCGACGCGTCGGCGGTCGAACGCGCGCGCCCGGTGCTCGAGGCGATGGGCAACAAAGAACGCATCGTGCACATCGGTCCTTCGGGATCGGGCCAGCTCTGCAAGGTCTGCAACCAGATGGTGATCGGCGGCACACTCGCCGCGGTCAGCGAAGCGTTCGCGCTCGCGCGTAAAGCGGGCGTCGATCCGGCACGCGTGCGGACGGTTCTGCTCGGCGGCTTCGCCAGCAGCCGTGTGCTCGACGCGCACGGCGAGCGGATTCTCAACTCGAACTACGTCCCGGGATTTCGAACTCGACTCTTTGCGAAGGATCTTGGGATCGCGGCGGATACGCTCGCGGAATATCAAACGCCCGCGCCGGTCGCGGCCGTCGTCCAGCAGCTCGTGACGGCACTCGTGGCGGCCGGTCACGCCGATACCGACTATTCGGCGCTCGCGACCGTGCTGTTCGATCTTGCCGGCCTCGACCGCTGACGACGTGCCACAGCCACGGATCACGAGCCAGGACGGATAACCGAGCCACGGATAACACGGACAACACTGGAGTTGCGGATCTTGGCGGCGCCTGTCGACTAGACTGAGACTGAGACTGAAGACTCCCGACCGCCGATCGACTGTCCTACCTCAGCCGCAAAAACGTTAGGCATTTTTGCGCAAGTTCCGTTCGGTTTCCGCCGCCTCGGCGTTATCCTCAGTGACACCGGCGAGGTGTGACCAGCCCCTCGCGCGGGTCTCCCGACTCTCTCGTGGGAGGTGTCTTTGCCTCAGGTCTGCTTTGCGGTCCGTGTGTTCTGCACGACTGTCGCGTTGGCGGGCGTGCCCCTGCTGGTGGCCAATCCTGCGCGGGCGCAGTCGACTCCTTCAGCCGATCGCGCGGTCGCCGTCGGCGCCGCGACCGGGAGCGTGCAGCCCGCACCCGTCACCCGCCAGTGGCGCAACGACTGGTTTCGCGATCGCGACTACTTCGATCCGCTGATTGCCGAGCCGCGCGCGCCGCAGATTGCCTTCACCTTTCCGGCGTGGATTCCCGAATTGGAGTTTTCGGTCGAGCCAGGGAACCGCCTCGCCTGGGAGGTCAGCCTCGGCCGCGAGATTCCGATCTTCACGCGCGCCAACTTCGACGATGCCACGCGCGGGCTCAAGGGATCGCAGGGCTTCGGGCTCTGGGTCGACGTCAGCTTCCACATGCTCGAAGACATGGGCAAGGACCCGTCGAATCCGATCATCAATACCGACTATCGCTTCAGCCTGGCGAAGCTGAAGTATTACCGCGTCATCTCGGTCTCGCCGCCGACCACCGGGCCCAATCCCGTCCGGCGGTGGAAGTCGCTGGCGTTCCGCGCCGACCTCTACCATCACGAGAGCACGCACCTCGGCGACGAGTTCGTCATCAACGGTCAGGGCGCGCATCCCGGAGTTCGAGCGGCAGAACGTCAGCTTCGAGTTCTGGGACCTGACCGGCGCGTTCAACTGGGAGCGGGGCGATGGCCTGAAGCATTCGGTTCGCGGCGGCACCACCGGCCTCGTCAACCCGTCGCACGGCTACTACTCCGACCACACGCTCGAGTTTCCAGAAGAGTCGCGGCGCGACGTCTTCAAGTCAAAGCGCAACTTCGAACCCTACGTTCAGTACCAGTTCTTCGCGCCGCACCGCACGAAGAACGCGGTCGATCCGTTCGGCACGCCTGGCGGCGGCGCCGTGCCAGGGCCAGCACTGCAGAGCGGTGCCGGCGCGTTCGAGCGCCCGGTGCGCTGGGCGCCCTTCGTGTCGATGGACCTCCGGCAGCGGATCGTGCTCAATTTCAACAAGGCGAGCGCGGACATCAAGGAGGACACGCAGTGGTCAGTCAACCTGCTTGGTGGGATCCGGTCGCAGCCCGGCAACTTCCGGTTCGCGATCAAAGAGATCTACCTGCGCTACTACTACGGCGTGAACCCGCACGGACAGCTGCGCAACCAGGACGATTTTTGGCTCGTGGGCTTCGGCGTCAACTTTGCCGTTGGTGATCGGTAGGAGGCGTTTGATGTGGACCGGAAACTACCATGGTGACGTCATCGTCGAGACGTTCGTCCGATTTCACCCGGGCCGGTCGTTCACGCGGCAGGAGCTCATCGACTACGATGCGGAGCTGTTTGCCGCCAACGACGCGTTCTTCACGACCGCGCTGCAAGCGCGAGGTCTGACCAACCCAAGCGTGTACGACAAATCGAAGCTGCTGCAGATCGCCTGTGTGTCGCCCGGCACCTTCGATGCGGCCGTGAACTACGCGGCCGGCGCGTACGTTCGCGCGCTCAACCTGGGTGGTGTGATCGATTGACGCCCGGAAACGCAGTGGCCCTCGTGAGATGCCGGTGAGTGCTGGAGGACATCATGACTGATCCGTGGGATGACGCCGGCCGCAGCCAGGCGGGCTTCGTCGTGACCGGCGCGGGGCTGCGCGTGCCGGTGGCCGCGCCGACCGCGCTCGGCGGCTGGCCTGCGACACCAGGTCCCGCAGCGGCAGCGGCTCGCGCCGCTGGGGCGCCAGCGGCGTTCCGGGGCGTGGGTCCGAAAGGCTATCAGCGCTCGGACGCGCACGTGAAGGAGCAGGTGTGCGAACGGCTGCTGCTCGATCCCTACCTCGATGCGTCTCGCATCACGGTGAAGGTGTCGAAGGGGCGGATCGCCTTGAAGGGCACAGTGCCGAGCGAGCGCATGCGCGCCGCGGCTTTAGCCGCCGCCACGAGCGTGGCCGCAGGCGCCGTCGACTCTAGTCTTCAAGTGGCTGGGGCGGCAGGCGCCAGAGCATCGCGTCGGCCGGGCAGGACGTCCCGTGCGCGCGCCACGTCAAGGCGAAGGCGTCGAGGGCCCAAGTGAATCCCTGGAGCTCAACCATGTCACACATGTCGAAGACGAAGAAGGCGAGGTCCACGGCACTCCCCGGCCTGCCAGGCGTAGCGGCCATCGCGGCGAGTGGCACGGTCTGGCTGATGGCCGTGATCTCGGTCATCGTCCTCAATGGCGGCGTTGACGACCGCGGGCGAGCACAGACGCCGGCAACCAGTCAGGACGCGGAGGCGGACTATGGGTACGGTCCGCGCTATCTGAACGACGCGCAGCGCGCAGGACGCGATACCTGGTACTTCTGGACCGGGGGCAACGAGAAGTTCTGGGTCAAGATGGCCGAGCTGACCGAGGGTAACGTCAACCTGCTCGCGTATGTCGATTCGCGGTTGCACGGCCGGCGGTTCGCCACGCTCGGCGCGATCACTCAGCCGGGCTGCCAGGCCGCGACTGGCCCGGATGAGTACGGGCTGTGGATGGACAAATGCGAACAGCCTGAGGTGCCTGGCGTGCCGGGGCTCCGTCCGGTATTGTCGGCCTGCGTCGGTTTGCCAACCCCAAGTTCGACAAGGCGAACTGGAATGCCGAGGAGTACTTCAAACACCCTGGCAAAACCGAGCCGCCTTACCTCATCGGCATGGCCTGCGGGTTCTGTCACGTTGGCTTCAATCCGCTCAACCCGCCGCAGAATCCCGAAGCGCCGAAATGGTCGAACCTCGCTGGCGCCATCGGAAACCAGTATTGGGAAGAAGGCCGGTTGTTCAACCTCCGGATGCCGTCGACCGATTTCCGGTGGCACGTCGGCAACCGTCAACCACCGGGCACGTCGGACACGTCGCGCTTTGCGACGGATCACATCAACAATCCGAACGCGATCAACGCCGTCTTCAACCTGGCTTACCGGCCGACGGTCGAGGAGCGGATGGCCGACGGGACGACCCGTCAAGTGCATCACATCCTCAAGGATGGGGCCGATTCGATCGGCGTCGCGGGCGCGTCGCTCCGCGTCTACATCAACATCGGGATGTGCTCGGATCAGTGGCTCACGCTGCACGATCCGGTGAACGGCCGCAAGCCTCAGCAGCCGTTCCAGATCGCGGAGGCGAGAAAGAACTGCGCGGACTGGCGGAACACCGAAGCCCGGATGGAGAACGCCGAGGCCTTTCTCAAGACGCATTGGTCCGATGCATCTCAAGGACGCGCCAGACGGCCCGTCATTCCAGACGGCCAGCGAAGACACGCTGCGCCGCGGCAAGATCGCGTTTGCCGACAAGTGCGCGCGGTGCCACTCGAGCAAGCAGCCGCCGGCCGAGATCGCGACCGATCGGGTCAAAGTCGACGCCTGGTATCGCGAATCGGTGCTGAGCGCCGACTTCCTCGACAAGAACTTCCTCTCCGACGATCGCCGGTATCCGGTGTATCAGCTTGGCACCAACATCGCGCGCGCCGCCGGTACCAACGCGATGGCCGGGCAGGTGTGGGCCGAGTTCTCGTCCGAGACGTACAAGCAACTGCCCGCGATAGGCAAGATCTGGGGCCTCTACAACCCGCTCGATCCCGATGAGCCGCTCAATTGGGATCTCCAGGGCGGCGGACGCGGCTACTACCGGACGCCGACGCTCATCTCGATGTGGGCCACGGCGCCCTATCTTCACAACAACGCGCTCGGGATGTACGTCAAGGACCCGTCGGTTCGCGGCCGGATGCTGTCGTTCTACGACTCGACCGAAAAGCTGCTCTGGCCGGAGCGCCGCCTCGGCGTGCAATCGATCATCGTGACATCGATCGATACCGAGCTGCGAATCCCGGACCGCGATCAACCAGTGCGCATCCCCGCGGGAACACCGGTCGACCTCATCGCCCGTGTCGATCCGCGCGAGGTGCCGCGCCTCGCCCAGAATCGCCTGGTGCTCAACCTGCTCTCGGACCGCCAGCTGTTCAACGGCTTCATCGAGCGCAATCAGGCGCCCGACTTCGTGCTCGACCGCGGTCACATGTTTGGTACCGAGCTTTCTGACGACGACAAGCGGGCGTTGATCGAGTTTTTGAAGACATTTTAGAGAGCTTCAGCCGTCCAGCCATCAGCTGTCAGCTTGAACTGCTGAGCGCAGCTGAAAGCTGGGAGCTGGAAGCTGAGAGCTGGAGGTCAGTTCCATGATTTCTCGTAGACGCGTGCTCGAGACGATGGCGGCGGCGCTCGCGGCCGCGCGGCCGTGGGCAGCGGCTCGGTCCGAGGCGGCGCCTCAGACGCCCGCGCAGACAGCGCACACAGTCTGGCCCCGGGATCGCCCTCTATCCGCACCTCTTCTCGCCGCTCAAGTTCAGAAACCTGACCGTGAAGAACCGCGTGTTCCGATCGAACATCGCCGGGCGATTCGACAACTACGACGGCTCGGGTAACCAGGCCCGGATCAACTGGGAGGTCAAGTTCGCGCGCGGCGGGGTTGGCGCGGTCATTTCGTCGTTCGTGCCGGTGGCCATGCGCGGCCGGATCATGCCCAACTACGCGACGATCGACCGCGACGCCACCGTGCCTTTCTGGAAGAAGCTGGTCGAACAAGTCCACGGCGAGAGCGACTGCAAGTACATCCTGCAGCTCAGCCACGGCGGCCGTCAGCGGGACGTGCCCGGCATCGAATACGCGAAGGGCCTGAGCTCGACCGACAAGGATGACCCGCTGCACGGTTTCGAGTGCGAGCGGATGACGGTCGAGCAGATCCAGGACGTCGTCAAGGCATTCGGCCAGGGCGCGCGGCGCGCCCGCGAAGCGGGCGCCGACGGCGTCGAGCTGCATGGCGCGAACGGGTATCTCATCACGCAGTTTCTGAGCTCGGGGATCAACGATCGCAAGGACGACTACGGCGGCGAGTTGAAGAACCGGGCGCGATTCGTCATCGAGATCGTCCGGGCGATTCGCGCCGAAGTCGGACGCGATTTCCACCTGCAGATGAAGATCAGCGCCATCGAATACAACAACGCGCTGCTCGACGACGAGCCCAAAGGCAACACGCTCGAAGATTCGGTCGAGGTCTGCAAGTTACTCGAGGCCGAAGGCGTCGACGCGATCCACGTCTCGAGCGGAAGCTTTTTTCCACACCCCCGCAACCCGGCAGGGACTTTGCCGATCGAGGAATTGCGCAAGACCTACGACACGCTCATCTCGAGCGGGCTCCTGACCGGGCGCAATTACCTGTTATTCAAGGGCCGCCTGACGAGCGACTTCTTCAAGCGCCGCTGGGAGCGGGCCCGCGGCGACTTCGCGAGCATCGAGGGCGCGAACCTGGCCGATGCGCACCGGATCAAGCAGGCGGTCAAGATTCCGGTGTTGTGCACGGGTGGATTCCAGACCGCGACCGTCATCGAACAAGCCCTGACCGACCAACTGTGCGACGGCGTGACCATCGCCCGCCCGCTCATCGCCAACAACGACCTGGTCAAGGTGTTTGCCGGCGGCGCCGCGCGCGCCGAGAAGCCCTGCACCTACTGCAACAAGTGCCTGGTCAACGCCGTCGAGAATCCCCTCGGCTGCTACGAAGAGTCGCGGTACACGTCGCGTGACGAGATGGTGAAGCAGATCATGTCGGTCTTCGCTCCGCCGCCGTTCACAGGAGGGGCATAGCTGATGCGTCGACTGCGGCTGCCATCTCTCTTGATCAAGGTGATGTTCGCTGGCGCGCTCGTCGTGCTGGTCTGCACGATCGCCCTGAGGGCGCAGACCACTCCCGATTCGGACACGTTTCCTGATGCCGACGATCACTTCAGGTACGGCTCGATTGGCACCGAGGAGCGCGTTGGCCTGCCGTACTGGATCTGGAAGGTTCTGCCGACCGTCTTCGAGGACAAGCTCCCGAAGCGTCCGGGCGTCGGCTGGGAGCGGATCGGGTTTCTTCAGGACGACAAGCGCCATGCGCGCCCGATTGGCACTTCATACAAAGATGGCCGAGTCGCCAGGGTCGGGCTCAACTGCGCGACGTGCCATGTCGGCACCGTTCGCGACAACTCCATCGAGTCCGCGCCAAATCGTGTCGGGCATGCCCGCCAACCAGATGGACCTGCAGGGGTATGCGAATTTCCTGACCGCCTGCGCCAACGATCCGCGGTTCGACTACTCGACGTTGATGGCCGCCATCCGCAAGGAAAACCCGAACATCGGGTGGTTCGACCGTCTGATCTACAAGTTGTTCGTGGTCCGTGCCACGAAGCGAGGCATCCTCGAACGCGCTCGGGAGAACGTCTGGTTCGACAGTCGCCCGCCCTTTGGTCCGGGCCGCGTCGACACCTTCAATCCCTACAAAGTCATCCTCAGGCTTCCCATAGACGACGTCGTCGGGACCGTCGATCTGCCGTCGCTCTGGAACCAGCGGATGCGGGCGAGGATGTGGCTGCACTGGGATGGCAACAACGATTCGGTGGAAGAACGGAACAAGAGCGCGGCAATCGGCGCGGGCGCGACGCCGGATTCGCTGGATCTCGAGTCGATGGCGCGCATCGAGAACTGGATCCTGGATCTGAAACCGCCGCCGTATCCTGCCGCCCGAATCGACAAGGCGCGCGCGGATGAAGGCCGGAAGGTGTGGGAACAGGCCTGCGCCAGCTGCCACTCCGTTGAGAGTCCGATGATCGGTCAGGTGACGAGCCTCGCCAACGTCGGGACCGATGCCGAGCGGCTCAATTCGTTTACCCCGGAACTGGCCAAGGGCATGAACACGATCGGCGAAGGGAAGCCGTGGCGCTTCAGGCACTTCCGCAAGACGAACGGCTACGCCAACATGCCGCTCGACGGGTTGTGGTTGCGCGCCCCCTACCTCCACAACGGCTCGGTGCCGACGTTGCGCGCGCTGCTGTTTCCGGATGAGCGGCCGGCGAGTTTCTATCGCGGCTACGACGTCTACGACTGGACCAATGTCGGGTTCGTCTCGAGTGGTCCGGAAGCCGAGGCCGGGGGCATCCGCTTCGACACGTCGCTCAGAGGCAACAGCAACGCCGGACATGTCTACGGCGCCACGCTCTCGCGGCAGGATCGCGAGTTGCTTCTCGAATACCTGAAGACTCTATGACCGGACGGGCCATCCTTCGCGTCGTTATTGCCTGCTGGTGCGGGCTGCTGCTGGCGTGCGCGAGCCGTGGCATGCGGCCGGAGTCGCTGCCGAAGTTCGACAGCGTCGAGGAGCAGTTCAAGTACGGCTCGGTCGGCATCGAGTCCGAAGAGGGCCTCCCGTACTGGATCTGGCAGGTCTTGCCGCGCGTGTTCGCGGACAAGCTGCCGCGACCCGGTGGCTACGCGGCGTTCGGGTTCCAGTGGGAGCCTGGAAAGGAACTGCCCGTCGGGTTTTCCAAGGTGGACCTCTACGGCGGTCCGCGCGTCGCGATCAACTGCGCGTTCTGTCACACGGCGTCTGTCCGTACGAGCGAGCTCGAGCCTCCCAGGCTCATCGCCGCCGGCCCCGGGAACCAGATCAACCCGCAGGCCTACGTGAAGTTCCTCCAGGCGGTGGCCGAGGATCCTCGCTTCGATTCAGGCGAGCTGCTGGACGCTATCGGCGGCCTGACGTCGCTCTCGTGGCGGCAGCGCATGCAGTATCGCTACATACTGATTCCCGCGGCGAAGAAGGCGTTGAGGAGACAGCGCCAGGACTACGACTGGATGTACCGCAATCCCGTGTGGGGGCCGGGCCGTATCGATCCCTTCAACCCGGTCAAGTTCGGCATCTTGAAGTTGCCTGTGGATCAGACCATCGGCAACTCGGACATGGTCCCGATCTGGAACATGAAGGCGCGGCAGGGGATGTCGCTGCACTGGGACGGTCTGAGCGCGTCGCTGCGCGAAGTCGTGCTCAGCAGCGCGCTCGGCGACGGCGCGAGCCGCAAGTCGATCCAGTTGCCAGGCCTTGCCCGGATCGAGGAGTGGTTGCTGCAGGTGCAGCCGCCGGCCTATCCGTACGACGTCGACAAGGCGCTCGCCGGCGAAGGGCGCGCGATCTACGATCAGCAGTGCGCGCAATGCCATGCGCCCGGCGGCAAGCGGACGGGGACGGTTGTGCCGGTCGAAGAGGTCGGCACCGATCGGCATCGCCTTGACATGTGGACGCCGGCCGCGCCGGTGGCCTACAACAACTACACCAACGGCTACCCCTACGACTTCACCGGATTCCGCAAGACCAACGGCTACGTGGCGGTGCCACTCGACGGCGTCTGGCTCCGCGCGCCGTATCTGCACAACGGATCGGTGCCCTCGCTGCAGGAGCTCTTCGAGCCGGTGTCCGGGCGTCGCTCGACCTTCTATCGTGGTTACAACGTCTACGATCCAGTTCGCGTCGGCTTCGTATCGGAAGGCGACGGCGTCAAGCGCGCGGGGATGCTGTACGACACGAGCCTGCCCGGCAACAGCAACGCGGGTCACCTCTACGGAGTCGAGCTGACGCCGGCGCAGAAGAAGGCTCTGATCGAGTATTTGAAGACGCTGTAGCTGCTGCGGGACTAGTGGTGCGTTTCAGCGAGACGTAAAGTGCCCTGGCGGGTCCTGTCCGCGAACTCCTGTTTGTCATCTGTGCGCGGCCTGCGCCGCCGCCCATCCGGTCTCCATGCTCAGCAGTTTCTGCAGACCTCGATGCAGCACGAGCCAGCCGGGTTCGCCGTTCTGTCGCATGTGGCCGCCGAGCCGGGCGACCGCGCGCATCGCGTCTCGTTCGAGTGCCGCGCGGCGAGCTGTCTGCCGACCGGCGTGGCGCGGAGGATCGCATTCTGCCGCGGTGTCAGCGCGTCCGTGGCGCCGACGTCTGTGCGTTCCCGTGCGAGATACCGCAGCAGGAGCAGTTGCCAGTCTATCTTGGCGAGCTACGCCAGGGCCACCAGCTACTTGTCGAGGCTCTCCAGCTGCCGTTTCTCGTACTCCAACCGGTCTTCAAGCATTTGTAGCGTTCTTCGATGAGCCAGCGCGTGCGATACCTCTCCACTATCCGCAGCACCTGCTCTGTCGTGGTGATCGGTTCGGTGTTCTCCAGGCGCCACTCGATCGGTGGCTCGCCGTCGGGTGGATGCACCTCGGTCGCGTACACCACGTGCACGGCGAGGGAGGCGGGGCACGGATGGCGATGATCGCGCGGGCGCTTGAGCGTCTCGGCCGCGGCGGCGAAGCGCACCGTCGCGACGCGCGTGGCGCGCGCCGGCCGGCGCTTCACCACGGGCCTCGCCGTGTCCCGACTTGCCGCGCCGACATGGTCACCGGCCGTTCGCAGCGCGCGTCGGTGGCTGCGCGGCCTCCAGGTCGCCGGCGCGTCCGCTGTCCCTCCACAGTCAATCGGCCATCGTCGTGCAGCCGCACCACACAGCGCTCCTGGTGCTGCTGCTGGCCAGCGCTCGTGTTGTCGCCTTCGCGATCCTCACTTTCTCGCTCGCCTCTCCCAGGCACGTCGAACGATCTTGACCCCGTCTGCCCATCGCAGCTGTCCTTCGCGTATCCCTGAAGCGTTCCCGCCAAGCGCTTGACCAGTCGTGTGCATCCGCTGTCGACGAAGCTAGCCTCCGCACGCCCAGCCGCCCGCAGCCGTCCGCCTAACCGCCAGCGCGCATGCAACCAGACCCTTGTCGCGCTCGCCTAGCACCGCCAAGCCTGCGCTCGGCGTTTCGCCTTCGAACACGTTTTCGGTGTTGTCATGTATCACCAGCACTTCCCCTACCTCCCTGCAGCGGTCCGCGGTCTCTTGCACATGGGGCGCGATCACCTCTCGAGCGACACCCGACTATTCCGCAAGACCGTACAGCGCCTCTGTCTCTGCGTCACTGGCCACGCCTCCACCCGGTGTCCATGCTGCTCCAGCGCGCATCACGCATCGCACGCGTTGGTCGCGCTCTCCCAATCCTCACCCCCATCTCCTCCTGCAGCACACACTAGCCACCACCTCCTCCCCTCACACACCTCCTCTTCGATTCCTTTTCACCCCCAAGCCCTCCTCCTCCACCCCTCCGCAACAGCCCCACTTCGTGCTCGGGCCCAAAAGCCCGTGTCACGAGAGAGGGCCCTGCGGCGCGAAGCGGGGCGCCCCGTTCGCGGCCACCCGCGAGCGCACTTTACATCTCGCGGATACGTTTCACTGGCGATCGGCGCTGCGCCCCTTGCCCTCGACAATCGTCACGTAGCGGTCAATCGGGAGATCGGAGATCCGCTCCACGCGGCCGCTCGGCAGCGGCCACTTGATCTCGATCCAGTCGAGTTTCGTGGCCGTGCCAATGCCGAGGACCTCGCGCATGTCGTGCGAGGAAAGATAGCTCCCGCCATTGGCCTTGTAGCGGCTGCGCGTTGTGCCGTTGGCCGACCACGTGATCGTCGCGCCAATGCCATCGCGGTTGCAGGTCGTGCCCTGGAGCTTCACGCCGAGCCAGTGGTTGCCCTCTCCGGCGTTGTTTTTCAGCAGCACCGGCGCCTCGCCGTTGTTACCGATGAGGACATCGATGCGCCCGTCGTTGTTGAAATCACCGGTGGCGAGGCCGCGGGCCGGAAACATCTTCGTGAATACCGGCCCTGCCTGAGCGCTGACGTTCTGGAGTTTCTTCCCGTCATGCCGGAACAGCACCAGGGGCTCTTTGTAGCGGACCTGCTGCGAGTAGCTCTCGATCATGTCGTCGGGGTGGCCGTTGGCGAGGAACAGGTCGACGAGGCCGTCGTTGTCGTAGTCGAAAAACTTGAGACCCCAGCCGCTCAAGAGGCGCGTCGCCTGGGCGACACCGTGAAATGCGGCGACGTCGGAGAACGACTCGCTGCCCTCGTTCTGATAGAGCGAGAACATTTCCTGGTCGACGTTGGCGACGAACAGATCCTGGCGGCCATCGCCGTTGATGTCGGCGGCGTCGACGCCCATGCCTGACCTCGGCCGGCCGTTGACGCTGAACCCCACCTCCGAGACGAGCCCGATTTCCTCCCACTTGCCTTTGCCGCGGTTCGCGAACAGGAAGTTCTGCACCGTGTCGTTGGCGACGAACAGATCCATCAATCCGTCGCCGTTGATGTCGGTGGCGACGACGCCGAGCGCCTTGCCGAGTGCCCGCTGGATGTCGGTGCCGGCGCTGACCTCGGTGAACGTTCCGTCGCCGTTGTTGTGATAGAGGAGGCTCGGCGTCGGCTTGAAGACGCGCGGGATACAGTAGAAACGCTTGCCGAGCTTGTTGTCGCCGCAGAACACGTTGTTCGCCAGCGAGAACTGGACGAAGCTGCACAGCATCAGGTCGAGCCGGCCGTCGTTGTCGTAGTCGAACCAGACGGCGCTCGTCGTCCAGCCAGGCGCGGCGACACCGGCTTTGTCGGTGACGTCGGTGAAGGTGCCGTTGCCGTTGTTCCGGTAAAGCGTGCAGCGCCCGTAGGCGGTGACCAGGATGTCTGGGTAGCCGTCGTTGTCGTAGTCGGCAATGGCGCAACCCATCCCGAACTCGCGGCCGCCGGCGACGCCGGCCTTGTCGGTAACGTCGGTGAAGGTGCCGTCGCGATTGTTCTTGTAGAGCGCGTTTTTCAGCGGCGCCTTCGGCTGGTAGAAATCGCTCGCGCCGCTGTTGACCATGAAGATGTCGACCCAGCCGTCGTTGTCGTAGTCGAAGAACGCAACGCCGGGCCCCATCGTTTCCGGCAGGTGCCGGTCGGCGGACATCGCGTTTTCATGAATCCACGTGATGCCGCTGGCGCTCGCTGGAATCTCCTCGAACAGTGGCCCTGCCGCGGCGGCGCCGGTCCTGAGCCACGGCAGCCCGCTGATTGTTGACGCTCCGGCGAGCGACAGCAGCCTCAGAAACTCCCGGCGTGGCTGTCCGTATCTGGATGGGGTGAACGGGTAGGGCATGGGACGCGGGGCAGCCCCGGATGTTAGCACGGCTCCGCACGAGGAGCTTGGAATCCTTCCTGCAGGCCCCACAACTCTCACTGGGAAAGCTTTTCACCGCCGAGAGACGCCGAGGGCGCAGAGAAAAATAGAGTATGACTCTGCGGGCTCAGCGCTCTCAGCGGTGAAGATCTTTTTCGCTCAGCTACGCCGGATACGACGCGGCCTGATGGGCACGATAGAATCGCATGTCAATGTTCAAGACCAAGACTTGGCGAGAGCCAGACCGCTATTTGGATCGCTGCCGCGCTCTGCGGCGTGAGCCTCCTCGCGCTCGAGCGGCAGGCGCAGCCCGCCGGCGAGGCGGACGAAAAGATGGCGCGCGCGACGTGCAGCGGGTGCCATGCCTTCCCACCCCCGGAAATCCTCCCCCGTGATCGGTGGCGCGACGAGTTCGTCCGGATGACGTTCATCCGCGAGAACCGGCTGCCACCGATAGGCGCTCCGGAGACGGTCTACAAGTCCGTGCAGCTGCCGCCAGACTTCGCCCAGGTCCTGTCCTACTACGTAGCCCGCGCGCCCGAGCGATTGCCAGCGCCGGATCCCTGGCCGGATCCGGCCGAGTCGCCGATCCGGTTCGTACGACACGGCCTCGCGGTACGCGACATGCCTGGACAACCGGCGGTTTCGAACGTCTCCCTGGTGGACTTCGACGGTGACGGTCGCCTCGACGTGCTCGGCACCGACATGCGGCAGGGTGTCGTCTTCACGGGTCGACTCTCGGAAGGGGCGACGCTGTCGGTCGTCGCTAGCGTCCCGTACCCTTCACACGCGACGTTTGTCGACATGGATCGCGACGGTATCAAGGACTTGCTGGTCAGCGACATGGGGGCGTTCTATCCGGCCGATCACAGGAAAGGGGCCGTGATCTGGCTGCGCGGCCTGGGCAAAGGCAAATTCACGGCGGCCTTGTGGCTGGACGACTGGCCGCGCGTGGCCGACGTCGAGACTGCAGATTTCAACGGTGATGGCAGAAACGATCTAGCTGTCGCCGCATTCGGGTGGCGCACCACCGGGCACGTCACGATCGCCGAGAATCGCACGACGAACCCGTCCCAACCGTCGTTCTTCAATCACCTGATCGACAAGCGGTCAGGCGCCATCCACATGATTCCCACCGACCTCAACGCCGATGGGAAGATGGACTTCGTCGTGCTGCTCGCGCAGGAGCACGAGACGGTGCTTGCCTACATCAACAAAGGCAATGGCGATTTCTCCTTCGATCAGAAAGTCATCTATGCCGCACCCCACCCCAACTGGGGATCGTCGGGCATCGAGCTCATCGACCTCGACAAGGACGGCGATCTCGATGTGCTCCTGACCCACGGCGATACGTTCGACGATGGGATTGTGAAGCCGTACCACGGGATGCAGTGGCTCGAGAACAAGGGCGCCTATCCGTTTGTCGAGCGGACGCTCGCACAGATGCCCGGGGTGCACCGCGCAAGGGCCGCGGACATGGACGGCGACGGCGATCTCGACATTGTCGCGTGCGCGTTGCTCGCCGCAGGTGCCGACCTTGACGAACGCGCGCTACCGGCGCTGGTGTGGCTGGAGCAAACGAGGCCCGGGACCTTCGTGCCCCACACGATCGAGATGGGAGCGCCACGGCACGCGACGCTCGATGTCGGAGACATCGACGGCGATGGCGACACCGACATTGTCGTGGGCAACTTCTGGATCAGCGAGGCGCGATCGCCGATGTGGGTCGACGTGTGGACGAATCAGGCGAAGAGCGGGCGTGCTGGCGCGCTCAATCGCGAATGGTGAAGAAGGCCGTGCGCGCGATCTCCTGGCGGCCGTTGTTCACGCGGATGCGTAGCTGATAGGTACCGCCGGGAAGAGCTCCGATCGGGAATCTGCCGACGTGCTGCACGGGCGACATGGGCGAAGGCGGTAGTTCGATCGGCGCCTCGGCCAGCGGCTGACCATTCCGCAGCAGTTCGGCGCTGGCTTTGACGCCGTCGAGTGTGCCGTAGAGCGTGAAATAGAACGGCAGCTCGCTCGAGGCTGACTTGGCGATCGGTTCGCCAAGGTTCGGATAGATCAGCGTGCGGCCGACGTAGAGCGGAGCGAGCACCGCCGAAGACGGCGTGAAGGCTTCGCCGAGGTCCTCCATCCGGCTCACGAGCACCAGGCTGCTCATTTCCAGTGCTGTCGGCGCCGGACTCGGCACGGTGAGCGTGGCGATGCGCGCGCTGCCCTGTTGCGCGACGACGTCGAAGACGATCGATTCCATCGTGTAGATGCCGGGAGCCAGGTCCGGCTCGCGATAGAAGAGGATCTCGCCACGCTTCGCCGCCTCCAGATCCTTCATGTCCCCGCTCAACAGGTACTGTTGGCTCAGCCTTTGTACTTCTCGTCCCTTCCCATCGCGGATTCGGACGACGACCGCCGCCTGAGCCGAATACGTGGTTTGCCGCGCATCGACGTCGAAGCGCAGCGACTCGGTGCCGACGTGGACCAGCACGGGCGTCAGTCCAGGGCGCGCGGCATCGGGAAAGCTGAAACCTGAGGCGTAGATCGGAAACGCGTTCGGGAGCGGTGTGCGATCGAGCAGCGCCAGAGCCGGGCGGTCGTAGTTCGACGTGTCGGTCAACCGCGGCGAGTGCACGGCGCGGTAGCCCTTTCGCGCGAAGACCTGCACGCTGGGACGCCGGACGCTCACCTGAATCGCCCGGAACTTGCCGTCGAAGGCCGCCTTTTTCGGCGAGTAGGTCAGGAGGTAGTGGAACTGGCTGTCCTCGTCGATTCGCTTGAACGCCGCGCCCAAGTTGTTCGATCCCTCGATTAGAAAGCCGCCGGTGTCGCCTGACAGCCGCGCGAGGCCGGCGCGTGAATCCAGCTGCAGCATGTCCTCGACCCGCTCGAACGACATCGTCAGCGGCTGCTCGGTGCGAAGGACGCCGGTCGCGTTCTGGAGCATGCGCTCCTCGCTGAAGACGTCGATCTCCTTTCGAAGGTTATTGGTCGTGCTCTTCGCCCGCAGGCCGTTGGCATCGATGGCGTATGCTGTCACGTTGGCGCGGTTCGCGGCCTCAATCAGATAGTCAAGTCTCGCCGACATCGCCGGCGAGACCGGGAGACCCTCTGAAAAGAAGACGATGGTCTTGCGGCCAGGGAAAGGCGCAAGCGATTCGACGACTGCCTGCAACCCCTGCGACACGTCGTAGCCCTTGTATTCGCGATCGATCTGCTCGAACGAGCGGATCAGGTTCAGTTCCTGCTGCACCATGCGCAACTCAGCCTCACGCAGCCCGATCTCTGCAGCGTTGAGAGCCATGGCCGAACCGCCATCGGTGGAGGTGCTGCCCCCAGCCTGCCCCCCCTCTCCCTGAAGCGTGCGACGACGCGCGTGCAACTCGTCGGTGCGGTTCGCTGTGTGTTCCTCCGCGTTGGTTCCTGAGGGGATGACTCTCGCAACGGCTTGCCGCACCAACCGGCGATCGGTTGTATAGCCCTGCACCGCGCGGATTCCGGGATCGGTGGCGAAGACGCCTACGCGTCCCGCCGATTCGCCGCTCGTGGGGATGTAATCGAGCGTCGCCCGCTGCGCCAGTCCCAGTGATTCTGACGAGAGGTGACCGAAGACGAGCGCGGTCGTCGACTCCTCGTCGGCCGCCGCGGTCGTGGTGACGGCGCCGTGTTCGGCTGTCGGCGATACCACAATTGACTTGTCGGGCGAGCGCCACGCGACGTTGACGCCGATGCCACCACCGCGCGTGACTCGGGTGAACGAGTCGACCTGCTGCGCGACGCCGTCCTCGGCGACGGCGAAGTCGTCGGCCGAGAGATCGACGACAAGACGTCCGCTCTTATCGCGCACGACTACGTCGACGAGAATGGCGGTCGTCGTTGCGGTGAACGACTGCGTGGCACGTGGCCGATCGGACTGGCCGGAGAGGCCGGTGTGGCTGGCGAATGCGAGGGCGATGACGACGGCGGGCGAGAGCTTCGTCATGGTCATGGGCACTCCGCCTTGGTGCCGTCGTAGTGTCCGGCTTTAGCCGGACACTACGACGGATTCAGCTGCTACTCCACGATCCTCAGCAAACTCGAGCGAGCGATCTGATCGGTCCCCTGCGCGACGATAGCGCGCAACTCGTAGTTGCCCGGCGCCAGGTCGCCAATCGGCAGGCGTCCGACCTGTTGAATCCGGCCGCTTGCGTCGGCGGCAGGCAGCGGCATCGGAATCTGCGCGACTGGCTTGCCGTTCTGCAGCAACTCGATCACGGACTCGGGCGCCGGCTTACCCTGAGCGGGGTACGCAGCGAAATAGAATCCGACTTCCTTCGACTTCTTGCTCACCGGGTCGCCGAGGTTCGGAGATACCATGACGTCCCGTACCAACAGCGGGTTATCCGGCCCGGCGATCTTTCTCGGGGACTTTCTCGGCCCGCTTGACGAGGACGAGGCTGCTCATCCTCAACTTTGCCGGATCGTCGTCTCGCGTCACTTCCACTGTCGCCAGCCGTACGCTGGATTTCGAGGACGGCAGGTCGTAGACGACCGTCTCCATCGTGTAGACGCCGGCCGGGAGCTCAGGCTCGCGATAGAAGATCACATCGCCCTGCTTCGCAGACTCCAGAGTGGCCAGGGGCCCATTGACCTCGTAATGCTGGCTGACCTTGCGCGCGACCTGATTGTCTTTGTCGAGGAAGCGAACGATGACCGCGAAATCGGACGTATAGGTCGTTCCATCCGCTGACGGTTTGAACGTGAGACCAGCAGTCTTGAATTCGACGATGACCGGAACGAGGCCCGGCCGATCGCGCTCCGGAAATCGCAGTGCGCCCGCGCGCACAGGAAAGCCGTTTGGCAGGGGGTTCTGCTCCAGGGCGCCGAGCGCCGGCGCTTCCCACTCGTTGACCGCGTCGCCGCCAGGATCGCGCACCGCGAAGTAGCCTCTTCGAGCCGCGACCGTCACGCCTGGCCGCTTCACCTTGACTTCGATCTTGCGAAACCGCCCGTCGTAGACGTCGTTGGTGGGCGAGTAGCCGAGGAGATAGTAGTTGCGAAGATCGTCCTCGATGCGCTCGAAGCCCAGGCGCAGGTTGTTCGTGTTCTCGAACAGCACGCCACCGGTATCCTGCGCCAGCTGGCCGAGACCGCTATGGGGATCGCCGCGCAGCACGTTCTCATTCTCTTCGAGCCCCTTGGTCAGCGGCTCGTTTCCTGCCGCGTTCGCGTAGGCGGTGTTAATGCCAAATCCTGCCGCCTGATTGACTTTGTCGCGTGTGATCGCTTGCTGACTCTCGGCGCGGAGGCCAGCCGCGTCCATCGTGTAGATGCTCACGTTGGCGCGGTTCGCGGCGTCGATGACGCCCAGGAACAGGCGCTGCACGGCCGGAGGGATAGCCAGACCCTCCGAGAAGAGCACGAGGCTCTTCCTGCCAGGAAGCTTCCTGAGCGCGCCGATCACGGCAAAGAGCCCGTTGGTCGTGGAGTATCCCTGCTGGTCGCGCTCCATCGCGTCGAAGTCGCGAATCATCTGCGACTCCATTTGCGCGAGCTGCGCCGTTGCCGGGGCCGTCCCCATCGCCGCGCCCGTGCCAGGGCCGCCTGCCGCGGCGGCATTGGCGACGGTTTGCGCTGCCGCTCCAGCCGCCGAATCAAGGGCCGCCCGGGCTTGCTGCCGCTCAGGGGCATTGGACGCCGAGGAGCTTCGCGCGGCGATCTTGGTCAGCGCCTGGCGGAGCGTGTTCACATTGCGTGTGAACGGTGCGTATGGGGTCAACGCCAGATCCACGCTGTAGATACCGATGTAGTACGGCGCCTCTTCCTTCTTTCCGAGGTAGCTCTGCGCTGCCTGAACGGCCAGACGCTGCGCTTCCGGAGTCAGCCGGTCGAACACGAGCGCGGTGACGATCGGTCCATTGTCGACGGCTCCGGGTGCGCTAGTGCTCGTGCTGGGGGTAGCAGTTGATGCCTTTGGCGCCAGTGCCACTGGGGCCGGCACGCTGTCGAAGACCGGCGTGAACGACCCGAGCTTCTGCGGAACGCCGTCCTCGAGCAGTTCGAAATCCGCCTGCGACAGGTCGCGGACCGGAAGCCCGCGGCGGTCGCGGATGACAACATCCACGACCACGGCCCGGACTGCCTCGCTGACGCCTCCGGCCCGCTGTGGCGTCGGCTGTTGTTGCTGCGCTGACCCGCCAGGCATGGCGAGCAGGGCCAGGAACGCGACACTGAGCGGAAGTCGGAGTGCGGTCATTTTCCTCCTACGGACTGGGCGCCACTCCGCAGCGTGCGGGCCAGCCGATCGAGTCTCGTGAACTCGGCACGCGCCCGTGCGGCATCGTCGAGGCGTCCCGCGCGCTGGTAAGCCTTGGCGAGCGTGAAATGCAATCCAGGGCTCGCCGGCGCGAGCGTGACGCCGAGCTCGAGTTCCCTGATCGCCGCCTCGACCTCCCCCGAGTCCAGCAACGCCTGTCCGAGCGCCTTGCGCGCGGCAAACGAGTTGGGCGCCGCCGCGACGGCCCGCTTGGCCCAAGGGAGAGCCCCTTGGGCATCGCCGCGATTGACATACTCGTACGCGATCTGCATCAGAGACCACGCGTGTTCGGGCTGCAGCTCAAGCTCGCGCTTGAACTCCTCGAGCGCCTTGTCCGGCTGTTCCTGGAGAAGGAAGACGGCGTTGGCATAGTGCACGTTCGGCGTCTCAGGATAGCGAGCCACGAGCGCCTGAAACGCTCGTTCCGCGGCCACGGTGTTCCGCGTAGCCATTTGATAGCTGGCGCGGCCGGCCATCAGCACCATCTCGCGCCGCGTCGGCGGGGCTTCGGTCGGGAGGAACGCCATCCGCAAGGTGGCGAGGCCCATCGCCTCGATCACGCGCGGGTTGTCGTTGCCTTCGGCGGCAAACTCGCCCAGAGTTTCGAGTGCTTGCTCGAACTGTTCCGCGCGCGTCATGAGGAGCGCTGCGTGATAGCGGGCAGTCCCACCGAGCTCGGGCACATCGCCGACGCCGAGGGTACGCGACTGCAGCAGGTCTTGGAGCGCCCGGTCGTACTCCTTCAACCCGAATTCGCACAGGCCCAGAAACGCGTAGGCCGCGCCGTTCTTCTGCGCGAGCCGAATCACACGCCTGAACGCGTCGCGGCACTGCGTGTGATTGTCGAGCGTGTAGTAAGCCGTGCCTTGATACCAGAAGCCCTCCACGTAGTCGGGCTTCAGCTTGACCGCCTGAGCGTAGAGCGCAATCGCGTCGTCCCATCGCTCGGCCAGTCGCGCGTCGGTCGCAGCCTTCACGATCTTGTCGAACTCGGCGGATCCAGCCGTGGGCGCCGCCTTTGCGGCGGGCCGACTCGTGGGCGCTTTCGCTGGTGGCACTTTGTCGGCTGACTGCGCGAAGCACGGCGCGATCGACCAGAGAAGGAGTAGAGCGGCGATACCCGCTAGGTCCGGCTGACGCCGGACACTGCGAATGGTCCTGTTCATCACCGAACCTCTCCGCCCTTGCCCGCCGGCTTGGCGCCGGGTTGCCGGGCCTGCGCCTCGGCGGTCAGGCGGTCGATGATCTCGCGCTCGCGCTGCGCGTCGGCGGTGCGCTTCAAGCGGCCGTACGCGGTGGCGAGCTGGACGTGCGCTTCGATGAGCTCCGGCGCGTCCTTGACGATGGCTTCGAGCATAACGACGGCTTCGTCCGTTTTGCCGGACTGCAGGCGCAAGCTTGCGAGCAGCTGACGGGCAGTCAGGTCTCCGGGACGGATGCTGTTCGCCCGCTCGAGGTACACCGACGCATCGTCCAACCGTTGAGCGCCGCGCCGGATGTGACCCATCTGCAGGTTGGCTTCGAAATCGTTGACGTTCAGTTCGAGCTCGCGCCGGAACTCGCGCTCCGCGGCCTCGGGTTCGCCGAGCGCGAGGAGCGAGCGTCCGTAGAGCGAGTGCGCCGTTAAGAGTTGCGGATTGAGCTTTACCGCGCGTTCGAGCTCGGCCTTGGCGCCGCGAAAATCCTGCTGGGTAAGATAGGCCATCCCCATGAGAAGGTGCGCTTCCGCTGATTCGCCTGCGCCGAAGACGACGTTCACGTACTTCTGACCCTCGATGATCTCGTTCTGGTGGAGCAGCGCAGTGCCGAGCAAGTAGGCGTAGGCCGGATCGTTTCCGTTTCCGAAGAGCTGCGCACGCGGCTTGAGCAACCCGACGACCTCGTTGTCCTGGCCCATCTGCAGGTAACACTCGGCCAGCACGAGATAGGCATTACGCGCCTCAGGGTCCGACGCCACGACTCGCCGGAGCTCGGGGATTGCCAGTTGAGGTCTGGCTGACTTGTAGTAGGCCAGCGCGAGATTCAAGCGAATCGAGGCGTTGCCGGGATCGGCCTTGAGCGCCGACGCATATTGCGCAATCGCATCGTCGTATTGCCCGAGTCGAACGTAGGCAGCGCCGAGGTTCGACAGGGCGTCGGCGCGGTCGGGGGCAATGGCGAGCACAGCCTTATAGGAGTCGATTGCGCCAAGGATGTCGCCGGCCTGATGCAGCTCGATCGCCCGGGCGAAGAGCCGCTCGGCGTCAGGCGCGCCTTGCCCTTGTCCCGCCGCCGGTCCAGACACGGTCAGGAGTGCGGCTGCGAGAAGGACCGAAAGGGGAAGCGTCGGTTTGCGGGCCATTGGCAATGCCGCGAGGGATCACCCGAGTATACCGCCTGATAGCACGAACGGGGGGAGAGCCTCCCGGCTCTCGCCCCCGTTGCTTTCGTGCAGATCGAACCGACCGTTGGTTGCTACTCCGGATCCGTGTGATCCGTGTGATCCGTGGCTCTAGAAGTAATACTTCAGCACGAACTCGACCACGCGGTGGCCGCGCTTCAGGTTGATCTTGCCGAAGTTCGAAATCGTCTGCGGCGTGAACGAGAAGCCCCGCGTCGGGTCGCACGTGTCCGCCGAGGCACCGTTCCCTTGCGGAACGTTGGGGACGATGACGTTGCACGTCGTGTCGAGCACGAGGTTGATGTCGTTCCCGTCCTGGGCCGTCGTCGCGAATGCCTGGTTGAAGAGGTTGAAGAATCCGACGCGGAACTGGATCTTCTGTTCACCGCGGATGGTGAAGTTCTTGAACAGCGTCAGGTCGTGATTGGACCTCATTGGCTGGCGCAGGTTGTAGGGCGGAGTCAGCTCGCCATTCTCGCCGAACGCCGGTACCCCGATGCAATTGATGTCCAGAAGCTTCTCGCCAGGATCCTTGCCGCCGAGGGTCGGATCGCAAGTGTAGACAGGCGCGAGGCCGTTACCGCCAGAGAGAGACGGCCCGACGACGTCGGCCGTACCGAAGTAGGCGGCCGAGATCGAGCCTGCAGCCGCGGCGCCGCTGAAGCTGAGCCGGTACGGGATGCCGCTGGCCAGCGACGTGATCCCGGATAGCTGCCAGCCGTTCAACAGTCCGCGGCCGAACCAGTTGTCCATCGACCCACGCGCGCCGTCGGGGATGAACGCATTCCAGGAGAGGTTCAGAATGTGCGTGCGATCCTGACCGAGGACTCCATAGGTGCGGGCCGGATCGTAGGGGTCGATTATGGCGTATTCGTCGGCGAGTGTGCCTCGCGTCTTACCGTAGGTGTAGGCGACGAAGTACTGGAGGTTGCGGCTGGTCTGGCGGCTCAAGGTCACCTGTAGCGAGTCGTATTTCGACTCGCCTCGGAAGTCACGCGCCCGAATGCTGGCCAGGGCGTTGTACGGGCGGAACCTTTGCAGGTTGCCATCCCCGTTCGCGACGGCGACGCGGTTAACCGGCACGCTGAGATCGACGCCGTTGAACGTGCCGGAGCTGAGCGCTCCATAGGGCATCACGTTGCCATTGGATTGGGTGACCAGATCGTGGCCGCGAGTCCCGACGTACGCTGCCTCGACGACCTGGTTCCACGGAATGCGCCGCGCGTACGAGAGGCTGAAGCTATCGGTCTTGGGCCACTTGAACGAATCCGGGTCCAGGGTCTGGATGCCGATACTGCCGATGCGGTTCGCCAGCGTGGCCTCGCTGATCGTGTCGTAGGTGAGGCCGACACCGCCACCGTAACCGCCGCCCGCCCAGAAATCCGTGGCGACCTGGTAGGCGTTTGGCGGAAGGCGCAACGTGGTGTCGTATTCGACGTTGCCCATGTTCCGGTTGTAGAAGACGCCGTAGCCGCCGCGGAGGACGTTGTCTCCCTCGCCGTCGATGTCCCAGGCCACGTTGACGCGCGGCAGGGCGAACGGGTTGCGGTTGTCCAGCTGACCATCGGGCGCGCATCCGGTGTACACGTAGCAGACGCCGTTCAGGCGTTGGTACGTGCCGGGGTCGAGGAATGAGCCGGCATTCGGATTGTAAAGCGAAGGCGTAAAGTAGCCCCCCGCCCCGCTCAACTCCACGTTGTTTGTCCACATACCGAACCGCACGCCATACTCGATGGTCAGGTTCGATCGGAGCTTCCAGGCGTCCTGCACGAAGGCGTCGTAGCTCCAGTACCGCCACTTGCCGGAAGGCTGGCCGGGCGCCGGGGCACCGTTTGTCGCGATGCCTTGATTGAATTGCCCGACACGTCCGACGAGCATATCCGCGCCCGAGTTGCCCGTTCCGGTATTGTTGTCGTTCCCAAACCAGAGTTGGCCCGATTCGAGGTTCTGGAAGTTCTGCTGCTTCTGTCCACGCTCGACCGAGAAGCCGAACTTCAAGCCGTGGGCGCCGACGAGCTTCGTCAGCTTGTTGCTGAACTGAAGCGCGTCGTTGTGCGCGTACATGTCGTTGGCTTTCGCCCAGAGGTTGCCGACCTGACCGCTGCCGCCCCACCCGTGGAGCATATCCGTCGGCAGGTACGGGCTCGACACCGCTGCGGGGAAAATCCCCCGGAACGTGATGCCTCCGGCGCCCTGGGAGAGCAGGCCCGGATCCTGGTAATGATTGTCGAGCGTCAGACGACTGAAACTGACCAGCACTTCATTCGTCATCGTGGGGCTGAGGACCGAGACGATGTTGCCGGCGTAGGACCTTCCCTTGTTTTCGCCGATGTTCGGCGTGGGCAGCGCCACGACGTCGGCCGGCGCCCACCACACGCCGCGCGCGTTCTCGGCCG